>JBBQWQ010000070.1:0-39025 GCA_038210445.1 Polyangiales bacterium
CCCCCTCCCTTCTTGCCCCCCCCCCCCCCCCCCGCCCCCCGGGCGGCCGCCGCCCCCCGCCCCCCCCGCGCCCCCCCACCTCGCCGCTCGGCGATCGCCTCCCGACACCGCATACCATCCGCAAGGGGCTTCGCTTACCCAGCGTTTGGGGGCACAATGCCGCTCTTTCCTTGACGAAAAGGCAGCGGTGGGTCGAAAACCCCAGGTAGGTCGTTTATGAGTCACTCGAAAATTCGCGCGATGGCCGTCCCCGCGGCGCTCCTCGTGGGCGCCGTCGCCGTCACGACGCCCGCAACCGCAACCGCAACCGAGGGCTCCGCCCGGCTCGCCGAGCTCCGCACAGAGGTAGAGCGCGCGCAGGGTCCCGAGGTGTACGGCGCCCTTCGCGCGGTCTGGCAGGAGTGGGACCGTACCGACCCCACCGAGCTCGAGGCGCTGCTCCACACGCTCTCCACCGAGAGCCGCATCGCCCCGGCGGCGCGCACCTACGCGGGGTTGCTCGAGGCCTACGCAAGGCGGCGCCGCGGCGATCTCGCCGGCTCCCACACGCACCTGAAGCAGCTCGGCTTCGTGGAAGACTGGCTCGTGGTGGGCGCCTTCGACAACGAGGGCAAGGGCGGCTTCAACCGCGCCTTCGGCCCCGAAGAAGAGGGCAACGGCGCCATCGACCTGGTGCACCCGTACCAGGGCAAAGAGCGCCCCGCACGCTATCGGCTCTATCCGCAGGCAGCGGCCACCGGCTGGGTCGACTTCGGCTCGCTGGTGCGCCCGCAAGAGAACGTGTGCGCCTACGCGGTGACCTTCGTGCAGGGCAAGAAGGATCCGACCCACGGCATTTCTGTGTGGGCGGGCGGAGCCGGCGCCCTGCGCGTGTGGCTCAACGGCAAGGAGGTGCTGCGGGACGAGAAGTACCGCTCCCTCGATGCCGATCGCGTATCGGGCCAGGGCAAGCTCGAGAAGGGCTACAACCGCGTCCTCGTAAAGGCCTGCGGCACCGAGCAGGCGCCCATCTTCACGCTGCGGATCGGCAAGCCCGACGGCTCGCCGGACGCCGATCTCGAGGTCCACGCCGACCCCACGCTCTCGGCCGCCGACGCCGGCAGCCGTGGCCCCAAGCCAGAGATGGCCAAGACCGCGCCCACCATGGGCGGCCCGGTGCCGGCCTTCGAGCAGCGCATCAAGGGCGGCGACGCTCTCAGCTTCGAGAAGTATGCGCGCTACCTGGTGCAAACCTCGGGCGACGATCCCGCCGAGCGCAAGGCCCGCGAGTACGCCAGCAAGGCCGCCGAAAAGGACCCGACCATTGCGCGCCTGCTCCTGGCCGGCGAGCTGGCCGAAAACCGCAACCAGCGCTCCGGATGGGTCGAAAAGGCCGAGGCGCGGGTCAACGCCGGCACGCCGGTCGACGAGAAGGTGAAAGTGCTGCTGGCGCGAGCTGCCTACGCGCGCTCCGGCGCCAACTGGCGCGACTGCATTCCGTACTACGAGAAGGCGCTGGCGCTCGAGCCCGAGAACCTCACGGCCATTCTTGCGCGGGTGGAGCTCTACGGCGAGGCTGGCCTCAAGGAGACCGCCATCGCGCTCCTCGAACGAACCCTGGCCCGCCGCCCCAAGAGCGTGGCGCTGCTCCGGGCGCTGGCCGCCGAGCTCCGGGAAGCCGGCCGCACGGTGGAGGCCAACGAGGTCATGGAGCGCTACGCGCAGCTCCGCTTCGACGACCCCTCGTTCGTGAAGACCCAGCTCGATCTCGCGCTCGCACGCCGCGACGCCGCCACCGCACGCCGCTTTTCTGCGCGGCTGGTTGCGCTGGCGCCGGACGACGCCACCACGCTGCAGGCCGCCGCCAAGACCCACGTGGCCCTGGGCGATCGCCCGAGCGCCATTGCCGCTTACCGGCGCGCCCTCGAGCTGTCACCGGAAGACGCCGATACCCTGCGCGCGCTCGCCGACCTCTATGGCGTGTACGGCCAAAAGGACGAGCAAGAGAAGCTGCTCCGGCGCATCCTCGAGGTAAAGCCGCAAGACAAAGACGTGCGTGAGTACCTGGCGCACATGCAGCCGCCCAAGCCCCGGGCCGACGAAAACTACGCCCGGCCCGCCGCCGAGTTCTTGAAAGACCGCGGCAAGCCCGCCGATGGCCAGGGCCGCCGCACGCTGGTCGACCTGCAAGTGACCACGGTGTTCGCCAACGGGCTCTCCAGCCGCTTTCACCAAGTGGCTTTTCAGCCGCTCACCGACGCCACCGCCGCCGAGGCCCGGCAATACGCCTTCGGCTACGAGGGCGACACCGAAACAGTGCAGCTCCGCGGCGCGCGCATTCACCGGAAGAACGGCACCATCGACGAAGCTACCGACAGCGGCGAGACGGCGGCCGACGACCCGAACATGGCCATGTACACCAGCGGCCGAGCGTTTTACGTGAACTTTCCCCGCATCTTTCCCGGCGACGTGGTGGAGCTGCAATACCGGGTAGAAGACGTGGCCGAGCGCAACAACTTCAACGACTACTTCGGTGAAGTGAACTACATGCAGAGCCCGGAGCCGGTGACGCACTCGGAATACGTGCTGATTACACCGAAGACCCGAAAGCTCGTGGTTAACAAGCCGAATATTCCTGGCCTGGTCTCCAAAGTGGAAGAGAAGGGCGACGAGCGCATCTACCGCTTCACCGCCGAGAACGTTCCGCCCATGCAGCGCGAGCCGCTGCAGCCCCCTTACCCGGAGCTCTTGGGCCATGTGCACGTCTCTACCTACCAATCGTGGGACGAGATGGGACGCTGGTACTGGGGTCTGGTGAAGGATCAGTTCGTGGCCGACGACGAGGTCAAGCGCCGGGTCGCCGAGATCACCAAAGGCCTCACCGACGAAAAGGCCAAGGTGCGGGCGGTGTACGACTACGTGGTGCAGAAGACCCGCTACGTGGCGCTGGAATTCGGCATCCACGGCTTCAAGCCCTATCGCTGCGCGCAGATTTTTGCGCGCGGCTTCGGCGACTGCAAAGACAAGGCGACGCTCATCGTCACCATGCTCAAGGAGCTGGGCATTCCGGCCACCATCGTCATCGTGCGCACCGGCATGCGCGGCGACTTCGACACCGAGCCGGCGAGCTTGGCGCCCTTCGACCACGCCATCGCCTACGTGCCGTCGATGAACCTTTTTCTCGATGGAACTGCAGAATACACCGGTTCCAGCGAGTTGCCGGCCATGGACCGCGGCGCGCTCGCGCTGCTGGTGAATGAGGGCAAGCCCAAGCTGGTGCACATGCCCGATCCTCCGGCCTCGGAGAGCGTCACCACCCGCAAGATCGACGCCCAGGTGAACGCCGAGGGCGGCGCCCAGCTGGCCTTCAGCGTCGACGTCACCGGCGTCAACGCATCGAGCTACCGGCAGCGCTACCAGAACGAGTCGACCCGCAAGTCGCGCATCACCGAAGACGTGGGCGCCGAGCTGCCGGGCGTGGACTTCGCCAAGATCGACGCCAACGACATGACCGATGTGGAAAAGCCCATCGCGGTGCGCGCCAAAGGCAAGGTCAAGGATCTGGCCCGCAAAGACGGCGAGACCGCCAGCCTCTCGGTGGGTCCCCGAGACTACATGGTCAAGGAGTACGCCTCGCTCTCGCAGCGCAAGCGCGATATTCGCATCTCGGCCCAGACCACCAGCGTCACCGAGTGGACCTTTCACCTGCCGGCAGGCGCGAAGATTCAATCGACTCCCCAGAAGCTGGCCGGCAAGTCAGACTACGGCACCTATGCGGTGGACGTCGACGTGAAGGGCAACGACGCGACGGTGCGCACCACCATCGCCATCACCAAGACCCGTATCACCGCCGCCGAGTATCCGAAGTTTCGTGCATATTGCGAAGAAGTGGACCGCGCCCTCGGGCAACGATTGGTGTACACGCGATGAAGAACAGACTTGCCGCGAAGGGGCTTTCCCTCGCGTTCATCCTCGGCCTCGGCGCCGGCCAAGCGGCGTGCGGCGACGCAGTACGCTCGCCCTCCAGCGCCGCCGACATCAAAGACCTGCGGAATCAGGCCCAGGGCTCCGACGACGGCGAAGAGGTGGGCCAGTGGGCGCTCTTCGAGCTGCTGGCGCCGGGCGGTGACGCCACCAAGGCCAAGACCGCCCGCGGTCGCCTCGACAAGATCAAGCACGACGGTATGCTCGGGAGCCTGGCGCTGGGCTTCTACGAAGAGACGCATGGCGACCCCGCGGTCGCCGCCGACGCCTACGCCTCGGCGGTGCGTGCCGCTGCGGCTTCCACCGACTCCAGCGCAGAGATCGTCGGCTGGTTCGCAGCGACGCACCTCACCAGCCTGCGCGGCAGCGTGCCCCAGCTCTACGCCCGGGTAAAGGCGACGCTGGCGCCAGTGCTCCGCTCGCCGCGCAACCTCGGCTGGCGCGCCACCTCGACGCTGCTCGAGTGGAGCGTGGCCGAAGACTTCGACACCCGCGAGACCACCGGCCCCAACGCCGATGTGGAAGTGACGCAGCGGCTCGGCTGCGCCCGCAATCTGCGCGTGGCAGGCCCCTTCGGCATCGGCTCCGCACCCGACCGTAGGCGCAGCTTCGCCGCCGAGGCACCGGGCCGCTGGCCCAGCGCGTGGCCCAAGGAGCCCATGCGCGGTCTCACCCCGCGCGTGCTCAAAACCGAGCAGCCGCGATGCCTGGTGGCGACCACCGAGCGCACCGCCGACGGCGTATTCTACGTCGAGTCGTTCGCCACCACCGACAAGCCCCGCGACGTCATCGTGGCCGTGCAAGGCGCGCTCGAAGTGTGGGTCGACGACGTTTCTGTGCTCACCCGCGATCTGCGCGATTTCGGCGTGTGGCAGCGCTTCGGCGCCGCCGTGCACTTGCCTTCGGGCCGGCACCGCATCGTCGCGCGCATCGTCGCCGACTCCACCACCGTGCGCATTCTCGACCGCGACGGCTCGCCGGCGCCGGTTGTTACCGAGGCCGACGACGGCAGGCCGGCGGGCCTGGTGCCCGCTTCGCGCATGGCGGATCCCAACCCCCTCGACGCCATGGTGCGCTCACCCGCGGCCGCACCCAAGTCGCCGATTCTCCGCGCTCTCGCGGCATCTGCTTCGCACGTCGAAGGCATGGACGACGTCGCCAGCTGGCTCATCGCGCCGGTGGTGCTGAAGGGCGATGCGGCAGCGGGCGCCCTGGAGCTGGCGGCCATCTTCGCCCGCGGCGACGCCGCCCAGGCGGAAGACGTGCGGCGCCGCACCGAGAAGCTCTTTCACACCCGCGCCCTCGCGAAGGACGCAGACCTCTGGTACTCGAAAGCCTGGCTCATTCTCGACGACGCCGAGCAGCGTGGCCTTCTCGAAGCGGTCACGCCGTTGCGCGAGCTTTCAGAGCGCTTTCCCAAGCGACCGGAGATTCAAGAGCAACTGGTCCGCGTGTACGCGCGCCTCGGCTGGAAGGCCGAACGGGTGCGCGCTCTCGATGCGCTCGTCGCGCGCTTTCCCGACGACACCAGCGCGCTCAAGCTGTGGCTCGAGACGCTGGAAGAAGATGGCGCTCTTGCCGACGCCGACAAGATCGCCGAGCGCATCAAGAAGCTCGACCCCGACTCCGAGGTCGATCTCTCGCGGGCCCTCTCGCGCCTCGATTTCGCGGCGGCCCTGGTGGAGCTGCGCCGCATCGAGAAGCGGCGGCCGGAGCGCAAAGACCTCGCCGGCCGCATCGCCGACGTGCTCCAGCGCTCGGGCGATCCCCGAGCCGCCATCGAGCAGCTCTCGAAGGCGCTCGCCAAGAACCCGCAAGACTCCGATCTGCGCCTGAAGGTGGCCGATCGCGAGCTCGCCCGCGGCGACAAAGCGGCGCTGCGGCGCGCCTTGGCCGAGGCCATTCGCGCCGGCGCCAAGGGCAAGGAGATTCGTGAAGCCATCGAGCTCCTCGAAGGCGTCACCAGCCTCGAGGCGTATCGCATCGACGGCCGCAAGGTCATTCGCGAGTTCGAGGCGTGGGAGAAGAGCGGCAAGCGCATGGAAGGCAGCGCCGCTCGGGTACTCGACTATTCGGCGCTGTGGGTGAACTCCGACGGCTCGAGCGAGATGCTGGAGCACGAGATCGTCCGCGTGCAATCGCAAGAGGCCATTGGCAAGGAGGCGGAGCAGAACCCGCCCGACGGCCTGGTGCTGCGCATTCGCGTCATCAAGCCGAGCGGCCAGGTGCTGGAGCCCGAGCCGGTGGCGGGCAAGCCCACGCTCACCATGCCGCACCTCGAGATTGGCGACTACATCGAGACCGAGCACATCACGTCGTCGGGTGGCGAGGCCCAGGGCGCGCGCTACCGCGGGCCTACCTGGTTCTTCCGGGAAGCCGAAAAAGGCTACTGGCGCAGCGAGTTCGTGGTGGTGGCCCCCAAAGACAAGGCGCTTCAAATCGAAACCCGCGGCGCCGTGCCAGCACCCAAGCTGGTGCAGAAGAGCCCCTTCGTGGAGCGGCGCTGGCGCGTCGACGAGAGCCCGCCCGCGGTGATCGAGCCGGGCAGCCCGCCGCCGGTGGAGTTCTTGCCCAGCGTTCGCGTGGGCTGGGGCGTGGACCTCGACACCGCGCTACGCCGATACATCGACGCCGCCAGCGAGGAGACGCCGCTCGATCCGCGTCTGCTTCCGCAAGCCGAGGCGCTGGTGAAGGACGTTCCGAAAATGTCCATCGACGAGCGCGTGCGCCGCGTCTACCGCGAGGTGGTGGGCAAGATCGAAGACGGCAAGGAGTCCGACGGCCGGCGCGTGCTCGCCAGCAAGAGCGGCTCGCGGCAAGCAGCCTTCGTGTACCTCCTCAAGCAGCTGGGCATCCCCGTGGAATTCGCGGTGGTGAAGGGCCGTCTGGCCATGCCGCCGCAGGGCCCCATGAGCGAGGTCGACACCTGGGACAACCTGGTGTTGCGCATCCAAACCGAGAAGGGCCCGCGCTGGCTCACGGTGCGCGACAAGTTCGCGCCCTACGGCTACCTGCCGGCAGAGCTGCGCAGCCAGCCCGCGGTGCGCCTGGTCGACGGCCTGCCGAAAGACACCACCACCAGCGACGGCGCCATCGACGCGCTGGTCATGAGCGGCCGCGCCGACCTTCGCCCAGACGGCGGCGCAACCGTGCAACTTACACAGAAATTCGAGGGCAAGCTGGCCATCTCCATGCGCAACGTGCTGGAGCGCATTCCCGACGGGCAGCTCTCGGACTTCGTGGAAACGCGGCTCATCGGTAACAACCTTCCGGGCGCTCGGGTGCGCGACGTGAAAGTGGAGCACAAGGACGATCTCGACGCGCCGGTGGAGCTCAAGATCAAGGCCGAGGTGCCGCAGCTGGCCCGCGCCCAGGGGAAAGACCTGGCGGTGCGACCCATCTTCCCGCTGCACCTTGCGCAGCTCGCTTCGCTGCCGGAGCGGCAGACGCCGCTTCTGCTCGGCACATCGTCGCACGTCGAGGTGCACTTCGAGGTGGTGCTGCCCGAAGGGATGCGCGCGCCCACTTCACTGCCCGCGGGCGAGGCCAAAGACGGCGAGCGCATCGTCACCGTGCGCGACACGGTCCGCGGCCGCACCATCTACCTGGAGCGCATCGCCGACGTGCCCGCCGGGCGCATCCAGCCGGGCGCCGAGTACGCCAGGTTCGTGCAGTTCGCGGAGCGCGGCGACACGCTCTTCGAAGCTGAGATTCTCGTGGGTCGCTGATCGCGTGCCTCCCGAGACGGTCCCCGCCGGTCCCTATTCGCCCTGGCTTTCGGCGACGGTTCGAGCCAGGCGCCTACCCACGGTGGGCGCCGACGTGCCCTGCGGCACCTGCAGCGGCTGCTGTCGGGCGTCGTTCTTCATCCACATCGCGCCCAGCGAGACCGAAGCCCTGGCGCGCATTCCTTCGGCTCTGCTCTTCCCCGCCCCTGGCCTACCCGAAGGCCACGTGCTCATGGGCTACGACGAAAAGGGCAACTGTCCCATGTGGCGCGACGAGGGATGCTCCATCTACGCGCATCGCCCGCAAACCTGCCGCGACTTCGACTGCCGCGTCTTCACCGCCACCGGCATCGCAGTGGGCGGCCCGGCGCAGGCGCCCATCGCGGAGCGCGTCGAGCAATGGCGCTTTACGTATCCCACGCAGGAAAACCACGCGGAGCGCGAAGCGGTGCTGGCCACTGCGATGTTCCTCGAAGCCCACGGCGACCTTTTCCCCGAGGGCATGATACCGGCAAACCCCACGCAGCGTGCGCTGCTGGCCATCGAGCTTCACCGGGTGATGTACGACCTTCAGCTCGAAGCCGACGCCGGCCCCATGCCGGCCGACGACGTCATCCGCGACGCCCTCCGCGACGCGATCGCGGCGGCTCAGGGGCCAAGTTCGACGACGTAGACGTTAGACGTCATCGGTACCGTCGCGGTTGCTGGTGAGATAAAAACTTCGCAGCCGTCGGCTGTCTGCGAACGAACGGCCGTGGTGGTGGAGGGCGCGTCCGTCTCGGCGTCGAGCACGGGAAAGGCCCAATGCGACCAGCGCGCTTTGCACCCTGGCTGCTCGCTGGATGTCCTACCTCGCGAGGCGAGCTGCAGCGTTGGGAGCGATGTGGCAGCCAAGAGGCCACGCGACGAGGCAGCCTGTGGCGTTCGGGGCCAACGCCCGCTGATAGCCTACTTGCACGCGGCTGGGTCGACGGGGGAGCACACCCCATTGAGACACGTTGAGTAGGCTACGCACTCGGTACCCTCGGGGTCGCAGGCGGCTCCTTGTGCGATGCGTGCCGTGCATACGTTCTTGGAGCAATCGGCGGTTCGCTCGCAGCTACCAATTTGCCCACTCCCGCATGCGCCGCCCAGGGGAACTCGGGGGACCGGCCCACACACCTTGGTGGCCGTGTTGCACGAGAGGCCGCTGCCGCACTCCCCGCCCGTGGGGCACGCGGCGCCTGCCGCGGCGGCTAGCTGGCACGTCTTGGCAATGCAGCGAAGAGAGCCGGCGCAGAGGAAGTCGCAGGGCGCGCCCGCCTTGGGGTACGGGATGCACTTCTTCGTTGCGTTGTCGCACTGAAGCTGGGTACCGCAACTGGGGCCGCTGACGTCGTTGCAGGTCTGCCCTTCGGCGGCGACCGCCTTGCACGTACCAGACTGGCTCCCCGATGGGTAATTGCATATCGTGCCAATGGCGCACGAGGGCAATTTGCTGCCACAAGCAGCCCCCACCGCAGCGCGCGGCGCACACGTACCGCATCGGAGGTCGTCCGAGTCTACCTTGCCGCCGCCACACTCACCGGACGCGCACTGAATATCCGACGCGCAGGCGGCCCCGTCGACCAGCGACCCTTTTGCGTTGTCGAAGTCGCACTCGGCGACATCTCGCGGGGTTTGGTCGCAGGGCAGCGTTGCCAGCCTGTCCGTGCAACTCTTGAACGACGCGGGGCTCAAGCCACTACCCGGCGCGGCGACGAGCCGCGCGCAAAACTGGTCGAACGCAGGGTCCTCGTCGACGCTCCCGCTGCGGCAACGCGCGTCGCGCGCGTCGCTTGCTTGTCGGTAGGCCGCGCACGCTGCCTCGACCGAGCCTCCCCCCGAGGTCGGGCTTGCGCCCGAGGAGCTACAGGCGATGATCGCAACGGAAAGGCAGACGAAAAGGGAGGTCGCAACGGAGCGCTTCACGTTTCCCGCGCTCAGTGCTGGTTCCCGCCGTTCTGGCGCGCGTGCAGTCGCGGATGCGAACTGAGCTCGTGCGTACCATGAGCCTTCACGGGCCGAACCTGCGACGGGGGCCCCACAAACGTACTTTGCTTGCTGTTGGCTCATGATTCATCATTCTCTGGGGATGTACTTGGCTGCAGTTCGAACTGCAGATTGGACGAGCGGATTGAAGTCGAGGCTTGCGGCCCTGCGCATTCATCGCCACGCCGCGCAGAGACAAGCTAGAGCGGCCGGCGCGAGCGAGCTATGGTCAATTTGCTGGCGATTCACCGCCCTAGGTGGCTGGTGTTTTCGTGACGCTACTTGATTCTTCGGTCCCGTCTGCACGGCGGCTGACAAGCGCCAAGCAGGAGACTGAGTGTTTTTCGTCAAGACCGAGGGAGGCGCGTTCGCTGGGGGCAGCGCGCGGAACGAACTCCTGTACTCCTGTACTCCTGTTCGTGAGCACGGGAGGCGCCGGCATACCCGAAGGTATTGACGAAAAACACCAGTTTCCTAGGGCGACACCAACGGCGAGCGGCTGCTGGCGCCCCCGCGGTGATCGCTTTCGAGTAGGCTGCACCCATGACGCAGCTCACCTTTCGCGACTTTGCCGGGGCCATCATGGGCGGGGATTCGGCGCGCGCCGCCGAGGTGCTGCAGGAGCTGCTCGGCCTCGACGCCGCCGCAGCCTTCAGCGCAGCCACCCACTTTCAAACCAACATGACCGCCGACCCGGCCTTCATGAGCAAGGCCATGGGCCTCCGTGCGGCGGTCACCGGCGGCACCGACGACGACATTCGCGCGCTGCTCGGCGATTGCTTCGGCCTCGCGGGCACCGCGGCCCACGACGCCACAAGTGTTCTCCGCACGCACTACCCCACCTGAGCGCCCGTCAGCGCCGCGCCCTGGCGAAGGAGCGCATCGGCCGCACCTCCCGCGCGACGCTACGCGAGCCGCGCTTTGGAGAAGTCGGGCTCCATCAGTTCGGCTTCTGAACCTTCTTGGGTTCGATGAACATGGGTATGCGGTCGCTGGGGGGCGGCGCCTCGTCTTCGGGGATGCCGCCGAGCTCTTCGGCGAGGCTCGAGGCGATGGCGCACACCAGCGGCCATGCTTGGCGGTTTTCGCCATCGTTGGAATAGATGCGGAGGATGGGGCGCTCGTCGTCCACGATGTCGACGTGCACGTTGTAGTCTTGTCCGCCGCCGCGCGGAGGGTCGAAGTCCTCGCGCCATTCCCAGTCGAGCTGCCCAGGTCGGGTAGCGAGCTTCTCGGCGATGGCGTCCACTTCGGCCGTCTGGAAGTCTACGCGGATGGTCCGGCAGTCGGGATCGCCGGAGACTTCGACGGCTGTTCCTTCGGGCAAGAGAGCGCGAACACGCCGCAATAGGTCGTCGTCGGAATAGCTCTCCACCGGCTGCGGCAACAGCCATTCTTCTTGGAAGCTCATCGGTATAGACTCAGCGTATCACCGAGACTCGCGAGCGCGCACGCGCACGCAAGGACGCAAGGACGCCGACCCGCGCGAGCAGATCGGCGTCGGTGGGAGGAGCGGCTCGACTTCAGAACGCGTAGCTGGTTGCGCTCAGGCCGGAGGCGGTGGCGGGAATGCGGCCCAGAGCAGGGAGCCCTGGCGCAGGGGGCGCGGTCTTGGGGGTCGCATCGGCGGTGGGCTTGGGGCCGCGATACGCGATGCCGATGGAGGGTCCAGAGGCCCCGTGCCCACTGTAACCGCCCACGCCACCCGCGCCGCCGCGCGCGCCGGCGGTGTATACGGGGTTCGACGAGGGCGAGAAGCCTTCGGAGCCACCCGATAGCGCGTTGCTCGGCGACGCGCCGGAGCCGCCCACGCCACCCGCGCCGGCCACCAGCTCGCTGTTCACGTCGAACTTCATCGGGCTTTGGACGGCGATGACCGCAATGCTCGCGCCGCCACCGCCGCCGCCGCCCCCCGCGAGGCCTGGGCACCCCCCCGCGCCGCCACCTGCGCCGCGACCACCCCACAGGTCGTGGATGCCCTGATGCACGTTCTCGTAGAGCCGCTCGCCGGTGCCCCCGCCGCCACCTTGCCCCGGCGCGCCGTGCGTGCCGGCAGTGCCGTCACCGGGAGCAAAACCAGCCGCGCTGATCTGCCAGCCGCCGTTGGCCCCGTCGGTGCCGGGCGTGCCGGCGGCGCCGGGCTGCGCCAGGGTGCTCGGGGTGGCGCCCGCTGCGGGGGCCGGCGAGAGGCCGCGGTTGTCGCCATCGGCCGGCGCGTAGCCCGGCAACAGGAAGTAGCAGAAGGTCGCCAAGCCGTTCACGCGGGGGCACGATCCGGCCGCATCGCCGGCGCGCTGCTCCCGGAGCTGGTAGCGCGCACTCGTGCCGCCCTGACCGCCGGGGCCGCCGTTGAAGCCGTCGGCGCCGACGCAACGCGAGGTTCCGCCCGAAGCAGGGAGGGTGCGCTGGGTCTCGCAGACGAACAGGTCGGTGCCCACTTGCGAGCACGAGGCGGCCGCGTTGCCCTCGTTGCCGGATACCCTCTGGCTCTCGGTGAGCTGAATGGCGGCAGCGCCCCGCGCGCCGGGTCGGGCCTGGCCGGCGGCGATGCGTACGCTCGCGAAGGCGAGACCCTTGGAGCTCTCGGCGAGGAGCCCGATGCTGCTCTGGCCGGGCTCGGTGGCGGTGCGGCCGCGAATGTCGAGGGCCTCGATACGGGTGGGCTTTGCGATGTTCTTCGCGCGGGAGGCAACCACCTCGGTGCTGGGGGCGACCAACGCGCGCCCCTGCCCCACGGTCCAGTCACCCTTGCAATCGAAGTAGCCGTACACCTCGATGCCGTCGCCGAAGGTGAGCACCTCGTCGTAGGTCTCGGCGCACACGTACACGCGCCGGCCCGAGGGAAGCGCGCCCTGGATGGCCCTGGAGATGCTCTTGAGCGGGTGCGCGCGGCTGCCGTCGCCGGCTTCCGACCCCTGTGAGGCGCTCACGAACACGCCGTAGGCTTCGTGTATAGTGCACAGGCTCGCCCGAGGGGTTGTACTGCCGTCGCAGTTCTCCGGAGGCGGCGGGGGCGGCGGAAGCACCACCGCGTCGCCACCGTCGGCGCTCGCGGCGCTCGAACCGGGGCCCGCGGCGGTGTCGGACCCGCAGTGAACGAGGCCGAGCGTGAGAAGAGTGGCGGCAGCGACGAGAGTGCGGGTGCGCATGAGAGCTCCGGTGCAAGGGGGCGAGGGTTCGTGTCGCTCCCTGTCGGCCGCTCTCCGCCCGAGTTGCCTCAGCCGGTGATCTTGGCGCGGATCTCTTCGAGGTTGGGCACGGTGGGGCCCGCGAGATCGTACGCGCTCGGGTCGGAGATCCCGAGGCCGCCGGCGGCGATGGCGTCCTTGATCTGCGGGTTCTCGAAGGGCTTGGTCTTCATGATCTGCTCGAAGGCCGGGCTCACCGTCTGCAGCACGGCGATGCCGGTGACGTCGGCAGCGATGCGATCGGTGGAGACGATGAACACCTTGGGATTGGCGGTCTCGGCCTTCCAACCAGAGGGCGCTGCCGGCGGGCGATCGCTTACCGTGGGGCCGCCGGAGCTCACCGCCGCGTAGCCGTCTTGAATGACGAGCGACGGGGTGAAGGCCTTGTTGATCTGCGCGCTCTGCTTGTGGAGCACCTTGGTGTCGTGAACCTTGAGGTTGCCGGCGCGCGAGCGATCGCCCGGGTGCACGAGCCCCAGGCTGATCTTCAGCGACATGGTGAACTCGGCAATGAAGTGGGTCTTCACGCACGAGAGAATGACCATGTGATCGGCGGTGGTGACGGCGGTGGGCAGGCGCACGGTGCCGGTCCAGTTGGGCACCATGTCTGCCGGGAGGGTCATCCAGTCGGCGCTCTCGTCGAACACCTGCGCGGTGGTACCGAGCTGGGTGGCGGCGGCGGCGATGCCGTTGCGCTTCAGGTTGGCGGCGGTGCCGGTATCGCCCCAGAACGAGCGATCGCCGATGCGAATGTCGGTGACGCCGATGTCGCGGAGCATGCCGCCTACCGCGAGGAGGGTCTCGGGCGCGGTGGAGTAGGGATACGGATCGCCGGAGTTGGAGTTGACCCGCAAGTACACCGACTGACCTGCCTTGATCATGCCGAGACCGATGGTCTCGGCCAGCGCGGCCTTGAGCGCGGCCGCGCGATCGCCATCGTGGTAGCCCATGCCCACCAGGTGCCCCTTGGCAGCGGGGTTGACGTTGCCGCCATCGCCGGCTGGTGTCGGCGTCGGTGCGCCGGGAGCGCTCGAGCTGCAGCCGGCGAGGCCCGCGGCGCCCAGCCAGGTGCCCACCGTGGCGAGCATCACCCCTTGCACCATCTGCCGACGCGAGAGCTCCTTGGCGACGTACTCGTCCACCAGGTCTTGAGACGAGACGAGGCGATCACCGGACTTGCGCGAGGTCTTGATGTGCATGTGGGGTCGTGTGGACCTAGCAGAGCCACGCTCGAACGCACGCACCGAATGCGCCCGTCGCAACGCCGATTCCAGCAGCAGTGGGAGTTTCCGTTGGCGCGTGGTACCAGCTCCCGAATGCCGGTTCGTGCACTCGCGCAGCTTCGACAAGGTGGTCCCCTGGAGCGCGTCGAGCTCCCTGCCCTGCCCGCGCCGGGGCCGTTCGAGGTCGACCTGGAGGTGGACCATTGCTCCCTCTGCCACAGCGACTTGCACCTGCTGCAGGGCGACTGGGGCGAGCCGCTGCGCCCGCTGGTGGTGGGCCACGAAGTGGTCGGACGCGTGGTCGCCAAGGGCAGCGCCGTCACCCACCCGGAAGGCGCGCTCCTCGGGCTCGGCTGGCAGGCCGGCTCCTGCGGGGCTTGCGAGGCCTGCACCACCGAGCGCGCGCACCTTTGCGCGGTGGCCAAGGTGCGCACCTGCGTGGGGCGCCCGGGCGGCTTCGCCGACGTGGTTCGTGCCGACGTGCGCTTCTGTCACGCGCTCCCAGCGGGCCTCGACGCGGCCGACGCGGCGCCTCTCCTGTGCGCGGGGATTACCGTGTATTCTGCACTCGAACGCCTATGGCCCACGGCAGGCGCCGGAAAGAGGCCCACGGTGGGCGTGGTGGGATTCGGCGGCTTGGGGCACCTCGCGGTGCAGTTCGCCAGCCGCATGGGCGCCGACGTAGTGGCGTTCGATCCCGATGCGCGCAAGGCCGAGCTCGCCAAGCAACTGGGAGCCAGCGGGTGGGTGACGACAGGCGAAGCGCTTCCGACCAGCGCAGTCGACCTCTTGCTCATCACCACCCCGGCGCGGCTCGCCTGGGACGCATGGCTCGCGGCGCTGCGGCTCGAGGGCACGCTGTGCCTGGTGGGCATTCCCGACGCGCCCATGACCCTTCCGGTAGACCCGCTCCTCGACGAGCAGAAGCGCGTAACCGGCAGCATCATCGGAAGCCCCCAGGCTACCCTGCGCATGCTCGCCTTCGCCGCCGCCCACGGGGTGCGCGCCATCACCGAGCACCTGCCCTTCGAGCAGGCCCCGGCCGCCCTAGAAAAGCTCCGCGCCGGTGAAGCGCGCATGCGCATCGTCCTTGATCGCGCCAGGTAGGCGCACTCAGCGTCCGAAGAACGCGGCGTTGCGGGCGACGGCGTCGCGCCATTGGGCGGGCACTTCGTCCTCTGAAAAGCGCGCCACTACGACGATGAGTGATCGCGAGCCTGCGGGGGCGCGATGCCCAACGCAGCGTCGACCGAGCCGTCCTTTCCCTGGCGGGCGTTGAAGAGCCGGAGCTCGCGCACGGCGTCGACGTGGTTCGGGTCGAGCACCACCGCTTGCCGGAGATCGCGGAGCGCAAGCGCGCCGCGACCCGCGCGGCGACGGAGCAGGAACCGGTAGTATAGCGACTGCGCGGACTCAGCGCGGGTGCGGATGAGCTCATCGAGGTGGCGCAGGTGGCGATCGACATCCGCGGGGCTTCGCTCCTCGGGGTTGTTCGCGAGGACCCAAGCGTGCTCGACGGCCACCGGCAAAGAACCCGGGAAGCGCTCCAGGGCTGCCACCGCGAGCGCACGAGCCTTGAGATAGTTGCCGGCCACCAAAAACGCGCGGGTCCGCTCCACGGCGCGCGTGGGCGTCTCGAGCGGATCCGCCGGCGGCAAGCTCGGGCGCGCACTGGGCGGCGCGGACGCACGCGCGCTGATGGGCGGAGGAGACGACAAGGCCTGGGATCGCGTGGGCGCCCGTACGAGCACATTCGCGAGGAGCAGGAAGTAGAGGAGCGCGGCGGTTGCTTGGGGCGAGAGCGTGCTCTCCGGCGCGAGGAGCGAGCGGGGGCTCCGGAAGAGCTCGGCGACGGCCACCTCATCCGGTCGCAGCTGCAGCGCGCGCAGATCGACGCGAGGCCCGAGAACGAACGGGGTAGCGGCGCATGCCGCCAAGGCCTTACGCACGAGGTGTGTTTGGGCGCTCTCGCGCAAGCCGCGCCAGATGCCCGGCGCCGGGTCCACCAGCGGCCAATCGCTCCCACCGAACGACGGGAGCAAATCTATGGCGTCATGGAACCGCCAGCTCGCATCGGGCGGCAAACCGATGACGTCGGCCAGGCGACGTTCCATCTGCTCGCGGAGGCCGAGCTGAACCATCTCGGGCGCAACGTCGCCGTGCTCTCGCAGCAGGGTTCCATGGGGTACACCCCGAACGGCAACCTCGCTCAACGTAGCGTTGAGTGTGGGTGGGTCGACGTAGCCGAGCTCGTAGAGCACGCCGCCGAGATAGGCCGACAGCAACGACCGAGCCTTGCGCACGCAGCCGGCTTCGAAGACGAACTGCGCCAACGGTGCGCTTGCGTCGCCAAACACCAGGGTTCCCGATCGACCGGTGCTGCGCAGCGCGAGGATGATGTGCTCCGGACGCAACGCGCCCAGCGTTCCCTCGGCGGTGACGGCGGGCAGAGCGTCGGGGTAGGTGCTGTTCGACAAGACGCACTGCGTTGTGCAAGTCGTGTTCCATGAACGCTCGCGGCGCTCGTCACCGATCTCCCGCAGAAGTTGCCGACGTCGCTATCGCAACGGCGCTACAGCACGCGGGCTGAGGCCCTCTGGCGCGTTGTCCTTACGGCGTCGCGCGGGGTGAGGTGCCCAGGGCTGCGGGGCCGCCCATGTATGGCCGCGACTGCACGATGAAGACGTCTTCGCCGCGGAAGAGCCACTCGATGTCGAGCGGGCGATCCTTGGGAAAGATGCCGCGGAGCTTGAGCGCCGCATCGGCGAGCTTGGCGATGCGTGCGTTGGTGAGCACGGGTGCGCCCTTTTTGGGGTTGGGGAGCTCGCGCACGCCGCCGTCGGCCTGGAACACGAGCATGGTGTCCTCGTCCGAGCGCGACACGATGCGAAGCCCCTTGTTGTAGTAGTTGTAGAGGAGGATCTCCGGCACCTTCTTGCCGTCGACCACCCGAATGCCGAGACCGCTCTTGGCGTTGATGGTGAAGGTATGCGTGTCCGTTGGGTCGGTCGGGTGGGCTGTCACGAGCACGCCGGCGGCGGTGGCATCGATGCCAATCTGCACCAGCACCGCGCCGTACACCTGCCGGTGATCGATGCGGTAGAGCTCGCGCTCCTCGTAGGCTGCGAGGTTCCACACGCTGGCCCACACCTTCTTGATGGCGGTGAGCACCGCTTCGGGGCCGCGCGCGTTGGGCACCGTGTCGTAGAGGCCGGCGCCAGAGAAGCCCGCGAGATCCTCGGCGTTGGTGGAGCTGCGCACGAACACGCCGACCTCGGCAGAAGCGCCCGCATCGAGCGAAGCGTCGGCCGCGCCGGCGTCGGCAGCGTCGCTCGGGTGCGTGAGCTTTTGGAGCGAGGCCGCGAGGCTCTGCGCGAAGGCGGGGGCCAGCGGCGCGTCTTGGATCTCCTTGCGAAGCTTCTCGAGCGCGACTTTTCGCGCGGCGATGCTGCTGCGAAAGTTGGGGTCGGCGAGCATGGCCTCGAGGTGCGCGTCGATGCCGGCGGCCTTGAGGTGCGCGGCGTAAAACGAGATGGGGACGCCGAATCCGGGGGGAACTGCGACCCCGGCAGGCTTGGCGGAGACGATTTCTCCGAGGTTGGCGGTCTTGCTGCCGTAGGCGCTGGCATCCGCGGCGCGCAGGGTGTCGAGGGGCGCGAGCGCCGAGACCGCCAAGTTGGCCTTCGGCACCTGCACGGTGGTGCGCGCGTGCTCGGCTTTTTGCGCGGCCTCGACCTCCTTGGCGGTCGCAAGCCGCACCGTGGCCCCGGTGGCGCCGGCCTCGAAGCGCACCACTTTGCCCTCGAGGGCTGCGTACTTTTCTGCGGCGCCGCGCAGGCCCACGTTGGGAATGTCCCAGGCCGCCGCCCGCAAATTTACGTGCGAGAGCGGCGTAGAGAACGTTTGCGAGATGATGCCCGCCACCGGCGTGATGTCGGTGAGCGGCTCCGGCAAGATGACGATCTCGCCCGGCGCGAACACCAGCGACTCGTACGGTGTACCTTTGGGAACGATGCGCAGCTTGCCCACCGCTGCGCCCTTGTGGAACGGCTGGTAGCCCACCGCCTTGTAGAGCTCGTCGTTGGTGATCTGCGGAATCTCTTTGAGCTCCGCGGCCACCGCCTCTTGATCGTTGGAGTTCGGACGGAACTTCACTTTGGGCGCCAGGTAAAACGTCTCCTTCATGCGCGCGTAGGCCAGGCGCACGTGGGCCGCGGTGGCCTTGTCGCCGTCCCAGAAGGCAAGCGACCACACGTCGGGCCCCAGGTGATGCACCAGGTAGCACATGAGGAAATCGGGCTTTTCCTTGCCGTAGTTGCGGTCGAAGGCCTGCTCCGCTTCTTTGGTTCGCGGCACCTTGAGGAGCTCGGCGAAGATGAAGTCCTTGTGCATCGGGTAGAGGTCGGCGTCGACGTAGTAGATGGCCTGGCTCTTGAGATCGACCACGAACTTGGTGAAGCGCTCGCCGCCCACTTCCTTCGAGTAGTGCAGGAACGCTTCTTCGGTCTCGAGCTTGGGTACCCACACCGGATGCACCGACCCGACGGGACCGGCCTCGGCGGCGCTCGCGTCGACCGCAGCCACCCACTGCGGCGGGGCGCTGGCTTCTGCGGGCGTCGATGCGACCGGCTCCTTGCGTCCGCAGGCAACGGCCAACCCGAGACCGAGGGCCACGAGCGCAGCGCGAACGCAGGGATTCATGCGGCGAGTGAACCGGTCGCGGCGCGGTTCGTCAACGGGGGTCATGCCCTCGAACGACGTTCCACGCCTCGGCTATTCCCTACTCCTGCAGGCCTCCGCCTTGGCGCAAGACCGACGATTCAGCGCGAGGCGGCGAGGCGGGCGGCGATGGCACGAATGCGGCGTGCGGCGCCGGGCGCTTGCGCGAGCCGAAGGAGCTCCGCGCGATCTTGCGCTCGCAGCACCGGCTTGGGGTGCGAAGGATGACGGCACGAGGCCAGGAGCACCAGCTGCTCGGCGGGCGTGGGCGCGGAGCCGGCGTGACCGAAGAGGCGTCCGTAGTCGAGCGACCCGGCCTTGGGTCGCCACATGGCCTTGGGCGAGAACACGGGTCCGGTGGTGAACGCCTTGTAGATGGGCGAACCGGCCATCACCCGCTGCTGCATCGGCGACGCAACCACCGGCGGCGTCACTGCCCCCGCCGGGAACATGACGTTGGAGAAGTCGGGACAGCTCCGGAGCGTCTGCGGGTTGTTGGGGTTGATGCCGTCGCACTGCGGCGTGTCTTCGAGGGGGTCGCGCAGGCCCCGAGAAAACTCGGTGGTGTGGTTGAGCCCGAAGTAGTGGCCGGCCTCGTGGGCGAGCACGAAGCCCTCCATCTCGGCGTCGGCCTCTTCGATCATGGCGATGGCGATGCCCGCTTGATCGCTCCCAGGCGCGTTGGCGGCACCAGGAATGCCGCTGGCGATGCCCCACCACTCGGAGTCGGGCGCCGCGTTGCCGAAGAACACGTGGAGCGCCTGGCCAGGCCGGGCCACCTTGCTCTCCTTGAACACGTCGCCGAGCTCGTCATCCGACACTTCAATGTATTTTGCAGGTATGTCGTGGAACTGCACGGTGCCGTTGTGCAAGCCGTAAAGGTCTTCGGTGGCCGAGAAGAAGGCCTCGATGCGACCGCGCATCTCGGGGTTGCTCCAGGCCCCGCCGGCGGCGATGGTCTGGGCGGCCGGTCCGATGACCAGGCCCCGGGGAATGTACACGTGCAGGTCGAGGTTGCCGCCGTGGAACGCGCCGTCGGGCGTCGACTGAATCTGCACCAGGCCGTGCACCGGCTGGCTGCCACCAAAGACCACCGTCCAGGTGCCTGGGGTCACCGTCGGCATGGCGTCGGGATGGTTGCTCTGCGGCACCTGCGCGGCGGCGAAGAAGCCGAAGAACGTCTCGCTGGTGGCGTGCACGCCTTTGAACGGCGTTGCGTCGCGGTGCACGAGCTCGCCGCTCGGGGCGCGCACGTCCTTCACCGAGAGCCCGTCGTCGCCACCCTTGCTCTCGGCGGTGATGTGAAAGCCCAGGGCGCCCGCGGGAATTTCGAAGGTCACCGGCGTTCCTGGGACGACCGTGCCCAGGTCCACCACCGCCAGCGGCTGCTCCGGCCCCCCATCGAACGGCGTCGGGCCGCCGGCATCGCCCTCCGGCAGGGGCGGCGTGGCGTCGGGCCGCACCGGCGGCTTCACCGACTGGTCGGCCAGCGCGGCATCCACCACGCCTCCGTCGCCCGCTGCGGACCCCGCCGCAATGGCTCCGCCGCAGGCGGCGAGCGGCGAAACGAGCATCGCGACCGGCAAAAGAACGGGCAGGAGCAAGGGCAGATGGGTCGCGGAAATGCGCTTCATGGGAAGGCCTCGAGGACGATTGGGTGCCCCGAGCGCGGAGTACGCGGCGGGAGGACCCGGGAAAGCAGGATTCGTTCCCGCGCCAGGTTGCCGGAAAAACCGCAAGGGATCACCGTTTCTTGGGGCCCGGCGCCCATTTCGTCACGAAGTGGCGGTGGCAATTTGTGCACGGTATTGGGCGAAGAGGGGAAAACCGCTTGAGCCGACACCCTCGGCCGTGAAAGAACACTCGGGTGATACCTCGTACGCTGGAAGCAGAGTTGATGGACACCGAGGAAGCTGCCTCGGACTACGACACGATGGATCACAGCGCCGTTAACGCGCTGTTCTGCGAAGATCTGGCCGCCGTGCTGAACATGGGCGACGCCCCGCGGCTGCTCGACGTGGGCACCGGTACCGCGCAAATTCCCATCGAGCTGTGCAAGCGCTACCCGCAGTGCACCGTGGTGGCCCTCGACCTGGCGGCTGCGATGCTGGCCAAGGCCCGGCAGAACGTCCGCGCGGCCGACCTTTCCGACCGCATCGAGCTGCGGCTGGCCGACGCCAAGGACCCGAAGTTCACCGAGACCTTCGACGCCGTGGTCTCCAACAGCATCGTGCACCACATCGCCGAGCCCAAGTCGGTGCTCGCCGCCATCTGCGAGCGCGCTTCACCGGGCGGCGTCATCTTCGTGCGCGATTTGGCGCGGCCGGCCGACGTGAAGGCCCTGGAGGCCATCGTCGATCGCTACGCTCCGGAGACCGGCGACGACGACCAGGCCCGCGCGCGCTCGACCCATCAGCGCAAGCTCTTCCGCGACTCGCTCCACGCCGCGCTCACCCTCGAAGAGGTGCGCGCCCTGGTGACCGAGCTCGGCATCGACCCTGAAGCGGTGACGCTCACCAGCGATCGCCACTGGACCTTGGCGGTTCGTCGGTTGTGATCTCGGCGTTCCCGTGGACGAGCCTGGAGCCCCTTTCCAAAGGGGAAATTGAAGCTGCCAAGGCCGTACGCGAGACGCTCGAAGGACTCGACCTGGATCTGCTCCGGCGAACGCTGGAGGACCTGGCGCAAAAGCCGCTGGAGATTCGCCCGCGAAGGACGCGCTTGCAGCGGACTCCCCGGGGCGCCAGCGCCGACGTGGGTGTGCTCCTGGTAGAGGCCGGCGAAGGGCTCGACCACGCCTGTCTCCTGGAGTGCGAAGCGCCGCTGGCCGTGGCCCTGGTGGCCGGCGCGCTGCGCCAGCCCGCGCCCGCGGTGGTGGACCCGGCCAAGGTGCCCACCGCGCGCATCGCCGGCGCCCTGGGAGCGGTGGTGCTGGCCGCCGCGCGCAAGGCTCGGGGCGAAGCGGTGCGGGTGCTGGCGGCGGGCCCATCGCATGCACTATACAATGATTTGCTCCGCGCCCGGGGCGAGCTCGCGACCACCCAGGTGACCGTGCTGCTGGGGCACCAGGCCTATGCGGCGGCCTTCTCCACCGGCCTTCCGGGGCCGGCGGCGACCCCACGTGAGGCGAGCTGGGTACCCCGTGACCTGGGCGATCTTCCGCTGCGGCTTCAGGTGGTTGCGGCCTTTACGACGCTGGCACCTGCCGAGCTGGCGGCCCTGGAAGTGGGCGACGTGCTGGTGCCGGGCGGGCTCGGCTACGATCCCCATCGGGGGGTTTTCACGGGCGCGCTGTGGCTGGGGGCCGAGCGTGGTGAGCACGGGTTCGCCGTCGACGTCGACGACCAAGGCCCGTGGATTTACCGCGGCCAGGAGATGCGGCCCTGGGACGGGCACGGGGAAGCAGAGCCGGAGCCGACCGCAGACCCCGGTGACGAAGCAGATGCAGCCGAGCCTGCGCAAGGCGACGGGGAGAGACCCATGAAAGAAGTAGTCGAAGACGTACCGGTGGTGGCACGCGTAGAGATCGGCAGCGTCGAGATGAGCGCCGCCGCCTGGGCCGGGCTTCGGCCAGGCGACGCCATCACCACCGGCAGGCGCGTCGGATCCTCGGTCTCGCTGCGGGTTTCCGGGGTCGAAGTGGCCCGCGGGGAGCTCGTGCAGATCGACGGCGAGATCGGCGTGCGCATTCTGGAAAAGCTGCAGAGCGGAAGCTAGAGCACCGGCACGGCGAATTTGGGAGCCGCCGGGAAGCGTGGTAAAAAAAGCTCCTTCCAAGGAGCACGCAGTGCGAGCAATCCATTTTGTATTTGTAACTTGCACCCTTCTTGCGTGCTCGAAGACCGAAAACAAGCCCGAGCCGGCGCCGGCTGCCTCCACCGCCTCGAGCGTGGCCACCATCGCGACCACCACGGCCGCGATGGCCAGCAGCGCCGCAGCCTCGGCGTCTGCAGCTGGAACCGCGCCCGCCAACGTGGCCGCAGCAGGCGCTGCCACCGCCTACGAGGGCGACTACAAGTCCGCCGCGAGCACGCTCTACGTGCCGGAAGACAAGATTTACAAAGGCTTCCGCTTTCGCGGTGACGAAGCGGAGTCGGGCATCGGCCCCGGCACCATGAAGCTCAAGGTCGACCCGGGCGGCCGGGTGGAGGGCACCGGCGAGGGCTCTCTCGGCGCGTTTCTGGTGAGTGGGTTCTTCAAGGACGGCATGCTCACCGGCACCATCTTCCGCAAGGAGAAGGACGGCGGCTTCACCGGTTCCATCCTGGGCGAGACCAGCAAGACCGGCGTCGACGGCAACTTCAAGGTGTCGCTGGGCCAGGGAAACGTGTTGCGAAGCGGTACCTTCGCCCTCAAGACCAAGTAGGGCCGCGCGCGTGTTCGCCGATACGAGCTACCTGCGCTGGGCGCGCACGCACTTCGATGGCGTGCGCTACAACCTGGGCTCCAGCGGTGAGCCCACCCAGCGGCTCGACCTCACCGGCGTCGACGTGACCGTGGCCGCCGGACCCACGCAGCTCATCGAGGCGGTGGCGCGGCACAACCAGGTGCCGCCCGATGCGTGTCACTTGGCGCTGGGCGCTTCGCACGGGCTCTTTCTGGCGTTCGCAGCGCTGCTCACGGCGGGCGACGACGCCATCGTAGAGAGCCCCACCTACGAGCCTCTGCTGCGCGTGCCCGAGGGACTTGGCGCCCGCGTGCTGGCGCTGCCGCGGCCGGCGCACCGCAACTACGCGGTCGATCCGGCAGAGCTGGCAGCGCTCATGACGCCGCGAACGCGCGTGGTGGCGGTGACCAACCTGCACAACCCCAGCGGCGCACGCACCCCCGACGACGTGCTGCGGGAGCTCGCGAGCATCGCCGCCGCGCAGGGCGCGTACCTGCTGGTGGACGAGGTGTACGGCTCCTTCGACGCGCTCACCGACGACGCGGGCATCTACCGAAGCAGCGCGCGGCGGCTGGGCGCCAACGTCATCGCCGTGTCGAGCCTCACCAAGACCTTCGGCCTGGGCCCCACCCGCATCGGCTGGGTGCTGGCGCCGCCCGAGCTTCGCGAGACCCTCGAGGCCCAGCTCACCGCCAACGTGGGCATCCTCGCCTTCGATCTGGCCAACATCGGCGTGCGCGCTTTCGCGCAGCTTCCGCAGCTGCGTGATCGAGCCCTGGCCCGCCGGGGAACCAAGCGCGAGCGCGTAGAAGCATGGGTGCGCGCGCGAGGGCTGGTGTGGTCGGCGCCCCGCGAAGGGCTCTTCGGCTTCGTGCGCGCCCCGGGCATTGCCGACCTCGGCGACCGCATCGAAGCAGGCATGGCGCGGCACGAAGTGGTGGTGGTACCGGGCCGCTTCTTCGCCGATGCCCAGGGCTTTCGCCTGGCTTGGACGCTCGACGAAGCGGACCTCGACGGCGCCCTCGAGCGCTTGGGCCGCGTCCTCGACGGAGCGTGACCGTGAACCGCGCCGAGCTTCAAGCAGCCTTCTCGCGCGACGCCCGAGCCCTTGGGGCCACCCGAGACGAAGCGGCGTGGTGCGCCCGGCTCGTGGTCGCCTACGACGAGCCGCACCGGGCGTACCATACAATGACGCACATCGAGCATGGGCTCGGCGAGCTCGAGGCGCTCCGTGGGTCGCTGGAGAATCCGAGCCTGGTGAACCTGGCGTACTGGTTTCACGACGCGGTGTACGCGCAGAACCCGCTCACCTCCAACGAGGCCGAGAGCGCCCGAATGGCGATCGAAGCGTTCCGCGCCATGGGCATCGCAGAAGCCCTGGGTGAGCGCGCGTGCGCTCTCATTCTCGCCACCAAGACCCACGAGCTGCCGGCCGACGTGCCATGGAACGACGATCCGGATCTGGAGACGCTGCAGGACGTGGACCTGTCGATCCTGGCCGCGGACCCGTACACGTTTGCGTGTTTCGAGCGCGACGTGCGCAAGGAATACGACTGGGTGCCGGAGAGCGCCTTCGTCGATGGCCGGACCAAGGTCCTCGAGAGCTTCATCGGGCGCCGGTTCATCTACAAGCGCCCGGCGCTGCACGCCCGCTGGGAGCTTCGCGCGCGAGAGAACCTGCAGCGGACGCTCCAAGCGCTTGGCGCCGGCGAGGGCAGCGGCGTGGACGCCACCGATACGTGCATCTTCTCTACATCCAAGGGGCGCCTCACGCGTGAGCACCCATGGCGCGACGTGGTCTGCGTGTCGGCGAGCCCGCTGCCCGACGGGCCGCGCATGGAGCTCGTTGTAGGCTTCGGGGCCCCGGGCGACGATGGCCTGCGTGTGCCGCTCGACGCGCCTTCGGCCGCCCGCGCGGCCTCGTACCTGCGAAGCATTCCTGGCTACGATGCCGGCGCCGAGGAGAACGCGCTGCGTACGCGATCTCCGCACACTGCCTTCTCCGCCGCCAAGTCCGCCGCCAGCCTGCTCGCGACGTCACCGGCGCGATAGCTCCACGGTGCGTTACACGTAGCGAATGCAGGGCGCGTCGACGATGGTGCCGATGCTGGCGAGAGTCGCGCGCTCCCGGGTGTCGAGGCAGTCGCCCTGACTACGAAACAGCTCGTCGAGCTCCGCGCCGGTGAGTTGTACGGTTTCTTCCAGGAGCTCGATTTCTCGGTTCGTCATGGCTGTCTCACATGTAGTTGCAGCGGGCGTACCAACCCGCCGAGCCCATCGGAGCGGGCGAAAACCCGCAGAAAAACCCTGGATCGTCGCCGTTTCACCGGGGCCGGACCGGATCGCGCACCTGGATCGCCCGTTCACCCAGCGCGCCCGACAAACGTGCACTCTGCATTCACAACGTCTCCACGTAGGCTTTGAGGGCGGCGCGGTCGTCGGGGCTCAGCGCAGCGGTTTGACCCATCTTGCCGTTGGTGCCGGCGAGCAGCTCGTCGAGGGACCGATAGCGGCCGTCGTGGAAGAAGCGACCCCGGCCGGCGATGCCGATGAGTGAAGGCGTGCGGAACGCGCCGCCGCCCACGTCGTGCGGAAGCCCATCGGAGAACATGCGCGAGGGCACGTGACAGCTGGCGCAGTCGGCGGTGGCACCCGAGAACACCACCTTCCCGCGCGTGGCCTCGGTGCCGAGGGGCCGCGCCGCGGGCGCCTTCATCGATCGCACGTAGGCGGAGAGGGCCGCGAGATCGGCGTCGGGCAGTCCCTTGCCACGCAGGTTGATGGTGATGGTGTTCTTGATGTGCGTCTCCAGCTTGCCGTGCGCGCCGCGCCAGCCGAAGCCCTCCTCCCCGAGGCGGCCGGCGAGCGCGAGGGTGCGCCGTTTTCCTTCCGGCGTGGGCCAGGCGAGGCCGTCGTCGCCGCCGTCCGGGTGGCAGCTGGCGCAGGCCTTCTTGCCCATGGAAATGCGGCGATCGTTGGTAAAGAACAGCTCGCGACCGCGGCGCAGCTCGTCTGCAATGGCGCGCTCGCCGACGAGCGCCGGTAGGTCGACGGTGCGCGGGGCGCCGGCCTTGCCCTTGTCGAGCGCGAACAAGGCGAGCTTCCGGGTGAACGGCGCATAGGCCACCAGCATCGAGGCCGAAGCGTCGAACGCGACCGCCGTCACGCCGGGAACGTCGACCGAGTCCTTGGCGCGAACGTCGAGCGCGCGCGCCGTCTCCTTCACCAGGTGGCGGGTGATCTTGCCTTCGCCGAGACACGCGACCCAGAGCTGGCCGCCCTCGGCGTCGATCGCCATGCCGCGTGGCAGCGTGCAGTCGTGCACCCCGAAGCGTCCATCGGGGGCGGTGTTGGCAAGATGAAACGGGGCCTTGGTGGGGCCCAGCGTATCGATGCGGAAGGTGATGGGCACGGCGACGTTGCCACCGCCGTACCCCCCGGCGGTGGGGTCTCCCTCGAAGCCGAAGGGGGCCTGCGGCGCCGGAATGGCTGCCGCTTGCGAGGGCGGCGCGTTGGCGAGAGGTTCTCGGGTGAACGGATCGCCGAGGTTCGGGCGCGCCCGAGGCTTGGCGAACACCACCGGCAAGGGGCCGTCGGTGAGGCTGGAGACGCTGGGCACCAGCAAGAACTTTCCGAAGGTCGCCACCGCATACGACTGGATCGACGGCGGCTTCACCAAGGTCATGCACTCGTCGATCATGCTCTCGGTGCAGGTCTCGCCGAGGTCCATGTTGAGGCCGTCGACGCTGCCGTCGGGCGTCACGGTGGTGAGGGTGCTGCCGGTGGCGTGGGCAATTCGCAAAGCGCCGTCGCCGGTGGCGATGAGCGCGCGCGGATCGCGCGGAAGCCGAACCTGCGCCATCGCCGCTTTCCCAGGCGCGGCGCCCACCTCGGCCAGGGTCGCGCTGGACGCCGACGCCACGAGGAGCGAATCGCCGCGACTGAGGAGGGCGAGCGGATCGAGCGGCACCGCCAGGACCGCTTCGTCGAGGACGAGCTTGGGCGCCTTGGCGTCTCCGCGGAGCGTGACCGTTCGCACCTCGGTGGTATTGCGAAGGCCCAGCGCGAGCCCTCCGTGATGCACCACCACATGACCCGGCGCGCCGGGGAGCGCGAGCGTGTCGACCATGGCGCCGCTCACCAAGTTCACCACGCTGAGGGCGTGCCCGTCCTCGTCGGCCACGAAGGCATAGAGCACCTCGCCCACCCGCCCCAGGGCCAGCGCCGACGAGGAGGCGGCGAGCTTCGACGAGGTGATGGCGAGGGCGGGCAAGACCGGTGCCGGCGGCGGCTGGGGGGCGACCGATGCGCTCGCGGCGCCACCAGACGGCGCCTTCGACTTGCAATGAACACCCATGGCGAACAGCGAAACCATCGCCAAGACGGCGGGAGCGCGCAGCTTCATGGTCACTCGTCGGCGTCGGCCCCCGGAGTGTGACACCCACGCATCACGCGCGGAGTGGCGGGCGCAACCCTGGGCGGCGCGTGGAGACCACCACCACGCCGCAGGTGATGAGCAGCGCCGCGAGCCCCATTTTGGCCGAGACCGGATGCCCCAACTGCACGTACGCAAGCAACGCCGCGAGCACCGGCTGCAGGTGCACGTACACGGTCACCAGCGTCGGGTTCGACTTTCCCAGCGCCCACGCGTTGAGCAGGTACGCAAGGATGGTGGGCACCAGCACCACGTAGACCACGAACAGCGCGCCGCGCGTGGTGAGCTCGGGCACCGCACGCAAAAGCGGCATGAGCCCTATCGGCGCAAAGAGCAACGCGCCCCAGGTGAAGATCCACGTCACTACTGTGAACGCGCCCAAGCGACGGATGACGTCGCGCGAGAACACCAGGTACGCCGCGTAGCAGAAGCAGTTCACGGTGATGAGCAACGCGCCGCGATCGACGTTGCGAAAACCGGTCAGCGTCACCACACCGGAACCGGCGACCAGCAGACCGAGCGCCGTGCGGTAGGAGAAGGCCTCCTTGCGGAACACGATAGAGAGCGCCGCGGTGGCCACCGGGATGATCACGCTGAGGAGCGCCGCCGTGGTGGGGGTGGTGCGCGCCAAGCCCGCGAGGAAGAGCATCTGGTTCACCACGATGCCGAGGAGCGAGAGCCCCGCCAACCGCGCATGATCTGCAGGCGAAGGCCGCGGCATTTTTTTCGCGAAACTCCACCCCTGAAAGAAAACGAGGGCGCCCACCATCCGCACCATGGCCACCGCCTGGGGGGCAATGCCTTCGCCTCCCAGGGCTCGAGGCATCATCGCCAGCTTGGATTCCACCGCTTGTGAGGCGAAAGCGACCTGAACAGCGAGCAGTGCCGCGTGCGTCTTCCACCCGTCGAATCGGCTCTTCTCCACGACTTGCGGGGTTGCGCCCATGGCCAGCGTCGACCTTCTACCAGAACGGCCCAGCTGGGCGAGCGTCGGGGCCCGACAGTTGCAGCCTGGTGAGACCCTCGCCGCGGCACATTTCTTCGGTCCTTTCGAGGCGGTGGGCGTAGAATCTCGCCGCAGTAGGGTCTTGACCCTAGTCTAGCTCCGTCTCGCTCGGCCTCCGTCTCGGCGTCGTCTGCAGACGTCGCGCACGTGTGTTCCAACCAGCCCAGAAAGCCCTATGTGGTCCTCCTTTCCCCTCTTCGGTAGCGCCCTCATCGTCCTGGTGATGCTGTGCGCCGCGTACACCTTCTCGGTCGCCGTGGTGGCCGGGTCGACCGGACGCGTGCGTACGTTGCAGGCAGCCCGGTTCGGTGCCTACGGCACGGTCGCGCTCATCGCCGTCACGGTGCTGTGCCTGGCCTACGCGTTCGTGAGCCACGACTTCCGGCTCCGCTACGTCAGCCACTACTCCGACCGGGGAATGTCGACGGTCTACCTGTTCACGGCCCTCTGGGGCGGACAGGACGGGTCCATCCTGTGGTGGCTGTTCCTGCTCAGCATCTACATCGGCGCCTGCGTCTGGTGGCTGGGGAACAAGTACCTGGAGCTGCAGCCGTATGTGCTGGCGACGCTCATGGCCATCATCATCTTCTTCTGCACGCTGATGATGTTCGCGGCGAATCCCTTCTCCACCAGCGTGGGCGGGGCGCGCGTCGACGGAGAGGGTTTGAACCCACTCCTGCAAAACTTCTACATGATCATCCACCCGCCGAGCCTCTACGTGGGCTTCGTGGGGTGCTCGGTGCCGTTCGCCTTCTGCGTGGCTGCGCTCATCACCGGGCGCCTCGACGTGGAGTGGATTCGCGCTTCTCGCAAGTGGATGCTCTTTCCCTGGATGTTCCTGGGTATCGGCAACACGCTGGGCATGCTGTGGGCCTATGAAGAGCTCGGCTGGGGCGGCTACTGGGCCTGGGACCCGGTCGAGAACGCCGCGTTCATGCCCTTCCTGGTGGCGAGCGCCTACCTGCACTCGGTGATGATTCAAGAGCGCCGCGGGCTGCTCAAGGTGTGGAACGTCGCCCTCGCGTGCATGACGTTCTTCATGACCATCTTCGGCACCTTCCTCACGCGCTCCGGCGCCATCGCCAGCGTGCACTCCTTCGCGCAGTCGGGCATTGGCACCTACTTCGTGTGGTTCTTGCTCATCGTGGCGGCCTTCTGCTTCACGCTGGTGCTCTACCGCTGGCCCGAGCTCCGCGACCTGCCGCTCAACCCGCGCTTTCGTTACGGCGCAGTGGGCGCCGGCTGGCTCATCGCCGGCTCCACCATGCCCGGCCTGTACCTGCTCCTCGGTAAGAGCCAGATGCCCTTCACCTGGAAGGTGGTCATCTTCGCGCTGGCGGTGGGCGCGGCGGTGTACGTGGGGCTCGAGCTGGTGTTCCGGCGACTCACCATGGACATCGCGCACGATCGCAAGCGGCCGTACATCGAGTCGGTCCTCTCCCGCGAGTTCACCTTCCTCCTGAACAACTTCGCGCTGCTCGGGTTCATGGTGTTCGTGCTGGTGGCGACCACCTTCCCGATGCTGTCGGAGGCGCTCTGGAACGAGAAAGTGACGGTGGGGCCGCCCTACTACAACGCCTGGGTGCAGCCGATTGGGCTCGTCATCTACATGCTCATGGGCATTGGCACCCTGTTCGGCTGGAAGAAGACCAGCGACGCCGCGCTGCGAAAGGCCTTCGTGGCGCCGGTGCTCGCTGTGGTGGTGGCGGTGGCGCTGCACTTCGCGTTCGGCAAGCAGCTGGGCTTCCCGGCCATCGTGTGGGGCGACGCCATTTACTCCGGCGGCCTCGGCAGCGGCCTGCGCGGCTTCAACGCGGCAACGCCGGTGCTCGGCGTGGCAGTGGGCGTGTTCAACCTCGGGGTCATCACGCAGGAGTTCGTGTTCCTGTTCCGCGCTCGCAAGAACAGCGGCGCCGACAAGACGCCGATGATTCTCTACTACATGGGTCTGCTTCCGGGCTTCGTGTACACGCTGCTCACCCTGCCTGCCGCCTCGCGACGGCGCTACGGCGGCTACATCGTGCACCTTGGCCTGGTGGTCATGCTGCTGGGGTTCACCGGGCAATCGTGGAACGTGAGCCGCGAAACGGCGCTCTCGCCGGGGCAAACCTACGAGGTGGAGAACTACGCCATCACCTACGTGGGCCCGCGCATGGAGGTCGACACCTCGAAGCGCATGGTGTTCGCCGACGTGAAGGTGAAGAAGAACGGCAAGGACCTGGGCGAGGCCTCGCCGGCCAAGTTCATCTACAAGAAGATGATGGAGAACCCCACCACCGAGGTGGCAATGCTCCACACAGTGCGCGACGACTTGTACCTGGTGGTGGGCAACATCAACCCCCAGACCAAGCTCGCCACCTTCCAGATACACATCAATCCACTGGTCATGTGGATCTGGCTCGGGTGCTTGATACTCATCGCTGGCTCTTTCGTGGCCATGTGGCCCGAGCTGCAGCCAGAGGAATCCAGAGCCTGGCGGTTTGCGCGCGGCACTGCGGCTTCGGTAGGCGCCGCTTCCATCGGCATTCTCATCGCGCTCATGCCCACCCAAGCGTTCGCGTTTCAAACCTCGTCGCTCCACTCGGGAACGGTGAAGATAGAAAACGATCAGGAGCGTGACATCTTCCAGTCGCTGCGCTGCATGTGCGGCACCTGCGCCCGCGACGCGCTCTCCACCTGCGCCTGCGGCACCGCAGAAGAGATGCGCGAGATCATCCGCGGGAAGATCGCGCGGGGCCTCACCAAGGAGCAGATTCTCAAGGAGTACGCCGAGGAGCACGGTACCGAGTCGCTGAGCGTGCCGCCCAACAGCGGCGCCATGCGATCCATCTACGCGGTACCCCTGGTGGGCATCGCCATGGCGGGCGTAGGGCTGGTGCTCATGATTCGACGCTGGCGCAAGCCGCCGGGTGGCCCGCCAGACGCGCCGCCGGGCGCCGGTGGCAATGAGACCCAGAGCAAAGACGCCTACGACAAGCGGCTCGACGACGAGCTCCGAGATCTCGACGGATGACCACCGAACCCCAAAAGAAGAAGAAGAAGCGATCGGTCTCCACGGAGATCGAAGGCGAAACGGCGGCGACCCGCGAGCACGAAGAAGTCGCTAAAGAACTGCGCGACGAGAAGCGGAAGGAGACGGAGGCTTCGGCTGCCGGCTCCAATCCGCTCGCGCGGTTCGCGCCCATCGGGTTCGCCGCCATCGGCGCCATCATGCTCGTCATCTTCGGACGCTCGTTCCTCGACGCCAGCATCGGGGTGCTGTTTGCGGTGGCGGTGGTCATGCTGCTCGCCATCTTCGCCCTGTGGAACAGCATCCGTATGCTCACCGGCGAGATGCCGGTGCCAGAAGAGCTGGCCGCCGCAGAGCTGCGCGGCACCGTGCCGCGGGCCGAGAAGAAGCGCAGCATCCTGCGCGCCCTCAAGGATCTCGAGAACGAGCACGCGCTCGGCAAGATCGATGACGAAGACTTCAAGGTGGTCGCCGGCCGCTACCGCGAAGAGGCGAAGAACCTCCTTCGCGAGCTCGACACCGAGGTGGCCGAGTACCTGCCCAAGGCCGAAGCGCTCATTCAAAAGCACCTGAAGCAGAAGGGGCTCACCCAAGACCCGAGCCCCTACCGCGAAGCGAGCCGGGCCGCCTCGGCCGAGACGCCGGCAGCCGCGGAGAGCGGTACCGACGTCCAGAAGGCCGCTGTCGTGGCGGCGATCCTCGAAAATGTGCGCGCGACCGATGCCAGCGTCGAGGCGCTTCCCGCGGAGACCGCCGCCAAGGTCGAGGCGGTCGTCGAGAAGCTTCTCGCCGGCGACGATCTCAGCCGGGTCGTCTGCGAGAAGTGCCAGACCCCCAACGATACCGACGCCAAGTTCTGCAAGAGCTGCGGCCAGACGATGAAGAAGGAAGAAGCGACCGATGCGACCTGAACTGCGTACCGGCCTCGCGCTGGGAATGCTCCTTCTCACGAGCATCGCGCAGGCACAACCGGCGGCGACCGCCACGGCCTCTCCGCGACCTGCCGCAAGCCAAGCCGCGGCGGCGGCGCCCTCCGCCACGCCCGGTGGCGCGCTGCCCCCGGGGCACCCGGCGACCGGCGCCGAACCGGGCGACGACGAGCCGCAAGCGAACCCCCACGCCGACCCCCATGCGCAGGCGGGTCGCGGCGCGCCCGCCGACGGCAGCCCTCCGCCCCCTCCGGAAGACGTGGAGGAGCCGGATCTCTCGCTCCCCGCCGGCACCATCACCGTGCGCATCGTCGACGGCGACAACAAGCCGCTGCCGAATACCGAGGTCACCCTCGGCATTCTCGAGAACTCGGTGGCCAAGGGCGAGAACCGCAAGCGCATCGTCCAGACCACCGACGCGCGCGGTTTTTTTCGCTTCGACGGGCTCGCCACCGGCACCGGCATCGCGTACCGCGTGACCGTAGTGAAGGACCTGGCCACCTTCGCGCTCATGCCCTTTCAGCTGCCCGACAAGGGCGGAATGCGCACCGAGCTGCATGTGTATCCGGTCACCCGCGATATCGAGAAGGCCGTCATCGTCATGCAGTCGGCGGTGTTCTTCGACCTGAAGGACGATCGCGTGCAGGCCGAGCAGGCCTTCATGATTTACAACTTCGGGCGCACCGCCTGGGTGCCCGACGATCTCGTCGTGCCGCTGCCGGAGGCGGCCATGGCGGTCACCAGCCAGCAGGGCATGAGCGACGTGGGCATCGACCCCATCGAGAAGCGCGGCGTGCGCATTCGCGGCACCTTCGGCCCCGGCCGCCACGAGATCCAGTTTCGCTGGCAGCTGCCGTATAGCGGCGAAGACACGCTCAACATCGAGGTGGGCATGCCGCCGCACATGGCGAGCGTACGGGTCATCGCCACCGCGGCTACCTCGATGCGCCTGGAGGTAGCGGGCTTTCCCGCCTCGGTCACCCAGCCCGACGGTCAGGGCCAGCGGGTGCTCATCTCCGAAAAGCAGATGGCGCGCGAAGAGCCGCCGCTCAAGAACGTGAAGATCACCCTCGCCGGCATTCCCCAGACGGGCCTGCCCAAGACGCTCATGTGGGCGGCCAGCGGCGGCACATTCCTGCTCCTCGCCTTCGCCATCACGCTCGGCGTGCAGGCTGGCAGCCGCCGCAAGAAGAGCGCCGAGCTCAAGTCGTACCGCGACGTGCTCCTTGCCGACATCGAGGAGCTGGAGCGCGCTCGGTTGGCCGGCGACATCGGTCCCAAGACCTACGAGCGAGCACGCCGCGAGCTCACCAGCGAGCTGGCGCGCACCTTCGCCGGCGACGGCGACAAGAAGGCCGCAGCGCCCGCCGCGGCCACGGCCTAAGCGCGATCACCTCGGGTGCGTCCATGTGCTCCATGGCGCAGCGTGTGCGGCCGTATTTGGAGGCCGCACACGAAAGTGCTTTCCATCCTCGCGCCTCATAGGCATTTTCGAAGTCGAACTTCGGAGGACGACCGGATGGCTGACGACGCGACGATTATCGCCGAGCACGCGGCGCGGGTGACGGAGCAAGCCGCCAAGCTGACGCGGCAGGCGGCGCTGGTGGGCGAACAGGCAGCCGCCATCGACGGCCTCAAAGCGCATCTGGACACACTCCTGGTCCGCGTCCGCACGTCGAATCCCCGCCCGGTCGCGAGGCCGGCGCGCGGAGCCCCCAGCTGGCGGGCGTGGGCTGCTCGCTAACGGCTCTCCTTCATGTGGGCGACGAGCTGATCGACGGCGGTACCCCACCCCTCCGCGAATCCCACGGCGGCGTGCTGCGTGCGAGAGGCCTCGTCGTGATGGAGCACGGTGGCCGTGCATTTGGTGCCGGAGCCGCTGGGCTCGATTTCGATCACGGCGGTGGAGAGAATCGGGCAGTTGGGTGAAGGCGGTGCAGCCGGTCGGAAGTCCCTGACAAGGGCGTTGGTCCACACCAGCTTTCGGTTGGGGGTGACCTCGAGGAAGCAACCGAAGTTGGGAAACTTCTACCCCTCCGGCGACTGCATCACGGTGTTGAACACGCCGCCCGGTCGCAGATCCGGCTCGCACTCGACGGTGCTCCAGGGGCGCAGCGTGAACCACTTGATCAGGTGCGCGGGCACCGTCCAGGCCATCTAGACGAGCTCCGGCGCCACGTCGACGTTTCGTTCCAGCACCAGATCGACCTTCGGATTGGTCTTCATTTCTTCTCTTGAGCAACCGTGCGAGAAGGAAGCCATGACCGTCACCGCAAGCGTCGATTTCCTGGTGCCCGTTCAGCAAGAGCCGGAATTCGACGCGGCGTCACTGACCGAAGCGCTGGGAGGTTTCGGGCTGCGCGTGGAGCTCCCGGCGCAACTGCGCATCGACAGCGAGGACCGGTACATTCCGGTGCGGGTTTGGCTCCAGGACGGCCGTGTTGTTCACACCGGAATCGCGATCCTCTGGGAGCCCCACGAAGACGAAGACGAAGACGAAGACGAAGACGAAGACGAAGACGAAGACGAAGACGAAGACGAAGACGAAGACGAAGACGAAGGCGAGCCGCGCTACATCGAGAACGAGGTGGGCGTGGTGCGCATCTGGGCGATGAATGCGCCGATGCCCGCCGACGCCAACGAAGGACCGCTGGGGTACTACATCGCCGCAGCCATCGCGCGGTTGGGCGCAGGCATGGTGGTGATTCCGGCGGAAGCGAGCGATCCCATGGAGCCCGAGGCGTTGCTCGAGGCCTACCTGCCCACGTTTGATCCCTCATTGCCGCCCGCGTGGAGCGCGTATCCCTACGATCTCTTTCTGGCAGCGGAGGACGGCGACGCTGCGGCCATCGGACCAGAGCTTTCGCGGGGCGCACGCCTCGAGGCACGCACCAACAAGGGTCTCACGCCGTTGATGGTCGCGTTGAGCTACCAGTCTCCGGCGGCCGCCTGGGAGCTGTTGCGCTCCGGCGCCAATGCCCGTGCCGTCAACGGGTACGGAAAGACGACCGAGCAGTATGCGAGCGACTGCGTGGATATCTGGGTGGCGGCGGAGGTGGCCCGGCGCGCGAGCCACCCCACCGACGCGCTATTCGCCCTCGTCGCAGCCGGTGACGCAGACGGGCTTCAGGCGGCGCTGAACGAGGGCGTGCCGGCCGAGGCGACCAGCCCCGAAGGCCTGACCCTGCTCGTGGCTGCCACCCGACGCGGCGACGAAGCGATGGTGCAAATGCTCCTTTCGCGCGGGGTCGACCCCAATCGCGCGACGCCGCAGGGCGATACAGCGCTGGCCATCGCCGAAGAGAACCAGGACGTGTCGGCCATGAAGATGTTGATGGCCCACGGCGCCCGGCGCATCAGCCGGTGAGATCGTTGAACCACTTGGCGCCGAGGACGCTCTTGAAGTCGGTGTCCTTCTTGGCGCGGGCCTTCACCTTGTCGCCGGCGACGGCGATGGCCAGGCGCAGGGCCTTCTCGGCGTTGGTGGCATCGCCCAGCAGCGCATACGCGCACGCGAGGTTGTAGGGCGGCAGCGGCGCCTTGGGGTTGGCCCAGGTGGCCTTCAGGAAGAGGTCACGCGAGGCCGCGTACTCCTTGGCCTTGTGGTGACGAAAGCCGGTGTCGTTGTACACGTAGCTGGCAATGCGATCGTAGGAGAGCCGCGTGATGACCACGTCGTTGCACCACTCCATGCAGAAGAAGTGACCGAGGAGCGCCAGCTCGTCGCCGGCAGGGTTCTGGAGGATGCCGTTCCACTCACCGGAAAAGGGCATATCGGGAGAGGAGCTCTTGGCGGAGAGCGAAACCGGATACACCACTTCTTCCTTGGCATACTGACCACCGAACTTGAGCGCGCCGCCGCCGCCGGAGACCTGCAAGACGATGTCGCGCGCATACCGCCAGTTGCCCGCGACGGGCGGAGGCGCGAGGGTGCCGGCGGCGGGAGAAAAGACCAGATCGTGCGGATAGCCTTCCTTGAGCGTCTTCAGCGCGGAAGCCAGCGCAGGCCCCACGAAAGGCGACTCGCCGCTGGTGTCGAGACCGACGTTCTGGGTGACTCCGCCCTGGTTGACGAAGCAGACATTCCCCTTCTCGTCGCCTTTCGCCGAGAGCGGGGCCATGGCGCCGCATGCCACCACGCTCTTGCCGTCTTTCGAGTATCCCATGTATGTGGCGTAGTCGCGCATTCCGGTGGAGAGCGCGCGAGGATACCCGGTGATGGCCAACGGGCCCGACGCGCCGAAATCGACGGTGGTCAAACCCACGCTGCTTGGGGTCGCGGTGGGCTCGCCCGCCGCCACCGAGGGATCGGAGAGGGCGACCACCGCCTCCGCGGTTCCGTGCGGCTTCACCGCACCCGAGTGCGCCGGGAGCGCGAGGCGCGCGGAGGCGGAGGCAGCGGTGCTCACCGGCGCCAAGGAAGGAGCGGTCGCGGAAGCTGCGCCGTCGCCGCTACGACACGCCATGGTCGCGGCGAGCGCGAGGGTCGTGCCGAGTCCGTGAACGAGACTTCGAGATGTCATGTGATGATCTCCCACGGTACACAACGCGCCGGCGTACTGAGCGATTCCGTATACTCCGCGCGAGGGGTTTACGTCGCGGCGCTGCGCGAGCCGCATGTACCCGGTGCAGGCTCAGTTTCCCGAGGGCAGCGGCGCGGCGCTGGCCTTCGGCGCCTGTGGGCTCACGGTCTTTCCCGGATCGTTCCAGGCCACCACGATGGCAATGCTCAGCACGATGATGGCCACCAGCAGCACCGCGCCGATGAGCACCGGCAGCACGAGCGAGCCCTTGCGCTCGGGGGCAACATCGGCGCCTTGCGCTGCCTGAATGCGGGGCATGGTCGCGGCGCCTCGCTGCTGCTTCTCGCGCTCTCGCTGCACCACCTGTTGGGCCGGCACGTTGGGCAACATGCGCGTGGCCGGCCTCGCGGGGCGCTCCGGGTGGGGCGCTTGCGAAGGGTCCGATCCCATCGAGAGGCGAACGGTCTTCTGTGCCTCCCGGGGCGGCATGCGATCGCGTGGGTCTTGTTCCATGGGCTCCTACCCGGCGCAGCGCTGGGCCCATAAGCATACGCCAAGATCCCGTGATCTTGGCAAACCCGCTGGCGACGCGACGCGCCAAGGTTTTGCCGTCTGGGTTCGCCTTTGGGCATACACTCAGTGCGCGCGGCCAACCGCCCCCCGCACGCTCCATGAAGCCGCATCGACCCCAGGAGACCCGCAAGTCGCGAACGGCGGCCCAGGTGCGCATGCATCTCAAGGGCACGCTCGGGTGGCTCGAAGGATACCCGGCAGAGCGTACCGCCTCGGGCGCGCTTCGCTGGGCGGTCCCGCACCCCTCCTCGAGCGAGCATCGGGACGTCGATCGCGCGCTCGTGGCGCGCAGCGTGCGCACCGTGAAGGAGCTGGCCTCCGACTTTCCCGAAGCGTTGCCCGAGGTGGTGGGCGACGTGGCCGCCTTCGTCGCCGGCGCCGAGCGCGTCACGCACTGGGCGGGCGTTGCAATCCGCGAGGGGATACCGCAGGCCTCGGTCTTCGATGTCGAGCCCGCCTACGGGCGCGCGGCGGGCCCCATGGCGCGCGCGATTGTGGAGCGCTTTGCGGCCCTTCGTTCGACGGTGGTTGCGCTCTCGTTTTGCGGTCTCATGCATCCACGCGAAGCCGTGGCTTCGCTTTCGCACCTCGCCGCCCACGCCGAAGCGTACGCCCGGGCAACGCCGCATCTTCGCGACGCCCCGCCCGAGCGGGTGTGGCTCGCGCTCGACCGGGTGCGCCGCAACCACCCCACGGCTGTGACCCGAGGGCTGGAGCGCGTGCTCCTCGATTCGCGCGCTCACGACGCCGGCCTCCGCGAAGGCGGCGCGCCGGCGCGGGCGCTACACGGTGCGCTGAAGCGCCTGGGCAAAGGCAAGTCTGCCACCGTGCCCAGCGTCGCCCAACCCACGAACGCCAGCCTGGGCCACGCGCTCGTAAAGTGGCTGCCGGAGCTGGCGGCAGAAGACGCGGCGTACCAGAAGCGCGCGCTCGCCCTTTTCGACCTGCTCGAACCACTCGAGGCCGTCGAGCGCTGGCACACGTTCTGGGAGACGCTGCAGCTCCTGGCGGGCCGCGCTGCGGCGTTGCAGCGGGCCATGGCCGGCGCGCAGCGGACCGGAACCATGGTGCCCCGCGGCATCGGGGAGCTCGAGCGCAAGGCCGCTACGCTGCTGACGACCTTGCCGCCCGACGAGACCCCGGCGCGCGCGCTCGAGGCCATCTCCGCCCTGAGCCACCCAGAGAAGCGTGCAGTATACATTGACGTACGGGCAACGCTGGCGCTGATTCCGTTGCGGGTCGAGGGGCACCCGCTGCGCGCCAAGCTCCTCGTCGACTGGAGCGCCCATCGCTGCGGCAGCGACTGGCCGCAGCTACTCCGCGGCTTCGTC
>JBBQWQ010000071.1:0-38033 GCA_038210445.1 Polyangiales bacterium
CGCGAAGTATCAACGTTCCGCGGCTGCCCGGAAGCGCCTCAGATCGACGTGGTGACCGGTGTTCCGTGGCACTCGTCGGACCTCCATTCGAGTGGAGCGCGGGCGTCGAGCACCAGGTTGCCGTTCGCGTCGCGTACTCGCAGCGTGACCGAGGTCGCGTCGTTCTCGACCACCTGGAACACGGCCCGGACTCGCGTGCGCCCGCGATCGAGCGCGACCATGTTTCCGCGCAGCCCGGTACCCACCAGCTCATGCGAGATGGGCGACACCGTCGCCGCGCGACACTGTCGTCCCTGGTCGAAGCAGACCTCGACGGCGAACTTCGCAGAATCCTGGAACGCCGCGTCGGTATCGCGCTCCATGGCGATCTCGTAGTTTACGGCGATCAGGGGGCAGGTCGTTGTGCTGCACGCCGGCTGCGACGCGCCAACGCTTGTCAGGAGCATCAAAGTCGAGACCAAGCTCGAGCGTGTCGAAGATATTTTCATTGCCTAGGTATGATCCGTGTTGTTGACGATTGCAACTGCGAAAGTGTGCGCTGGGTCGTTGCGGCACATGCGTATCGCGTGTGTAACAATGAATGGATACGTCGATATACGGATCGGCACCCATGTGTGTGCGCTACTGGGGACTCGGCGGGTTGTTCGAGCAAGGAACCGGCGAGAAGCGGGTGATTGCCGAGAACCCTCCCTCGTTGCATACGTACCAATCGTAGTTGTAAGGCACGCGCCATCCGCCCGAGCAGCTGCCAGGGTTGAACGTAGTGAGCGCCCGGTAGCATCCGGTGTAGCTCGCGCCCGGGGTGGTCGTGGTCGCTGGGTCGATTGTGGGCGCATCGTCGACCTCGGCGAGAGGCGTTTCGGTGGGCGCGGTCTCGGCGGTGCAGGCCGCGAGCTGGTTGGTTCTCATCGGAGGAATGTGCCCGCGCGGATCGCGTACCGCAAGGAAGTGCAGCGTCCAAAGCGTGTCCGCGGAGCGGGCGCGCCCGGGGTGAGCGCGGGCGCGCGCCATTCACGTTCGCTCGCAGAGCTGCGCTGCACCGCGTCGCGCGGGTTTCGCGTGCCTACGTTTGGCGTCGACACCCTCGGCATGCAAGTTGCTTTTTGGCCTCGACAGCTGCGCGATGGATTCATCGATACCCGGGCGAATCCCGAGTCGCCGATGCGCGCTGATGGGCGCCCTTGCGCGGCGCCGCGTCACTGTACTGAGCAGGAGCGAGGAAAAGGATAGTGGAATGATGTCGTGTTCGATTCGTCGTGTGCATGGGCCGGCGCTCCTGTCTGCCGCCCCCGAGGAGGAGTGCGAGACCGCGCCGAGCTTTCTGTCTCGACTTCACGCTGCTGAGGGCGCCGCCTTTGCGGGCAGGCGAGAGCTCTTGGAGCGGCTCGAGGGACTGGTGCTGGAGGCCGATAGTGAACCTCGGGTGGTGGCGGTCGTCGGCGCGCCCGGCGTGGGGAAGTCTGCGCTCCTGCGTGAGCTGGCACGCCGTCGGACGGCGCCGCGCGCGGTGTGGATGGCCGCGGGCCACGACCCAGCCTCGTGGGCCGACAGTGTCGCGCGGTCGGTCGAAGGCGGCATCGACGCGCTCGGGCGCGGCGCCGTGGCCGACCTGTTGGTCGTCGATGCCTTCGAACGACGTTCCGGCCTCGAAGCGTGGCTGTTCGGAGAGGCTCTCGTTCGCGCCGGGCCGCGGGTCTGCGTGGTCCTGGTTTCGCGTGAGCGCGTGAGCTCGGCCGACCACGATCGCATCCGGCATCACCGCGACTGGGCGGCGCTTAGCCTGGTGGTGCGCGAGCTGATGGTGTGTCCGCTCACCGACGACGAGGCCTCGGAGTACCTGGGCCATCGCGGCGTTCCGCATCACGCGCAGGCGCGGCTCATCGAACAGGCGTCGGGCTATCCACTCGCCCTTCGGTGGATGGCCGACGAGCTGCTGCTCGGCGCTCCCGACGCTGGTGAGCGCGCCGACCTCGACGTGTGGGGCGGATTGGCGGCGGTTTTTACCGCCGACGCGCCCAGCCCGCTCCATGTGCGCGGGCTCTTCGCGCTTTCGATGGTCGAAGTCGCGGACGAGCCCATGCTCGCCGCGATGCTCGGGTGCGGACCCGACGCCGCCGAGGTCTTCGCCTGGCTCGCTGGACGGGCCTTCGTGGTCGCGCGCGGCGATGGGCTCTCGCCGCACGGCGTGGTGCGCGCCGCGCTCCACGAGACGCTCCTGCGAACCGAAGGACGGCTTCATGCGGAGATGGCCGCGGGGGCACGCGCGTTTATGCTACGCCGCCGACTGACGGCCATCGCGGCGGGCCGCGGCTCGAGCACGGCGGAGACAATGGTGGGTGCGCTCCGTGAGGCTCTTCCGAAGTTGAGCCGCCCGCGCGATCTGGCCGCCAGCCCGCTGCTCGCGCTGCGCGTCGTGGGCGGCGGTGGCCCTGCCCAGCTCGCTCGCGTGCTGCTGAAGGCGATTGACGATCTCGACCACGAGAGCGGAAACCAAGAGGCGGCACGTGTGCTCCGCGCGACCTACCTCGGCACCTCGCAGAAACAAGAAGCCGCCGCCGCTGAGCTGGGCATGCCGTTCGGCACGTATCGACATCGGCTGCGCGCCGCGATTGCCGAGTTGGCGCGCGCGCTCGCCGAGGCCGAACGCATGTTGGAACACCCTCGCGAGCGGTGAGTCGCTGGACCGCGATTGGACGGCGACCGACGTGGTTTTCGTCACCCAGAATGTCAATGTTGCCTCGCGACTCGCTCCCCTTCTCGACCGAGCTCTTGAATTCCCGCTTGCGGCCCATGTTTCGCTAGCTGGCATTGTTGCCCTCGGTGCGGCCTGCGCGAGCTCGCCGGGCAACAGCGAACCCATCACGTGAGCTGCCGGAGCTCGAGCGTGGGCGCGCGTGCGTGCACTTTTTACTCACCCGAATCAACCCAACCATCGAGGTTCTTGAACATGCGACAGCTTACGAAACGAATGCTCTCTCTGACCGCACTCTCGCTCCTGGCCTGTCAACCCATCGCCGCGACGAATGACAAGGACGGCGGGGCCGGCGGCGGGGCCGGCGAGAACGACAGCGGCGGCGGCGGTGGCGGTGGCGGTGGCGGCGCGCTCCACGAGAAGACCTTTCACAAGGTTGCGCTCCTCGACGAAAGCGAGCGCGTGACGGGCGTTTACTGCTCCGCAGAGGGCAAGTGTGCAGTCGCCACCGGCCGACCCGCCAACGCTGGCCATCTGTACGCCACCGACGGCAAGAGCATCCTCGGCGCAGGCGCGCTGCTCACCGGCAACGAGGACTATGCCCACAAGGCCGACCCGGCGTTGGGCTTTCAGAGCGGCGCTGCCTTCATGGGGTTTGCGCGGGCGGGCGATCGCGTGATCCTCGTCCACAGCGCTGGCGAGGCCATCTTCACCAGCGCCGGCGCCACCGACGACGTCACGCAGGCGGCGAGCTGGTCCACCGCCCCGGTTGGGGCCAACCTCAGCGACTTCGGCCTCAACAAGCAGTACGGGTTCGGGTTCGACGGCAAGCGCTGGCTCATGGTGGCGAATGCCCGGGTGTGGGAGTCGCCCGATGCTCCCGGACGCAATGCGGGGTGGACGCAGGTATGGGCGCCCGGCGGAAACCCGGAGATTCCCAGCGGGCACCGAGCGCGGCGCGACGCCGAGCGCAAGCAGGGCAACACCACCCTGTGCAACACCGACCCGGGCGCCACCGCCGAGCTCAATCAGCTCGTGTACACCGCGCCCGACCTTGGCCTCATCGTCCTGCCCGCCGACTCGGCGAACGGCCGCGGAGACGACAAGCCCGGCGTGTGCATCTCGGTCGACGGCGGCAAGGAGTTTCGCCACGTCGAGTTCCCCAACCGCGCCCCCGAGGACGGACCCTACGGCGTGGATTGCACGTCGAAGGACCACTGCGTGGCCTACGCGGGCAAGGACGTCGGCAACAGCGATCCGGCCATCTGGTACACCGACGACGCGTCGAAGGGGGCGGCGTCGACCTGGACCAAGGCGACGACGCCCGCGCTGGCCGACTACACCACGTTCCGGCATGTGGCCTTTGCAGCCGACGGCAAGCAGGGCTGGATCACCGGTTGGCCGCGCGATCCCAAGCCGCTCCTCTTCCAGACCGTAGACGGCGGCAAGACGTGGACCGACGCCACGTCGAAGATTCGCGCGCTCGCTCCCGACGTTCGGCTTCACACCGTCTACGTCTACGGCTCAACCACGTTCGTCGGCGGCGACAAGACCCTGCTCGTCACCGACTGAGGCACCGCAGCTCTTCCGTACATACGAATCCGTATGTTTTAGGGCCATATCATACGAATTCGTATGTGAAATCGATTCGCGCCCGGTGGGGGAGAATTCCCGCACTTGCGGACTTTCTGGCAAGCCGCTGGAGTTCGGGCCCCCGAACTTCGCCGGTTCCTGCGGCTGCTGCCGCCGCCCGTTTTGGCGCGTTTCGCATACTCATGCGTCTCTCAACCCCCGCGCATTCTCGGCGGCGCATGGCGAAGGCCCCAACCCATGACGCGCGCCGGTACCACACGCGTGCCCTGCTCCCGTTGCGCGACCGCACGGATTGCTTGACCACGGGCGCTCTCCAAGCATCCGCAACGGTAGGTGGGACCCGCCCGGCAGACCGCGCAACTTCATGCGTGTCGCAGCCTCCGAGAACGCCACGGCATTGCGGGCCCCCGCGAGTCGTGCGCGCGCGGCGCTCCGCGCGGCGCAGGTGCAAACGCGGTCGCTTCGGTGTAGTGGAGAGGTGGCCCAAGGGTCGACCTTCGGCCACCGTGCCACCCTCCGACGAAACGTTGAACATACACCTACGTATGTCGAAGAAGATCGCCACCAAAGGCCGCAAGACCCGCGCCCAGAGCAAGCTCGATACCCGCGATGCGCTCATCGAGACCGGCATGGTGCTGTTCGCGAAAGAAGGCCTCGACGGCCCCAGCCTCGACGCCATCTGCGAGCACGCAGGCTTCACCCGCGGCGCTTTCTACGTGCATTTTCGCGATCGCGACGACTTCCTGGTGGCGGTCATGGACCGCGTCGGAACGCAGCTGCTCGATCGCTTGCTCACGCCCACTGAAGGCGGCCTGCCTGCGCTGATGGAGCGCTTTCTCGAGGCCTGCCGCACCGGCGAATACCCGCTCATGCCCGCCGGCGGCGTGCGCCCCTACCAGCTCTTCGACGCCTGCGCCCGCTCGCCGCTCTTGCGCGAGCGCTACCTCGCGTTCGTGAAGATGTGCACGAGCCGCGTCGCAGAGCTGGTCCGCGACGGGCAGCAGCGCGGCATGCTCCGCAAGGACGTCGATCCGCAGCGGTGCGGCACCATCGTCCTCTCCGCCATCTTGGGGGCGCAGGCGCTCCTCGACCTCGGCTCACCGCTCGCGCTGGAAGCTCTGGCGCTAGAATTATTGGGTCTCCTCGGTCCGCGAGAGGCGTGAACCAAAAGGTCCAGGTTGCGTGCTCGCGCCCGCAGCTTGGCCGAGGTGGCTCCGGTGGGCGCTCCGAAGCCCACTGCACTTCCGCGGAATTGCAGCATACGCACTCGTATGTAAAGCGTGTGTGGTCACGGAACCCCCGGGCATTCACCGGCGCAAGCCCTGCCACCCAGCCCTGTCACGGGGCAGGCACTGCCTTGCCGCGCCATGCAAAGTGCGCTACTCCAGTCAAACTCTGCGTCGTGGCCTGGTTCGTGCCACCACCCCTAAAAATATCTCCTAAGGAGCCGGCATGCGCCCCATCAAGATTGGCTTTCTCGCGTTCTCTGCTTTTGCTGTCACCGCGGCCATCGCGGGACCTGGCTGTACCGAAACCGTCGTCGACCCGATCGAGGAAGACTCGGGCACCACCACCGACGGGAGCTCGGTCGTCGACGCGAACACGCCGAAGGACAGCGGCAAGGACACGAGCACCGTTCAGGACAGCGGCAAGGACGGCACGACGGCCTTCGACGCGGGCAACGACGCATCGCGCGACGGCAGCGCCGACGCCTCCGACAGCTCGGTTGCCGACGGCGGCAGTTCGCCGGTCACCGGCACCACGTGCACCACGGTGGGCTTCATCTACACCAAGAAGTGCGGCTTCTGCGGCACCTCCGAAGCCGCCTGCGAAGCCGACATGAAGGTCGGCGTCTACGGCGCCTGCTCCGGCGAAGTGGTCGACGGCTGCATGCCGGGCACCACGCGCAGCAACGGTTGCGGCCTCTGCGGCACGAAGTCCGAAATCTGCCAGAACAACTGCCAGTGGGCCAGCGGCACCTGCATGGGCGAGCCGGTCGGCGCCTGCGCACCCGGCAACGTGAAGTACACCACCGCGGGTTGCACCACGGCGAACACCTTCCGCAAGCAAACCTGCGGCACCACCTGCCAGTACGGCGCCCCCGAACCGCCCCCGTGCAAGCCGAAGGACACCGGCGTTGCCATCGCCACCACCGTCGGCGGCACCGTGACCTTCAGCGGTGAGCTCAGCAAGCTTACCGACCAACTCGCGCGCCTGGGCTCGGGCACCTGCCCCGCCACGCCCTCGACGTCCAGCAACACGTCGTACGCGTACGTCGAGGTGAAGAACACCACCGCCATGGCCGCCAAGGTCGAGATCTGGTTCGACGCCCCCGCGGGCGGCACCGACATCGACACCGTCGTGACCACCTACCCGGGCAACACGATTCCCACCGGCGCGGCACGCAATGCCTGCACCATGACCGTCAACGACTTCTGCTCCGCGCTCCCCTGCACCGGCTCCTGGTCGGGTCTCGTGGGTACCAATGCGGTCAGCATCCCCGCGGGCGGCTCGATCCTCGTGTACCACGCAGCCTACTTCAACGACGACACCGGTCCCTTCGACATGTTCGTGAAGACCACCTCGCTCCTCTGAGCTAGCGGTTCGAACGCGCGAGGAACGCCCCGGCCATATGGCTGCGGGCGTTCCTGCTTTTTGTGCATCGTGCCGGCGCTGACCCATGAACGATCAGGGCTTGTGGGAGCCGTCGTGAATCCATAGATCTCTTGCAGTGACCCACGTGCTGCTCCTCCTGGTCGGTGGGTTCATGCTCTATCTGGGGGCCGAGTGGCTCGTACGGGGCGCTTCTGGATTGGCGAGCTCGCTCGGCGTTCGACCCCTCGTGATTGGTCTCACCGTGGTGGCGTATGGCACTTCGGCGCCCGAGCTCGTGGTCGGCGTGGGCGCGGCGCTCTCCCACAAAGGGTCGATTGCGTTCGGGAACTCGGTGGGCTCGAACATCGCGAACCTGGGCCTCATCCTGGGGATCACGTCGATCATTTCGCCGCCCAAGGTCGACCCCGACATGCGTCGCCGCGACCTTCCGGTGCTCGTTGCCTCCACGCTGGCGATTCCTGCGGTTCTGGTCGACGGCACCATCAGCCGACTCGAGGCAGCCTTGCTTCTGGCGGCTGCTCTCGGGTACTCCGCGCTCACGCTCAAGAACGCAAAGGCAGACCCCGCGAAGCTCACCGCCGTGGCAGATGCTGCGGAGATCGCTGGCGCGCCCGCACCGAAGAAGCCGTTCGGCATGGTGGTGGTGGCGGTTTTGGGCATGGCAGCGCTCGTCGCCGGTGGAAAGTTCTTCGTCGATGGGGCGACCGGCATTGCGCACCTCTTGGGCATGAGCGATCGCCTGGTCGGCCTGACCATCGTGGCGATTGGGACGTCGGTGCCGGAGCTGGCAACTTCGATAATCGCTGCGCGAAGAGGGCACTCCGACGTCGCGGTGGGCAACGTCGTGGGCTCCAACATCTTCAATACGTTTCTCATCCTCGGGGCATCGGGAACCGTCGGAAGCATCGACCAGTCGCTTCGAGAGGTTTGGCTCGATCTGGGGGCGCTCGCCGTGCTCACGGCGATTGCGGTTTGGGCCCTGCTCGCGCCGCGGGTGACGCGCCGCATGGGGTTCGTGCTGCTGGCGGGGTACGCTACGTTTCTCGTCGCGTTGGTGCTCGGCCCGCAGGCGGGGCCGTAGCGAGGCTACTGTCGGTGCGCGTACTCCACCCGCTCGGTGACCGTTTCCCAGTACGAAGCTACCCACAACCCGCTCACCCCGAGCGAGCCCAGCACCAGCGTCGCCAGCAACACGCTGGCGCCGATCCACAGACCGCGGGTGCGCTGCGGCGCAAGGCGCGCCACCTGGGTGATGGCGGCCTCGCGGTAGTTGCCGGCGGGCGTGTACTCCAGCACTTCGCCCAGCTCCGAGCCGAAGCCGTGGAGCGCCGGCACCGAAATCTCGTCGCTATCGTCGGCCGCGCTGCTCGGGCGCAGCGACCAGCCGGGGATGCGGCCAGCGCGAACCGCCTTCGCCAGCGCCAAGCGCTCCTCGCGGATCGAGAGCGCGGTGATCAGCGCCATGGACGTCACGGCGAGCCAGGCGGGCACCTGCGGAATGAAGATGGTGAGGGCCGAGGCCAGGATGCCTACCCAGGTGGCGCGCTGCATGGCCGTTCGCGGCCACGGGATGGGAACCCGCGTGGCCGTGGCGCTGCGGACCCCCATGCGCACGAGACACAGCGCCAGCAGGACCGCGCCCAGGCCCATGTACGTGTATAATTCACGATTGCCGTTGCCGAAGCCGGCGCACCGCGCGGTGCGGAACGCCTCTTCCCAGGTGGAATCGCTCTCCCAGAGGGCGAAGTCGAGGCGCGACCAGTCGGCGGCACCCGCCACCTCCAGGCCGAGCGTCGCCAGCACCGTTACCCCCAGGCTTCCCCATGCCCACCGCCGCCACCCGATCGAAGAAGCGTGACGTGCCATCCCGCGACATTGGCTGGGGCGTCGGGGATCCGTGGGAGATCCACAGAACGGGCTCGCGAAAGGTGCGACACTAGTTCTGGGGGGCAGCCGAAGGTGCGGCGTCTGGGGCCGCCTTTTCCGCCGCGGCGCCGACCTTGGTGGCCAAGCCGGGGAAGGCTTCGCGGCTGCCGTCGAGCACGAACTGGATGGCCACTGCGGCCAAGATGAGGCCCATGATGCGGCTGATGACGTTCATGCCGGTCTTGCCCAGGACGCGCGACATGAGGCCTGCGGAGCGCAGGATGAGGAACGAGGCGAGGCTCACCCCGCCGACGGCGATGAGCACGCCGGCCTTGTGCGGCATGTCTTTGGCCTGACCCACGAAGACCATCACGGTGGCGATGGCGCCCGGGCCGGAGAGGAGCGGCAAGCCGATGGGGATGAGGCCGACGTCTTCCTTGGTCTCGGCCTCGTGCTCTTCCTCGGCGGTGCCGCGGGTCTTGGACTTCTGCGCGCGCATCATCTCCAGGCCCACGCCGAACAAGAGGATGCCGCCGGCGATCTTGAAGGCCGGAATAGTGATGCCGAAGAAGCGGAAGATGAGCGAGCCGGCGACCCCGAACGACAGCAGGACCACCAGGCAGGTGAGGGCAGCGCGGAGGGCGGTGCGCTTCTGCTGCGGCCGCGGGTGATCGCCCACCAGCGCCAGGAACACGGGAACGGCGGCGAACGGATCGACGATGGAGAAGAGCGAGCCAAAAGACAGTAGAGTGAAGGTCAGGATTTCCATGGCGACTTTGTTCGATAGGCCGGGCGGCAGCGGGAAGAGCCCGCTGGGCTCGCCGAACGAGGAGGTTACTCTCGAAGGCGAGGTCGCGCGTGTCACCTTCGAAAACTCGGACACCGGTTTTCGCGTGCTGAAGCTCGACGTGGAGGGCATGAAAGACCGCGTAACGGTGGTGGGTACCATGCCGCCGCTGCCCTCCGGGACGCGGGTGCGCATCCGCGGCCTCCATGTGGTCGACGCGAAGCATGGTTCGCAGCTCAAAGTGCTCAGCGCCACCGAGCTCGGCCCCAGCACCTTGCACGGCCTCGAGAAGTACCTGGGGTCGGGCGCGGTCTCCGGTGTCGGCCCCAAATACGCCAAGCGCATCGTCGAGGCGTTCGGCCTCGCCACGTTGCGCGTGCTCGACGAAGAGCCCGATCGCCTCCGCGAGGTCGAAGGCATCGGCCGGCGCAAGGCCGATACCATCGCCGACAGCTGGCAGGCGCACCGCGCAGTGCGCGACGTCATGGTGTTTCTTCAGGCCCACGGCGCTTCGGCCGGGCTCGCGATGCGCATCTTCAAGCGCTACGGGCAAGACGCGGTGCGGCTGCTGAAGGAAGACCCGTTCCGACTCTCCATCGACGTGTGGGGCGTGGGATTTCGCACCGCCGACCGCATTGCTTCGAGCCTGGGCATCGACGCCGGCTCCGAGGCGCGCTTTCGCGCGGGCCTGGTGCAAACGCTGCGCGACATGAGCGACGCCGGCCACGTGTACATGCTGGAGCCGGAGCTCTACGAGCGCACCTCGCGGCTCCTCGAACGCGAAGGCGAGCACGACCCCCAGGAGCTCGCCCCGGCGCTGGTCAGTCTCACGCTCTCCGGGCACGCGGTGACCGAAGACGTGGACGGTGAAAAAATAGTGTATCATGCAGATACCTATCGCAGCGAGCGACGGGTGGCGAAGCGCATTGCCGAGCTGGCGCACCGCAAGCTGCCTTCGCTGCCGTCGCCGGAAGATGCGATTCTGCGCTTCGAGAACCACGCGCAGGTGTCGCTGGCCCCGGCGCAACGGCTGGCGGTGGAGCTGTGCATGACGGCGCCGCTCTGCGTGGTGACCGGCGGCCCCGGCGTGGGCAAGACCACCATCGTGCGCGCCATTCTCTCGGCCTTCAAGTCGGCGGGCAAGAGCGCACGGCTGGCGGCGCCCACCGGGCGCGCCGCAAAGCGGCTCACCGAGGCCACCGGGGCCGAGGCCGCGACCTTGCATCGGCTCCTCGACTTCGAGCCGCGCTCGATGACGTTTCGCCGCAACCGAAAGCAGCCGCTGGAGGGCGACGTGCTGGTGGTAGACGAGGTGTCGATGGTGGACCTGGCCATGGCCGACGCGCTGCTCGACGCGGTGCACGAGGGCATGCGGGTGTTCTTGGTGGGCGACGTCGACCAGCTGGCCAGCGTGGGGCCGGGCGCGGTGCTGCGCGACGTCATCCAGTCGGGCGAGGTGCAGGTGGTGCGGCTGGTGCAGATCTTCCGCCAGGGCAAGCAGAGCCTCATCGTCGAGAACGCCCACCGCATCAACGCCGGCGAGCCGCCGCAGGTCGATGCCGAGGCCGGGCCCAACGCCGACTTCTTCATCGTGGAGCGGAAGGACCCAGAGAAGGCGGCGGCCACCATCGTGGAGCTGCTGCGCGATCGCATTCCCAAGCGCTTCGGCCTCGACCCGGTGAAAGACGTGCAGGTGCTGACGCCCATGCATCGGGGGCCGGCCGGGTCTATCGCCCTCAACGCCATTCTGCAGGAGGCCCTAAACCCCAAGCTGCGCGACGACGCGCCCGAGGTGCGCCGCGCCGACCGGGTGTTCCGCGAGGGCGACAAGGTGATGCAGCTCCGCAACGACTACGACCGCAGCGTGTGGAACGGCGACGTGGGCGTGGTCTCGAAGATCGACCTGGAACAAGACCAGCTCTTCGTACGTTTCGAAGACGGCCGCGAGGTGACCTACGAGCCCTCCAACTACGACGAGATCGTTCTCTCATATGCGTGCAGTATACATAAATCGCAGGGCAGCGAGTATCCGGCGGTGGTCATTCCGTTTCTCACCACCCACTTCGTCATGCTTTCGCGCAACCTGCTCTACACCGCCGTCACCCGAGGTCGGCGCCTGGTGGTGCTGGTGTCGGACCCGCGCGCCATCGCGCTCGCACTGGAGCGCACCACCGGCGACGAGCGCCGAACGCGTCTCGCTGCGCGGATTCGTGAAGAGGCAGGCGGCCGTTGAAGGAGCTTGATCGACCGGACCATTGCGATAGGGTCAAGGGGCAAGCATGATCAAGCGCGTTCTCGTGGGTCTCCTCATCGGCCTGGTGGTCGGCGCCGGTGTGGCAGCGGTGCTCACCCAGGCGCTCGGGATCACCTTTGCGGGCGCCGGCGGAGCGCTGTTCGCGTACCTGTTCGCGGGGCTCACCGGCATTCTCACCGGCCTGGTGGCGGGCAAGCCCATCTGGTCGCAAAACGGAAAAATCGAAGCGGGGCTCAAGGCCTTCTTCGGCGCGCTCCTCTCGATGGGGCTCATGCTCGTGCTGCGCAAGTGGGTGAACCTCGACCTCGATCTCTCGGCCATCCAGGCTGGCGTAGGGCCCGCGGGCGACCTGCCCATCGCGTCGCTGCCGGTCATCGCCGCGCTCCTTGGTGGCGCGTTCGAGCTCGACAACACGCCAGAGGCCGAGGGCGAAGCCGCCAAGGGCAAAGACGGCGCCAAAGTGCGCGTGGGGGCGACCGCTGGTGCGAAGACGGCAGAGCCGCTTGAGGACGAAGAAGAAGTCGAAGGCAAGAAGAAGGGCCGCAAGTAGCTAGAACAGGGCTCCCCTCTCCCTTCAGGGAGAGGGGCCGGGGTGACGTGATAAGGTGTTCTAGCCAGCTAGCTTCCGCCGAAACGCCGCCTTTTTGCAGAAGCTCCCCTAATTCTGTCTACGCGCCGGCAGCATGACCCGAATGCGCGCGCCTTCGGTGTAGCCTGCATCGACCTCGATGGTGCCGCCGCCCGACTCTACCAGGCCGCGGCAGACCGCGAGCCCGAGGCCGGTGCCTTCGCCGATGTCTTTGGAGGTGAAGAAGGGCTCAAAGACCTTGAGCTGGCTCGAGCCGGGAATACCGGGGCCGTCGTCTTCGACCTCCAGAAGCATGTGGGCGCCTTCGTTGCGCGCATGCACGCGGATGCCGCGCTTGGCCCGGGGCGCCTTCATGGTGGTGAGCGCGTCCTTGGCGTTCAGCACCAGGTTCAGCACCACCTGCGTGAGCCGCTGCGTGGAGAGGAGCACCGGGCCGGGGCTGCCCTCGACCTTCACTTCTAGGTCGAAGTCGCGCATGTCTTTCTGCGGCTTCACCAGCGCCACCGCCGCCTCGATGGCCTCGCGCACGTCGCCCTGCTCCCGGGTGCTGGGCGGCGCTTCCTTGGTGCGGGCGAAGTCCAGCAGATCGCGCACGATGGTGCTCACGCGCTCGGTCTCCTTGCGCATGCGCCCGAGAAAGTCGCGCTCAGTCTCGGCCGGCAGGCCGCCCTCGAGCAGCAGATCTTGCATGCCAATGATGGCGGTGATGGGGTTGCCAATCTCGTGGGCGACGCCCGCCGCCAGGCGACCAACGCTGGCCAGGCGTTCGCTCCCGGCCAGCTGCGACCGCGTCTCTACCAAGCGCGTGGTGGTCTTCTCCAGCTCTTCTACCTTTCGTCGCAACGCCTCTTCTTTCGCCAGGAGCTGCGCCGTCATGTCGCGAAAGCTCGCGCCCAGATCCAGAAGCTCCCGCGCGCCGCGCTTGGGCACGTCGAGGGTGGAGGCTCCGGAGGCGACTCGGTCGGCGGCGTGGGCCAGCTCCTCGACCGGCCGCACGATGAGCCGGGTGAGGAAGAAGTAGGAGAACACCAGGAAGGCCATGGCGAACACAAGAGTGTAGAGTGCAAACAAACGCACGAGCTGCGCGGTGTAGCCGGCTTCGTCGCCCAGGCGAAGGCGCGCCACCACTGCGAAGTCGTCGTGGGGAACCACCACGTCGAGCACCCGGCCCCGCGCGCCGCTTCGCGAGAAGGTGCCTTCGCCGTAGGGCTGGGTAGGGGGCGGAATGCTCACCACCTCGTCTTTCTCGCCGGCCGAGGCCTCGATCACGCCGGCTCGGTCGTACACCGCCAGCGCCAGCGCGCCGGAGGTGCCCACGTGGCTGCTCAGGATCGACCCCAGATCGGCCGCTGAGCGTGAGGCCCGGGCATCGGCCACGTGGGTCGCGATGGCGCGCCCCAGCGAGCGGGCGCTGGTCTCTCGCGAACGCTCGAGCGTGCTTTGGGTGATGCTGGCGATGGCCCCAAAGAGCGGCACGAACACCAGAAGCAAGAGACCCGCGAGCGCGAGCACGATCTGGAGACGGAGGCCGCGGCCCTTCATCGGTTCATGCGATCCCGAACGCTCCGGCGAGCTGGTAGACGAGCACCGAGGCCAGGTAGGCGACCCCGTAGGTGTAGGCGAGCACGAACGCCGGCCAACGTAAACTCTTCGTCTCCCGACGAATGGCGGCCACCGTGCTCATGCACTGGCAGGCCAAGACGAAGAAGGCCAGGAGCGAGAGGCCGGTGCGCATGGTGTACTGCGGCGAGCCGTCGGGCTTCTTCGCATCGCGAATCTTCTGAGCCAGGGTGGTGGTGTTGTTGTCGGCGTCTTCCACGCCCAAGATGACGCCCATGGTGCCGACCATGAGCTCGCGCGCGCCGAAGGAGCCCACCAAGGCCACGTTCATGCGCCAGTCGAAGCCCGCCGGCCGGGTGATGGGCTCGAGGCCCTGGCCCACCGCTGCCGCCACGCTCCGCTCGATGACCGGATCGCTCGGCGATCCGCGGCCCGGCACCGGCACGTTGAGGAGCACCCACAGCACCGCGGACACCGCCAGGATGGTGGTGCCCACGTCGCGCAGGAAGCGCTTGGCCGCCTGGTATCCCTTCTTCGCCACCAGCAGTGGCTGCGGCGTGCGGTAACTGGGCATCTCCAGCACCAGGGGCAGGCCGCGCCCCTTGGTGGCCGTGCGGCGCAGCGCGAGCGACGCCAGTAGACCGGCCAGCAAACCCGCAAAATACAGCCCCACGAAGAGGGCAGCCCGGAAGAGCGCGCCGCGGTCGGAGAAGAACGTCGAGACCACCAGCGCGTAGGTGGGAATGCGCGCCGAGCAGGTCATCAGCGGCAGCACCAGGATGGTGGTGAGGCGCTCCTTGGGGTCGCGGATGATGCGCGTGGCAGAGATGGCCGGCACCGCGCAGGCATGGCCCATGAGCAGCGGCAAGAAGCTGCGGCCCGAGAGCCCCATGAAGCGGAGCACACGGTCCACCAGGAACGCCCCGCGCGCCAGGTAGCCGGTGGCGTCGAGCAGCTCCATGGCCACCGTGAGGATCACGATCTGCGGCATGAACGCCAGCACGGTCCCGGCGCCGCCCAGCACGCCGTCGACCAGGAACGAGGCCAGGAGACCGTTGCCCAGCGTGCGCGTGATGAGCTTGCCGAGCAGGCCCATCATCCAGTTCACCGCGTCGCTCGCGGGGTCGGCCACCAGAAAGACCGCAGCGAAGATCAGCGTCATGATCCCCACGAACAAGACCGGCCCGAGAAGCGGATGTAGCAGCAGTCGATCGAGCGCCGCGGTTGCCCGTTGCCTTCGCGAAGGCCCCAGCAGGCCGCTCCCAGGAGCGCCGCGCTCCATGCTGCGAATGACCGAGCGCGCCAGCGCCTTCGGCTCCCACGAGCCAGCCGCGGTTCCGGTGAGCGGGTGGCTCGCCAGCGCTGCGAGGACGCGGGTGCGTGCCGCGCGATCGCGCCCGGTGACGAGACACACCGGCACCCCGAGGGCGGTCTCGAGCGCCGCAGCGTCGAGTCGCCGCTCGTCGGCCTCCAGCAGATCGTTCTGCGTGACCACCAGCTGCAGCGCGTCGCCGCGCCCGAGCAGCTCCTTGGTGAGCGTCAGACCAAGGCCGAGCTGCGTGGCGTCGATGACCTGGGTCACCAGCCGCGGGCCGTCGTGGGGCGCGTCGAGGAAACGCCGGGCGATGCCCTCGTCGGTGTCGGCGTCGACCGTGGCTGCGAGCGAGTAGAAGCCCGGAAGATCGCACACCGTGGCGGTACGGCCGCCTTCGAGCGCCACCTCGGCCTCGAGAATGTCGACGGTGACGCCGGGATAGTTTCCCACGTGGGCGTTGCCGCCAGTGAGTGTATTGTACAAGGAAGACTTGCCACTGTTGGGCCTGCCCACCAGCACCACGCGGAGATCGCTCCGGGCTCGCGCGCCCTCGCTGCCGTTCGCCGCGTTCGCTTGCGGCTCGGTGTGGCACTCGGCGGTCACGTCGCGCTCTCCGTCTCGATGGCTGCAGCCAGAGACCGCGCGATGGCGAACTCGCCGCCGTCTTCGGTGCGCACGTGCATGGGGCCGCCGAGCGCCGCGCGCCGCAGCACAGTCAGCACTTCACCGGCAACGATGCCCACGGCGCCCAGCCACTCTCGCTCCTCGGGAGTGAGCAACACCGCGCGCACGCGGATGGTATGGCCGACAGGAACGTTATCGAGGCAAGCGCCCACGCCCGCACCTTATCACTACTGCGCGACGCCGCAGAATCGCTTGGCTACTCGACGGTGACGCCGAAGACCTCTTCGACCACCCGAGCGATGCCGCCGCCCTGGGCGCTCGTTTCCACGAGCACGTCGGTGGCCGCGGCCTTGACCTCGGCGGGCGACTGCCCCATGGCGAAGGAACGGCCGGCCACGCTCATCATCGGCAGATCGTTGAGCCAGTCGCCCACGCACACGATCTCCTTGACGGTGCACTTGTGGTGGTTGGCCAACCAGCCGAGGGCGGTGCCCTTGCTGACGCTGTCGGCGCGGGCGATGAAACCCCAGAGCTCGCCCAGACGCTGGATGGCGAACGTGGCCATCTGCAGGCTAGGCAGCGTGTTGTTGCGCACGTGGGCCACCACCGACGTCACGTCGGTTTCGGAGCCCAGGGCCACCACCGCCGTCACGTCGCCGCTACGGAAGGCGCTGTGGTTCCACACCTCTTCGGTGCGCTCGATCTGGTTCGACCACATCTGCACATACGGCAAAAACGCGTCGCCGCGTGCGTCGTGCACGATGGCGTTGTGCTTGAAGACGAAGGTCGCGAGACCGTGGGTCTTCAGCGCCTCGCGCAAGATGTCGCCGCGGTTCTTGTCGATGCCGTGGTGCTCCAGGGTGGCGCCGGTCTCGGCGTCGACCAGGTGACTGCCGTCGGCACACGCGACAGGGCCGCGGATGCCGATGAGCTCCGCGGCCTCTCGGGTACCTGCGAACAGGCGCCCGGTAACGATGGTGACGATTCCGCCCGCTGCGACCAACGCGCGAAGGGCCGCGATGTCTCGCGCGTGCGGTTTGCCCGAGCGATCGAGCAGCGTGCCGTCGAGGTCTACCGCGAGCATGCGGTAGCGGGCGTCCTTCATGGAAAGACGAACGCCGGTGGACTCCATCGTCGCGTCGGAAAGGTCTTCCAACTTCGGCTTCTTTCGCCGGGCGACTTCAGAACCCTGGTTCCCCCGGCGTTTCATCGTCTTGCTTCAGCTCGCGGCGGCAGCAGCAGCGGCAGCAGCGGGGTAAACCGAGACCTTCTTCTGGTCCTTGGTCCGCCACTCGTACTTCACGACGCCGTCCACGAGGGAGAAGAGCGTGAAGTCTTTGCCGAGGCCGACGTTCTTGCCGGGGGCGATGGTGCTGCCCACCTGGCGAACGAGAATGTTTCCGGCGCGAACCACTTCACCGCCGTAGACTTTGACGCCACGACGTTGGGAGTTCGAATCGCGGCCGTTGCGCGTGCTTCCTGCACCTTTTTTGTGAGCCATGGCGTGACCTCAGCCTTGAATTCCGGTGATTTGAAGAGCCGTGAACGGCTGACGATGACCCGCCTTGCGACGGTAGTTCTTTCGCCGACGGAACTTGAAGACGATGACCTTCTTGGCGCGGTCCTGGGCGGTGATCTTGGCTGTCACCTGGGCGCCGGCGACGCTGGGCGTGCCAATCTTGAGGGCGTCGCCGCCGATGAGGAGCACTTCACCGAAGGTGATGGTGTCCCCGACACTGCCTTCGAGCTTTTCTACGCGGAGCACATCGCCCTGCGCCACTCGATATTGCTTTCCGCCCGTCTTGATTACCGCATACATGAGGTGCCCTCTTTCTGGAGCCGTCGGTCGAGGTCGACTTGCGTCGGGCCTGGATCGTCGGCGGGGTGCTCCGGCGGTCTCGCGAGCGAGGGTGGGCCGGAAGGGAGCGGCAGTATACGAATGCGATGCCCTTTGTAAAGCGATCGTGTGCGCCGGCCTGTCGGTTCCATCGGTCTCTCGAGGTTTCCATGGCTTCTGGGCGCACGCTCTGTCGCGACCGTAACGAGCGAAGTCCGCGAATTCACGGCTGATGGCGCGAGACCGCAGCGGTTTCCATGGTGGCACGGCCGGACGCGCCAGGGCATACTGAGCCCACGTCGCAGCCGCGGCGGCGGGTCAACGGAGCCGCCACCGCCCCCTATCTGGAGCCTGGAGCGCGAGGAACGCATGCGGAAGTATCTGCTTTTGGTCGGAATGGTTGGAATCTCGGCGCTGGCTGCTTCGTGCAGCGGAGGCGACCCCAGCTCCATCGAGTTCAAGCCCCGCAGTAGCTCCGGCAGCAGCACCAGCTCCGGCGGTTCGTCGGGGACCGGCTCGAGCGGCAGCGCCGATGGCGGAAGCTCGGGCACGCTCGATCCGAAGGAGCCCATCTCCAACGTTGCCTACGCCTCGAAGCCGCCCAACGCCAACGCGCACCGCAGCGGCGGCGCCGGCGGCATCAACGCGCTCGACCAGACCCTCAACTGCACCGCCACCGGCGCCTGCCACGGGGGTACCGCGCCGAAGTTCATCACCGGCGGCGTGCTGGTCGACAAGGCCGGGAGCACGACCCGGGTGGCCGACGCCGAGATCTGGATCAGCGACGGCGCCGGCGCGCGCTTTAAGGCCAACACCGACACCGATGGCGCGTTCTGGTTTCCCGCGAGCCAGAACGGCGCGCCGGCGGCGCTGCCCGCCACCGCCTATGCCGGCGTTCGCACCAAAGACGGCAAGACCGCCAAGATGGCGACCAACGCCGGTGGCCAGGCCTGCGGCGGCAGCGCGGTGTGCCACGCCGGCGCCCAGGGCGCCGTGTACGTTTCGCCCTGATTTCGCCTCCCATCGCGCTCGTTTTCTCGGAAGCAAGGGCGCGCCGAGCCTGCGCGCGGAACGTTGACGCGACCGCTCGATTTCACAGGTAAGCTGCCGCGCATGTCGGGCACTCATCTCGCCATCGTGCTGCATGCGCACCTGCCTTACGTCCGGCATCCCGAGCACGAACGCAGCCTCGAGGAGCGGTGGCTCTTCGAAGCCATCCTCGAGTGTTACCTCCCCTTGCTCGAGGCCTTCGATCGCCTGGAGGCCGAGGGCATTCCGTTCCGGCTGACCATGAGCCTCACGCCGCCGCTGGCGTCGATGCTCACCGACCCCATGCTTCAGGGTCGCTTTCACGACTACCTGACGCGGCTCGAGGCGCTGGCCGAGGCGGAGATGGTGCGGCTCTATGGGGATGCCGCGCTCGCCCCGGTGGCCACGTTCTACGGCGACCGTTTCGCGAAGCTGCGCAAGGTGTGGGATCGCTACCAGGGCAACGTGGTGCAGGGGCTGCGGGCTCATTGGGACCGCGGGAACATCGAGCTCATCGCGTGCTCCGCCACCCACGCGTATCTGCCGGGATACCTGGCGACGCCGGAGTCGATCGGTGCCCAGCTCCGGCTGGGGATGGCAGCGTTCGCGTCGCTGGTGGGGCGCGCGGCGCGCGGCATGTGGCTTCCTGAGTGCGCCTACGATCCGGCGTTCGACCAGGCCCTCGCCGATGCCGGTGTAAAATACACGCTCCTCGACGAGCACGGAGTCACCCATGCGCGGCCCCGGCCCCCAGCCGGCGTGTTCGCGCCCATCGCCTCGCCGGGCGGCACCGCATTCTTTGCCCGCGATCCGGCTTCGAGCGCGCAGGTGTGGTCGCGCGAGAGCGGCTACCCGGGCGATCCGTTCTATCGCGACTTCTATCGCGACATCGGCTTCGACTTGCCGGAGGACCTCTTGCGCGACGAGGTGGGCCCCTTCGGCACCCGCGTGATGACCGGTCTCAAGTATTACCGCATCACCGGCCCCACGCGCGACAAGGAGCCCTATCAGCCCGGCATTGCGGCCGAGCGGGTGCGAGCCCATGCCCACGACTTCGTGGAGGCGCGCCGGCGGCAGGCGCGCGAGGCCGACGCGTCGATCATCGTCTCGCCCTACGACGCCGAGCTCTTCGGTCACTGGTGGTTCGAGGGGCCAGACTTCATCGAGGCGGTGTTCCGGGCGCTGGCCCAAGGGACCGACGGCCTGCTCGCGGCGGTGACATTGGGCGAGCACCTGGCGGCTCGGCCGGAGCTTGCGGTGGCCACGCCAGCGGCGTCGTCGTGGGGCGAAGCGGGCTACGGTGAGGTCTGGGTGGGCCCCAAGAGCGGCCACCTGTGGCGCCACGTGCACCACGCGAGCCGCTACGTGAAGTGGCTGGTCGACCGGCATCGCGGCGCCGAAGGCTTTCGCGGCGAGGTGCTCGATCAGGCGATTCGCGAGCTCTTGCTGCTGCAGTCGAGCGACTGGGCCTTCATTCTCCACACCGGCACCAGCACCGGGTACGCCAATGCGCGGGTGCGGGCCCATGTTCGCCGGCTGCGGCACCTGGGTCACCTGCTCGAGAAGGCGTCTCCCGACGGCGCCGATGCGCAGTTCCTGGCCGACCTCCAGGAGAGAGACGCTTTCCTGAGCCATTTCGAAGGCGCCGTCCTTCGCGACGCTTTTTAGCGCCGGAGACTTGCGCGGCCCCGCAGATCGCGCGATGGGAAGAGCATGATCACGCTGCAGGGAACCTACACCGCGCTCGTCACCCCGTTCGCCGACGACGAGTCCGTCGACTGGGCGGCCTTCGAGCGGCTCCTCGACACCCAGATGCAGGGCGGCGTGCAGGGCCTGGTTCCCTGCGGAACCACCGGCGAGTGTCCGGCCCTTGACGACGAGGAGCAACTCGAGCTCGTGAAGCGCTGCGTGAAAGCGGCGCGGGGCAGGGCGCAGGTGGTCGCTGGCACCGGGTCGAGCTCCACCCGGCACGCCATTCGTCTCTCGCAGGCCGCCGAGAAGGCCGGCGCCGACGCCGTGATGGTGGTGGTTCCTTATTACAATCGCCCCACCCAGGAAGGGCTCTTCCAGCACTTCGTGGCGGTGGCCAAGAGCGTCTCGTGCCCCCTCGTGGTCTACAATGTGCCCGCGCGCACCGGCACCGACCTCGCGTGCGACACCTTGCTGCGCATCGCCGAGGCGGCGCCCAACGTGGTGGCCACCAAGGAGGCCACCGGGAACGTGCAGCGCGCGCAAGAGATCGTTCGCCGCACTGGCGGGCGCCTGACGGTGCTCTCGGGCGACGACTCGCTCACGCTGCCCATGATCGCGGTGGGCGCGCGCGGCGTCATCAGCGTCACCAGCAACGTCCTGCCCAAGGAGGTGACCCAGGCGACCGCGCTTGCCCTCGAGGGCAAGCTCGACGAGGCACGCAAGGCGCACCTGCGGCTCATGCCGGTGCACGAGTCGATGTTCATCGAGGCCAATCCGGGGCCGGCGAAAGTAGCGCTGGCCCGCCGCGGCATCATCAAAAACGTGGTGCGTGGGCCCCTGGCGGCCTCCGGCCCCACGGTGGGCGATCGCGTGATGGCCATCCTCGCGGAGCTCGGCTGATGCGCCTCGCGCTGGTGGGCGCCACCGGGAAGATGGGCCGCGCGGTGGCGCGCCTCGCGCTCGAGGAGGAGATCACCATCGTCTGCGCCGTGAGCCCCGATGGCGTAGGGCTCGACGTGGGACAGCTTGCTGGCGTTTCTCTCAGCGGCACCTTGGTGACCGAAGACCTGGCGGCGATACCGCTCACCAAACCCGACGTGGTCATCGACTTCTCCAGCGCCAACGCCTTTCCGGCCGTGTGCGCCGCCTCGCTGGCTGCCAACGCGGCCCTGGTGAGCGGCACTACCGGTCTTTCCGACGCGCACCGCGAAGCCCTGGCCGACATCGCCCAGAGCGTTCCCGTGCTCTGGGAGCCCAACATGAGCCTGGGCGTGCACGTGCTCTCGCGGCTGGTGGAGCAGGCGCTCTCGCTCCTGGGCGACGACTTCGACGTGGAGATGATCGAGGCCCATCACAAGTTCAAGGTCGACGCGCCGAGTGGCACCGCGCTTCGTCTGCTCGAGGTGGTGAAGCGCGGCCGCGAGGACGCGCTCGCCGTCCACGGACGCGAGGGTCAGCCTGGCACCCGCGGGCAAACCGAGGTGGGCATGCACGCAGTCCGCGGCGGCGACGTCATCGGCGATCACACCGTTATGTTCCTGGGCAGCGGCGAACGCATCGAGCTCACGCACCGCGCCACCAGCCGCGATCTCTTCGCCAAAGGGGCTCTCGTCGCTGCCCGGTGGATCCAGGGCAAGCCGCCCGGTCGCTACTCGCTGCGCAACGTCGTCGGCTGAGGGAAGGCCCAAACCTGCCGCGAAATGGCGAAAGGCCCCCAGCGCGACTTCCCCCGAAGCCGACGCCGGAAGCCTTGCGCCTTTCCCTACTGCTGGTCGCCGTTGACCACTTCGCCGTTTGCGGGATCGCCGCCGCGGCCGTTCGGGAGATGGAACGCATCGCTGAAGCCGCTGGTGCCGTCGATGGCAGCCTTGACGCGCGGCGCATCGCTCAGCTGGTAGAAGGTCTTGCCGGCCTTCTGGTGCTCTTCCACGAGTCGCATGGCCATGAGCGCCGACTTGGAGTGGATGTCGTGCATCAGGATGATGCCCTTGCCGCCGTGCGAGGTGATCGACTGGCGATAGAGGTCGGTGCACTTGTCGACGGAGAAGTTGTACTTCTGCGACCAGCAGGCCCAATCGGCTGCCGGGGCGTCGCCGCCGATGTCCCAGTTTACGGGGCCCACGTAGCGGGTGCCGAACTGCGCGTTGAGCGTGGCCGCGTCGTTCTTGTCCCAGGCGCCGCCGGGGGTGCGGAGGAAGACAATCTGCTTGCCCGCAGCGTTGGAGACCAGGTTGCGGCCAAAGCCCTGCTCACGGAACAGGATCTCGTCGGTCTGCGCGATCTCGGACTTCTGCTTGTCGACGGCGAGCGCGCCAAACGAGGGCGAGGTGATGTGCGCCCAGGTGTGGCTCGCGATGGTGTGACCGGCTGCTGCGATTCGCTTGAGGAGCGCCAGCCCGCCCGGCTGCGCCACCACGTTGCCCACCATGAAGAAGGTCGCCTTGACGTTCTTCTTCTGCAGCCACTCGGCGAGGTCGGCGCTGCTCGAGAGCGTGCTCACCGAGCCGTCGATGATGCTCGTGTACTTGACCGGAGCGCCGTAGGAGCGCGGACCGTCGTCGAAGGTGAGGATGAGGCCCGGCGCGCCGGAGCCGTTCATGGTGCTCTGCGTGAGGATGTCGTCCTCGGAAGAGTCCGGGGCGGCGTCGGCCGCGCAGCCGTTGACCATCATCGAAGACATCGCGAGCACGAGGGCGGAACCAAGGAACTTCTTCAAAGCATCTCTCCTGTCATTTTCGTTGCAATGCAGCGAACGTACCAATGTACATCGGGTGGCCCCACGAGGTCTACGGCCGGAATCTGGTCCCGCCCATGCGCGCGGTGGGGTCGTACATATCCACACCCGGCGTACGCACGATCCATCGGAACCTTCCTCGTTTGCACGCGGCGGCGCGCAGGGCGACCCGAATGGCGCCCAAGGCGCCGCAACGCCAGGCAGGCAGGCAGGCAGGCAGGCAGGCAGGCAGGCAGGCAGGCCCACGACCCGAGGATCAGGGAGCGCCCCGCGCGACTCCCACGAAACCTGGCAATTTTGCGAAAGATCTCGGTGGCCCGACCCTTGCGATACCCTGCACCTATGCGGCGAGTCGAGGTTGGTGCAGTTCTTTTGGCAGCGGTAGCAGGGCTCGTCGGCTCCGGGTGCGGGCAGACCTGCACCGAGCAGGTCACCCTGGTCGACGACACCAAAGAAGTGAGCTCCAACGCCGCCTGCGCGTTCTCGGCCCTGCGCGAGCGGACGCAGCGCTTCGAGCAGGGCTACTCCAACGACTGCGCCGACGTGTGCGGAAAGTCGGTGTACAATACCTGTTATATCTCGGACTCGACGTACCCCACGGAGTACGCCTTCGCCAACAGCGGCCGGCTGAGCCAGAACCCCAGTCCGTCGGGCGTCTTCGGCGACGGCGGCGCGCCTCCCACGCCGCCGCCGGTGTGCCCCGAGCACGCGGGAAGCGTGAAGGTTCGCTGCGCCGTGTCCGAGGACCGCGAGGTCTCTTCCTTGAGCGGCTGTGTGGTGTCGGGGCGGCGTCCCCAGGGGCTGCTCGACGCGGAGGGGCGGCACTGCGAGCGCTCGGCGCTCGGCGCCTACTTTGCGCGCGCCGCGCACCTCGAAGCGGCTGCGGTGCAGGCCTTCGAAGAGCTCGCCTGCGATCTGCAGAGGCTCGGCGCCCCCGCGACGCTGGTTGCGCGGTGTCACGCCGCGGCGCGCGAAGAAGTGACCCATGCGAAGCTGGTGGGGGCGCTCGCTCGCAAGTTCGGTGCGTCGGTGCCTGCGGTGCGGCGGGCACCGAAAGCGGGCGAGAGCAACCTGCGGCCGCGGATCGCCATCGCGGTGGAGAACATGGTCGAGGGCGTGGTGCGCGAGACCTACGCGGCGGCGGTGGAGATGCACCGAGCACGCGCGGCCGAGGACCCAGAGGTGCGGGCGGTGCTCGCAGCGGTGTCGCGCGACGAGGCGAGCCATGCGCAGCTCTCGTGGGACATCGCCCGCTGGCTGGACGAAGCACTCGACGGCGCCGAGCGCGAAACCGTGGCCGCCGCCGCCGCCCGGGCTATCGAGGAGCTGCGCGACGAGCTTCGCGCCCCGGCCGCGGAGGTGATCCGCGTCGCGGGGGCGCCGTCGTCGGAGGCGGCCTTGGCGCTCTTCGGCGCGCTCGATCGCTCGCTCTGGCGGGAGCTGAGCCTGGCTGCCTGAGCCTTCTTCTGCCGCCGTTTCCGCGGCGATCGGCTATCGTGCATCGCCATGACGCCGAAGCCCCTGGTTCTTGTCATTCTCGATGGGTTCGGTGAGCGCGCCGAGCGCTCCGACAACGCCGTGCGGCTCGCGAAGACCCCGGTGCTCGATGAGCTGTTCGCCAAGTACCCCCATGGTGTGGTGCAGACCAGCGGACCCGACGTGGGGCTGCCCCCGGGGCAGATGGGTAACAGCGAAGTGGGCCACCTGAACTTCGGCGCCGGGCGCATCGCGATGATGGACATCTCGCGCATCGACAACGCGGTGCACGACGGCTCTCTCGGCACGAACGCGGTCATCGGGGCGCTCCTGACGCTCGCCAAGGCCAAGGGCGGACGCTTGCACCTTCTTGGGCTCGTCTCCGACGGCGGGGTTCACAGCAGCATCGCGCACCTGTTTGCGCTGGTCGACTCGGCGCATCGGGCGGGCGTGCAGGTGGTGGTGCATGCGTTCCTCGACGGCCGCGACGTGGCCCCCGGGTCGGCCCCGGGCTTTCTGCGCGCGCTCGAAGAAAAGCTCGCCGGGCGCGGCGTGGTGGGCTCGGTTTCGGGGCGATTTTACGCCATGGATCGCGACCATCGCTGGGAGCGCGTGGAGCAAGCCTATCGCGCCATCGCCGAGGCCAAGGGCCCACGCTACGAGACCGTCGCGCAGGGCATTCAGGGCAGCTTCGATGCGGGCAAGACCGACGAGTTCGTGGAGCCCTTCGTGGTAGCGGGCTACGCGGGCATCGACGCCGAGCGAGACGCGGCGCTCCACTTCAACTTTCGCCCAGACCGCGCCCGCGAGCTCACGATGGCGCTGGCCTCGAGCTCCTTCGATGGGTTCGCGCGGGCGGTGAACCCGCCCGTGCGCGTTTATGCGTGCATGACCACCTACGACCGCTCGCTGCCGCTTCCGGTGGCGTTTCCCAAAGACATCCTCGACGAGACCTTCGGCGAGGTGGTTTCGCGCGCCGGGCTGCGGCAGTTTCGCTGCGCGGAGACCGAAAAGTACGCGCACGTGACGTACTTCTTCAACGGCGGCCGCGAGGAGCCCTTCACCGGCGAAGACCGCAAGATGCTCGCGTCGCCCAAAGACGTGGCCACCTACGATCTGGCGCCGCAGATGAGCGCCCAGGCGGTGACCGATGCGGTGGTAGCTGCCATCGAGACCGGCACCTACGACTTCGTGCTCGTGAACTTTGCGAACCCCGACATGGTGGGCCACACCGGCGTTCTCTCGGCGGCGGTCGAGGCGGTGCAGGCGGTGGATGCCGGCATCGGCGCCATCGTGCGCGCGGCGGGCTCCCGCGGCGGCGCCGTCATCGTCTCCGCCGACCACGGCAACTGCGAGCTCATGCGCGATCCCGTGACCGGTCATCCGCACACCGCGCACACCACCAACCCGGTGCCCTTCCTGTACGTCAACGACGCCGACCCCGGCCGCTCGATTCGCGCGGGCGGCCGCCTCTGCGACGTTGCGCCCACCATGCTCCGCCTCCTGGGCCTCCCGCAACCTGCGGCGATGACCGGCGTGGATCTCCTCGGATAGACCTTCGTTGAGCGAGCTCCCCGGCTTTCGCGCCTTCTCCCCTCTGGGGTCGGGCCCTCTTTCCACCGTTCGGCGCGCCGAGACAGTGGAGTGGGGCCGCGTGGTCGCCGTCAAGTCGCTGCGCACCAACTTTGCCGCCGACTCGCCGATGGTGCACCAGATGGAGCGCGAGGCGAAGGTGCTCGCCAAGCTCTCGCACCCCAACGTGGTGCTCTTCATCGACTTCGTGCGCTTCGAAGGTCGCCCCAACCTGGTGCTGGAGTACGTGGACGGCGAAGACGTTCGAACCATGCTGAGCCGCCGGGTGCGCCTCGACGAGGACCTGGCGTGCGCCATCGCGCTCGAAGCGCTGCGCGGCCTCGCCCACGTGCACGCCCGCGGTTTTTTGCACCGGGATATCAAGCCCGAGAACCTGCTGGTGGGTCGCGACGGAACGGTCAAGCTGTGCGACTTCGGCCTGGCCAAGGGGCTGGGCAAGGGCGACGACGATCGCTCCCGCGCCCACGAGGGCTTCGGAACGCCCGCCTACATGTCGCCCGAGCAAATCCTCGGTGAAGAGCTGGGGCCGGAGAGCGATCTCTTTTCGCTCGGCGTCACGCTGTACGAGATGCTCTCCGGGCGGCGTCCCTTCGCGGTTGGCGAGGGCAGGGGGCAGGCCCCGAGCCGCGCGCCGGAAGGGCACCGCATTCGGCATCGTCCTGCCACGCCCCTGCGGCAGGTTGCGCCCGAGGTCTCGACCGAGCTCGAGTCGCTCGTCATGTGCCTGGTGCGAAAGCGCGCCGACGAGCGCTTTCCCTCGGCGGAAAAAGCGCTCGAGGAGCTGGTGCGCATCACCCACCTGGAGCGCCACGACGCGCCGCCCGAGGTGGTACGCGCGGCCTTCGACGATCGCCCGCGCGCCGACCGCGTGCGTGCCAAGGGGTTGCCCCGGCTGCGCCTGGCGCGTGGTTTTGCCATTATCGGGGCCACGTTCTCGGCGCTGGCCATCGCGGCCCAGGCGCTCCTCGGTGCGCCGCTGGGAACGGCGCGCCCGGGCGAGGTGCCGCTCGAGCTGGCCCCCAAAGACGGCGCGACCCTCCGGGTACTGGCCGAGCCCTGGGCCGAGGTGTGGGTCGACGGCGAAAAGGTGGAAACTACACCCTTTGCGCGGCCGATTCCACTGGCGCCACGCACCCACTTCGTCACCTTCCGCCACCCCAACGCACCGGACGAAGCCCGCGAAATTCACCCGCGACCGGGCGAGGCGCTGCTCATCGAGGTGGCCATGCGCGTCGAGCCGGGCGACGCCGGGCGCGATGGCAGCCGTGGCGACGCCGGGCTGGCCGAGCCAGAGCTCTCTCACGATCCGTCGGTTCCTCGGAGTAAGATGAAGCGATGAAACGCGGCGGGCTTCTCCTTGCGCTGGTGCTCTTGGTCCCGCTGCGGGCCGACGCGTATACCCATGTGGCGCGGCCGGGCGAGACCCTGGCGCAAATCGCCGAGGCGGCCTACGGCGACGCGCGCCGCGAGACGGTGCTGGTGGGCGCCAACGCGCTCGACGTGCGCGGAGGAAGCCAAGTGGCGCCGGGCATGCGTCTGGAGATTCCGGCCCCCACCTTCATTCGCGCGGGTCGCGGCGACACCTGGCCCGACCTGGCGCTGCTGTGGCTGGGCCACAAGGACCGCGCGGCGACCCTGGCGCGAGCCAACGACGCGGTGCCCTGGGTGCCGCCGGCGGAAGGCCGGGAGATCATCGTGCCCGCGGTCATCGCCCACATCGCCGGCGAGAACGAGGACATCGTGTCCATCGCCAAGCGCTACCTCACCGAGACCAAGAAGGCCTGGGAGCTCAACGTGTACAACCTGCGCGAGGGCACCGAGGTGAAGCCGGGAGAGATCGTCCTGGTGCCCATCGTCGACCTCCAGCTCAGCGAGAAGGGCAAGGAAGAGGCGCGCCGGGCCGGCCTGGCGGCGCTCTCGGAGGGCGGCGGCACGTCGTTCCAGGCGCAAAAACGCGCGGAAGGTGAGCTGCCGCTGCTCCTTGCCGACGTGCGCGGGGGTCGGTACGTCGACGTCATTACCCGCGGCAACACCCTGCTCACGCTGGGCGATCTCGCCAAGCCGCAGCTCGCGTCCATCTATCGCGCTCTCGTGGAGGCCTACGTTGCGCTCGACGCCTACGGCGCCGCCTCGGCCGCGTGCAAGGCATGGAAGCTTCAGGGCGGCACCAACCTCGAACCGCGGTGGACGTCTCCCAAGATCGTCTCCGCCTGCTCCCGATGAGCTCGACGCTGCGCCTCTTCGCGCCGGGCACCCGGCTGGGCGACTTCGAGGTTTACGATCGCCTCGGCGACGGCGCTACCGGGGTGGTGTACGACGCGCGCTACGTGGGCTCGCGTGAATTTCCCCAGCGGCTGGCGCTCAAGGTAATTCATCCGCACCTCGAGCACGAGAAGCAGGTGCGCGGGCGGTTCTTCCGAGAGATGAAGATCCTGATGCAGCTCGAGAGCCCGTACATTTGCCGCACCTGGGACTGGGGCGCTTGCCCCGACCCGGAAGATCCGCGCCGCGAGATATTGTATAGTGCACTCGATTACGTGGCCGGGGGTACCCTCAAGGAGCACCTGGCAACCCAGGGTGCCCAGGCCTTTCGCGACGGCGCCCGGGCGGTGCGCATTCTCCAGCAGGTGTGCGACGCGCTGGCGGCGGCCCACGCCCAGGGGGTGATTCACCGCGACCTCAAGCCCGAGAACATTCTGGTGCGCCCCGACGAGTCGGTGGTGGTGGTCGACTTCGGCATGGCGAAGATTGTCACCGACGCGATTTCGCTCACCACCAATCTGACGGCGCACAACATGCTCTTCGGTACCCCCGAATACATGTCGCCGGAGCAGGCGCGGGGCGACCAGCTCGATGGCCGCGCCGACGTCTACGCAGTGGGCGCCGTGCTCTACGAGCTCCTCGCGGGAAGCCCACCCTTCAGCGGGCGGACGCCCATGCAGGTGCTCACCAAGGTGGTCACCGAGACCCTCGAGCGACCCTCGGTGCGCGCGGGCCCGGGCGCGTCGCTGCCGCTGGCGCTGGAGACGCTGGCCATGCACGCCCTCTCGCGGGAGCCGAACCTTCGCTACGCGACGGCGACGGCGATGGGGCAGGCGCTGCGGCAAGCGGCCATGATGCCCAGCCAGGGCGAGCTGGTGGCCCCGGCCCTCTTCGGAACCGGCGCGGCGCAGAGCGACGCGCACTCCTCCACCATGCCGCAGATGCCCGCGCTGCGCAGCGTGCCGGTCTCCGCGGTGGTGCGCAGCGATCCGCCGGAGCCGCCGCCGCCGGCCTCACGAAGGCTCCCGCGGCCGGTCTTGTGGTCTGCGTGGATCGTCGGCGTCGCCCTTGCGGTAGGGCTCGGCGCCTACCTCGCGCTCCGCTAGGTGGCTGGTATTTTTGGTCGATAGGTTTTTGGTCGGTTGGTTTTTGGTCGGTTGGTTTTTGGTCGGTTGGTTTTTGGTCGATACCTTCGGGATGCCTTCGCCTCCCGTGCTCACGAACAGGACCACAGGAGTACAGGACCACAGGAGTACAGGACCACAGCACCAGGCGAACAACCTGGCCGGCGGCCGTCGCAATCGCCGCGACGAACTTCGTCTTCGCAACGTCCACCGCGACGATGCAGCCTGCCGTCAATAGTTGCAGAATCGGGAGCAGCTCGACCTGCTCGACATCCACCTTGCTGTATGTACGCTTCTTCATCCGGGGTGACCCCCTTCAAGTAGAGCTTCGCTCTGCTCTGAGGCACCCCGGGTTGTTTCGCTCCGGGCCGCCATCCCGGTCACTCTGCGACAGCTGACTCCCGCAAGCGGGAGGGGGAGCCCAAACGGAGACCCCAGACAGAGCCGGGCGGCAGGGTGGGGCGTCGCAGCGGAGGCGGGCGTACGTGGACGCCGCCTTCCATACCGCGCAGCTCAATGCGGCGCTTGATGCAGTCGTCCAAACGCTCCCGGCTTGAAACTCTCCTCCAAGCATTGGACGCCGCTCCCTGCCCGCATCACAGGCGGCTCGCGTAGCCCGCTGTAGGGCCGCGCGGCGCCCCACCTCGCCGCACGGCGCTCGGCCACACCGGATATCCCCCAGGCCCTGCCGCTTCGCGGGAGGGGAGCCCGGACGGAACGGTCATGGCATCTCCTGCTCGTCGTTGGCGTCGAGCGCCGCCCAGCGGTCGGGAATGCGAAAGGGCGCCCGGGCCCATGCGAGAGCACGTCCGGCGCATCGCTCCGCCAGCGCGTCGGGGGTCATCGGTGTGGCATCGGCCGTGAGGCCGAGACCGAAGGCGAGCACCCCCACCACCTCCTCCGGAGCAACGCCGGCGTCACGCAGCGCTCGCACCCGTGCGCCGCGGGTGCGCTTGGCGAGCCGCTCGCCGGCGGCGTCCACCACGAGCGGCAAATGGATGTACGTGGAAGGTGCACGCAATCCCAGGAGCCGCATGAGCAAGAGCTGCCGCGGCGTGGAGGCCAGCAAATCGCGGCCCCGCACCACGTGGGTGACGCCCATGGTGGCGTCGTCCACCGCCACCGCCAGCTGGTAGGAGAAGAGGCCGTCGCCTCGTTGGAGCACGAAGTCGCCGACGTCGCGCCCCACGTGTTGCGAGACCACGCCGCCGCCGCCACCCTCGTCGTGAAAGCGCTCCACGGTCCCCGCCGGCACTGCGAGGCGCAGCGCGGGCGCCCGGCGAAGCGCCCGATCGTGCGGCAGGTTCCGACAGGTGCCGGGGTACACCAGGTCTTCCCCGGCATGGGGCGCGCTGGCGATGCGTGCGATCTCCGCCCGCGAGCAGTCGCAGGGATACACGAGCCCCTGGGCGCGGAGCCGGTCGAGGGCGTCCCGATAGAGCAATTTGCGTGCAGACTGCACGCTCGTCGGATCTTCCGGACCCAGGTCCCAGTGCAGGCCGAGCCACCGCAGGTCGGAGACGATGCGGTCCTGGGAGCCGGAGACAACGCGCGGCTCGTCGATGTCCTCGACCCGCAAGATGCGGCGGCCGCCGAGCGCGTGGGAGGCGAGCGCGGTCCACGCGCCTCCCAGGTGGAGATCGCCGGTGGGCGACGGGGCGAACCGCGTCACCACCATCAAGAGCACCGGTCGGTTTGAAGACCGAGGATTTGGACGACACCTACTGCTGCTAGGCAAGGAGGGGGTGCAGCGCAGCGGGGCGACGTAAGTCTCCCAAAAGCCGACCGATTCAAACTGATCGTTGCTCTAGGTTACTTGAAGGAGACGAGCTCGATGTCGAACACCAGGGTGCCGGTGGGGGCGCCGTTGGGGTTGGGCGTGTCGCCGTAGGCAAGCGAGCCCGGAATCCAGAAGCGGGTCTTCTCGCCCTCGACCATCAGCTTGAGGCCTTCGGTCCAGCCCTTGATGACGCCGCCCACGCCGAAGGTGGCTTCCTTGCCGCGCATCACCGAGCTGTCGAACATCTTTCCGTCGGTGGTCCAGCCCGTGTATTGTACAGTTACCGTACTGGAGTCCTCCGGGTGCTTTTTGCCGCTACCTGCCTTGAGCACGCGGTAGCGCAGGCCGGAGGCGGTCTTCTTGGCGCTGGCAGGCGCGGCCTTCACGTCGTCGGGTACCGCCGGCGGCTTGGGCGCCACCTTGATCTCCAGAAGCTCCACGTCGAACACCAGGTCTCCACTGGGCGCGCCGCCCCGCGGATGCTCGCCGTAGGCCAGCGTCGCCGGGATCCACAGGCGCCGCTTCTCGCCCAGCACCATGAGCTGCAGGCCTTCGACCCAGCCCTTGATGACGCCGCCCACCGGGAACTCGGCAGGCTCCTTGCGGGCCACCGAGCTGTCGAACATCTTCCCGTCCTTGGTCCAGCCGGTGTAGTGCACCTTGACGGTGTCGTTCTCGCCAGGGTGGTCCTTGCCGGTGCCGGGGGTGAGCACCTTCGATGCGAGACCCGAGGCGGTCTTGGCGGCATCTGCGGGAGCGCCGCCCACGTCTGCGGGCGCGGGGATGTCACCGGGCGCCGGTGCCGACGGAAGAGCATGTACCGGCGTTGCCGCCGCCGTGGGCGCGGTGGGCGCGTTCGAAACCGTGGTGCTCCTGGGCTCGGGCTCGACCCCTGCGGGAGGCTGCGTATTGCAAGCCGCGGAGAGGGAGACCGCGACGAAGCAGCCGAGAAGAGAGTGAACCGAGACCTTAGCGAAAGAGCGCATGCGCTCTTTTACATCTCAGTGCTTGATCAAGTCGAGGACGCCCTTTGGCAGCTGCTTGCTGGGGCCTCCCGGTCCGGCGGCGGGCCGCTGACCTTCGTTTCCGGCCTGCGGGCGCGCGGTGGCCGCCGGGGCCGAGGGCGCGGCGCTTCCGCTGGGCTCGGCCGACGCGACGTCGAGCGCAGACTCGTCGACGGTCTTGAGCGGCGCACTGGTGGCCCAGTACACGCCGACCGCGGCCAGGATCGCGACGCCGAGGGCCGGAAGCCACATCGGGGAATGGGGTTCGCTGGGGGGTGCGTGTGCCGAGTGGTCGCCGCTCATGCATGCACTTCTTTCACCCCCGGTGACCGCTGTCAAACGAGCGCTTTCAGCAGGTGGCCGTCGACGTCTGCGGGGCGTCCTGAACGGCCATGCAGTGGCGAGCCCCGGGCTCGGGCGCGACGAGGAGGTGCGCCCGGGGGCCTGGTGCTACGCTTGCCTCGCACCATGAAGCGCTTCTTCTTCTTTTCTTCTGCCTTGGTCCTTCTCTCTGCAACCGCCCTCGCAGGGCCACCCAGCCACGATCCGAGCGGCATCAGCGATGCCGTGGGGCCGGTGACGCCGGGCAAGCCCATGGCGGCACCTTCCGCGGCGTCGCCGCCCGCCGCGCCGAATCCCCGCCGCGGTTTGGTCACCGTGGAGCAGGGCGGGCGTGTGGTGGCGAGCGGTGTGGTTCTCGACGGCGACGGCCGCGTCCTTTCGGCAATCCGTATCGAAGGCCCGGACGCCCTGAAGAGCCCCGACGTCACCATCAAGTACGGAGACAATGCACGCGTTCGCGCGAAGGTGCTCCACGCCGACAGCGTGTGGGGCCTGGCGCTGGTGGTTCCCTTCGAAGGCAAGCGGCCGGAGGGCCTACGGGCCAGCGAGGCCGATGTCTCTCGCGTGCTCTTGCACGTGCAAGAGGGCGCACAGACCAAGGCGGCGCGGGTCGAAGGATTCAGCGGCCGCTACCTGCTCGCCACCCCGCTCCCGGGGCTGCTGAGCCTGGCCGAGCCCAGCGGCAAGATGCTCGCGGGCGCCCCGGTTCTCGACGAAGGCGGCGCCGTGGCGGGCATCTCGGTGCGCGTGTGCGGGCAGGCGCCCATGCCCACCGCCACCGCGCCCACCTGGGGCCCGAACACCTGCGACATTCCCGGCGTGGCGCCGGTGTCGGCGATTCGCGGCTTTCTCGCCAAGACCCCCTCGTCGGCGGTGGCACCACCGCCCTGGCTCGGCATCGTCGGACAACCCAGCGACGCCGGCGCAGTGCGCGGGGTGCGCGTGGTCGCGGTGGCCAACGGAAGCCCGGCCGGGCAAGCGGGCCTTCGCGGCAGCGCCGACCCGACGAAGGCCGACGTCATCGCATCGGTCGACGGTCAGAGCATCGCCACGCCCGAAGACCTCGGCGAGAAGATCGCCGGCCACGCCGTGGGCGACCGCGTGAAGCTGCTGGTGTTCAACGGAAAGAACTTCCGCGACCTGGTCGTTACGCTCCGTCCGGCTCCCTGATCGGGCTCTCAGGCCGCCACCCGGCGTCGCCTCGGCGAGGTGTCGTGTCCGATTTTTTATTGGCCAAAACGACAAACACCCGGTTTTCCGCGGGGAAGTGTGGATCATCCGTGCACCACCCATCCGCAGATGTCGTTGACAGCGGTGGGGCAAAACACGCACGATCATCGGACTGTGGGTCTCCGGATTGAAGTAGCTGGCGAAACCAACGTCGGCATGAAGCGCAATCACAACGAGGACAACTTCTCCATCTTCGAGGAGAGTGGTCTGTACATCGTTGCCGATGGCATGGGCGGTCACGCCTCGGGCGAAGTTGCGAGCAAGATGGCGGTGGACGCCCTGCGCGACTTCTTCGCCGCCACTGCGGAGGACCCGGAGCGAACCTGGCCCTACAAGATGGACCGCTCCAAGGGCTACGAGGAGAACCGGCTCATCACCGGCATCAAGCTCGCCAACCTGCGCATCTACGAGAGCGCCCAGCGCGACGCGCGCCAGCGCGGCATGGGCACCACCATCGTCACCCTCTTCGCCGTGGAAGACGGCGTGTACGTGGGCCACGTGGGTGACTCGCGCGTGTACCGCGTGCGCGACAAGAAGATCGAGCAGCTCACCGAAGACCACTCGCTCTTGAACGACTACATCAAGATGAAGCGGCTCACGCCGGAAGAGATCGCCAACTTCCCGCACAAAAACGTCATCGTGCGCGCCCTCGGCATGAAGGACACCGTCAAGGTGGACACACGCTTCGAGACGCCGCAAGAGAACGACGTCTACATGCTGTGCTCCGACGGTCTCTCCGGTCCGGTGACCGACGAGGAGATCCTCGAGATCACCCTCGCCAACGCCGACCTCAAGGGCGCCGCCTCCGGGCTCATCGCTCGCGCCAACGAGAACGGCGGACCCGACAACATCACGGTGGTCCTCGCCCGCTGGATCGCCTGAGACGGCTCAAGGCGGCAGAAACGCTTGGTGGGAGAGTGCCCCAGTGCCCAACGGACGGATTGTAGGCGCACACGCCGCCCTCTGCGTCCGGCAATCCGCGCGAAGCGCCATCACCTCTCCGCGAGCGCGAAGCGCCAGCGCCTCTCCGCGAGCGCGAAGCGCCAGCGCCTCTCCACAAGGCGCCCCCCCGGTAGCGTCGAGCGAATTGGGGCGAGACCGAGCGAGGCCAAGGAGGAGCGCCCGGAGCGTACTTCCTGTACGTGAGGACGTCCGACGCTGGCCCCGCGAAGGTATCGCCCCAATTCGCCGACGCTACTTGCTGTAGAGTTGAGCGGCGCCGATCCCCGCGCCGCGGGTGGCGGTGATGATGTACTTGGCCTGCACCGCGATGGGCGAGAGGGCGAGCTTCACGCAGTTGGTCTTCGAGCCGAGGACCGCCTGCGAGCCTGCGATGCCGGGCTTACCGGTGGCGCTGCCAAAGGTGGGGTTCATGCCGGGAATCGGGGTGAGACCCACGAGCGTGATGTCGAGCTGCTGGATGCCGGCGCTCGACGCCACGACCGTGTAGCATTTGCCGGGCTGCATCGTGAACGAGCCTTCGAGCGTCTGACCTTGCTGGAAGTTGCCGGCGATGGAGCCTTCTTGCGCGGCGCCCGGCGCCTCGGTGGCGCCCATGGCGGCGAGCGGAGCCGATGCTGCGGCCGCCAGGTTGGGGTCGAGCACCTGCGCGGTACCGCCGCCACCACCGCTCGCGGGAGCCGGCTGCGCGCCGGGAAGGCCCGGGATCTGCCAACCCGGCTGGCCTGGCTGCGCGGGCTGCGTGGGCTGACCTGGCTGCGCGGGCTGCGTGGGCTGACCCGGCTGCGGCTGGGGATACTGGCCTTGCGGCTGCGTTTGCGGGTACTGGCCCGGCTGCTGCTGCGGGTACTGACCTTGTTGTTGTGGGTACTGCCCCTGCTGCGGGTACTGCCCCTGCTGCGGGTGCTGCGGGTATCCGGGCATCGCGCCGGCCATGACGTTGCCCATCATGTTGCCCATGCCCATGCCCATGCCCATGCCCATGCCGGCCTGCATGACCCCGCCGCCGCCGCCTGGTTGCCTGGCCGCGTCGCGCATCGCCTGCATGCCCTCCCAGGCCATCGTGTTATCGACGCCACGCGCCGACTGGGCCGCGGCCGCGTCGAGCGCCTTCTCGATCTCCGGCGGGAGGGAGATGTTCTCGATGACGAAGCTCGTCAGCATCAGCCCGAGCTTCTTGAACTCCTCGGCGATGTCACCCTTGACCACGTTCTCGAGCACGCTGTAATGCCCGGCCATGTCGGCGACCGAGATCTCCGACTTGCCGGCCGCCTGCGTGAACTTGCCGACCAGCATGCGCTTGAGATAGCCCTCGATCTCGTCGGTCGTGTACATCCCCTGGGTGCCGACCAGTTCCTTATAAAAGGTGCCCGGGTCGGAGATCCTGAAGTTGTACGAGCCAAACGCCCGGATGCGGACCCGGCCCGGCCGGCCCGCGACCGCGAACTCCGGGTCGCGGATCAGCACGGGATTGGCGGTGCCCCACTTCTGGTCGATGTATTGCTTGAGGTTGACGAAGTAGACATCGACCTTGAACGGGCTGCTAAACCCGTACTTCCAGCCCTTCAGGCGCGACAGCACCGGCACGTTCTGGGTGCTCAGCGTGTGCGTGCCCGGCCCGAAGATGTCGGCCAGTTGCCCCTCGTTGATCAGGATCGCCGCCTGATTCTCGCGGCAGATCAGCTTGGCGCCGTTCTTGACCTCATGATCCTCGTCGGGGAACTTGTACACCAGCGTGTAGTTGCTGTTGTCCGTCCACTCGATGATGTCGATGAGCTGGCTCTTGATGAAACCTAGAATGCCCATGTCAGCTTCCGTTCTTGTCGCGGAGAAAGTGGTCGCGAGAGGTGCGTGAGGAGGTCATTGCAGGAGGCTCGTGCGCCGAGCGTCTTGCTCGAGCTCGCCGAACTCCGCGTTGGACAGGCCGAACACGTCGGCCACCGTGCCGAGCGCTCGCCGCTCTTCATCGGTGTAGACCCCGTCGCTGTGTACGAGGGCGATCGCCGCCTTGACGAAGATGCGCCGCAGGTAGGTCGCCTCCAGCACCTGCACGGCCTCGTAGAAGCTAAACTGCCGGGCCTTGAGGTCTTCGAGCGTCAGCTCCGACCCGGTCTCCTGCAAGAACTCCTCGATCAGTTTGACCTCGCGCTCGTCGACGTGGTCGTCGACGCTGGCGAGGTAGTACAGCCCGCGGGCAAACACATCGACTTCTTCGGGGGTCATGCCCCCGGCGCTTTGCCGTTGTTCCATGGCCCGCAATGCTACGAGCAACCACCCCACGTGGCCAGAACCAAAAAGAAACGCCCGCGGTCGAAACCGCGGGCGTCGCACGACTCGACGCCACCAAGCAAGAGCGTCTAGAGAACCAGGAATTCGCGCCGAAACAGCAGTTCACCGGCCGCACCCGCCGCGTCCGTGGCGTACACCTCCACCTCCCACTTGCCCGTCGACTCGGGCGAGATCGTGTGGCTGGCCGCCAGCGTCAGCGTCGTCGTGGGCGCAAGTACGCCCTGCACCACCTCACGCGCCTCCGCGTGGGTCCATATAAACGTCACCGGGCGCGGCTCCAGCAGGCTGTCCGCCCGAAGATGGAGGTGTACCGCCCCCGCGCTCGCAGAAAACTCCGCGGCGTCCTCGAGCGCACCCGTCGCCTGCTCCGCCAGCACCGCCGCCACCTGCACCGCCTGGCGTGCAGAAGCCTGGGGCCGGGCCGAGAACTGCTCGAGGCTGGCACGCAACTGACCATCCGGAGCGAGGTGCGCCTGCGTAATCGGTGCATCGACGCAGGCCGGGAGCAGGAGGGCGAAGGCGAGAGAAACGGTACGCACGCAGAAAACTTGACATGCCGTTCTCATGCCACTGCGCTCCGACACGATCTCAAGCACTTGGACCACCGGCGCGACCCGCGAGGATGCTATCGGTGTCGTTCTGCAATTTTTAGTGACTTGTGGCTTCTAAACCCCCGCCAGCAGCCCACAATAGCCCACTCGACCCACCCGCCCGCATACGCATGACCCCCGCGACCGCGTTCCCGGAGGCTATGCTTCCCGCCTCCATGGCCCCCAAGCGCCCCC
>JBBQWQ010000072.1:0-37209 GCA_038210445.1 Polyangiales bacterium
ATGTTGGCGCCGCCTCCCGCTGGTGCGCGAACGGAGAGTACCTTGACTACCCGGCCGCTCTTCTCCGGCACCCATTCTCCACGAGCTCGATCGTAGGACCCCATCGGTGCGTCTGCACCGACCGGAAATCCAGCGAAGTTCTCGACGTAGAAGTAGAGCGGCTGATTAAATTCGACGCGACCAACACCGGTTGCCTCTGCGATACTCGCCGCAAATGCGTACGTGTACCCGCTCGTCAGAGGCAGCGGACCGGGCATCCTGCGGGGGCCGTTCGCGCCCACGGTGTACTCGGTGAGGTTCACGCTCCAGCTGGCAGCAGCCAGATTCGATGACGTGGTGCCCGACGGGACATAGATTGCCGCCTGCCGGGCGCCGGCCGAGTCCTCCCCAGCGCCGATGGCGCGCCCAAGGGCTAGCTTGGGCGTAGCCGAGCCTGGAGTGACAGTGGTGGTTGGGCCATCGTGAGAAGAGAGCTGAACATCCTCAACCCGCAAGATGTCCTTCCACTTTACGGTAGCGGCGCGCTGCGCGCCGAGAGACCCTGCCTTGGAGTAGTCCAGCGTTACGCGTCCACCGCCATTGACGGCGATCTCGTAAGTGCCGTCCGCACGCGTCGTGGTCGACCCGAGATCCGGGCTTCCAAGCACCTTGACGGTAACGCCGGACGCGGCCTGTGCCGCGCCGCCAGCAAGGGACTCGAACACGTACCCTCGAAGGATCGAAGCTCGCGCCGGATCGAGCGCACCAGACACTCCGCCTTGGGAACCGAAGAGCGCACTCGCGTCATCCCCAAAGTTGGTGGGCAGACCCGCACTGCCCGAACCAGAAGGTGGCGGCGGAAGTGCGCATCCGGGGGAGGTGCTTCGAACGTGCGAGATTCCTGTGGTCGGGTTGCATGAGTCGGTAGTGCACGCGTCGAAATCGTCCGTGGGCACGGGATCGTGGGTGACGGAGCGGGTAGCCCCGGAGACGATGCAGCGGTCGACCGTGCACGCATTGGCGTCGTCGACACGCTCGTGAACTTGAAACGTTGCCGTAGCGGCCGTGCTCGCGGACGTGCCGGAAGTGGGAGCCAGCACGGTCAGCCGCATGGAGGCGAAACTGACAGGTGTTGTGCTGTTGAAGCCGTTTGTGCAGCTGATGATCGACGTTGCGCCGTACGAACACGTGGAAATGGTAACGGCTGAAGCGCCGAGCGAGCCAGGAGCCGGAGGGGGCGCGACGGAGAAGAACTCGAGCTTCGCGGAGTGGCTGGAGGGGGCGTTCTTCCAGGCAATCACGCTAGGTGGCTGAGCCCAAATCGTGCCCGACGCAGCTGTGGGGCGCTTGCCATTATCGACCGTGGGTGCCAGGACCTTACGATTTCCGGCTCGCGGTCCTTCAAGGGCCGTCAGCAACTCCCCGTCCCCGGTGTGACCTCTAGCTTCGGCTCGGAAGGGGAGTCGGAGCTGGCACACGAGGCCCCGAGCGTAAGCATTCCGAGAGCCACGAGCATCTGTCGTCGAAACATCGAGCCCACCCGTATGTCGCCGCGTACACCCCTCGTGTACGACCGCGCGGTTCGTGAGACCTATCGTAGACTCATCCCAAGAGGCAAGGTGAAAGTATCGGAGTTCGGCGCTTTCACACAGCAGACACAATGAAGCCCGGGAACCTTGCGGCGCCCGGGCTCGATGGTGTCGTCGCGACCCAGAGTCGTTCGAATCAGGGAAGAACGAGCTTCGAGATCGTGGGGGTGGCGGCCACCGTGGTGTGCACGAACGTCTTGCCGGACCAAGCCGAGGTTGCCGCCACAGCGCTGTCGGTGTCGAAGAGCACGTTCGATGCGCCGGTCTTGAGCGCGCCGCCGACCGCGGCGTCCGAGTACTTCACGGTGAGGTTACGCTGCGAGGCGGTGCCGCCGGTTACCGCAGCAACCGCAGTGACGGAGAGAACCCCCGTACCCGTCTGCGCAGGGAACACCGCGAACGACGCAGCGTCGAGGAGAATTTCGGTGCCTCCAGCAGCGGGTTTGCTCTTGAGCTTACCGGTGCCGTCGGTGTCGTTGTAGGTGTCGAGGTACACGACTTTGGAGCCGTCGCCGCTGAACGCCACGCCGTAGGCCACCGGGGTGGCAACGACGGTGGCGGCGGTGGGCGTGGCCGACGACGCATCGATGGTGATGAGGTTGAAGTCGCCGGCGCCGCTCTCCTGGGTCCAGTAGGCAAACCGCTTGCGGTCTACCGAGGAGGTGTGGAGACCGAGAACGCCCGTGGCCAGCGTGCTGAGAACCGGCGTGGCTGCCGCAGTAGCCTTCTTGAAGGCGTCGGTGCCGGTGAGGTACACCATCGCCGAACCGTCGGAGATCATGGTCGGGAACGTCGCCACGACCTCGGCGCTGCCGACCGTGGTGGTCGCGCCGGCGGTGATAACGACCTTGGCGGTGGCAGTGGTGCGGTCGGCGACGGCAATCTTGGTGCCGGTCGCGTCTGCCGACCAGCTCGGGAAGATGCCGGCCGTCGTGTCGTCGAGGCGAAGGGTGGCGGTCGCATCGGCGGCGCCGACAGTGACGAGACGGGCGTTGACCGTGGTGGAAACGGTACCCGTGCAGAATGCACCGATGAACACGTTCGCCGCGAAGCCCAGCTGCGGAGCGCAGTTGTCAGCGGCAAAGGCCTGGAGGTTCACCGCATTGGCGCCGGAGAGCGCGGGCGCGGCGATGACCGGGGCCGCCGCGTCGGTGATGGCGATCTGGGCGGAGAGATCGTCGGTCGAGCCGACCTCGATGGCGAGGCGCGTACCGTCTTCGCTGGCGGCGAAGATGCCGTGGGAGCCGGTGGTGATGTCCTTTTGGCCGTAGGTCTTGGTCCAGACGTGGGTCGCGGCGAACAGGTTGGTCGTGGCGCTCTTCCCCGTGAACCAGGCGACGGCGCCGCCGTTCACGACCGCGGAGTCGGTGGCCGCGAGGCCGGTCGCGAGGACCACCGGTGCACCGCCGGCGACGGGGGTCGCCTCGATGGTGTTGGCTGCCGTGAAGTACACGACGTGCGGGGTCGCATCGGTGGTCACGCCGAGGAACTGCGCGCCGGCCTTGACGAGCGAGAGCACCGGGTTGGTGATCGGAACGCTGCCGTCGCTCGCATCGGTGCCGCCGTCGGAGCCGCCGCTGCTCGAACCGCCGCTGCTACTGCTGCTGGTAGAACCGCCGCTGCTGCTGCTCGAACCGCCGCTGCTGCTGCTGCTCGAGGACTTGCCGCCGTCGACCTTGCCGCTGCTCGAACCGCCGCTGCTGCTGGTGCTGGTGCTGGTGCCACCGCTGCTGCTGCTCGAACCGTCATCCCCCGATGTGCCCGATGCACTGCAGGCCGTGGCCAACGCGATACCAAGCAAACTCGATCCGATAACAACTGCACGCATGAGTGACCTCCAAAAGGAAAGCTGAACGCGGCGGACTCTATGAGACGAACGTCCGTCGCACAATGTGGCAATCTCGTATTTCGACAGCGGGCGAAAGCCCGCAGCCCCCTGTGAACTTGCGACTACGCGTCTGTGGTGAAGTAAGGAATTTCCACGGGGCTTCCTTCGACTGCGATTGGGCTCCGAATATTCAATACCGGCGTTTCCGTTGGGAGCGGACCGCGTCCGGCAACTGCACGGGCCCAGACTATGCGCAGCTGAAGGGCACGGTCGGATCGAGCAAGTAGCCGTCGTCGCGGGTGAGGAGCGCATGACGCAGCCCAAGCTTGCGCAAGGTGGCGATGGCGACGCGCACGCGGGTGCTGGCGGCTTCTGCAAGCATGCGCTCTCCGGGCCAACCGAGGGCGGCCAATGCCTCTACCGTGAGGCCTTGATCCGGGCACTCGGTGCGGCGCGCGGCGAGCGCCAGCAGGATCTTCCGCAGCGTGCCGCGGCGCGAGAGATCCACGCGCGGGCCTTCGGCGAAAGAGAACCAGCGCGCGTCGGGACCGAGCTCGAGGCCGCTCGGCACATGCTTGGGGGCGACCCGCGCCACGCTTCGCCGGAGCATGCGCGCGGCGAAGCGCACGTCCATACTCGAACGAGCGAGGCGCCCGCGATCGCTCGTGGCGTCGTCGAGGTCGGCGAGCAACGCTGCCGCGACGTCGAGGGCACTCTGCCGAGCAGCGCCCTGAGACCGCGAAACAGCGACGTTGGCGCCGTGCAGCTCGATGGCCAGCCGCACCACCGGGTTTTCCACGCGCGCGGCGCCGGCGCGGGCGATGGCGAGCTGGCTTTCGGCGAACACCAGATCGCCGGACTCGGCTTCGAGGGCCGCCGATGATGCGTGGAGAATGGCTGTTTGCCGGTGCGTGAGAAAGCCGCCGAGAAAGCGCGCGCCTTGCGCATACCAGCGGCGCGCCACCTCGACCTCGCCGCTCTCGAAGAAGAGATCGCCGGAGACGCTGGCGTAGATGGCCTCGTAGTGCATCTCGCCCATGGCGCGGAGCCTCGCGAGCGCGCGCTCCAGAAGATCGCGGGCGCGATCGAAGGCCTGCAGCTCCTGCTCGAGCTGCGCCAGGTTGGCCAGCGCCAGGCCGGCGAGCCAGTGATCGCCGGCAGCCTCGCAGGCAGCGAAGGCCCGTTCGTTGTGGAGGCGCGCCAGCACTTCGTCGCCGAGATCGCACTGCAGGCGACCCATGCAGGCGTCGTTCATGGCGCCGAGCCGCGGCAAGCCCGCGGCGGCGAGCTCCCGCGCGGCCTCTTCATGGTAGGGCCACGCTTCGCGCGAGTGGCCCTGGTAGCGAAGCTGGATGCCCAGATCGACCAGCGCCAGCAGGTGCAGGCCCGCCGGCAGATCGGTCATGGCGCGCACACGCTCCAGATCGGCGCGGCAGGCATCGTACTGCCCCAGCGAATTGAGCACGCCCTGGCGCGCGAACAGCAGCGACGCGGCGGAGACCGCATCGGGATGCACCTCGAGGCTGCCGAGCGCCGCCGAGAGCTCGGCCACCGAGGTTTCGCCGGGGAGCACCAGAAGGTGCGCGAGCGCGCCGGCGAGATCGGCCTGCATGCGCGCATGCGGCGCGGAGAGCGGCTGCGCGCGAACGAACCCGAGAGCGCCCAGGAGGTTCTCCTTGTCCCGGCGAAAGCCGGCGTAGAGAGCGCCTTTGGGCCCCTTTTGCTGCAGATTGCGCGCCTCGCCGAAGGTGCGTGCCGCGGCAGCGAAGGCGTACGCGTGGCGCCGCTGCGTCTCGAGCACCATCTCGGCGCCGAGCTCGGTGAGCTTTCGGGCGGCGAACTCGCGGATGCTCACGAAGAGCGAGAGGCGTCCGTGCTCCACCGGGTGCAGCAGCGATTTGTCGCGGAGCGCGGTCAGGAGATCGAGCGATGCCTCGCCGGCGCCGAGCACCGCTTCGGCCATGTCGAGCGCAAAGCTCCCAGAGAACACCGAGCAGCGGGCCAGGGCCACTTGCTCCTCGAGGGAAAGGAGATCCCACGACCAGGCGATGGCGCTGGTGAGGGTGGCGTGGCGGCCGCCTTCGCGGTGCTTGAGCTTGGCCAGCACGTCGTGGCCCTCGGCAAGGCGCCGGGCCAGATCGGTGGCGGAGAGCACGCGGGTGCGCGCCGCGGCCAGCTCGATGGCCAGCGGAATGCCCTCGAGGCGCCGGACGATCTCGGCCACCGCCGCGGGATCGTCGCCCAGGGATCCACCGGCTTCGCGCACCCGGGCCACGAAGAGGGTAACCGCATCGAAGGAGTCTGCTGCCGACGCGGTCTCGTCCGGGAAAGCGAGCGGTGGGAGCTCGAGCACTGTTTCGCCGTCGACGTTGAGTCGCTCGCGCGAGGTGACCAGCACCGTGAGCTTCGGCGCCGCACGGCACCAGTCGTGCACAACCTCGGCCGCGAAGGTGAGCTGCTCGAAGTTGTCGAGCACCAGCAGCGTCGGCCCGGCGGCCTGCAAGAGCTCGCGCAGGCGCGCCCCCACTTCTTGTTGCGTGAGCTGCAGATCGGGGGCCTTTTCGCCCAGGAGCGAGAACACCGCAAAGCGCAGGTCGTGTTCGGTCTTCGCCTGCGAGAGATCGCAGAACCAGGCGCCACCCCGGCGCGCGAAGGCCTCGCCCATGCGATCGAGGCACGCCGACGCGAGGCGCGTTTTGCCGATGCCCGGCGGCCCCACCACGGTGAGCAAGCGCACGCCGCTGGCGAGGGCTTCAGCAACGCGGGCGAGAACGTCGTGGCGGCCGATGAGGGGAGCGAGGGCGGGCTCGTGATTGGTGCGCAGCCGGCGCGCGCTGGGAACCAGCTCGACGGTGGCGAGGCGCGGCGTACTCTGAAGCTCCCGCGCCCGCGTCATGCGGTGGCTCCGCCGCAGCGCGGAGCAAAGGGTCGCGGGGAGAGCATGGCCGGGCGCACTGCAACGAGTGTACCGCGTGAAGGGGCCTTTTTCCTGGGCAATGCGCGGTCCCGTGCGGGAAGGAGCGGTTCTGGGTGCGGGAGAGCGTGCCGGGGCTAACGGTCTTCGCGGATCGCGCCTGGGACGCCGAGATTGGTGCGTTATGCACGCACTGTCCGTGACGCGCGAGCGGCGCTTCGCTCAGGAGGCGGGGCCGGTGGGTTCTTTGGGCGGGTCTTCGGGGAGGCCGCGGCGCTCGGTGCGGAGGACGCCTTCGCCGGGCTCGGGGAGCGCACTTTCAGAAGCGCCGGGGCCGACCCAGTACACCTCCGGCACCGGGTGGTACTCGCTGGCGTAAATGCGCTTGGTGGCGCGGCCATCGGTGAACTTGGTGGTGACGTAAGAGTACACCATGAACCCCGGCGAGCCCTTCTGGTGCCGGGTGGTGGTGCCGGCCGCAAGCGTGGGCTTGTAGGTGACGCGCCGGAAGAAGTCCGCCGTCTTGCGTGATGAATACACGTATCCCACGGTCGCCTGTGGCTCGGCGCCCAAGAGCTCCACGCGAATCTGCGTGGGCTTGGGCAGGTAGGCGTGCACCACCACCGGGAAGTCGAACGGGTTGCGAATGCGCAGGTCGACCGATCCGTAGGCCACCGTGGCGTCCATGCCCATCTGCGTGTAGCTGGACGCGCGGCCGTGGGCGTGGCGCTCCACCACGTCGAGGGCGCCGTAGAGGACCGCCGCATGGAGCGTGCTGGCCACCTGGCAGGTACCGCCGCCGATGCCGGTCTCGAGCTCGTCGCCGACGATCTCGGGTGCGAAGGTGAAGCCGCGCTTCAGGGTGCGCGCGCCCACCACGTCGTTGAAAGAGATGGTCGCGCCGGGTGCGATGAGCGTGCCGTCGAGCCAGCGGGCCGCCGCGCGGATGTTGGCAGATCGGCCGTAGCCGGTACCCCAGGTCGCGAAGGTGGTCTCGTAGGCGCTCATCACCTTCGACACGTCGACCGCAGCCAGGTCCGACGCGGTGATGGTCGCGCGGAGCTCGCGGGTGGCCAGCGGCGCGAGGACTCGGTGGTGGGTTGCCGCGTCCACCATCGCTGCCAGCGTGGCGTCTCGGTCGAGCTCGGCGCCCGGGACGTCGTCGATGCGCGTGTGATGCTCGAGGTCGAGGCGCGCCGGCACCGGCTCCTGGCGAACCTGCGGCGCGAGGTCCGTCAAAGTGGCCGAGAATATTGCATTCTGCACGCGAAAGCGCAGCGCGACGTCGACCGTCTGGTTGCGGAGCGCCCATCGCTGTCGAAGGCCCAGGTGCTGCGCTTCCTCGAGCGCAGCGGCGGTGGCGCGGACGTCGACCTGGAGGCCGAGCTGGCGCAGGGGCGCGCCACGCCATGCGCCACCGCCCCCGAGCGCCAGAGGCTGCTCTGCGCGCTGGGCCCCCAGGGCCGTGAGCCATGCGGCGACGTCTTTGCCGCTTCCCGGCACCGGGTGGCCGTCGACCGAGAAGCGCGGCGCCGCGTGAAGCCAGAGCGCGCCGGCCGAGGCGAGAACGGCCGAGAGCCCGACCAGCGCGGTGAGCGCGCGCCAGACGCCACGGGAGCGAGGCGCGGGCGGCGGAGGAAGTGGAGAAGTGACCCGGTGCATGGTGGCCCTCACGCAGCCCGTGTGCCATCGGTCGGATCGGGCATTTGCCCAGGTTTTTCCCGATGAATCCCGGCGCCGCAGCGGCGGGTTGCGGGAACCCGCAAGACTTTGCCGGCACGGTTCGAACTGGCGTTACCTCGGTTTACGGCGCCGGAGGCACTTTCTCCCCTGGGTCTCGGCGCTCGTCAGTTGGTCTTGACCGAGACGCCGAAGATGCCGCCGGTCCTCGACACCGCTTCGACCACGATGGTGTAGTCGCCGGCGGGGACGTCGTTCAGCACCAGGGTAGACGAGAATCCTTGCACGTCGTCGTTGCAGCCGAGGGCCGAAGCCCCGCTCGCCGCGCAGCCAGGCACCAGGTAGATGGCGGTGTCGAACTCGGTCTCGGGCAGCGCGGTGGTGAGCGTGAGCTTGGGGGTGGCGGCGGCCACATGGAGCGAGATGATGCCCTCCGGGCGACCGGTGGCGTCGCCGGTGACGCAGCCGCTCGGAGGCTCCCACAAGCTGACTCCCTGGGTGCGACCGTAGGCGGTGAGCGTGGTCTTCGAGGTGTCGAGCTTCACCGAGGCGGTGCACGCCGTGCTGCGAAGCGAGGCGCCACTGGTGCAGGTGTTGGCGGCGGCGGGAATGCCTGGCGCGCATACGTTGCCGCTGGTGCAGGCGTCGAAGCCGTACGGGTCGCAGGCCTGACCCGCACCCTTCACCGGAGCGCTGGTCACCGCGGCGATGACGGCGTTTCCGCTGTGGCCGAAGAGATCGCGCGGGGTGGCGCGGATCTTCGGCACCAGGGCCTCGAAGCCCGACGCCGGATCGTTCTGCAGGAAGAAGGTGGCCGAAGCGGCTGACGACGCCTTGGCGTCGATGCTGAACGCCGACGTCATGTTGCCGTCGTTGTTGAGGTCGATGGCGACCGGGTTGCCGGCGCCGTTGAGAAACTCTACGTCGATGTTGCCCATGTCTTGGTCGGGCTCGGTGCCCTTGAACAGCATCACCGGGCCGCGAGCGCCGTTGTAGTACGCGACGCCATTGAACTGGGGAGCGACGCCGGCCTTGCACGTGGCGGGAGAGCCGGCGCAGGAGAGGCCCGGCGCGCAGCGGCTGGTGATCATCTTGGTGTCGCAGGGGTCGTTCTCCTCGCCCTGGGTTTGCCGCGAGAGGGTGGCGACGAGCTCGTTGGAGAGCGCGTTGGTTGCATCCTGCAGCGATATCTTGACCTTCTCGATGCCGGCCACGCGGGTGAGCATGCCGGGAAAGGTGATGGTGGAGGTGAACGAGGTCTTGCCGCTGGCGCTCGCGTCGAAGAAGGCGCGGCGCTCGGTGGCATCGGCCACGCCGTCCCAGTTGGTGTCGAAGGCGGTGATCTCGTTGTCGGAGGCGTCGAGGAAGGAGAGGTGCGCAGAGCTGGTGCGTCCCTTGGCGTCGGAGCCGACGAGGGTGATCTGGAGATCGATGCCTTTGCGGCCGACGTTGGCGAGCGTCGCGGTGGTGAGCTTCAGGTTGGCGCTGGTGGGCTTGCCGCCGTCGGTACCGGCGTCGGTAGCAGGATTGCCGCCCTCGGAGCCGGGGGTGCTGCCGTCTTCACCGGCGACACTGCCGTCGGGGCCGCTCCCGGCGCCCGCGTCGCTGCCGCCAGCGCCGGGGGAGCTGCACGCAGCGATGAGGGCCATGACCGAGGGGACGACCAACCAGACAGCATGTCCACGACGCATTGCTTTCGCTCCTTCGTCACCGAGCTTGGCGACGCGAGGGGAGTAGCAACGAAGGTGCCAGCGAGGTGGCCTACGGCGGATCTTGAAACCATGTCCCCTCCCGCAAGCGCGCAAGCGGGAGGGGAGGCGTCACGTGGGAGGCGCCACGTGGGGACCGCAGAGTTTGGGTCCCCTTCCCCGGCCCGGCCCGCAAGCGGGTGGAGGCAGAGCCTTGACGGGCGTCAGGGGTTTGACGTCACCGAGAGTCGGTAGTGGCCGCCCTTGGGACCGATGGAGTCGACGACCACGAGGTAGTCGCCAGGGGCCACGTCGCGCAGGGTGAGCTTGGAGCGCGGGGGCGCGTCGTCGTCGTTGCACGCGATCGGGGCGTGCGGGTCGGCGGCGCAACCGGCGTAAACCGAGACGACGGTGTCGAAGTCGGTGTCGGGGGAATCGGTGGAGACCGTGAGCTCCGCAATGGGCTGCGCAACGTGGAGGGTTACCAGGCCCTCGGGGCCGGTTCGCGCCTCGGCGCTCACGCAGCCGAGCGGCGGTTCCCAGAAGCTGACGTCGCCCGTGCTCCCCACGGTCGACGCGCCGACCGCGAGGGTGAAGGCTGCGGCGCAGCGCGTGGCGCGGGCCTGCGCGCCATCGAGGCATCGGTGCTCGGCCCCCGATGGGGCGCAGATTCCTCCGCTCGCGCACGCGTCGAACACCCTGTCGCAGGTGTCGGCAATGGCCCGTTCCGGCGGACTTCCGAGGGTGGCCACCTGCCGCAGCCCCTTGCCCGGCCGGCCCCGCGGCGTGGCCGCGATGGCCTTCACCTGCGCGTCGAAGCCCGGCGCGCTCTGCATGTCGACGAGGAACACCCCGTCCTCCAGCGTGGCCATGGCGTTCACCAGAAGGTCGGAGGTGTCGGGGGTGCCGCTGCCCAAGTCCACCAGCACCGGCGCGCCGGCGGCATCGAGAAATTCCAGCCGCAGCGTCAGCAGGTCGGCGGGAGCGCGATCGACCCCGCGAATCAGCAGCCGCGGACCGCGGGCGCCCGCGTAGTACGCCATGCGCTCGATCTGCGGCGGCCCGCTGGGGCCTGCATCCGCATCGACGGTGGCGCCTGCATCGGCTCCCGGCACCATCCCGGAAGAAGCGCCTCCGCCCACGGAAGAGCACGCGACCACGAGCCCCAAGGCCGCCCCCGCCACACCCACGAGTGCCCGCCATCGTTCCTTCATCGCATGCTCCTGCAGCGGGCAGTGCACTCCGCGTGCCGACAAAATAGGCTTCGGCGGCGAGGCGCATTTCGCGCATCGCCGCCGAGCTTTTCACGCTGCTAGCTGGTTAGAACTCGCAGTTGGTGCGGGAGTTACCGACACCGCTACCCTGGCCGAAGCCGGTGTCGCCGTCGCCGGAGCCGCAGTCGAGGATGTTGGCCTCGGTGCCGCCGCCGCCTTCGAGGACGTCGTCACCGGCGCCGCCGTTGAGGGTGTCGTTGCCGGTGCCGCCCACGAGCTCGTTGGCGGAGCCGTTGCCGGTGAGGACGTCGGCAGCGGTGCCGCCCCAGATGTTCTCCACGTCGGTGCAACCCACGTAGGGGAGCGGAGCCGCGCACGCCGCGCCGAGGATGTCGCCTTCGCTACCGCCGCCGAGACCCGAGGTGGTGGCGCCGTCGAGGACCGCCGTGATGGCGGCCGTACGTGCGCGGTAGTCCATGGTGTCGGAGCCGGTACCGCCGCTGATGGTGTCGGCGCCGTCGGTGGCCGCGAGGGCCACGAAGATGTCGTCGCCTGCGCCGCCGGACAGCGTGTCGTTGCCGAGGCCGCCGGTGATGGTGTTGTTGCCCGGGCCGCCAGTGATGGTGTCGGCCGCCGAGCTGCCCTTGCAGTTCTCGACGTCGGCCTTGACGTTGTCACCTTCGGTGGCGCCGCCTTCGCCGTCGTTGGCCGCGACGCCGTCCATGGTGACGGTGACGCCCAGGGAGCGGGCGCTGTAGTCGACCGTGTCGATGCCGTTGCCGCCGTTCAGGACCTCGGCGCCGTTGGTGGTCGCGCCCTGGTTGAACGTGTCGTCGCCGTCGTTTCCGTAGAAAGTGTGGGGCGCGGCGGTGCCGCCGATGGAGTCGTTGCCGCTGCCGCCCTGAACGATCTCGATGTCGTCGGCCAGCTCGTCGAGCTCACCGCTCTCGCCGTCGGTGGCCGTGGCGTCGCCGAGGATCATCGTGAGCGCCGCGGTGCGCGATGCATAGTTCACGGTGTCGGTGCCCGCGCCGCCGGAGAGCGTCTCACTGAGCGTGATGGCCGCGCCCTGGTTGAACGTGTCGTTGCCCGCGCCGCCGTACACCGTCACGGCCGCACCGAAGACCGCGCCCGCCGTGGCGTTGCCGCCCGCGGACCAGACGTCGTCGCCGTCACCGAGCGAGACGATGTAGGTCTCCGCGTTGCTGACCATGACGTCCTTGAAGAGGTCGGTGTTGGTGAGCAGGGCCGGCGTACCGCCGCCCGCACCGAGGACGAAGCTGTCCGCGCCGGTCGTGCCCTTGACGCCGATCTTGTCGGTGCCGCCCGCGAGGTCGACCACGATGCCCGACGCCGAGGCCGACGAGGTGCCGGTGGCGAAGAGCCCGTTGGTGAAGTCGAGGATGAGCGTATCGGCGCCGGCAGAGCCGGTGACCGTGATCTTCTTCAGCGCCGCCGAGGTGACGAGCACCGGGCCGTTGGGAGCCACCGTGCTGTTGCAGGTAGCGCCGTTCTGGAGGATCGCCGAGTCGGCCGCGCGCTTCGAAATGATGGCCGTTTCGCCGGCGGCGATCGTGACCGTCATGAAGTTCGTGGCCGGATCGTAGGTACACGGCGTCGCGAGGGCCGTCAGGGAATCGTCGTCATAGCCCAACGGATCTTGCGGATCTCCCTTGGGCTTTTCGGAGCCGGCCTGGGCCGAGCAGGCGGCGATGCCGACGGAGGCCAGCATGGCCAGGTTTCGGAGCGCTCGACGCGCATTGCTCAAATTCAACCTTCTCATTGTGACAGCACCCTTCCTCTTGTTTTCGAAGAGACCAGGCGCGAAGAGGCCCGGTGTGGAGGTTTCGTTGGTTCTTTTGGAGGCGGGCCCGAGAGGCGCACGAGGTCCGCCTCGACGCGCGCGGGCGTCGGTTCGAACTTCGTGGGCCCCTTGATGTGCCTCGTGGTCGTTGATAACGGCAGCCCGCTGCATAGCTTGAGCCGACGCTGGGTAACCCTCTCGCGCGTGCGGCGAACGTCCGCTCGCAGGCGGTCCGCGACCGCTCGGCGCAAGGTCGATGGCAGAGCCCAGCGCGCCTGGTACCGTCGACCCAATGGCCGAACCTGGCGCTCCTCAGCTCGCTCGTGTGGTTCGGGAGACGGCCCACGCGCTCTCTCGCCCCAAGCGACTCGTGCCCATCGTGCTGGTGAGCATGCCGCTGGTATACGCGCAGACCACCTTCAGCCGCGATCCGCTGGCGGTGCTCCTGGGTGTGCTTTTGTGCGTGGCCTTCGTGCTCGTGGCGCCGCTCTCGTGGCGCTTGCTCTTCCCCGACAGCGAACGCGAGCTGGGCCTGGGGCGACTGCTCGTCTACGCGGGCATCACCACGGTGGTGGTGGTCTTCCTCGGTTTGGTGCTGCCCACCGCGCTCGGCATGGGCTTCACGTTTCTGACCAGCCTGCAGACCATCACCGTCTCGTGGGCGCTCTTTCTGGTGGGCGGCTGGGGTCTTGGCCGCGACATCGGCCTCGAGGCGAGCTTGCACAAGGCGCGCCGCCGGGCCGAGCTGCTCGCGATGGAGGCCGAGCAAGCCCAGCTGCTCGCCTTGCGCGCGCATTTCGACCCGCACTTTCTCTTCAACACCCTCAACGCCATCGCCGAGTGGTGCCGCGAAGACGGTGAGACGGCGGAACGCGCCATTCTCCAGCTCTCCTCCATGCTGCGGTCGCTCCTCGCCGGCGTGCGCTCGGCCTGGTGGCCCCTCGAGCGCGAGCTCTCGCTGTTAAAGGAGCTCTTCGCCCTGCACCGCATTCGCGACCCAGACGCCTTCAGCCTGGTGTGGAAGGTCGACGAGGGAGCAGCCGGCATCTCCGATCGCGTGGTGCCGCCCATGCTCCTCTTGCCGCTGGTGGAGAACGCCCTGAAGCACGGTCCGCGTGCGGGCCACCGGGGCGCCATCGAAGTCACTGTAGAATGCACTCAAATTGGCTTGCGTTTCTCGGTGGAGAACCCAGGCGCCTACGGCGGGCCGCGCACCGGCAGCGAGGGCCTTCCCACCATGGAGCGAAGGCTCACGCTCTCCTACGGCGGCGCGGGGCGCTTCGCCATTGGGCCAGCGGCGACGCCGGGGCGCACGCGCGCTACGCTCGAGCTCCCCACCATGGCTACAGCTACGGAGACCCACTGATGCGCGTGTTGATCGCCGACGACGAGGAAATTGCCCGAAAGCGCCTCTTGCGCCTGCTGCGCGAGGTGCCTGACGTAACGGTGGTGGGCGAGTGCCGCGACGGCGTGGAGGTGCTGCGGGCGGTGAAGGAGTCGCCGGCCGACGTCTTGCTTCTCGACATCCAGATGCCGGGGCTCACCGGCCTCGAGGCCATGGCGCTGATGCCGGAGGACGGGCCGTACGTGGTGTTCTGCACGGCCTACGCGGACCACGCGGTGGCAGCGTTCGACGTGGGGGCGGTCGACTACCTCCTCAAGCCGGTGGAGCAAGATCGCCTGGAGAAGGCCCTGGCGCGGGCCCGGTCGCGCGAGACCGTCGATCGCTTTCGCGCCGAGACCGCCCGGGTGCGCGAGAGCGCCAAAGAGGGCCTCAACCGCCTGGCCATCCCCACCCGCAGCGGCATCGTGCTGCTCGACCCGCGGGAGATCACCCATGCGGTGCTCGAGGGCGAGCTCGTCACCATTTACACCCCGGCGGGCGAGTTCTTGACCGACCAGTCGCTGCAGGCCCTGCAGGATCGCCTGCCCGATACGGTGGTGCGCGTGCATCGCAAGGCGCTCCTCAGCCTGGTGCACGTGACCAAGCTCGAGAACGCCGACACCGGCGGGATGATCGCCCACGTACTGCCGGGGCACCGGGTGGAGGTCTCACGGCAGGCCGCCCGCGCGCTTCGCAAGCGGCTGGGTCTGCGAAAGCCCGACGGGGCCGCCGACGACACCTGAGTCGCCTCGGCCCGCGCGCGCGGAAACGCGGGGATTCGACGAGCCCGGAGGGCGGTGGCGCCAATGTGGGACACGGCTCCGGCGACCGCGGCGGAACGACACCTCGCGTCATGGAAGGGGTACACAGAAGGCGCGACTGACGCTATGGTGCGGCGAAGAGCGTAGGCGCGTACACGCAGTCGCGCGCGCCATGCACCGTAAATCTGGAGGGTCGTCGTGACCGAAAAGGCAGAGATCAAGCACGCGAGCGGCTCGCTCGAAGTCCCCGTAATCACCGGCTCCGAGAACGAGCAGGCGCTCGATATCGCGCAGCTCCGAGGGAAAACCGGTCTCGTAACCCTGGACCCGGCGTTCATGAACACCGCGTCGACCAAGAGCGCCATCACGTTCCTGGACGGCGAGAAAGGCATCCTCCGGTACCGCGGGTATCCGATCGAGCAAGTGGCCGAGAAATCCACCTTCGTGGAGACCGCCTATCTTCTCATCTACGGAAACCTCCCCAACGCGCCGGAGCTGAACCGCTTCTCCACGCTCCTCACGCGGCACTCGCTGCTGCACGAGGACATGAAGCACTTCTTCGACGGCTTCCCCTCCACCGCGCACCCCATGGCGGTGCTCTCGTCGATGGTGTGCTCGCTCTCGACGTACTACCCGGACGACATCGACTTCTCCAACAAGGACGAGCTCGACACCACCATCGCGCGGCTCATCTCCAAGGTCCGCACCATCGCGGCGTACGCCTACAAGAAGTCCATCGGCCAGCCGTTCGTCTACCCGCGCAACGACCTCAAGTACGCGGCCAACTTCCTGAACATGATGTTCAGCGTTCCGGCCGAGCCCTACAACGTCGACCCGGAAGTGGAGTCGGCGATGAACCTGCTGTTCATCCTCCACGCAGACCACGAGCAGAACTGCTCCACTTCGACGGTTCGTCTGGTGGGCAGCTCGCGCGCCAACCTCTTCGCCAGCATCGCCGCCGGTATCCTCGCCCTGTGGGGCCCGCTCCACGGCGGCGCCAACCAAGAAGTCATCGAGATGCTCGAGGGCATCAAGCGTGACGGCGGCGACGTCAAGAAGTACGTCGAGCTCGCCAAGGACAAGAACTCCAACTTCCGCCTCATGGGCTTCGGCCACCGCGTCTACAAGAACTTCGACCCCCGCGCGAAGATCATCAAGAGCACGGCCGACAAGGTCCTGAAGAAGCTCGGCATCCAGGATCCGCTCCTCGACATCGCCAAGGAGCTCGAAGAAGCCGCCCTCAAGGACAGCTACTTCGTGGAGCGCAAGCTGTACCCGAACGTCGACTTCTACTCGGGCATCATCTACCGCGCGCTGGGCTTCCCCACCAACATGTTCACGGTGCTCTTCGCCATCGGTCGCCTCCCCGGCTGGATTGCGCACTGGAAGGAGATGATGGAAGATCCCACCACCAAGATCGGCCGTCCGCGGCAGATCTACACGGGCCCCACCGCCCGCGACTACGTGCCGGTCGATCAGCGCACCTAAGCGCGCGGCCCGTTGCGTTCCCACCGCGCCCCCGGAAACGGCGGGCGCGGTTCACGTTTTGTGCGGCCACACCAGAAAGCGCGCCGCGTCGGCCACCCGATCGCCGAGAAGAAAGCGCCTGCCTCGGCGAGATCGCGCCCCAGGTCCGTCACGGGTCGAGCTTGCGGGGCACGCCTTCGCCGTCGCCCTACAGCGCACCAGATCGCTCCAGAAGCCATGCATCGAGGGCCGCCTGCACCCGCTCCGGCGACCACCACGGGTTTCTTCGCGCCACCGCCATCCGATGCATGGCGACCCCGGTGGCGTGCAGCGCGCGCCCTCTGACGGGGTCCCGGTCTGTCATGCCTCGTGTGCCGACGTGGCGGCGGAAGGCGGCGCTGAAGGTGCTGGCGGAGCCCTAGGTGACTGGTGTTTTTCGTGAACGACCTAGCTCTTCCGGTCCGGGAGGCTGCGCTCCGGCGGAGAGCGCCAAGCAGGAGACTGAGGGTTTTTGGCCGAGACCGAGGGAGGCGCGTTCGCTGGGGGCAGCGCCCGGAACGAACTCCTGTTCGTGAGGACGTCCAACGCCGGCATCCCGAAGGTATCGGCCAAAAACACCAGTCTCCTAGCCCACGCTAGCCGGCGAGCAGCTTGCGATAGATGAATCCGAGCGCGGCGCCGGCCACCACCGACAGCACGAGGAACATGACGGTCATCCAGGTGCGTCGAGACGCGCCCTCGGCGAAGTCGTCTTCGGCGCTGGGTCCTTGCACCACGGCAGCGACCGGCCGCGGCACTGCGGGCATGTTGCCGAGGGCGGGCATCACCACGTGCGGCCGCGGGCCGGAGGGCGGGCCGTCGGGGATGGCGAACGAGATCTGCGGCGGTACCGGCTGCGTGGCCGAGATGGGCGGCGGCGGATCGTTCACCATCACCTTGGGCACGCTGGGCATCGGCGGGCGCGCGGGTTCGGGCGACAGCGGTACGCCCGCGAGCGGCGTCGGCATCTCGATGGCCGGGCGAGGTCCGGAGCCGTGCGCGGAGGCCTGCGCGTGAGGCGCCGGCTGCGCTGCGGCGGCGCGCGTGTTCACCGAAGCTGCGCCGCCAGATGGCGTGCGCGAGGGGAGCGCCGAAATGCCGCCCGAGGGCGTATGCGCCACGGCAGGCGTCGGCGCGCCCAACGTGACCGAGGGCAACGCGGGCGCCGGAGGAATCGCCGGCAGCGCAGCCGCGCCCAGCATCTGCGCGGTGCGGAACGAGGGTGGAATGGGCGAAGGAGCGGTGGGCTCGGGCAGGCTCGAGGACGGCGGCGGTGACGGCGGCGACGAAGGCGACGAAGGCTGCGCGGCGCGCTGGCTGGCGGGCCCGGGCTTGGGCGGGGGCTCGAGCGCGTTGGGCGCCGACGAGAGCGGGCCGCGGGTGGTGATCGCCGGCTTCGAGGAGGTGACGGGCATCACCCGGGGCGCAGCCTTGGCGGCAATCGCGTTCTTGTGGGCCACCGGCGTCGCCCCCTGCGCGTGGGCCACCGTCTCGGACGCGGCGGTCGGCACCATCGCCGCGCGCGTACCCGCCGAGCCCTGCGCCGCGTGCATGGCCAGCTCCGGTGGAAGGTCTTCCATACCCCGCACCAGCGGCACCGTAGGGGGATCGTCGGTCTCGTCGGTCTCCAGGGTGGCGAGGTTGCTCGGCTCCTCTTCGCCCATCGGCGACAGCAACGGCGGCGACGAAGCGGTGGCGTGCGACTCGGTGAGGAGCTCTTGGAAGCGCTCGTCGACGGTGACGTAGCGCTGCTCGCGCTCTTCGGCAAAAATGCCGGCCACCACGTCGCCCACGTCGTGCGCCGTGGGCTGCGAGGGCAGCTCTGCCAGGAGCCCCTGGAGCGCGGCGCGCATCTCGGCCGCGCTGCCGTAGCGATCGCGTGCCAGCGGCGCCAAGGCCTTGTTGCAGATGTCGTCGATGCTCCGGGGTAGGCCGCGCTGGTCGGCTCCGGTGGGCTGGGGTTTTGCGCCTTCGGAGGCCAATCGTTGCAGAATCAACGCATCGGGCAAGCGCCCCCAGCGCTTGCGGCCGGCGGCGAACTCCCACAGCATGGCGCCCACCGAGTAGAGGTCGGCGCGAAAGTCGGATTCACCGGCGGCGGCGATCTCGGGCGCAATGTAGTGGGCCTTACCCTTGGCAGAGCGGTCGGCGAGGGAGCTCTCGACCTTTGCCACGCCAAAGTCGATGAGCTTCACCCGGCCGTCGTAGGCGATGACCACGTTGGCCGGGGTGACGTCGCGGTGCACGACCGGCATCGGGGTGCCGCCGTAGTCTTGCATGTCGTGGGCGTAGCCAAGGCCGGTGAGCACCTCCATGAGCACGCGAACGAGGTGCGCGAACTTCAGCGGACCGTCGTAGCCGCAGCGCTCGAGTACGGTGGCCAAGCTGGCGCCGTCGAGGTACTCGGTGGCGATGTAGTAGCGCCCCTCGGCCGACGACACGCCGAAGGTGCGGACCACGTTGGGGTGCGTCAAGCGGCTCGCCAGCTGCGCCTCTTCGAGGAAGCTCTGCAACACCTCGGAGCTGCGCGAGAGGTCTTGCCTCAGCTCCTTGATGACGGTGAGCTTCTTCGGCGAAAGCGAGCCCTTCGCGACCGCCAGGTACGCGGTGGTCGTCGCGGTGGACCCGAGCTCGCCGAGGAGGCGGTACTGGCCCCCCACTTCGCCGTGGACCGGAACCAGCGCGAACGGGCTCGGCCGACTTGCTTCCGCGGGATCACTCATGGTTCGTCGCCGTAGGAAGGCGGGCCCCCAAGTATACGAGGGTAGGGTCCCGCTCGGGGAGTTTTCGCCCGGCCGCTCGACCCATGTAGGCGCCGCGCGCCAAAATGAAGGCGTGGAAGGTGGTTCAATCAACAACTGGTATGACCAGTGCATCCAGCAGGAACGCATGCCGCCACCTGCCATCTCACCCTGGGCTGCCCTCCAATTGCTGGGTCTTTTCGCGGCGAGCGCCCTCCTGGTGGTGCGTACCCGGCGCCGCGACCGCGAATTCCGGCTCACGTTCCTGTGTGCGCTCCCGTTCACGGCGGCCGGCGCGCTGGGGCTCGACTACGCGCTCCGTCTCGTTCCCTTCGTGGTTCGCGGCTTCGCGGGACCGCCGCCGCAAGTCGGCGGCATCATGGCCTACGGCGCGCTGCTCGGGCTCGCGCTGGCACACGCCGCGGGGGCACGGGCGTTTCGCGGTAGGTACGCCGCCGGGCGGGCCCTCGATCGCGCGGCGCCTTCGTTCGGGCTCCTGGTGGCGTTCGGGCGCGTGGGGTGCTTTCTCACCGGCTGCGAGCACGGGCGCCCGACGTCGCTCCCGTGGGCCCTGCGCTACCCCGCGGACCACGTGAGCTTTCCGGAGCTGGTGCGTGAAGGCTACGCCCGCGCCGGCGACGCGTTCTCGGCGGGGCTGCACCCGACGCAACTGTACGAGGCCGGCGTCGGTCTTCTGGCGGCCGCGGTAGGCTTCTATGTCGACGTACGCCGCAAAAGGCGGGGCGATGGCACCGCGTTCGCAGCCACGGCGCTCACCTATGCAACCGGGCGTTTTCTGGTGGAGCTCCTGCGGGGCGACGCGCTCCGCGGCCACGCAGGGCCGTTCACGGTGGGCCAGGCCATGAGCCTGGTGCTGGCGTTCGGTACCCTGGCTTGGCTTCTGCGCGCGCGGCGGCCACCGAAGAGCTCACGATCGCGTGAAATTTCCGGGCCCGCCACCGCGACCCGTAAGGACGATGATCAAGCTGCTCTTGTGGTGCATCCTCTTCGTGCTCTGCTGGCCCCTCGCGCTCGTGGCGCTGGCGCTCTACCCGCTGGCTTGGCTGCTCTGCCTGCCGCTGCGGCTGCTGGGCAAAACGGTGCGGGCCACGCTCGATCTGGTGCTGGCGGCGCTGCTCTTCCCGATCCGCCTTCCGGCCCGCATGTTGCGCCTGCGCTAGCCCGCTACGGGATCTCGCCGACTCCGGGGATGCTCAGTAGGTCGCGCACGTAGCCGCTCATGCCGAAGATGTAGGCAAAGAAGCACAGGATGAGGAACGGGCCGAACGGGAGCCGGCGGCCCATGAAGCCTTCGCCGGTGTTCTCTGCCAGTGGATCCTCGTCGAGTAGCTCCTTGGCCTCGGCGTCGCCCTCGGCGGCCGCCTTGCGAAGCTCCTCCAGCTCCTCTTTCACCGCCTGCGGCACCTCGAGCTCCTTGCCCGCGATGCGAAGCGCGAGAGCGAACACGGTGGCGCAGATGGCGCCGCCGAAGAGCGCGAAGAGGGTGCCTTGCCAGCCGCTCCAGGCGCCGATGAGCATGAGCAGCTTGGCGTCGCCCAAGCCCATGCCAGTGCGGCCGCGAATGAGCCGATAGATGACGTTGAGCGGGAGCCAGACGATGACGAACCCCAGCACCGCACCGATCGCAGCCTCCTTGATGGAGTAGCCGCGCACGGTGGCGGTGATGATGCCGAGGAGCGCCCCGACGTAGTTGATCATGTCGGGAATGTACATGTGCTCGAGGTCGATGAACGCCGCCGCCACCAGCGCCATGCACACGAAGAAGTACGCGAAGTACACCGCGGCCAGCTGCGCCAACGTGGTGTTGCTGGGCAGCGGGCGCACCATGGCCTCGACGATCGCCAGCGACACGAAACCGCCGATGAGCTCCACCAGCACGTAGCGCGGGCTCATCTTGGCGCCGCAACAGCGAGCGCGGCCACGGAGGATGACGTAGGAGAGCACCGGGATGTTGTCCCACGGCTTCACCGGCGCTTTGCAGGCGGGGCAGTGAGACGGCGGCCGGGAGACGCTCATCTCGCGCGGCACCCGATAGATGACCACGTTGAGGAAGCTGCCCCAGAGGAGCCCAAAGCCGAAGCCGAAAGCACGGAGAAACCAGAGCGGGATCTCGTTCAGGTACATGGCCGGCACGTCATCGTAGCGAAAGGACCCCCGAAAGCGCTTCACTATTCCGCGACCCCGCGGCGCGCGCTGGCTCCATATTGACTATTTAATATGTTGTAGCCTGGTCAGCGCATTCCAGGTTGATGGATAGGATAACCAGTACTGACTATTATTTCAGCTATTGGGTACCGAAGGCAGCGGCAGTGCACTTTCTCGGTACCCGCAACGTGAACGGAGGAAGGCAGGGAACCCGGGGCCGGCGCCGAGTGTCGTACGCGGACGCCATGCGCTACCCCGCCCGTCTCGCCCTCGCGCTCGTGCTCTTCGCCGCCGGCCTGCTGGTGCCGATGCGGGCGCGCGCGGCGATGATGCCGCACTACGACATGGTGTCGCTCGCGCTCGAGGCCGATGCCATCGTGCGCGGACGGGTAGTGAGCGAGCGACGGCAAGACCCGTGGACCACCTTCAAGAAGATCGAGATCATCCGGGCCTACAAGGGTCCGCTGAGAGTGGGCGACCACATCGAGCTCTCGTACGATCTCTACTCCATGCGCCCACCTTTCGAGGGGGCGGGGGCGGCCGACGCCGGCCGGCCGGAGCTCGGCCCGGACATCGTGTTCTTCCTGGAGACGGGGCGTCACGGACGCGCCTTCATGGTGGGTGGCCCGCCGGTGTGGCAGCCCCACGGCAGGCTTGCCGGCGACGGGGGAAACATGGATCCTACATCCATCGCATGGTCGATCGTGCCGAGCGGCATGCGCACCTTCCTGGGAGGCAAGGCCCAGCGGTTCGTGCAGTGGGGCAACCCGGGTGGCTACGGTCCGCTTCCGCAAGAGGCGGAAGATGGCGATCCGCAACGCGGGCTCGATCTTCGGGGGCTGGAGCGAGCGATGGAGCAGGCCATGACGCGCAGCAGCGCCATCGAAGCGGCTCTGGAGGCGCCCGATTCTCCGGCGCGGCGCGACCGGCTGGTGGAGCTCGCGACGACCGCGGGTGACCGAGAGGGCGCGTTCTACGACAACCGCGCCGGCACCCACATCGTCGAGACGCTGGCGCAGCAGGTCGACCTGCCGCGTACGTTGCTCGCCGTGTCGCGGGCCGCGGGCGCCTCGGTGCACCGGGCGGCGAGCCCGTTCGCCGCCACCGCCCTGTTCGACGCCGCGGCAGACACCAAGTCTCCGCTGCCGGTGCGCCTGGCCGCCATCGAGCTCCTGCGCGCGCAGTGGAGCGAGCTGCGAAACGAGAAGGACGCCGAACGTCGGATCATCGCGCTCATGGGCGATGCGGTGCCGGAGATTCGCGCCGCGATGCTCGATGTCTACCCCACGGAGAAGGCGACCACCGCCATGCGCGCAGCCATCGTGCGCCGGTTTCAGGCAGAGCCCGAAGAGGGCGTGCGCATTGCTCTCTTCCACGCGGCCCGAAGCCGCGAGATGCTGGCCGAGCTGCCTCGCGGCAAAGGGCCGATGATCACCGCCCGGCGGACGCGCGATCGGGTGACCATCGCCTGGGCCGATCTCGACGACCGTGCCAACTGGATGGTGGCCGACTCGTCGCGAATCACCGTGACGGTCGCAGGCGAGAAGACGACGCTGCCGCTGTTCGGACCGGAGACGTCCTACTCCAATGGCGCCTCCGGCGATCTGCGCACGCGACAGGTGCGCCCTGGGTTCGCAGCCGGAGGCACCGTGGCGCTTCGCCTGGACCTCGAGGAAGTGAACACCAAACGAATGGTGAGCCGGCAGTTCGCGCTGGGAACCGTGACCATCGACCAGCCCGCGTACGGTGCCCCGAGCCCAGGTGCGGAGCCCGCGCCGCGCGGGCCAGAGGAAGCAGCCGATGCAGCGAGGGTCGCGGGGCGGCCGGATCAACGTCGGTGTGGGTGCGCCACCGAGGGCGATGGCGCCGGGTCCTTGGCGGCGATCATTCCGCTGATCGCGCTGGTCTACCTCGCGCGTCGCCGCGCAACAGTCCCGTAACTAGGCCACCGCTTGGGCGGCTTGCGCTCGCTCCGCCTGGGCGAGGCAGGTGCCGTGGGCCGCGCCGGTTGCGGTGTCGGCGAGGGGCCGCCCGCACACGGAGCAGACGCGCCCGCGGTGAGCCTCGGCGATCTCGCGCACTTCTTCCTTGGCGATCCAGCGGATGAGACGCTCGCGCGTGGCGTTGTCGACGGCGCCGAATGCCATCACCACCAACGATGCTGCCTGCGCATCGAAACCAGGCTCGGTGCGGCGGATGACGCCGGGGAGCGCCAACGGACGCCCCTCGCCGAGGTCGAGCTTGAGCTCCAACAGCGCGCCCACCACGAAGGGATCGTGCGCGAGGAACGCGAGGCCACCACCGCTGACGTTGAGCGTTTCGTAGGTGCGCACCTGAATGTGGTCGTGGGCGTCGAGCTCCGCGAGCTCGAGTCGCAGATGCGCCGGAACGCGCACCCACTCCCGCTTCTCAGGGCAGGCCGCGAGCTCCGCGACGATGGCCTGGCGGCGCTCCTCGCGCTCGGCTTCGGCTTCGGCTTCGACCTTCGCCGCTCTTGCAGCCTGGCGCTGCCAGCGCACGGCGACCACCGCCAGCGCCACAGTGAGGAGACCGATGAGCACCATGGCCACGGGGCTTCGCGTGTCCATGGCCGAAGAGAACGCGCGGCCGATGCCCTCCAGCGTGCTCGCCTCCGAGGAACCGGGCTCGACGACCGCGACGATGGTGGCACAAATGCGCATGACGCTCGACGCGGAGAACGGCCGCTTTCGCGCGATGTTGAGCGCCGGGTACGTGAACGCGTGAATGTTCAGTGAAGGCATTGGCGTTCACCGCGGCGGCGTGGATTTGCCGGCAATTTGCCGCAAAAACCGCTGGCATGACGGTTGCTGACATGCGCGTCATGTCCCGCTCCTTGCGCGTCTTCGTGCTCGTGCTCACGGCCTCTGGGCTGGCCCAAGCCAAGCCACCGGGTCCCAAAATCTTCTGCCAGACCTACCCCGACGCGCCGGCGTGCGCAGGCGGCGAGGTGGCATGCACCACGTGTCACACGTCTCCACCGGCGCGTAACGCCTACGGCACCGCCATCGAGAAGGCGCTGGCACCGGGCAAGAGCCGCCCGCTCTCCGACGCGGACTATGCAGCGGCGCTGCCCGCGGCGCTGCGCGCGGCCGAAGCGCTCGACGCCGACGGTGACGGCTTCGGTAACCTCGACGAGATTCGCGCCGGGACCGATCCGGCGAGCGCGCAGAGCACGCCGAAGCAGAAGGAGTGCGGCGATCTGGGCTCGGCAGCCGGGCACTCGTGGAACGTGTGCGGCTACGACGAGCGCTACGCATACCGCAAGGTGATGCTCGACTTCTGCGGCCGATCGCCGAGCGTGGACGAGCAAGCCTCGTTTCAGAAGAGCGCCGCGAGACGCGCCGACCTGCACGCGGCCCTGGCCGCATGCCTGAAGACCGAGCACTGGCGGGGCCGCGACGGAGCGGTGTGGAACCTGGCAGCGCCGAAGATCAAGCCGCTGCAGAGCGTGAAGGCCGGCGCCTCTGCGGGTCCGGTGCCGCTCGCCGACTACGAAGATGACTTCGCGCTCTTCACCTGGACGCAGATCGACAACCACGACGCGCGCGATCTGCTGCAGGCCAAGTACTTCGTCTCGGCCACGGTGCCCACCGCCACCGCGCCCACCACCTATGCGATGTTCGATCGCTCGGCGCTGGAGGATGCGCAGGCGCGGCCCGGGCGCGGCACGTTTCAAACCATCGACGCCGAGCAGCGAGCCGGCATGATCACCATGCGCTGGTTCCGCGTGGTGAACACCATGTTCACGCCGCTGCCCCGCACCACCGCGGCGCAGGCCTACCGCGCATACCTGGGCCTCGACATCGCGCTCTTGCAAGGCCTGCAAGATGGCGCCTCGAACGAGCCCTTCGACTACGACAACAAGGGCGTACGCGCCGCCGGCTGCATCGGTTGCCACAAGACCCTCGACCCACTGGCCTATCCGTTCTCGCGCTACGAGGCCCTCGACCGCGACGCGAAGACCGGCACCGTGTACCGCACGCAGTACCGACCCGACCGCATGGACCGCTTCGTCGACACCGACGGACCGCGCATCACCCAGGTGCCGGAGCAGGGCAGCATCTTCGGCAAGCCGGTGCAGAACCTGGTGGAGTGGGCCAAGGTGGCGGCCGAGAGCGACGCCTTCGCCCAGAAGCTGGTGCTCGACTACTGGCACCTGATCGTTGGCGAAGACCCGCGGCCTTCCGACGCTGCGGAGTACGCCAAGCTCTGGACGCGCTTGAAGACCGACAACGCCTACGGCATCGAGAAGATGCTCCACGATCTCGTCGACACGGAGGCCTACGGTGTTCCTTGAACGAAGCGCACGGCGCACGATGACCATCCTGCTTCCGATCCTGGCGGCCGCTGCCGTAGCGGCGAGCGGTTCCTTCGGGTGCAGCAAGAGCGACGACGAAGCGCCGAAGCCGGCACCGAGCGCCAGCCCGGTGGCCGTTTCCACGCAAAATCGCCTGAAATTCAAGGGAGGAGAGCGCTACTCGGCCGACCTCGCCGAGGCCCTGGCGATTCCCCGCGGCGAGCTGTGCAAGGAGCTATCGGCCTACGACTGCGCCGACGTGGTGCACAAGATCGCGCTGGGCGGCATCGAGCCCTACCAGCAAACCATCTATCGTCCGCTGCCCGACCGCAGCGTGGCCTCGGCCAACGCCGTCGACCGCATCGCCCTCTCCGGCTGCGAGAGCCGCGCCGCCAAAGACTTTGCCGATGGCGCGAAGGCCGTGCTCTTCGGCGAGCTCGCGCTGGGCGGCGCCGCGCCTGGCAAGGACGCGCCGGCAGCGGTGGCCAAGCGCCTCTACCTGCGGCTCATGCGGCGCGAGGCCACCCCCGAGGAGATCGCCGCGCTCGGCGACTTGTACGCCGACATCGCAGCCGCCGCCGGCGCCGAGGGACCCCGTAGGTTCGCAACCCTCGCCTGCTTCGCCGTCGCCACCACCGAAGAAGCGCTCTTTTACTGAACGGAACATCCATGCAATCGATCCGCATTTCACGTCGTGGGCTGCTCACCGGCACTTCCATCGCCTTCGGTGCCTCGCTGCTCGGCGGCACCGGGGGTATCGGCCGCGCCGAAGACGCCAAAAAGCCGCGATTTCTCATCGTGCTGGGGGCCAACGGCGGGGCTTCGCTCATCGATGGGCCGCTGGCGATTCGCGCTTCCGAGTCGACCAATGCGGCCACCCTCAACACCTATGCCGACGCGCAGGTGACGGCGCCGGGCCCCGGAGGGATTCGCGCGGTGGCCTACGATGCGTCGAAGATCGGCCCCATTCCCTACGCCATCGCCACCAAGCAAGAAGACTTCGTGAAGCGGCGCGGCAAGGACATGATGGTCGTCACCGCCACCACCACCAGCGTGAATCACAACGTCGCGCAGCGGCGTTCGGTGACCGGCAACGAAGCGTGGCTCGGGCGCACGCTGCAAGAAGCCGTGGCCATGCAATACGGCGCCGGCATGGCGCTCCCCAACGTGCACCTGGTCACCGGGTCGGAGTTCACCTCGCGCGGCAGCGACGCCTCGCTTCCCGCCTACGCCTACGGCGAGACGGTGGCCGATCCCTTGCTGTGGCCTTTGGGGCTCCACGGCTTCCGCGGTATCCCCGGCGGCGATCGACCCGACCTCGTGGCCAAGGCTCGGGCCATGCGCGACGGGCGCCTCTCCAAGGCTTCGCGCTTCTCGCAGACCTTCGACAACGCGCCGGCGCTGAAGAAGTGGCGCGCCCTCCGAGGCTCGCAGGGCGCCTTCGAGAGCGCAGACCTCATCAGCAAGCTAATGATCGTGGCCGACGGCGACAAGTACCCGCTGAGCAAGCACGGGCTCGTCTCCTCGCCCACCGCCGACAAGGTTCGCTCGCGCTTTCCCGACTACCAGAAAGACCCGCTGGAGGCCCAGGCGGCGCTGGCATACCTGCTGATTACACAAGGTGTATCTTGCACGGTTACCTTGGGCGCCAACGCCAACTTCGTGTACACCGGCGACAAGCCCTATGGCTCGGGCGGGCTCTCAGACGGCGCGGTAAAGAACCTACCCATCGCCTTCGACTACTCGCACACCTCGCACCGCGGGGCCCAGGCCTTCATGTGGGAGCGCATGTACCGCATCGCCGATGGCCTCATCGAGCTCCTCTCGGGCACCGAGCTGGGGGGCGGCGAGAGCTACTGGGACCGCAGCATGATCTACGTGGCCACCGACTTTGGCCGAACCAAGACCCGCCCAGCCAACGCCGAAGACTTTGGTACCGGGCACGATCTCAACAACGGCGCGGTAGTCCTCTCGCCGTTGGCCAAGGGCGGCACCATTCTCGGCGGCGTCGACCCGAGCGCCGGCCTCACCTACGGCTTCGACCTCGCGAGCGGCGCGCCCGACAAGGGCCGCACCACCGCCGAGAAGGAGGTGTACGCGGGAATTCTCGGCGCCATGGGCGTCGACACCACCGGCAGCGGGCTCCCCGACGTGCCCGCCATGCGCAAAACCTGAGCGCCATCCCGAACGAAGCGAGCCGTCATCCCGAACGAAGTGAGCCGTCATCCCGAACGAAGCGATCCGTCATCCCGAACGAAGCGATCCGTCATCCCGAACGAAGTGAGCCGTCATCCCGAACGAAGTGAGCCGTCATCCCGAACGAAGTGAGCCGTCATCCCGAACGAAGTGAGGCGTCATCCCGAACGAAGTGAGGGACCCCCTCTGCGACGGCCTTCGCGAGAGAGGAGCGGCAACTCGTCGCCGCCTCGATATCCCTACTTCAGATCGGCGAAGCTGATTTCGACGACCAGGCTGGGGTCGAACGAGATTTCCTCATCGGGGCCCTGGAAGGCGGGCACCGGAGGCGGAGGGGGCTCCGGGCGGCGCAGCGTGGGGGGCGGCTGATCGCGCATCGCGACGACCGCATGGCGCACGGCGGCGCGCATCTCGGCGGCGTCCGCGTAGCGGTGGTTCTTGTCGAACTCGAGCGCGCGATCGACCACCGCGCAGACGGGCACCGGAACGTCGGGCGCCACCGTGCGCAGCGGCTCCACCGGCGTCTGCATGGCGCTCATGAGACGCTCCATCGGGGTGCGCCCCTTGTGCACCACTCGCCCCGAGAGCGCGAGGAACATGACGGCGCCCATGGAGAAGAGGTCGGTCCGCGCGTCCATGGAGTCGACCTTGCCTTGGGCTTGCTCGGGCGACATGTAGCTGGCGGTGCCGAGCACCGTTCCCGAGGCCGTGGGTACCCCCTGCATCTGCATATCGCGCACGCGCGCCAGGCCGAAGTCGAGGACCTTGATGACGCCGCTGGTGGTGACGAAAAGGTTCCCCGGCTTGATGTCGCGGTGGATGATGCCCCGGGCGTGAAAAGCCCCGAGCACATCGAGCACCTGGTCGGCGATGGCCAGAACATCGGTGATGGCCGGGTAGCCCTCGGGGCGGCGCATCCATTTGTCCATCGACTCGCCCAACAGCAGCTCCATCACCAGGAAGGGCGAGCCATCTTCCGCGGTGTCGTCATCGAGAATCTGCATCGCGCCGCGGTGCTCGATCTGGTTGGCGACGTACCCTTCCCGAAGAAAGCGCCGGGTCACCTCTTGATTCTGGGCGAAGTGGGCGTGGAGCATCTTCACCGCTACCCGCTTGCCGTTCCGATGGCGCGCGGCATAGACCGCCGCCATGCCGCCGATGTCGACCAGTGACTCCAGCTGAATCTTGCCGCAGAGCAACAGGCCGAGGCGAGCCTTGGCGTTATGAAGCACGTCCGCGCCGAGGTCTTGCATAGGGGAATACTCAGGATCTCGCGCCCAAGGCCGGACGTCAAGGAATGGCACTCGGGCGCGAAAAGGATGCTAGTTTGGGTGGATGTATGGGCGCTTGGTTGCAGCGGGAATCTGCGTCGGAGGCCTGGGGTGCTCGCTGCTGGTTCCGCTCGACGGTCTGGCGAATGGCGCGCCCGAAGCCGCGCCTCCGCTGCGCGATGCCGGCGTCGACCAGGGCACCCGCGACGCCGAGACGGATGGGCCGAGCTGCGGGACCGACACCCAGACCGACGGCAAGAACTGCGGCCGCTGTGGCCACGACTGCCTGGGCGGCAAGTGCGCGGCGGGGGTGTGTCAGGTGTCGACGATCCTCACCGGACTCGTGAACCCCTGGCACGTGTACGCGAACGAGAGCGACCTGTTCGTCACCAGCACGCCACGCAGCGCCGGGCCGCCGGTGCCGCGCCCGCTCGTGCGCGTCGATCGCCAGACGATGCAAGCCACGGATCTGCTGCCGGCGGGCGCGAGCGCCTGGGACGTTGTGTTCGACGGCAAGACGGCCTTCGTCTCCGGCGATGGCGAGGTGTACACGGTGGCCGACGGCGCCCGCTCCGCGCAAGCGCTGCCCGACACGGTGCTGCCGACGCTTACCGGCATCGCCCTCACGCCCACGCGCATCTACGTGGCGAGCTTCGGGTCGAGCGTTCTCCTCGGCCTGGCACGAACCGGCGGTCCCGCGCTCTCGACCACCGCGATACCCAACGTGGAGACGCTGCCTTCCGACGGAAAGTATGTGTACGTGGGCGAACAGTCCGAGCGCAAATGGTCGCGCCTCGACAAGATCGCCGACACGCGCGCGGCTTGGGTCTCGACGCCCAGGTCGATGCGACGCTCGCGCCTCGACGGGACCACGCTGTACTGGATGAACGGCGACGGCACCGAGTGGTACACCACCGACACGAGCACCGGGATGAGCACCAGCCACGCCCTGCCGGGTCACTTCGGCATCGGCGACCTCGTCACAAACGCCACCCACGTCTTCCTCAGTGCGCGCGAGGAGGGCATCGTCTATCGCATGGCCAAGTCGGACCTGGGCAAGGCCGAGGTGTACCTGCGCAACCAACCGGGGCCGGTGGGCCTGTTCGCCGACGCCACATCCCTCTTCTGGGTCAACCAGACGAGCGGCGAGGTCAAGCGCCTGGCCTTCTAGTGTGCGCGTCCGATTGTATGTATGTTGCATTCGCGCCGCGTGGCGTGATGGACGCCGCGGTCCAGACGAGGTCGCGCAGTAGGGCTACGCGCGTTTCAAGAGAGGGCGCGTGCGGGCGCGCCCGTCCCGCGCCAACCCCGGGCTGTCGTATTTTCCGGCAAATAGGGCCGCGAACCGCCGGAGTACGCTGGCACCGCGGTTGCTCTGAGAATCGCTCTATGGCCTATCGCACCATGACCCCGCCGGACGAGCTCGGCCCCCTCGTGCGCGCCTTCGCCTGGGGGCACACGCCGGGGATGATCGCCGTCGGCGTGCTCTTCTTCCTGCCCCTCCTGGTGCCGGTCTTCGCGCCCTGGGGCGAAGGCTGCAGCGCCATGACCTACCTGGGCGCCGCGGCGATGCTCGTGGGCATGCCAGCCTTGGGCGCCTACATCTTGCGCATCGCCTACCGGCAACGGAAGAACTACGTGCGCGTCTACGAGCTGGGCTTCGAGTACCGCTGGGAAGACGTGGAGCGCGTGGTGCGCTTCGAGGACGTGACCGAGATCCAGAGCCGAATCGAGCAGAAGATCACCAACGGCATTCCCGGGCCGGTGACCCACCAGCACACGATTCGCAGCACGAACGGCGAGGCTCTGGGCATCACGCACGGCTTCAAGCACGTCGGCGAGCTGTTGGGCGAGATTCGCGACCGCTCGCGCGGCGTCGTCTTGGAGCGCGGGCGTGCCGCGTTTGCGGGCGGCAAGAGCGTAAAAATGGGGCCGCTCACGCTGGGCAACGGCGAGGTGCGCGTGGGCAACCTGCGGCTTCCCCGTGGCGAGGTCCGGCGCATCGAGATCGCCGGCGGAGACATCTCGATCTTCACCGACAGCGCGCGACCGTGGGTCGAGGTGCCCTATGCCGACGTGCCCAATGCCGACCTTCTGGAGCCACTGCTTCGAATGTGCTGAGGCACGTCGCCCCTTCGCGTACAGTGCCGCGCCATGAATCAGCGGGTTTCCGTGGTAGGAGCTGCGTCGGTGCTGCTGGCGCTCGGCGGCCAGGCGTGTGGCAACGGACCGGCGCCGAGCGCCGCAACCCGAGCGACGGCGAGCGTCGCAGGCACCGCGAGCGGCCCAGGAGCCCAACGGGTCGGACGCGGACCTTCGGCCGCCATTCGAAGGCGCTGGGCCCTCGGCACCGGCGGCGTCTTCTTCCTGTACGCGAACGTCGAGACCTTGATGGCCACCGCGTTTGCCCGGGCGTTCGTGCCGGCGCTGCTGGAGATGCCCGGGCTCTCGCCGGAGCAAGCGCGCTGCGGCGAGAAGCTCGCGGCGAGCACCAAGGAGCTACTGATGGGCGCCAATCAAGACGGCGTCATCGCGCTCCTGCGCATCGACGAAGCCACCTCGCCGCTCGGCGCCTGCATCAAGGCACTGTCGGCAGAGCCGGGGCCGCTGCCCGGCGCGGCAGGCGCGGCCGGCGGGCCGGAGGCGTGGAACCTCTTCGGCACCTGGGTGGCGCACGAGCCAGGGCTCTTGCTGGTGGGCGCGCCGGAGGCCATCCGCGCGGCGCTGGCGGTGGCCGGAGCACAGAGCGCGCCCGGCTCGCTCGATCTCGAGCCCGGGCAGCACCTTGCCTTCAGCGCCGTCGTGGCGGCGAAGGTGCCGCTGGAGGGAACGCTTACCATCACCCCGGCGCGCTTCGCGTTGCAGCTCGACGCCCATCCCCCCGGCGAGGGCGACGCCGAGAAGATGGTCGCGGAGTTCGAGAAAATCGCCGCCACCTCGGCCTTTCCCGGCTTCGACGCGCACCAGAACCAGATGGCGCGGCGGGTGCTCGACGCGACCAAGGTGACGCAGCAAGACGGCCACCTGCGCGCGCTGTTCGAGGTGCGCTCGGGTCCGGTGGATCAGGGCGCACGCTTCGGTGAGCTGGCTTCACTTGCAATCTACACGTTTCGCCGATACCTGCAGTCGGCCAAGGCCGCAGAGGCGCAAGCGGTGGTGGCCGAAATTGCCCGTAGCTACGTCACGCTCTGGGAACGCGAGGAACCGAAGTCGGTGCCGCCCGCCAAGAAGAAGCTCGGTTCGTTTCCGCCGGTGCCGAGCGCCGTGCCGCGCGGAGAGAAGTACGCCTCGCAGGCCGGCGACTGGAAGGCCTGGGCTCCGATGCGCTTCGAGATGACCGAGCCGCAGTACTTTCAGTACGAGGTGAAGGCGGCGAAAGACGGCGAGAGCGCCGACATCGTGGCCCGCGGCGACCTGAACGGCGACGGAAAAACCTCGCTCTACACGCTGCACGTGAAGGTCGACCGCAAGAACGGCAGCGCGCTGGTGCTGGCGCCCAAGCTGGAGATCACCGACCCCTTCGAGTGAGAACCGCGTGACTTCGCGCGCCCGATCCAATATGGGCACGCTGTGCTTTTGCCGATTCATCCCGAACATCCGGAGCCGCGCAAGGTGCAGCGCGCGGTGGAGGCCCTGCGCGACGGCGCCGTGATCGGCTACCCCACCGACACCGTCTACGGCCTGGGCTGCGATCTCATGAACAAGAAGGCGATCGATCGCCTCTACGAGATCAAGCGCGTCGACAAGAGCCACCAGCTCGCCTTCATCTGCCCCGATCTCTCGGAGATCGCTCGCTACGCGGTGGTGGAGAACCACCAGTACCGCATCTTGCGGCGCTTCTTGCCCGGCCCCTACTGCTTCATCCTGGAGGCCACCCGTGAGGTGCCCAAGCTGGTGCAGACCAAGAAGAAGACCGTGGGCATCCGGGTGCCCAATAACCCGGTTATTCTGGCGGTGGCGCGCGAGCTGGGCAGCCCCATCGTCTCCACCACCGCGCAGCGCAAGGGCGAAGAGCTGCCGGAAGTGGATCCGCGAGAGATCGACCAATACTTTCCCGGGCTCTCGCTGATCCTCGACACCGGCGGCGGCGGCATCATTCCCACCACGGTCATCGACCTCACCAAGGTGCCGCCGGAGGTGGTGCGCGAAGGCGCCGGACCGGTAGACGACTTCCTGGAGGACTAGGCTAGGGCACGATGACGCGCAGGTGACCGCCCACGTTCACGATGTTGCGCAGGGCCTTCTGCAACGTCTTCTTCGACCAAACGATGGCATCGAGCAGCTCGTCGCCCTGCGCCAGCCGGCCGGCGATGAGCGACGAGAAGGTGCAGCCGCCTCCGTGAATGCGCGTGCGAATGGGGAGCCGCTCCGCCGAAACCTCCTCCACCTCGCCGCTCTCGAAGGCCACCACGTCGACCGCGCGGGAGCCGGCCAAGTGTCCGCCCTTCACCATGGCGGCCCGGGCGCCCATGGCGCAAAGCTTGACCGCCGCGATGCGTGCATCTTGCAAGCTTGCGATGCGGAGGCCCGTGAGCAGCTCGGCCTCTGGCACGTTGGGGGTGATCAGCGTTGCGACGGCCAGAAGGTCGCCGCGCATGGCCGAGAGCGCCTTGGGGTCCACCAGGCGCGCGCTGCCGCGGCTGGCGATCATCACCGGATCGACCACCGAGGGAATGTCGCGATGGCGCTTCAAGAAGGTCGCAACTGCGCGCACGTTGGCGATGGTTCCAAGGGCGCCCACCTTGAAGGCGCGCACGTCTTGGTGCTTGACCACCTCGCGCGCCATCTCGAGGATCACTTCGGCCGGCAGCGGGCGCGCCGAACGCAAACCATTGGTGGACTGCACCGTGGTCAGCGTGGTGACGGCGCAGCCAAACACGCCAGCAGCGGCGAAGGCGCGAAGGTCGGCGGCGATACCCGCGCCACCGCCCGGATCGAGCCCGGCCAGGGTGAGAGCGCAGGGGAGCTTCTCTGCCATGGGCGCGGAGTATGCCCGAAGAAGCCCGGGGTCGGGCCCGGGAAAACACAGGTCAGGGGCGGAGAATCTGGCGAACCCAGATCTGGGTGACGCCGTCGCGCGATACCTGGATGTCGCCGCCCTTGAGCACCGCGAGGTCGTGCACCTTGCGCGTGGCGTTGCCCTCGGGAATGAGCACCAGCTTCGCGGCCTGCGTGCTCGCCTGGAGCGCGACGCCGGCGCCCTGCGTTGCGGCGGTAGCAGGCCGGTACACGTAGAAGTAGCCCCGCTCTTGTTCGGCTGAAACCAGCGTCTCCTGGTACGCGGCGCGGCTCTGGGCGTAGCCACCCTCGTAGGTTCCGTCGGCGTTGAGCGCGATGCGACCGAGTCCCGAAGCGTAGGAACCGACCACTTGCCGCTGGATGCTGCGCAGCTCGGCGTCGGTGGAGACGGCGTCGGGCTCGGCGGAGGTGTCGGCCGCGCAGCCGGTGAGCGCGAGCGCGAAGACCGACAGACCGAACGCGACAGCAAGCAGGGGGTTCCGCATGCGGGCGGTATGACATCGCCTTACGCACCGCACCAGGTACGATTCAGACATGGTCCTTTCCGGCCCGGAAAGAGCAGCGACTTTACCCTGCAGTTTTCATAGTTTACCGGCGCAGGTGGGGACCATGACCGCGAAGGCCTCGATGCGCGGCGGCGTCCCCTGATCGACCATGACTTCGTTGAACGTTTTGTAGGCGGCGGGGCAGCGAGACGCCTTTCCCAGGCACATGGCGGCGAGGAGCCGCGAGCGCTCGGCGTGCTCGACGGCTTCCTTGTCACGCGCTTCGGTTGCCGCGGGCATCGCTGCCAGCGCCGCCACGATGCGCCGGTAGGCCGACTCGCAGACGTCGGGGTCTTCTCGCAAGTGCGCCCGCTCGAGATCGAGCGTGGCCACCTGCAGGCGGTCTCGAGGCAGCGTGGCGCCGTCGCCGCAGTACATGCCGACCGCGCCGTCCACCGCCGTGTCGAGCATGGTGGGGCCAAGGTCCTTCATGTTTTCGGCGAACGAAGCGCGGAGCTCCACCTTTCCTTCGTCGCAGCGGCCTGCAAGCATGGTGCACTGTGCATGTATCGTGCGCATGAGGCGAGAGGTGGCGATGCGCTGGGGGTCGGGGTCGAGCTTGTCGGCGGCGGCCAGGTGGTCGAGGCAGGTCTGACCGTTGCGGTCGACGAAGTCTTGGCTGGCTTTGGTGCGCAGCTCGGCGGCGCGCACGCGGTCGTCGTTGGTCTTGTTGCCGTCGCGCTTGCACCCGGTGGCGACCCCGAAACCGACCACGAGGAGCGAGACAAGGGCGGTCCGAGGAAGCGAGGGAGACATGAGGCCCATCGTTAGACGGACGGCTCTGCGTGTCCATACAAGTCGCCGCGGCTCAGGTTGGTCTTCGTGGCGGCGGCTTGACCCAAGGGTCGTGGACCTCGAGCCCCTCGGCCACGTGCACCAGGATCCACTCGTCGCGCCAGCGGACGGTGACGCTCATGCCCTGAAAGGGAATGTGGCGATCTTCGTCGGGGTCGACCCAGTCTTGCACCAGGAGGCCCACGATGCTGCCGGATGGCCCCAAAAAGAGGTAGGCGTTCGCGCCGTCGAGGCTCTCGAGCGAGGTGGTGCGTGGCTCCTTGGCGAGCACCAGTTCGAAGAGCCCCGTCTCCTCGAACTGCTCGAGGAGGGCGGGCGTCATCTCCAGCTTGGCCAGCAGGCGGCGGTCGCGCATCTGCCATTCGTCGCGGGGCTTTGCCATGGGTCAGCGGCGCAAGCGAAGGCGCTGGGCAATGACCCGCAGCCGCAGGTGGCCGCCGGCGGCCTCACGCGCCCGTGCTTTCGCCTCCTCGTGCTCGGTCTCGGCGCGCCAGTCGAAGTACGCCCGCCACTCGGGCCCGGAGGCCGCAGTCGGCTCCGGGTCGTGCGGTCCGGGTTGGTGTCGGTGCGCGGGGCTCAAGCCTGCGTATTGTCTCCCCGCAGGCGCATCCCATGAAGCGGTATTTGTCGGTGCCAGCGGCGCGCGGTAAGCGCTTCGCGAGGTAGGGCACAGGCCCGTAGCTCAGCGGCCGAAGCGCACGCGGTTCCGCTCCCGGGCCTTCTCCGCCTCGGTTTCGCGATCACGCGGCGCAGCCTGGGTGGCGAGCGATTGCATGAGCACCCGCGCAGCTGCGGCTACGTCTTCGATGGCGCGATCGAAGGCCGCTTCGTTGGCCTGCGAGGGCTTGTTGAAGCCGCTGAGCTTGCGCACGAACTGCAGCGAGGCCGCGCGAATCTCTTCTTCCGTGGCCGGCGGCTCGAAGTTGAACAGGGTCTTGATATTGCGACACATGAGGGCGCAAAGCTTAGCCCGCCAAGGGCGCCGTCGTAATACAGTCCGCCCCATGAGCGACGAAGTCACACCGCAGGCAACCGACTCGGGCGTGTGGGCTGGCGAAGGCTGGACCGCGCGGGTGCAAAAGAACGAGGACGACGACGGCTGGGCCGTTTCCATGACCCGCGACGGCGACGCCGAGCCGGTTCTGGTGAGCCCCTGGACCATGGGCCGCGACAAGAAAAACCCGAAGCCGCTCAACCCCACCGACTTCAAGACCCTGCTCAAGGCCGCGCGCGACGTGCTCACGCGCCACGAGGCCGCCGAGCGGGCGCGCCTACACCGCAGCGTCACGGTCGTCGACGCGGCGGGACGCAAGGTGCGCGTGGACCTCGACGTGGTGGCCGACGAGGACGATCCGCACGCGCTGCTCACCGCCTGGAGCACCGACGGCGAGCAGCTGGCAGAGCGACGCGTGGCCCCCACCTACGAGCTACGCTCCTCGCGGGCGACGAAGTGGGTCGAGGGTGGCCTGGGCGAACCCTGACCTAGGTGACTGGTGTTTTTGGCCGATACCTTCGGGATGCCGGCGTCGGCCGTCCTCACGAACAGGAGTTAGCTCCGGGCGAGCCTCCATGGCCACCCTCGGGCTAGGCCAAAAACCCTCAGTCTCCAGATTGGCGCAGTTAAGCCGCCGCGCAGCCTCCCGGACCGGAATGGCCACGTAGCCGACGAAAAACACCGGTCATCTAGGTGACTGGTGTTTTTGGGCTTCGGGATGCCGGCGCCTCCCGTGCTCACGAACAGGAGTTTGTTCCGCGCGCTGCACCCAGCGAACGCGCCTCCCTCGGTCTTGACGAAAAACCCTCAGTCTCCT
>JBBQWQ010000073.1:0-36404 GCA_038210445.1 Polyangiales bacterium
GGTGACGATGTGCGACACCTCGCCGCGCTCGTCGAGCAACGGCACGAAGCGCTTGTCGAGGATGAGCTCGCGGCCGGAACGTGAGCGTTTGCGCATACTTCGCACGACCAAAGGTTCGCGGGTGCGGCAGACCTCGGCCTCCTGGGCCACGATGTCCTTGGCGGCCTCCGGCGCCATGATTTGCTCGGCGGTGCGCCCCACTGCCTCTTCTGGCGGCAGCTCGTGGATCCGCGCCGCCGCCTGGTTCCACTGGACGATGCGCATGTCGGAGCGCACCGACTTGGTGAGGATGCCGATGGGAACGTTGTCGATGATGCTCGAGAGGAACGCCCGCGACTCGCGCAGCGCGGCTTCGTGGTTTCGGCGCTCGGTGACATCGCGCACGATGACGATGTGCGAAGTGGACGCTCCGAAGGTGGCTTCGCTGGTGGTGATCTCCACTGGGATGCGCACGCCGTCGGGGCGCTTCACGGTACCGCTGGCGAGCCCGCTGCGGCTCCGCAGCTCCGACTGCAGCTCGATGCGCTCGGTCATGGGGCGGCCCACCCATCCGCCTTCGGTTCGGCCGAGCAGCTCCTCGGCCGCAGCGTTGAGAGAGACGATGCGGTCGCCGGCGTCGCAGATGAGGACGCCGTCGCGCATGCCCCGGAGAATCTGCTCCAGCCGCCCCTGCGCCTCGGTCACGATGGATGCGTTCAAGCTCTCGAGCTCGTCGGCCATGGTGCGATGTGCGTGAGACTCGAAGCGTCGCTCCTCTTCGTGCTCGTCGTAGGCCTGGCTCACCAGGTCGAGGACCATGGCCTCGTCGACCGAGCCGTCCGGCCTACGGGCCTTCTTGATCTGCCGCAAAAGAAGGCGGTTCATCGGCGCCCATGCTTTCGCACGCCTGCCGGGCGCACCCTGGTCGTCGGCTGCCGGCGAAGCATCGGCTACCTCGGGCTCACGGAGTCGGAGAGCAGGGGAATCTCGCTGCGCGCGAACATGGGTTCCGGCCGGCTCCAGGGTATCGGCTCGGCCATGTCGAGGGCCTCGGCGAGCGCGTCGACGTCGAGCTCGGAGATGCGCGACGCGGTGGCGGCGTAGAGGTCGACGCCCACGGCGATGTTGCCCATGCTGGTGGGGAAGTCTTCGCGATGGACGTCGACTGCAGTCCGGTGCGCCATCGCCTCGGCGGCCCGGCGATCGGCATGGGGGAGGAGTACCAGGAGCTCGTTCTGGTCGGTGCGCCCCAGCTCGGCCCCCTCGGGCATTTGTGCGCGCACCCGCGCCGCCAGCGTGCAGAGCAGCTCGTCGGCCAGCGCCGAGCCGTAGGCTTCAGTGAGGTCTGAGAGGCCGCTCAGCGAGATGCGCACCAAGGACAGCGGCGAAGGGTTGCGGCTGCGCTCGCGCAGAAGCGCGTGGAGGTTGGTGATGAACACCCGGCGCCGCAGCGCGCCGGTCACGACGTCGTGCTCTGCCTGAAACGCAATGAGCCGCTTGGCCTCCAGCAGCTCATCCTGCACCCGCATGTAGCGCTCAGCGGCGCGGAGCCGGGCGCCGAGCTCGATGGCCGAGTAGGGCTTGGTGATGTACTCGTCGGCGCCCGCGTCGAGGCCCGCCACGATGTCTTCCTGCGCGGTTCGGGCGGTGAGCATCACCACGTAGGGGTGGCGCTCGGCGCCCTTGGCGCGAATGGCGCGGCACACCTCGAGGCCGGTGACGCCGGGCATCATCCAGTCGAGGATGGCGCCGTCGAAGCTCTCGCGCTCCACCGCGGCCAGCGCATCGTGGCCGTCTTCGGCCACAACGGTTTCGTGTCCCCACCCGCGAAGCAGCTCGTCGAGCAGGAATCGCAGGACGAGATCATCCTCGGCAATCAAGAGCTTCAAGGCTGGTCTCCCGAGCGGGCGCCGACCTCCTCGCAAGGAGACGACGAACGTTCCTGGTGGGAGAACGGCGCCGCGCCCCGTGCCTTGAGCGAAAAGCCGCTTCTCGGCGGCCCCATCGACGAGGCGCGATGTATTCTGAGGCAATGAGCGTACTTCTCAAGCGCGCCCTCGATGCGGCCGCGGTGTGGCACAGGGATCAACTTCGAAAGTACCCGGTGGCCCGGGTGCCGTACGTGAGCCACCTGGCCGGCGTCGTCGCCATCTTGGCCCGGCATGGTTTCTCGGAAGAGGTCCAGGCGGCAGGGGCTCTCCACGACGTCGTCGAGGACCAAGACGTTTCCCCGGAAGAGCTCGGCGCCCGCTTTGGCGAACGTGTGCGCGACCTGGTGGTGGCCTGCTCGGAGCAAGACCGCAGCCTGCCTTGGGAGGAGCGCAAGGCGCGCTACCTGGAGGCGTTCTCCCACAAGAGCTGGGAGGCCCAGGCCATCACCCTGGCCGACAAGGTCGACAACCTGGAGTCCATCGTGGTGGCCTGCGAGCAGGCGGGCGCAGACCAGGTGTGGTCGCAATTCAAGCGCGGCAAGGAGGCCCAACTGGCGCGCTTCGAGGCGCTCCTCGAGCGCGCGCGGCGGCTCGCGCCGCACCCGCTGGTGGACGAGTACGCGCGGGCGGTGGCGGGCGCTTCGGCGGTCTGAACGTCGGGTGATCCGGGCTCCCGAAGATGATACGGTGCTCGCCATGGCACTCGTCTCTTGGTCCTTCCCTACGTCCATCGTCTTCGGAAACGGCGCTCTCGCCACCCTCGCCGAGAAGGTGCGCGCGCTCGGCAAGTCGCGCGTGCTGGTGGTCGCCGACCGGGGCGTCGTCGCCGCCGGCGTGGTGGCGCGGGTCACTGCCGCGCTCGGCGATATTCCCACCTACGTCTTCGACGCCGTCGACCCGAACCCGGTGGAGAAGAACGTGACCGAGGGCGTGGCGGCGTTTCGCGCACACCAGGCCGACATCATCGTCGCCGTCGGCGGCGGTTCCCCGCTCGACGCCGGCAAGCTCATCGCCCTGGCCACCACCCACACCAGGCCGCTGCAGGAGTACGACGACGCCATCGGCGGCGACGCGCACATCGGGCCCGACGTTCCGCCGATCATCACCATTCCCACCACCGCCGGCACCGGTAGCGAAGTGGGCCGCTCCGGCGTCGTAACGCTCGCCGCCACCGGCCGCAAGACGGTCATCTTCAGCCCGTATCTTCTGGCCAAGGTGGCGATTCTCGACCCCGAGCTCACGGTCTCGATGCCGGCGCACGTCACCGCGGCCACGGGCTTCGACGCGCTCACGCACTGTCTCGAGGCCTATTGCTCCAAGGGCGATCATCCGATGGCCGACTCCATCGCGCTCGGTGGGCTGGAGCTGGCGGCGGCGTTCCTGGCCAAGGCGGTCGACCATCCCCAGGACCTCGAGGCTCGCGGCGCGATGATGAAGGCGGCGATGATGGGCGCGGTTGCCTTCCAGAAGGGGCTCGGCGCCTGCCACTCGCTCGCGCACCCTCTCTCGAGCGAGAAGGGCATGCATCATGGCCTCGCCAACGCACTGTGCCTACCGGCGGTGGTGGCCTTCAACGCGCCGGCCATTCCCGAGCGCCTCGAGCGGTGCCGGACGATCATCGACGCCGGGGCGAAGGACATCGAGGCGGCAGTGAAAGCCTTCCGCGACCGCGTCGGCATCCAGGGCGGGCTCGCCGCGCACGGCGTCACCAAGGCCGATATCGAGAAGCTCTCGGCCAAGGCCTTCGAGGACGCGTGCCACCGGAGCAACCCGAAGGACACGTCGCGAGAGGACCTGGCCAAGCTGTACGAGGCCGCACTCTGAGCCTGCGCGTGCGGACGCGCGCGACTCCGGCGCGGCCTCGACCAACGCTGTCGGAGGCCGACTACTTGGACGCCTTCTTCTCTTTCTTCTTCTGCTGCTTCTCCTTGGTGGAGAGCTTCGGTTTGTTGTCCTTCTTTCCTCGCTCGATGCCTTTGGCCATGACGCCTCCTTTGGGGGGTTACCCGGGAGTTTATCCGCCTCCGGGCCCAGGAGTCGAGCGTTCGGAGCCCTCATGTCGTCCGTTCTGAACGAGCTCGTCCAGCTCCTCGCGCTGGAGCGCATCGAAGAGAATCTCTTCCGTGGCCAGAGCCAGGACCTGGGGTGGGGCACGGTGTTCGGTGGTCAGGTGCTCGGGCAAGCGCTATCGGCGGCCGTGCAAACCGTGCCGGGTGACCGTCACGTGCACTCGCTGCATGCCTATTTTTTGCGCCCCGGCGACGTCTCGAAGCCGATCGTTTACGACGTGGACCGCATTCGCGACGGAGGCAGTTTCGCCACCCGGCGCGTGGTCGCCATCCAGAGTGGCCACGCCATCTTCAACGTCGCGGCTTCGTTCCAAAAGGAGGAAGCAGGCTTCGTTCACCAGGACGTCATGCCCGACGCGCCGCCGCCAGAGTCGGTGCCCACGGAGCAGGAGCGCGCCCGGCCGTTCGTCGACAAGCTCCCGAAGATGCTTCAGGCGCGTGCGGTTGCCGATCGCCCGTTCGAGATTCGCCCGGTGGGCCCGGAAACCGACCCATTTCACCCGCCGCCGCTGCCCGCGTCGCGCATGGTGTGGCTGCGCACCGCAGCGCGGCTCCCCGACGAGCCTGCGCTCCATCGCTACCTCCTCGCCTACGCTTCCGACCACGCCTTCATCACCACCGCGCTGCAGCCGCACGGGGTCACCTGGATCACCCCCGGCATGCAGGTGGCGAGCCTCGACCACGTCATGTGGTTCCACCGGCCGTTTCGCGTCGACGAGTGGCTTCTGCACGTGATGGACAGCCCTGCGGCGCACGGATCGCGCGCGCTGGTCCGCGGCCGCATCTTCACCCGCGACGGGCTGCTGGTGGCAGCAACCGCCCAGGAGGGCTTGATCCGTCGCCGGGGAGACTCTGGGTAGTCCGCGGTCTCCTGGTCACCGAAGCGTGATACGCAAAGGCGAGTGTCGAAGCGCCAAGTCGCCGTGGTCGCGGTCTTCTGCTCGGGGTTCTGTGCGCTCGTCTACCAGGTGGTATGGACGCGCGAGCTCCGGCTGCTCTTCGGTGCGTCGACCGCCGCTTCCGGCGCGGTCCTCGCAGCGTTCGCGGCAGGCCTCGGCCTCGGCAGTCTGCTGCTCGGTCGGCGCGCCGACGTCCACGCGCGACCGCTGCAGCTCTACGCCTACCTGGAGCTCGGCATCGCCGCGTCGGCGGCGGCGTCGGCGCCGCTCGCCATGCTCGCTCGGAAGATCTACGTCGGCGTGGGCGGCGCGGTGGCCCTGGGGTCTGTGTTGGGTGGCGGCGCGCGCATCGCGTTGGCGGCGCTGGTGCTTGCGGTGCCCACGTTCCTCATGGGCGGCACGCTGCCGGCCATGGCGCGCGCGCTCGCAGACGACGAGGAGGATCCCGAGCGACGCCGGGTCGCGCTGCTCTACGGAGCCAACACCCTTGGTGCGGTGGGCGGCGCCATGGTCGCCACCTTCGTCGCGCTGGAGGCGCTCGGTACCCATCGCACCTTGTGGGCAGCGTGCGCCGTCAACTTGGCGGTGGTGCTGCTCGTGCTGCGCCGGGCGCGGAGCGAGGCGCCGCGCGACGCCGAGGTCACCGCAGTCACCGCCGAAGCGCCCGCCACTTCCGCGTCGCTCGGCGCGGCCGCCACCGAAGCGACGCCCCGGCGCGGTATCGTCTTCGCAGCCGCTGCGGTGACCGGCTTCGCCTTCTTTCTCATGGAGCTCGTCTGGTACCGCGTGCTCGGGCCCCTTCTCGGGGGCACGGTGTTCAGCTTCGGGCTGATTCTCTCCACCGCGCTATTGGGCATCGGGGTCGGTGGGCTTTTGGGTGCGCGCTTCTTCGTGGGGCGCGTGGTGCGTTTGCGCACGTTCGCGCTGGTCTGCTTGCTCGAGGCGCTCACCCTGGTGGTGCCCTTCGCGGCCGGCGATCACGTGGCGCTGTTGACGGTCTTTTTGCGGCCGCTGGGCGGCTACGGGTTCGCGCCGCTGGTGGGCGGGTGGATGGTCGTCGCCGGGTTCGTCGCTTTCCTGCCGGCGCTCTTCGCGGGCATGCAATTTCCCTTGCTCATCTCGCTCCTCGGGCGCGGGCGCGCTTCGGTGGGGCGTCACGTGGGGCTCGCCTATCTCTTCAATACGGGCGGCGCGGTGGTGGGGTCGCTCGCCGGCGGCTTTGGTCTCTTGCCCTTGCTGGGGGCGAGCGGCGCCTGGCGCTTCTCGGTGGGGCTGCTCCTCGCGCTCGGTGCTGTGTCGCTCGTTTTCGACCGGAGCGGCATTCGAAGGGGGCAGCTCGCTGCGGGAGCGCTCATCGCGGCGCTGGCCGTCTTCGGTGTGGTGGCCGACGGGCCGAGCGCTGCCTACCGCCACTCCGGCATCGGCAGCGGTCGCGTGCCCCTCGACGCGGTCTCGGGAGAGACGCCGCGCCACCGTTTCTTGCGCGCGAGCCGCGCCGACATTCTCGCTGCCTACGAGGGCGTGGAGAGCGGCATTGCCATCGGCAAGCAAGACGGCATCCGCTTCGTGGTGAACGGAAAGACCGACGGCCACGCCAAGTTCGACGCCGGTACGCAGATCGGCGCCGGCCTGGTGGGCGCGCTCCTTCATTCGGGACCGGTGCGTTCCTCGCTCGTCATCGGTCTGGGTACTGGGAGCACCGCCGGCTGGCTCGGCAAGGTCGAATCCATGGATCGGGTCGACGTGTTCGAGCTCGAGCCCGCCATCATGAACGTGGCGCGCCTCTCGGCTCCCTTCAACGGCGCGGTTCTCGACAATGCCAAAGTGCAGGTTCACTTCGGTGACGCCCGGGAGCTCTTGGCGCTCACCGATAGGCGGTACGACCTTGTGTTCTCGGAGCCCTCCAACCCGTACCGGGCCGGGGTGGCGAGCCTCTTCACGACCGAGTACTACCGCATGGTCAAGAGCCATCTGGCCGAAGGCGGGCTCTTCCTCCAGTGGGTGCAGGGCTACGAGACCACGTTCGCCACAGTTCGCGTCCTGGCGGCGACCCTGGCCGAGGTTTTTCCCGAGGTCGAGCTCTGGGAGACCCAGGCCAACGACCTGCTCTTCGTGGCGGGCGACTCGAAGCGCGTGTATGACGCACCTACGCTGCGCACTCGACTGGCAGAGCCCACGTTTCGCGACGGAATGATCGCCGCCTGGGGCGTGGACGAGCTGGAGGGCGTGTTCGGACACTTCGTGGCCCGGAGCGGGCTGGTCAAGGCGCTCGCCAAAGAACACGCCGACGACCTCAACACCGACGACGACAGCGTGGTCGAGTTCGCCTTCGCGCGCAGCGTGGGCCGGGTGGGCTCGTTCAACATGGACGCGGTGCACGTTGCGGCGCGCGCGCGCAAAGAGAGCCTGCCCCCCATCGTCGGCCCCTTCGACTTCGAGCACATGCGCTACGAGCGCGCGCTGCTCACGGTGTACCCGTCGCGCTCGCCGGCGCGCCCCGGGAGCGCGCTCGACGACGACCATCGGGAGCGGCTTCTGGCGGTGAATGCTTGGGTGGCGCAAGATCCCGTCACTGCGTTCGGCTTGTGGAACTTGCACCCCCGTTTGCGCCCGACGCGCCTCGAGCGGCTCATGGTGGCGGAGCTCGCCGTCCTGATGCGCGCTCCGGACGCGGAAGCGCACCTGGCGAGTCTCGCCCTCATCGCGCCCACCGACGCCGCGGTGCTCACCTTTTTGCGGCAGCTGTGGGGGCCGGGCGGCGACAAGTCGATGCCAGCGTTTCTTGGCGCTATCGAGCGACTGCGAAAGGATCCGTGGGCCGACGCCGAGCTGTCGCAGGCGCTGCTTCGGGCGGTTCCCGCGCTCTTGCGGGTGGCGTTCGCTTCGGGGCCGCCCGTGCTCGAGGCCCTCTCGGTTCCGTTCGTCGGATACCTGTACGACGCTGCTCGCCTCGCGCGCCGGGTCGACGCGCAGCGGCTCCTGGGAGCGAGCCCGGACTGCCCCCGCGTGTTCGCAGAGCTCGAACCGCATGTGCCGTGGGAGAACGCGACGCTAGAGTTTCGCAGGGAGTGCTACCGAGCCACGCATCACCCGCTCCTGGCGCGCGCGGAGGCCGATCTGCGCGCCTTCGATGCGGAGCAAGAAGTCCCGTTCGGGCTCGGCGTCGCCTTCGATCGGCCGGCCGGGCGCGGCTACCTCGACGCGCCCGCGATGTCGCACTCTGCGCCGGGGCCCGACGCGAGTGCGGCTTCTGCTTCCACGCCCGTCTTGGTCGATGGCGGCGCCGATGCGGGCGACGCATCACGCTGACGCAGGCGACCTACTTCGCGTAGCTCGCCAGCATGGAGGCCACGAGCCCGCCCACAGCCAGGAGAATGAAGGCCACGAACGCGAACGTGACGCGACGTCGACGCCTGCCTCCGTCGAAGCCCACCATGTCGTCGAAGGTGACGGTGCTGTCGACCGACGGAAGGGGCGCGGCAGGCTTGGGCGGCAGCGAGACCACCGTGAACGGGTTGTCTGGCGGGACCGTGGGCGCGATGCTCGGCGCCACCGAGATGTGGACTGGCGGCCCCGAGCTCGGCAGTGCCGCGGGCGGCGCGCTGGTGACGGCGGTTACGGTGGTGATGGTGGGAATGTTGGCGCGCACCTGGGCCAACGCCGGCGCCGCCAGCGCGAGCGAAGTGGTGACCCCGTTCGCTTCCGCGCGCGCCAGGCGTTCTTCCAGCGCGGCCATGCGTTCGGCGGCGGGCTTGAGTACCTCGAAGACCACGCTCTCGACGATGGCGCGAAGCTCGGCGGCGTCGACGCCCTTGCTCGCGCCCTGCGGCGCCGGCGCCAGCGGCGCAGCCGGCGAGACGAACGCGGGCGCCGCTGCTGCAGCCACGGGTGCGGCCGGCGGCGGCGGAGGTGTGGGCGCGGCGATGGGGAGCGCGGGCGGCGCGGCTGCGACCGCCGGGGCGCGCGGCGTGCCCATGGGCTTGGCGGGCGCCTGCGGCTTGACGCCGGGCACGCCGGTCACCGTGGGCGGCGAAGGCGTGGGCTCGGTACCAACGCCGGGCCGCGTGGCGGTACGGGTTGCGGTGGGCTTGATGGGAGAGGCGGGGACCCGCGGCTTGGCTTCGCTCACGACCTCTCGAGGATACGCGGCGCCGGCTCCTTTCGGATGGCAAATTCGCGCTCCGCCTGCAATTTGCCGTCGTCGTGTGGGCATTCCGACGCTGCGCGCGGCCGGTGCGTGGCGTCTCCGAGCCAGTGGCCCAATACGGCGTTTGGTGCTGTTTTCTCGGTGCCTCAGCCGGCTATGGTGGCGGCCCCATGTCTGAACCGGTCCTTCCCAAGCGCGCCCGCGTCGTGGTCATCGGCGGCGGCGTCATCGGCTGTTCCGTGGCCTACCACCTTGCCCACATGGGCTGGAAGGACGTGGTGCTGCTGGAGCGCGACCGCCTCACTTCCGGCACCACCTGGCACGCGGCGGGCCTCATCGTGACCTTCGGCTCCACCTCGGAGACCTCTACGGAGATGCGCAAGTACACGCGCGATCTCTATGCGCGACTGGAAGCGGAGACCGGCCTCTCCACCGGATTCAAGCCGGTGGGGTTCATCGAGGTGGCGGCCGACAAGGATCGGCTCGAAGAGTATCGCCGGGTCTCCGCGTTCAATCGCTACTGCGGCGTCGACGTGCACGAGATCTCTCCCGGGCAGGTCAAGGAGCTGTTTCCGCTGGCGCGCACCGACGATCTTCTGGCGGGCTTCTACGTGAAGGAAGACGGCCGGGCCAATCCGGTGGACCTCACCATGGCGCTCGCCAAGGGCGCGCGCATGGCCGGCGCGACCATCGTCGAGAACTGCGCGGTGACCGAGGTGCTCACCCAGCGCGGCGCGGTCACCGGGGTGCGTACTGCCTACGGCGACATCGACTGCGAATACGTCGTCAATTGCGCCGGCATGTGGACGCGCCAGCTCGCGGCCAAATCGGGCGTGAACGTGCCGCTCCAGTCGGCCGAGCACTACTACCTCATCACCGACAAGATCCCCGGGATGTCGGCCTCGTTTCCGGTCCTCGAAGACCCCGGCTCCTACGGCTACTTTCGCGAAGAAGTGGGCGGCTTGATGGTGGGCCTCTTCGAGCCGGTGTGCGCGCCGTGGAAGGTCTCTGGCGTTCCCCACGACTTCTCCTTCGGCGAGATCGCCCCCGACTGGGATCGCATGGGCCCCTACGTGGAGAAGGCCATGCAGCGGGTGCCCATCTCGCTCGAGGCTGGCGTGCGCAAGTTCTTCTGCGGCCCCGAGAGCTTCACGCCCGATCTCCAGCCCATCGTGGGCGAAGCGCCGGAGGTGAAGAACTACTTCGTGGCAGCGGGCATGAACAGCATCGGCATTCTCACCGGCGGTGGCCTGGGCCGCGTGCTGGCGCACTGGATAGTGAACGGGCGACCCGACGTGGACGTGACCGGCTTCAACATCGACCGCCTGCACGTGTACCAGAGCAACCCCGAGTACCGTCGTACCCGCACGGTGGAGTCGCTGGGCATGGTGTACCAGTGCCACTACCCCACGCGATCCATGCAGACTGCACGCGGCGCGAAACAGTCGGTGCTCCACGAGCGGCTGGCCGCTCGCGGCGCCTACTTCAAAGACGTGAGCGGGTGGGAAGGCGCCGACTGGTACGCGCCCGAAGCGATACCCGATCCGGGCCCGCTCTCCTGGGGGCGCCCCAGCTGGTTTTCCCATTGGGAGGCCGAGCACAAGGCCACGCGCGAGGGCGTCATTCTGATGGACATGTCGTTCATGGCGAAGTTCAAGGTGCAGGGCCGTGACGCCGGCCGCGTCCTTGAGCGCATCTCCGCCAACCGCGTCGACGGCGCGTCGGGCATGATCACCTACACCCAGTGGCTCAACGAAGGCGGCACCTTGGAGGCCGACCTCACGGTCACCAAGCTCGATGACGAGTCGTACTGGGTGGTGGCCTCGGACACCGCACATCGGCACGTGCACACGTGGATGCGCCGGCACATCGGCGACGCCCACGCCTTCGTCACCGACGTCACCTCCGGCTACGCGCAGATCAACGTGCAGGGGCCTCGCTCGCGTGAGCTGATGCAGCGGCTCACCACCAGCGACCTGTCGAACGAGTCGTTTCCCTTCCGCAGCGCCCGTGACATCGACATCGGATTCGCGCGGGCACTGTGCGTGCGCATCACCTACCTGGGCGAGCTCGGCTACGAGCTGTACGTACCTACCGAGCAGGCCACCCACGTGTACGACCGCATCGCCGCCGCCGGCGCCGAGCTCGGCCTCAAGCACGCCGGGCTCAAGGCGCTGGCGAGCCTGCGCATGGAAAAGGGATACCGCGACTACGGTCACGATATCGACAACACCGACTCGGTGCTCGAGGCCGGCCTCGGCTTTGCCGTCGACCTCAAAAAGGAGGGCGGCTTCATCGGCAAGGACGCGGTGCTGGCGAAGAAGGCCAAGGGCCCGCTCCATCGGCGCATCGTGCAGATTCTCCTCGAAGATCCCGAGCCTTTGATGTTTCACGCCGAGGTGGTGCGGCGCAACGGCAAGCCGGTGGGCTACATTCGCGCCGCCTCCTACGGCTTCACGCTCGGCGGCGCCGTCGGTCTCATGATGGTCGAGGCCGGCGAGCCCATCGATGCGGCCTATGTCGCCCAGGGCGCGTGGGAAGTCGAAATCGCCGAAAAGCGCGTACCTGCGCGGGCGTCGCTCCGACCCTTCTACGATCCGGACAACGTCCGTATCAAGGCCTGAGCCCGTCGATTTCGGGTAACGAAGGCTCGGCATCGGACCTATGGAGTCTTCTGGAGAACGCCCGCAATGTGGACCCAAACTCGATTCACCGCGCTACTCGGGATCGACCTTCCGATCGTCCAAGGCCCATTCGGAGGCGGCTATTCCACGCCCGCGCTGGCGGCCGCGGTATCCAACGCCGGCGCCCTCGGCTCGCTGGGGGCCGCGAATCTGGGCCCCGACGAGATTCTCGCGGTGGTCCGCGACATCGCGGGCCGCACCGCGCGTCCCTTCAACATCAACCTGTGGGTCCCCATTGCCGGCGAGGACGACGCCAGCATCGAGCAGAGCCGCTTCGACCGCACGGTGGCGCGGCTCGCGCCCCTGTTTGAAGCCGCGGGGCTGCCGCTCCCCACGTTTCCGATCCCCAAGGCGATCGCCTTCGAGGCCCAGGTGGAGGCGCTCCTCACCGCCTGTCCCCCGGTGTTCAGCTTCGTGATGGGCGTGCCGGATCGCGCCATCCTGGAGGCCGCCCGGGGCCGCGGCATCAAGACCATCGGCACCGCCACCACGGTCGACGAGGCGGTGGCCATCGAGGCCGCGGGCGCCGACGCGGTGGTAGCCTCGGGGAGCGACGCGGGCGGACACCGAGGCTCGTTCTTGCGGCCGGTCGAGGCGTCGCTGGTGGGCACCTTCTCGCTGGTACCGCAGATCGCCAGAGCGGTTCGCATACCGGTGATCGCCGCCGGCGGCGTGGCCACCGGTGCCGGCGTCGCGGCGGCGCTCACGCTGGGGGCCGACGCAGTGCAGATCGGAACCGCGTTCCTCGCCGCCCCCGAGTCCGGCGCGCCGGCGGTCCACAAGGCGCTCTTGGGCACCGACCACGCCCGCTGGACCCGCCTTACGCGGGTCTTTTCCGGCCGCTTCGCCCGCGGCATCGAGAACGCGCTCATGAGCGCCCTCGGGGCTGACGACGTTCTTCCGTATCCCATGCAGAATGCACTCATGATGCCGCTCCGTCGGGCCGCCGCCAAGGACGGCAACCTCGATGGGCTCGCCCTGTGGGCCGGGCAGAACGCCGCCTCGGCGCGGCGGCTCCCGGCTGCGGAGGTCGTTCGCCTGCTCGTGGAGGAGACCGACGACGTGCTGGCTGCGGATCGGCTTCGGCCGCGCGCGGTCGGCTGATTCGATCAGCGGCGCGCAGCCTGTTGCGTCAGCGTCTTGCGCACGAAGGCGGCGACCTCGGCCTGGACGCTCGCCTTCTGCGAGAAGAAGAGGAAGTGATCCTCGCGCGGGTACGCATGCACCCGAACCGCCAGGCCCGCCTTTCGCAGCGCTTCGGCGCCGGCTTCTTCGTGGTCCCGAGGGAGGCGTTCGTCGGCATCGCCGTAGAGCAACAGCGCCGGCGTCCCTCGGTAGCGGTCGCCGACGCCCCGCAGCACGTCGGTCTCCATCACCGCCGAGAGCAAGACCACGCCGGCGTAGCGCTCCTCCCCATCGCGGAGCGCCCGCGTGACGCCGCGCCCGCCGTTGGACAGCCCCATGAGCACCACCCGCGACGCATCTGCGTCGAGCTCGCGCACCGCGTAACCCACCGCCGCCGCGATGGCCGCGATGCCGCCCGCCGCTTGCCAGTTGCCGAAGCCGAAGCTGGGCGCCACCACCATGACGTGCTCCTGCTCCGCCACACGCTGGAGGAGGTGCGTGTACACCTTGAAGTTGCCGCCGCTCCCGTGGAGGAAGAGCAAGAGGCCCAGCTTCTCGCCAGGGGCGCGGGCGGGCACGTACGCGTAGAGATGGCCGGAGTCGGTATCGTCGTACGCGTACTGCATGGCCGAGCCGAGCGCCCGGAACGCCGGATCCCGGTCCATGTCGCGGTACACGTCAACGATGAGCCCCCGCAGGCGCGCGCTGCTCGCCACCGTCAGGAACGGATCGGTTGCGGGTACAACGTAGCTTCCGAGCTTGAACTGGTCGATCTCCGGGATCACGTTGGCGGGCGCGAAGCGCGGGTAGGGGTGCGCAGACGTGAAGCGACTCTCGAGGCGCGCGCCCGAGGTTGCAGTCACTGTGGGGGCGCCGCTCGGTGTTCGCGCGAGGCTCGCCAGCCCGCACGCCACGGCCGCACCGCCGGTGGCCCAGGCAAGCCCCCGACGCCTTCGCCAGGCCAGTACGCCCGTGGCGAGGCCCAGCAGCACCAAGCCGATGACCAGGCGAGCGCTCCAGGTCTCGGCCGCGAGCAAGTACAGTGCCGCAGGAATGCCCAACAACAGCGCGGCGAGGAGCCACGTACCCACGAAAGCCACTGTCATCGTCGCTCCGGAGGCCCGAGCCGCAGCGATTTCCCGCATCGTTCGAAGGTACTTCGGCATTTGCCGCAGGCAGTGCCTTGCCGGACGGGCGGCTCGAAATCGGGCATGAACGGTCGTAACGTCCGCTCGTCGGCATCGTAGTTCCTACCATGAAGCGTCTCCTCGCTCTGCTCGTCCCCGCTGTCCTCTCCGTCGCCGCATGCCACACCTCCGAAGCGGGCGGCGGCGTCAAGCCTGCCCAAGAGGCCGCTGCACCCCGCGCGCACGTAGGCACCGATCCGGGCGGGGTGGGCATGGGCACTGCCCTCGCGCCGCGCTCCGGCAACCAGCTGGCGGCCTTTGCCGGAGGGTGCTTCTGGGGCGTCGAAGACGTGTTCCGGCAGGTGCCGGGCGTCAAGGCCACCGCCGTCGGCTACACCGGCGGCCACACCGTGAGCCCCACCTACCCCGAGGTGTGCAAGCACACCACCGGGCACGCCGAGGCCGTGCTGGTGGAGTTCGCGCCGAGCGAGGTGTCGTACGACAAGCTGCTCGAGATCTTCTTCAAGAACCACGACCCCACCACGTTCCACCGGCAGGGGCCCGACGTGGGGAGCCAGTACCGGAGCGAGATCTTCTCGTTCTCGGAGGAGCAAGCGGCGGCGGCGCGAGCCATCATCGCCAAGGAGCAGGCACGCCTCGGCAAGCCAGTGGTCACCCAGGTGTCGCCGACACCTGCATTCTACAAGGCTGAAGAGTACCACCAGCAGTACGACGAGAAGAGCGGTACCCACTCCTGCGCCATCGGTCTTCCCACCTAGGCGCTCTGGCGGTCAGCGAGGCTTCGCCCAGCCAATTTCGCCGGCGGTGATCGGGCCGACGCCCAGCTCTACCAGCGACTCGGGGACCTTCTCGTCGAAGGGGCCCACCGGGCGGTTGCGGGTCATCACGTCGAGCATGGGCTGCGGATAGAGCGGCGCGCGCTGCGGCTCGGCCAGGCCCTCCGGCCTTTTCGTCTTGCCCGCGTCGTCGTATTTGTCGGTGGCGCCGAGCGTGTGGAAGAGCTCGTGGGTCACCACGATGAGGGCAAAGTCGGCCATCTTGTCGCCGAGCTCCACGGAAACGTGGCCCACCCGGCCGTTCTGTTCGCTCTCGCCCTCGACCCAGCTGCGGTCCTCGCTAGCGGGGCGCTTGAGGGCGACATATACGCGTGTATCATACAGCTTTCCCTCGACCCCTGCGAGGGCGTCGATACGCGCTACGTAACGCGACATATCCCAGTTGTGGCGCAAGAGGTCGGCGAAGCCATCGCTGGCGGCCACCGGGCGCACCTCCGAAACGTCGACCGGCCCCACCAGGTGGAGCTTGAAGGGGCGGGTGGTCCCGCCGTAGCGACGCCGCTCTGCGGCCAGGCGATCTTCCAGGATCGGCAGGCGCTCCCGCAACGCCGCGATGGCCAGCGGATCGACCTCGCCCTGCCGCAGCAGCACCACCGCCACGTCGAGCGTGTGGTCCCAGTCGTTGCGCGCGCGCCGGCTTCGTACGTCGCGAATGGCGTACAGCGCCACCCCGAAGAGGCACACCAGGAGCACGGCCACGCGCATTCGGAAGAAGCGCCGCTTGCGCTGGGCCTTGGCGCGGCAGGCTCCGCAGGCGATGGGCCCCGGCAGAGAGACCGCGCGGCACACCGTGCAGGCCAGGGCGCCGCACGAGGCGCAGCCCTCGTCGCCCTCCAGGGCTGCGTGGGTGGTGCATGAACCCTGGCCCGCGTGGGTGGGCGCGTCGGTCAGCTCGGCGCGCCCGCCCGCGCCGCGCACCGCCTTGAGCAGGTGATCCATGGCCACCACGCCCAGGCGCCGCGGAAGGGTGGCGGGAAGGGTTCCGACGAAGGCGCGCGCTTCGTCCATGGGAATGGAGAGCGCACGCGAAACGGCGACGTCGACGGCAAGCGCGCCGGCCGGCGCACCGAGAATGCGTACGTACCTTTCGTCGTCAACGGTCACAGGGTCAGTTGCAGTTTACCTTGTCGATCATCACCGAGCACTTGCATGCGCGATCTTTGACCATTTTGTTGCTCTTGCAGACGAGGCGCATGGTCTTGTCGGGGCTGCAGGCGAACTTTCCCTCGTATTCGCTCGAGTCGCACGTGTCGCCCAGCTCCGAGATGGTCTCGTCGCATTCGAGGGAGGTTCCCTTCTGCCGGCAGCCGTGCATACCCTTGCAGGTTGCACCCAGTACCATTTTTCCCGACTTGCACAGGAGGAGCGCCTTCTTGTCGGGCGTGCACGCCGCGTTGCCTTCGTTTTGCGCGGTGCAGGCGGAGCCCGCGTCGGCCGCGCCCAGATCGCACTTGGCGCCCTTGGCATTGGCGACGCACCCCAGCGCGCCGGTGCACTTATCCAGGAGCTTCCAGTGGTTGTTCTCGCACTTGATCATCGCCTTGCGGTCGCCGCTGCACTCGGGCTTGCCCTCTTCCAGGCACGGCTCGCCCACCTCGTACTTCAGGTGGGTGCAGCTGCCCTCTCCCACCACCGTCATGCATCCGATGGGTCCCTCGCAGCTGAGCGCCTCCCACTTGCCGCCCACGCAAACCAGGCCATTTTGCTTGTCGACGCACTTGAACTTGCCGGCTTGCGCGCCGGTGCACGAGGCTCCGGCCTTGGGCTTGCTGCAGGCCACCAGCCCCACGAAGGTGAGCGCAGCGGCGACGGCGACAACGGCGGAGAGGCGGGTTTGCATGCACCGAAGCTACATGCACAGGGCCCTCGCGCGATATCACCCGAATGGACTACTTCTGCTGCGAGCGATGCGCGTCCGATTCGCATGTCGGTTCGCGGCGGGTGGGCGCGTGCGCACTCGGATTCGACGGGAATGCCCGCAAGTCGCTCCGGAGTGCTAAGCCAACGGGGCATGGACGCGCCTTCCGTCTCCGCCGCCCGCCATCTTCGCGACGTGCTCTCGCTGGCCATTGCCCACGATCCTGCGCGTCGCGCGGTGGTGGTCTACGACGCTCGCTCGGAGCTCTCGCGCATCGTGGCCGCCGCCTACCGCGATTGCCTCCCCGCCGCCTTGCATATCGACTTCGACGCGGTGAGCCCGGAAGCGGTTCAGGAAGCGTTTGCGCCGCTGGGACCAGGCGATCTGGTGGTGCTGGTGCAGTCCACCAGCTTTCGTCTCGAGGCGTTTCGCATTCGCGTCGAGCTCTTCAAGCGCGGCCTCGCCGTGGTCGAGCACCCCCACCTCGGGCGTATGAAGGCCGACGAGCACGGCGCCTACGTCGAGTCTCTGGCCTACGATCCCGCGTACTACCGGGGTGTGGGCGCCAAGCTGAAGGCGCGCATCGACGCCGCCGGCGGCGCCGTCCTCGATACCGGCGGCGCCGAGCTGGTGTACGCGGGGCCGTTCGAGGCGGCCAAGCTCAACGTCGGTGACTACACCGGGATGACCAACGTGGGCGGGCAGTTTCCCATCGGCGAGGTGTTCACCGAGCCGCAAGACTTGACCCGCGTCTCCGGCCGCGTGCGCATCTTCGTCTTCGGCGACACCGAGTTCTGCGTCAACGTGCCCGCTGCGCCCATCACCCTGGTGGTGGAGGGCGGCCAGGTGGTCGAAGCCGAGGGGGCCACGCCCGCCTTCGATACGGTGCTGGCGCAGATTCGCGCGGAGGAGCCGGTTTGGCTGCGGGAGCTGGGGTTCGGCATGAACCGCGCGTTCACGCGGGAACGAACGGTGACCGACATCGGCACCTACGAGCGCATGTGCGGCGTGCACCTCTCGCTCGGCGCGAAGCACAACATCTATAACAAGCCCGGCATGAAGCGCGGCACCACGCGCTTTCACGTAGACGTGTTCGCCGCCACTGAGCGGGTGCTCCTCGACGGCGAGGTGATCTACCGAAACGGCGCCTGGTGTGTCTGACGCGTTCCGGTAGTAACGTATCTCTCGCATGCGCCCCATCGTCCTTCCCCTCGTCGAGCGCCTCGGCCGCTTTGCGTTGAACCGAAGCGGAACCAAGAGCGTGTGGGTCGATACGCCGGCGGGCAGGCTCCACGCCTACGACGCCAAGGGCCGCGGAACCGGCCCCACCATCGTGCTGCTCCACGGCATCGGCGCCAGCGCCACGCCCTTTGGCCCGATGATCGCCCAGCTCCGGCGCACCGCAGGCCGCGTGGTCGCGGTGGAGCTGCCGGGGCACGGCTTCAGCGAGCTGCGTGGAGCCGCGCTCACCGGCGAAGGCCTCTTCAACGCGGCGGCGGCGGGCCTGCGCCAGCTGGTGCCGGAGCCCATGGTGCTCATGGGCAACTCCCTGGGGGGCGCGGTATCAATGCACTATGCAGCGACCTATCCGGAGCGGGTGCTGGGGCTGGTGCTGGTGTCACCGGCCGGCGCCCACAACACGCCCGACGAGTGGGAAGCCTTGAAGTCGAGGTTCGCCGTCGATAGCCGGGCCTCGGCGCGCGAGTTTCTCGGGCTCCTCTACCACCGCACACCCTGGTTCATTGCGCTCCTGGCCCACGAGCTGCCAGCTTCGTTCGCGCGGCGTGCGGTGCGCGAGCTCCTCGAGTCGGCGTCCAACGATCACCTGCCGCCGCCCGATTCGGTGACGTCGCTTTCCATGCCGGTGCTCTTTCTCTGGGGCAAGTCGGAGCGGCTCCTGCCGCCGTCGCACTTCGCATGGTTTCGCAAGCACCTGCCGCCCAGCGCGGTGGTGGAGGAGCCGGAGGGCTTCGGTCACTGCCCGCACCTCGATTCGCCGGGGCGCCTGGCCCGGCGCATCGCCGCCTTTGCCGCGAGCCTTCCGCCGCGCGGCGACGTGGCGGCCTGAGGAATCGGGCGGCCCGGCGAGGCGTTCTCGGGTGGTGACTCGCTACCTTCCGGTGCTCCTTTTGTGCGCGTGTGCTTCTTCGGACGTGGAGCCGCTCCGCGCCGACGATGCCGTGGCCACCGAGGCGCGGCCTGCGGTGCGCGGCACGGTGAAGGAGGCCGGGGAGCTGCGGCGTTTCGTCGACACCCACGACCACTACGCGCACGCGGTGGGCAAGGTCGACGCCGCCAAGTTCGACTACCTCAAAAAGGCCAAGGACGGCAGCAAGGCGGTGGCGCTCACCTTCGACTGCGCCTGGGTCCCCGAGGACCGCGGTCTCGCGGTGCTCGATGCGCTGCGGGAGAAAGGTGTAAAAGCCACGTTCTTCATCTCCGGCCCGTTCGTGCTCGCGGCGGGAAGGCCCGGCGTCAACGAGGCGACCCAGCGGGTGGTGCGGCGCATCGTGGAGGACGGCCACGAGGTGGGCAACCACACCAAGACCCACCCGCACGCCACGCCGCAGATCGACTGGGCCGCCGAGCTATCGGCGCTGGTCGTGGGATGGGACGCGGCGGTGGCGCGCGCCTTCGCCGGTGCGCCTGCGCCTGCGGGCGCGAAGATGCTGCCCTACTGGCGGGCGCCGTTCGGCGAGTACGACGCGCGGGCCCTTGGTCAGGCCACCGCGCAGGGCTTTCCCTATCACTTCGGCTGGAACGTCGATGCGCGCGACGCGCTCGGGTATCCGAGCTGCAAGGACGCGCCGCAAGACGCCACCTGCATGACCGGAGGCAAGCAGACCCGCTGGGTGCTCCGCTTCGCCGACGCCAACCCCGCGCTCGACGCCTTCGTGGTGCTGGCCCATCTCGGCGGCCCCTACGGCTGGGGCTCCGATCCCAAAGGCATTCGCGCCCTCGTCGACGGCCTCCGGGCCCGCGGTCGAAGCCCAGTGCGCCTCTCGGAGATCGCGCCGGACCTCTAGCTGCACGTGCGCGCGCAACCTTCGCGGGGCGTGGAAGAAGGGAAGGGGACGTACCTGTCCCTTCTCCCAACTCACTCACGAAAGTAGAGCTCCGATGCGTTTCTCGTCCCTGTCGGTCTTTGCGCTTCTTGCGCTATCTGGCTGTGTCATCAACTCCGCCGACTCCACCGACGCCGGCGCGCCCGACCCGGAGGCAAAGGCCGACGCCGGGGGTGGTTCGACGCTGCCGCCGGCCGACGGCACCAAGCTCCCCTTCGCGCCGTCCAACGTTGCGCAGCCCAGCTTCAAGGATCTCGACGAGGTGACCATCTCGTCGAATTGCACCCTCAACACCGACTCCGGAACCATCGGCTGCCTCGACCCGAAGGAGGTGCGCTTCGGCTACGCCAAGGTGGAGCAGGGCCAGGGGGCGAGCCAGGTGGCGGTCTTCGCCATGCGGTCGCTGCGCATCCAACCCAGCGCCATTCTTCGCGTCAAGGGCTCGTTGCCCCTGGTGCTGCTCACGGCCACCAACTCGAGATCTTCGGCGGTCTCGATGCCTCCAGCACCCACGATGCTAGCGCGGGCGGCTTCGGCGCGGGCATGACCACCGGCGGCGGGCCGGGCGGCGGTGCCGGCGGCGAACGGGACTACAACGGCGGTGCGGGAGGCTCGTACTGCGGACTCGGCGGAGGCGGCGGCGCGGTGAATGGGGCGCCCGCGCAAGCGAGCGCCGCGTACGGCAATCCGGAGCTGAACCCCCTGCTCGGTGGCTCCGCCGGTGGCCCGACCGCTGGGAGCTCGCCGGTCTACAACGGCGGTGCGGGCGGCGGTGCGGTGCAGCTCGCGGCCGGCATTGCCGTCAGCGTCGGCATCGGCGGATTCGTCAGCGCCGGCGGTGGGGCCACGAGTGCGGGCGGCGGAGGCTCGGGCGGATCCATTCTCGTCGAGGGGCCCGCGGTGACCATCCAGGGCGCCCTGGCAGCCAACGGGGGCGGCGGCGCATCGCGAAACAAGTACCAGGATGCCACCAGCGGTCTCCCGAACGCTTCCTCCGCAGCCGGCAATAGCAGCACCTCGGGCCGCGGCAGCGCGGGCACGCAGACCGCGGGGGGCGTGGGTCAGCCGGAGCCGAGCTACCTTCCGGGTGGCGGCAGCGGAGGCGGTGGGGCCGGGCGCATTCGCATCAACAGCGTCGGGGCCGCGCAGATCGCTGGCATCGTGTCGCCGTCGGCGGGCACGCCGTGCTTCACCCAAGGCAAGCTCTCGAACTGATCCGGCTTGCTTGCGATGCGCCGCGGGCTACCCCGCTCGTGGCGCTGCGCGTGGGCCAGCTACTTCGCGGATCGGGTTTTCGTCGCCGACTGAGCCTTGCGGGGCGCTTTCGGCAGCCGCGGCGCGAGCCAGTTCTCGGAGAGCCATTCCAGGGAGACCACCGACGCGCGCAGCTCGGCGTCGATGGCGCGGGCGGCCTTGCCCTTCTTCTTGGCGCCGTAGGCGCGTGCATACAGCACCCAGTTGGAAAGCTCGTAGCGGTGGAGCAGCGGCGCGAACGGGTGCTTGTCGAAGCGGCCGAGCACCGACAGCGCGTCGTCGGCGCCTTCGGCCTTGAAGAGCGCCATGCTGGCGTCGAAGAGCAGCTCGCGCAGGGCCTCGAAGGCCGCCGCGGGCTCGCGGGCGATAGTCTCGAGGAGCGCGTGAAAGGCCTTGGGACCGAGGCCCGACGCGTCGGCGGCTTCCGCCATGGCGGGCACCTGGGTTTCCAGGAACGACGAGCGACCGCGGCGCCCGAGCAGCCGCCCCACCAGGTACAGGTCGAAGGCGCTGGCGATGGATTCGCCCAAAAACAACCCGGCCGGCGAGAGCGGCCCGGGACCCAGCGCGCAGGCGGTCAGGTGATGCCAGGCCACGTGCGCCACCACGTCGGCGGGAATCGACCGCTGGCTCAGCACGTCGCCACCTTCGCTCGCGCCCCAGAACGTGAGGTTCAAGAGCAGCGCGCGATCCCATCGACCCTCGAGCGTCTTGGGGAGCACCCGAAACCGGTAGGCGTCGGCCACCAGCACAGACTTCAGCTCCGCGTAGAGCTGCACGTCGCGCAGGGGGCGCTCGTCTTCGATGGTGAGGTCCAGAAGGCGACAGGAAGAAAGCGGCATCGCCGATTCCTATCACACAAGCGTGTACGCTATTCGAGGAGCGCCAGGAGCTCGGCGCGGGTGATGCCCGCCGCGTGCTCGGCCTCGCCCAGGGCCACGTCGGCCAAGGCGCGTTTGCGCCCCTGGAGCGCGAAGATGCGCTCTTCGACCGTGTCTTTCGCCACCAGGCGATAGACGATGACCGGGCGGTCTTGCCCGATGCGGTGGGCGCGGTCGGCGGCCTGATCTTCGACGGCGGGGTTCCACCACGGGTCGAGCAGGAACACGTGATCGGCGGCGGTGAGGTTGAGACCGGTGCCGCCGGCCTTGAGCGACACCAGCATGACGGGAGGGCCGTTGGCGCTCTGGAAGGTGTTCACCACGGTGGCGCGATCGCGGGTCGAGCCATCGAGGCGCGTGAAGGCGATCTTGGCGTTGTCGAGGTGGGGCTCCACCAGGTCGAGCAGGCCGGTCCACTGAGAGAAGACCAGGGCCTTGTGACCGTCGGCCACCACTTCCTCGAGGGCTTCCAGGAGGCGCTCCACCTTGGAAGACGTGGTCGCGCTCTGCCCCGGCACCAACTGCGGGTGACACGAGGCCTGCCGCAGACGGAGCAAGGCTTCGAGCGCCGCCAGCACGCTGCCGCCTTGCGAGAGCTTCTCTGCGACCTCCTTCTTGGTGGCCACGCGCACCGCGTCGTAGACGCTGCGTTCGGTCTCGTCGAGCTCCACGTGGAGCACGGCTTCGGTGCGGGGCGGCAGCTCCGGCAGCACGTCGCGCTTCATGCGCCGGAGCACGAACGGTCGAATTTTCGCCCGCAGCCGCTGCGCAGCCTCGCGATTGCCGGTGGAAATGGGGCTCGCGTAGCGCTCGTCGAAATCGCTTCGCCCGCCGAGGAGCCCGGGGTTGGCAAAGTGCATGAGGCTCCAGAGCTCCTCGAGCCGGTTCTCGACCGGCGTGCCCGAGAGCGCCACGCGGAAGGCGCCGGAGAGGGCGAAGGCGGCCCGCGCGGTCTGGCTGCCGGGGTTTTTGATGGCCTGCGCCTCGTCGAGCACCACGATGTCCCAGTCGATGTCGGCCAGGGCCGACGTATCGAGGCGGAGCATCGCGTAGGTGGTGAGGGTGACGTCGGCGTCCTCGTCGAGCTCGCGCCGAGCGCCGTGGTAAATCTCGGTGCGCAGGCCCGGGCGAAAGCGCTCGATTTCCGCCGCCCAGTTGTGGACCACGCTCTTGGGGCACACCACGAGGGTGCGGCCCGCGAGCACGCAGATGGTCTGCAGCGTTTTGCCGAGACCCATGTCGTCGGCCAGCACCGCGCCGAGGTCGGCGTTCTTCAAGAACGACAGCCAGTCGACGCCGGTGCGCTGGTAGCTGCGCAGATCGGCGTTGAGACCCTTGGGCAGCGCCACCTGGGGAATGCCCACGAAGTCGTGGAGCAGCGGCGCCAGCTTGTCGAGTCCCATCGGCTTGGGCGCCTCGAGCTCCTCACACAGGGCCCCGAGCTCCGGCAGCGCTGCGGTGGTGAGCTTCTTGTCGGCGCCGCGCGCGGCCAGCAAGTCGGCCACCCGGAACCCGTGCTTCTCGAGCCAGTTGGTGGGGAGCGGCGCCCAGCCGCCGCCTTCGAGCGGCACCAGATCGAGGCCATCGCGGAAGGCGCGCATGACGGTGGCGGCGTCGGCATGGCGCGGCGCGCCGTCTTCGCCCTCGAACTCGAAGAGCACGTCGAAGGTGCCGTTGTCGGTGATGAGCCGGGGAACCAGCTCGCGTTGTTCGAACACCGGCGAGGCGTGGCCGTGGCGCTCCTGAAACGCGCGGAGCTTGGCGGCGAAGCGAATGGCCTCGACGCCGTCGAAGTCGACCCGGCGCCCCGGCACCAGGTGGAGCTCGTCGCGCAAAAGGTGAATCCACTCGCGCTCCTCGCTGGGGCGTCGAATGGGAATGTCGGACCCGAGCTGCACCAGTCGCTCGCCGTCGACCCGGGCAATGGGCGGCTCGCCGTACACCAGCGAGGGCAGGATCGAGAGCGTGTGCCCGTGGTGCGACAGATCCATCGCGATGCGCGGCTTGGCCTCGGGCCTCGGGCGCGGGAGCTTCTTGGTGACGATGGTGACCGTGAGCTTCTTCTCGAGCTCCGGCAAAATCTGGGTCACCAGCTCGGTGGTGCTGGTGGCGGGAAAGTTCCGGAGCAGCGGAAGCCGGTCGAGCAAGTCGCCGGTGGTGGCGATCTCGCCGAGCGGGTGGAGTACGCCGGCGACCCGCGCGACGCCCTTGGCCACCACCGCCTCGATGGCGGGATCCTTCTCGATGCGCAGCACGAAGCCGCCTGCGGGGCCGTCTTCGACCCGCGCCGAGGGCAAAATGGGCTCACCGGAGGTTTGCACGGGCGCGCCGTCGAAGGTCACCTCGGCGTCCGAGGAGATGGCCGAGAGCAGAACTCCGATGCGATCGATGGGCACCAGCTCGCGCGCCGGCGAGCCCAGCATGCGATCGACGCGGATATCTTCGTGGGTGGGGGTGATGGGCAGCTTGCCCTTGGCCATGTCGGGCGATAACCCGGCGCCCATGCGGTCTTCGCGGCCATCGGCATGCACGATGAAGCGCTGCACCGTGAGCAGCTTGTTCTTGGTGGCCAGCCGGTACACGAGCTTGGCCGCGGGGGCCTTGGGCGGCTCGACGGCGCCCTCGGTGGCGCTCGAAGTGGAAGCCGCGCTGGCGATGGCCGCGGCCACCACGTGGGCGCACGGATCGACGCGGCTTCCGCAGTCGCAGGACCACTCGAGATCGGTCGCGTAGAGGGTGACCGTGGGGGCGACGCCCTGGCCGGCGCCCTTGACCCGCACCGTGATCTCGCCTTTGCCGCGGCCTTGCACGGTAACGGCTTGATCGCGTGCGAGCTTGACGCCCTGCGACCACATCGCTGGAAGGCTCGCCTTACGAACGGCGTCGAGGAGTTGCTTCATGCCGATTCCGGCCCACTCCTACACCACTTCGAACGGGCGCGGGACGCCTTCTCGCGTTCCGGGTCGCGCGCGTCAGCGAAACTTGAGCGTGCCCGCGGCCAGGCCGGCCGCTCCGCCGCCTGCGCGAATTCCGTACGCTTGGAGCGTGACGGTGAGGTCCCATCCCGCTAGTGTCTGAACCTTTCGGCTTTCGGCCGACACGACGATGCTGGTGGTGGCGGCGCCCAGCGCCTGCACCGACGCGAGCACCGCAGCCGGCACCGCACCCCGGCCCGCGCTCGCCGGAAACGCGCACCGCGCCTGTACGCTCTTGCCGGCAGCGCCCGCCGAAATGGCCACTGCAACCTCTGCCGCCGGCGTCGCGCCCCACGCCACCGCGAGGTCTTGGGCCACGCTGGTGGTGACGCTCGACTGCGCGTCGAAGACCGGCGCCGTAACCGGCACGCTGCTGGGCGCCACCAGCGCCACGTCGAAGGCGGGCGCACCTGTGGGGTTGCCGGGGGCTGCCAGGCGTACGTTCTCGCCGCCGACGAAGAAGGCCACCGAGCCGCTCACGGTGGTGTAGCCGTAGCCGCCGGGGGTGAGGGTCATGCTGCCGCTATTCACGCGAACGCCGCTCACGGTGACGGTCCCAGAATGTGTGTAGGTTACACCGGTGCCGGCGTCGCCGGTGCTGCCAGAGCCGAAGGTGCAGGTAGTCACCGCGCAGGCGCCCACCGTCTGCGCGGCGCAGCCGCCAATGCCGGCGCCGGGGGCCGGCGTGTAGCGGTAGAAGTTGCCGTAGGCGGTGCCCTGCTCGACGGCCGTGGTGCCCACGCTATAGGCGTTGCTCAGGATGGTGAGCGTGCCCAGGCGAACCTCGCCCGACGATGCGCCGCTGCTGCTTCCGCTGCTTCCGCTGCTTCCGCTGCTTCCGCTGCTGCTCCCGCCGTCGCCAGGCTCACCGCTGGAGCTCTCGGAGCCGCCGCTGCTGGAGCTGGAATTGCCGGCGGAGCAGGCGACCATGGCGGCGAGAAGGGGCAGCGGCAAGAGGACGCGCAGGCGATGCATGCAGCCTTTTACGCCGGGCGGCCCCGAAGCTTCCCCGACCCCGTCCGAAGCCGTTGAACTTCCCTTGAACCGACGGCAGCCCATGGGCCATAGTTCGCGTCACCATGGCGGAAACACTTCACGTCGAGATGCAGGGCCACGTCGCCGAGGTCGTTCTTCGCTCGGGAACCAAGGGAAACCCCATGGGCCCGGCGTTCTGGAAGGAGCTTCCGCAAACCTTCGAGGCGCTCGACGGCGATCCGGCGGTCCGCGCCGTGTTCCTCCGCGGCGACGGCCCACACTTCACGTTCGGGCTCGACCTGCGCGGCATGATGGCCGAGCTGGGGCCGGTCGTGTCTGGCGGGCTTGCGGAAGAGCGGACGCAGCTTCGGGAGCTGGTGCTCAAGCTCCAGCGGGCCATCACCTCGGTGGCCACCTGTCGCAAGCCGGTGGTGGTCGCCGTGCATGGCCTCTGCATCGGCGGCGGCGTCGATCTCATCACCGCCTGCGACATCCGCATCGCGTCCAAAGATGCCCGCTTCAGCGTGCGCGAGGTGAAGGTCGCCATGGTGGCCGACATCGGAACGCTCCAGCGCCTGCCCCGTATCGTGGGCGAGGGCCATGCGCGCGAGCTCTGCCTCACCGGCCGCGACATCGACGCCGAGCGCGCGCTGCGCATGGGTTTGGTGAACGATCTCTACGAGACGCCCGAGGCGCTCTGGGCGGCGGGCCGGGCGCTGGCCGCAGAGATCGCCGGCAATCCGCCACTGGTGGTGTCGGGCGTGAAGAACGTCATGAACGAGCGCATTCGCGCCGAGGACGACGCGGGTCTTCGCTACGTGGCGGTGTGGAACGCCGCATTTTTGCCCTCTGCCGACCTGGGTGAAGCCCTCTCGGCCTTCGCCGAAAAACGCCCGCCGCGCTTCGCGGGCAAGTGATCTGGAGCCTCGAACGACCATGAAGAAGGATTTTGATCCCGCGCCGCGCATCGCCGACGAGCTCGCCATTCCGGTTCCGCAGGTGCGGGCGGCGGTGGCGCTGCTCCGGGAGGGCGCCACCGTGCCGGTCATCGCCCGCTACCGCAAGGAGCCGACCGGCGGGCTCGACGAAGTGCAGCTCCGCGACATCGAGGAGAAGCATGGCTACTACATGGATCTCCACGAGCGCCGCGAGAGCATTCTCGGGGAGATCGAGAGCCAGGGAAAGCTCACCCCCGAGCTCCGGGCGCGCATCGAGAACTGCTGGGTCAAATCGGTGCTCGAGGACATCTACCTACCCTTCAAGCCCAAGCGCCGCACCCGCGCCAAGATCGCCCGCGAGCGCGGGCTCGAGCCCCTGGCCTTGCGCCTCCTGGCGCAGCCCACCGACGGCTCACCGGAAGCGGAGGCCCGGGCCTTCGTCGACCTGGCCAAGGAGGTGCCGGACGCGGCTGCAGCGCTGGCCGGCGCTCGCGACATCGTGGCCGAGGTGGTGGCGGAGCGAGCCGAGGTACGCGCCGAGGTACGCGAGACCTTTAAGAAGGACGGCGTGCTCGCCTGCGAGCCGGTGGCCAGCAAGACCAAGGTCCCCACCAAGTTCGAGATGTACTACGACTTCAAGGAGCCGGTGCGCACGCTTCCGTCGCACCGGTACCTGGCGATTCGCCGGGGCGAGGCCGAAGGCGTTTTGCGGGCCGGCATCGAGGTCGACAAGGTGCGCCTCACTTCGCGCGTGGCCACGCTGGCGAAGGTGTCGCCGCGGTCGCCCTGGGCGGGCGAGATGCGGGCGGCAGTGGAGGACTCGGTGGAGCGCCTCTTGTGCCCCAGCATCGAAACCGACGTGCGCATCGATCTCAAGCTGGCCGCCGACGCCGAGGCGGTGCGCATCTTCGCCGAGAACCTGCAGAAGGTGCTGCTCCAGCCGGCGCTCGGACGAAAGACCGTCATCGGCATCGACCCCGGCCAGCGCACCGGGTGCAAGGTGGTGGTGGTAGACGACACCGGCAAGCTGTTGCACCACACCTTGGTGAACCTGGTGGTGGGCGACGCCGGCCTCTCGCACGCCAAAAAGACCCTGGGCGAGCTGGTCGCCCGCTACGCCCCGTTTGCCATGGCCATTGGCAACGGTACCCATGGCCGCGAGACCGCCGACTTTTGCCGCAGCCTGGAGACCGGCGACCAGAAGCCCGTGGTGGTCATGGTCAACGAGTCCGGGGCAAGCGTGTATTCTGCAAGCGACGTGGCGCGCGAGGAGTTTCCCGACCTCGATCTCACGGTGCGCGGCGCGGTGTCGATCGCCCGCCGGCTGCAGGACCCTTTGGCCGAGCTGGTCAAGCTCGACCCCAAGGTCATCGGCGTCGGCCAGTACCAACACGACGTGCACCAGCCGCTCCTCAAGAAGAAGCTCGAGGAGGTGGTGGAGAGCTGCGTGAACGCGGTGGGCGTGGAGCTCAACACCGCCAGCGCCGAGCTGCTCGGCTACGTCGCCGGGGTAGGGGCCTCGCTCGCCAAGAAAATCGTCAAGTACCGCGACCAGCACGGCGCGTTCAAGAGCCGCAAGGAGCTCATGGAAGTGCCCGGCCTCGGCCCCAAGGCCTTCGAGCAGTGCGCCGGCTTCGTGCGCCTTCGCGGCAGCGCGCACCCGCTCGACGCCAGCGCCGTGCACCCGGAGCGCTACGCCCTGGTGGCCAAAGTGGCCAAGGACGCCAGCGTCAAGGTGGAGGCGCTCCTGGGGAACGCCGAGCTCGTGGGCAAGATCCCGTGGAAGAGTTACGTGGGCGAGGGCGTGGGGCTGCCCACGCTCGAGGACATTCAGAAGGAGCTGGTGAAGCCCGGCCGCGATCCGCGCAGCGCCTTCGAGGCCCCGGCCTTCCGCGACGACATTCGTACCATGGAAGATCTGAAGCCCGGCATGCAGCTCGAGGGCGTGATCACCAACGTCACTGCGTTCGGCGCGTTCGTCGACGTGGGCGTCCATCAAGACGGCCTCGTGCACGTGTCGCAGCTGGCCGACCGCTTCGTGAAGGATCCCCACGAGGTGGCCAAGGTGGGCGACAAGATCAAGGTGCGTGTGGTCGAGGTCGATCTCGCGCGCAAGCGCATCGCCCTCACCGCGAAATCCGGACCGGTCGAGACCCAAGGAGGCGCGGGTGCACGCCCGCGTCCGGAAGCTGCGCGGCCCCCGGGGAAAGGCGCGCCTCCCCCCAAGGCTCCCGAGAGCGGGTTCCGCAACAACCCCTTCGCCAAGCTCGGCAAGACCTGAGCTGCCGCTCGGGGGCGGCGCGGCGCCGCTGGGCCGCCCTATCGAGCCGCTCGGGCGCGTGGAACCGGCACGCGCGTCGCTCGTGCGTCACCCTCTCTGCAGATGGCAACGTCGCTTCGCCGCCGATACTGGGCCCTCGCATACTTGCTCGCCGCCGCCGTGTGGCTCACGCAGCTTCACCGCTTCTACCAGCCCTCACCGGAAGACGCGGCCCTCCTCGCGCGCGGGCAGGCCAAGGCTCTGGCGGATGGAGAGGTGCGCGCCGCGGAGAACGCCCACGTGCGCCGCGTGAACCCCGAGTGGGACCTCATGCGACGCATGTATCTTGCACTTTCGTTCGCCGACCTCGCGCTGTCCGACGTCGCGCATCGCGACGCGCACATCGAGACCCTCGATCTCGTGGTGGACGATCTGCTGGCCGCCACCCACAGCGATGATCCGTATCACTTCCTCTTGCCGTACGCGCTCGGCGCGCCGTGGAAAGGAGAGGGGCGCAGTCTCTTCCTCGACGGCGAGGTGGCGCTGGTGCTCGCCGCGCGCCTGCTGGTCGGTCCGCGACCCGATCTCGAGGCGCCGCTTCGTCGTCGCATCGACGCCATCGTGCATGCCATGGACGCAAGCCCTTCGCTCTCGGGCGAGAGCTACCCGGACGAAGCGTGGACCTTCTGCAACACCACGGCGCTGGCCGCGCTGCGCCTCGACGACGCGCGCACCGGGGGCGATCACCACGATTTGGCGCAGCGGTGGATCGCCCACGCCAAGGCGCACTTTGTAGACGCTCGCAGCGGCCTGCTCTTCTCGCGCTATCGCTACGACGGAACTGTCATGGAGGGTCCGGAAGGCTCGTCGGTGTTCATGGCGGCCCACAACCTCTTGCTGTGGGACCGCCCGTTCGCCGAGCAACAGTACGCGCGTGCGAGGAGCTTGCTCACCTTCGAGATCTTGGGGTTTGGCCTGGCGCGTGAGTGGCCGCTGGGCGGAAGCGCCGACGTAGACTCCGGGCCGGTGATACCGCTGCTGGGCGCCAGCCCCGGTGCGAGCGGGATGGCTCTGCTCGGCGCGCGCGCATTCGGCGACGTCGCCACCGCCCATGCTCTCGAGCGCTCGCTTCGCTTCACCGGCGCGCCCGAGCGCGGAGCCGATGGCGAGACCTTTCGTGCTGCGGGACCCATGGGAAACGCCGTGGTGCTCCACGCCGTCACCCAGGGGCCGCTGTGGGCGCTCGCCATCGCGAGGGACCGATGAGGTATCGCGCGTTCCTGCCCCCGGCCGTGGTGTGGGTCGCCTACGGAGTCGCCTGCGCGCTTGGCTTCGGCGGCGCCGCCGACGTGCTCGTGGGCGGGCAAACGGATCCGCGGATGGCCGCGTGCGGTCTCGTGTTCTTGTGCCTGCGGCTCCTCGCCATCTCGATGGCCCCGGCGCTCGCCCTGGGTGCGCTCGTCGGGTGCCTGGTGGCTGCCAATCTGGGCAAGCGCTGAAGCGCGCGCGGCAGCCGAGCGATCGGGAAGCGTGGCGTTGCGAGTCCGAAGGGCTCGCCGTGGGCTACGACGTCGTTCGCGGCGCTTCGAGCATCGTCTTCAGATCGCCGGACTCGATGAGCTTTTCCGCGTCGGCGGCGCCGCCGATGAAGACGCCCTTCACGAAAATCATCGGAAACGTCGGCCATCCGGTCCACATCTTGAGCGCGTTCCGCCTTCGCCACAGCGAGAGGTAGCTTCCGTACTCGAGGTAGTGAAAGGGAATGCCCTGGGCGTCGAAGAGCGCCCGCGCCTTCCGCGGAACCGGGTTGATGCCCATGCCCACCACCACCACGTCGTGGGCGGCCATGGCGGCTTCCACCTCGTCCACGATATCTCGGTGGTTCTCGGCGATCTTCTGGCGAATCGCTGGATGCACGCGCGCGGATTCCAGGGTCTTTCGTTCCATGCCTCACCGATAGCAGCTTCACCGCAGCGCTGCAGGGTTGTGACGCGGCCTCACTCGAGGCAAGGTGGCCCCTCGTGCGTCGCTTCTTCGACAGGGTTCGGCCGTGGAGCATCGCCGTGGTCGCCACCTTGGCCATGAGCGTGAGCTTTCTCGACCGGCAAACGCTGGCCGCCATCGGGCCCACGGTGCGCCAGGAGCTCCACATCACGCACCAGCAGTTCGGCTGGCTCGGCTCGGCGTTCGCGTTTGCGTATCTGGTCTTCGCGCCGCCCGCCGGCCGCCTGGTGGAGCGTTGGGGCGCGCGCTGGGTGCTCACGGCGTCGGTTCTGGTGTGGTCGGGCGTGGCCATGTTGCATGCGCTCGCCGGCACGTTTCTCGGTCTTCTGCTGCTGCGTGTTGCGCTGGGTGCCGCCGAGGCGCCGTCGTTCCCTGCGGCGGCCACCACCGTGCGCGCCGCGCTCACGCCCGCCCAGCGGTCCGCGGGCTTTGGCCTGCTCTTCACCGGGAGCTCCCTCGGCGCCATGGTTGCCGCGCCGCTGGCGGTGCGGGTGGCGCGCGATCATGGCTTTCGCTTCGCGTTCCTGGCCACGGCGCTGGTGGGCCTTTGCTGGCTGCCGCTCTGGCTGGTGGCCACACGCGGTGCGCGACGCCCGGAGCGTGCGGCGCCGGGCACCGAGCCAGGGCGCTCCCTCGGCGAGCTCCTGGCCGACCCGGCAATGCACCGGCAGATCGTCATGGTGGCCACCTCGGCGCCTGCCATCACCATCGTGATGACCTGGTTCCCGCAGTACCTTGCGGAGGAGGGGGGCGTGCGGAAGGAAGACGTCGGCCACTACCTGTGGCTTCCGCCGTTGGCCTTCGACGTGGCGGCCATCGCGTTCGGGTTGCTCGCGAGCCTGGGCGACGCCCGCCGCGGTCATCGCTCTCGCCACCGCGGGCTCATGCTGCTCGCCGGCGCGCTCACGGCGACGCTCGCGCTGGCGCCGCTGGTACATGGACCATGGGCCCGCGTGGCGCTGGGGGCGACCTGCATGGCGGGAGGCGCGGGCATGTACGTGGTGGGCACCGCCGACCTGATGCGGCGCATGACCGCTGTCGCCACCGCCGGCGGCATCAGCGCGGCGGTTCAGTCACTCGTGCAGATCGTCGCGAGCCCCATCGTCGGGGCCGTGGTCGACCGCACGCACGCGTGGTGGAGCGTGCTCGTGACGCTGGGGCTTCTTGCCCTGCCGGGCGCATGGGCGTGGTCGCTGATGCCCGACGACCCCCGCGACCGCGCCGAGACCTAGACGCTCAGCGCGGGCGCTTGGGACGCGTGTTTCCGCCGCGCGGGGGACCGCCCGGCCGGGGACCCGGGCCGTGCTTGGGGCCACCGTGCTTGGGGCCTTCGAAGGGGGGCGGGCCGCCGGGGCCGGCCGGACGCGGGCGCGGGCGCGGGCCACTGGGCCGCGGCATGTCCTCCGAGCGAACACCGCGACGGTAGCCTTCCGCGGCGGGCCGCGGCGCGGGTCGGCCCTTGCCGCTCTTCGACGGAGGGCCTTGCGGTACGATGCGCCGGCGCTCGGCGCGGGGAACCTCGTGATCCTCTGCGACCGCTTCACGCGGACGTGAGGGGCGGGGCTTCGGAACGTCCGCTTCGGCCGGGCGCGAGGCGCGCGGCTTCGGGATCTCGATCTCGATCTCGATTGCGTCTTCGTCGCGGGGGGCCGCGGGAACGATGCGGGGCCGCGAGGCGCGCGGCTTCGGGATCTCGATCTCGATCTCGCTTGCGTCTTCGTCGCGGGGGGCCGCGGGAACGATGCGGGGCCGCGAAGCACGCGGTTTCGGGATCTCGATCTCGACCGCGTCGTGGTCGCGCGGCGCAGGGGGAACCAGGCGGGGCCTCGAGGCCCGCGCCGCAGGAATCTCCCGCGGCTGCGAGACCGGAACCGCGCGCATCCGCTCCTCGCGCGGCGCGTCCATGCGCGGGGCCGACCGTTGCTCGATGCCGTGATCCTTGCGGATGGTGACCCGCGGGTTGCGATCGTCGGGCTCGCTCACGGCCTTGCCGAAGCGGTCGGCCACGGCGCGGGCCACGTTCACCGTCGAGAAGGTGCGGTTGATGAAGATGCCGCCCACGTCGCGCCCCTCGATGCCGCCGCGGCGGCAGATCATCGCCAGGAGCCGACGCGCGTCGGCGCCGTGCTCCTGCCCGAAGGTCACGCGGAAGCCAACCCAGTCTTCCGGGCGGTCGGGCGTGCGCGGGCTGCGGGGCCCGGCGCTCATGGGGCCGTTGTCGAATTCCCGCGGCATGCGGCTGTCGCGCGATGCCGAGAGCTGCCGCACTTCCCGCGGCTCCGAGGGCGAGGTGGCGCGAAGTCGCAAGAGGAGCCGGGCCATCGCCTGGGTGGCGTTCTCCGACTCGGTGACGCGCTTGGCGAGGCTCCAGGTGTCGTCGTCGTAGCCCGAAAATCCCTCCGGGTCCGGCGCGGTGAGCTCCTCAAACATGCGGCTGTCGCGATTCTTCCGAATGTCGGCAGCGGTGGGCACGGCCTCCATGCGCGCGCGCACGTTGGCGCGCTTGAGCACCTGGAGCGTTCGGTTCAGCGCCGGCGGCACCACCAAGATGGCGCTCACGCCCTTGCGCCCGGCCCGCCCGGTACGGCCGCTGCGGTGGGTGTAGGTATCGGCGTCGGTGGGAGGGTCGGCGTGGATGACGCGGGCTATGTCCTGCACGTCGATGCCGCGGGCGGCCACATCGGTGGCGACCAGCGTGTGCATCTTGCCGCTCTTGAAGGCGGCGAGCGCGCGGTTGCGGGCGTTCTGCTCCATCTCCCCGGAGAGCGAGCCCACGCGGAAGCCCGAGTCTTCGAGCATCTTGGAGAGCGAGGCCACGTCGGCGCGGGTGCGCGTGAAGATGAGCGTCTGCGCGGTGGGGTCCGACAAGAGCAGGTTCACGATGGCGGCGCCGCGCTCGCGCTGGTCTACCAGGTGGATCACGTGATCGATATCGGTGTTGGCGGTGCCAAGCGGCGTACCCTCAACATGGGCCGGTGCATTCTGCACGCGATCGGCCAGCGCCCGCACTTCGCGGGGGAAGGTGGCGGAGACCAGGTGCGTGAGGTGGTTTTGCGGCGCGTGCCCGAGGATCGCCTCGAGCTCTTCGCGAAAGCCGAGATCGAGCATGCGGTCGGCCTCGTCGAGGACGATGGCGCCCACCTGGGAGGCGTCGACCGCGCCGCGGGTGAGATGGTCGAGGAGGCGACCGGGCGTGCCCACCAGTACGGCGGGCCCTTGGCCCAGTGCACGCCGTTCTTCGCGCGCGTTGGCGCCACCGGTGACCGAGGTGACGAAGATGCGGAGCGGGGCGTAGAGCCACTTCAGCTCTTCTTCGACTTGCTTGGCCAGTTCTCGGGTGGGGGCCACCACCAGCACCAGGGGCCGGCCCACGCCGTCTTTGGCCCGCGCGTCCCCGCGCACCAGGTTGCGGAGAGAGAGGCCGATGGCCACGGTCTTGCCGGAGCCGGTCTGCGACGTGATGCGCAGGTCGCGATCGGTGAGATCATCGGCCAGCACGGCTTCTTGCACCGGCGTGAGCTGTGTGTAGCCACGCTTCGTCAGCGCGCTCGCGAGCTCCGCGCCCACGAGTTTTTCGAAATCCGAGGTCGTCATCTTGGCAGGCACGTATCAGGTCTTCCGCAACTTGGGGGAACTTCCTGCCCCCTCGAGGCAGGAAAACCCGCGCGAAATGTGGTAGATTGCACCATTGTGAGTGCCGCTTTCGAAGCGCCCAAGATGTCTTCGACCCTCCTGCTCGATCAGATCCGTCTCATGAACGAGGTCTACGGCGAGCACGTGGTGCGGAGCGCATTTCAGACGCTGGAGCGACCGGTACGCGACGAGATCGCGGAGCTTCTCCCGGGCGGATGGTGCGCGACCGAGACCGCTCGTGCGCTGAAGAACGCCATCGCGGTGCAGGTCGGCAAGGACGTTCTCGTGGTGCAGCGGCGCGTGGTGCGGCTGGGTGTGGAGCGGACGCTCACCACGCTCTGGCGCTTCTTCGTGCGGCACGTGAGCGATGAGAGCATCCTCAAGCGGGCGCCCACGCTCTACTCGCGCAGTTTCAACCGAGGGCGCCTCGAGCTCGTTTCCTTCCGGCCCGGCGAGGCGGAGCTCGATCTGCACGGGTGGCCCGACATCCCGGAGTTCGACTTGGTCGGCCTCACCGCCGGCATCGAGGCGGTGCTCGCCGTCACCGGGCGGCGCGATGCGCGCACCAACACGGCGCGAAAGGGCGCGACGGTGCGCCTGCGCGTCACGTGGCGCGGCGGCGACGCGCCCAGCACGCCGCCCAACGCCCCCTCCGGCACCCCGCTCCCGTGACGACCTTTCACGTCGCGCTCGCGGCGCTGGGCGTGCTCGTGGCGGCGCTCCTGGTGCGCGCCTCGCGGCGCCGTGGCCTGAACCTCCTCGATACGTACCCGATGCTCCCGGGCGAGGCGATGGTCCTCGAGGAAGACATCGAGCTCTCGTCGCGGCTCCGTCGCCGCGCGCACTTCACCACCCAGGTGTTCCTGGGCGCGCGCGTGCGGGTGACGAATCTGCGCGTGCTCGTCGCGCAGCCAGCGCTGTTCGCACCCACCCAGCGGGTGCTCCGCTACGTCATCGATCGCGGGCCCGGGGCCCCCAGCGATTGGCGCGACGGCTACGTGCTCTTCGCGCTCGATGCGGCGGCGAGCGGCATTCGCGCCGGCGTGCTTGAGCTCGTGCCGGTCCAGGGCGCGCCGTTCTTACCCGAGGCGGTGCTCCTCCGGGGGCCGGCAGTGCCGGCCGTCGTAGCGGCGCTCGGTCTCGCCGCCCCCGCGGTACCGTAGGCCCCAGCGCCAAGGTCGGGTCGGATGGGGAGGGGTGGCCTGCCGCGGTAGCGATGCCGCGGTCGCTCTCCGGGCGGGAGTGAGCTTGCTCCTCGATCGTGGACAGCCTGGTCATGCGGCTGGCCACTGGGCTTCAGCCTTTGTTGGACTGCGCTGACCGTTGAACGAATGGAATCGCTCATCACTATACCATTTATCAAGGAAGAGCGGCAAGGAACGCTCGGCGTCCTCGGCGCCTCGCCATCCAAACCCGGGACCCGGTCGTCTTGGTGGAAGTGGTGCTCCCTCAGCCCGGTGGCTACAGTCGAAGCAGCAGCCAGGAGGCGATGCACTCGCCTTCGCGTTCCAGCCCGTGAGTACCTCGGTCCAAGCCCTCGAAGGAATTCATTCGCGGAGGTCGACGCGCCGCAAGCGAAGCGCATTGAGGAGCACGGAGACCGAGCTGAAGCTCATCGCAAGTGCGGCAAGCATCGGACTCAGGAGAAGGCCGAAGACCGGATAGAGAGCCCCAGCCGCGATCGGAACGCCAATCGCGTTGTAGACGAAGGCGAAGAACAGGTTCTGTTTGATGTTCCTGATC
>JBBQWQ010000074.1:0-35634 GCA_038210445.1 Polyangiales bacterium
CTCGCCGGCCCGCCCATCCATACCTGTCCAAACGGACATGTCCTCGGCGCCAGCCTCCGCGAGCCCCGGCGCCACCGCCTCCGCGTAGCGCAGCGGACAGATCTCCGCCACCCTCAGCCCCGCGATCGCGGCCGCCTCCACCAGCCGCTCCGGATCCCCCTGCGGCCCGTCCGGCCCGCTCGCCGCCGGCTTGAACGGCAGCGCCCTGATCTCGCGTGCCCGCAGCGCCCGCAGCAGCGCGCAGGCCACCGTGGTCTTCCCGCAATCGGTGTCGGTCCCGACCAAAAACATCCGCCGCATCCCCACCTTGTACACGCGGCCGCGCGCCCACGCGACCCCGCCGCGACGTGGACCCCCGCGATCCTCACTCCCGAAAGCGTGACGAGGCGGCCGGAACCCCGACCGCCTCACGCTCTCACGCGCCCGACATCAGAACGCGTCGAGCAGCTTGGTACGCTTCGCCTTGTACTCCTCGTCGGTCAACAGACCAGCGTCGAGCGCCCCCTTGAGCTTGCGCAGCTTGCTCTCGAGGCTGTTGTCCTCAGCCACCGGCGGCGGCGGCGGCGGCTGCTGCGGCTGCTGCTGCTGCGGGTATTGCTGCTGTTGCCCCTGCTGCGGGTACTGCCCCTGCTGCGGGTACTGTCCGGGCTGCCCGGCGTACTGGTTGGGGGTCTGTGCGGGCGGCTCGTCTTTGTTGCAGGCGGCGGCAACCAGTGCGAGGCCGACGACGAGGGCTTGGGCCGAGCGGTGGGAATAGTGGCGGTACGTCACGAAAGGCTCCTTTTTTCGAAAGCGGGGCAGAGTCTACCCAACCGTTGGACGGATGAGCACCAGAAGTGCATCAACCGAAGCTCCGATGGGGCGAGGAATCGTCATTTTCAGGCGCGACCCGCGGCAGAGCCGATGCGCTCCCATAGTGCAGTGTGGGTACGGTCGAGCTGCGCGCGCGCCTCGCCCTGCGCCAGCGACCACTCGATGCGTGCGAGGGTGAACGCTGCGCCGAACAGTTCGGGATCGTCGACCGTGGGGTCCAGGGCGATGCTTCCCCACTGGGTCGCGGGGTCGGCCGGGACGCGATAGCCGGTGGAGGCGAGTCCGCGCGCGGCGTTGGCGATGGCGCCGAGGAGACGCTCACGAAGGACGGCGCGGAGGTTCTCGAGGTCGGCCGGGTCGGCTGCAATGCCCGTGTACTGTGCATATACTTCGCGGCGCCGCTTTTCTGCCGGGCTCAGTTTCCCCAAAATAAACCACGACCACACCACGGCGCCCGCCGAGACGACGGCAAAGAAGCCCGCGAACAGCAGGCCGAACAGGTCACCGAGCTGGAAGCTTTGCGCCGGGGCCGGGCGCTGGGCAACCAGGCCCACCAAGGCTCCGGTGAGCGCGAGGAAGCAGCAAAGCATGACGATGACGCCCCATATCCGCAGATAGGCTGCCATGACCGACCGCCACGAGAGCGGCACGTCGATGCCCTGGAAGGAACCGTGGTCGTGGCTCGGAAATACGCGATGCGAGCTGATGGGAACGACCGGCAGATACCAGAGGTGGACGAAGCGGGTTCCGAGATAGCTTCCCCCGCACGCGTGGATGCGCCCGTACATGCCGGTGCCATGGATGATGAGCATCGAAGTCTCCGCGATGGACCGTGCCAAGGAAGGCGCTTTCCGTCAACGTGCGAGGCTGCGGACGCTTACATGTTCCGGGCGAGCGCCTGCGCTTTGGGACCGCTCAGATTTCCGGAGGGGCCACCGGCAGGGCGCCGATGTCGGAGCCCGCGGGGAGCTGCTTGGGCACGGTGGGGAGGCTGATGACGACCGCCGTCCACGTTGGGAACAGGGTTGCGAATGGCACCAGCTCGAGCGCGAGCGAGAACACCAGACGCCAGCGGAAGCCCAGGACCAGGAGCAGGAGGAAGGCGACGCCGAGATCGAGCACGTCGTCGGGAATCGAGAGCGCGCCCTCGGAGAAGATGGGGAACGCGCCGATCTGCACGAGGTCGGCGATGGCTGCGATGCCGAGCGCGATCTTCTTCCGGGTGGGGTCGACGGCGGCGGGGCTGATGTGGCTACGCGCCAGGAGGGCAGCGGCTTTCTTCGGGTCCCGTTTCTCACTCATGGCTCGAGGTTAACCACGATTTCGGCCCGCGCCGGGAGCGCCCGTTGGCCCTTGAAATCACGAATGAAAACGTGCCGCCGCGCCCTCGTACTGGCGTCGGAACCGATCTTTGCTTCACTTCACCGTTGCTCCGGAGGCGCGAGCCTCGATGCCCTCGATGGGCAGCGGCACGCGCGGAGGTACGGCACGATGGCCTGTTGGTTACGAGCTTGGTGAAGTAATTCGAGCGCGTCAGCGGGGTATGAGCAGGCTGATGCCATAGGCGCCCAGCAAGGAGAGCAAGCAGAGCGGCGCCCCGGGAAGGAACGGGCCCTCTTTCCGGATGCGCGCGCTCACCCACGGAATGCGGGCGGCGAGGAAGAAGAGCCCGCCGAGGACCACGAAGATGCCGGTGAAATAGCCGGCCATCCAGGCGCCGACGCAGAGGCCGACGCCGAGCATGAGCTTGGTGACGCCGCCGCTGATCCACCCGCGCGAGAACGCAGGAATGACCCACACGGTGACGATCATCAAACCGATGAGCTGCGCGTAGAAGTTCCGCTCCCACACGGTGATGGCCATGCCCACGAAGATGAGCGGCAACGTCACCACGTTGGGCACGTGGCGGGTTCGCAGCTCCGACACCGCAGCGATGAGCGTTGCCACAGCCGAGAGCGTGACCGGAAGGGGGATCGGCGCGGCCATCGCACAGGGAGCATAGCGCATCGGCTGTGCTAACGAGAACACCCATGCGGCCGAGGTTTCGCTTCGTGGTCTTCGACTGGGACGGCACGCTCGCCGACTCCACCTGGAATATCGCGCGCGCCCTCCAGGAAGCGTGCCGCGACGTGGGGCAGCCGGTGCCGGACGACCGTGCCGCGCGCTACGTCATCGGCCTCGGGCTCCTCGATGCGCTGGTTCATCTGGCGCCCCAGCTCGAGACGGCCCGGCACGCGGAGATCGCCGAGCGGTATCGGCACCACTACTTCGCGGGCGACGCGCAGATCGCGCTGTTCGAAGGCGCACGCGAGCTCTTGGCGGAGCTTCGCGAGGCGGGGGCCACGCTGGCCATCGCCACTGGCAAGACCCGCGCAGGGCTCGACCGCGCGCTCGCGCATCATGGCGACATCGCCGCGCACTTTACGGCCACGCGATGCGCCGACGAGGGCAGACCCAAGCCCCACGCCGACATGGTGCTGCACCTGATGGACCGCGTGGCGGCCCGGCCGCACGATACCGTCATGGTTGGCGATACCACCCACGACCTGGAGCTGGCCCGGAACGCCGGGGTCGCCTCCATCGGCGTCTCGTACGGCGCCCACGACAGCGCGGGCTTCGGCGCGTACGCGCCGGTGGGGGTCGCGGGGTCGATCCGCGAGATGCGCGATCTCTTGCTGTACTGAGGCGGGTCAGGGCAAGAGGTCACGGAGCGCCTTGGGCGCCTGCTTCAGACTCCGGTACACGTCATCGCGCGGGTCTGCGGCGAGCGGCCGCAGGAGCGTGCCTGCGCCGTCGTACTCGGCGAAGATGAGCTCTTGCCGCGCGGTGATCTCGGGCGCGCCGGCTCCGAACACGACGTGCAACAGACCCAGGGCGCCGACGCGGGTCCAGGCGAGCTCGTAGGGCTTCAGCGGCTCGCCGGCCTCCTCGAGGCGCACCGATTTTCCCGGAGCCCAGGAAGCACCCTGATGACCCAGAAGATTGCCCAGCGACTGGAACACCGGAACGCTCCCGGCGCGCGCCGTGGGGCAGAGGCGACTCCGCTCGAAGGTGGTGAGGCGATCGGGGACGTGCGGATGTGTGAAGACGACCGCGTCGACGTAGCAGGCAGCGAGCTGGCCTTGGGCGAGGGCGCCCGGCGTTTGCGCGTGATACTCGGTGCCGGCGTGCACATAGGCCACGGTGGCGTCGCACGGAGCGAAGCGGCCGGCTCGGCCGAGCTCGCGCCGCAAGATGGCGAGCCCGTCGGCGCCCAGCGGGGCCACCGCCAGCGAAGCCGCGCCCGCCTTGGCGCCGCAGGTCTCCGGCCGATACTTGCGATCGTTGACGAACGCGGTCCATGCGATGACGCACACCCGTTTCCCCGATTTCTGTGCAATCTGCACGGGTGCCCAAGGGTCGCCGGCAGAAAGGCCTGGGGTGGCGACGTTGGATTCGCGAAGCGCAGTCAGCGTGTCTTCGAGCCCTTTGGCTTCGCGGTCGCACCCGTGATTGTTCGCGGCCACCACCGCTCCAGCCTTGGTGGCCTCCACCAGTTTCGCCGTCCACGCCTTCGGCGCGTAAAAGCGCAGCAGCCGTGGGTCTGCGCCGCGCGGGGCATCGCCCACCGCGGCCTCCAGGTTGAGCACGCGCGCGTCGGCCGACCAATAGCTCTCCGGCAGGCGCGCCACCATCGCCGCGAGATCGCCGCGCACGATGGGGTCGTGCGGAATGACGTCTCCGGCAAAGGCCACGTCGAATACCACCGGCGCCGAGCTCGGCGCGGCCGGCGATGGCGCGTCGCGCGCGGGCAACACCGCTGCAACGGCCCCAAGACGCCCATTGCCGTTGCGTGGCTCGGCAGTTTCCCGCGGCCCCCAGGGCGGCGTGCGATCGCCGAGGCTGCATCCAGCCACCAGCATCAGCCCTGCGCGCCACCAGCCTGTCATCCCCCCAAACTGCACCGAACCGAGGAAGAAGGACCAGTTTCGCGCGGAACACTTGCCTTTCGCCCGGGTCCGACTAGATTTCCCCGGTCCCGCACACCGGTGTGGGCGCATCACTCGGCCGTCGTCTAATGGCAGGACAGGAGATTTTGATTCTCCTTATTGGGGTTCGAATCCCTGCGGCCGAACCGAACTGAGAGACCGTGACGGCGCATGACGGAATCGGTCCGCTTCTGCGCTAGCCTACGCGGAATGCACGTCGAGACCTTCGCGGTGGGCCCGTTGGGCTGCAACTGCTCCATCGTTGCCGACCTGGAGGCGAAGAAGGCCGTGGTCATCGACCCGGGCGGCAACTTTGACGAGATCGCCCGGCGCCTTGCGGCCCTGGAGCTCCAGGTGGCGGCCATCGTACACACCCACACGCACATCGATCACGTGGGCGCGACCGCTCCGCTGCAGCGCCATACCGGCGCGCAAGCATGCATCCACGAAGGCGATCGCTTTCTCTACGACATGCTCCCAGTGCAGGCCGCGATGCTCGGGTGCGCGCTGCCGGAGACCGTGGAGATGGAGGGCTCGCTGGTCGATGGCAAGACCTTCCGCATCGGAGCCCTGGAGCTCGGCGTGCTGCACACCCCCGGTCACACGCCCGGGAGCGTTTCTTTCGTGGTGAGCCCGAGTGGTGAGTCGCCGCGGGTGTTCACCGGCGACACGCTCTTTCGCGGTGGTATCGGTCGCACCGACCTGTGGGGCGGCGATGGCAACCTCATCTTGAAGAGCCTGCGCGGCAAGCTCATGTCGCTGGCCGACGAGGCCATCGTGGTCGCGGGGCACGGGCCCAACAGCACCATTGGCCACGAACGGAGGCAGAACCCGTTTCTCGTATGAGCGACCTTCCGTTTCCTTTGGTCGGCCGAGAGCTCCGCGACGCGCTCCGTAGCACGCTCGGGGCGCGCACCCGCAGCACGCTCACCAGCGCGAGCGCCCAGCCGAGCGCCGTACTCTTGGCCCTCTTCGAAGCCGACTCCGACGTGTACATGTGGCTGGTGAAGCGGCCCGACACCATGCGTCGCCACAGCGGCCAGGTTGCGTTTCCGGGTGGAAAGATGGACCCGGAAGACGAGAGCCTGGTGGTGACCGCGCTGCGCGAGGCCGAGGAAGAAATCGGCCTGCCCCGCGCCGGCGTCGAGATACTCGGAGCCCTTGACGATCTGGTGACCGGAACCGGCTTCATCATCACGCCCCAGGTAGCTTGGCTCTCCGCACCCTTTGAGCCCACACCGAATCCGGCGGAGGTCGCGCGGGTCTTTCGCGCGCCGCTGCGCACGTTTACCACGCGGGCAGCCGGCATCTTTCCACGCATCGGGCACACCATCGAAGGCGAGTTTGTCTGGGGCGCGACCTTTGCCATCGCGCGCTCCCTGGGCTCCATCGCCAAAGAGACGCTTGCGAGCGTCGGTTCGTCGTCGCCCGTTACTTGAGGTTCAGGTCGTCGCCGGGGACCAACGCCGGGGGCTTCGGTGCGGCCGTGGCCGTGGGGGCCGCTGCGGTGGTCGCAGGCGCCGCAGTCGCGGTCGGCGCTGCGGTCGCGGTGGGCGCCGCGGTGGCCGGGGGCGTGGGGTTGGTATCCTCGGTGGCCGTGGGCTTGGGGGGCGGCGGCCGATACACGAACCTGGGCACGGTCGGCACAGCGCTGGCGGTTGCGGTCGGGGCTGCGGAAGCGCCGCTCGGAAGAACCGCGGCTGCCGAGGCATCGGCTCCGACGGTCGCTGCATCGGGCGCAGCGCCGGCGTCGACGCTGGTGTCTGTCGTGGCGCTCGCCGAAGGCATGGCCACTGGCACCGTGTCGGCGGCGGTGGGCGCTGCAGAGGCCAGCGTCGGCGCGGCGGTGGGGATGGGCTTGCCGGTCCCCAGCACGCTGTTCAAGTAGCCCATCTTCCAGGCTGCAGCGCCGCCGCCGCCGAGGAGCACCAGCACGCCGAGCCCCAGGATCACCGGCAACGCGCTGCTCTTCTTCTTCTCCGCAATGGGAGGGGTGGAGAGCCGCGCTTGCGAAGGCGCCGGCGCCTGCGCAAACGCCGGGGGCGGCGCTGAAGGGGCGACCTGCGGCGGCGGCTGACTCTGACTCTGGCTCAGCATGGTGCTGGCCAGCGCCGGGTCCGGGCGGTTTAGCGGCATTGTGCTGCCGAAGTCGCGTTTCACCGCGTCGCGGCTCATGGCCAGCGTGCGCTCTTGGTGGTCGAGCCCCTCGTCGTCGCGGGTGGTCATGGCCAGCGGATCGCCCACGGGAGTGAGCATCGGGTCGCGCCCGGGCGTCGCCTGGGGCTGCTTGCCCAGCGCTGTCACCCCGCCGAAGAGCGGGTTGTTGCCGATCTCGTCGAGCGACCCTCCCGCTTCGCGCAGGGCTTCTTCGAGCAGCTCGGCGGCCTGCTTCATGACGGTGGGCTCGGGGCGGTCCTCTCCTTCGGATGCGCGCGAAGGCACGTCGCCGAAGGTCATCGTCGCCACGGGCGCCGGCGTCAAGCCGGTGAGCGCCGGCATCTGCGAGGTTCGCTCGGCGGCCGGCGGCGGAGGCGTGACCATGGCCATGCCCATGATGGTGGCCTTGCGCGCCGCCGCGAACGTTGCACGCGGCGCCGCGGCCGGTACCGGTTCGCCGGGGGCCGTGAGCGGGACGTCCTTGGTGGTCTTCGAGACGGTGTCGGTCTCGATCTCCGACAAGAGCGAGTCGAGCGAGCGCCGAACGGTTTTCACCTCTTCGGCGACGCGCACCACCGGGCGCGGCGGATCCTTGAGCAGGTCGCGCGTCGAATCGCGCACCGGCGAGCCCGCCGCCGGCGCCATGTTGGCCGCTGCCGGCCGGGGCGTGGATTCGGGCGAGGCGGGCGCCGACACCGGCATGCCTGCGATGGTCGGTCGCTCGGAATTTCCCCGCTGCGGCGGCGGAGCCAGCCCTCCACCAGCCTTGGAGGACGGCACGGTGACGCCCCGCGCCGGCGGCGCAGGTACGCGAGAAGGGGGCGGCGGAACACGCTTGGCTTCGACCGCGGGGACTGCGGGGACTGCGGGGACTGCGGGGACTGCGGGCGTGGGCAGCACGGGCGCCCCGGCCGAAGGGGTACGGCCCAGCGCTGCAATGGGCGGCGCCGACGTGACGACCGAAGGAGGCGACGGTGCGTGCGCCGGCTCTTTGCGCGACTCGCCGTTGGTGAAGCTCGCTCCGGCTCCCGGGGCTTTGTTCACGACCTCGTCGATGAGGAGCCGAGACGGCTCGTCGATCTTGATGAACTTTACACCCATTCCCGCAGGGCGGCCTTCGCCTACCTGGGCCGGGTCGCGCTTCCACACGACGCGGCCGACGCCGGCAATGAGCGCCTTCTCGTCGGAGATGCGCAGCTCGAACTTGAGCAGCGTGCCGGGGCCGAACGGGGTGGTCGTCTTGACGAAGATGCCCCCTCGGCTCACGTCGTGCGCGTGGTGCTCGATGAACTCGTCGACGGTCGCGCTCTTGTAGCGAACCACGATGCTCGTATCTTGTGCGCGTTTGTCTTTGCGCGTGTCTTGGCTCATCGTACCGCCATCGTACCGCGAGGTTTGCCGCCGCGAAAAGAATATGGGTGTTACCCGGCAAGCTCCGGCCCGTGGTATCGTGACTTTCAGCCTACCGATGGGTCCTGTGCGCTCTCACTTTCGAGCTCACCCGCGCAAGACGGTGCGAGCTTCCGCCACGGTCACCGACGTGTCCGAGGCGCGGACCGTGCAGGCGCGGGTGCGAAACCTGGGCCTCGGCGGGGTTTGCCTCGAGACCGACGACCCGCTGCCCGCCGATCGCGACCTGGTTGTGGCGTTCGTCACGCCCTCCATGTGGGACCCCCTACAACTGCACGCCCGCGTAGCGTGGGCGCGCCCCGGGGCATTTCCGGCGGTCACCGGCCTTCGGTTTCGTTACGACTCGCCGGTGGCGCTGGCCGCGCTCTTCGACTTTCTGGAGCAGTCCCGCTTCGCCGGCTGAGCGTTCACGGCGCCGAGGGCTGCACCAGCGCAAGCGAGAATGCCGCAGCGCAGAGGGCGCGCCGTGGGCCGAAACTTTTGCGCTCTGGCGCGGCCCAGCCGCGCGCCGCTTCATCGTTCGTCGCCTCCGCGGCGCGCCTCCTTCTTTGTTTGCTCGAGCCGCGCGTCGAGCCGCGCGAAACGTTCCTCCCAGTTCCGTCGGAAGAGCTCGGTCCACTCGGCCGCGTCTTTGAGCGGCGCCGCCTCCAGCTGACAGGGCCGCCACTGCGCCTTGCGCGACTGCGACACCAGGCCCGCGCGCTGGAGCACCTTCAGGTGCTTCGACACCGTCGGCAGGCGCAGCTCGAAGGGTTCGGCCAGCTCGCCCACCGTGGCCTCGCCGAGCGCAAGGCGCGCGAGAATGGCTCTTCGGGTGGGGTCGGCGAGGGCCGCGAAGGTGATGCTCAGGTGGTCCATATTCTCCCATTCGGCTAATTAGCTGAATGGCGAAATAGCAACGGCCACCCTCCGTGTCCACGGGGGTGCTCGGCGGTTTATGATACGGCCTAGGTAGCGACGGCTACCGCCCGCGCCCTTCCGCTTCTTCGCCTTCAAATGGCTTCGCTCCGCCCATCGACGAACCTTTTCGCTGGCCCGCGCCGCGGCTGCGGTGCGGAGCGCGTGGGCATGGCTGCCGTTGCTGCGGTGGCTCTCGGCGGTTGCAGCTACTCGCCCAACCACTACAACACGCCGCGCACGCTCGACCCGGGGGCGCTCCAGGGCGGCATCGCCATCGACGCCATCGCGGCGGCGGACCCCAACGTACGGCACATCCCGACCTCCACGCTTCACGGCCGGGTGGGCATCGTGCGCCGGCTCGACCTCGGCCTCACCCTCAACCTCCCGTTCAGCGCCAGCCTCAGCGCCAAGACGCTGATCTTCACCTCGCGCTTGGTGGACGTGGCGTCGTTCGCGCGCTTCAACGTCACCTGGTGGTGGGTGCCGCGCATCGACTACGCCCGCCTGCTGCACCCGGTGTTTCGCTGCCCCACCGAGGAGCGCTACTGCGTCGGCGAGTGGCTCGCGCTGGGCGATCTCACGGCACTTGTGGGCTTCAACCTGGCGCGCGACGTGACCTTGGTGGTGAGCCCCGGCGTGTTCCTGCGGGCCACCGATCCGTACCACCTGGGCTATCGCGCCGGTATCGGCGTGCAGTGGCGCATCAACGACGACATCGCGATCTACCCGGAGGTCACGTACATGCCGGACATCTCGCCCCTGAACTCTCGGGCCGTCTTCTACGGCGTCGCGCTCCAGGGTCGGGGCCGCGATGGGTACGCAAAAGCAAAGTCGTCCAAGCGTCTGCCGGATCCGGTCCGATGAACCACGCCTCGAGACACGCCGTCTCGCTGTTCGGGGCCACGCCCACGCCCGCGCCCACGCTGCGCGCCCTCGGCCGTGGTCTCGCGCTCGCTGCTGCGCTCGGCCTCTCGCTGGCTTCGACCTCGGCCGCTGCCGAGGAGCCCGACCTCGTCCGCGTCCGCGGCGAGTACGACCAGGATCGCGACGGCATCTCCCTCATGTTCGCCTCCATGGGGCTCTTCAACCTCTCGGTGGGCGTCTCGACGCTCCTGGCGACGCGCGACACGTTCTGGACCGGCTTCGGGCTCCAAGCCGCCGGCTTCGGCGCCATCAACTTCGGCAGCGCGGTGGGCTGGCTCGTGCTCCGTCCGGGCATGGACAAGGAGCTCACCAGCGTGAAATCGGTGCACCACCAGCGCGAAGCGCTCCATCGCGGAACGCTCATCGGCATGGCCTTCGAGGTGGCCTACATCGCCGGCGGCGCCATCGCCTGGGGCCTGTTCAAGCACGACTTCATTCGTGGTCTGGGCGCAGGCATCGTCGCCCAGGGATCGCAGACGTTCGCCCTGGACGTGATCGAGTTGTTCTGGTTGCGCCCGCGGCCCTAGATTCCCGGGCGCACGCTTCAGGCGCGCTTGGTCTTGGTCTTGGCCGTCACCTTGGCGCGCTTGGGCTTCGGGAGGTCGAATTCGATGGTCGGCATCAGGCGCTTCCTGCGCTTGTCGACCTCCTTCTGGAGCAGGTCGACCGCCTCGACGCGTGCGTCGTAGAGACGCCGGGGCCGTCGGTGCACGCCAGGGTCGGAGAGGAGCGCGTAGGTGAGCCAAGGGAACACGGCGGTCACGTCGGTGTGGCAGTAGACCGAGCCGTATTGCACGCTCTCGGCGCTGACCTTGCCCCAGGTGTGGCCTTCGCCGGCCGGGCACGACGACAGTGCGCCGTTGTCTACCGGGTCGACGCAAAACTGGAGATCGATGTCGAAGCCGTGGGTGGGCACCCCGAGGATCTGGTCGAGCAGGGGCTCGCCCTGGAGGGTGTAGTTCTTGGGAACGCCGCCGCCCAGGATCCACACCGCCATGGGCTTCTTCTTGGCGCCGAAGCAGTAGTGCTGAATGGCGCCCATCTCGAACACGTCGTCGTTGACGTCGATCTCGAGCTTGAAGGCGTCGCCGAGCATGCGCTTGAGCTTGACGATGTTGAGGAAGATGGAGCCGTCTTGCACCGCGCCCACGAAGATGGGCACGCCGTAGCGGTAGGCGGTGGCCAGGAGCGAAGGGCTGGTCACGCCCAGCGCGTCCTCGATCTCGGCTACGCTCTTGCCGATGAGATAGTGCAGCTCCGGCGTGGTCATCTTCTTCTGGAACTCGGGCTTCCGGAGGATCGCCGAGAAGAGCTTGTCGGTCTCGAGGAGCGTCTCTTCCCAGAAGCCCAGGTCGTAGATGCGGATGATGCGCGAAAGCCGGTACTGGAGATCACCCGCGTTGGGCTCGATCTCGCGAATGCGGTGCCCGATGATGCGGTGGGCGTCGTGGTACAGGTTGGCGCCGGTGGTGGTGATGCAGTCGATGACGCCGCGCTCGATGAGCGGGATGAGGCACGACTGGTGAAGGCCGGCTGGGGTCATGGCGCCGGAGAGGGTGAGGAACACGCAGCAGTCGTCCTTCACGCTCCGTCGCATGAGCTCGAACGCCGTGCGCTCCTGCCGCCCGACGTACGCCGGGAACATGTGGGTGATGATGTCGACGGGCTTCTCTTTGCCGGTGATGCCAACCGGGTGCACGTTGCGCGCGCGCTCGAAGTCCCGACGCATGCTGCGGGGACCCTCCTGCGAGGTGCGCTTCTTCGGGGTGCCACTTTGGGTCTTCGCCATGGTCTGGCGGGTATGTCAGACCCTCGCCGCTTCCGTCAATCGCGCTCCCGCACCGGCGGTGCCGCGCCCCTCGCAGTGCGTGCTCGCGCAGCTATCACGACTCCCGGGTGAGCGGGACGATGACCACCCAAGATTTATTCAACCAGATCCGCGAGTGCTCGGAATCACTGACGAATTCGTTGAAGAAAACGCTCGCGTCCGGGCGGCGGGGCAGAAATGTAGATCCGAGATTTACACCGCTTGCGACATTTCGGTAGAAGATGTGTCCACTGCACGGGTCCGGCTGACCTCTGACAGCCAGCGCCCTCGGTGACCTCTGAGTCTCATTGGAAGAAGGAAGACGTAAAATGAAGAAACTGATCGCTGGTGTCCTCGCGGTGGCCGCGCTCTCGAGCGCCACTGGCTGCTACTACGCTGGCGTCGCCACCGCCGGCGACAAGGCCGTCATTCTCCGGAACGACGGTTTCCTCTACGGCCTGCTCCGCAAGGCAGTCGTCTGCAAGATCACCGACAGCGGCCTGCAGAACTGCGGCGACAACAACAATCCCTGATCGCGATTTAGGAGTCTAACTACCATGAAGAAGATGATTGCAGGTGTTCTCGCGGTTGCGGCGCTTTCCAGCGCGGTCACCGGCTGCTCGTACGCTGGCGTTGCCACCTCTGGCGACAAGGCCGTCATTCTCCGCAATGACGGCTTCCTCTACGGCCTGCTCCGCAAGGCCTTCGTCTGCAAGATCGCCGACGGCGGTCTCCAGAACTGCGCCGACAGCGACACCCCCTGATTCGCGCTGATTCGTTTCGGTCTTCGGAACGAACAGTCTAGGCCGGAGTTCTCCCGAACTTCGGCCTCGTTTCTTTTGTTCGGCGCTCCGCTCTCAGGGAAGGCCGAGGGCGCGATCGCGAATGCCCCCGGCATAGATGTCGCGCTGGTGCTGGTTGTAGTACCGCGCCGTTCGCTCGGCGCCGATGATGTTCGAGATGTGGAAGATGCCGGTGAGCGAAAGGGAGACGGCGGTGAGGACCAGCGGGCGGCCCCCCTCGTGCTCGTACGAGTAGGCGAGGAAGCTGGCGAACGCGAAGGCGCCCACGAAGAAGAATGCCTGGCCCGCGTCGACCCAATGGCCGGTGTAGGCCTGCCCTGCACCCGGCAAGAGCCCGGAGAGAACGGCCGCCGCCAAAGGGCTCCGGTGCGGCATGTCGGGCGCCTTCGCCGCTTGCGCCGCAAAGTCGGTTCCCACCGGCGCGAGGCTGCTTTTCCCGTTCTGCACCCGCAGAAAGTAGGCGCGTGCGCGGGGCCAATCGCCGGCCTCGGCCCGGGCCACGCCGAGCATCAGCTCCGCCCGCGCCGCGAGCTCCGAGCAGGGCGCCGCGAGCTCCAGGCCCTTCGTCAGGTGCACCTCTGCCTGAAACGGGATCTTGAGGCCCAGGTAGCTCTCGCCGCTGAGCAGCTCGGCTTCGGCCCGCTGCGCTGGCGTCGCCACCTCGCTCTGCAGCACGTGCGGCGAGGCGGAGAGCGCCGAGGCGTAGCGCTGGCTGGCGCGGTAGGCGTGCGTGATGGAGAGCGAGTAGCGAACGCGATCGCGGGGGTCGGGTGCGCCAAAGCGAAGCTCCTTCCACACGCTGACGGCCCGGTAGTAGTCGCGTTCCCGCGCCAGGCTGGCGGCGAAGCCTTCGAGAAAGGTGGTCCGCTCCGGCGAAATCACCGGCGCCGCAACCGGAGCGTCGGTCGCCTTGGTCTCCGGCGTCTCGGCAGCCGACGGGCACGCCCATGCGCCGAGCGTCGCCGCGGCGGCTGCGCTAATCCAGGTGGAAGGCCGCGTCGTCATAGCGAATCACTCCGTCGGGCATCACGTAGCGCCGATACTTCACGAAGGTGTCGGGATTCTCGCGATAAAAGAAGCGATCGAGGAACGCCGGAAGGCCGAAGAACCCGAGCTCGGTGAAGCTCTGTTTGCCGAAGGCCGAGCACGAGACCACATACGGGCAGCGGGAGACCGAATTCGTGCCGATCTTCACCTGGTAGAAACGAATGCCCCCGAGCACCAGCTCGTTGAGCGGGCCGAGGGCCATCGACGGCGGCTCCGGAACTTCGGTGGGCCGCAGGTCTTCCGCTTCCCAAGGCGCATCGTCGACCGGCGCCTCCTGGGCGTGGGCGGTTTGCACCAGAAAGAGCACCGGGAGCGCCAAGGCGATGGGGAGTGCTCTCCGGGAGCGCACGCTCACTTCGCGGCGAGAGACGCGGTGTCGCGGATCATGGGGACGGTGACCGAGCGGAGCTGGCCCTCGCTGTCTTTGGCCACGAAGATGGCGTAGAGATCGGCGCCGCCTTCGTCGCGCTGCGACGCAGGGGAAGACGCAGGGGCCGGAGACCCGGCGGGTGCGGGCGCGGCGCCCGGTGCGCCAGGAGAGCCGCCCGGCGCCAGGGTCACGAGCACGTCGTTGGGCTCGAGCTTCCAGAAGGCGCCGGTGAAGTAGTCGACGGCGCCGCCGACGACCCCGCCGCAGATGAGGTTGCCGAGCACCCAGAGGTTGAACTCTTTGTCGATGCGAACCCGCACCTCTTGGTAGCCCGCTGCGGTGATGGCAATGGTGTACGACTTGTCGCGAGGGAGCGCCGTCGACGAAGGCGTACGCCCGGCATAGACCTCGGGCGCTCCGGGGCCTGCGACGAAGCCCTGATAGATGTGGACTTCGGCGGCCTGGGGGTTGGAGTTGACGGTGACGTCTTGCCGGGAGCCGCTGATGATCGTCGCGCAGCCGGCCATACCCACGAGCAGGGTGGCCATGACGGCGGCGGAGGCGAAGCGGGTGACCCGGGAAGAAAGCGAAGAAGAGCGCGATTCCATGGTTGGCGATGCTAGCGCAGAACCGGGCCCCCACCAATCCTTTGAAGCGCTCTCGCGTTCGCCCAAAAAGGGTGGCTTTACGCGCGAAGAGGGCTTCTCAGCGGGAATCGCTGGCGCTTCCTACAAGGTAAGAGTTGCGCGACGGCCACCCCCTCCAGTAATGCGCGTTCCTCATGTTGTTCCCCTTCAAGGCGCAAGTCGCATCGTCGGTTGCGGTGCTCTCGGCCGTCGCGGCGTTGGCCACGTTGGCCGCGCTCCCGTCGTGCTCGAAGAAAAGCGAGAAGGTGAGCGTGGGCGACCCCATCGGCATCCGCGTCGAGTGGAGCGGCACGCCGTTTCAGCTGGCGGTGGCGACGAGCCCGTTGGTGGATCCGGACGATTACAAAGGGCCCTTCTCGGCGCTCTTCGTCGACGCCGCCAAGGTGTGTCCGCAGATGACCACCCTGGCCTCCGACATGACCGCCCACCTCGAAGGCCGCATCGAGAAGGACAAAGTCGCCATCAACGGCGGAGAAGATCCGCTGCTCAAGTGCATCGGCGGCGCTCTCAACGGCAAGGACTTCAAGTCCAAGGGCAAGGACTTCGACTTCGTCGTGGAAATTCGCGCGGTGAAGAAGTGAGCCTCGGCCGCAGCGCGGTGGCCCTGGGGCTGGTAGCGGCATCGCTCGGACTTGCGTCGCGCGTCTTGGCCGACGCGCCAGCCGCTGCGCCGGGCTTGGCAACCGCCAACGACGCCGGCGCCGCGCCCAGCTCGCCCACTGCGCCGAGCGCCGACGCCGCGCCCTCCGACTCGGTGAGCCTTGGCGCGGTCACGGTGGTCACGCCCGACGCCGCGGCGCCCGACGCTGGGCTCGCACCCACGTCGAGCCTCGATGGCGGCGCGATGCCCGCCAACAACGACGCCGGCGCGGCGAAGAAGAAAGATCGCTTCGTTCGCGTGGGGCAAAGCGTCGAAGACTTCATGGAACGCGACTTCACCTGGGACGCCAACCTCGAAGGGGCCCTCGGTCCGGGGTTCGTAGAGCAGGGCAAGCCGCAGGTGCTGGGCTTCGGCCGCGTGCGCGTGGGGGCCATGTTCATCGCCGCACCCAACTTCTTCTCGCTGGGCGCCACCTACGAGTTTTCCAACAAGAGCTTCGCTACGTTCGGCCTGCAGCTCGAGTACATGCACCTCATCTCCGGCGGTTGGGTCCAGATCGGACCGCTCTTCGACGCGCAGCACCCGCGGCCCGGCTTCAGCCTCGCGGCCGGCTGGGCCACGTTCGGCGTCGAGCTGCAGCAGCGTGCCTACGAGGGCCTGGGGCAAACCACCGCGATCTTCGGCAAGGTGCGCTTTCCGGTCGGCGTGTTCGTGTGGGCGCTCACCAACAAGCAGCACTCGCAGCCTCCGCAGCAGGGCGAGAGCTTGCTGCCCTACAGCCCCCTGCGCTTCTAACCGCCGCGCTTTTTTCCCACGGAACGACCCGCCTCGGCCGCTCCTCGGGTAGAGTGCGGGCATGCGACGTCCTGCGCGTGCCCTGCTCCTTGCTGCGGCCTTTCCGTGGGCCCTCGGTTGGCTTGCGAAGGCCTCCCCGGCGGCCGCTCAGGTTCACTGGGACACCAGCGCCGAATTGGGCCTGGAGAAGCGCTTTCTCAAGAACCGTCCGCTGGGCGCAGGCGACGCGAGCCTGGGGCCGCTCTTTCGCGCGACCGCACACCTGGCGCTCCTGCCGCTGGCGCGGGTCGGTGTGTACGGCATGCTCGGCCTTTCGCCGGTCTCTTCGGGCCCGTTGCGAACGCAGTTCGGCGGCGGCATCGAGGCGCGGCTGGTGCCCCCGCTGGGCCTTCGGACCATCCACCCGTTCCTGTTCGTAGGTGTAGGATACATGCGAACCGTGACCCCCGCCTACGACGTGGTGACATCGCAGGGCGGCTTTCACACCAGCCCCACGTCTGGTGGTTGCCTCGATATTCCGCTGGGGATCGGCGCCACCTACCGGGTGCGGAAGCCGGTGGAGGTGGGGCTGGTGCTGGGTACGCGCTTCTCGGCGCTCTGCCACGGCGACAGCTACCCCGACAACACCACGCCCACCATTCCCACCACCGTGAACACCGTGTTCCGGGTGCCTTCTGCGGCGGGTACCGACGTGTTCGGCCTGTGGCTGGGCGCCATCGTGAACTTCGAGTTTTGAACGGTTCTCGCTATCCTGCGGGGTAGCGGCAACCGCCGCCTCGCTTCTCCTTCTCCCTTCCCATGCCGCAAACCCCCGAAAGCCAACCGAGCAGCGACCGATCCGCGGGCGCCGACAGTGCGGCGAAGTCCGCCGAGAGCGCCGGGCTGGTGGGAACGACCCTGAGCGACCGCTACAAGCTCCTGCGACGCCTTGGCGAGGGCGCCATGGGCGCGGTGTACCTGGCCGAGCACATGCTCATGCACAAGCGGGTGGCGGTGAAGGTGCTCCACGCCGAGATGAGCCGCCTGCCCGAGGTGGTCACGCGCTTCGAGCGCGAAGCGGTGGCGGCCGGGCACATCGAGCACCCCAACGTGGCGGCGGCCACCGACTTCGGCAAGCTGGACGACGGTTCGTTCTTCCTGGTGCTCGAGTACGTGGAAGGGGTGAGCCTTCGGCACCGCATCAACCGCGGCGCGCTCACGGTGGCGCGCGCGCTGAACATCGTGCGGCAAATCGCCAGCGCCCTCGGCCGCGCGCACCAGCTCGGCATCGTTCACCGAGATCTCAAGCCCGAGAACGTGATGCTGGTCGATCGCGACGGCGACCCCGACTTCGTGAAGGTGCTCGACTTCGGCATCGCACGGGTACCCATGGGCGAGCTGGCGCGCGAGCCCACCAGCGGCACCGCCGCCATCACCCGCGCGGGTATGGTGTATGGTACACCCGAATACATGGCGCCGGAGCAGGCGCTGGGGCAAGACCTCGACGCCCGAGCCGATCTCTACGCGGTGGGCGTCATGCTCTACGAGATGATCGCAGGCTGGCGCCCTTTCGACGCCGACAGCAAGGTGCAGCTCCTGGGCATGCACGTGACCGCGCCCATTCCCTCGATTCGCGACAAGGCGCCCGACGCGATGGTGCCGCCCGGGGTCGACGCGCTGATTCATGCGCTCATGGCCAAAGACATGCGCGACAGGCCCGCGACCGCCAAAGACGTGGTCGATGCCATCGACGCGCTCTTGCCGTCGGTTGGGGTGACGCCGCCGCTTCGTTCGGTGCTGGGCGGCGAGGCCATGCGCTCGGCGCCGAGCCTCTCCGAGAACTTGCCCTCGATGGCGGGCGCGCCCACCGGATTCCTGGCGGTGCCGGTGGGCTCCCAGGCGAAGAACATGGCGGAGAGCGCCCTCGGTTACGTGCGGCGGCTTCCGCCTGCGGCGCTGGCGACCTTGGGCTTTCTCGCCATCATCTTCCTGGGGGTGGTGCTGGCCAGCACCTTCGGGCCCTCCAAACGCACGAGCGTAGCGCAGGCCGACGGCGGTCTGGCGCCGGTGCCCACCGAGCCGCTGCGCACCGACGTGGCCGAGGCGGTGAAGCTCTTCGAGGTGGGCGACATGGATCGCGGGCGGGCGAAGCTCGGCGAGGCCAAGCCGCAACCGGCGGATATGCCGCGCGTGTACGAGGCGATGGTGAAGGGGTTCTTCGCAACCAGCCAGCCGGTAGAGGCCATCAGCGAGCTCGATCACCTGGCCGGCATCGACGCTACCGCCGCCGACAAGCCGGAGTACCTGGAGAACGTTCGCAAGACCGCCATCTCGGGCGTGGGCACCGACGCGGCCCTTAAGTTTCTCGAACAGCACCCCTCGGCGCGTGCTTGCGATGTCCTCTATGAACTGGCCTGGGTGGCCAAGGTTCCGCGGAGCACCGCCGATCGCGCGGCCAAGGCGCTGCGGGTATCCGACGTGCGCGAGAAGGCGAGTGACGCCGCGTCGGTGGCCATCGACCTACGCTTTGCGGGCCTCAGCTGCGAGGCCAAGTCGAGCATCGGCGTGGCGGCAAAGGTGGGCGATGCCCGGTCGATTCCCATGCTCAAGGCGCTCGCGCCCGCGCGCGTCGTGAAGGTGCCCGGGCACTACAAGATGCAAGACGTGCTCGGCTGCGTGCACGGCGACGACTCGATCACCCGCGCCATCGCCTCTATCGAGGCGCGCACCAAGGCGCAGCCGGCGCCGTAGCCGGGGGTTCCGTGCGCGCGGCTACCACTTGGGATGCGCAGGGTCCATGAAGGCGATGGGCGCCGAGAGGCACGCGTCGGGAATGCCGAACGCGTCGACCAGCGCCACTGCGTCTGGGCGGATCTCGGCCACCAACTGCGCCACCTCCTTGCGCATGGCCCGTTCTTTTCCCGCGTCGAAGTAGCCTTCGGCCAGGTAGAACACGGCGTCTCTTCGCAGCTGGGTGAGCGCGTGGAGGGCGCCGAGTCGGTCGAGGGTCGCGCGAAGCTCGGCGTCCTTGGTCTCTCGCACGGCTTCGTCGAAGAACGCCAGCGCGCAATGGTCGGCGTGGGCGGCGGCCAGCGCCAGCAGGTGCTCCTGCACGTCGAGCATCGCCCGATGGGGCGGCATTTTCGCGTCGATGCGCTTCTTGGTGCGCCGCGCCAGCGACTCGAGCAGCGCGCCTTCGCGGAAGCGGAGTGCCGAGAGGTGGAAGTTGCGGTCGCGAAGATGCTCCGCGTCGGTTCTCCGGACCTCGAGCGGGTTTCGCTCGGTGATGGCGCTCTTCGCGCGCTCGAGCACCATGCGCGCAATGCCGCCGAGCCCTCCGCTCTCGAAGCGCTTTCGAAAGCCGGTGAGCAGGCTCTTGCCGACGAGCTGCAAGAGCACGGTGTTGTCGCCCTCGAAGGTGGTGAAGATCTCCACGTCGGCGCAGAGATCGGGCAAGCGATTGACCGCCAAGTACCCCTGGCCGCCGCAGGCCTTGCGGCATTCGCGCAGGGTCTCCACCGCGGTTCCGGTGGTGAGCACCTTGAGCGCCGCCACCTCAGCTTCGAGCTCCCGCGTGTCTTTCGTCGCTTCGTCGAGGCGTCCGGTGATCTGCGCCGCGAAGTGCGCCTTCAGGCGGTCTACCGCGAAGTGGTGCACGTACACCGAGGCGAGGCGCGGAAGCAGCCGCGCTGCGTGCGCAGGATACTCGAGGAGCGGAATTTCGCCCTCCGCCGGACCGAACTGGCGCCGCGTGGTGGCGTAGCGCACCGCGATGGTGAGCCCGACCTTGGCGGCAGTGACCGCCGCCGCCGCCACCGAGACGCGCCCACCGACCAGCGTGCCCAGCATGGTGAAAAAGCGCTTCTTCGAGCCTTCGATGCTGCTCTCGTACGTGCCCTCGGCGTTCATGGTGGCGAAACGCCCGAGCAGCGCGGTCTCCGGGACGCGCACGTGGTCGAACCACAGGCGCCCGTTGTCGACGCCGTTGAGACCCATTTTTAGCCCCGAATCGCCGGTGCGCACGCCCGAGAGCGGTCGGCCGGTGTCGTCGCGAATGGGCACCAGGAACGCGTGCACGCCGTGGGCATCGCCGTTGGCCTCGAGCTGCGCGAAGACCGTGGCGGTGCGTGCGTATTTGGCAGCGCCGCCGATCCACTCCTTGCGGGCGGCCTCGCGCGGCGTGTGAATGACGAAGCTCCGGCTTGCGGCGTCCCAGGTTGCGGTGGTCTCCAGGCCCTCGACGTTGGATCCATGCCCCGCCTCGCTCATGGCGAAGCATCCGGGGAGCGCCAGTGAGGCCACCCGCGGAAGGTGCTCTTCGCGTTGCTTCGCGGTACCGAGGAAGAAGATGCTGCCGCCGAAGAGCCCGAACTGCACGCCGAAGCGCACCACCAGCGAGAGATCGCCCATGGCCAGCGTCTCGAAGGTGGTGGCGAAGGCATCGAGGTTCGGCTCTTGGGTCGTTACGCCGGGAAACGCGCGGTTGCCGAAGCCCGCCTTGGCCAGCTCGCCGAGCCAGCCCGCCACCTTCTCGCGATAGACGTCGGTCGGCAGGCCGTACGCGCGCTTCTCGGGGTCGGAGAGGAACCGTCGAACCTCGGCACGCACGGGCCCATGACGACCGTCGAGCGCGGCGCGCATCGAGGCCCGCAGCACCTCGTTCGCCTCCGAGCTCGCTTTGGTGGCGGGCGGGCCCTCGAGATCGCTCAGGCACGGCCCCGCCGAGAGCTTCGCTCCGAGCTCCTGAAGGCGGGCTCGGGTGTCTGCGTCGCGATGCTCTTCGGGGGCAAGCTCCAGGGCCAGCTCCACGAGATCGCAACGTTGCTCCGGCGAGAGGTTTTTGGAGACCGCCACCAGCGTCTCGGTGAGCTTTGCCACTTCCGCCCGCGTGGGGGGCTTCGCGGGGTCGAGCCACCGCGCGAGCGTCGCGCGTGCGGCGGGCCGCAGCCACGGCGTTTGCTCCACTGCCCGCGCGATGACCGCCAGCTCCTCGTCGTCGAGATCGAAGTCCGACCAGGCGAGCCAGAGCATGGGTAGAAACGGCCGAAGCTGCGGATCGTCCAGGAGCGCGGTGCGGGGCGTCGACATCTCTCGAGATTGGGGGCTCTCTCGCGCGAAGGCAATGGGGGAAACTCGATGCCCTTCCGCGCCGCGGTGTGGCAAGCTCCCGCGCCATGCGACACTACATTGCGCTTCTCCGCGGGGTGAACGTCGGTGGCAATCGCAAGCTCCCGATGGCCGATCTCAAGCGAGAGCTCATTGCGCTCGGCTACGCCAACGTTCGCACGCTCCTCGCCAGCGGCAACTTCGTGTTCGAGGGCACCAAGGAGAGCACCACGAAGCTCGAGGGCAAGCTCGAAGGCGAGCTGGCCGCGCGCATGGGTCTCGCGACCGACATCATGGTGCGCACGCCCGAGGAGTGGGAGGCCGCCATCGCCGCCAATCCGTTTCCCGCGGAGGCCGAGTCGCACCCGTCGCGGCTTCTCCTGATGGCGCTGAAGAGCGAGCCCGCGGCAGCGGCGCGCGCGGCCCTCGCCAGCTATCTCGAACGTCTTGCGGGCCCGGAGCGCGTCGAGGTGCGCGGCCGCGAAGTGTTCGTGTTCTTTCCGGAGGGGCAAGGCAACTCGAAGCTCAACCTGAAGGCGCTCGGATCGAGCACGGGCCGCAATTGGAACACGGTGCTCAAGCTTCGTGCGATGGTGGCGCGGTAGCGGGTTTCGAGCGGCAAAGGCCGGCGCGGCCTGGGGAAAAGCAGGCTTTTCGTGGGGCCCTCGGCAGTGTAAGGTTCGCCCCTACGACACGTTCATTCGTGAAGTAGGAGCCTGTTCGATCTCGAAGGCTCTGTCTCAAAGGAGCTCTCATCGTGAATATCCGAATCACCTCCCCGTCTGCGATCGCCACGATCGCCGCGATCATCGCTTGCATGTCCAGTGTCGGGTGCGGTGGCAAGGATCCGCCCGCGAACACGCCGCCCTCCAACGGGCTCACCGGCGGCAACACCAACGGCCTCCCGCCGGGCGCCGACCCGAATACGGGCGCGCCGAACAACGGCATGCCGAACAACGGCATGCCGAACAACGGAACGCCGAACAACGGAACGCCGAACAACGGAACGCCCACCGGCACCCCGCCCGCGACTGGCGGCGCCACCGGCACCGCGCAGGTGGTGGACCCCACCCTCGCCGCTGCCGCGTCGACCGCGCTCGCCACCCTCGGCGCGACGGAAGCCCCGGGCGCCGCCAAGGAAGGCAACACCATCGCCGGCAACTTCCAGCAGGGGCAGACCCTGGAGCAGTCGTTCACGATGGCGCCGGGCAAGTGCTACACCATCGTTGCCAACAGCATGGGCGTTACCCAGCTCGACATCACCGCAGCGCTCGTCACGCCCATCCCGGGCATGAACGCGCAGTTCGGTGAGGCCAAGGGCAAGCCCGGTATCGCGGGCTCCCAGGCGGTCCTCGGCTCCAAGGCCAATTGCCTCAAGCTCGCCCTCTCGCCGATTCCGGTGCAGGCGAAGTTCACCATCACCGCCACCAAGGGTGCGGGCTTGGCGGCTGCGCAGCTCTTCGTGAAGTGAAGTCCCCGGGCCGCGAGGGCGTGAGCCTCTCGCGGCCCCTCTTTTTTGTGTGTAGATTACATTTGGTGGAGGTTCTTGTGCGATATCTCGTTGCCAGCACGCTCGTGGTTGCTCCGGTCTTTGCGATGTTCGTCGGCTGCGGCGGAGACAAGGCTCCTGAGCCCAAGACCCCCGAGCCCACCACCACGGCCTCGGCGGATCCCTCGGTTGCCAGCACGGCGCCCGCCGGCACCGCGCCGGCGACCGCAGCGTCCATCCCCGCCGCCATTCCGCCCGCCGCCGAGGCGAAGATCCTCGGCTTCGAGCGCTCGAAAGACAGCGGCAAGGTCGACAAGGTCGGCAAGGCCGACGGCGCGCTGAAGCCCGATGGCGAGAAAGACGCGGTCTTCACGCTCAAGGTGAGCGGCCCCATCGACGCCATCTTCGTCGCGGCTGTCGACAAGAACGGCGATTCGCTGGGCGAGTTCCAGGCCGACTCGCTCATCGGCAGCCAGGTGCAGCCCAACGAGCTCGCAGTGGCCAAGGCCGGTAAGCTCACGCTGGGCGTGGCAGCCTTCGAGGGCGACAAGCTCCTCAACGCAGCCGACGGCTCGCTCAACGGCGCTATCGGCGCAGGCGAGCACACGCTCACCATCTACCTCGCCAACGTCCCGAACGTGAAGCCGGGCAAGGCGCTTCGGGTGTGGGTGCAGATGCCCGACCACACCATGGTCGCGGGCCCGACCATCACCAAGTAGCGCCGCCTTCCCGCCGCACCAGAGGCGCGAGCCTCGCGCGAAGCGAGGTTCCGCCCTATAGAGAAAGCATGGAACCTAGGGAACGCAGCCGGCCCCTCTTGCCGGTCACGCGCTTCGGGCTCGAGCCCGAGGTGCCCCGGTTGCGCGCGCTCACGCTGGCGAAGATGCCGGCGATTCCTGGCGTCATCGCCGAACGCGCGGTGTGGCTCGTGTCGATCCTCACGGTGGTAACCTTTGGCGTCTACGGCCTGGTGTGGATTCGCGCGGTCTCCCGTGAGCTTCGCGAAGCCACCGACGACGCCGAGATTCGGCCCACTCGCAACGCCGCGCTCACCTTTGCGACCTGCTCTTTGTGGGCGTTCGTGGTGGCGTGGGACCTCGATGGCCGCGTCCAAGCCCAGCTGGCTCGCATGGACCCGGCTCACAAGCCGCGGTTTCTCGACTTCGTGGCGCTGGTGCTGGTGAACGTGGTGCTGCCCGGGGTGGGGCTGCTCATCGCGCAGGCGCTGCTGCAGCGCGACCTGAACCTGCTCTCGCGCACCGCCGCCGAGGCGCACGGTCATGCGGCGCTGGTGGGCACCGCCGCCAAGTAGAGGCTCAGAACTCGAAGGCCAGGCCGAACGCGAAGGTGTTGGCGCCCACGCGCAGCGCGCTTCCGCCGAAGTTGTTGAGGTTGGCCATGAAGTACTCGGCCCACAGGTACGAGTGGTTGATGCCCACCGCCTCGTCGATGTCGCGCGCGGCCGCCTGGTCGAAGACGTCGAGCTGGAGCGCGATGCCCAGCGCAAGGTGGGTGCCGAACGACTGCCCCTTGCCCACGGAGTCGGCGGTGCGCGCGGTGCCGTTGGGCCCGTAGGCGCGCCAGGGCGCGTAGCCAAGGCCGGCCTTGGCGTACGGTACCAGGGGAATATGCAGGTTTCGCGAGAGCACGTCGGCCCGCAGCACCGCCACCGCATACATGGGGAAGATTTGCAGTGTGGTGTCTTCGGCCGAGTCGGAGTTGGTGCCGGTGAGCTTGGCCTTGGCCGACATGCCCGTGTAGCCTACACCTATTCCGGCGCCGACGGTGCCCAGGTACGGAACGCGGAAGATCTGCCAGTCGAACTCGATGCCCACTTGGAGCCGGTAGTCGTCGCCGAAGGTATCGCGGTAGGGTGTTTTGCCGTTCAAGCCCGGCTCGTCGTCGATGTTGGCGCGGTAGGGCGCGAACCGCAGCTCGAGCGCGAAGTGCTGGGGAGAGGCGAAGCGGTTGCGGTCGCGGTTGCGGTCTTGTGCGGCGGCGGCGGAGGTGGCGGTGAGCGTGGCGAGGCAAGCGCCGGCCGCAACCAGCGCCGCGAGCAGAGAGTGCGAGCGCCTCATGCGCGCCTCCGGCGAACGAATGCTGCGAGGGCGATAGCGCCGAGCACCACCATCGCCGACACCGAGCCGCTGCCCGCTTCGTTGCAGCCCCCGGCAGAGCCGCCGCTGCGTCGGTAGAGATCGAAGAAGTCGTCGGTGGGCGCGGGGGTGGCGCAGGTGATGGTGGAGAGCGGGCCGGGGTTGCCGTACTGGTCGACCGCCGAGACGGCCACCGCGTAGGTGACCCCGTTGACGCGATCGGTGACGGTGGCGGTGGTGGCGGCCGGACCGCTGACGGTGCCGCACGGCTTGATGCTGGCCGGAGGGACGCTGCCCTCGATGAGGGCGGAGCTGCTGCAGGTTCCGCTGGTGTTGGCCTGGGTCGAGATGCCCGAGCTGCTCGCGGCGAAGGCCTGCGCGTCCCCGCTGGCGTCGCTGGCGTCGCTGGCGACGCCGGCGTCGGCGGTGGTGCTGCTGTCGACCGGGGCGCTGGCATCGGTCGCCGGCAGTGTGCCGTCGTCGCAGTACACGTTGTAGCTCTGGGTGTCGGTGGTCTCGCTGCTGGGCTTCCAGTTCACGACCAAGAGCTGCTCGCCGATGCCAGTGGTGATCTCGGTGGGAGCCGGCGGGCCCACGGTGTCGACGGTGAAGACCTTGTTGGCGCCAGTGCCGGCGGCCTCGCCGCCCTTCACGAAGATGTAGTAGAGCGTGATGTTGGCCTGGGCGGCCTTCGCGCACACGTCGTCGCCCGCCTTCACGTAATCGGGCTGCGTCTTGGCGTAGGAGAGGATGTCGCGCACCTTGACGTTGATGGTGCTCGAGGCGACGCGCGGAACCGCACCCGGAAAGGCGCGCCAGCACTGCTGCGTCGAGCCCGAGCGCACCGTGACGTTGGTGCAGTCTTGGGTGCCGGCCCAAAGCTGGAGCTCCGACGTTTGATCGTAGGCCGTCGTGTTGACCACGATGTTGTACCCACGATCGTTGGCGCAGTCGTCGTAGGTGATGACTTCCGGCTTGATGTTGTTGCGGTCGGGGGCGGTCTTGCCGTCGCCTTCGGCGCGGGTGTAGCCGCTGTCGGGGATGGTGACGGTCTGGGCGAGCGCGATACGCGGCACGACCAGCGCGAGCACGGCGAAGAGAATGACGCGGACCAGCCGCACGGCAGACGACACGGGGAAAGACATTCGAGAGGCCGGTGAGCATACCTCGTGCCAGCCGGGTTCGGCGCGTATTTCGCGGTGTTCACCTGCGCTTCGCCGGCACTGTGCGGGCCCCTCGAGACAGCCTGACCACGGCGAGGCGACCTCGTGACAATCTGGCAAACCGTCCGCGCATGCTGCGGTGCGTTCATGGCGAGGCGCATTTTTGGGCGCTGCCGCCGGCGGCCCAGCCATTGAGGTCGGTTTGCGGAGGTACTATAACCCCGCCGATGCTGCACCTCGTTCCCGGCCATCAAGGGCGCCCCACCGAAGACCCCATCTTTGCCCTGAACCGCGAGGCCAACGCCCGCATCGCCCGCGGCGAGTCGGTGGTCAACGCCACCATCGGCGCGGCCATGGACGACGACGGCAAGCTCGCGGTGCTGCCCACGGCGGCGCGCGCCGTGCACGAAGTGGAAGGTCCTTCGTGGGCCGGCTACGCGCCCATCTCCGGCAGCCCGGCGTTCCTCCAGGCCGTCATCGCCGATCTCTTTGCCACCGAGCCGCTCATGCGCGAGGTGGCCATCGCCACCGCAACCCCCGGCGGCACGGGCGCGCTTCGCCACGCGCTGGCGAACTTCCTCGAGCCGGGGCAGTCGCTGCTCACCACCAGCTTTTTCTGGGGCCCGTACCAGACGCTGGCCGACGAAGCCGGCTGCAAGGTCGAGACCTTCAACATGTTCACCGCGAGCGGCGCGCTCGATGTAGAGGCCCTCGACGCGGCGCTCGGCCGCCAGCTCGCCACGCAGAAGCGCGTGCTCTTCTTCCTGAACGACCCCTGCCACAACCCCACCGGCTACTCCATGAGTCAGCCCGAGTGGCGCGCGCTCACCGAGTGCCTGGTGCGGCGGGCCGCCGAAGGCCCCATCACGCTGCTGGTCGACACCGCGTACCTTGCGTACAGCGCCGGCGATCCCCGCGCGTTCCTCAAGGAGCTGCATCCGCTCCTCGGCAAAGTGATGCTCCTCTTCGCTTGGAGCGCGTCGAAGACCTTCACCATGTATGGGCTTCGGGTGGGCGCCATCGTGGCCTGCGTGCCCGACGCCAAGGAGCGCGCCACCACCGAGGCTGCGTTCTCGTACTCGTGCCGTGGCACCTGGTCGAACTGCAACGCCGGAGGGCTCCTCGCCATCACCCGCTTGCTCACCGACGAAAAGCTCAAGGCCGCGTGTGACGCAGAGCGCGACGCGCTCAAGAAGACGCTCTTTTCTCGAGTGCACGCTTTCAATCAGCTGGCGAAGCCCAAGGGCCTGCACTACCCGCGATACGAGGGTGGCTTCTTCGTCACCGTGTTTCGGGAAAATGCCCCCGAGCACGCGGCCCGCATGCGTGAGCGCGGCGTGTTCGTGGTGCCGCAAAAAGGCGCACTTCGTGTGGCGCTGTGTTCTGCCAAAGAAGCCGATGTGGCGCGACTCGTGGACGCCCTCGCGGAGTAGCCGTACCATGGACGGATCGCGCCTCTGCGATCCGAAGAAGGTAGTTCATGCAAAGCGCGATCGGCTGGGTTGCGGTAGCGGTCGGGGCGTTCGCTGCCTCGTCGGCGTGCTCTTCTTCCAAGAGCGAAGCCACGGCGGACGCGGGGGCCGACAGCGGCGCCGTTGCAAGCACCGTCACCTGGCATCGCGACGTGCGCGCCATCGTCGAGGCCAAGTGCGCCAACTGCCACCAGACCGGGGCCATCGCGCCGTTCACCCTGGCGACCTTCAAAGAGGCCTTCGAGCGCCGCGACGCCATCGCCGCCGCCGTTCGCGGAAACCTGATGCCGCCCTGGCCGCCCAGCGCCGCGTGCAACACTTACAAAGAAGACCGCTCGCTCACCCAGCCGGAGCGCGACGCCGTGCTCGGCTGGGTCGCAGCTGGCGCGCCGGAAGGGAGCGCCACCGACTACCGCGCGCCCACCGGCGTGGTGCGCGAGCTCTCGCGGGTCGACTACGATCTGAAGATTCCCCAGGCCTACACGCCGGTGGAGTCGCCCGACGAATACCGCTGCTTCGTGGTGGATTGGCCGGCTACCACCACCAAGTACGTGACCGGGTTCGGGGTCACGCCGGGCAACCCGCTCATCGTGCATCACGTGATCGCCTTCGTGGCCACGCCCGATCTGCTGGCCACCGCCGAGAAGCTCGACGCCGACGATGCGGGGCCGGGCTACCGGTGCTTCGGTGGGCCCGGCATTCAGAAGGCGCCGTGGATCGCCGCTTGGGCGCCGGGGGTTCGCGGCAGCGACATGCCCGAGGGCACGGGCATCAAGATTCCCCAGGGCTCCAAGGTGATCGTGCAGATTCACTACAACCTGGCCAACGCCACCGCTACGCCGGATCAGACCGCGGTGGAGTTCAAGGTCGACGACGCGGTGCAGAAAGAGGCCGTGCTGCTTCGCTTCGCGAACCCCTCGTGGGTGCAGAGCCGCACCATGAACATTCCCGCGGGCGCCAAAGACACCGCGCACGCTTTTGCCGCCGACGTTGCGCCGGCGCTCACCGCGCTCAGTGGCGGCGCGCTCACGTCGGGCGAGCCGTTCACCGTGTACTCCGCCTCGCTGCACATGCACACCCGCGGCACCAAGGCGACCATCGGCGTCACGCGCGCATCCGGCAAGACCGACTGCGCGCTCGGCATCGACGACTGGAACTTTCACTGGCAGGGCAACTACGCGCTCCAGGCACCGATGGTGGTGAACCCCGGCGACAAGCTCTCGCTCGAGTGCCACTTCGACAACTCCGGCGCGCGCCAGCCCATGGTCGCGGGCCATCCGATTCCGGTGAAAGACGCCAATTGGGGCGAAACCACCGAAGACGAGATGTGCCTCGGCGTGCTGTACGCCACGAAGTAGCTCAGCGCAGGGTGTGGCGATGCGAGGTCGGCAGCTTGGTGGTGTCGGTGCGGAGCGAGACCAGGAGCGAGAACAGGCGCCGATGCGCCTCATGTGAGCTCGACAGCTCCGGCAGACGCTCCGCGAGCCGACGCGCGGCGTGGTCGTGCACCACCTTCTTGGCCATGTCGATGGCTTCGCGGCGCATCGGGTGGAGGTTCTCGTCCATGAGCTGGCGGATGGTGCCGAGGTACTCGTCGAAGTGCCGCGCCAGCGCCGCGTCCCACACCTCCACCGGGTGAGCTTCTGGGTCGTCGGTGCGCAGCATGATGCCCCCCGCCTCTACGTTCGTGAACGAGGGCTCGAGGTGCAGCACGGTGGCGGGCCGGCCTTCGAAGAGCGCCGCCTCGTCCAGCAGGTCGACGATGAGCGTGCGCCACTCGGCCCGGCGCAGCTCCGAGGCGTCGTCCCACAGCGGATCGTGAATGCGGATGTCGGCGATGGCCATGGGCGAAGCGTAACACCCGCCGGGAGCTCGCCAACGATGCTAAACGCCCGGCCATGAACGCGACGCGCGCCGAAGAGGGGCAGCACCTCATCCAGCTCTACGAAGCCAACGCGCCCAACATCATGGGACGCATCGATGGGCAGCTGGCGATCCTCGCTTCGCGGGCCCAGACGCTGCTCTCGCTGGCGGGCATCACCATCACCGTCACCGGCTTCAGCGGCGCGGCCATCGCGCGCTCGGGAACGACCGCTGCCTTCATGTTGGTGGCGGGCCTGGTGCTGGTTCTTGTTTCTGCGGCGCTCACCATGGGCGGCATCTTGCGGGTGCGCTGGACCACCAGCATGAAGCCGTGCGCCCTGGCTGAGGCGGTCGACCACGCGCTGGCCATGCGCGACCGAAAGACCGCGGCCTACTCACGCGCGCTTTTGCTGCTCATCTTGGGGCTCACGCTCTATGTATCGAGCGTGGGCATGTTGCTCCTGGCCAACGTGGGCACCACCTAAACGACTCGTGGTACGGTTTCTCCATGGAGCTCCTGTTCCCGCTCGGATTCGCGCTGCTGTTCATCGGCGTCTCGGTGGAGATGCTCCTTTACTTCTTCGGCACCGGCGCGCTCGGCCGGCTGGCGCTGCTGCCCTACGGCGAGGCGCGCAGCATCGACCTTGGTCCGGCTGCGCAGGAGATTCTCTCCGGTCGCCGCGCGGCGCTGCGGGCCACCGAAGGACTTCCCCGCGAGGGCGTCGACTATCGATCGCCGCCGGCGGCGCCCGCGGCGGTGCGTGAGTCGATCGTCACCGTGCTGGGCTACCCGCCCAAGGTCGACGCCGAAACGCACATCGTCTACGCCGACCCCGCCCGCGACGAGCTGGTCGTTCGATTGCCGTTCAAGTTCTTCGGAAGCCGCACCTATGGGCTGGTCACCCTTCGGCTGGCCTTCGACGGACAGCGGGTGCAACTGCGCGGCGCGTACCTGCCCATGCCTGGCCTCAGCTACGTGGCAGGACTGGTGATTCTCACCGCTGCCTCGCTGCTGGCTTCGAGCGCCGAGGCCTTGGTTCTTCCGGGGGCGCTCTCGCTGGGGCTGATCATCAACGGCCTCATCTCGTGGTTTCGCCTGCGGGGCCCGGTGAGCGCGGTTCGAATGCAGCTGGAGAGCGCGCTGTACTCGCTCCGTTAACGTGCGCTCTGCATGTTTATAGCGGAGTGACGCGCACGTTGTCGTAGCAGGTCTTCACTTCCCAGTTGTTGAACCCGAAGTGATCGTGGCCTATGCCGGCCAGTGGGTCGCCGTCGGCGAACGAGAGGTACTCGACGCCGTTGACGAAGAAGCGCACGGTCTTTCCGTCGCTGCGCTCGACCTTGAAGCGATAGGCCTGGCCCACCGAGACCGGGTGTTGCCGCGAGTCGTCGGAGTCTTTGTCGACCTTGATCTCCTTGCGATCGCCGCCGTGCTCGTTGATGCGCGCGAGCACGTGGAAGGTGTTCTTCCAGCCGCCGAGGATGGCCAGGTAGCTGGTGGCGTTGGTGTACGAGACGGTGGTGGCCGACGACTGCCCGTCGCCCCAGAACTCGCCCTTGAGATCGCCCTCGGTGGAGGTGGCGGTGGCGTCGAACTCGATGCGCGCGTTCGTGGGAATGGGCCGGGTGAGCCAAACGCCGTGGTTCTTCGCGCCGCGGCCGCAGAGCTTGCCGTTCTCCACCGCCCAGGCGGTGGTCTTCGACTGGTACCAGTTGGGGCCGAGCTTGCTGGGAGGAGCCGCGGGAAGTTGTGCGGTAGCGGTAGCCGTGGGCAGAAGGAGCGAAGCCGCGTCGGCACCGGCATCGCCGCGGCCCCCGTCTTTGCCGAGGGCGCTCGCTGTGGCGGCGTCGAGCGCCGGCGTGAGCAGTGGCCCCCGCGAAGCGTCGACCGGAACGGTGTCGGGCAGGTCTTTGCGGTCGTCGAAGTTGTCCTCGAAGACCGTGGTGAGGATGTCTGGCGCCTGCACCACGATCTTCTGCCCGGTGGTCTTGGTTCCGCCGTCGTAGGGCGGCGCGGTGCCCGACGGCACGCAGGCGGCGAGCGCAGCGACCGCGAGCCCGAGAGCGGCATTCCTGCCAGTGGCGAGGGACCGGCGAGGGGCGCCGGGGCGAGGAGAGAGCGCGTCGCGAACCACCATACCCGGGGATTTACCACCACTTGACGGGCAACGTGAGCTTTTGCAGCGATGATTTCAGGCGGGCCGAGACTCGTGGTAAATCTCTCCGCCACCCATGTTCCCGATCCTCTTCCGAATTCCTCTTCCGCACACGGCGCTCAAGCTGTGGTGGGCCCTTGCTGCAGTGGCTGTGATTGCGGTCATCTACGGAGCGCTGGCGTTTCGTCGCGAAGAGAAGACGAGCGGCCAGGTCGGCCTCGGCGTCGCAGCGGCCGCCGGCATCGCTGCGTACTTCTTCCGAGACAAGCACTGGGAAGCGCCGAACCTCCCCATCTACTCCTACGGCGTCATGCTCGGCCTCTCGCTGGTGGTGGGGTGGTACCTCACGCTCGGCCTCGCCGACCGCGACGGGCTTCCCAAGGAGACCATGGCCAACTGCTACGTCGTCACTGCGGTGGTGGCGCTTTTGGGGTCGCGCGTTCTTTACGTGGCCACCAACATGGAGCAGTTCCACTCGCTGGGCGACGTGCTCTCCATCCGCAAGGGTGGCTACGTGGCGTACGGCGGGTTTCTGGGCGGCTTCCTCGGCAGCTGGCTCTACCTGCGCAGCCAGAACCTGAAGCTTTTGCCTTGGGCCGACGTGGCGGTGCCCAGCCTCGCTTCGGGCCTGCTCATTACCCGCATCGGCTGCTACCTCTTCGGCTGCGACTTCGGCAAACGCCTGCCCGAGAAGGCCCCGGCCTTCTTGCAAAAGCTCGGCACCTTCCCCCACTGGGCGGGCAAGGCGCTCGACGCGGGCGACGGCTCGCCGGCCTTCGTACGCCACCGCGAGCTGTTCCAGGGCACGCCAGCCGGCGCCGATCTCTTGAAGAACAACCACTCGCTGCCGGTGCATCCTACACAGATCTACGAGTCCCTGGTGGGGCTCGGGCTGCTCGGCCTCCTGCTCTGGCAGCGGAAGCACAAGCGCTTCGACGGCCAGCTGTTCTTCCTGTTCGTGTTCGCCTACGGCGCCATTCGCTTCCTTCTCGAGATCGTCCGCGACGACGAGGAGCGCGGCGAGTGGGGCCCGGCCATGGCGCAGCACATCCTGGTGCCGGCGTGCCTGGTGCTCTTCGCGCTGGCCTTCACCTTCGGCATCTCCCTCGGCATCACCAACCTGCGGGCGCGCATGATCGCCCGCGGGGCGTCGTTCCTGCCGGCGGTGCTCGCCTACCTGGCGTTGGCTCCGGCGAAGTTCGGCGAGGTGGCGACGGTGCGCCTCTCCACCAGCCAGCTCATCGGCCTCTTGACCGGCCTGCTGGTTTCCTACTTCTACGCCAAGGCCTGGGTCGACGCTGGCAAGGGCGAAGTGGCCAAGACCAAGGCCGCCAAGAAGAAGAAGTTGGAAGAAGAGGAAGAGGAAGACGAAGACGAGGAAGACGAGGAAGAGCTCGCCTCCACCAAGGACGACAAGAAGCCCGCCGCCAAGCCTGCCCTCAGCAAGGGCGACAAGGGCGACAAGGGCAGCAAGGGCAGCAAGGGCAGCAAGGGCGACAAGCCGAAGCCCGCCGACGAAGACGACGACGAGGCGCCCGAGCCGGCCTGACGGATTGTGGCGCGGGGGGGCGCCCTACTCCGTGGTCCGTGGAATGTGCACGCACCGAGCATTGGGCACCGGAGCGCATTCCAGTAGCGCCCAATAGTTGCAGCATTTGGGGGGCGCCGTGCTATGACCCGCCTCATGAGCGCTCCCGAACTCCACACGCCGGTCAAAGACGAGCCGGAGCTCGCGTGGTCGTTCGACGACGAAAGTCGCACGACCTCCGCTTCGCACGGCGGCAGCAGCCCCGCGAAAGACGACGCCAAGGCCTCGAAGAAGTCTGAGAAGGTCAAGGCCGCTCGCCGAGGCGACGACGACGATCAAGACGGCCCGGGCCCCTCTGCGGTGGCCATCGTCACCTCCATGTTCCCCTTCCTCAGCCTCGCCTCCCGCCCCGCATTGGCGTGATGCGGTGGTGAGGCGAAGCTCCGCCACGCCACGGTTTGCCGTGCTCCGCGGCGCCTCGGCGACGCTCGTCGCCGCGTCGATCGTGCTCGCGGCGGCCCCGGCCCTCGCCGACAAGGTCGCGGTGCTCGCAGTGGCTGCGGCTCCGGGTAGCTCTGCCGACGCCGCCGCCGACGCGCGGGCGCTCACAGAGACGCGCGCTGCGATTGGGCTCAAGGCCCATCAGCTCGCCGGTGACGACGACATGGCCAAGGCCAAGGCCGCGGTCACCGACGGCGTTCCCGACACCAGCTCCGAGTACCTGGCCGCCGGCAAGGCGGCGCAGGCCGACTGGACGCTGGTGGGGCGTGTCGAAGCTCGCTCCAGCACCACCAGCGGGGTTCGCTATCGCCTCGAGCTGGTGGCCTGCCTGGTCGCTTCGGGGCGCGTCGAGTCGGTGGCGCGCGACGTATACGGCGAAAACCAGAACGAGCAACTGGCGGAAATGCTCGGGGTGCTCCTGCGCAAAGAAGGCCTGGGCGCCGAAGAAATTCGGTGGAAAGTACAGGCAAAAGAGGGAGCCCCGCCGGCAGCGCCCACGCCGCCCAAGGAGCCGGAAAAGCCGGCTGCACCCAAGCCTCCGAGCCCGCCCGCGGTGCGGCACCCGTACGCAGAGCACGCCCCCATCGTCCTCGGCGCCGGGGTGGGGTTCTGGGGCGCCGCGGCGCGTCCGAGCAACGCCCGCGGCTCTTCGTTCTCCAGCACCGTCGAGCTCCACGGAGGCTACGCCCTGCCGCAGGTTCCCGGGCTGGAGCTTCGGGCCAACGCGGGCCTCGCCTACGTCGGTCCTTCGTCGCTGCACGTCGATGGCGGCGCCCGCTACGCGTTGCCGTTGGCGCCCACGGTGCGCCTCTACGGCGGCCCGGAGATCACCCTCGGCGTGTTCGCCCCCACCGGCGCCGATCAGACGCCGCGCTTTCTGGCGCGCGGTGCGCTGTTCCTCGCGCTCGGCATCGGCGAGCACGTGCAGATCGACGCGCTCGGCGAATTCTTTGCAGCCCCCGGCGGCAGCGGCGCCCTGTTGCTCACCGGCGGCTCCGCCCGCGGCAGCGTCCGCTTCTAATCGCGCGCGCGATGAAGCTGCTCGCATCGGCGTCGAGGCGCGCCGGCTATCGCGAGATTTCGCAACGATGAAGGCGGCGTCGAAACGAATAGATTAATTGTGCGCGGGCCCTAAGATGGCCTTCGTTTCTCGACCGTCCCATTGGGGCTCGTTCATCGTGGATGCTTCGCTCGCAAATCGAACGCCGGGGGATTCGGACCGGAGACCGGGGCGCTCGTGAGCGAGCCTACGGGCACCGATCGGGTGCTCGCCACCCGGCGAGACACGGTTCGCCTGGGTCGCGACGTGGCGCGTGTGCTGCAGCCTGGGGATCTGGTGCTCCTGTTCGGCGATCTCGGCGCCGGCAAGACGTTCCTGGCGCGCGCCATCCTGCGGGCGCTCGGCGTTCCCCGAGAGGCGCCGGTGGCGAGCCCCACCTTCACCATCGTGCAGGAATACGAGACGGCCCGCGGGACGTTGCTCCACGTGGACCTCTACCGGCTCCGGGACGGCGATATGCAGGTGGAGCTCTCGCGGCTGGGGCTTCGTGAGCGCCGCGCGGAAGGCGCGCTCGCGCTGGTGGAGTGGGCCGACGACCACGAGGCACTGCTGGGTTCCTTCGCGCTCGCCGTGTCACTCCAGATTGAGCCGACGTCCTTGCGCTCCGCGCGTCTCTGCGGGCCACGCGCGGCGGAGCTCCGGTGAAGCGCTTCCGGTCGGCCGCGTCCTGGCTTTTGGCCTTCGCCATCGTGTTCGGTCTGCTGGCGTTCGGCTATGTGCGCGGCGCGCGTACGCCACGGCCGGTGGGCGCTTCGGTGGCAGCCACCGCGAGCCAGGTCCGCTTCGTCGTCAATGGTGCAGAATACACCTTTAGCTACACCACCAGCCTCCTCAGCATCCGCAGCAAGGCCGGTCTTCACGATGTGGCGCTGGCGGTGGCAACCCCCGACGGCGACGTGCCGCTCATGGCCCACGGCGTCGATGTGCAGCGAACCTCGCCCACCGAGGCGCGCATCGCCCTCGACCTCGAGGTGGGCCA
>JBBQWQ010000075.1:0-35624 GCA_038210445.1 Polyangiales bacterium
TTCGCGCGCCCATCGTCCTACACGTGAGGATTGGCGCTCGCTACACGCTGAACGCAGACGGTACACTCGTCGAAGAGACCGTCTTCGCACCTACCAACGATGGCTCGAGCTAGTTCTACGGCGAGAGATTCGCATGCATATTGCAATCGCATCGCGGCAACGGGGTGCTAGCGGCGACTGAGCAAAGCTTGCCCAACGTTGCGCGGGGTTTGCTCGATTCGCGCATTCTCGGGTGAACTGCGGCCGAATTCGTGGCGGCATACCGCATGCAGAACGTGGCGGCATGAAAGCTCCTCGTCGTTCGACTTCGCTCCGCGTGGCTGCGAGCCTCGGTTTCGTACTGGCTGGCGTGTGGGGCTGCGCCGACAGCGTCGAGGCGCCGGTGGAGACCGGCGAGGTCGCGAGCCCGATGCCCATCTGCAACGAAGGCAGCACCGCGCCCATCTGCAATCCGGGCTGCAAACCTCGCTGCAGCGGCAAAGCATGCGGGGCCGACAACGGGTGCGGCGAGCCGTGCAACACCGGCACCTGCCGAACGCCGGGCGACACCTGCGGCGGAGCTGGAGTGCCCGCCCAGTGCGGGAACCCGGGCGTCGATCTGCGTCCGTATCAAACCGGCTTCCGCAACCAGGGCGGCCGCGACACCTGCACCGTGTTCGCCACCGTCGCGGCGGTCGAAGCGGCGTACAAGCACAAGTACGGGCTGAACCTGGACCTCTCCGAGCAGTACCTGCATCACATGCAGAAGTCCTACTGGCTCGACTCGACGGCGCAGCTTCCCACGCCGGACATTCAGCCGGAGAACAACGGCGGCGGCAACGTCCCGTGGCAGTTCACGACGCTCGGCTTCTACGGCCTTCCGGCCGAGAGCACGCTCCCGTACATCGGCGACGTGGCGTGGCAGAACCTGGACTCCTGGACGAGCCCCAACGGGCCGCTCATCCGGGCGAATCAGCGGGCGCTCGACGACTTCATGCTCAGCTCGGTGCCGGTCACCTACTACACGCCCACCCCCATCACCGCGACGGTGCTGCCGCAGGCCGCCCTCGAAGGCGCGCGCTACCGGCCCACCAGCGTGAAGTACGCGAGCAACGCCGACCTCACCAACCTCGCCTGGTACAAGGCCGAGCTCGCCGCCGGTCGCGAGATCGCCTTCGACTTCGCCTTCTCCAAGCCCGACCCGTCGAACAACGGCATTTGGGACCCGGGAAGCACACCGGACGGGGACCACGCCATGTTGATTGTAGGATACAACGACGTGAAGCGGGCGTTCTACGTCAAGAACCAGTGGGGCACCGGCGCGTTCGACCTCTTCGCCTACTCGTGGATCACCAGCGGCGCGGTGCACTCGGCCGCCACGGTCCTCGACGTCGCCGATCCCTACGCCCCATTCGGCGCGGCGCAGAACCCGCAGCTCACGCTCGGCCGGTGGAATCTCGACTACGACGGCTGGCGCGGCACGCTCGACATCTACCGGCTGGCGACTCCGGGCGGTCGCCGGGTGGGCACGTACTTCGGCCCCGACGGCGTGGCGCGCCGGGTGAACGGCTACATCACCGGCAACGCCTTCGACTTCTACATCGACCTGGCGAATCCCAATCAGCCGGCGACCACGCTCAGCGGTCTGCACTTCCGCACCTACGTCTACGCGCAAGAGACGGGAACCATGGCCGGCATCATGACCGGCCTCGACGGAAACCGCTGGACCGCCATCGCACAGAAGGGAACGTGGCCCAGCGGCGTCGCACGAAGCGGCGCGTGGCTCGGGGCCGCCGCCTACTCGGGCCGTTGGCAGCTCGACACCGACGGCGTCCGCGGCATCCTGGCCATCGAAGCGAACGCGAGCGGGCAGATCACCGGCACCTACACCAACGCGAGCGGCGTGGCGGTCGCGGTCATGGGCACGGTGACCGCCGACCCGCGCATCTTCACCCTTCTCCTTCCCAGCGGCGGCGGGAACTACACGAGCTACCAGGGCTACCTCAACGGCCACGCGCTCGGCATCATGTCCGGCGTGGCGGTCCCCGGTAGCACCGCGGTGGGCTTTCACGCCACGCGCTTCGCGGATCTGTAGCTCAGCGCTTCGCAGTGGCTGCGGGAAGCACCTTCGGAAGGGCGACCCGCAGCGCCTCGCCGAGAATCTCCCGGTGCGGGTTGGTGCCGAGATCGCCGATCTCCTGCGCGCTGCAGTGGGCGGCGCCCCGGCACGCATCTTCGAAGGCTTCGAAGGGTCGACGCCAGCCGCGCTGGTAGTAGAAGCGCACATCGGTGCGCTGGGCGAGCGAGAGCAGGCGTTGCGAGACGTCGGTGTCGAGGCAGGTGTCCACCGCGAGGATGGAGTGCACCGCCACGTTGGGTGCGAGGATGCCGGCGTCGGGGTTGCAGCCTCCGCCGCTGTGGCCGACCAGGACCACGCGCGAGCGGTCGAGAGTGGCGCGCGTGCCCAGCGCTTCCTGCGTCGTCGTCAGGAAGCGATCGAGATCGAAGTCGTGCCACATGGCGCGGGTGCCGATAGCGAGCCTGGAGTGCGTGGGCGCCGCCAGCACGAACGGCGCGACCTTCCCTTCGCGTTCGAGAGCGTCGACCACACGCCGGAGATCGGAGGCCGAACCGTCGAGCTCCGGGTGCAGCTTCTCTTCGGGGTTGAGCCCGTGAAAGAAGACGACCACCGGCACCGTGGCACCGGCATCGACGTTGGAAGGCACGTAGGCGAGCGAGCCCGCCGCTTGCCGCGAGTACACGTAGCGCTTCTGATCGAAGCGATAGGCGACGCTCTCGCCCTCGAGGGCCGCGGGCTCTTGGGCGCGCGCGACCTTGCTCGGCCCCAAAAGGAGCACCGTGAACGCGAGAGCGAGGAGAGCGAAAAGGCGCATGAGAGCGGGAGAACCCCAGTATTAAACGGTAGGGGATCTTTCCAGTGGAACGAGCATTCTTCGCTCTGGCTGTACGCGATTTGGATGGAATGCGCGGCGCAACGGCGTGCCGCACGCACACACTCGTACAGCTACTCAGCGAGGCGGGATGGATCGTCCCCAGAGAAGGCAACCGCAGGGAGCGGCATCGCGTCGAATGGCGCGAGCTGGAATGGCCCCTCGTCGCCGCCCCAGGTTCCCACGAGCTCGTAGCCGCTCGTATTTCCGAGGCGGAGAACTTCGATGGTGCGGGCCTTCACGAGCGTAGATGGGCACCTTCTTCATCCGGTCTACGGGCGCGGTGCTATCCGAGAGGATCTCGCATACCCAGGCGGGCGCGACCTCGAAGAACGGATCGTCGTTCGACGTCACCGGGGAATCGCGCCTCGCGCCAGGCCGCGAGATCGGGGACGAGTATGTCGCGCCCCAGGTGCACCTCGGGCCTACGCAGCACGATGTGGCCAGCCGGCCCAGTGCTTCCCAGATCGAAAGCCGTCACGAGGTGGGCGCCGAGCGCCGACGCGGTGCGGGTATGCCGCCTATGCGGGCGCGGATGGAGGTGCAGATCGCCGTCGAGAACCTCGGCGACCATGTTCTTCGGTGCGTTGAGCACGTTTTCGTAGGTAGCGACTCGCCTGGCGCTTCCGGTCATCCTGCGAGAAGCATAGCCGAAGGGGACTGTGGTCGCGACCGCTAGGCGCGGAGGCCGCTGACGACGCGCTCGATGCGGGCGTAGTCTTTGGCGCGCTCGACTTCGGTGAACCCAGCGGCTTCGAAGATGGCTTGGACGGCTTCGGCTTCGCCGGCGCCAACTTCGACCGCGAGCACGCCGCCAGGCTCGAGGTGCTCTTGGGCGCCTTCGGCGATGCGCTGGAAGAAGTCGAGGCCGTCTTTGCCGCCGTCGAGAGCGAGCCGCGGCTCGAACTCGCGAATGTCCGGTGCCAGGGTCTGCAGCTCTTCGGTGGCGATGTAGGGCGGGTTCGCCGTGACCACGTCGAAGCGAGTGCCCGCTCCGCAGAGCGCATCGACGCCCGCGAAGAGATCCGACTCGCCGAAGGCCACGTTGTACGCGCCGAGGCGCAGCGCGTTCTCGCGCGCGACGGCCAGCGCATCGGGGCTGATATCGATGGCATATACACGCGATGTGGGTCGCTCGCGCGCGAGGGTGATGGCCACGCAGCCGCTGCCGGTGCACAGGTCGAGCGCGCGCATGGAAAGCGAGCGGCCGGCGCTGCGCTTCATGGCGGTTTCGACGAGAATCTCGGTGTCGGGCCGGGGAATCAACACGCGCTTGTCGACGCGAAAGTCGCGCCCGTAGAACTCGCGAAAGCCCCGCAAGTAGGCGATGGGCTCACGGGCGCGGCGGCGCTTCACCAGATCGCGGAGCTTCCCCAGCTCGCCGCTCATGAGCGGCCGATCGAGCTGCACGATGATCTCGGTGCGCGTCAGGGTGAGCGCGTGGCCGACCAGTAGCTCCGCGTCGAGCCGAGGGCTCTCGATGCCGCGGGCGCGAAAGTCGTCGGTGGCCCACTTGAGGAGCGACCCGATGGTCCAGGTCTGCGGCTCAGGCGCCAAGCTTCTTCCGCTCCTCTGCCACCACGCCCTCGACTTCGCTGCGCACCGAGGCCAGCTGCGCCTCGGTCGCTGCCTCGAACCGCATCACCAAGATGGGCCCAGTGTTGGACGCACGCACCAGGCCCCAGGCGGGAGCGCCCGGCGTGCCGAACTGGATGCGCGCGCCGTCGACGTCGGACACCTCGCGATTCGCCGCGCGGAAGTGCGCGAGCACCCGCGCCACCACGTCGAACTTGAGGCCGTCGGGGCAGTCGACCCGCAGCTCCGGGGTGGAGAACGTCTTCGGCACATCGGCCAGCATCTCCGAGAGCGGGCGCGGGTCGTGGGCTAGAATTTCGAGCAGCCGCAGGCCGGCGTAGAGCGCGTCGTCGAAGCCGAAGTAGCGGTCGGCAAAGAACAGGTGCCCGCTCATCTCCCCCGCGAGCAGCGCGTGCGTCTCCTTCATCTTGGTCTTGATGAGCGAGTGCCCGGTCTTCCACATGAGCGGCTTGCCGCCGTGCTTGGCGATGTCGTCGTACAGGGTCTGCGAGCACTTCACCTCGCCGATGACGGTGGCGCCGGGGTGCTCCTTGAACAGCGCGCGGCTGAACAGGATGAGCAGCTTGTCGCCCCAGATGATCTCGCCCTTTTCGTCGACCGCGCCCAGGCGATCGGCGTCGCCGTCGTACGCCAGCCCCACGCGAGCGCCGGTCTCCTTCACCTTGGCGATGAGGGCCTCGAGGTTCTTGGGAACCGTCGGGTCCGGGTGGTGGTTGGGGAAGGTGCCGTCCATGTCGCAGAAGAGATCGACCGGCGCGTAGCCCACCTGCCGCAGCACCTGGAGTCCGAGCGGGCCACCGGCGCCGTTGCCGGCGTCGAGCACCACGGAGACCGGGTGCGGGCCCGGACGGAGCTTGGCGGTGAGTGCCGCCAGATAGGCCTCCTCGAGCTTCACGTGCTCCAGGGTGCCGGGCGCAACCTCGGGACCGAAGTCCTTCTTCTCGATGCGCTCCCGGAGCGTCTGGATGTCGGCTCCGTAGAAGCTGGCCTTCCCGCGCATCATCTTGAAGCCGTTCTCGTCGCCCGGGTTGTGGCTCCCGGTGACCATGATGCCGCCGTCGAGGGAGAGATGATTGACTGCAAAGTACAAGAAAGGCGTGGGGCCCATGCCGGCGTCGACCACCTGTGCGCCGGCGGCGAGCAGGCCGCGCACCAGGGCTGCATGCAAACGCGGGCCGGAGACGCGGCAGTCGATGGCCACCGCGACCTTGGGCTTTTCGCCCCCCAACATGGCCACGTACGCGCGGCCGATGCCCTCGGCGACCTCGTCCGTGAGATCGCGATCGGCTACGCCGCGGATGTCGTACTCCCGGAAGATGTTCTTGTTCATGGAAGGCTCTTCCTAGCACTTCTCGCCACGAAACTCGCGGTCCGTCGACGCCTTTCCGGGGCCCTGCATTTCGGGGAAATGTCGCGTTTATCCGCGCGGGAGCTTGCGCGCATCGGGCCGCAGCGCGTACGACACCCCGGCCAGCGCGAGGAGCACCAGCGGCGCCACGATGTGGCTGCCGGTGGCGCCGGCCACGTCGCCCACGGAGGCCCACGCGAAGGCCGCGCCGCTGAGGTCGAAGACGATGCCGGCGTAGGCCCACTCCTTGAGACGCGGGAGCTTCGGCGCCAGGATGGCGAGCGCTCCGAGGAGCTTCCAGATGCCGAGCAGCGTGACGAAGTGCAGCGGGTAGCCCAGCTGCACGAATCCGTCGACGCTCGCCTGCACGTGGAGCACGTGGGCGGCGCCGCCGCTGAGCATGCCGGTCGCATTCTGGCGCGCTGACCCCGGGCCGCGACGTTGCCGGTGTCGGTTGCCTCGCCGGCCGTCTTCCGCTACGCCTGGCTCGTGCCCGATCCCCATGCCGTCGTCATTCCCTTCGGGGTGCCGGAGCATCTGCGCGGCGTCGGCATCGGGCTCGCCGCGCTGGTGCACTCGTTCGCGCGCATCGAAGGGCGAAGCGTAGCGCTGGCCCAGCTCTTCGCGCGGCCCAGCGCCGAGAGCGCCGACGGCGCCAAGCCCACGGAAGCGCCGCGCCCCATCGAGGCCTTCGTTCCGCCGCACGCCTGGCGCGATCTCTCGAACGACGGCAGGAGCGACGGCGTGGTGCTGGTGCTCACCGGGGCCTTCGAGCCGCCGCATGCTTCAGACCGCGGCACGCTGCAGCTGCTCGCGTTCGACGCCCAGAGCGGCGCCACCCGCGCCATGGTGGAGATGCAGCTCGACGCCGACGCGGCCGGGCGCGGCGTATGCGAGGCCTTCGAAGAGCTGTGGGCCAAGGTCGGCGGCGAGCTCGGCCACGCGCGCGACATCGCCGACCTCGACTGGGACACGCTCGAGAGCGTGCTCATGGCCGAACGCTGCGCCCTTCACGATCCCTCGCGGGGAGGCCCCCACGATCGCTTGGCCGCACTCGCGCACCTGGGCCGCGCCGTGGGCGACGCACCAGAGGCGCTGTTTCCGGCGGGGCGCCTGGCTGCGCTCGCGCTCGACACCGCCATCGAGGCCGACGAGCCGCGCCTCGAAGAAGCTGCGCTCCGCGCCATCTTGCGTGCGGTCGAAGACGCGCCGGCGCGCACCGAGCTGGCCGAGGCGGCCGCTGCGCTCGAGATGCGACTCGGTCGCCACGTCGGCGCCGAGAAGCGCCTCGAGGACATGGCCGAGGGAGCGGGCCCGCGCGCCATCGCGCTGCTCTCCGAAGCCAAGCGCGCCCAGGGCAACGTCGACGGGGCGCGTGCAGTGCTCGAGGCCGGGTTTCTGCGCTTCGAGGCCGACCCCATCCTGATGGTAGAGCGCGGCTTCGTGAGCCTGGCGGCCAGCGAGCCGGAAGAAGCGAAGACAGCGTGGCGACAGGTGATGGAAGCGCACGGGCCGGTGCCGGGCGCGTTCGCGCACTTGGCGGCGCTCACCCTTCAGCACGGCGACGCGGGCACCGGCAGCTGGATGGTCGACATGGCGCTGGAGGCGGGCGATCTGCCTCCCCCCACGCTGCGTCAGGCGCTCCACGTGTGCGCGGCGCTGGAGCCCGACGGCATTCACCGGGCGACGCGCATCTCCAAGCTGGGCCGGGCGCTCACCGAGCGCGTGCCGCAAGACGCGCGCGCCCACCTCATCACCGCACGCGCGCTCAACCAGATGGGCGAGCGCGACACTGCGCTCTTCCACCTCGACCGCGCCGAAGAGCTCGCCCCCAACACGCCGCTAAGCGCCGAAGCGCAGCGCGGGCGCTTCTCGGTGGAGCACCCCGACGACGCTGCGGAGATCGAATCGCTGCTGCGAGCCGCCAACGAGGCGCGCGAGGTCGACCTCGGCGCCATCGCGCTTCGCGCCCATAAGTTCGCGCTCTTGTACGACGACCTGTGGACTCCCCACCTCGCCATGGGTGTGGCCGAAGCGCGCGCCGGCCGCGCCCGTTCCGCGGCCAAGGCCTTCGAGAACGCCGCACGGTGCGCACCCGGCTGCGTGGCGGCGTGGGTAGAGCTGAGCCGAGCGCGGGTCGCCCTCGGCGAGGTCGAAGGCGGCATCGTCGCCGCCGAGCGCGCGCAGAACCTCGACCCCCAGAGCTTGCCGGTCATGGCCGTGAGCGCCGAAGCCTACCTCGCGGCCCAGCGGCACGACGAAGCGGCGTCGATGGTCCGGCGCGCCCTCGAGCACGACGGCACCAACCATGCGTTCCGTGCGCTCGGCGATCGCATCGAAGAAGCACGCATCGGCGCTGAACGGCCGCTCGCACGCCTCTTCGCGGTCATCCGCCGCTGGCGCGATCGATAGCGCAAAGCCCGCGCTGCGTGGGCTCGCGAGCGGCTATTCGCGGGGGCCGAACAGGGCGGTACCGATGCGCACCATGGTGGCGCCCGCGGCGACGGCGAGCTCGAGATCGCCGCTCATGCCCATGGAGAGCTCGGGCAGCTGCGTGATTCCGCCGCTCGCGTCGCGTAGCTCGGCGAGATCGCGGAAGGCCTTCCGGGCCAGCGTCGCGTCGTCCGGCGGAATGGTCATCAGCCCGCGCACCTCGAGGCTCGCCTCCGCGCGCACGGCAGCCAGCAGCGCCGGCAGATCGCCGGGCGCGCAGCCATGCTTTTGCGCTTCGCCGCCCACGTTGACCTCTAGCAACACTGCAAGCTGCCGGCCCTCGGCAGCGGCGCGCTTGCCGAGCTCCCGCGCGATACTTGCAGAGTGCACGGTATGTACGACCTGCGCATGGGCCGACACCAGCTTGGCCTTGTTCGACTGCAGGTGGCCGATGAAGTGAAATCGAACGTCTTTCAGATCGGCCAGCGCTTCCGCTTTCTCGGCCAGCTCCTGGGCGTAGCTCTCGCCGAAGTCGCGCAGCCCTAGCGCGTACGCCTGGCGAATGGCCGAAGCGGGGTGGGTCTTCGACACCGCCACCAGCAGCACCGAATCTCGCGGCCTGGCGGCGTCGACGCAGGCCTTCGCCAACCGCGCCTCCACTTCCTGCAGTCGCTCGGCGATGCTCATCGCTTCTTCCGCGAGAGCTGCGCGTGCCAGATCATCACGTCTGATTGGCGATCGAAGGGACCAGAGGCGAAGTCGCCGAAGAGCCCGGTCACCGTGAAACCATTGTAGTGCAGCAGCGCTTCCCACTCTTGTGGGTAGAACTGCCGGTGCGAGAGCGGCGTGGAGAAGTCGTCGAGCGCGTCGTCTACCGGCGAGAACTCCATCGCCACGAAGAGCACCTGCCGTGCGCGGTCGTAGTCGAAGTACTCGCGGTACTTCACCATGCCCACACCCGGGTAGTCGAACTTCGGTACGCGGTGCGCCACCGAGGGATCGCGCGCCAGGTCTTCCGGCAGCGGCACCGAGAGATCGGAGACGAACGTCCCGCCCGCCGCCAGGTGCGAGCGTACGCCCGCGAAGAAGGCCTCGACGTCCTCGCGCACGTAGAGGTGCAGCGCCGTGTTGAAGGGACAGAAGACGAGATCGAAGGTCTCCCCCAGGCGCACCTCGCGCATGTCGCCGTGCACCACCTTCACCCGCGCACGCACCTCTTTGGGCTCGCGCCGAAGGCGAGCCTTGAGGTCGGCCAGCATGGGCTTCGACCAGTCTACGCACGTGACGGTGATGCCATGGCGGGCCAGCGGCACCGAGATGCGACCGTTGCCGGCGCCGTACTCGAGCACCCGCGGCATACGCCCCGTGCGCTTGGCCTGGGCGAGCGCCAAGTCGACGTAGTACGCGATGTCTTCGATGCGCGCGCTGTACGTGTCGGTGTAAAACGCCGGGTCGTCGTAGTGCGCCCGCGCCGAGACCTCGAGCTCGAGGTCCTTCTTCTGGGTCGGCTTTTTCAGGCGTTCTTGATGTTCTGCGCGTCGACCCACTCGGACACCACGTCGTGGCTGTTGCGGTCGAACTTCACGCGGCCCGCGGCGATCTCGCGCAGCGCGGTGACGGCAGGCTTGTTCTTGGACGCAACGAGAGGGGTAGACCCCTTCATGAGCTGACGCGTCCGGATGGCAGCGAGGATGACGAGAGCGAAACGGTTCTCTTCACGCTCGAGGCAGTCTTCGACGGTGACGCGGGCCATGTGTGCTCCTTCAAGGGTCGTCCCGGTACGAAGCACCGGGAGGACGGCGGAACCTAGTCGGCGCCGTCCAGCTACGCAAGTCCCCTGCAAACTGCACATTTGACCAGTACCCCCCCTCACTGGCCAGGGAACAAGAGCGCGCGCAGGCCCAGGAGCACGCCGCGCGCGGTCTCGCCCTTCTCCGGCTGGTCGTCGTCGGCCGCCTCTTCGGTACGAATCGTGGCCGAGGCTCCGCCCGGTTTGGCTCCCGCCCTACCGGCGCCTGCGCTCCGGGCCTGCCGATAGGCGCGCCCCACCCGCAGCAGCTCGCCGGCGTCGAACCAGGTGCCGTGCTCCGCGCAGGCGTCGATGCGACACGCTGCAGATTGCACATAAGTGGGCGAGAGCGCGGCCGCGCAGCGCGGGCACGAGAGCTTCACGTCCGCGTGGTCGGAGCGCTCGGCCTTGCCGCGGTCGAGGGCGGTCCCGAAGAGCGCCAGCGCCGCGTCGAAGCTCCGCACCAGATCTTGCGACATGACGTTGTCGAGAAAGGCGCCGCCGCATTTGCGGCACCCGAGCGCGCTGCGATCACCCACCTTGAGCTTTTCGAGCGGCTCGTAGCATCGGGGGCACGCCCCCTGCGGCAGCGCAGATGTTCGATACATGGCCTACGGGGGCCCGGAGCGCAGGGCGCCATCGAGCACCTTGCCCAGCGCGTCGTTGGCCAGAGAGCCACCGCGGCTTCGCTTGTAGGCGCGCGCTACCTTGGGCAGCTCGTTGGCGTCGAACCAGGTGCCGTGCTCGGCGCACACGTCGAGCTCCACCTGCGCCGCGGAAACGTCGACCGTTTGCAGGCCGGCGCTACAGCGAGGGCAGGCCAGGTTGCGCTGGTTCACGCCGGCCGGCAACGCTTCGCCCTTGCCGATGCCGAGCGTGGTGGCCACCCCGACCAGCGACCGATCGAACGTGCTCAAGACCTCGCGGGTGGTGGCGTTGTCGAGGAACAGGCCGCCGCAGTCGACGCAGGCGTCGACCAGGTACACGCCCACTTGGTAGGTGACGAACGGCCGTAGGCAGCGCGGGCACGCGTACTGATTGGTCGCGGCGACGCGGTACACGTCAGGTCTTCTCGAGGTACTTCTTGGGGTCGGCCTTGAACTTCTCGGAGCAGCCGGAGCAGCAGAAGTAATACGTCTTGCCGTTGACCTCGGCCTTGGGCGACGCGTCGCTCACCGTGAAGGTCTCGCCGGAGATGGGGCATCGGGTCTTGTCGCCCACCTTGGCTTCGCCCGGGGCCTTGAGGCCTTCGGTCTGCTCGCCGGTGGCGTGGGCCGGGGCCGGGCTTCCGCCGCAAGCCGCCGCGGCAAGAGTGAGAGCGAGCGTGAATCCGAGAGCAACGGTGCGCATGCGGGAGTCCTGGTCGAAGGGTTGGAATCAGTAGCCACGGTAGCCGCCCGGAGGCGGTTCCGGAAGCACCTGCGCCAGGCGCGAGGTGACGGCCAGCAAGGTAGAGGTGCGCTGCACGCGCTCCTGGGTACCGGTTTGCACCACCGCCATCAAGACGAACACCCATCCGACCACGGTGAGCACGCTCAGCGCGAGGACGATCCAGAACGTGGCGCCGATCTCGTGGCCAATGCGCACCTCGAGGTTCATGCGCTGCCCGTCGGCGGGCCAAGCGCGCACGTCGACCACCACCGGACGGAACGACCCCACCGCGGAGCGCCAGTGGTACGGGCCAAGCCGCGTGGGCGGAACGCGCAGGGTCTCGAGGAGCACTCCGCGCACGATGCCGTCGAGTCGCTCGGCCTCGTGAAGGGGCACGATGAGCGCGCGGCTGTTTCCTACGCCGTGGGGCTGCGCGATCTGCTGCTGGAGCGCCTGGTGGCCGTAGGGAGTCATGGGCCTCGAGAATAGAGGATCGCTCGGCGGCACGCGACGCCGCCTGAACGAAATGTGCGACACGCCCCCTGAGTCAGGGACGAACCACGCACGAAAATGCGATGGGCGAGCGTTGATTTCGTGATCCCGGCGCCGCGGCGGTGCATACCTCAGCATGCATAGCCGCGTTCTTCCTCGCCCCTCCCGCCGAACCCTGGCGCTCGCAACGCTGGTCCTGGCTCCGGCACTGGCGCTCGCCTGCTCCACCACCGAAGACCCGCCGCCCCCGTTGAGCGGCGCCGCCGGCGCCGACGGCATCGACGTTCCGAACCAGGGCATCGACGAAGAGCTGACCGACCTCGGCGTCACCGCCGACGAGTTCGTGATGGAAGACGAGCTCGACGAGAGCTTCGACGTGAGCCAGCTGTACGACGGCACCGAAGAGACGGAATTTGAGGACTTCCCCGACCTCGACGCCGACGAGATTCCCACCGACGACACGGGCGCGCTCGTTACCCAGGCGGTGCCTGCCGACAACGTTTGGTACAACCGCTGCCTCAAGGGGCCCAAGCTCGACTGCCAGTGCCGCGGCTCGCTGCACAACTGCCGCTTCCCCAACAAGCAGCCGGGCGGCAACCGCTACCTGCCGGCCGCCACCGTGAAGAAGCTCGCAGACTTCAAGAAGAGCCACAAAACCGCGCGGAGCGCCAGCACCGGCAAGCAGACGCTGGTGAGCTCGGACGACCGCAAGGCGTACAACAAGATCATCGAGGGCGACGGCGTGTGGCCGCTCGCGGGCGACACCGAGCTCTTCGACGGCAACCACGTCAAGCGCGGGAACCTCTCGGCCAGCACCAAGGTGAAGATCAACTACGGCCAGCGGCGGCAGTTCTCCGGCCAAACATACGTGTATGTTACCCAGATGCCGTTCCGCGACCAGGAAGGCCGCTTGCGCAAGTCTGGGTCTGGGTGGATTCTCGACAACCCCAACGACAAGCTCACCGGGTTCGCCGAGAGCGCGCGCCCGGAGATCGACAAGATGCCCACCGTCAACATCACAGCGGCGAAGTCGCTGGATACGAGGCAGCTCTCGTTCTTCAAGCGGAAGGACTACACCAAGTGTGGCGCGTCCATCGACGACCTCGCCGTGTGGGGCGCCAAGGGCGTCGATACGTGCCGGGCCGACAACTGCCTGCCCGCCGAGTGGGCCCTCAAGGTCGCCAACGTAAAGGCCTACCCCACCACCGCGCGCATGTGCGTCGGCGACTACACCCTGCGCTACGACGCCATCAACCTCATGTTCCAGCTGCCGCGCGGCGGCGGCGCCAACGCCGACACCTTCCTGGTGGAGCCGACCCTGAACTTCCAGCGGGCCAAGTCCAAGGACGGCGCCCATGCCACCATCCTCAAGCTGCGGCTGTACAAGACCAAGAACGAGCCGAGCGGGTGCATCAACTTCGTCTTCGGTGAAGTCGCCGGTCGCCAAGGGTGGGTCGCCGCCGCATCGCTCAAGGGCAATACCGGTCTCACCTCGCGCTCCTGCAAGTAGCGCCAACCTTCCGTAGCCAACCCCTCGCGCTAGCTCACGCGCTCGCGCGCACGATGAGCGAGGCGAGGTGGTCGATGCGGCGAGGGTCGGCCAGGTATGCGCCGCGGGCGGCAATGAGGCGCCCAGATACCTGTGTAATACACTCGATTTCCAGAAGCCCGTTCTCTACCAGGGTTCGCCCGGTCTGCACCAGGTCGACGATGGCATCGGCCAGGCCCAGCGCAGGGGCTAGCTCGATGCTCGAGGTGAGCGGCACCAGCTCCGCCGTGATGCCTTGGCGGTCGAGCCAGCGCTGGGTGCGGCGCACGAACTTGGTGGCAAGCCGCAGGTGCTTCTTCTTCGCCAGATCGCCCAGCGACACACCGACCGGCGCCGACACCGAGAGCCGACATCGGCCGAGGCCCAGGTCGGCCAGCTCCAGCACGTCGACGTCTTTCTCGTCGAGCGCATCGGACCCCACCACGCCCAGGGCCGCCACGTTGCGCGCCACGTACTCCACCAGATCGGCGCCCTTCAAGAACACCAGCTCCACGCCCGGCTCGCGCGCTGGCACCTTGAGCGCGCGGCCCGGGTCCACCGCGGGGCCAAGGGCGCTGACGCCTATTTTCTCCAGCAGCTCGTCGCCGAGGCGACCCTTGGGGTAGGCGATGAGCAGCGTCACGTGGCCACCTGCGTAAAGAGCTCGGGGTGGGCGTCGGCGAGATCGAGCAGCCGCGCCAGGCGAATGCAAAAGCCTGCCGCGTGCCAGGGCTTACCGAGCTGGGGATAGAGCCCATCGTAGCGGCCGCCCGCGCCCAGCTCGAAGGCGGCATGAGGCGCCCAAAGCCGCAACGTGGGACCCGTGTAGAATGCAAACCCGGCCACGTCGGCGGTATCGACCCGCAAGGTGACGGCGTGCGGCCCCACGTCGGCCGAGATGGCCGCCCGCGCCACGTTTTCGGTGTCGAGGAGCTCGCGGTAGGCGCCCTCGAGCTGCCCCGCATAGGGGCTCTTGGCGATGTCGCCCGCGAGCAGGCACTCGGCGTGGGCCACCAGGCGGGCACGTGCCGGCGAGCCATCCAATGCGTCATACACGCGATGCGGAGCCCGCCGGGAGAGCCAGGTGGCCACCTCGGTCGCCACCGCCACCGGAATGGCCTCGACCCGCAAGGGCTCGGCCAGTAGCGCTGCGGAGCCCAGCTGCACCGCGCATCCACGAAGGCCTACCTGGGCCGGCACCTCCAGGAGCAAGCGGACCAGCTCGCGGTCCGCCGCCTGCACGTCTTCGGGCCCGGTGATGCTCTCCACACCCACCTCGAAGCGCTCCACCGGCTCCCACTCGTGGGCCGGCCGGCGAAACACCGCGCCCCGGTAGCTGACGCGTCCGGGAGGCGCATCGAAGCGCAGGGCGAGCAGGTCGGCCAGGGCTTCGGTGAAGTCCCAGCGCAAGCCCACGATGTGCTCGCCGTCGATGCAGCGCACCGCGCCCTCGCGCATCTTCGACATCACCAGCGAGGGCGAGAGCTCCCGGTAACCACGGGCGCGAAACAGCTGCGAAAGCTCCTGCTCCCAGGCGCGAAACCGCGCGGTCTGGTCGAACAAGAGGTCGGGAAAGTGCGGTCGATGAATGGCCATCAAGGCTTGCCTTCGCGGTCGGCGTGCCGGGCGCGGAGCACCTCGGCCACCTCGCCCAGGGTCGCGCCTTCGTGGGCGAGGAGCATGGTCAGGTGGAACACCAGATCGGCCGCCTCGCCGAGAAAGGCCTCACGGGTGGCCGGGTCGGCGTCCAGGGTCTTGGCGGCGAGCACCACTTCGCCGGCTTCTTCCACCACCTTCTTGGCGATGCGATCGGTGCCGGCGGCGAAGAGCTTTTCCGTGTAACTTCCATCCTTCGAGGCCGCCGCCTTCTTGGCGCGGAGCAGCGTCTCGAGCTCCGCCAGGAACGTGAACGCCGGCGCACTGTCGGGCGAGAAGCAGCTCTTGGTGCCGGTGTGGCAGGTAGGGCCTTCGCAGCGCGCCACCGCCAGGAGCGTGTCGCCGTCGCAGTCGACCCGCAGCGACTCCAGCGAGAGAAAGTGCCCGGAGGTCTCGCCCTTCACCCACAGCTTCTGGCGCGAGCGACTGAAGAAGGTGACGCGCCCGGTGGCCTGGGTGCGCTCCAGCGCCTCCTGGTTCATGTAGCCGAGCATGCGTACGTCGCCGTGAACGCTCTGCACGATGCAGGCGACGAGTCCTCGTTCGTCGAAGCGAACGCGGCTGGAATCGAAGGGGGCGGTCGCTGGCTGGGGATGGGTCATGGGCTGCTCGGGGCGACGGGGCGTACGCGGATTCCCTCGGCCAGTAGATGCGCCTTCAGGCGCGCGGGTGACAGAATCGCTTCGTGAAACAGAGTGGCTGCGAGCACGCCACTGGCGCCCGCTCGCAAGGCGTCGGCAAAATGCGCCTCGGTCCCGGCGCCGCCCGAGGCCACCACCGGCACCGAGCTCCGGGCCGCCGTGCGCAGTGCGTCCAGATCGAAGCCGTCGCCGGTGCCGTCGCGGTCGATGGACGTGAGGAGGATCTCCCCGGCTCCGCGCCGCACCACTTCTGCGGTCCAGGCATCCAGGCTCAGATCGGTGCGCTCCTTGCCGGCGCGAATGAAGACGCGGTGACCGAGCGCGGGGTCCTTCGCTACGTCCATGGCGATGACGACGCATTGCGATCCGAACTCGGCGGCGGCTTCGTCGATCATGTCGGGCGTGAGCACCGCCTGGGTGTTGATGGCCACTTTGTCGGCGCCGGCGCGCAGGAGCCGGCGAATGTCGGCCACGCCTCGCACCCCGCCGCCCACGGTGAAGGGGATCGAAAGCGTGCGCGCCACCGCGGAGACCCACGCCTCCTGGGTGCTGCGGTTCTCGTCGGTGGCGGTGATGTCGAGGAACACCAGCTCGTCGATTCCCTCGGCGTCGTACCGGCGCGCCAGCTCCACCGGATCGCCCAGGTCGCGCAGCTCCTTGAACTGTACACCTTTCACCACGCGCCCCCGCTTCACGTCGAGGCAGGCGATGATGCGGCCCGCGACGTTCACGAGCCGCCCCGCAATGCCGCCTGCGTGCGAGGATCGTCGAGGGCGATGTGACCATCGAGGAGCGCCTTGCCGGAGATGGCCGCGGTGACGCCGGGAATGCGCGCGAGGGCGTCGAGATCTTCGATGCGCGCCACGCCGCCCGAGGCTTGCAGCGCGAGGCCCCAAGCGCCTGCTGCGAGGAGCGCAGCGATGCCCGGTCCCTCGAGCATGCCGTCTTTCTCCACGTCGGTGATCAGCGCCTCGCGCACGCCGAGCGCACGGAGTGTTTCGGCGATGGCCGCCCCGGACTTCGGCGCATCGGCGGTCCACCCGCGCACTTGCACGCGATCGCCGCGCACGTCGAGGGCGGCGATGACCGTCGGTCCCGCGGCCTTGGGCAGGCCTTCGAGCGACTCCGGCGACTCCACGGCGAGGGTGCCCACCACCGCATCGAACCCCAGCGCCAGCACTTCTTCTACCGCGGCGCGGGTGCGCAAGCCTCCGCCCAGCTGAAAGCGTACCGAGGGAAAGCGCTTGGGCATCGCGAGCAACACCGCCTGCCGCGGACGACCGAACGCGCCCTCGAGGTCGACCAGGTGAATGCGGCGCGCGCCGGCGGCCACCAGCCTACCCACCCACGCTTCGGGCGAGAACGGATAGGTCTCGGCGGAGCCCTCGGCGCCCTTCTTGAGGCGCACGATCTGCCCGCCGAGCAGGTCCATGGAAGGGATGAGCGTGATGGTCTCAGACATGTTCCGTTCCTTCGAGGAGCCAGCGCGTGGCGCGCCCCACCGCAGCGAGCCCCGGCGCCGACGATTTTTCCGGGTGATGCTGCATGCCCAGCACCCGCCCGCGGGCGGCAACCGCCGTAAACGGTGCACCATACACGCAAACGTCGACGGTATCGGCGCTCACCGGCAGCGCATAGCTGTGGACGAAGTACGCCCAGGAAGGCTCGGTCGGAAACGCCGGGTGCCCCTTCACCTGCGAGAGCTCGTTCCACCCCATGTGCGGCACCTTCAGCGGCTCCGAAAAGCGCGTGGCCACGCCGGCCAGGAGCCCCAGGCCGGCCTCGCCGGGCGCCTCTTCGCTGCCTTCGCACAGAAGTTGAAGGCCGAGGCACACGCCCAGCACGCCGCGCACCGCACCTTCGCGCTGCACCAGCTCCCACAGGCCACGCGCCTCGAGCGCGCGCTTGGCCGCCGAAAAGTGCCCCACGCCCGGGAGCACCAGCGGCGCGCCGGGCGGCACCGCGGCCGCCTCGGTGAAGCGCACAAAGGGCACATGCAGCCGCGCGAGCGCCCCCTCCAGCGAAGCCAGATTTCCAGCGCCGTAGTCGAGCACCGCCAGCGCGCGGCTCATACCGAGAGCGTTCCCTTGGTGGAGGGAATGTCGTCGCCGTCGAGGCGCGTCGCAAAGCGCAGCGCGCGGGCCAGCGCCTTGAAGAGCGACTCTACCTTGTGGTGCGTGTTTACGCCGTACAGCACCGTGGCGTGCACGTTGGCGCGGGCGCGCATGGCGAAGGCCACGAAGAACTCCCGCGTCATCTCCGTTTGGTAGCCATTGCCCAGCACCACCGACGGCATCTCTGCCTCGAACACGCAGTAGGGCCGGCCCGAGAGGTCCACCACCACCCGGCTCAAGGTCTCGTCGAGCGGCACGTGCGCCTCGCCGTAGCGCGCAATGGGCGTGTCTTTACCCAGCGCGAGCACCAGCGCATCGCCCAGCGCGAGCCCCACGTCTTCCACCAGGTGGTGGCTATCGGTCTCCAGATCGCCTGTACCCTGCACCGAGAGATCGAAGCGACCGTGGCGCGCGATCTGCGAGAGCATATGGTCGAAGAAGCCGAGCCCGGTCGCCACGTTGGCGTGCCCTCGGCCGTCGAGCGAGAGCTCGAGCACAATCTGCGTCTCTTTCGTGGCGCGTTCGATGCGGGCGGTGCGGGGTGCGGTCATGGTGTGGGCCCGATAGATTAGTCCGCCTGCCCTGCCGCGTCATCTTTCGTTCAGGAAACGCGAGGATGCCGATCACGACACGCTCGGCCCCCCTCCGGGATAGCGTGGTCCGCCCCCCCAGAGCACAGGATGAAGCCTCTTATGACGCGAGTATTGTTCGTCGGGCAGAAGCCCGAAACCGTCGACTTCTCGGATCCATCCCTGCCGCCGGGCTTCGACGCGGAAAAGATCAACGACGGCATCCGAGTCGCCGAGGCCGCGATGACCACCCGCGGGTGGCAGGGTGACGTCTGTATGATCGCCCCCGACGACGCCGGCATCGCGGCGCTCGCCGCGCAGTTGGCGAAGGTGCCCTACGCGTGCATCGTGCTCGGCGGCGGCGTGCGCATCCCGCCCAAGAGCCTTCTCTTCTTCGAGCGGATCGTGAACGCCGTGCACCGCGGCGCGCCCAAAGCCGCCATCGCCTTCAATACGCATCCGGAAGACACCGCCGACGCCGCCGCGCGATGGGTCGGCAAGGATTGACGCGAGGCTCCTCCAAGCCCGCGTGCGATGCGCCGATGGGGAACCGCCTTCTGAAGCTCGGTCTGTCGGTGTCGCTCGCCTGTGGCCGCAGCGCCCAGCTGCCCGCAACAACCCCACAGCGCGCAGCCCCCACGGCCACTGCTGCGCCCCAACCCGCTGATGGCATTGCGCTGCGCTACGAGGGCGTCTCGGCACAGTGGCCCTGCCGAGCCACCGCACCTGCGTTGCGCTCTCGCAAGTTGGGAGCTACGGGCCTGCGTGCCCAAAGCAGATGGACCCACCCAACGTTCGCAGCCTCGCAACGGTGTGGCTGAACACCAGCGCAGACGGAGTGGTCGTTCTCACCTTTCATGTGAGCACGCGTTCGACGCCGCTGGTCGAACCGCAGCCCACGAGGTTCACCGACGCGCTCTGGACGCGATGGTCAAGGGAACCATCGTCATTCCCGGCAAGCGATCCGTGTACGGCCTCACCTGGGCGACCCGCGAAGCGCGCGCCGACGAGATCGAGGCCATGGCGCGAAAGACCCTCGAAGCCACGCACTTCGAAGAGCGTTGAGCGCTTGGCGCCCTACACGAAGCCCTGGAAGCGCTGGTCGAAGAGGGGGGCGACGCGGTCGAACGCTTCCCAGGTGTCGTCGTCCAGCACGGCTTCGCGGTGCCCGTGTGCGGTCTTGCGCTCGCCGAAGATGCTTATGAGGTCGTCCGTGAACGAGAGATCCGCCAACGATCCGAGCCAGTGGTGCAGGCGCCGAACCAGCTTCTCGTCGGCGCGAAGGTGATCGTCCCACACGCCGCGCGGAAACGCCGCCTTCACCAGATCGCTGCCCTTCGCGCTTCGGGCCTTCACACGCGCCACCAGCGCTTCGTGCTGAGAAATGCGCGAAGGGTCGAGCGCGCCCCGGAGCGTCATCCACGCCACCAGGAGCCCTACCGCGGGGAGCGGCGGCACGCCGTGACGTGACGTGAGGTCGATGGTTCTTATGGCCACCAGCGAGAGCTCGAGCTTGCCCTTGCGGGTCCTCACCTTTACCTCGCTGATGCCCGGCTCGATATCGCGCGTCCACCACGTGTAGAATCCATCGAACAGGGGGCGAGTGTGCGGCGCGCCGAGGGCACGCTCGACCTCGTCCGGGCCATCTTTCCACCCGAGACCGAACGGCAGCGGCTCGGGCCACTTGTTGGTGAACGCGACCTGCGACACGTACGGCAGGTACGAGCTCTTGGTCTTGGGAACCAGCGGGAACGCGTCGTTCAAGATGTCGTGGTTGAAGTACACGGTGAAGCCGAGCTTCGCCGCGTTCACGGTCTTCGCGGACCCCATATCGGTCGCTGCGGTGGGCACCTTGCCGCCGATCTCGGCGACGTACGCCACCACCGCAGGATCGTCCGCTCGCCGGCCGACGAGGTCGGCGAGCGCGCGAAGCTTGGGCGGGAGCGCTTGCAGCGCCTCCGAGGGAGCACGCGCCGGCGCCGTCGCGGGCGCAGCCTCGGCCTCGGGTTGACCATCGAGCCAGGCCTGAAAATCGAAGTCCTTCGCCTTGGGCGCCTTCACCGTGTTCTCGTCGAGCCACGCCGCAAGCGCGCCGCGACCGGCGGCCGCTTCGTCGTCGAGATCGCCAACGCCGGTCTCGCCCTTTGCGAGAAGGCGAAGGAACTCTTCTAAGCTCGTGGCGACGGTTCGCGCTTCGCCCTCCGAGTCGAGCAGCACCACGGCCCGCGGCGCTTTGGGGCGGCCGGTATCGATCAGCGCGAGGAGCGAGCCGTCGCCCAGGCTCAAGAACGTGAAGGCATCCTTGTGCAGGCGGTCGGCTGCACCCTCGTGCCAGGTCGGCGGCACCGGCTCGGTCGCGAGCGAATCGAAGTAACCGAGCGAGCCACGCGTCTGCGTAGCCAGCCATGCGCCGAACGCGCCCAGGAGCGGTGGCACGTCGTGACCATCAACGGGCTGCAGCGAAACGAAGTAGTGCGGCATGAGGGCCGCGATACTAGCTCATCTCAGCGACCACGTGTTTTTCCATCGCGCTACGGGCAGCAGTACAGCGTCGAATTGGCTCGAGAGGAATCAGGTCCAATCGCCGTACACTTGCCGGTCGTAGGGGGTACTTGCGAGCCAGGGCACGAATATTTGTAGAGTGCCCCGCTCGCGCAAAGCTTGTCGTCGACTCCGAACGACCGACATTCCTCGGGGGCGGGTCCCGAGTCTCCTGCAGCCGGGCTACTACCGGCGTCATTGGAAGCAGCGCCGCAGGCGTCGAACGTAGGCTTGTCGCAGCCAGCCCGTTCTCTACAAGCCAGTTGCGCCTCGGTTGTCGACCGGCAAATGTCTGCGCAGTAGCTCGCAGGCGCGGCACCGCAGCGACTCACAGCCGCGTTGCACCGACTCTCGCAGTTCGCCGCCGGCTTCCCAGCGCCCGGCCCCCCCGTCGTGTCGGCCCCTGACGAGGCGCAAGCAAGGGAGAAGAGAGCAACCGAAGTTAGTAGAGCAAATTTCATAAGCCTTCTTCCAAAAAAGTGACGTGTATTCGTCTTAGACGGGTAAGTGCCCATTTCCTTTACGTCGCGGTCGAAGCCCAACAAGTCCTTTGTGCCGCCAACCGATGCCCGTATCGGGCCAACCGCTCGCGAGCTCGACGCCCGCCTGATCAATCGACACGTTCCCTATCGCGGCAACTTAGTGCACAGAACGTGCTCCGCATTGTCCCCTCCGGCTCTCGGGGAGCATTCACCACTCGCAGTGAATGTGATCCTGGTGACCCGAGTCGTTGCTGGGCCCGAGGACCAGCGAGGCTCCGAGCTCCCGGCACGCACGCATGAAACTCCGGGCGGTCGCGCTATCGCCCGCGATGGTTACACCGTTGACCACCCCGATATCGACGGCGCGCCCCTCGTAGTGATGCGAGCCTGCGCTGTGGCTGGCGCCGGTGATGGCGGTTACGAAGTATCGGTACCCGTACTTCTCGTGCAGCGTGGCCATGCCCGACAGGAGCGAGGGAGAGAGCCGCGCCGACGAGCAGGGCGCCGTGCCGTAGCAGCTGGTTTTGGCGGCGCGCCCGGCCGCCGCTGCGCGCACGTTCGCCAGCGGATCGGCGCCATCGCTTCGACCGAACGTCTGGTCCCACAGGACTATCGTGCCGCGGTCGTGCGCGAGGAGGATGCGCGTCGCGGGGGCGCCCGTGGCCGTGGACGGTGTCCGCGACAAATACGCGCCCGCCACCCACCCGGTCCGCCCGTTGAAGGTGATTCCGTACCAGTTGGCGCGCGGCGTCGCGGCCGCCGAGTACACGAGGCTCCCGGACGGGATCACCGAAAGAATCGGCTGCGTCATGCTGGGCCCTTGCCGAAGGTTGACGTCGTCCGTCGTATAGAGCGAAGTGCCCACGGGAAACGCTCCGACCAGATCGTCCTCCGTGTCGCCAGCAGGAGCCTCGCTCGCGGGGGCGCAGCCCGCAAGGCCGAAGCTGACGACCATCGAGACGACCAGAGTTTTGTCGAGCATTGCCCACGATTCTGCAGCGTCCATGCCCGCGCTTGAGCGCCGTGCTCAGGCGCAATCCACCGGACCGTGACACGAGAGTGCGCACTGAGAAGGCAGACTTCCCGGTGAGCTTGCCCACGCGCCGCAATCTTGAACGTCAGTACGTGCGTGAAGACAGCCACGCGGCGAGCGCTGGCTTGGCATCACGGAACGTTGGAAACGAAAGGGTGGTGTGGCCCTCGGGCGCGGGGACGATCTCGTCTCGCGCGGGGCCCACGGCGCAGAAGCCGAAGCGCACGTGGGGCAGCTCGGCTTGGGCCGCGCGAAGAGCAGCGGCGTCGAGGTGGTCTTCTGACGGGCGACCAAGACCCGTTGACTCGACGCGAATGCCCACTGGTTCACCGTGTGGAGCGGCGCAATCCGGCGATTTCCTCGCGCAGCGCCCCCTCCAGCACGGTTCGCGCGAACTGCCTCCGGCGCGCGGAGAGGAGCACACCGATGATGACCGGAGAGAGCACCGTCCAGAAGAGCAGGTGGGCGAGCCCCCACGAGGCAACGCCGCCAGCGGCAACGACCACGAGCGCAACCGTGGCGCCGACGCCATGAAGGACGTGGGTGATCTTCCGGTGCACCGCAGCGAGGTGGCCGGCGCGGACGTGGTAGTGCAAACGGCCCCGATCGTCGATCGCGAGCTCCGTATCGTCCAACCCCACGGCACCGGCGGTGCGCGCTTCCTTCGCGACGATGCGAATGGCTCCCGCGTCGATGCGTTCGACGGAGTACGGTCCCCCGAGCGCCAGCGAGGGAAAGGCGCCTCGTTCCGCGCGGGTCGCGAGGGCCTCGAGAAGGCCCGGCGGGAGGTCGCCTTCGACCATCGTGCCCTGGAGCTCCGAGGCGGTCTCGACGCTCACCGTGCGTCTCGATGAAGCCACGCGGCGAGCGCTGGCTTGGCATCACGGAACGTTGGAAACGAAAGGGTGGTGTGGCCGTCGGGCGCGGGGACGATCTCGTCTCGCGCGGGGCCCACGGCGCAGAAGCCGAAGCGCACGTGGGGCAGCTCGGCTTGGGCCGCGCGAAGAGCAGCGGCGTCGTCACGGGTGTCGCCCACGAACATCACGCGGGTGGCGCGGAAGGCGTCGCGAAGCTGCAAGAGCCCACCGGCCGCCGGCTTGCGCACGTGGGCGCCGCGGTCGACCACCGCCGGCAGCTCGAAGCCCAGGGTCTTCGCCGCGAGCCCCAGCTCGTGCACGTTTCGACCCGTGTAAATTGCATGTATACTGGGAAGGTCGGCGAGATCGGCCGCCGTGGCCAGCGCGGCCTCCAGCGCCTGCGTCGTCTGGTAGTGGTGCGAAACCCGGGCCGCGGCCTCCGGCACCAGCGCTTCGATGGAGGCAAGATCGGCCTCGTCGAAGGTCGGTCCAACCCCGGCAGCCACCGGCGCGAAGCGAGCTTGGCCGGCGCGCCACAGGTGTATCAACGCCGCCGTGAGCCGGAAGTCGTTGTTCATCCCCGGCGCGCGCTTCATGGTGCGAAACAGGCGATCGTCCCAGGGCAGATCGGCGGCGAGCTCGGCCAGCGCGCGCGCCACCGCGGTGCGAAAGCTGGCCTCGGCCTCGATGAGCACGCCGTCGATGTCGAGCACCAGGAGCGGCGCATGGCGACGTACTTCGCTCGGCGGCGCCGCCAACGTGGCGCCATACGCCTTGGCCACCGCGGCGGCCGTGGCCTCTTCCGCCAGGCTCACGCGCATGGCGGTGGTGCCCGGGAGCGCCCGCACCAGCACGCCCTGTTCACGCAGCTGTGCCGCCTTTTCGCGTGCAATATACACAAAATTGGCGGCGCTCTCGGCCACCTCGACGCCGGCCCCGCGGAGCGCGGCCACCAGCCTGCCGCGCCGCTCCAGGGTCGTTTCCACCACTGCCTCGAAGGGCGCAGGATCGTCGAGCGCCACCGAGAGGGCGAGAAGCGACGGCGACGGGATGGAGTACGGCAGCTGCAGCGTGGCCAGCCGCGACACCAGCGCCGGCGCCCCGATGAGATACCCAAGGCGCAGCCCGGCCGAGCCCAGCGCCTTGCTGAAGGTGCGCACCACCACCACGAAGTCGAAGCGATCCACCAGCAGGCGCGCGGTCTCCGGCGCGAACTCGGCGTAGGCTTCGTCGACTACCACCAGCGGAGGCCGCTCCATCGACGCGAGCTCGACGCACAGCTCCTCGATGCGCGCCGGCGGGACCCACGCGCCGGTGGGATTGTTGGGCAGGGTGATCCAAAGCTGCTTCGCCCCCTCGCGCGCCGCAGCGAAGAAGCCGTCGAGCGGAAGCATGGTGCCCACCGGCACCCGCCGCAGCACGCCCCGGGCCCGCTTCACCAGCAGCGGATACAGCGAAAAGCCCGGCTCCGGCACCGCCACCACGTCGCCCGCGTCGAGGCCGGCGAGCGCCAGTAAATCGAGGAGCGCGCCGCTCGATGGGCCCAGCAGCACAGACCCCGCCGCCGCGCCCAAGCGCCGTTCGAGGCGCGCGGTGAGCTCGCCCTGGCTCTCGGGATACACGCCCATGTCGAGGGTTCGCAGCGCCTCGAGCCACTTCGCCTTGGGCGCTGCCGGCCAGTCGCCGGTCATCTCGTTCATGTGGGCGCGAACCAGGCCCGGTGGCTCGTGCGGCCGCACGTACGGCGCCTGGGCGGCCGCATCTTGCAAGTCGTTGCGCAGGTGCTGGCTCACTTGCGAAGCCTCGCACTCGATGCATGATGCACCAGCCCTTCGGCGTCGGCGATGCGCGCCACCCAAGGGCTGGCCGCAGCGGCGTCGGCCGCCGAGAGCGCCAGCACGCTCTGGCGCTTCATGTAGGTTTGCACGCCCAGCGGCGAAGCGAAGCGCGCGGTGCGATTGGTCGGCAGCACGTGGTTCGGCCCCACACCGTAGTCGCCGAAGGCCTCGGCGGTGGCGTGCCCGAGAAACAGCGCGCCCGCGGCGTGCAGTCGCGGCAGGTAGCGAGCGGTATCGGCCGCCGCCACTTCGAGGTGCTCCGGCGCCCAGGCCTCGGCAAAGGCCACCGCGGTCTCGAAGTCGGCCGCGTACAGCCGCGCGTGCTTGCCGATGCTCTGGGCCAGCACGTCGCGCCGGGCGGAGCCCTCGATGCGCTTCTCGAGCGCCTCGGCCACGCGACCGAGCCAGGCTTCGCTCTCGCCGATGCACACCGCGGCGGCGTCGGGATCGTGCTCGGCCTGCGCCAGCAAGTCTTCGGCGACCGCGTCGGGATCCGCCGCGTCGTCGGCCAAGACGAGCACCTCGGTGGGCCCTGCCACCGAGTCGATGCCGCAGCGCCCGAGCAACTGACGCTTCGCCTCGGCCACGTAGCGGTTGCCAGGCCCCGCGATGAGATCCACCGCGGGCGCGCCATAGGCCAGGTATCCGACGCCCTGCGCGCCGCCCACCAGGTACAGCTCTTGGAGGCCCACCAACGCGGCGGTGGCGAGCACCCGGAGGTCCGGCCCTTCGGCACGCGGCGGAGTGACGCCCACGATGCGCTTGGCGCCGGCCACCTGCGCCGGCACCACGGTCATCACCAGCGTCGAAGGGTAAAATGCGCGGCCCCCGGGGATGTACACGCCGACGCGCTCGATGGGCAGCCAGCGCTGACCCACCGTGCCGCCGCCGGGAAGCGTGAGCTCTACATCCAACAGCGCGCGCCGCTCGGCTTCGGCGAAGGCCCGCACGTTGGCGATCATGGTGCGCAGCGCGGCAACCAGATCGGGCTCGCTCTGCTCCAGCGTGGCCAGCGCCGAGGTCAGCGCAGCGGCGTCTACCCTCAGCGCGCTCTCCTCGCAGGCCACGCCGTCAAAGCGCTGGGAATACTCGCGCACCGCCGGGTAGCCGCGGTCGCGCACGGCGCTGAGCACCTCGCGCACGGTGTGCTCGGTCTCGGCGTCGCGAGCCGCATCGCGCCCGAGCGCCGCCACCTCGGCCGCCACCTGAGAAGAAGAGATTCGCCGGGGATTCAGGAGCAAGGTCACGGCGCGCACGATAGCAATCATTTTTCCCCCGCGCGCGCGCCGTTGCGCTATCCGCATGCGTATGGGCGCACAGTGGAAGCATAAGAACCGGGAAGCCTCGGCCAACGCCAAGGGCCGCATTTTCACCAAGCTCGCCAAGGAAATCATGGTGGCGGCGCGCAATGGCGCCGACCCCGACATGAACCCGCGCCTGCGCATGGCCGTCGACGCCGCCAAGAAGGCCTCGATGACCAAAGACACCCTGGAGCGCGCCATCAAGAAGGGCGCCGGCCTCCTCGACGAGGTCGTGAACTACGAGATCGTCACCTACGAGGGCTTCGCGCCGCACCAGGTGCCGGTCATCGTCGAGTGCCTCACCGAGAACCGCAACCGCACCTCCGCCAACGTGCGCATGCTCTTCCGCAAGGGCCAGATCGGCGCGTCGGGGTCGGTTTCCTGGGACTTCAATCGCCTGGGCGCCCTCGAGGCCACGCCGCCTGCCGGCGCGGCCGACCCGGAAGAGGCCGCCATCGAGTGCGGCGCGCAAGATCTCGAGCCCGGTGACGACGGCGGCACGCGCTTCTTCACCGAGCCCACCGATCTCGACATCGTGAGCAAGGCGCTCGCCGACAAGAAGTGGCACGTCACCTCGGCCCAGCTCATCTGGAAGGCGAAGAACCCGGTCGCCATCGACGACGCGCAGCGCGCCGAGGTCGAGGCCTTCCTGGGCGCCCTCGACGAGGACGACGACGTGCAGAACCTGTACGTCGGCCTGAGCTGAGCGAGGCTTCACGTCGCTCCGGAGGCGCGAGCCTCCACGTCGCTCCGGAGGCGCGAGCCTCAGGGCAGCGACACCGTAACGCTGCCGCTGCCGTAGCCGCCGCAGCGGCCCGAGACGCCGTGCGAGATGCCGAGCGCTTTGAGCACGCCGGCTGAGCCTTCGAATTTCGAGGCAGTGATCGACTTGTCGCGCACCTTGGCGACCACGCACTTGCTGCCCTTGCAGAGCTTCACCTGGCGGCCACAGAGCTTCTTCTGCGTGAGCCCCAGCGCGCCGTTCTTCGGCGCCGCGATCCACAGTCCGTCATCGTCGCACGCGGCCTGACCCTCGCAGCCCCAGAGCACCTGTCCCGCGGGAAGCCCCTGCGACCACGTGGAGCAGGTGCGGAGGAACTCGCAGGTGCCTTCGAAGAGCAAGTTCGCGCCGGTGAGCTCGTCGTCGGTATGGGCAATGCCGTTGTCCTCCGGCTCCGCGTCGTCGGCCGCGCCGCAGGCCACGAGCGCCGTCACCACCATCGGAGCAACCCACAGGCAACGAAGCAGGGAACGGACCATGCGGGCTTTGCTTCAAGCCGCGTGCCGCGCACAGCCGCACGAGGGCCATGGGAGATCCGCGGAACGCGAGCACGCTCGGTGGATCGACAGAGCCACGCGCGATCCAGTCGGCAACCCTCTACCGCATCGGGAAGAGCCGGTAACCACAGCGGAAAAAGGTATGTCCCGCGGAACACCATGAGCATAGCCTTGGGTCGATGAAGTTCGCCGGCTACCTCAAGGCCATCGAGAAGCTCTATGCGAAGGCGGACCGAACGTTGAAGCTGCAGAAGCCTGCGTCCGCACGATCGCTGCGCGACCTCGAGGCCGAGCTCGAGGCTCCGTTGCCGAACGAGCTCCGCGCTGCGTGGGAGCTCGGCGACGGGAGCGCAGACTACGCAAGGGTCTTCGCGCGTCCCGGCTACCTGACCGGCTACGAGCTCCTGTCGGTGGCCGGAGCGCGGAAGGCACGCGAGTCCATGCGCAAGCGGGCGCCGCGCTACGCCGCAGTCAAGTATGTGGAGCACGAGCCTCGCGACGCGCGCATCCAGCCCGGTTGGTTCGCGCCCGGGTGGCTTCCCTTCGGCGAATTCGGCGGCGGAAGCCTCCTCCTCCTGGTCGATCTCTCACCCGCGCCGAAGGGCAAGGGCAAGTCAGGGCAGGTCATCGCGTTCACGCACGATCCAGACGAGATGTCGTACGTGGAGTCGTCCTTCGAGAAGTTCCTCACGGGATCGAGCAAGGCGTTCGCCGAGTATGCCTCCGACCTCATCGACGAGGCGTAGCGTGCAAGTCGAGCTTCACGAGTGCGGCGTCAGCACGCGTCCGTGCCGGTTCTCGTTGTGCATCGAAGGCGGAAGTGTGTACGCGGACTTCGACGTCGACCCGACGGGTACCGTGTTCGCGGTGCGCGTCTCCTTCGACGGTTACGGCTGTTGCACCTGCCCGCCGGAGGTTCCGCGAATGGATGCAGGCGACGCCGAGCGCCTGCTCGAGATGGTCGAGCGGGGCACCGTGGACCAGCGAGCTGCGCTGGCGATCTTGAGAACGTATTTCCGCGAGGTTCAGGCGCACGTGTGGGTCGACGCGCTTCGAGATCACGACCTTCTGTAGCGAGCGACGCTTGTGCGCGGCTCTCGCTGCGACTGTGGCCATCGGTTCACGTACCCGCCGCGTACGGGACCATGACCTGCAGAGCGCAACACGTCACCCGCTGGCCCACTTTTCTGGCACAGGCCGTCGATATCCAGCGAGGCGGGGCGCTTCCCGCGACGGACGCGGAGGCGGCACGGCACTTGCGTGGGGCGCCGCACACTTCCTACCTTCACTTGCGAGGATTGACCCATGCTCAACCAGCGGCTCCGTCGGGGCTTCAGCGTTTCCGCCATTCTTTTCGTCGGCGGGCTCGCCGCCTGCACGTACACGACGACCACCATCGTTCCGGGACCCGGGGCCGGAGACGCATCGACCACGGGCGACGCGAACCTCGTCAGCGATGGGAAGACGACCGAGCGTGACGGGTCCACGACGACCGATGGGTCCACGATTCGGGACGGTTCCACGGTTCGCGACGGCTCGACCACGCGGGATGGCGGCGTGCGGACGGACGCCTCGGTCTCTTGCTACGACGATACGAACGCAAAGACGTTCTCCACGGCGCCGCCGCAGGCTGGCCAGAACGTCTGCAGCACCACCGCGTTGAACAACTTCTTCTCGGCGTGTCTGGGAGCGGGCTCGAGCGCCGCCGCTTGCGACGCATTCATCGCGGCGAACAAGGCCTGCACCCGCTGCATTCTCGGCCCGCAGACGGGCGATACGCCCTCCGCAGTCCCGCAGCCACTGCTCATCGCCGTGGGCGGCAACGTCAACCTCAACGTGGGCGCCTGCGAGCAGCTGGCGGTCGGAGCTCCCACGACCTGCGCCACCAAGGCGGGCAACGAGGCGCTCTGTTTGCTCTCCACCTGCGAAACGTGCGATCCCGCCGACCAGGCCGCGTGCATCAACGACTCCGCGGGGCAGGACCCGTGTCTCAGCGCGCTCGCCGGCGCCACCTGCGAGGCCTACGTGACAGCGAACCAGGCCACGGCCGATCTCAAGTGCGGCGCCACCGCCGGCGCCACCTTCGAAGACATCTACCGCAAGGCCGGCGCCTTCATGTGCGGCGCGCCCTGAGCGACGCATCCGCAAGGCTGTGACGACGAAAAAGCCCCGCAGCTCACGAAGAGCGGCGGGGCTTTTGGCGTAGAGAGGGGACCGTTAGTTCGAGGTCTCTTCGAATTCGGCGTCGATGACGCCGCCGTCCTTCTTCTTGTCGCCGCCTTCGGCATCGCCGCCGGGAGCGCCGGGAGCGCCCGGGCCGCCGGGGCCGCCGCCCGGTCCGCCCTGCGCGCCGTACATGACGCTGGCGAGCCGGTGCGCTTCCTTCTCGAGCGCGTCGAGCGCGCTGGTGATCTGCGCGTCGTCCTGCTTCTCGACGGCCTCACGGCCCTGCTTGATGAGCTTCTCGAGGGACTCGACGTCGCCCGCCGGGAGCTTGTCTTTGCCTTCGGAGAGCGTCTTTTCGAGCGTGTAGCACATGTTGTCGAGCTTGTTCCGGCGCTCCACCGCCTCGCGGCGGGCCTTGTCCTCGGCCTCGTGCTCCGCTGCGTCCTTCACCATCTTCTGGATGTCGGACTCGTTGAGGCCCGAGTTGGCGGTGATGGTGATCTTCTGATCCTTGCCGGTCGCGGTGTCCTTGGCGTGAACCGAGAGGATGCCGTTTGCATCGATGTCGAAGGTCACCTCGACCTTCGGCACGCCGCGCGGCGCGGGCATGATGCCTTCCAGGTGGAACTTGCCGAGGGTACGATTGTAGCGGGCCTCGGTGCGCTCGCCCTGGAGCACGTGGACTTCGACGCTGGGCTGGTTGTCGCCGGCGGTGGAGAAGACTTCCTTCTTCTGGGTGGGAATGGTCGTGTTGCGGGGAATCATCACCGTCATCACGCCGCCCAGGGTCTCGACGCCGAGCGAGAGCGGGGTGACGTCGAGGAGGACCATGTCCTTCACGTCGCCGGAGAGCACGCCGGCTTGCACCGCCGCACCCACCGCCACGACCTCGTCGGGGTTCACGCTCTGGTCCGGGTCCTTGCCGAAGAACTTCTTCACCGTCTCTTTGACGAGCGGGATGCGGGTGGAGCCGCCGACCAGCAGGACCTCGTTCACGTCCTTCACCGACTTCTTCGCGTCGGCCAGCGCCTTGCGCACGGGCTCCATCGAGCGCTCGACGAGCGGGGTGATGAGCTGCTCCAGCTTGGAGCGCGAGAGGCGGAGATCGAGGTGCACCGGGCCGCCGGGGCCGACGGTGATGAACGGCAGGTTGATGCTGGTCTCCTGCACGCTGGAGAGCTCGATCTTGGCCTTCTCCGCCGCTTCCTTCAGGCGCTGGAGGGCCATCTTGTCCTTGGAGACGTCGATGCCCGAGCTCTTCTTGAACTCCGCGACCATCCAGTCGATGACCAGGTTGTCGACGTCGTCGCCGCCGAGGTGGGTGTCGCCGTTGGTCGAGATGACTTGCACGACGTTGTCGCCCACTTCGAGGATCGAGATATCGAACGTACCGCCACCGAAGTCGTAGACCGCGATGATCTCGTCCTTCTTCTTGTCGAGACCGTAGGCGAGGGCCGCCGCGGTGGGCTCGTTGACGATGCGCTTCACGTCGAGGCCGGCGATGCGGCCCGCGTCTTTGGTGGCCTGGCGCTGGGCGTCGTTGAAGTACGCGGGGACGGTGATGACCGCCTCGGTGACTTTTTCGCCGAGGAAATCTTCCGCCGCCTTCTTCAGCTTTTGCAGAACCTTGGCGCTCACCTCGGGGGGCGACATGTTCTTGCCGCGCACGTCGAGAGCGATGTCGCCGTTCTGGGCGCGGACGATCTTGTAAGGAACGCGCCCCACCTCCGCTTCGACTTCTTCGAAGCGGCGACCGATGAAGCGCTTGGCGCTGAAGATGGTGTTCTCGGGGTTGGTCACGGCCTGCCGCTTGGCAATCTGCCCGACCAGGATCTCTCCCTTGTCGTCCCAAGCCACAACGCTCGGCGTGGTGCGAGCGCCCTCCTCGTTGACGATGACCTTGGCCTCACGGCCTTCCATGATGGCCACGCAGCTGTTGGTCGTGCCGAGGTCGATACCGATGATTCTGCCCATGACTCCGTGCCTCCAAAACTGAAGAGATTTGTCGCCCGTCGCGAGCTCCGCAGCGGTAGCTGCCTTAGCCCAGGAAGCATCGGGGAACAGCGGTTTTCGTACGCTTTTCTCCGCGGCCCGGGGGTCGACGTCGTGCACGCAACCTAATCACAGGGGTGGCCACGTCAACGGTCACGGCACGAATAGTGCTGAAGGAGGCAGGAAGCTGCAGGAAGCTGGCGAGAAGCGCGCGTTGCCTCAGCCGAGATCGCGCTTTCGTGCGATCGCCCGCTCCTGCGCGACGAGGGTCTCCACGACGCCGAAGTTGCGTTTGGTGGGAATGTCGTCCCACTCGAGCGAGGTGCCGGACGGACGTTCGTTCGTATCGTTGTCGATGTCGCCAGACTCGGGCCCGGCCCCGTACATGCTCTGCACGGAGACGCCCTGGATGGTGTGAAAGTGACCCGACTCGTACATCATCGGATCGGTGACCGGCGCGCGGGTCTCGGGCGGCGCGTCGCCCCAACCGGAATCGACGTCGTCGTCCTCGGTGCTTTGGTCTGCCGGCCGCGCCCCGGCGTCGACACGCGGCTCTTCGAAGTCGCCGATGAGGATCGGGATGGAATCGTGGCGCTGCACGCCCCCCACCCGCGGCGGCTCGAGCATCGGCGCGATGTGCCACCAGGCATCGAGCATGTCTTTGGCGTTCTCGAAGCGGTCTTCCGCACGGCGCGCCATGGCCTTGGCCACGAACCAGTCGAGCTCGTTGATCTGCGGGCAACCTTCCATCGAAGAGAGCAGCGGCGCGTCGCGCTCGGACTTCATCTGCACCACGGCGTCGAGCGAGCGGCTCATGAACGGCAGGCGCCCGCTGAGGCAGCGAAAGATGACGCAACCGACCGCGTAGATGTCGGCCGAGGGACCAACGCCCTTCGCGTCGACGAATTGCTCGGGCGACATGTACCCGACGCTGCCCAGCACGTGCTGGGTCGAGGTGAGCGAGCCCTGGCCGCTCTTGGAGCGGGCAAGGCCGAAGTCGATGAGCTTCACGATGGGCTCGCCGGCGGTCTTCTGGAGGAAGATGTTGCCGGGCTTGAGGTCGCGGTGCACGACCCGCACCGCATGGCAGTCGCGCATGCCCACGATGATCTGGGCGACCCAGGGCGTGAGGGTGCGCAGCGAGAGCGGGCCTTCGCGCTTGAGACGCGCGTCGATGGTCTCGCCCTCCAAGTGCTCCAGCACCAGGAACGGCTGGCCCCGCTCAAAGCCGAAACCCAGGATTCTGCCCACGTGGCGGCTGGTGAGACCGGCGAGCACCAACGCCTCTCGCGCAAACCGCTCGCGCAGCTCCGGCGCCAGCTCATCCTCGGGCGACTCCAGCAATTTGATGGCAACACGCCGCCCAGAGGCCGTGTGAACGGCCTCGACCACGCGGGACGTGGCTCCGGAGCCGAGGGGCCCGAAAAGCTTGAAGTCCGATAGGCGCGAAGGCTCCAGGGCCATCTGGTGGTCAACGTATCTCACAACGAAGAGGTTCGGCGTAAGACCGCGTTCTTCATGGCAAAGCCCGCGACACAACTGGATTATTACAGTGTCAACGCAACCTCTCGCGCGCTATCTCTACTGCCCGCACAGAAGTCTGATAGCCTCCGCAGCGTCCTGTCCACATCTCGAACTTTGATCCTTCCTCCCTTCCCTGCCGATGCGACGCCGCTCCGAATCCGCTCCTGAACCCCCCGATCTTCCCGCCTTCCGCGTGGAAGGAGAGCCGCGCATCGACGCGCAGCCGGAGGCCCGCCACGAGAACACCGGTCTCGTGCGCCACGACGTGGCGCTCGACGACGCGCGCATCGACACCGATGCAGCCCGCGTGGTGCGCCGCCTCGAGCGCAACGGTTTTCAAGCCTACCTGGTTGGCGGTTGCGTTCGCGATTTGCTCCTCGGTGGCACGCCCAAGGACTTCGACGTGGCCACCAGCGCGCGTCCCGAAGACGTGCGGGCCATCTTTCGCAACTGCCGCATCATCGGCCGCCGTTTCCGGCTGGCCCACGTGCTCTTCGGCGGCGGCAAGGTCATCGAGGTCGCCACCTTCCGCAAGAATCCGCAAGAGCTGGTGGTCGACGACGAGGACGAGGCCGCCGAGATCATCATCCGCAGCGACAACGTATTCGGCGAGGCCCACGAAGACGCCATTCGACGCGACTTCACCATCAACGCGCTGTTCTACGATCTCGACCGCCGGCAAGTCCTCGACTGGTGCGGCGGCATGGCCGACATCCTGGCGCGGTCCATCCGCACCATCGGTGAGCCGTCGGTGCGGTTCCGCGAAGACCCGGTGCGCATCCTGCGCGTGGTGAAGTTCGCCGCGCGGCTCGACCTTGGAATTCATCCCGACGTGTACGACGCCATGGTGGCCCACCGCGACGAGCTCGCGAAGGCCGCGCGGCCCCGGGTATTCGAGGAGATTCTGCGGCTCCTGCGTCAGGGCGCGGCCCAGCGTTCGATGTGGCTGCTCTGGGAAACCGGCGCCATGGCGGTGCTCATGCCCGAGCTCTCCGCGTATCTCGACGACGACGAAGGCACCGGCGGCGGCGTGCACCGCTTCTTCCAGCGCCTGCGCGCGGTCGACGAGCGCGTGAAGCGCGAGGGGCCTCTCGACGACACCGTGCTTTGGACCGCGCTCCTGCTCGAGCCGCTCCTCGAAGTGGTGCGCGACGTCCGCGACATGGCCGGCGAGGCCCACGCCTTCCTCGACCCGTTCGTGCGCCGCCTTGCCATGCCTCGACGCATCGCCGACGGCGTGAAGCGCATCGTGGCCATTCTCCCGCGCCTCGCCCAGGGCCGCGGCGGTCGCTTCGCGCGCACCGAGCTCGCCGCACAGGCCCTCGCGGTGCTCGAGCTCGACTACGTGGCCCGCGGCAAGGATCCGGCTGTACTGTCGCGGCTACGCGAAGCCGTCGCCCCGGTCGACGACAACCGCCCCATGAGGCACCGCGCGGCCCTCACCCCGCGGGGATGATTCGGGTGATTCGGGCGGGGAGCGGCTGCACGGCGGGGGGCGTCGGTCGCGCGTGCTCACGAACAGGAGTTCGCTGCGCGCGTCGCTCCCTAGCCGCCCGCCGTTCGCTCGCTCCCCGCTCCGAATCACGCTAGTGGCGCGCCTACCCGCCCGCTCCGCGGTCGGGGCCGGGGACAGACGGTTCAATGCAGCGGCGGCGGCCTACCCTCCCGCTCCGCGGGTCGGCCGGGTTGGCCTAACCTCCCGCTCCGCGGTCGGGGCCGGGGAGACGGTTCAATGCAGCGGCGGCGGCCTACCCTCCCGCTCCGCGGGTCGGCCGGGTTGGGGGTTTGACCTAACCTCCCGCTCCGCGCTCGCCATTGGCCTCATCGCACGGTTCAATGCAGCGGCGGCCTACCCTCCCGCTCTGCGGGTCGGGCGGGTTGGGGGTTTGGCCTCACCTCCGCTCCGCGCCCGCCATTGGCCTCATCGCACGGTTCAATGGCTCCGCATTCGAAAGACACCGCGTTCCCCGTTCTCCCCGAAAAAGAGAAGCACCGACACCAAACAGCCGGGCGGCGAGGGGGTGTCGCAGCGGAGGCGGGCGTACGTGGACGCCGCCTTCCTCACGCGCACCTCAATGCGGCGTTTGATGCTGTCGTCCACGCGGCTCCCGCCTCGAAACTCACCTTCAAGCACTCGGTCGCCGC
>JBBQWQ010000076.1:0-33661 GCA_038210445.1 Polyangiales bacterium
GAGAGCAACTTCGAGAGATCGCCGAACGCCGCCTCGGTAGACATCGCTCACCAACCTAAGCACGTACCCCTCCATCGCAACGAAGTTTCGGTGCAGCGAAACTTCGTTGAAATCGGTACCGAGGTCTTGCTTGTACACGGCCGCCGAACCGGGGCCGGGCTCGGCCGCTCCAGTTTCTCCGGAGGGGCGCCGCCGTGTGGAGCCTCCGCTACGCGTGAGCAGGGTTCCACCGAAGAATCATTGTTGTGCACCGAAAAATCGGTCTTCTAAGCACCGAAAGTTCGGTCTCTGCGCCGCGTCCCTTCATCGGGATGATGAAATCATTCATGTAATTCCCTGGGGCCCGGGTGGCACACCGAATGCCTATGAGCCGTACATCCAAGCCGAGCGCCGGGCAAAAGCTCACGCGCGCACCGGGCGCGCCACGTAACGACCACGGAGAACGACGTCATGAAGATCAACCAACGCATCCCCGACTTCAAAGCGCAGGCCTACCAGAACGAAGCCTTCCGCACCGTCACCCAGGACGATCTCCTGGGCAAGTGGTCGGTGCTGCTGTTCTACCCCGCGGACTTCACGTTCGTGTGCCCCACCGAGCTGGGCGACGTCTCCGACCGCTATGCCGAGCTCAAGGAGATGGGTGTGGAGGTTTACTCGGTGAGCACCGACACGCATTTCACCCACAAGGCGTGGCACGACACCTCCGACACCATTAAGAAGATCCAGTTCCCGATGCTGGCCGACCCCACCGGCCACTTGTCGCGCGCCTTCGGCGTGTACATCGACGACGAGGGCATCGCCCTCCGCGGCACGTTTCTGGTGAACCCCGAGGGCCTGGTGAAGGTAATGGAGGTCCACGACAACGGGATCGGCCGCAATGCCGACGAGCTCGTTCGCAAGGTGCAAGCTGCGCAGTTCGTGGCGTCGCACCCGGGCGAAGTATGCCCCGCCCGTTGGAAGCCCGGCAGCAAGACCCTCAAGCCGGGCATCGACCTGGTAGGGAAGATCTGAGCGCAGAGAGAGCGGGCGCGCTGCGGGCAAAACCGCCCGCAGCGCTTCGGACTTCCCTGGCCGTCTCCCTGCTCGCCCGCCTCTCCCGCCTCTCCCGCGCGGCGCGCCATTCGCCTACCGGCCCATGAATAATCCGGGGCAGCCCGGCTTCCTCCTGGCTCCGGGGCTGCATGTCACGCTGCATCGGGCGATGTCGGGCGTACGGCGGTTCTCGGCCCTGCGACGGAACAAGAGTCCGTCTCGGTCCTGCGATCCGGCGTGCGCCCGCCTCTCCCGCGCGGCGCGCCATTCGCCTACCGGCCCATGAATAATCCGGGCTAGGGTGCCGCCGTATGGGCAACTTCAGTTGGTTCGTGGACGAGCAGAACGTGTGGTTTCGCGACCTCGAGCTCTACGAAAACCTGGCCGAAGACCGCGAAGACGGCACCTGGGCGGATCTCGTTCTCTCCTGGTACGACGAGCCCAAGAAGAAGCCCTACATGAGCAAGAAGCTCGTGGTGTCGAAGGCGCGCAACGAAGACGACTTCCCGCGCTTCACCTTCGCGGTCTTCGACGGCTCGCGCATTCGCGGCTACGAGGACAGCGACGGCGTGAAGGAGCTCCGTGCGCTACTCGAGCGCATGGCCCCGTTCCTCGAAGATCCGGAGAACGGTCGACTCGGCGTCGCGCGCTTTCACGGCGAGGGCCAGGGCGACTTCACCATCGAGGTTCGCTACGACAAGCCGCAGATTCGCCTGGTAACCGGCGACGCCCCGCGCAGCGCCGCACACAAGAAGGCCGTGCAGATGGCGCTCGACCTGTTTGCCAAGAAGGCCCCGGCGAAGAAAGCCGCACCCGCGAAGAAGGCGCCGCCGAAGAAGGCCCCGGCGAAGAAGGCCGCACCCGCGAAGAAGGCCCCGGCGAAGAAGGCCCCCGCGAAGAAGGCCGCACCCGCGAAGAAAAAAGCCCCGGCGAAGAAAGCCCCGGCGAAGAAGACCAAGCGGCGCTGAACATGCCCGCGTCGTCCCTTCGGGTGACAGGGAAGGGCCGCATGAAACTCGGCGCTGGGTCGTCTATTCACCGATGAACTTCCGACCCGCTGCCCTGGCCCTGCCTGCTCTCGTCGCCATGCTCATGGCCTGCAACGCGACCCTCTTGGTGCCCGATGCGATGGGCCCGCTCACTGCCGAGATGAAGACCACCGAAAACCTCTCGCTGATCTGCGGGCGGCCCATCGACAAGGACGAGGCGAGCGCCGCCATGGTGGGCCTCACGGCAGCCCAGAAGAACCAGCCGGGGACCCTCGAGTTCACCAACCCGAAGACCCTCTCGTCCTCGCGTCAGGATGGGCACGCCACCGTCGACGTGACGTACCGACCCAAGGCGGGCGCGCCCTGCAACGGGACCCTGACCTTCGACTTTCACGTGGAGACCACCGAGAAGCGGTACACGCGGAAGCAGGCCACGTACTCGAGCAAGTACGACCTGACCAACGTGACGGTAGCCCAGCGCTAGCGCAAGAACTGCACGGCGTTCCGAACGGAGCGTTCCCACGCGGTCGGGAGTATTCTCGACCGGTGGCATCTCCCTACGATCTCGGGCTCGACAAGAACAGTGCAAACTACACGCAGCTGACGCCGCTGACGTTCCTGGCGCGCGCAGCGCTGGCCCACCCCACCCGCGTGGCCGTTGTTCATGGCGCGCTCCGGCGCACCTGGGCCCAGGTCGCGGCGCGATGCGCGCGGCTGGCCAGCGCCCTTCAGCGACGCGGGGTGGGGCGCGGCGACACAGTGGCGGCGCTGCTGCCCAACGTTCCGGCCCTGGTCGAGGCCCACTTCGGCGTGCCCATGAGCGGCGCCGTGCTCAACGCCCTGAACACACGTCTCGATGCCGAGTCGTTGGCCTTCATGCTCGGCCACGGCGAGGCCAAGGTGCTGCTGGTCGACCGCGAATTCTCCGAGGTCGCGCGGGTCGCGGTGGCCACCTGTGGGCGCGAGGTTCTGGTGGTCGACGTGGACGATGTAGAATACACCGGACCAGGACGGTCCATCGGCCGAATGGAGTACGAGGCGCTGCTGGCGGAGGGCGAGCCTTCGTTCGTGTATCCGGGCCCCTCCGACGAGTGGGACGCCATTTGCCTCAACTACACCTCGGGCACCACCGGCAACCCCAAGGGCGTGGTGTACCACCATCGCGGCGCGTTCATGAACGCCGTCTCGAACATCCTCGAATGGGATATGCCCAAGCACGCGGTCTACCTGTGGACGCTGCCCATGTTCCACTGCAACGGCTGGTGCTTCGCCTGGACCATCGCGGCCCGTGCGGGCGTCAACGTGTGCTTGCGTAAGGTGGAGCCCAAGGCCATCTTCGACGCCATCCGCGAGCATCGGGTCACCCACTACTGCGGCGCGCCTATCGTGCACGCCACGCTGGTGAACGCCCCGGCCGAGCTTCGAGCGGGCATTGACCACCAAGTGGCGGCCATGGTCGCCGGCGCCGCGCCGCCCGCCGCCATGATCGAGGGCATGGAGAGCATCGGCTTCGATCTCACCCACGTGTACGGTCTCACCGAGGTGTACGGTCCGGCCGCCGCCTGCGAGAAGCACGAAGACTGGGCGGCGCTCCCGGTGGGCGATCGCGCGCACCTGAATGCGCGCCAGGGCATTCGCTATCACCTGCAGGAAGACGTTACCGTGCTCGACCCCAAGACCATGCGCGAAGTACCGCGCGACGGAGAGACCATGGGCGAGGTGATGTTCCGCGGCAACATCACCATGAAGGGCTACCTCAAGAACCCCACCGCCACTGCAGAGGCGTTCGCTGGCGGCTGGTTTCACACCGGCGACTTGGGCGTGCTCCACGCCGATGGCTACGTGAAGATCAAGGACCGCAGCAAGGACATCATCATCTCCGGCGGCGAGAACATCTCCAGTATCGAGGTGGAAGACGCGCTCTATCGGCACCCGGCGGTGCTGGCTGCCGCCGTCGTCGCAAAGCCCGACCCGCGCTGGGGCGAGACCCCGTGCGCGTTCATCGAGCTTCGCGCCGGCGTCACCGTGACCGCCGAGGAGATCATCCAGCACTGCAAAGGGCTCATGGCTTCGTTCAAGGCGCCCCGTGCGGTGGTCTTCGGCGAGCTACCGCGCACCTCCACCGGCAAAGTTCGCAAGTTCGAGCTCCGCGAGCGCGTAGGCTCGGTCGCCGCCATCGACGTCTGAGAGACCCGCGTCCAAAGGTGTATTGCGCACACAAATAGAGCGAGGCCCCCAGCCCTACTTCATCTCGATGGCGTGGCAGCCGCCGCAGCCGAAGCCCTGGTGGGTCGCCGGATCGTACGGCTTCTCGCCCATGGCCGCGGCCATCTCGGGAACCACCTTCTCGGCCATGAACTTGGAGACCTCGGGCTTTTCGGCGAAGGCGGTGAGGTTGCCACCCTTCATGCTGAGCTTGGGGAGGAAGGCCTTGGGCTCCACGAAGTTGGGGCCATGGCAGGTCTTGCACGAGAAGTCGCCGTAGCGCTTGCCGTCATGCGCCTGAAACACCTTGCCCATGCGGCCCTGCACCTGCGCTTGCATGTAGGCCATCTGGGCGTCCTTGCCCTTGGCGTCCTTGAACGCGGTGACGGCGGCGGCGGGCGCCGTGGGCGCAACCGTAGCGGTCGGCGCGCCGGCGGTGCCTTGCGGACCGGCGGGCGAAGTGGGCTGAGGCTCATTTCCACCGCAAGCGGCGAACACGAGGGTGACGAGAGCGAGAGGAGCAACGGAGAGGGCGCGAAGCAACATGGCCTTCGGAGGTACCTGAGAAGGGCCGCGTCACCAACTTCCACTTGGGCAAAAGATTGTTCTCCCTGGAGCAACAATGCTCGATGCGCCTCGGCGAAAAGAAGGTGAGTTTCCCGCCGCAAGTCTCGTGAAACCATGGCCCGTGCATGCTCCTCAACGCCTACTGCACCCACCGCGCGCTTCCGCCGCTGAACTTCCCCCACGTGCTGCAAAACCGCCGCGACCGCCGCGAGCCCGAGCTGGCGGAGCACCTGGATGGTTTCATGGGCTTCGTCATGGACGGCGGCAAGCGTCCCATGACCGCCGTCCGCTATCATGTGCTCCAGCACCTCGAGCGGGTGCAGTGGCAAGTGGCGCTGGAGGTCGAAGACGCGCATAGGGCTTCTTTCGCGGCGTGGGCGCAGGCAGCCAACGCCATCGTGTTCTTGCCCGATGCCAGCGTGCGGACCCCGTCCGGTGCCGTGCTGGTCGATCCGCGCACCGGCGATCCCGAGCCGGGCGCCGATGCGCCGCACCCGGCCGATGCCGCCGCGTGCAAGGAACGCACCGCGGCGCGCCTCGGGGACTTGGGGGTGGCGGTCGCACCCAGCTTGCCGCCGGTGGCGGGTGAAGGTGAGGTGCTCCTCCGAGACACGAGCGCGATCACCGCACGATGCCTGGCGCTCCTCGCATGCGCGGTGCGGGCCGAGTCGCTGGCCTCGGGCGATGCCCTCAGCGCCGACCAGGCCCTCGCGCGCCTTCCGGGCGCGACGTTCGCGATGAGCCCCCGGGAGCGCGCCTTCTTCGAAGCCGAGGCGCCGGAGCCGCAAGAGGTGACCAATCACGTGTGGCGCTATGAGTCGTTGGCGACGCTCCTCTGGAGCGTGGGAGCCCTCTCCGAGCTCCCGATGCCCACCGGTCTCTGCGACGTGCCCACCATCGCGCGCCTGGTCCTCGCAGACCGCGGCGCCGCCTTCGCTGCTGCTGCGGTGCTGCGTCCGCCTGCCGACCTCCTCGACGCGCTCGACCTCCACTATCGCCTGCACTGGGCCACCACCTCCGCGCGCACCAAAGGCGCTCCGGCGCCGGCTGGCCTCGACCCCGGCGTGGTGCACGAGCGACACTACGCCCTCAACTGGCTCACCTGTTTTCAAGGCGCGGAGTGGGACGACGTCGACACGCCCACCTGAGCCGGTGCGCCAGATAAGTTCGCGGCCGCCAGCGCGGTGCGCTACGTTTTCCGCGATGGCGCGGCTCCTGCTGGTGGACGACGACGACGAGCTCCTGGATGTGCTCGCGCTGGCGTTCGGCGAAGCGGGGCACGACGTCACGGTGGCCAAGGACGGCGCCGAGGCCTGGGCTCGGCTCACCACTGCGCCTCGTGGGGAGCTCGACCTGCTCGTCTCCGACGTGAACATGCCCAGGCTCGATGGGTTTGCGCTGTGCCGTAAGCTGCGGGCCGAGGGCTTCGCGCTGCCGATCGTGCTCCTGACCTCGCGCGACACCGAAGTGGACGAAGCGCTGGGTCTCGATCTGGGCGCCGACGACTACGTGGTGAAGCCCTTCTCTACCCGGGTGCTCCTGGCGCGGGTGGGGGCGCTCCTGCGGCGAGAAGCCTTGCGCAGCGCCGGGCCCAGCGCCCAGGACGTCACCGAGGTTCTGCTCTCGGGCCTTCTGAAATTGGATGTAGGACGCATGGATGCGAGCTACGCCGGGGCGCGCCTCGAGCTCACGGTGACGGAGTTTCGTATTCTCGAGTGCTTTGCCCGCCGGCCCGGGCTGGTGCTCGCGCGCGGCCGCTTGCTCGAGCTGGTGCGCGGCGACGATCGCGTGGTGACCGGCCGCGTGGTCGATACCTACGTGGGTCGCTTGCGGAAGAAGCTGGAGCTCGCCCACCCGGGACCTTCTCCGATCCAGACCGTGGTGGGAGCCGGGTACCGCTGGAACGCTCCGCCCCTTTGAGCGCGGCCGACGGCATCGTTCGGCGCACGCTGGGGCGCTTGCGACACTCGCTGCGCTACCGGGTGCTCGCCATGACCTTGCTGGTCTCGCTGGCGCCGCAGGTGCTGGTGGTGGCGTGGTCGCAGCTCTCGGGGGCCACCACGCCGCGTCTCTGGTACGGGGTGCGCGACGCCGTCGACGAAGCCGAAGCCGGAGAGGGGAAGCCCCTGCTCACGCGTGCGGAGCTCGAAGAGCGGCTGCGCCAGGTCGCCCAGCGCCGCGGCGTGTGGATGCGCGCCTTCATGGACCAAGAGACAGGGGGCCCCTTCGTCGACGTGTCGGCCGACGCGCCCTACGAGCCGCTGACCCGTCTCACCGATCGCGTGGAGCGCTTCCTGCTCGGGCGTCGCAACCCTCCTTCGCTCCGGAAGATCGACGCGGCGCGCGGCCCCATGCGCAACCGCAAGGAGGTGACGGTGGCGTTTCGGCTGGGCACCTACATCGACTGCGATCTGGGTGAAGCCGTGTGGTGCCAGGCGGTGCGGCCGGTGCGGCTGAAGGACGAAGGCGTGGCCATCGTGGTGGCCATGCAGGGCTCGAATCGCGACGTGGGCGCGGTGTACGGGCTCCGCCACGTGCTCCTGCGTCTGGCGCTGCTCACGGTGCCGCTGTCGCTCGTCTTGGCCTGGCTCACGGCTCGGCGCGTGGTGCGACCCATTCAGGAAGTGAAGCAGCGCGCGCTGGCGCTCAGCCGCGCGGAGACCCCCGCGCGCACCCCCGAGACCTACGACGAAGCGCGCGATCTCGCGGCGGCCATCGAGAGCCTTCTCGCCGAGCTCACCGCGCGGGAGCGGGTGCACGCGGCCTTCGTGGACGATCTGGTGCACGAGCTCAAGAGCCCGGTGGCATCGCTGCGGGCAGCCGCAGACGCATTGGCCTCGCCGCCCGCCGGCGCCGCCATCGACGAGGCCGCGAGTCGCACCCAGCGTCTCGCGCGATCCATCGAGGGAAGCTCGCGTCGGCTCGAGGGCATCGTGGGTCGCTTTCTCGATCTCTCCCGCGCCAAGGCAGGCTTCCCCGACGAGGCGCGCGAGCCGGTGGATCTCGGCGTGCTGCTCGGTGAGACGGCGTCCGAGCTGGAGAGCGACGCGCGCTTCCCGCAAGTGGAATTCGAGGTCGCGCTGGGCGAAGGCGATCTCTCGCTGCGCGGCGTGCCACCGCGCCTCGCGGCCATGATGCGCGAGCTCCTCGACAACGGCGCATCGTTCGTGGAAGGCGAAGGCCGGGTGCGCGCACGGCTCGAGCGCTCCGAAGAGGGACTGCGGCTCACCGTCACCGACGATGGACCGGGGATTCCCGAGGCCCAGCGAGCACGCATTTTCGATCGGTACTACACCACGCGGGCTGAGGCGCGCGGTACCGGCCTCGGTCTGGCGCTGGTGCGGGCGGTGGCCGAAGCGCACGGAGGGACAGCCCGGGCCGAGCCGCTGGCCGCGGGCGCGCGCGGCGCGACCTTCGTGGTCGAGCTTCCCACGGTCGGCTAGGTCTTTCACACGGCGTTGACACGGCGCTCACCGGGCGTCGACCGACGTTCGTTCGCCTTTCCACGCGCCGCAGACACGCGGTCGACGTCGCGGCCGCATGCTCCGCTCATGAGCTTCTTGCTGAGCCGCCCGGGTGGCGCTCTCCTCACGTTGGCGCTGGCGTTCTTCGGGTTCGCGCTCGCCCGCGCGCTCTGGGGCGACCCCTGGGCGCGTCGAGGAATTGCCGTCTGGAGCGTCGTCGCGCTGTCGCTGGCAGTTGTGTGCACAGTGCATAGAAATCGTGTCACTCGCGAGCTGCTGACCTTGGCGGAGGCTGCGCTCTGGGCGGCAACCGCGTTCTTCGTCGCCGGTTTGGTGGTGGTCGTCGTGCTCCGGCGCGGCGTTCGACTGCTGACCACCCTGCGCGGCACGAAGCGGCGGGCTCCGCTGCGGTTGGAACGCGCGCCCGGCCTCGGTCTCCAGCGGCGGCAAGTGCTCGGCGCCGCGGCGGTTCTCCCCTTCTTCACCGCGAGCGTGGGCGCGCGGGCGGTGCTCTCCACCCGAGGGGTGCCCGCGACGCCGGTGCGCGGTCTCGATTTGCTGGCGAATCTCGAGCGGCCCCCGCTCCGCATCCTGCAGATCTCCGACGTGCACCTGGGGCGCGGCCGCGATCTTCGCGACATCGAGGCCTTCGTCGCCGCATTTGCCGCGCAGCCGCCGGTCGACCTCGTGGCCCTCACCGGCGACCTCGCCGACGACGTCGATCAGTTGGCGCCCGCCCTCGGCCTGCTTCGGAACCTCGCGCCGCGTCTTGGTCTGGTGGCCTGCTTGGGCAACCACGAGTACTTCGGCAGCGTGCACCGGGTGCGCGACATCTTCGCGCGGGCGGAGATCCCTCTCCTGGTCTCGCAGGGACTGCGCCTTCGCGACGGCGACCGTGATCTGTGGGTCGCCGGGGCCGACGATCCGCAGTCGATGTGGCGGCGCGGCGAGCGCCAGGATCTCGCCGAGTTCTACGCCCGCAGCATGGACCGCGCGCTCGAGGGCGCGCCCGGAGGTGCCTTCCGCCTCATGCTCTCGCATCGCCCGGAGGGCTTCTTGATGGCGCGCGAGCGCGAGGTCGACGTCACCCTCTCCGGCCACACCCACGGCGGGCAGATCGGCTGGAGCGATCGCAGCCTGGTCTCGCGCCTGGCGCCCAGGCTCCCGTTCTGGGGAACCTACGGCGACGCGGCCTCGCGGCTCTACGTCACTTCCGGCTTCGGCCAGTGGCTTCGCTTTCGTCTCGGTTGCCCAGCCGAGGCGCCCATCGTTTCCGTCCGCGGCACGTCGTCGCGCTAGCTCCCTCGAGGATCATATGCATCGTACATGGTTTGTCGTTCTTCTCGCATCGCTCCTCTCGCTCGCTGCCGCCGCCGGTACCGCGCTCGTCGTGGTCTGTCTCACGCCCGGCATCTTCGGTCGTGACGTGAGTCGGCGCGAGTCGGTGGAGGCGCTGGTGGGCGTGCTCGCGGTGGCTACGTTGGTTGGCATCGCCCTCGTAGCGCGCTATTTCGCCCAGCCCCACGCCGCCCACGCGCGCCTGGGAGGAAGCTCTGGCACCTCCACCATACTCTGCGCGGTATTCTCGGTGCTGGGCGCAGCGCTTGCGTACATCGCGACCTTCCCCAATCAGTACGCGCACGGGCGTCGCCTGCGCGCCGCCGGGCGCTTGCTCTTGCCGGCGCTCGGCCCCGAGCGCGAGACCGCGGCGGTCGATAGCGAGCTGCCCGAAGCGTGGGTGGCCGACGTACCGCCCGACGTGCGCGCCGGGCTGGCGGCCGAGTGGCGGGAGAACGCGCGCAAGGAGCATGCGGCCATTGCCTCCTTCGGGCAGACGCTGCTCAAGCTCATGTCGCTGGGCGCCGACGACTCGCTTTTGGCAGCGCTGCATCGCGATGCGCTCGACGAGGTGCGCCACGCTCGGCTGTGCTTCGCGGTAGCGACCGCCCTCGACGGCAAGCACGTGCGCGCGGCTGCGTTCGCCTGCGCTCGCGGCGGGCGCTTGCTACCTGGTCGGCGCCTGGGGCTCGTTCAGGTGGCGGTCGAGGCGCTGGTGGACGGCGCCCTCAACGAAGCGGTGGCGGCGCGCATCCTCGGTCGGCTCGCCGCGCGCGGGGGACCACTCGCCAAGCTACTTCGCGATCTTGCCGCCGACGAGGCACGCCACGCCGCCCACAGCTGGGACATCGTTCGATGGTGCTCGCGCGAAGGAGGGCCACTGGTGAACGCCGCGCTGCGTGGGGCGGCCCGGGCCCTACCCCGCCGCATGCGGGGCGACCTTCCGCCGGCGGCCCGGAGCGGCGCATGGGAGCGATGGGGCGTGCAAGGAGAAGCGCTGGAGGCCCAAGAAGTGCAGCGCGCCATCGCGCGCACCCGCGACCGTCTCGTCGCCATAAGCGTGTAAACTGCACGCTACGTGGGATGAGCCGTGAGCCAGCGCCGTGCTATTCTGCGGGCTACGCATGCGCATCTTCGCCTTCACCCTCGTCGGTCTCTCCTTTCTCGCCTGCGGCGGGGCCTCGCACCCGGCCGCCAGCACTGCGCCGGTGCACGATGGCGGCGGTCGTGACGCAGCGCTGCGGCGGGTGGCGCAGATTCACGGCGGCGCCGGGCCCTGGGTGGTGGCGGGCTATCGCATGGGCGAGTTCGCCCTGGCTCGCCTCGGCGTAGGCGCCGGTAGCTTCGACCTCGAGATCGTCCACTATTCACCGCGGCTCGTGCAGTACACGTGCGTGGCCGACGGCGCCGCGGCCGCCACCGGCGCCAGCTTGGGCAGGCTCAACCTCTCGCTGCAAGAAGCCGAGGCGGCGAGCGTGCACACGACGTATCGCCGGAAGTCCACCGGCGCGACGGTTACGCTCCGCCCTTCGCGCTACTTCGTCGCGCACTACCTCGATGTTCCCCGCGAGAAGCTCGGCGACGCGGGCCGCGAGGTCATCGCCCTCCCCGACGACAAGATCTTCGAGGTGGTTCCAGAGGCCCCTGAACAGCCGTTTCCTGGATAGTCGTTCGTTCAGTTATCCAGAGGGCCTAACTGTTTGGAATCACGAAGATACCCTCGTGTGTCTCCACAGCTTATCCACAGGCGTCACCAGACGTCGGCGACGATGCGCGCGAGATCGAACCCGGTCGCCACGCCCACCAGCTTGCGGTTCTCCACCGCGAGAATGCGCCGCGCGGCCATGGCCACAGCGTGGCCGGCGACGCGGTAGAGCGGCGTCGACTGGTCGAAGCAAATGGTCTCGTAGCTCATGATGTGCTCGACCGCCTGCTCGCGGAGCCCCGCCGGAAGAGACCGCGCGTAGAGAGCCTCTAGGCGCGTGAACACGCCCACCGGCCACTCGCCGTCCACCACCACCAAGCCGCGCACGTTGCTCTCGGCCAAGGCGGTCACCGCGCGGTCGATGCTCGCGTCCACGTCGATGGTCTCCACGTGGCGCGTCACCACGTCGGCCAGCTTGCGCTCCACCCGGGCGTCGCGCACCGCCGACATCATGTCGCGGGTGCTGAGAATGCCCACCGGCTTTTCTTCGCGCGTCACCACCACCCGATGAATGTGCTGCTCCAGCATCTTGCGCGCGGCTCGCCACATGGGGTCGTGATCGTCGACGGTAACGACCGGCGTGGTCATCACGTCTTGGGCGGTGCGGCCACCGCCCGAGGGCCCGGTGGCGACGAAGCCGGGGAAGGTCATGCAGCCCACGCGCGCCAGGTCGGTGATGGAGACGATGCCGAGCAGCACGTCGTCTTTCACCACCGGCAAACTGGAGATGCCGCGCTCCTGCAGCTCTCGCAGCACCGCCTCGGCCTTCGCCGCGGGCGAGACGTGGAACAAAGACTTGCTGCGATAGGTTTGGACGGGGGCATCTACGAAGGTCACGCCCGAGCTAGCGCAGGAATCGCGCCACCGGCGCCCATCGCCTTCCGCGCCGCATGGGGCGTTCTTGCGAGTCCGATGGTGCAAGAATGCGTGTGGGGTGCAGCCTTTGCGCGCACGCCAGGCTCCACCTTGCTTTCGGTGAGAGCGAGGCGCATGCTCCCCCACAGGTGATGCGTCGTCGTTCTGGCGAGCGCGCGCGCTTTCGACTTCGGCCTCATCCGCGGTCACTCGAGGGATCATGGACAAGAGCGGCCGTGGACACGGTTTCATCCGCACCATCGCGATGCTGGGCAACCATTTGCCGCGTCATTGCGGCATCGCGACCTTCACCACCGATCTCACCCAGGCCATCGCGGCAGAGATGCCGGAGCTCGATTGCTTCGTGCTCGCCATGAACGATCCCGGCGTGCGCCACGCGTATCCGCCGCGGGTCCGCTTCGAGATCGCCGAGGGCGACGTCTCTGCGTATCGCCGGGCCGCCGACTTTCTCAACGTGAACGGCGTCGACGTGGTTTCGGTGCAGCACGAGTACGGCATCTTCGGGCCCAAAGCGGGCGCCAACGTGCTCGAGCTCCTGCGCGAGCTGCGCATGCCCGTAGTGACGACCCTGCACACCATCATCGCCGCGCCCAATCCGGCGCAGCGCGGCGTTATGGACGCGCTCATCGAGCTTTCCGAGCGCGTGGTGGTGATGAGCCGCGACGGCGCAGCGTTGCTGCAGCAAGTTCACGGGGTCGACCCCGGCAAGATCGACGTCATTCCCCACGGAATTCCCATTCCGGCGGATCGCCGCAGCAAAGACAAGCTGGGCGTCGAAGGGCGCTCGGTGATCCTCACCTTCGGTCTGCTCTCGCCCGACAAGGGCATCGAGCACGTCATCGACGCGCTCCCTTCCATTCTCCAGAAGCAACCGAACACCGTCTACATCGTGCTGGGCGCCACCCACCCGCACGTGAAGCAGAAGCACGGCGAGGCCTACCGGCACATGCTCGAGGGGCGCGCCCAGCAGCTCGGCGTCACCGGCAACATCATCTTCCACAATCGCTTCGTGAGCCACGAAGAGCTCATGGAGTTCCTGGGGGCGGCTGACATTTACATCACGCCGTACCTCAAGGAGGAGCAGAGCACTTCCGGTACCCTGGCCTACGCGGTGGGGGCCGGCAAGGCGGTGGTCTCCACGCCCTATCGCTATGCGCGCGAGCTCTTGGCCGAGGGGCGCGGCGCGTTGGTTCCGTGGCGCGACTCCGGCGCCATCGCCCGCGAGGTCACCGATCTGCTGCAAGACAGCAAGCGCCGGGTAGAGATGCAGCACCGCGCCGCCGTCTTCGGGCGATCCATGAGCTGGCCCATCGTGGCCGGGCGCTACGTCGATAGCTTTCAGCGTGCCCGCGCCGCGCACGACGAGCGTCGCCGCGTGGTGTTCCAGGCGAAGACGCTGGCCCAAAGGCCGCCAGAGCTGCCGGAGATCGACCTCGCCCACGTGCGGGCGCTCACCGACGACACCGGGATTCTCCAGCACGCGACCTTCAACATTCCCCGCTATCGCGACGGATACTGCACCGACGACAACGCCCGCGCGCTCCTCCTGCTCACCTTGGTGGAAGAGGAGGGCACCGAGCCGCCGGCAGTGGTTCGCGCGCTCGCCACCCGCTACCTCGCGTTCATGAGCCACGCGCTCGACGAAGACACGGGCCGCTTCAAGAACTTCCTCAACTACGCGCGGACGTGGGTAGACGAGCCCGGCTCCGACGACAGTCATGGTCGCTCCCTGTGGTCGCTGGGTGCGGTCATCGGGCGCACTTCCGATCGCGGTCGACAGGGACTGGCGGCGCATCTCTTTCACGCCGCGCTCCCGGCAACCGCGCAGCTCACCAGCCCTCGGGCCTGGGCCTACTCGCTCCTGGGCATCGACGAGTACTTGCGCGCATTTCGCGGCGACAGCAACGTCCAATCGGTGGGCGCAGCGCTGGCCCACAAGCTGCTCGAACGCTTTCATCACTCGCGCACACCAGAGTGGTCGTGGTTCGAAGATCGCCTCACCTACTGCAACGCGCGCCTGCCCCAGGCCATGCTGCTCACCGGAAGCTGGATGGGCAACGAAGAGATGAAGAGCGTTGGTCGAGACTCCCTCGCCTGGCTCGCTGCACAATACATCGATTCGAGCAGCAACTTCGCGCCGGTGGGGTCCAACGGGTTCCACGTGCGCGGAGGCGAGCGGGCTACGTTCGATCAACAGCCGGTGGAGGCCTGCGCCATGGTCTCGGCCAGCCTCGACGCGCATCGCGTCACCGGCGATGCGCGCTGGGCGGAGCACGCGCGGCTGGCCTTCCAGTGGTTCATGGGCCGCAACGTGCTCCACGCACCGGTGTTCGACGCGACCACCGGCGGCTGTCGCGACGGCATCCACGTCGATCGCATGAACGAGAACCAGGGCGCGGAGTCCACGCTCTCGTTCCTGCTGGCGGTAGCCGAAATGCGCGCGGCCGACCGACTCGCCTCGCGACTGCCCATCGCCTTGGGCAAAAATGGCGCCAGCTCGGGCGCGCACCCCGCGACCAGCCCCGTCGCTCCCGGCGGGCAGTTGAAAGAGGGAGCCTCGTGAGCACCAAGCGTAGTTACGAGGTGCTGTTTCGCCGGCACGCGGCAAACCCCATCCTCACCGCGCGCGACTGGCCGTACCCGGCGCACACGGTCTTCAACGCCGGCGCCACGCTCTTGCGCGACGGCACCACGCTGCTCCTGTGCCGCGTCGAAGACCGCCGCGGTCACTCGCACTTGTGCGCCGCGCGGTCCAAGAACGGCGTCGACGGGTGGATCATCGACGAGCAGCCCACCTTGAGGCCGGAGCCAGAGCTTCATCACGAAGAGCTGTGGGGCATCGAAGACCCGCGCATCACCTGGGTAGAGGAGCTGGCCAAGTACGTCATCGCCTACACCGCCTTCAGCAAAGACGGCCCCGGCGTGGCCTTGGCGCTCACCGAAGACTTTCGCACCTTCGAACGGTGCGGCCTGGTGATGCAGCCCGACGACAAGGACGCCGCGCTCTTTCCCCGGCGCATCAACGGCAACTTCGCGCTCATTCATCGGCCTGCCACCGACACCGCCGCCAACATCTGGATCTCGTACTCGCCCGATCTGCGCAACTGGGGCGGTCACAAGCCCATCTTGCTGGCGCGCAAGGGCGCCTGGTGGGACGCCAACAAGGTAGGCCTCTCGCCCCCGCTCATCGAGACCAAGCGCGGCTGGCTCATGATCTACCACGGCGTGCGGCACACCGCCTCCGGCAGCCTGTATCGGCTGGGTCTCGCGCTGTTCGCACTCGACGATCCGGAGCTGTGCCTGGCGCGCGGCGACGAGTGGGTGTTCGGCCCCGAGACCGACTACGAGTGCCACGGCGACGTGGCCAACGTGGCTTTTCCGTGCGGCACCACGCTCGACGCGGACGGCGACACCCTTCGCATGTACTACGGCGGCGCTGACAGTTGCATCGCGCTGGCCACCGGGAGCGTGGCGGCCTGCTTGGCCTGGCTCGATCGCAACGGCAACGTGCCGCCGTCGATAGGCGGCGGGCCCAGCATCACCCCGCCGCCCTAACGGTCACGACGACGCGGGCGCGCCGTGCTGCTCCAGCTGGCGCAGCGCGGCCGCGCGCAGCGTGTCGACGCTGAACGGCTTGTCGATGCACGGGTTGCGGGTCGCCGCGAGGAAGCGCTGCAGCCGGCTCTCGCACGCGCCGCCGGTGATGAAGACGAAGCGGTCGGCCACCGCTGGCTCCCACGCGCGCACCTGCTCGTAGAGCGCGTCGCCGCTCAGGTGCGGCATCATCAGATCGCAAAACACGACGTCGAAGCGCTCACCCGCTTGAATCTTCCGAAGCGCCTCGCGGCTGTCCGACACCGTCACCACCTCGTGCTCCTTGCCGAGAATGCGCCCCATGGCGGCGAGCACCGCCGGCTCGTCGTCGATGATCAGAATGCGGCCCGCCGCCCTCGGACCCTCTGCCCGACGTCCGGGGCCAATCGACGTCGAGGCGCTGGCCGCAGGCAGCGTGACACGAAAGGTCGCGCCGCCTCCGAGCGATGAGTCCACGTGAAGATCGCCGCCCAGTGAGGTCACGATGCTGCGCGAGATGGAGAGCCCGAGGCCGGTAGCTTGACCGATGGGCTTGGTGGTGAAGAACGGATCGAAGATGCGCCGAAGGAGCTCCGGCGGAATGCCGGGGCCATTGTCTGAAACCGAGATGGTCACGCGGCCATCACGGCTCGCTGCGCACTCGACGACGATGTGATTCTGAGCCTGGTCCGCACAGCCCTCGAAGGCCTCTGCGGCGTTCACCAGCAGGTTCCCCAGAATCTGGGCGAGCCGCGACTCGTCGGCCATGACCCTGAAGGACGACTCGACCTTGTCGACCACCGTGGCCTTGCCGCGCAGCTCCACGGCCGCCAAGCTGACCGCGCGCGCGACGGCACGTCCGACGTCGGTGGGAACCGCCTTCGGAACCTCGCGAGCGAGCGCACGGAGCCCGCCCACGATCTTGCGAATACGCTCGCCACCTTCTTGCGCTTCCACCAGCGCCTTGGCCAGGCCGCGCACGCGCGAGGTGGGCTCGCCGTCGAACGCCGCGTCGAGCTCGCCCAGCGAGAACTCCAAGTTGGCCAGGAGGAACGTCAGCGGATTGTTGATCTCGTGCCCGATGCCCGCGGCCAGGGTCCCGGTGGTGATCACGTGCTCCAGTCGCGTGAGGCGGGCTGCCGCTTCCTGCGCTGCCTTCGTGGCCGTGATGTCGTGGAACGTGGTGATGACCGCGTAGGGTTGGTCGGCGCCGCGCTCGCGCAGCGGTAGCGCGTTGATGCTGATCCACGCGACCGTCTCGGCGTCTTTGTGCACCCCCATCACGACGTCCAACGTGGCGGTGCCGGTCTGTAGTGTGACCATCGCGGGGTGGTCGCTCCCGGGAAAGGGAGAGCCGTCCTCGCGAACGCAGCGCCATCCCGGGTCGAGCGAAGAGCGCCCGGCGAGCTGCTCCGGGGTCAGCCCGAGAATGCGCGACGCCGCGGTGTTGGCGGCGGAGATCTCTCCACTTCGCTCCTGCACCACCACGCCTTCGGACATGGCTTCAAAAAGCACCTCGAGTCGCCGCGCGCTCTCCTGGGCAACGCGCCGCTCCACGCTCACAGCGCGCTGCAGACGCGCCGACTCCAGGTGGTGCGCTGCCTGCGCCGCGAAGCCCGCCGCGCGGGCCAGCGCCGGGTCGTCGAGCTTGGAGAGCGCACAGTGCAGCCGCACACTGCAGCCTTCGAGCAGCAGCGGATGCGTAGCGAGCGGGTCGCCGGCATCATCGGGTTGGTCGCGCGCGCGCTCCGCAAGCTCGTGCTCGCCGGTCGAGTCGACCAGCGTCAGCCACGCGGTCGACGTGCTGAGGACCTCCTTCGCGAGCGACACCAGGCCCCGCAGCGCCGCGTCGGTCGCGTCGTCGAGCGGCAGGTACTCGAGGGCCGAGGACCGCGACACCTCGTTGGAAGCAGGGGCTGCAGTCAAGACCGCCGGACCCTACAAGACCGGATGAATCCGAGCAATCGCGCGACCTTTCCTGCGCGCAGATTTGGCGGGTGACGGAGGGGCGTCGACCACCTGCGCGCCAATATGGAGTGCGCATCGCACCTTCGCGATCTCCGTACTTTGGGCCGAACCAGACGCGCCGCGCAATCGGTGCACGATCGCCGCAGCTTCTGCGAGGGCAGGCGTACGGGAGGGTCTGCCTATTCCGCGATTGTAGGCCCGCCCGATGGCAGCGATAGTGCGCCCATCTTGCAAGCGCCAGAACCACCGATGAGCAAAGATTCCGAGCGGCGTGGGACGTGGTTTCTCTCGGTGCTCCGTCGTCCGAGCGTTTGGATCGCATTGGCGCTCGCGCTGGTGGTGGGCGCGGTCTTCCTGGTTCGCGCGCGAGGCCCCAAGGTTCGCGTGACGGCGGTGGCGCGCAAAGACATCGAGCAGCGCATCGTCGCGAGCGGGCGCGTGTGGGTTCCTACCCGCGTGCAGATGGCCGCGCAGACGCCGGGCCTGGTGGTGGCGGTGGGCGTGGTGGAGGGGCAGCGGGTGAAAGCGGGCGACTTGCTCGTGCAGATCGACGACGCCGAGGAGCGCGCCGCGGTGGCGCAGGCCAAGGCTTCGGTGGCCCAAGCGTCGGCGAAGGTCGAGCAGCTCCGGCGCGTGGGGTCTATTGTGGCAACCGAAGCCCTGCGTCAAGCCGAGAGCAACGTGCTGCGAACGCAGAACGATCTCGAGCGCGCGGAAAAGCTGGCCTCCACCGGCGCGCTTGCCCCCGCAGAGCTCGACAACACCCGCCGCGCCGCGGAGATCGCCCGCGCCCAGAAGACCGCCGCGGAAGCGCAGCAAGTGAGCTCGGCGCCCATGGGAGCCGATTCCCGCGTGGCGCTCGCGGCGCTGCTGCAGGCGCAGGCGCAGCTCGCCGGCGCCAATGCACGCCTGGCCCAGACCAAGATCGTCGCGCTCCAGAGCGGCGCCGTACTCACCCGGTCGGTGGAGCCGGGCGACGTGGTGCAGGCCGCGCGCACGCTTTTGGTGATGGCCGCCGACGCCGATGCGCAGCTGGTGTTCCAGCCGGACGAGCGCAACCTCGCGTGGATCAAGATGGGGCAGAAGGCGCGGGCGTCGGCCGACGCCTACCCGCAGCAAGTGTTCGACGCCGAGGTGAGCTACATCGCGCCTTCGGTGGACCCGCAGCGGGGGAGCGTGGAGATTCGCCTGCGGGTGCCCGCCGCGCCTTCCTTGCTGAAGCCCGACATGACCGTGTCCATCGATCTGCTGGTGGAGTCGAAGCAGGCGGCGCTCACCCTGCCCAGCGAGACGGTGCGCGGAGCCGCCACCGCGACCCCGTACGTGCTGGCCGTGGAAAACGGGCGCCTGGTGCGAAAGGACATCCGCCTGGGCATCCGCGGTGAGGGCACCGTGGAGGTTGCGTCGGGCCTCGACGAAGGGGCCGAGGTGGTGGTGCCCGACGGTCAGCTGGTGGCGGCGGGCGCCCGGGTGCGCACGGAGCGCGACTGACATGCCCTTCGAATGGTTCGTGGCGCTGCGCTACCTGCGCGACGGAAAGGGGCAGACCGCGCTCATCTTGGCGGCGGTCTCGGTGGGCGTGAGCGTCATCGTTTTTCTGTCGGCGCTCATCAACGGCCTTCAAACCTCGCTCGTCGACAAGACCCTGGGCTCGCAGCCGCACGTGACCCTGCGGATGCCGCGCCAGGCGCCGCGTCCACTCGTGGAGCCGACGGCGTCGGTGGCCATCGCTCGCCGCATCCAAGAAAGCTCGCAGCGGCTGCAGTCCATCGACCAGTGGCCGGAGGTGGTGTCGACGGTGGAGCGTGTACCGGGGGTAATCGCCGTGTCGCCGTCGATCACCGGCGCCGGTTTCGCGGTGCGCAGCGACGCCAAGAGCGCGGTGGTCATTCGCGGCGTGGAGCAGGAGCGCTTCCTCGCCATCATCGACGTGCGCAAAAAACTGGTGGGCGGGCGCTTCGAGCTCGGTGGCGGCGACGTCGCCATTGGCTCCACGCTGGCCAAAGACCTGGGCGTTGGTGTGGGCGACAAGATTCGCCTGGCCTCCTCCGAGGGCGTCGACGACGTGGTCACCGTGGTGGGCATCTTCTCGCTGGGCAACGAGGGCGTCGACAAAACCTGGGTCATCACCTCGCTGCGTCACGCCCAAGCGCTCTACGCCTTGCCCGGCGGCGTCACCACCATCGAGCTCAAGGTGGCCGACGTCTTCGAGGCCGAGCACGTTGCGGTCGACGTCCGCGGTCGCACCGGGCTTCAGTCCGATAGCTGGATGAAGATCAACGCCGACCTCTTGGCGGGTCTCTCTGCGCAGTCGAGCTCCAAGAACATGATCCAGTTCTTCGTGGCGCTCGCCGTGGCGCTCGGCATCGCCAGCGTGCTCATCGTCTCGGTGGTGCAAAAGTCCCGAGAAATTGGCATTCTTCGAGCGGTAGGCACGCCCGCGCGACGGGTGCTGATGGTGTTTCTCATTCAAGGCGGCGTCCTCGGCGTTCTTGGATCCATCACCGGCTCTGCCTTGGGCGCGCTGCTGGCCAAGGGCTTCGAGAGCCTGGTGCGCGACGCGAACGGCGCCCCCAAGTTCCCGGTGCAGCTCGACGCTTCGCTCTTCGCATTTGCCGCCGCGCTGGCCACCGGCGTCGGCCTTCTTGCTGCAGTCATCCCCGCGCGCAACGCCTCGCGGCTCGACCCTGCCACGGCCATTCGCAATGGATGACGCGGTCCTTCGCGTCGAAGACGTGGTGAAGGAGTACGGCAAAGGCGTCAAGACGCGCGCCCTCGACCACGTGACGCTCGCGGTGGGCGCGGGCGAAATCACCGCGCTGGTCGGGCCTTCGGGGTCGGGCAAGAGCACCTTGCTCAACATCATCGGCCTCCTCGATCGTCCGACCTCGGGGCGTGTCGTCTTGGGGGGCGTCGACACCTCGACCCTCGACGAACGGGGCCTCACCGCACTCCGCGGGCGCCGGCTCGGCTTCGTGTTTCAGTTCCACCACCTGCTCCCGGCTTTCACCGCGGTGGAGAACGTCATGCTGCCGGCCTGGGGCGACGGCGGCGTACCCAGCGCCGACATGCGCGCGGGCGCCGAGGCGATGCTGCGCGAGGTGGGCCTCGGCGATCGCATGAGCTATCGCGCGACCGATCTCTCCGGGGGTCAGCAGCAACGGGTGGCTATCGCCCGCGCGCTGGCTCGGCGCCCGCCGTTGGTGCTGGCCGACGAGCCCACCGGCAACCTCGACACCGTCTCGTCGGCGGAGGTCTTCGCGCTCATGCGCCGGCTCAATCGTGAGCTCCGCACCACGTTCATCGTGGTGACCCACGATCCGCGCATCGCCGCCCAGTGCGACCGCATCGTCGAGCTGGTAGACGGCCGCGTGCACGGCGATCGCCTCACCACCGCGGAGGAGCGCGCGCCTCCGTGACTTGACGGCTGCGGGCTCGGAACCTACGGTCGAGCGTGCTTTTTCGAACCCTCCGTGAGCGCTTCGTGACCCATCTCATCGGCGACTACGTGCCGGTCCTCAACCTGGTGCGGCGCCCGGCGCCATGGCCGACGCTCGAAGCGCTGCGCGGCTATCCGCAGGGAACGCTGGGGTGCGCGGTGGCCGCATACCTCGACGCGCGGGGCTTGCCGTTCAAGGTTCGATACGAGAACCACGACGCCATCCACGCCATCCTCGATTACGACACGAACATCCGCGGCGAGATGGAGCTGCAGGCCTTCATGTGGGCCAACCGCAGCTCGTCTCCCGCCGGCCGCGTACTCTTCTTCTGCGGCGGGCTCCTGCTACCGGAGCAGTGGCTCGCGATGGCGTCGGCCTACCGCCGCGGCCGCTCGGCGCGTCCCATCGAAGAAGCCACGCTGCCGTTGCGACTTCACGACCCCCTGACCGAGCTGCAGGTGGGCCTGGCCGCCTGAGTCCTCGCGGTGCAGTCGTACCGACGCAGCAGCACCGAAGTCTCTCAGTCGCGGTTGGCCTTGGCCTTGCGCAACCTCGCAGGGAGCTCCTCTTCGATGGCCGAGAGCTGTCGGGAGCAGGCCAACTGCCAGCGCAGGGCCGCGTGGTCGGTCCACTTCTTCCACACGCCGATGGGCAAGAGCGCGCCTACCACCAGCCCGAGCGATGCCAGGATGGCGGTGAGCTTGAACGCGAAGCACACCGCGAAGGCGGCGAACGACGCGCCCGGGGCGAGCACGAAGAGCACGAGCACGCCCAGCCAGCCGGCGGGCTCCCGGAGCATGCGAATCTCGGCGGTGGCTTTGGCGCCGTACGACTTGGACTCGATGCGGAACGTCTCCCGGTAGAGCGCGTGGCGACGCTCGGCGTTGCCCTCGCCGTCTTTGGTCCGCGCCAGTCGCACCTCGAACCGCTCGTCGACCGACGCCGACAGCGCGGTCAAGAGCTCGTCGCGGGTGGCCTCTGCCGACAGGGTGCAAGCGCTCACGGTGGGGTCCGGAGACAGGAACTGACCGGCGTGGAACGCGTCGATGGACATCGCGGGGGACTCTACTGCCTGACCACGCGGCCGGCCACCGCCTCCCGCGAGAAAACGGTGCTCCCAGGGGCGGCGCCGCCTCCTGCGCCCTAAGGCGCCGAGCATCAACCGGCGTCGTCGCGCCCAACGAGCCGTAGCTTGCCCTTCTCGCCGGCGCACCAGAAGTGGTCCTGGCCATCGCTCTCCATGCCGGCGATGCGCTCCACCGGTACCGTCCACGTTTCCATCACTGCGCCGGTCTCGTCGAGGCGGCGCAGCTCCGGCGCGTTTCCGTCCTCGCTCACCGCGTGCCAGAGCGAGCCGCCGATGCAGGAAACCCCGGTCACGAAGCGGTCCGACTGGAAAGTGCCGACCAGCGCCCCGGTCTGGGCATCGACCTTGTGAATCTGCGCGGCGCGGAACTGCCCCACCCACAAGAAGCCGTCGGCGTAGGCCATGCCCGAGTCCTTACCGCCGCCCCCGGGTGCGGGTAGGCGACGCAGCACGCGCCCGCTCTCCGGTTGCACCACGAGAATCTCGGCGCCCGCCAGTTGGTACAGGTGCTCGCCATCGAACGCAGTGCCCGCTGCCGCGCCCGGAATGGCGTGCCGGTGCACCACGCGCTCGGTGGCAGGGTCGAAGGCCACCAGCTCGTCGTTGCGGGCGAACCACACCAGCCGACCGTCGAAGGTGACGCCGTGAATGCTGGCTTCGTCGAGGGGGCGGACCTCACGGAGGATCTTGGCGCGGCTGCGGCTCATGAAACGGTACCTTTCGAAAGGAGAGTGTGCGACGACGAGACAAGGCTAGAGCAGCGGCCTCTCGAGGCGGGAGTAACATCGGTGACGTGAGCAAGGTGCGCCGTGACAGCCCCGTGGTTTCCGAGGAGGCTCCGCCCATGTCTGCTCTCTCCGAGCTGGCCGCCGGCGCCCTCGCCCGCGGTGACGCGCTCACCGCGCTTTCGCTTGCCGGACGTCTCCACGGCGCGTCGAGCCTGCTCCTGCGCGGCGTGGCCTACGCGCAACTGGGCGACATGGACCTCGCGCGAACCACCCTCGAGCGTTGCCTTGCGGTCGGGCCATCGCCGCTGGAGCGCGCGCGTGTCGAAGCTGCGCTCGTGGAAATCGCCGTCGCTTGCGACCCGCCGCGCGCCGCTGCCGGTGCCGCGCGAGCCTCGGTGACGCGGCTCACGCGGCTCGGTGACCACCGCAACGCCGCCATGCAGCAGTTGGTATGGGCGCGCCTCGAGGTGCTGCTGGGGCGTCTCGCCGAGGCCCGAGAGCTGGTCGATGCGGTCGTCGAACGTCCGCTCGCACCGGACCTTCGCGCGGCGGCGTGGCTCGCCTCGGCCGAGCTGGCGATCCGCGAAGGGGCGGCGACCACCGCGCGGACTGCGCTCACCCGCGCCCGGCGGACGCTATTGCGCTCGCCCCATGCGCTCCTCTCCCGCGCGCTCGGGGCGCTCGAAGCCGAGCTGGTGCGACCGGTGGCACGCCTGCAAACGAGCGCCGGCATCGAGACCGCCGATCTGTTCGCTGTGGAGCAAGCGGCGCGGGGGGCGCTGCTGGTCGACGCCTGCCGATGCGCGGCGGAGCGCGGTTCGGTCTACCTGGCGCTGGGGCGCAGGCCGGTGATCTTCCGCCTTCTTCGGCTCCTGGCCCAAGCGTGGCCCCAGCCGGCCCCGCGCGACGACCTGGCGCGCGGGGGCTTCGACGTGCGGCACCTGAACCCCTCGCACCGGGCGCGTTTGCGGGTCGAGATGGGGCGGCTGCGCGTCCTCCTGCGTCCGCTGGCCTCCTCCGTGGAGGCCACCTCGACCGGCTATGCGCTGCGCGCGCCGGGCACCGTGAACGTTCTCTTGCCGCTGGCCGAGGACGAGAGCGCCCGCGCCGCGTTTCTTTTGGGCGACGGTGCTGCCTGGTCCACCCGGCAGCTGGCGGAGCACGCGGGCATCTCCCTGCGTACCGCGCAGCGGGCGCTCGCCGCCTTGCTGGCGAAGGGCGAGGTGGTGCGCATCGGTGCGGGCTCGAGCCTCCGGTACCTTCGGCCGGGCGCACCCATCGCGTCGCGCATGCTGCTCCTGGGGCTCGTCCCTTCGGTGTGAGTCACCGCAACATCGCGCGGTACACGTCGCGTGGATCGAGCTGCCCGGTGGGGCGGAATGCTACGGCCGGCACGCGCGAAACCGTGCTCTAACGTCGGCCATGAAACGGGTCCTCGCTTCGGTAGCTTGCTCGGTTGCGCTCCTCGTCACCGGGTGCGCAGCGCCGCCGCAGGCATCTGCGGTCCCTGCCGCGGCGTCGGCCAAGCCCGCCGAGCACGCTCCCGACGAAGTGACGCTCCGGCCGCTGGCGGCGCGCGTGTGGGTGCATATTACATGGAACACGGTGCCCAAGTTCGGGCTGGTGGCCTCCAACGGTGTGCTCGCCTGCGGGCCGGGTGGAGGCCTCTTGGTCGACACCGCGTGGAACGATGCGCAGACCGCGCGCTTGCTCGACCTCGCCGCGGCGCGCGGGTGCGCCGTGCACGCGCTGGTGGTGACGCACTTTCACGACGACCGCATGGGCGGCATCGGCGAGGTGCTCCGCCGGGGCATTCCTACCTACGCGTCGCCGGAAACGGTGAAGCGAGCGCACCGGGCCGACTGGTCGCCGAAGCCGGTGGGCGGCCCCGACGGGGTGGAGGCTGCGGGCGTGCAAGCCGAGGTGTTCTTCCCCGGCGCCGGTCACGCGCCCGACAACCTGGTGGTGTGGCTCCCGGCCTCGCGCGTGCTGTTCGGCGGATGCATGATTCGCGCGGCCGCCGCCGATGCCCTGGGAAACCTCTCCGATGCCGACGTGGCCGCTTGGCCCGCCAGCGTCGAGCGGGTCAAGGAGCGCTATGGCCAGGCCACCCACGTGGTGCCCGGTCACGGTGCAGCGGGAGGTTCCGACCTTCTGGACCACACCATCGAGCTTGCGCGCCGCGGAGCGAAGTAGCACTCAGGCGGGCTCCAGCCGGTCCGCGAGGAAGGTGCGTTCGCTCCCGTCGTCCATGCGCAGGCGCACCCGGTCGCCTTCGCGAGCGATCACTTCGCCCGCGCCGAGCTTGGGGTGGCGCATTCGCTTCGCAGTCGCAGACCCCCGCGCCTCGATGCGCTGACGCTGGGCTTCGAGCTCGCCCCGGGGCGCGTCGTATTTGTGCTTCCACATGTGGTCCACCGCGTCGAGAAGGGTGAGCGCATCTGCGAAGCGGCCGCGCGCTTCCTGGAGGTCGGCCAGGGCTCGCAGTACCCAGCCTTCGGTCTCGGTTCCGCGCGCCACGTCGCGGGCGATGGCCAGCGTGCGCGCGGCCTCGTCCAGACGCTCGATGCGTGTGTAAAATGCACCTAGTTGTAGCACCGCGATGGCGTAGTCGGCGTGGCGCGGCCCCACCGCTCGGCGCATGGCATCGACCATGGCCTTGGCAGCGGCCTCCTCCCGGACCGGATCGCCGACCCCCAGCGCGCCTTCAAGGTGCGCGAGCAGGAGCTCGAAGTCGCTTCGCACCCGCGCATCGGCCTTCGTGAGATCGCGCAGGCGCGCGGCGAGTGGTGCGGCGTCTCCTCCGTTCACCCGGTGGTTGGCCAAGCTGTACACGGCTCCGGCGATCTCGCGCGCGTCACCGCGCGCCTCCACCCGCGCCAGATCTTCTTCCAGCAGCGCATCGGCCGCGGTCCAATCGCCCGCCGCAGCGAGATCGCTCGCCAGGGTGCGGCGCGGATACGAGCTCTCCTGCGCCTCCGCGCCGAATGCGACCTCGGCGACGCGAAGCGCGAGGCGCCGCGCCTCCAACACCTCGCTTTGGCCGCCCGCGCCGTCGTTGCAGGCTTGGTTGGCACCCGCTGTGAGCGCCTCCACCGCCTCGGCCGCGTTCTCCTTCGAGAGCTGCGCCGGGGCCAGCCTCGACCATCCGTCGATCAACCCGCGCAGGTCTTGTGCTTCCCAGGGCTTCACGCGGGGAGGGTATCATGGCGGTCTGGGCGCGTCCGCAACGGCGCAAGTGCTGGAATTGAGTCGAGTTTCGTAGCAAAGTCGAGGCCCCGAAAAAAGCGACGTGCCCATGTCGAAACGGCGCCGCGCCATTCGTCGCCCCATCGGAAGGGCGATCCCGCCCCACTGCATTCGAGGAGAAGAACCAATGCGAGTCATGGTGATCATCAAGGCGACCAAGAATTCCGAAGCGGGCGTTCTGCCCAGCGAGAAGCTCCTCACCGAGATGGGGAACTTCAACGAGGAGCTGGTGAAGGCCGGCGTCATGCTGGCCGGCGACGGCCTGCATCCGAGCGCGAAGGGCAAGCGCGTTCACTTGAGTGGGGGAAAGAAGACCGTGGTCGACGGCCCTTTCGCCGAGACCAAAGAGCTCGTGGCAGGGTTCTGGCTGTGGCAGGTGAAGTCGATGGACGAGGCCGTGGAGTGGGCGCGGCGCTGTCCCGATCCCATGCCGGGCGAAGACGCGACCATCGAGCTCCGGCCGCTCTTCGAGTCCGCCGACTTCGGCGCCGAGCTCACGCCGGAGCTGCGTGCGCAGGAAGAGCGGCTCGCCGCCGAGGTCTCGCGCCAGGGCAAATCCTAGCCTGGGCTCGAGCAGCTAGCGTCGGCCGAACAACTGGCGAAGGCGCGCTCCAGGGCTGCGCGATCGAGCCCGAAGCCGACGATGGCCACACGGCTGGTTCGTTTTGCGTCGCCCCATGGTTCGCCGAAGGTGATCTCCACGAGATCGGCGACCCCCTGGACGATCATCCGTTCCTCGAGGCCCGCCACCGCGAGGATCCCCTTGGTGCGCAGCAGGCGCCCGGAAAAGCGCGCCACCTCGGTCTCGACGAAGTCGGCGAAGCGTTCGCCGTCGACGTCGCCGTCGAGCGTGAGGGAGACCGATTCGTACGCATGGTGATGGGTCACCTCTGTGGGTGCAGTATGCACAAAATCCGCGTGCCGCAGTGCGAGCAGCGCGTCGAGGGTGGACGCTCCGCGCACCTCGCCGCGGGCCGCGCAGGTGATAGCGGCCGCTCCGTTCTGCGCGGCGACACGGCCCTCCGCGCGATCGAGGGCGTCGCGCGAGCACGTATCGGCGCGCGAGAGCACCACCACATCGGCATAGCCTATCTGCTCTATCGCCAGCTCTTCGTGGGTCAGCACCTCGAGGCGCCCGGCGTCGACCACCGTAACGACGCCGTCGAGCGTGAACGTGCCCGTACCGCCGCCACTGGCGATGGCGCGCAGAACCCCCGCCGGCGACGCGGCGCCCGAGGTTTCCACCAGGATGCGCTTCGGCCGCGGCTCGCGCGAGGCGAGATCGTGGAGCGCACGCACCAGCTCTCCCTGCGTCTTGCAGCACACGCAGCCGCCGGTGATCTCCACCAACGTACGCACGCGGGCCGCGAGCAGCTCGCCGTCGATGCCCACCGTGCCGTGCTCGTTCACGATGACCGCAACGTCGCCGCGCGACACGTCGGCGAGCCAACGGTTCACCAGCGTGGTCTTGCCGGCACCGAGAAAGCCGGTCACCACGGTCACCGGTACGCGCTCCGGTTCGCCCATGGAGCGACGCTAGCGAAATTCTCCGGTGCGGCATAGAAGGGCATTCCCGATGAAGCCTTCGTTTCGATCCTTCCTCGTCGCCGGAGAGCGGCGCCGCGCTGCGTTCGTCGCCAACCCGTCTGCCGAGGACCCCGAGGCCGACGTCGACTTTCACTACGCCCTCGCGCCGGCCGCGCCGCCCGGTTGGGTCTCCCTCGGTCCGGCGCCTTGGATTCAGCGACCATTGCGGCTCGGGCACCTCTCGTCGCGGCTCCCCAACGTGCCTCTGCTGGCGCCTTTCGGCCGCCGGCCGCGCGCCGGATTTCGCGAGCTCACCACCGCCGACCCGCGCATGTCGCGCTTGTGGGGCCGCTTCTCGGTCGACGTACCGGTGGCCATGGAGCGCGACGCGAAGCGGGTGAGCGAGCGCATCTTCGGCCGCCCCGACGACGGCTACCGGGTGTTCATCATGGAGGATGGCGATCGCTACGCCATCCGCGCCATGTGCATCTTCATGGTCAAGAGCTCCGTCGGCTACGTCATCGAGCTGCTCCACGACCGCACCCTGGAAGGCATGCGCGACGGCTCCCACGTCCTCGGTCTCGCGCTCCGCGCCATGAGCGACGCCGGGGCCACCGTAGCGCGTGCCACCGCGCTTGCGCGCTCCGGAACCATGCCGCTCTATCTGCGCCACGCGTTCGTGGGAGCGCGCGCCGACGCGCATTTCGTGGTGCGCGCGGTCGATCCTGCGCTGGCCGATCTGGTGGGCGATCGCGAGCGCTGGTACCTCAGTTACCTCGATCTCGACGATCCGTAGCCTGCAGCGTTCGAGTCACTCGAATTCCTCAACGAAGACCTGGCCGGCGGAGCGGTTCGACCACAAGGTCCACCCCATGTTGTGGTCGCTCGTCAAGAACACCGAATGGGAGCCGCTTCTCTCCCTCCTGTCGCCGTCGTTCTTCGATGTCGTCCCCGGCCGCATGCTCTTCGGAGAGCTGCGTGGGCTGACCCGTCGCTACGTCGCTGCCTCGACCTACCGAGAGACGTGCGCCACTCGCGGAGAGGCACTCGAAGCCGCACGCCTCCCCTTCACGCTGGTATCTGAGCTACCCAAGACCGACACGCGCCCGATGGATGTCGCGCGTGGCCACGACATCCTCAGGCTGTACTTTCATCAGGTCCTCGGCGACGCCGCGGTCCTGCTCGACATGCGCAGCATCGCCTTCGAACGCGCCGGCGAGCGCTGGCTGTGGAAGCCGGCGCCCGCGATCTCTGCCTGGAAGGACGATTTTCGCGAGGGTGTTCGCGGCCTCTACGAGGGCTTCTACCTCGACGATCCGGCGCGCTTCTCGGCGGGAGCGGCGGCGCTCGGGCTCGGCGCCGCCGAAGCGGAGCTGCGCGCGCAGTTCGGCGACACGCGCGCGGTCACGTTCTCGCTCCGCGACTTTCAGGCGCGCTTTCACGCGGTGTTCGACCGCTGCAAGGCAACTCGCTCCACCATCCACCCAGGCTTCCTCACGCTCGGCCTCGGCCTGGCCACGCTCTACGAGCACCTGGAGAAAATTGGCGTGCCGCTCGACGTGCATGCGGCCTTCGACGCGGTCGTCGCCAAGGAGAGGCGTACGTGAACGAAGATGCTGGCGCAGTGATACAAGACGGATGATGCGATTCGTAAAAGAGAGCCGTATCGGAGCCAGCGCCGAAACCGTGTTCGCGTTCCACGAGGCGAAGGATGCGTTCGAGCGTCTTCAGCCGCCCTGGCAAACAACGGAGATCATCACGCCTCCCTCGTCGCTCGCGGTCGGGACCCGCGTCGTGCTCCGCACCAAGATTGGCCCCATTTGGCAGACCATCGAGGCCGAGCACATTGCCTACGAGCCTGGGCGAATGTTCGCCGACAAGATGAATCGAGGGCCTTTCGCGAGCTGGGTGCACAAGCACATCGTGACGCCGCTCGGTCCCGGTGAATCTACGCTGTCGGACGACATCGAGTACGAGCTGCCGCTGGGCGCGCTTGGCAGACTCTTCGGTGGGGCTTTCGCACGGCGCGAGCTCGAACGTCTTTTTGCCTATCGGCACGAGGTGACCCGGCAGGCGTGCGAGGGCCGCTGAGGCGCGCGAGGACGACTACATCCCCCAACCCTCGGTCACACTCCAACGCCCCCAGCGCGGTCACGCGCTTCCGGCCCTGCGGGTCACCGAAAGTTCGTAACCGTTTCTGATTGGCGCCCCATACGATAGCGGTTACGAACCGCTCTTTGTCTTGATGGGAACTGCCCCAGACAAAGAGCCACGACAAAGAAACACCGGGGTTCTCTGGAGATAGCTCCGGATCTCCATGGAGACGAGTTCGTGCTCGGTTTGTATGGGGTCCACTCGTGGAGTGCACCTGTTCTTCTCCCTTGATGTCGCCCGGCGAGTGGAGCGAACGGTCATCGAATGCGAAACCGAGCAAACGCCTCCGCGATCCCGACCGCGCCGCCAGAGCCGTCCCCGATCCCGCCGTACATGCCGCAGAAGCGATCGAAGTACGACGACCTCGTGGACGTGCTCGCGGACGGGCTCTTCGAAATCCTCGCATCCGGCGATTCCTGGGTTCCGATCCCAACAAGGCCCGCACACCGGAAGGCGAAGGCCCCTGGCGGCGCCTGACGCGGGCGGCCACTGCCCAGGGCGCGTCTTACTTGTTCTTGAAGTAGCGCACTTCGTTCGCGCGAAGCCCCGCCAGCGGGCGCGACCGGCGTCAACTCGAGACCGGCGGCCTCTACGTTCTCGAAATTCACGGCCGGGCACGTTGGGCCGCCTACGCCTCCTCCGCGTCACCGTCGGGCGACGCGAGGACGACGGTGTACCCGTCCGGATCGCGGATCCAGAGCTCGCGGTGGTTCGCGTTCGGATTGCGATGAACGTCGAGCAGGATAGGCGCATCGAGGCCGCGTGCACGCACCGCGGCAGCGTCGAAGTCGTCGACCTCGAACCAGAGCAGCATGCCGTTGCCGACGGCCCGTGAGGGGTCGCCCATGGGTCCGTGGTGGTGATCGACGTCCCACGCGTGCAGCTGGAGGATGAGGCCGTCCGGGCCCCACTTGCTGCTGTGGAGCTTCGGGTCCCAGAGCCGTTCGTACTCGGCCCCTCCGTGACCGCCGACGCACCCGAGGAGTCGTTGGTACCAACGGCTGGAGGCCTGAACGTCACGGCAGTTGATCAGGGGCTGGGCGCCCACGCGTGAATCCTACCCGCAAACACGCTCAACCCCCTCGGTCCACGCGTTCTCCGAGGTCTCGGCTCGGGGGCGCTCCGAACTTGCGTGCGTACTCGCGGCTGAACTGACTCGCGCTCTCGTATCCCACGTCCAAGGCGGCGGAGGTGACGGAGGCGCCGCCTCTCTGCAGGAGTCGCCGCGCCTCGATGAGCCGGAGCTCCTTCTGGTACTGCAGCGGCGTGGTCGACGTGACCGTCCTGAACTGTTTGTGGAACGACGACACGCTCATGCCGACGCGCCGCGCGAGATCCGGGATCTCGATGCGCGCGCGCATGTTGCCTCGGATGTGGCCGATGGCGCGGGCTATGGCGCTCGCGTTGCTGTCGTGGCGAATCAGACTGCGCAGCATTCCGCCGAACGGAGCCGTGAGCAGCCGGTAGTGGATCTCCTTGGACACGAGTGGGCCGAGCACCTTCGCGTCCGCGGGGACGTCGGCAAGCTTCAAGTATCGATGCAAGGCGTCGAGCAGCCCGGGATCCGCCCGGTGCGTTTCCGCCGCCCGGCCAGACTCGGCATCGAGCGCCGACTCCGCGACCTCGTCGTAGAGCTTCCTGATCGTGCTGACGTCGACCGCGAGGACGAGCGCCAGATAAGGCGCCTTCGTGATCCTTGAGCGCACGGGGAGGTCGTGACTCACGAGGAGGCACTCCCCCGGGCCAAACGAGAAGGTCTCCTCGCCGAGCATTACCTGTTTCCGTCCTTGGAGGATCAGGCATAGTACAGGCTCGTACAAGGAAGCCTCGATCGCGCTGGGAGTGCCTTGCCTGAGGACCAAAAGCCCCGGCATCGGTCCCGCGCTTTGTCCGCCAATTGTACGCGCATTCAGGCAGTGAGACGCTTGCTCGATGAGCTCCTCGAGATGCACCGTCCGACCTCCCTCGACCATCTTAGACTAGCTCGCAGGAGTAGGGTGGATTCTCCGAAGTAAAAGAAGATTGGGCAAGACATCTGGAGGAACGGGCAGGCTCCCGCGGCTCGCGTCGGGTATGGTCTTTTCAGTCGAGCTTCAAGGCGAAGCGAGCGGAGACCCGCAGGAGATCGTTCCATGACCAACAGTCCCAAGACGCTTGGCAACAGCACCCTTCAGGTCGGTCGCATCGGCCTCGGGTGCATGGGCATGTCGGAGTTCTACGGCGGCACCCGCGACGAAGCGGAGCACGTCAAGTTGCTTCACGCCGCCGTCGACCTTGGCATCCAACACTTCGACACGGCCGACATGTACGGCGCCGGACACAACGAGGAGCTGCTCGCCAAGGCCTTCTCGGATCGCTGGGACAAGGTGACCGTGGCGACGAAGTTCGGCATGCGTCGCGGCGAGAACGGAGAGTGGCTTGGTCTGAGCGCGCGACCCGAGTACGTCAAGGAAGCGTGCGACAAGAGCCTGAAGCGCCTCGGCGTCGACACCATCGATCTCTACTACCAGCATCGCCCCGACCCGAAAGTGCCGGTGGAGGAGAGCATCGGCGCCATGAAGGAGCTCGTCGAAGCGGGGAAGGTGCGCTTCATCGGTGTCAGCGAGTTCTCCGCCGACCAGATCCGCGCCGCGCATGCCGTTCATCCCATCACCGCGCTCCAGACCGAGTACTCGCTCTGGACGCGCAACGTCGAGGACGACGGGATCCTCGACGTCTGCCGCGAGCTCGGCATCGCCTTCGTGGCCTACTCACCTCTGGGTCGCGGGTTCCTCACCGGCGCGATCCCGAACAGGGAGGCGCTCGACGAAAGCGACTGGCGGCGGAGCAATCCGCGCTTCTCCGAGGAGGCGCTCGCGGAGAACGCACGCTTCGTGGAGCTCATCCGTGACGTAGCCGCGAAGAAGAGCGCGACGCCGGCCCAGGTGGCCTTGGCCTGGGTACTCGCTCGAGGAGAAGACATCTTCGTGATCCCCGGTACGCGTCGTGTCGAGAGGCTGAAGGAGAACCTCGGCGCCTGGAAGGTAACGTTCTCTGCAGACGAGCTGACGGAGATCCGGGCCCGCCTACCCCGAGAGACGGCTGGGTCGCGCTATTGAGGGCGTGGATCACGGACCGTCGCGCGTCTATCGCCGTAAGGCGTGTCGGTGGTCGACGGCCCACCCAAGGGCGACTGCGGCAGGACGACTTCCAGTCATTGCTCTTTGTCGCTCGCGTACTTCCATCGGTCAAAGAATCCACGGCGGCGTAGCTGGCGCTTGCGCATCGTTTCGAAGTGCTTTGCGAAGACGGCGTCCTGCCCGTTGCGTGTCGCGAGGTCACGCAGATCGACCGCGAGCTGTTTCGGCAACGGAAGCTCGAGAATCGGGATCGACTGGCGCTCCCGCCCGCGCTTACAGATGGCGACGATCTCGTCGGCCCGACTTCCTCGATCATCTCCGCGAGGCGCTCTTTCGAGATTCCCCGTGCTCGACTGCGTATTCCGACGGGACTTGAGCACCCATTCCGGCGGCACTTGAGCAGTCATTCCGACGGGACTTGAGCACCGGTTCCGACGCACTTGAGCACCCATTCCGGCGGCACTGGAGCCGTCGGGCAGGGCGCGGGGCGTTGCGACGAGACCCCTGACGACGTGTACGGCGGCACCGCCCTGAGGATGGTGCACCGTGGGCGTCATGGAGCGACTCGTCATGCGCAAGGTTCGAGAGGTTTTGCGGCAGTCTGCCAGCGGCAGGAGCACCCGCCAGATTGGGGCTGCTT
>JBBQWQ010000077.1:0-32791 GCA_038210445.1 Polyangiales bacterium
CCGGCGGCGGCGCGGGCTCCGGCGGCGGCGCGGGCTCCGGCGGCGGCGCGGGCTCCGGCGGCGGCGCGGGCTCCGGCGGCGGCGCGGGCTCCGGCGGCGCGCCCGCGTCATCTGCGGGCGGAGGCAACGGCGGACTCTGGGCGGCGGCGATGCGGCCCAGCGACAGGAGCGTGAAGAGTGCTGCGAGGGGGACTGAGCGCCACGGCCGCATGCGCCGAGTGTACTCTGTCGAGAGCATGATAGAACGGCGATCATCGTGAGCGAACGCGGACGTCAGGTGCTCCACGCAGTGTCGACGTCGACGCAGCTCTTGGCGGCCATCACCTGGCCCTCCGAGATGGAGCGCACGTTCTTCGCCACCGGTGCCCTCCCCTCGCCGCGCTACGAGGTGAACCGCGATCAGGCCCAGGCGAACCTCACCCTGCTCGACGAGATGGCGCCGGAGCTCGAGGGCGACGGGCCGCTCACGGTGCTCCTTCGGCGCACCGCCGAGAGCTTTCGACTGTCGAACGCCATGCTCCTGGCGGTGGGCACCAAAGAGTTCCATACGCTCTCGCGGGAGGCCTACGGGGGCGCACGAACCACCGCCCACGGCACCGGCGAGACCAACCTCGACTTTGCCGAGCACCTGGTGGCGCGCCTGGGCGACGGCGAGGTCGTGCAGCGCTCCGGCAAGTGGACCGCCGAAGAGTTCTGCCGCGACATCGAGTCGCGCATGCAGCGCCGGGCGCGCCGGCCCGAGCTCAACATCGAGCTCTCCGACGATCTCTCGGCCAAGGCCAGCGCAGGGACCACCAAGCTCCGGGTGCGGCGCGATGCGACGTTCGATCCGGAAGAAGCCCGCGGCCTCTTCTGCCACGAGGTCGAGACCCACCTGCTCACAGCCCAAAACGGCGCCGCCCAGAGCAAGCTCCCGTTCCTCAAGAACGGCGGGCCGCGGACCACGCGCACGCAAGAGGGCCTGGCGGTGTTCAGCGAGTTCCACGCGCAGGCCATGACGTCGGAGCGGCTCCTCCGGCTCGTGAATCGCGTGCGGCTGGTGGCCATGGCCGAGGACGGCGCCGATTTTCTGGACCTCTACCGCTTCTTGCGCGACCGGGGCCACGAGGAGCGGGCCGCGTATCTCGACGCCTCACGCATCTGTCGCGGAGGCCTGGTCACCGGCGGAGCGCCCTTCACCAAGGATGCCGTCTACCTCGCCGGCTTCCTCGACGTGTACGAGTACCTCCGAACCCACGTGAGCCGCGCCGGCGAAAACGTCCCGGCCCTTCTGGTGTGCGGACGCATTGCGCTCGAAGACATGCCCGAGCTTCAGGCCTTGGCCGCCGACGGCACCCTGGAGCCGCCCGCCTTTCTGCCCGCCTGGGCCCGCCGCTGGGACGACTTGCTCACGCACTTTGCGGTGACCTCGTTCCTCAGCGACCACGAGCGGCCCGCGGCGCCCTGATGTTTGCGCAAGGAAAACGAGAAAGACGCAGCCCACGTCACTTTCTCTTTGACCTTCCGCGAGCGTTGGAATAACTCGCTTTCTCGCTGAGAGCGAAGGTGGCGGAATTGGCAGACGCACTAGCTTGAGGTGCTAGCGGGTAAAACCGTAGGGGTTCAAGTCCCCTCCTTCGCACAGACAAACGAGAACGGTCGCTACGGCGGCCGTTTTCGTTTTGTAGTTTTGTCGTTATGTGGCTCAGCCAACCAGCCCCGCGACGAGCGGCGCCGCCACCGGCCAGGTGCGCCGAGCAGGCGCCGCAGCGCGGGCCGACGCCGCCCACACCTGCGCGAGCCGAAGCAGCACGCCGGCGTCCGTCTTCGGCACGAAGTGGAGCGTCGCGCCCTTGCTCGCCTCGGACCCCACCTGGATGACCAGCGCATCGCCGGCGCGGCCGAGCTGGGTCACCGACGACCACGTCACGAGTGTGCGCACGGGCTGATCGGCGCGGTGCCGGGCGACGGCGCCGAAGAACACGTTGGACAGCGAGAGCGCGATGACGACCGCGCCCAGACCCACGTAGAACGAGGCGTCCTGGGTGGAGGTGAAGAAGAGCGCCGCCGTGACATCGAGCGTCGCCACCACGAACACCAGCACTGCCCAGCCGGTAGACGCCGCGCGAAACCCGTGCAGACGCAGGCCCTCGTCGCACACCTCGCACGCGCCCGGTCCGGCGAGCGCCAGCGCACCAGGGCGCGCCCCCGCCTCCTCCCGAAGTTGGGTCACGAATTCGCCCTCCACGCGCATCGGGGGGCGAGGCGTAGGGAGATGGGTGGGCGGGCTGGCGTCGAGATTCATGGCGGTGTGCCTCTCTGCTCCAAGGCGCTGCATGCGCTGCGCCAGCCGTGGGTCGACGCCGCCGCCCGGTTTTGTGCGGGTTTGCCGCATGCCGCAGCCGGGGCAAAACGGGCGCTGGATCCTCCTGAGGGATCCGGCCCGATCCAGTGACAATGGAATCCAAGGTAGGCAGCGCCTTGCTTGCGCCATTTGCGAAAGCGCGCCGAGACGCAGTACCGTAGCTCGATGGCCCTCGGCCTCCTTCTGCGGGGAGTGAGCTCGCTCCCGGATCCCGATTTGGTCGCGCGCGTGCACGCGTTCGCCCGGGCCCGCTTCGGCGGCGCCTTCGTCACGCGCAACGTCGACGACGCCGGGCGGCCGGTCTTGTACCTCGACCTGCATCCGGCCGCCGAGCACGTGGCGCTCGCGTTCGAGGGCCACGATCTCGAGATCGCCGCCAACACCTCGACGGTCGGGCCGGGCTACCACGCGCACGTGGTGGACGTGGTGGACACCCTCGCGGCGGCGTTTCGCATCACGTGGCGTCACGACGCCGAGGGCGACGTGACCGGCTACTTCGACAACCGTGACTTCCGTCATCTGCAGCAAGAAATGCTCGGCTGGCTCGGCGCGCTCACCAACGCCGTGCTGCCCCTCGCCTCGGGTACCGTGCAGCTGGCCCTGCCAGCCACGCACACCTTCGAGAGCGGAGGCCACGCGCGCACGCCACTTGGCCCGCGCGATCGCACCTGGTTCGAGCGGGTTGCGGAGTCGCCGGCGGCAGGGCGCGACTTCTTCGCCTGGTGGGAGAAGGGCGAGAACGCCGAGCACTATCTGGGCGTGGCGCTCTCGCTGCTATGGACCACCGTGCGCTGGCGCCCGGCCGTGAGCGAGCGGGAACGCGAGCTTCGAGAGCGCACCTACGGGGCCCTCGCCCGAGCGCGCGAGTTGGGTCCGGGCCTTCGGTTTCCCTTCGCCGAATGGCGCGAGCTGCTCACCATCGACGGCCGCAATCGCGAGGCCGATGCACTGCCGCACGCGGAGCCTGCGGGCGCGCCCATCGGCTACCGAAGGAGCGCGGTGCGGGTATCCTTGCCCGGCGGCTGGTCGCTGCGCATTCCTGGCAACTTCGCCGAGGAGCTCGACGACAAGGGCACGTTCTGCGGCTGGCACGGCGGTCGCACCGTCTGGTTCACCAGCTTCCGCTACGAGGGCGCTGCGCGCAGCGCCGAGGAGATGTGGGGCGCCGATCCCGACGAGGGCGAGGGCGAGCCCTTCAACGCGCGCGAAGGTTCGTTCCAGAGTCGAGCGCGCCTCCGGCACGTGCGCGGGGGCGACCAAAGCGATTGCTGGATTCTGCGCACCGACTCGGCCCTGCCGCCGCAGATCGCCATCTGCACCATCAGCTTCACCGAAGACCACGATCGCGCCTGGGCCTTCGAAACCTGGCGGAGCCTGCGCCATCCGGGTCAGCCCGGCTGAGGCAACCGCACGCTCAGTCGGCTTCGGCGATGGCGGTGACGATCTCGCCCACTTCGAAGGGCTTTCGGACCACCCGCGCGCCCAAGAGCACGTCGGGTACCGAGTCGACGCTGCCGGTGGTCACGATGAAGCGCGCCCGGGGCGACTTCGACCGCAGCATCGCCACCGCCTGCTCCACGTTGCCGGCGATGGGCGAGAGATCGACGAGGATGGCGTCCTGATCGCCGGCCGCGGCGAAGACCTCCTCCACCGAGCACGCGAGCGTGACCATAGCGCCGCGCGCTTCGAGGGCCACTTCGAGGAGGCCGGTCACCGCCGGATCGTCCTCTACCACCAGCACGCGGGTGCCGCCGAGCAGCAAGCTCCCGGCGCGCACCGACAGCGTGGGCGGCGGCACCACCGACGCGAACGAGACGGGCGCCGGCGGAATCTTGGGCCAGGTGAGGCGGAACGATGCGCCGCTGCGAGGGCTGATGAGGAGCATCAGATCGCCGCCCAGCGAACGCGCCAGATCGCGGGCATGGCGAAGGCCCACGCCGGTGCCGCCCACCCGCGTCGAATCGCCCTCGAAGATGCTTTCGCGACGCTCGGCCGGCACGCCCGGGCCGTCGTCCTCTACGTCGACCGAGACGTCGTCGTCGGTTTCGCTGGTGCGAATGCGAACCTCGCCGCCGCGGGGCGAGTAGGCCATGGAGTTGAGCATCAGGTTGACGACAATCTGCGCGACGGCGCTGCCCTCGGCGCTGGCTTCAAGGGCCTTGCCCTGTCGCTCGATGCGCAGACCACGCTTGTGGGCCTCGACCGAGAGCGCGGACACCACGCGATCGACCACCCCGTCGAGGGCCTCGCTCTCCATCTCTGCCGACCCACCGATGGTGCGCCGGGCCAGGTTCCGCGCGCGGCGCGCCTCGTCGGCGATGACCGAAAGGGCGTAGCGAATCGCCTCCGGCGAAGCGTCCAGGGCGCTCGCCTCTTCGGCCCAGCCAAGGAGCACCGTGAGCGCGTTCGAGACGTCGTGCAACGCGCCCGCGAGATCGGTCTCGGTCCACTTCTTGGAGCTCGTCACGTTGGGGCACTCTAGCCGAAAAAGGCCCACGGTGGCGAGCAAGCTGGCCTCGGCTTTTTGTCACGATGCGTTATCGGCGGCGCTCACTCGGTGTTCAAACGGAGCGCCGCTCTCGACGCGCTCAATCGCCCAGCACGGTCGCGCTGTCGGACTCCTTGCGGAGCACGCCGAGCGCGCGCTTCGCAGCGTCGACGGTGATGTCGCGTGCTTCGACGATCATCTGCGCAACCCGGGCCACGAGCGCACCGGTGGCGCCGGCAGCCACTGCCACCGAGCGTGCATGAAGGGCCATGTGCCCGCGCTGGATGCCGTCGGTGGCCAGCGCCCGCACCGCAGCCAGGTTCGACGCGAGCCCCATGGCAGCGGCGATCGCGGCGAGCTGCGATGCGCTCTCGGTGCCCAGCAGACGGAGCGACAGCCGCGCGCCCGGATGCACACGGAGCGTGCCCCCCACGGTACCGAGCGCCATCGGGAGCTCAATCTTCCCCACCAGCACGTCGCCTTCGCGGCGCCAGATGGCGAGTGGGCTGTAGCGGCCACTGCGCGCTGCGAACGCGTGTGCGCCCGCTTCCACCGCGCGCCAGTCGTTGCCGGTGGCGATGGTGACGGCGTCGATGCCGTTCATGATGCCCTTATTGTGGGTGGCCGCGCGATACGGGTCGAGCTCGGCGAAGCGCGAGGCGTTCACGATACCGTCGGCCACCGCTGCGCCGTCCATGTCGTCGGTCGCGAGCACGTCGATCGGAACGCGCGCGGTGACGCGCACGCAGCGGCGATCACAGAGGTTCGAAAGAATGCGCAGGCCCACCTTCCCGGAGGCCAGCTCCGCCAGCCGGTCGGCGACCGCCTCGGCCACGGTGTTCACCAGGTTGGCGCCCATGGCGTCTTGGCAGTCGACGAGCACGTGAACCACCATCATCTGGTCGGCGGCCTCGCCAAGGCTCCGCACCTCGACCGCGCGAGCGCCCCCGCCCCGGGCCACCAGGCCTGGAATGGAGCGGTTGGCGCGCTCGAGAATCTCGGCCTCGTGCGCCAGGATGGCCTCGCGCGCCCGCGCGTAGTCGGCAACCGCGGTGATCTGAATCTGGCTGGTCATGATGGGCGCATCGACCTCGGCGGTGAAGCCGCCGCCGGCGCGCACCATCTTCGAGGCGTTGGAGGCTGCGGCCACCACGCTGGGCTCCTCCACCACCATGGGGACCACGTAGTCGTGGCCGTTGACCCGCACGTTGAGCGCGACGCCGTAGGGCAGCGCATAGGTGCCGAGCACGTTCTCCACGAACTTGTCGGCGGTCTCGGCGTCGAGACCGCCGCCGTCGAGCGATCGCCCGATGGAAGCGGCGTCCTCGCCGGTGGCTTCGGCCACCAGGGAGCGGCGCTCCTCGACGGTGACCTTGTAGAATCCAGGAATGCGCGACGTGCGTTTCATATTCACTTTACGACTCCACGAGCTCGACGCCAGCCGGAGCCGGCGCGAGGTTCAAGGGCGAAAATCCGAGACGCGCAGCTTCGTGCTCGAAGGCTGCGCTGGGAGTTCCGTAGAAGATGCCGACGTCGCCGCCGCCCGCGCCGGCCACCACGAAGGCGCCCTCTTCGGCGTCTGCGGAGCGGGAGAGCGCGGCGAACGCTTCGGGCACGATGGGAATGTCGGCCGCCTGGCCGAACGCCGCCAGCGCGCGCCCGTAGCCGCGTGCCGCCTGTGCGAGGGGCCGGCCGGCGGTGAACGCCGCGAGCACTTCGGCGCTCGCGGAGCCGATGGCAGCCGCCTGCCCAGCGTAGGCCGCTGCATCGCGCCCGCGAAACGCCCGCACCCGCGCCAGAAAATCGCTGGTGCGAGCGCTCTGACCGCTAAAAAAAACCGAGAACGGAAACGCAGGGAGCGGAAGCCGCTGCGGCGCTCGCCCCACGTTGAACGAGAGCGCGCCGCCGTACACGCTGGCCGCCACGTCGATTCCGCTGCCGCCACCTTGCGCCGCCTGGTGGGCCACCGTCGCGGCGGCGAGGATCTCACGGCGCGCTTCTTCGTCGAGCGGCCCCTTGGCCACCGCCTCGGCCCCCAGGGCTGCAACCAGCTGCGCAGCGCTGGAGCCGAGACCGAGCTTTCGGCCTTCGGTGTAAAATGCATGCACATCGACCCGCGGTGCGGGGCGATCGCCGAACGCGGCGCGCACCTCGCGGCTGGGCGAGGGATCGCGAACCCGCGCGTCGGCCTCGGCGTAGCGGTCGACCGCGAGCACCAACGCGTCGGCGCCGTCGAGCACCACGTAGGCCCCCGCCACCACCAGCTTGCCCGGCGCCCGCGCCTTCATACGATTCTCGCCCCAGCGCCTGGCGCAGCGACGATAATCCGGAGCACGCCCGGCACCGCATGGAGGCGCTTGGCCAGCGCATCGGCGTCGCGCTCGTGCACCAGCACCTTGACGTGCGGCCCGGCGTCCATGGTGGCAAAGGCAAAGAACCCCTGCTGACGCAGCTGCTGCACCTCGCGGAAGGCCTCGAGGGTGGCGCCGCTGAAGTACACCACGCCAGCGGCGAGCGCCGAGGCGTGCATGGCGAGCGCGCTCTGCTCGGCGAGCGCGCCCACCGCCTCCAGATCGCGCCGGAGCAGCGCCGCCCGCAGCTCCTTGAAGTTCTTCTCGGCGGACTGCACCCACGCCGCGTAGTACGGGCTCAGGGCCTTGGTGGCGTTCATGCCGCTGCGGGAGCTGGTGCTCTTCGCAGCCTCGGAGGTGACGCACACGATCACGCGCAGCGGGAGGTGATCCGCGGCCGCCACCGGCCGCGCGGGCTCGCCGGGTACCAGCTCGACGTACCCGCCGAAGAGGCTGCGACCCGCGCTGGCAGAGGAAGCGCGCGCCAGGTCGGCGGCATCTGCATCGGCGGCCTCGATGCCGTAGGCGCGCAGCGCTGCCAGCGAAAGGGCCGCGAAGCCTGAGGCGCTGGAGGCGAGGCCGCTGGCGGTCGGAAAGTCGTTCATCGAAGTGACCGCCGCGAAGTCTTTCGACCCGGCGCGGGCCCGCACGCGGTCGAGGAGCTCGCGCACGCGCTCGCGCTCGGCGTCGCGGGTGACGTGACCGCCCAGGGAAAAATGATCGTGGGCGAGGCCGGCGTCGACGCTCACGGTGGTGGTGGTCGACAGGCCACCCAGCGTCACCGACAGGCTGGGCACCGCCGGCACGTTGCCCGCGCCGTCCTTCTTGCCCCAGTACTTCGCCAGGGCGATGTTGGGATGGGCGATCGCGGTGGCGACGCGGGCGCTCACGCGCTCACCTCGGTGGGGTGGCTGGGCTCGGCGGGCAAGGGCTCCGCCAGGCGCGCGTGAAAGCCGGTGTAGCCCCGCTGCGACCAGGCGGCGATGACGCGATCGGCCACGTCGACGTCGTGCACCAGGGCCACGACGCACCCGCCGCCCCCAGCCCCGGTGAGCTTGGCACCGAAGGCGCCGGCGCCGCGGGCCACCTGGCACATCTCCTCGATCTCGGGAGTCGAAAGCAAGAGGCCGGCGAGGATCATCTGGTTCATGTCGAGCAGCCTGCCGAGGCCTTCGATGTCGCCCGACATGAGCGCAACCGATGCATTCTGCACCAATGCCTCGACCCCGTCCCACGCCCGCTCCACCGCGGCGGGGTTGCGATGCATCTGCTTGGCGACGGACTCGACCATCGACTTGGTGCTCGACGCGACGCCGCTGTGGCCGATGGCCAGGTGCAGCGGCGAGCGGGCGCGAATCGGCTCCACTGGCCTTCCCTTGCGGAACAGGATGCACCCGCCGGTGGTGGCCACCGCGCCGTCGATGCCCGAGGGGTTGCCGTGGAACACGCGTTCCCACTCCATGACGCGCGCCTGGATCTTGGCCGACGAGGCGCCGGGATCGAGCGCGCGCGCCACCGCCACGCCGAGCGCCGCCGAGCAGCCCAGGCCTCCGCCCGGGGGCAAGTCGGTCTCGGCCACCACGCGCACGGGTGAACTGAGCTTGCCGTCGGCGCGGGTGGCACGAACCACCGCGCCGAAGGAGCGTGCGAGCATTTGCTCGCCGTCTTCGCCGACGTCGATGCCCCAGCCGCCAACGTGCATGGTGCACCCTTCCGACGAAGCCGGCGAGGCCTCCGCCCAGGCGCCGCGTTCGATGCCCAGAGCGAGCGCCGGTCTGCCATAGACCACCGCGTGCTCGCCCAACAGAATGACCTTGCCTCGACCTTTGCCCATTAGCTTTCCCGCTCGCCGAAGGCTCGCACGGCGCCTCGCAGCAACTCTCTTGCGTTCGCGGTGATGGGCACGTCTGAAAGGAGGCGCTCACCCCGCGAAAGAAGCTCAGCAGACCTAGCCTCGACCCGCGATTTTCCACCGTCCGCTTCCAGGACGCGCGTTGCCTCCGCGACGTCTTCAGCGTTTGCGGCTCCTCGGAGCCCGGCTTCGGCGATGCGCGTCGCCAGCGCCGGAGCGTCGGCGTAGAGCTCCGCCAGGAGGGCCGTGCGCTTGCCGTTCCGAAGATCGCTTCCGCGCGGCTTACCGGTGCGCGCGGGATCGCCGAAGGTGCCCAGCAGATCGTCGCGTAGCTGAAAGGCCACGCCCACCGGCTCGGCGAAGCGCAGGAGCGAGGCCACGACCGCGTCGTCGGCGCCGCCCAGCAGAGCGCCCACCGCCAAGGGACCGCCCACCGTGTAGCTCCCGGTCTTGAGCGTGTGGATGGCCTCGACCCGCTCGCGACCGAGCGCGGCGCTGCTGGGAAGTACCGGCGCGAAAACGTCCATCGTTTGCCCCAAGACCACGCTCACTTGCATCGACGCGAAGGCGCGGGCGGCGCGCACCAGGTGCGCCGGCGCGACGTCGCATTCGAAGAACGCTTTCTGCGAAAGCGCCGCGGCGTGGTCCCCGGCAAGAATAGCGCCCGAGTTGCCCGCATGCTCGTCGGAGAAGTGCTTTTGCAACACCATGTGCACCGAGGGCCCACCGCGGCGCGTGGCGTCACCGTCCATCCAGTCGTCGTGGATGAGGAGGTAGGTTTGCAGCAGCTCCATCGCCACCTGCGCCATCACCGTGCGTTCTGCGCCGCCCTCGCCGCCCACGCCTTCGTAGGCGATGGCGAGAAGCACCGCGCGCACCCGCTTGCCCCCGCGTCCGGTGAGATCGCACAGAGAGCGCACCACAGCGGAGGTCTCTGCCCCGCAGGCTTCGGCGCGGGCTCGTTCGCCTGCGAGCCAGGTCGACAGCCGACCCTCCACTTGGGTTCGAACGCTACGGGCAAACGATGCGAAGAGGGCGCCTTCTTGCGTCACGACGGTGCCCGAAAGTTAGGGCCCTTCGGCCCGGACGTCAACTTGGAGTAGTTCAAAATTCATCAATCCTTTTGGGTGCTTTCAAAACTTTCTGAAAATACCGAAAGTCGCGACGCCGGTTTCCGGGGCGCACATTGCCGCACTGCGGCGCGGGGTCAAGGACGGATTCGCTGGCGCGGCCCCTTTGGATGCGCGAGCCGCGTCGCTACCGCACAGCACCGACGCAGATGGCGCCGGAAGCTTCTCTCGCCTTCCCCTTTCCTCGGACCCCCGATGGGACTACCTCTGTGGCCGTGACTTCTCCCATCGAAGGGCGCAAAAACGATCACATTGCCCTGTGCTCCACCGGCGACGTGGGGTTCCGTTCCCGCTCGACGCTCCTCGAATGCGTGCGGTTGGTCCACGACGCGTTGCCGGACCTTGCGGTGGCCGAGCTCGATACGCGGACGACCCTGTTCGGCAAGACCCTGCGAGCGCCGATCCTCATCGCTGCCATGACCGGCGGGAGCGAGGAGGCGGGCCGCATCAACCGCCAACTCGCACAGATCGCAAACGAGCGCGGCTACGCCTTCGGCCTGGGCAGCCAGCGCGCCATGCTCAAGCGGCCCGAGGCCAAGGACACCTACGACGTGCGCGCGGTGGCGCCCGACGTGTGCCTCCTCGGCAACCTCGGCATCGTGCAAGCCGCGCAGCTCACCACCCTCCAGGTGAAGGAGCTCGCAGAGTCGGTGGGGGCCGATGCACTCTGCATCCATTTGAACCCCGCCATGGAGCTCGTCCAGAAGGACGGCGACCGCGACTTCAAGAACGGCCTCGACACGCTGCGCCGGCTCTCTGCCGAGCTGCCGCTGCCGGTCATCGTGAAGGAGACCGGCTGCGGCCTCTCGCGCGGCGTGGGGGTTCGGCTCCGAGGCATCGGCATTCGCCACGCCGACGTCTCCGGCGCCGGCGGCACCTCGTGGGTGGGCGTGGAGACGCATCGAGCCAAGAGCGCGGGCCACGGGCCGGGCGCCGCGCTGGGCGACGCGTTCTGGGACTGGGGCATTCCCACCGCCGCCAGCGTGGTGCAGCTCGCGCCGCTGGGTTTCGACACCATCTTCGCAACCGGCGGCGTCGGCTCCGGGCTCGACGCAGCACGGGCCATCGCGCTCGGGGCGAACGTGGCGGGCATCGCGCGGCCGGTGCTGCGCGCGCTGCACGAAGGCGGCGTCGAGGGCGCCACGCGCTTTCTCGACGACGTGGAGTCGTCGCTCCGGGCCGCCATGCTGCTCACCGGCTCGCGAACCATCGCCGACCTTCGGGCGGCGCCGCGCATGATCGTGGGCGAGCTTCGCGACTGGGCTGGTTGAACGAAATAGCGCGGCGGCGAAGCCTATTTCGTCGTTCGCTAGCCGTTCGCTCGTCATTCGCTATTTTTTCGGCAGGGACGCGCGGACTCAGGTATCGTTTTCCTTAGGAAATGAGCGCCGATCTCTGCTGCCTAGTCGTGGAGGACTCGCCGATGATGCGGCAGCTCCTCGTGTTTGCGCTGGCGCGAATCCGCGGCATCAAGGTGACCGAGGCCGACGACGGCGTCGACGCTCTGCGAAAGCTCGCAGCCGGCAAGTACGACATCATCCTGACCGACATCAACATGCCGATCATGGACGGCCTCAAGCTGGTGCGCCGCGTGCGCACCGATCCGGTGCACAAGGACGTGCCCATCGTGATCATCACCACCGAGGCCGGCGAGGAAGATCGCCGCCGGGCCATGGAGCTGGGCGCCAACGCGTACATCACCAAGCCCATCCAGGCGCCCAAGGTCATCGCGACCGTTCGAGAGCTGCTGAACCTCCCGGCGTGAACCTGATTCTGCTGTTGGAGGCCGACCTAGAAGGCGGTCGCGCCACGTTGCGGGGAGCGCGCCACACCCACCTGCGGACGGTGCTCAAGAGCAACGTGGGCGACTCGGTGCGGGTAGGCCTGCTCGACGGCCCCACCGGCCTGGCGACGGTGGAAGCGACCGGCGAAGCGGAGTCCACGTTGCGGGTGGAGTGGGACGACACTCCGGAGGCCGCGTCGTCCACCGAGCTCTGGCTGGCGGTGCCGCGGCCGAAGTCGCTGCGCCGCGTGTTTCTCGAGTGCACCGCCCTGGGCGTCGCACGCTTCGTGCTCTTCCGAAGCTGGCGCGTGGAGAAATCGTACCTGCAGGCCGACATGACGCAGCCGGCGCACTACCGCCCGGTACTTCATGAAGGGCTCATGCAAGCGCGCGCCACCCGCGAGCCACGGGTCGACATCGAGCCGCTCTTTCGACCCTTTCTGGAAGACCGGGCGGAAAAGGAGAGCGAGGGCGCGGTGCGACTCGTGCTGCAACCTGGCGCCGCAACGTGCCTATGCGACCAAGCGACGCGCATCGCCCCCGAGGCGCGGGTGGTGGTGGCGATTGGCCCCGAGGGCGGCTTCGTGGACTACGAGCTCGCAGCCTTCGAGGCCGCCGGATTCTTGCCGGTCTCGATGGGCGAGCGAGTTCTGCGGGTGGAGACCGCCTGCGTGGCCGCGCTGGCGCAGATCGACCTCCTGCGGCGCCTCAGAAAATAGCCTCCGGCAGGTTCATGATGTCGAGGGCGCTCTGCTCCACGTGTTTGCGTGTAAGATGCACGTTTGGCAGCACCTCGCGGGCGAAGAATCGCGCCGAGGCGACCTTGCCATCGTAGAAGGTCTGGTCCTCCGGCGAGGCCCCCTCCTTCTTGTGGATGGCCAGGGCGGCGTGACGCACCAGCAGCCAGCCCACCACCACCTCGGCGGTTGCAAACAGAATGCGGTTGCCCTGCAGGCCCACGTGGTGCAGCGACTCGGTGGCCTTGCCCATCATGGTCATGTAGATGGCCTCGAGATCGCCGAGGGCGCTGGCGAGCGAGGCGCGGGCGCCCAGCAGCTCTTCGCCGCCCTCCTTCTTCTCCAGCGTCTCCTTCACCCGGGCCAGCAGGCCCTGCAGCGTGGCGCCGCCGTCTTTGGCGACCTTGCGGAAGAAGAGATCGAGCGCCTGGATGTGGGTGGTACCCTCGTACAGCGTGTCGATCTTCTGATCGCGCACGTACTGCTCGATGGGGTAGTCCTGGCAGTAGCCGGAGCCGCCGTAGGTCTGCAGCGCGGTGGCGAGGAGCTCGTAGCTCTTGTCGGAGCACCAGCCCTTCACCAGCGGCAGCAGCAGATCGTTGAGCTTGTCGAGCTCCTTGGTGGCGCCGTGGCCACCGGCGAGGCTGATCTCGTCTTGCACCGAGGTGGTGAAGTACCCAAGGGCGCGCATGCCTTCGGCGTGACACTTGAGGAGCATGAGCATGCGGCGCACGTCGGCGTGCTCGATGATGCGAACGCGCGGCGCGGTCTTGTCGGTGGCCCGCAAAAGGTCGGGCCCCTGCACGCGCTCTTTGGCGTACTCGAGGGCGTTCAGGTACGCGGTCGAGAGGGTGGTCATCGACTTCATGCCCACCGCCATGCGCGCCTGCTCGATGACGTGGAACATCTGACGAATGCCGTCGTGCACGTTGCCCACCAGAAGGCCCCGCGCCGGCTTGTCACCGCCGTAGACGATCTCGCAGGTGACCGAGGCCTTGATGCCCATCTTCTTCTCGAGCTTGGAGCACACCCAGCCGTTGCGCTCGCCCATGGCGCCGTTCTCGTCGACCCAGTATTTGGGCACGATGAAGAGCGAGAGCCCCTTGGTGCCCGGCGCAGCGCCTTCCGGGCGGGCCAGCACCAGGTGCACGATGTTCTCGGCGTACTCGTAGTCGCCGTTGGTGATGAAGCGCTTGGTGCCTTCGATCTCCCATACGTCGCCCTCGAGTTGCCGCGCCTTGGTACGGCCTGCGCCGACGTCGCTGCCGGCATCCGGCTCGGTGAGCACCATGGCGCCGCCCCAGCGCTTGTCGATCATCTGCGGCAGGTAGCGCTTCTTCTGGGCCTCGGTGGCGAGCTTGTCGATCATGAGCGCCCAGAAGCTGCCCGAGAGAATGAACGCGGCCGCGGCGTTGGACCCGGCGAGCAGCTCAAACACGCTCCACACCATGGTGGGCGGCGCGCCAATGCCGCCCAGGCGCTCCGGCACCTCGAACATGTGCCAGCCGCCCTCCCAGAAGGCGTCCATCGACTTCTTCAGGGAAGCGGGCAGCTTCACCACGCCCTCCTCGAGCACCGGCGGATCGCGGTCGGCGGAGGCGAAGCTGGCGGCCATCTCGGTCTTGCACAGCTTCTCGAACGCGGTGATCGACGACCACGCCGACTCTTTGTCCAAGCTGGCGTACGGCCCCTTGCCCAACGTCTTCTTGTCGAGCTCGAGGAACTCGAAGAGGTTGAAGGCGATGTCGCGGAGGTTGGATCGGTAGTGATGAACGGTGCTCACGGTGCCACTTTATAGTGCACCGGCCCCGTCCGCTCAACCGGCACTTAGCGCCGAGCAGGCTTCAGTCGACGGTGATGCGTGTGGCGGCGATGAGATCGGCGGGCGCCATGCTGGCCGGCTTCAGCAGATCGCCCGGCGAGAGGCCCTTCTCCACCAGCGCAACGAGCGGCGCGAGGTGCACGCGCTCGTCCTCGCCCTTGGCGTTCTTCTTCGCGCGGCGAGCGAGACCGCCCATCGCGATCTCGAGGAGCGACTCGGCCAGCGGCTGCAGGGTCTTGCCGCGCCAGGGCGACTGCAGACCAAGGCGCCACACGTCTTGGCGGACGGCGTTCACTTCGCCGAAGGTGAAGTCGGCCACCAGCGACTCGGCCCGTCCGAGCGCCGAGTTGTCGTAGAAGATGCCGGTCCACAGCGCCGAGAGCGCCGGGGCAAACACCAGGTTCTGCGAGTCGGCCGAGCGGACCTCGATGGTGCGCTTGAGCCGCACCTCGGGAAAGAGCGTATTGATGTGGGTCTGCCAGTCGCTCTGCATGGCCTGGTGCCCGTCGAAGCCGTTCTTCCAGAAGTCGCGGAAGGTCTGGCCGGTGTTCTTGATGGGCCTGCCGTCGCGCTTGATGAGGAACATGGGCACCGAGAGCGCCCACTCCACGTATTCAGTGTATCCTGCAATTTTTCCGAGCACCGCCGGAACCAGCCCCGAGCGATCGTTGTCGACGTCGAGCCACACCTTGGCGCGATAACTTTTGCCACCGAAGCGCTGGCCTTCCACGAATGGACTGTTGGCGAAGATGGCGGCGTTGAGCGGCGAGAGCCAGAGGCCGACCCGCAGCTTGCGCATGGCGTCGGCTTCCGAGCGGTAGTCGAAATTGGCCTGCACGGTGGAAGTGCGCAGCATCATGTCGAGCGCTTCCTTCCCGCGCGTCGGCAGATACTCCTTCATGATGCCGTAGCGGAGCTTGGGCACGAAGGTGAAATCGGAGCGCTTGGCGTAGGGATGAAAGCCGAGGCCGAGCCACTGCACGCCGAGCTTCTCGGAGAGCGGGAGGATCTCGCGCAGATGGTCGTAGCCCTCTTGCGAGACCGCGTGCACGTCTTCGTGCTGCGCGCCGGAGAGCTCGAACTGGCTGCCGGGCTCGAGCGTGATGCTCCCCCCGTTCTTGGTGAGCGAGAGCACCGGGCCGCCCTCGTACTCGCTGTCCGGGACCCAGCCCTTGGCGATGAGATCGTTGAGGAAGACCAGCACCCCGTCGGGGCCTTCATACTGGATGGGAGAGCCGTCCGCGCGAACGCCGAACTTCTCCATCTCCGCGCCGATGCGCTCTTCCGTCTTCTGGGCGGAAACGAACGGGACCAGGAGGTCCTCGTATCGTTCGATGGGCGCGTCGCTTTCCACTTTTGGTCCTTGCTGGGGTGAGGAGGGCAGGCCTCCGCGGGACGCAGGTTCTACCAGCGGACCTTTGCGTTGGACACCGGATTCAGCCTGCATCCGGTCTTGGATGTTCGGGCTGCGCCCGCCGTTGCCCGCTGGTCGGTCAAGCCGGTCGACGCGCCGGGATGACCTTGGGGGCCGCGGTCTTCTTGCGGTCGAAGAGCCGCACGCGCCGAAGGAAGAGATCGAGGACGTAGATGATGACCGCGGCGAGGACGAACCGCGGCCACAGATCCTGGTGGTACTTCACGGTCTCGCCCGCAGCGTCGAAGATGGTCTTCACGCTGGGGTCGGCGGCGCCGCCGGTGAGCTTCGCCGCCTGCTCGAGGGTGCGGCGATCGGGCTCGAAGGCCAGGTATTCGCGCGGGTACGGGTTTTGTACGTGCCCGAAGCTCTCTGCAACCTGCACCGACTTGGTGCCGCCCTTGCCGTCTTCCATCGGCTTCTCGAGGATGCCATGAAGGAGGAAGCTTCCGTAGCGTTCGAGCGGAAAGTCGGACTCGTAGCGGCCGGGCGCGGTTTGCCGCATGGGCACCGGCTTGATCTCGCCGCTGGGCTCGGGGCCGCGCACGGTGAGCTTGGCGTCGAGGCCGTTCTGAAACTTGTCGTCGCCGCCGATGGCGTCGATGTACGTGCGCACGTGCCCGGTGGCCGGGTCGAGCTCGGCGCGCATGGTCAGCTCTTGGCGGCGCTTTTGCCGCATGTGCTCACGCACCAGCTGCCCCCAGAACTGCCCGTATCCGGGCCAGCGGAGCCACTCGACCGCCCACAGGTTCTTCACGTCGGAGGTCCAGGCCAAAGACCACCCAAGGCCCACGCGCCAGCGGGCGAGGATGGGCTCGCCCACCTCCGACTGGAGCAGCTCCTGCGCCGGAGCGGGCTTCATGCGCGTGGCCACGTAGCCGTGAAGGAAGGGCGCGGAGCCCAGGTCGACGCCGCGCATGAAGTCGGCGTTGCCCACCACCTTGGGCTGGAAGTATTCCTCGACCGCAGCGTTGCGGCTCACCATCTCGGTCTCGCGGGTGAACACCCGCGGGAGCGACTGCGGATCCATGACCTTGTAGAAGCGACCGCCGCCGAGCTCCGCCACCATGCGGAGGAGCCCTTCGTCGACGCCGGCGCCGAGCCCTACCGCCGAGACGGTGATGCCCTCGGCAGCCATGGCCTGCACCAGATCGCGGATGCCGTTGGAGGGCGCCTGACCGTCGGTGAGCAGGATGACGTGCTTGCGCTTGGCGCGGGTGGTGGTGAGCGACTGGTACGAAGCGTCGAGGGCGCTGAAGATCTCGGTGCCGCCCCCCGGCTGAATGCGCGCGATGTCGCTCTGGATGCGCGCCCGGTGCTTGGCGGCGGTCATGCGCACCACCCGGTTGGGCTGCGAGTCGAAGGCGATGACCTCGAGCAGGTCCTCGGCGGAGAGCGTATCGGCGGTGGCCTTGGCGGCGGCCTTGGCCATCTCCAGCGGCAGGCCGGTCATAGACCCCGAGCGGTCGATGACCAGCGACATGGCCACCTGCGGCTCGTCGCGGCGCTTCTCGGCGTCCATGCGCACCGGCAAGATGCGCTCGATGGTGGTGTGGTTCCAGCCGCCAAGCCCGTAGCCGCTCTCGCCGCCGGCGAAGAGGAAGCCGCCGCCCAGATCGCGCACGTATTGCTCGAGGGCATCTTGCTGCGTCAGCGACACCGCCTCGGCCGGCGCGTCGGAGAGGATGGTGAAGTCGAAGCGCTCGAGCTCGCGAATCGAGGTGGGAAGCTCACGCGGACCCCGCACGTCGACGTCGAATTCCTGGGCCGAGAGCGCGCTCGACAGGTAGCTGGCGCGGCTGGGATTGCCTTCGACATACAGCACCGTGGGGCGGCCGGGCACTGCCACGCTCACCGAGTAGCGGTTGTTCTCCTTGAAGCGGTCTTCCTTGGCGCCCTCCATGTCGAGCGCGTAGGTAACCTCGCCGGCCACGCGGACCACGCTCTTGAAGGCAACGTCGTTGTCGCCCGCCTTGAGCTCCACCTCGCGCACGCCGTCGAGACCGTTGATGGCCTCGCCCTGTTTGAGTGTAAAGCGCACCTTTTGGGCGCGGCTGGTGAACACCTGGGCGTGGAGCGCGAAGGGCTCGCCGATGCGAACCTTGTCGGGCACCCGCAGGTCGCGAATGGCCACCTCGCCCGGCACCGGGCGGTGGTAGGCCACGGTGAAGAGCTTGACCCCGAATTTGTTGGCGCGGTTGGCCTCGGCCAGCACGTCGCCGTCGGTCTGCACGCCGTCGGAGAACAGGACGGCGCGCCGGAGGTAGCCCGACGGGTACTGGCCGTACGAGAGCTGGAGCGCACTCTGGAGATCGCTGGCGGCGCCCAGGCCCGTGCGCTTCCCCTTCTTCTCGTCGGCGCCCGGAAGCAGGTCGTGCCGCTCGAGCTTGGGCGCATCCTTGGCGTCTTCCGCAAGCTCCACCACCCGCGGTCGCTTGGCGAAGGTGATGACGCGCACGATGGCGTCTTTGGGCTTTTCCTTGAGGGCTTTGTCGATCTCCAGGCGCGCGTCCTCGATGGCCTCGTCGGGCACCGATTCCGACACGTCGACCATGTACACGGTGCATACCCGCGACTCGGTAGCGGTGCGGGCGAAGCGCGAGAGGCCCACCGCCAGCACCGCCACGAAGGCGATGCGCATGAGCGCCGAGACAACGCGCTGCGGCCAGGGCAAGTCGGCCAGCGAGCGGCCGATCATCCACAAGAAGTAGGGCGCCAGCAGCGCGATGCCGAGCATGCGCGGGGCGAGCAGCTCGTAGTCCTCGCCGTTGCGCTTCCAGCCGAGGGTGGGCTGGCTGTAGGCGTAGCGGAAGTAAACGTAGAGCCCCGCGCCTCCCATGGCCATGAGCAGGAGGGTGGGCAGTGCCTTCTTGAGGCGCGCGAAGAGCGAGCTCATACAGTGACCCTTCGGTGGTACGTGGCCCACTCGATGACGGCGATGAGGAGCACCGCGATGAGGAGATAGATCCAGACCTCACGGCGCACGCCCACCTGAAAGCCCTGGACCTTGCCGGCAGGCTTGCCGTCGACCATGAGCTCGGGCCGCACACTGACGGTGCTCTCGTCGACGTCGAGAAGGTTGGCCGCGAACGATGCCTTCACTTCCTCGTCGCCGCGCTTGGATTTGAGATCGTAGAAGCCAGCGCGAGAGCCCTGGTACACGGCGCGGCCCTCGTGTACGGGAACGAGATCGGCGATGCCGTAGGGCCCGGTGAGGGCTGCGTCGCGCACGTCGGTGGCCACCGGCACCCGCCACACGTCGCCGGTACGGAAGCTCGAGAGGTAGCTCGAGTCTTCCTCAGTGAAGAAGTTGATGCTGTTGAGAAGAAGAAGCGGCCATGCGATGCGGAGCGGCAAATCGCTGTCGCGCGGGTCGAAGCCGATGGCCACGAACTTGTAACCGCCACGCGTTCCGGTCACCAGGATGGGGCCTTCGGACGACGCGCCCACGATGCGGTCGGAGAGCTCCGGCTTGAGCTTGTGGCCCCGGGCGATATTCACGTCGTCGAGCGCGGTGAAGCGCACGATGGGGTGCTTGCGGTCGATCTTGTCGAAGCCCGGCTGGACGATCTCGCCCTCCACCTTTACCGGCGAGCCAGGCCCGCGCGGATCGATGTAGATGGCGTTGGCGCGGGGCATCTCCGCCGGGGTGATGGCGTCGAACAGCAGCACGTCGTAGGCCTTGGCCTTGGCGGCATAGGTGGCCAGGTATTGCTTGGGGCTCACCAGCTCGACGTCGAGGTACTCGTCGAGGAGGAGCGCTGCCTCGAGGTAGGTGTTGCCGGCCGTGACCACCAAAATCTTCGCGCGGCGCCGTTCGGGCAGGAGCGCGAACGCGTGATCGTCGGCAGGCAGCACGTCGATGGAAGCGCCCAAGGGCCGGAGCTTGGCTTCGAGGGTGCGGCTGGCGCCGGAGAGGTTGGGGTAGAAGCGCGGCAGACGCTCGCCGGGTTTGAGGCGCAGCTTGGTGAGGTCGACCACCTGGCCGTCGCCCAGGAGCGAGAGCTCGATGTCCTCGGTCTCGGGGCCAGTGTTGGTGACCTCGAGCATCACTTCGTAGCGGCTCTTGTCGAGCGGGTAGCGGCGCACCGAGAACTGCGTCACGCCGACGTTGCGCTTCCCCTCGCCCACCGCCACGTACGAGACCTTGATGTCGCCCACGTGCACCGGGCCGGAAGAGTCCACCGCCGGGGCCAGGCCGCCGTCGGAGACCACGACGATCTCGGGGTTTTCTACGCCGCGCAGGGTGTCGGTGGCGAAGCGGAGCGCGCGCGCGAAGTCGGCGCGGGTGTCGGTGGGGCGAAGCTCGGCGAGCTCGCGCTCGAGCTCGGCGGTGTCGCCGCTCATGGGACCGAGCGGCGTGGTGGTGGCGTCCATCTGCGCGATGAGCATGCGGTCGGCGCCGCCCAGGCCGCGAATGAGCGTCTTCACCTCGTCCTTGGCCTTGTCGGCGCGGGTCGGCTGCACGTCCCTCGTCAGGGACTTCCCGGGGTCGTCGGTCGCCTGCATCGAGGCGCTGGCGTCGACCAAGACCACCAGCGTGCGACCCTTGATGAGCGCAGCGCGCGCCCGGGGATCGCCCAGCGCCAGCACCAGCAGCGCAAGAATAGCCAGCTGCACCAGCAGCGAGAGCAGTCGCTTCAGCTTCGAGAACAAGGACGTGGCGTCCTTGTCCTTGAGAATGCGCATCCACAGCGGCGCGAAGGGTACCGCGAAGGTGCGGCGCCGGAGCTTGAGGATGTAGAGTGCAATCATCGCCGCGGCGGCGACGCCGAAGATGGCGAACAGCTGGGTGGCGGTGAGGCCGGCGAAAATCATCGCAAGAAGCCTCCGCGTCGAAAGACGCGCAAGATGAGCTCGTCGAAGGGCGTGGTCACCTCCGCGCGAATGTAGGGCACAGTGCGACCCGAGCAGAAGCGCTCGATCTCCACCAGGTAGGCCTCGTAGGCCTCTTTGTAGCGCTTGAGCACGCCGGCGGTGACCGTGACCTCGCGCTCGACGCCGGTCTCGCAGTCGTAGAGCAGAACGTCGCCGGCCAGCTCCGGGGTCTTCTCGCGCTCGTCGGTGACGTGAATCACGAACGGGTCGAACTTGTTGTAGCGGAGCACGTTGATGCCGCGCTCGAAGCCGTCGGGGTCGTAGAGGTCGGAGATGAGCACCGCCAGGCCGCGGCGCTTGTTCTGGGCCACGAACGATTTGAGCGTGGCCTCGAGCGAGGTGCGCCCCTCGGGCGGAAGCTCGCGCAAGAAACGGAACACCTTGAAGATGCGCGCCTTGCCCCGGGTCTCGGGCATGCGGCCGCTCAGGTGATCGCTGGCGCCGACGATGGCCACGCGATCGAGGTTGGCGAGGCCCACGTAGGCCAGCGCCGCTGCCACCTTCTTGGCGTAGCGAAACTTGTCGCCGTTGCCGTAGCTCATGGAAACGCTCTGATCGACGATGAAGTAGATGGGGAGATCTTCTTCTTCCTCGAAGAGGCGCACGAGCAAGCGGTCGAACTTCTGGTACACGCCCCAGTCGAGGTAGCGAAAGTCGTCGCCCGGCTGGTAGTCGCGGTGGTCGGCGAACTCGATGCCGCTGCCGCTCTTCTTGGTGCGCCGCTCGGCGCGCATGCGGCCGGCGAACACGCGACGACTCACCAGCGCGAGGTAGTCGAGCTTGCGCTGGAAGGCTTCGTCGAAGAGGTCTTCGTCCTTGGCGCCCGAGCCCTGGGGCGCGCGGGAGAAAATGCGATCAAGCAGTCCCAACGGCACGCTCCGTGCGGTCCGTCTTGGAGGCGCCCACTGCGGTTTCGGGCACTGCCTTGAGAATCGCGTCGAGCACCTGGTCGGTCTTGATGCCCTCGGCCTCGCCTTCGAAGTTGAGGAGCACGCGGTGGCGGAGCGCCGGATGGGTGACGGCGCGCACGTCGTCGATGCTAGCGGCGAAGCGCCCCTCGAAGAGCGCGCGGATCTTGGCGGTGAGGAGCACCGATTGGGCGCCGCGCGGCGAGGCGCCGAAGCGCACGAAGCGCTTCACCATGTCGGGCGTTTCCGGGCCGTCGGGGTGGGTCGCCTGGATGACGCGAATGGCGTAGTCCTGCACGTGCCTCGCCACCGGCACGCGCCGCACCAGCGCTTGCATCTGGAGAATCTCGGCGTGGTTCACCACGGCCTGCAGCGGCTCGCCCTTGGCGCCGGTGGTCATGTCGAGAATCTCGTGGAGCTCCTGGCGGTCGGGGAACGGCACGTGGAGCTTGAAGAGGAACCTGTCGAGCTGCGCTTCCGGCAGCGGGTAGGTACCTTCCATCTCCAGCGGGTTTTGCGTGGCGAGCACCACGAAGGGCTCGTCGAGCGTGTAGGTGCGCTTGCCCACCGAGACGCGGTGCTCGGCCATGGCCTCCAGGAGCGCGCTCTGGGTCTTGGGGGTGGCGCGGTTCACCTCGTCGGCCAGCACGATGTTGGCGAAGATCGGGCCCTTGCGGAACTCGAACACCTTGCCGCCGGCCTGGTTGTCGTCGATGACGGTGGTACCCAGGATGTCGGCCGGCATCAGATCCGGTGTAAACTGCACGCGAGAGAACGAGAGGCTCAGGGTCTCTGCCAGCGCCCGCACCAGCATGGTCTTGCCCAGGCCCGGCACGCCTTCGAGGAGCGCGTGGCCGCCGGCGAGCATGCAGCTCACGACGCCGTCGATGACGGTGTGGTTGCCGACGATGGCCTTGCCGATCTCCTTGCGCAGCGCCTCGATGTGGCGCTGAAACTCCCGGACCTCTTCCCGCACCGCGTCGGTCTCACTCATACTTGCTTGCTCTCTTTCCGAAAGTTCACGCGTGAAAGGTTCAGTGCTTCGGTGCCGGCGCCGGCGGCACCGGCGGCGGCGGCGCCAGCTCCGGTGCGCCCGGCGCTGCTGCGGCGCCCGGCTCTCCGTCGCGCGGCCGAATAAGCTGGAAGTAGCGGCGCACGTAGAAGCGATAGCCGCCGGGGATCTCGTCCTTGTTCAGGGCCTCTTCGGCGACCGTGTGGTACTCGCGGTACACCTTCTTGTAGCCGCGCGACGCAAAGCCGCGCTCGGCCGCGCCCTGAATGACCTCGCTGCGGGAGCTCCCCTGCCCGGTGTCCTGGCCGGCGATCTGCGAATCCTGCACGCCGGCTCTGATGGAACTGGCTGCACCCTGCATCTTGTCGTCGTGGCCGGTCCCCGCGCCCTTGCCACCGGGATCGCCACCCTGGCCGCCTTGACCCTGGCCGCCTTGACCCTGGCCTTGGCCCTGACCCTGGCCGCCCTTGGAGAGCAGCAGGAGCTTCTCGCCGTTGGGGCCCATGACCCACATCTCGCCTTGCTTGCCGCCGGGCATCTGACCGCCCTGGCCTCCTTGGCCCTGCTGACCCTGGCCCTGCTGCCCTTGGCCCTGCTGACCTTGGCCTTGCTGACCTTGGCCTTGCTGACCTTGGCCTTGCTGACCCTGGCCCTGCTGGCCTTGGCCTTGCTGACCTTGGCCTTGCTCCTGACCCTGACCGGGCTGCCCTTGGCCTTGCTCCTGACCCTGACCGGGCTGCCCTTGGCCATGGGCGCGCTGCTGAAAGCGCTGGAGCTGCACCATGCGCGCCTTGCCGCCGCCTTGCCGCAGCATCTCCCGGAGCTCCTGGAGCTTTTGCCGGAGCTGCTCCTTCTCTTCCTTCGACATCTGCTCCTGCGACATGCGGTTGATGTCCTCGGCGCCCTTGTCGAGATCGTCGGCCGAGAGCCCGGCCTCCTTCATGAGATCCTCGGCGGCCTTCTGCAGATCGCGGTCGAGGCGATCGAGCTGCCGCCCGGCCTCCTTTTGCTCTTTCTCCTCGCGCTGCAGGCGCTCGAGCTCGCGCTCCTTCTTCTGGAGGAGGCTCTTCTCTTGTTCGTTGGCGCCCGCGTCGCCCTGCTTTTGCTTCTGCTGAAGCAGCTGTTTCTCGAGCTCTTCGCGGCGCTTCTCGATGTTGTCTTGCCGTGACTTCTGGTCTTCGGCGGCCTTCTTCAAGGCCTCGCGCATCTTCTCGATCTGGCCCTTGTCGGCCTTGCCCTCGCGCAGCTTTTTGGCGAGCTCGCGGAACTCTTTTTCCGCCTGCGCGAGGTTCTTGTTCTCGAGGGCCTCGCCGGCGGGCTTGGTGAGGTCGGCCTTCTTCAGCTCCTCGCCCATCTTCTTGAGCGCCTCTTCGAGGGCCTTGGCGTCGGCTTCGCGACCCTGGAGCAGCTTGTCTTCCAACGACTGCATGCGGCGAAACGCCTCGGTGCGGTCGAGGCGCTTGTCGGCAAGGTCGCGAATGAGCTGGTTGAACTCGCGGGTCGCCTCTTTGGCGTCCTCGCTCTGGTCCTTCTGTTCGAGATCCTTCAAGAAATCGCGCATGGCGTCGAGATCGTCGGCGGTGATGTCCACCGGATCGATGGTGTCGGCGGTGACGATGATCTCGTGCCGGCGAATCTCGAACACTGCGACCAGCGCGAAGGCTGCGGCCACCCCGGCGGTGGCAGCCACCGAAGGCCACGGCGGGAGGATCGGCACCGCGCGCTTGGGCGAGACGTTGGGCGTGGCGGCCACGGCATCTTCCATGGCGACGCCCATGAAGGCGGTGCGCTCCGCTTCGGGCAGCTCGCCGAACGAGAGCGCGCTGGAGAGTCGGTCGGCCAGACCATGGTGTCGGTCGAGGGCCACCGCGCCAGCGCGGGCGCCGAGCTTGCGCAGGTAGGTAGCCACGAACACCGCCACGGCCGTCAGCACGAAGCCGCCGAGAAGACCCCAGGTGAGGCGCTCGCCCAAGACGCCGACCTTGCGGAGCACGAGGGCCACGACCGAGAGCGCCAGCGCGAAGAACAGCGCGGGCACCCCGATCCGAAGCGCGCGGTTCAGGCGAATTCTCACCTCCGCCGCGTGGGCCTTCTTTTCAATCGGACGAAGATCGAGGTTCATGAGGCTTTTCTCGCGCGCACCGGAAGACACCGGAAGTGAGACGGGTGGGCCAACGCAAAGTTCCGAAGCCCACGAGGTTTCTCGCTTTCGCCAAGTGTATCAAAGCTCTTCCGAGGACGCGGGTGTTCTCTTTCCGAATGCGCCACGCCGGTGAAATGCGGGCGCGCACGAGCTGCCAACGCGCCGCGCCGGCTGAAGATTCCAGGTCGCGCGGCAATCCGGGGTAAGCTCCGAGACCCGTGCCTCTCCCCCCGGCTCCGCCTTTCCCGCTTCGCCATCATGGCCCCGCAGCCGAGGGAAGCGCCGCCTTCCTGGAGCTTCGCCGGCTCACCCTCTCGCGCGGCGAAGCGGGCCGTCCGTTCGCGTACGACGTGGTGGAGCGGCGGGCTCTGGATGCGGTCGTGGTGTGTGCAACCTACACGCAATTGGGAACGCGCTACGTGTTCCTGCGCTCGGCGCCGCGGGTGCCGCTGCTCCTCCGGCCGCGACCCGCGTTCGTCGACGGACCGTGGGAGGGCGTGCTGTGGGAGCTGCCCGCGGGGCTGGTGGAGCCGGGCGAGTCGCCGGTGGCTGCGGCGGCGCGCGAGCTGCACGAGGAGCTGGGCGCAGCCATGCCAGAGAACGCGTTCACGCCACTTGGGGGCTGGACGGTGCCGGCGCCGGCGCTGGTGGCGGAGCTCCACGTGTTCTTTGCGGTCGAGGTGGGCAGCGGCCCGTTCGTGGTGCCGGTGGGCGATGGCTCGCCGCTGGAGGACGACGCGCAAATCGTAGCGATTCCAGTGCGGGAGGCGCTGGAGGCGTGCCGCGACGGGCGCATTCGCGACGCCAAGACCGAGCTCGCCTTGCGCCGGCTCGCGGAGCTCCCGTGAAGGGCAGCCGACCGCGGGTGCTGGTGGTGGTGAAGCGCACGTTCTACGAGCGCGAGGTCCTCGACGGCAAGAGCGCGCTCACCAAGAAGCTGCTCAAGGCCGGCGATCCGGTGGTGCGCAAGATGCTCGGCACGCATCGCTCGCACGTGGCCACCTTCGCGGAGGTGATGCGCGTGCTCGAAAAGCTCGGCGCTTCGACCTTCGTGCGCAAATCGCGGCGCGGCACGCCCATTCCCTCGAGCTTCGATCTGGTCATCACGGTGGGCGGCGACGGCACGCTGCTGTCGGCCTCGCACCAGATCGGCGCCGATGTGCCGCTGCTGGGGGTGAACAGCGCGCCGGACAGCTCGGTCGGCTTCTTCTGTGCGGCCTCCAAGGACGGCACCGAGGACGCCATCGCCCTCGCGCTGCGCGGCAAGCTCGCCGGGCAAACCCTGCAGCGCATGCGCGTGAGCCGCAACGGCACCATCCTCTCCAACCGCGTGCTCAACGAGGCGCTGTTCTGCCACCCTTCGCCGGCCGCCACCGCGCGGTACATCTTGCGGGTGCTGGGGCACGACGGCGACGACGACCAGGAAGAGCAGCGCTCGAGCGGCATCTGGATGGGCCCCGCGGCCGGCTCCACGGCCGCCCTGAGGAGCGCCGGCGGCAAGGTGCTGCCGCTGCGCTCCTCCAAGATTCAGTACGTGGTGCGCGAGCCGTATCGACCACGCGGTCAGCACTTTCGGTTGCAGCGCGGCCTGGTTCGGCCGGGCGGACGCATCGAGGTGCGTAGCAAGATGCGCGCGGCGCGGCTCTTTCTCGACGGTCACGAGACATTCTTCGAGGTGGGCCTCGGCGATCTGCTGGTGCTGGAGAACGCTGCCGAGCCGCTGCACGTTCTGGGCATGACCCGCCACGCGCCCTGAGCCGCGCGCGGTCGCGTAGGGCTGTCATGATTTGGCCAGCAAGCCCTCGCCCGCACACAATATGCGTGCGTATTGCCGGGGCTTTGCCTAAACGCCTGGGCCATGCCTGGCTTCGAGCTCATCGGTTCAGGGCACTACGTTCCCGGACCGCCGATCACCAACGCGGCGCTCGCCCGCGTGATGGATACCTCCGACGAGTGGATTTACCAGCGGTCGGGCATTCGCCAGCGCCACTTCGCGCCCGAGGGTGTGGGCGCCAGCGACATGGGCGTGGAGGCCGCCAAGCGCGCGCTCGAGAACGCCAACCTGGAAGCGAAAGATGTAGACTACATTGTTTTCGCGACCATGACCCCGGACTACATTTTCCCGGGCTCCGCGGCGCTGTTGGGCGCCAAGCTGGGCATTCCCGGGGTGCCGGCCCTCGACATTCGGCAGCAGTGCGCGGCCATGCTCTTCGGGCTCCAGATCATCGACGGGCTGGTGCAGTCGGGCGCCGCCAAGACCATCCTCTTCGTGGGCGCCGAGGCGCACGCCGGCTTCATGCCGTGGACCGCCTGGGACGTGCTCATGGGCGAGTCCGATCGCGAGCTCACCCAGGAAGAGCGCGACAAGGCCAACGAGCATCGGGCCCTGGCGGTGCTCTTCGGCGATGGCGCAGGGGCGCTCATCTTCCGCGCTACCGAGCGCGACGCGGGTCTGCGCGGCATGAAGCTCTACTCCGACGGCCGCTTCGCCGAGCTGCTCTACGTGCCGGGCGGCGGCTTCCGCACGCGGCCCTACTGGAAGGAGCACCACTACGGCGAGCAGGCCTACGTGCCGCGCATGGACGGCCGCGAGCTGTTCCGCTTCGCCGTCACCAAGCTTCCCCGGGCCGCCAAGGACCTGCTGAAAGAGAAAGACCTCACCGGCGAGGGGGTCGATTTCTTCATCGCGCATCAAGCGAACCTCCGCATCAACGAGTACATCCGCGACCACCTGAAAGTGCCGCGCGAGAAGATGCCCATGAACATCGACCGCTTCGGCAACACCAGCGCGGGAACGATTCCCATTCTGGTGGACGAGCTGCACCGGGCTGGCACCCTGAAGAAGGGCCAGCTCAACATGATGCTGGCGCTCGGTGCCGGCGTGCACTGGGGCTGCGCGCTCGTGCGGTGGTAGGCGGGCGAGCCTGGTGGTGGGCCGCTAATTTCGTGATAGCCTCGGAGATATGAGGCTTCTGCGTTCTCTTGCCCTTTCGCTCGCCCTCTGCGGCGCCGCCCTGGCCGTACCCTCGCCCGCGGCCCAGGCCTCGGTCTCCGTGGCCGTGTACTTCGAGGCGCTGGTGGACCGCGCCGACGCGGTGGCGATCGTCGTGCCCATCGACCAGAGCTCGGTCTGGGAAGGCGGCCGCATCGTCACCTACACGCGCCTGAAGGTGGAGCGCCCGGTGGCCGGCCAGCCCGGCACCGAGGTGTGGGTGCGCACGCTGGGCGGCTCGGTGGGCAACATCGGGCAAAACGTCAGCGGCGAGCCGCAGTTCACCGACGGCCAGAGCTCGGTGCTGTTCCTGCACAAGGTCGACAGCGCCTTCATGGTGGTGGAGCGCGGCCAGGGGCAGTACCCGCTGGTAAAGGACCCAAAAACCGCGCAGATGACCACCGTGCGAGCCGCCGACGTAGGCCTGGTCATGGCGCCCAAGCCGCAGGCCGCGGTCACCGGCCCCAGCGCCACGCCCAAGGTGCTGGCGCCCACGCGCTACGCGAACACGCTCGCGCAAGACGTGCTGATCCATCGCGGGGTAGACGACGTGGTGCGCGACATTGCCGAGGCGTGGAACAAGCGCCATGCAACGAAGTAGCGCCGCGAGGGCGGCGTCGATGGCGCTCTGTTCGCTGGCGCTCTTCCTGGTGCCGGCCGGGGCCCACGCCTACTGTCGCACCTTGACCGGAGCCGTGGGCGGCGCCGACCCCGCCCCTGGTTGCCAGGGTCGCGGCACGCCGATTTTCTGGAAGAACCGCTGCGTGGGCTACAGCGTCGACCGGCTGGCCAGCCGGCGCATCTCCTACGAGCAAACCGCGCAGATCGTCGGCAACGCCTTCGCCGCCTGGAGCGAGGGCGCGTGCCCGGTGGAGGGCGGGAGCTCGCGCGTGGGCATCGACGTGCGCGACCTCGGCGAAGTGGCCTGCGGCAAGGTGGGATACAACGCCGAAGGCGAGAACCAGAACGTCATCATCTTTCAGGAGACCTCGTGGCCGCACGCGGTGGACGGTAGCCCCACCGGCGACAGCGCAACCCTCGGCCTCACCACCGTGACCTTCAACAAGAAGACCGGCGAGATCTACGACGCCGACATGGAGATCAACTCCTACACCTTTCGGGTGTCGGTGACCGACGCAGTGGACCCCACCGGCTACGACCTTCCGAGCATCGTGACCCACGAAGCGGGCCACTTTCTTGGCCTGGCGCACTCGTCCGACCGCAACGCCACGATGTATGCATCCTACAATCAAGGCGAGACCAAGAAGCGCTACCTGAAGCTCGACGACGTGCTCGGCATCTGCTCGGCCTACTTGCCCGACGGCACCCGCGTCACCGGCGAGGGCACCGAGCAGGCCGGCGCGGCGTGCAATCCCCTGCCCCGGCGCGGCCTCGACCGCAGCTGCGGCGCCACCGCCCCCAGCGGATGCGCGACGGCCGGCGCGCCCGGCTCCTCCGGTTCGGCGGGCTGGCTCATCTCGTGGGGCTTGGTAGCGCTGGCGGCGCGACGCAAACTGCGTCCACACTGAAGTGATGCGCCGCGCCCGCCTGGGCCAGAAGTGCGCTTGTGTACCCCGCGGCGCCGCTGGAGTGCTATGAGCGTTGGTTCTCGTGACTGAGCTTCTCATCGTGGCCGGCGAAGCCTCGGGTGACCGCGCTGTCGCCCACGTGCTCGCGCGTCTCCCTGGCGTGCGCGCGTTCGGCATGGGAGGGCCCGCAGCCCGGCGCGTGGGGGCCGAGCTGCTCTGCGATCTGCGGCAGACCACCGCCATGGGCTTCGCCGACGTGGCGTTTCGGCTGCCCTCGCTGGCGCTGGCGCGCAACAAGTTGCTCCGCGCGGCCAAGGAGCGCCGCCCGCGCGCGGCCCTCTTGTTCAACTACAGCGAGTTCAACGCATCGCTCCTCGACGGCCTGCGCAAGCTGGACATTCCCACGCTGTTCTACAGCCCGCCGCAGGTGTGGGCCTGGCGCTCGGGCCGCGCCCGGGAGCTGGCCGACCGCGCCACTCGGTTTGCGGTGATCCTTCCCTTCGAGCGCGCGCTTTGGGAAGAGGCCGGCGCCGACGTCGAGTACGTGGGGCACCCGGGGGTGGAGACTGAATACCTATCGCGGATGGAGGCGCGCGATCGCCTGACGATGACCGCCGCCGCCGACGCCATCGCGATTCTTCCCGGCAGTCGCCCGGAAGAAGTGGAGCGTTTGCTTCCGGTCATGCTCGAGGGCTTCGCCGAGCTCCGCGCCGACCGCGCCAGCATCGATGCGCGGGTGCTCGTGGCGAGCAGCCTCGACAGCCGCACCGTGGGCATGATGCGGCAGCTGGCGGCGGAGTACGAGGTGGAGGCCCACGACGTAGACCCGTTGGCCGGCATCTCGCCGCTCCTTCCTGCCTTCGACGTGGCCCTCTGCGCGTCGGGAACCGCGACCCTGGAGGCGGCGGTGGCAGGCGTTGCGCCGGTGATCGCGCATCGGGTGGGCGCCGCCACCGGGGCCTTGGCCCGCCTGTTCATCCGCACGCCGCACATTGCGCTCCCCAACATTCTGCTCGATCGGCGAATTTTTCCCGAACTGGTGCAGGGCAACGTCACCGCCAAGCGCATTCGCGAAGCCTTGGAGGAGACCCTCGACGGCCGCGAACGATTCCGTGGATACTGCACAGATCTAGCGGATATGCTGAAAACCAAGGACGCGCCGTCGGTGAACGTCGCGAGGATGCTGGACCCGTGGCTACACCGCTGAGAGCGTGGCTCGAAGAGCGAAGGCCGCTGGCCACGGTCTCGGTGGTGCTCCTGGCTATGCGCCTGGTCGCCGCTTCCCGCATCGGATTCGGCGACAGCGAAGCGCTCTACGCCAGCTACGCGCTCTTCCCGCAGCCCATGTACCTGGACCATCCGGGAGCCATCGGTCTGCTGGCGCGGCTCCTGGGTCAGGGCAGCGCGCCTGCGCCGGAGCACGTGCACATTTTCACCGCGCTCTTCGCCACCCTCGTTCCGTGGCTCCTGTTCCGGGTGGCCCGCAGCGCCGGGGCCGGCCTTCGCGAGAGCACCATCGCCGCCACGGTGTTCGCGCTGGTGCCGGAGATCTCCATCGGCCTTTATGGCTTCACGCCGGATCTCTTGCTCGCCTTTGGCTGGCTGGGCGCGCTCGCCTTCGCGGCCCAGGCCACCACCGCCAAGGACGAGAAGGCCAAGGACACGGCGCTCATCCTCACCGGGCTGTGCGCCGGCCTCGCGGCGGCCTCCAAAGTCTCGGGTGTGCTCCTGTTCGCGGCGGTCGCGGTGTGGCTGGTGAAGGAGCATCGCAAGAACCGCTACGGCTACGTAGGGCTCGCCATCGGCGCGCTTCCGCTGCTGGTGCTCGGGTATCACGAGGCCACCACCGGCGCGCCCATGCTTCACCACCGGCTCTCGGCCACCCAGGCCGGCGCGGGCTTTTCGCTGGTGCTGCTCGGCAAGGTGCTCGGCGGCCAGCTCGGATACGTGTCGCCCGTCGTGCTGGTGTTGGTGGTGCGCTACGCGCGCGATCTCTGGAAGACGCGCGAGCAGGACGCATTCTCGCAGCTGCTCTTCCTGGCGTTCGTCGTGCCGCTGGTGCCGCTCCTGGTGTTCTCGCTCTGGAGCCCACGCGCCGAACCCCACTGGCTCGCGCCGCCGCTCCTGGCCATCGCAGTGCACGCGGCGCGGCGCGGCCTCCTCGGCTCGCGGCGCGTCGTGACCGCGGCGGTGATCACCGCCGGGGCCCTTACCGCAGCGGTGCACGCATGGGTGCTGGTTCCCGAGAGCGCACGGCTGGTGCCCAAGAACGCAGACCCGCGGGCCAACCTGGCGGCGGAGCTCTACGGCTGGAACAACGTGGTCGACGCCGTACGCGCGCAGCTCGCCGCCGAAGTGGGCGACGCCAAGCAGGACATCGTGGTGGTGGGACCCCACTGGACCGTCTGCGCGCAGCTCCAGGCGGCGCTGAAGAACGAGGCCAAGGTGGGCTGCCTCACCGACATCCCCGACGACTTCGACCACTGGAACCCGCGCCCCCAGTGGCAGCGCGCGCGCAAGGTCTTGTTCGTCACGGACGCGCGCTTTCCACAGAAGCCGGAGGCGCTCTTTCCCACCCGCGCCGTGGAATCGCGCAGCGGCGTGTCGATCTTCCGGGGCGGGGTGCGCATTCGCACCTTCTCGCTCACGCTGCTGACCCGCACCGGCAGCGGTTGAAGCACGCGCGTCCGTAGCCCTACACTGAGTGCCATATTCTCGGCGCGCGTCACCAGCACTTCTGGCGCGAACGAGCCTCGCTACCGCAAGCCGTCGCGACGCGCGCGAATGGCCTCGAGCGCCTCTCGCTCCTCGGTCTTGGCGGCCAGGGTGGCGCGCTTGTCGTGGGCCTTCTTGCCGCGCCCGACGCCGAGCGTGACTTTCACCCGCCCGTCTTTGAAGTAGAGGTCGATCGGCACCAGCGTGTAGCCCTCGCGCGAGACGGCGCGCACGATGTGGGCGATCTCCTTGGCGTGAAGGAGCAGCTTGCGGGCGCCGCGCTCGGCGTGAGGAAACGCCCGGGCCGCGAAGAAAGATGCAATATGCATCTGCCGCAGCCACACCTCGCCGTTCTCCACCGCTGCATAGGCCTCCGAGAGATCGACGCGGCCGTCGCGCAGCGATTTGACCTCGCTGCCGCGGAGCACGATGCCCGCCTCGAAGCGCTCCGAAATCTCGTAGTGGAAGCTCGCCGCGCGGTTCTGCGCGATGTACTTCTGGGCTTCCTTGCGGCGGCTCACCCTGCTTTTCTAGCGGATCGTCGGCGGGGGCCACCTCCTTTCTTTGCTAGTCTTCGAGGCGTGGAGCCCGCAGCGCGACTGACCGAGCTGGTGGACCGCTGGCGCGAGCGTTCGCGGGGCGACGTCACCGACTGGCCGGCGTTCGAAGCTTGCCTCCTGGGCGATCGCGCGC
>JBBQWQ010000078.1:0-32059 GCA_038210445.1 Polyangiales bacterium
GGCATCGCCGACAGACGAATCTTCGTGGAGCGCTTCGCCATGCGACATCTTCGCACGACCACGCCCCGGCGCAAAGGGCGACTCAGCGAAGAAGCAACTGAATGAGCGCTGCCTGACAGACGGCTGCCATCACCTGCCCCCAGCTCGAGGTGGTGCGCGACGGCGGGCGGGGTTCGGATACGAGGAGCGCGGCCGCCACCGTGACCATGGGCAGTGCGCCCAGGAGAACCGGCGCCGACAGCGCCCCGAAGAACATGACGGCGACGGCGGCGAGCCACACATAGAACCCGGTGGCCTCGCTGCCACCGCGCCGGCTCGCGCCATTGGACCGACTCGCGGCCCATACCGCGATCAGCCCCAGCGTCCAGGTGACGCAGACGGCGAGCGCTGCGCGAAGGCCGGCGCCTCCGGCCAGCAGGACCGGAACGCCGGTCGCAGAAAGCGCGAAGAGCGAGGCGACGCCCTTGCGCCATTTGCTCGCGGGGCGCACCACCGCGAAGCCCACGAAGAGCGCCGCGGCAGCGAGGCCCACTACGGCCCCCGGTAGAAGCCAACCTGCGGTGGCCAGGGTGCCCGCCATCATGGAGAGCCCGATGCCCAAGCCGAGAACGCCGAGCGCGCGTACCGCGCGGGGCGCAGGAGGGCGCTCGGCTGCGGCCCGTAGGGTCGGTGCATAGGCGAGGAGGCACCCGGCGGCGGCCCAGGCGAACGCCATCGACGCGAGCGTGGGGCGCACGCTGAAGAGCGCCGCAAGGGGCGGAATGGCCAGGTGCGGCGCCAGCTCTCGGGGACCGACGGGCGCCGCGCAGGCGCATGGGTCGCTCGGGGCGAGGACGAGGTTCGGCGGTCGCAAGGACTCCACGCCACCAAGCTGTGCAAGGGCCGTTCCGGGCGCGCATTTGCGGGAATTTTGTCCGCGCACGGACCGCGAGCGCCATGCAATTGGCGCGCATCAGCGCGCTGCGGCAGCCACGTGGCGGAAGGTGAGGTTGAGACGCGGGCCCTGCACCCGCGTGCTCTTGGGGATCCCGTGCACCCAGGTGCGCTGCGTGTCTCCTCGCATGATCAGGAGGCTCCCGTGGCCCAGGGAGATCTCGTGGCGCAGGGGCGCGAGATTCTTCTGCTTGGGGCGCAGCACGAAGCGCCGCGATGCACCGAGAGAGACCGAAGCAATGACCGGTCGCGGCCCCAGCTCCGGCTCGTCGTCGGCATGAAACCCCATGGAGTCCTGGCCGCTGCGGTACAGGTTCAGGAGAACGCTGTTGAACGCGTGGCCGGTCTCGGCCTCGAGGCGGCGGCGCAGCGAGCCGACCGTAGGCGTCCAAGGGGCGGGCATGAAGGTCTTTCCACTGTAGCGGTAGGGCTCGTCGCCCATCCACAGGCTCAGGCGCGGCTGCGGCACCTGGCGTCCGAACAGCACGATGCTCTCTTGGGTGAGCTTTGCCTCGCCGAGAATTGCCGCAAGAACGTGGTCGGCTTCGGGCGGCTCCAGCCAGTCGGACCGAAAATCGAGCTCGCCCCCGAGCGGTAGCTTCACGCACGTCACAACAGGGACTTACCACCGAGGGATGCGGCGTGCAGGGCGGATTCCCATGATACCGTGCGGTGCATGAAGAGTGACGTGGTGCTGTTCGGTGCGACGGGATTTACCGGGCGACTCGTGGCCGAGTACCTGGCGGCGCACGCGCCGAGCGGCTTTCGCTGGGCCATGGCTGGCCGCAACCAGCAGAAGCTCGAGGAGATCCGCCGCTCGCTCGGGCAAGCCGCCGCCGACGTTCCGCTGATCGTGGCCGACGCCCAAGACGCCGCGGCGCTGCAGCAGATCGCCGAGGGGACGAAGGTAGTGTGCACGACCGTCGGGCCCTTCGCCCTCCACGGGCGGCGTCTGGCGCGCGCATGCGCCAAGGCTGGGACGCACTACTGCGACATCACCGGCGAGGTGAACTTCATTCGCGCGAGCATCGACGAGAACCACACCGTGGCCCAGGCGAGCGGCGCGCGCATCGTGCACTGCTGCGGCTTCGACTCCATTCCCTCGGACCTCGGCACGCTGATGCTGGCCGAGTCGTTCGCCGAGCGCTTCCAGCAAAAGCTCGGCCGCGTGAAGTTCTTCGCCGGGGAGACCAGCGGCGGATTCAGCGGCGGCACCATCGCATCGATGCTCCAGCTGCTCGACGCGGCGAAGCGCGATCGTGCTCTGCGCAAGATGCTCCGCGACCCCTACTCGCTCAGCCCCGATCGCAAGAGCGATCTCGACCTCGATGGGCCGGACTCGGTGCGGGTGCGGTGGGAGCCGAGTCTAGAGCGCGTGGCGGGCCCCTTCGTGATGGCCGCGGTGAACACCCGCATCGTGCGCCGCTCCAACGCTCTCTCCGGCTTCGCCTACGGGCGCAAGTTCCGGTACTCGGAAGAGATGACCTTCGGCCGCGGTCCAAAAGCTTGGATCACCGCGGCCGCAGTGGTGGCCGGGCTCGGCGCGTTCCTCAAGGCCGCCACCTTCGGGCCCACACGCATGCTCCTCGACCGCTACCTCCCGGGCCCCGGCGACGGCCCCGACGCCGAGGCGCGAAGGCGCGGGTTCTTCAAGATTCGCATCGTGGCCGAGTCCGAGGACGGCCGCGAGAAGCTCATGGGGCGGGTCGAGGGCACGAGCGACCCGGGCTACGGCGAGACGGCCAAGATGCTGGCGGAGACCGCCATGGCCCTCGCCGCCGAGGACCGCAGCGCAGGCGGCGTGCTCACCCCTGCGACGGCGCTCGGCATGAAGCTCGTCACGCGCCTGCGAAGCGCAGGGATGGTGTTCTCGGTGGAGCCGCTCGCCAGGAGCCGGGGCGCGGGCGCGGCGACGTCGCAGTCGCCGAGCCTGGACGGGTGACGGCCGCACCTACCGACGGCTCCGCACGCGCCCGATGGCTCGCGCCCCGGAGCGCGGCGGTGGGGGCCATGGTGTGGGCAGGCATGGCCACGGTGCTTCCGCCGCCCGGCCTTCTGCTCGGCAGCGCGGAGCTGCTGTTTCTCGTGGCGCCCCTGGTGGTGGTGCCGCTGGCGCGGGCGCAGGTGCCGAGCGGCGGCGGGGCCGCCGGCCGCATCGAAGACGCCGCCACGTTGCTCCAGCCGCTGGCGGCGCTCTTGCTGGTCGCCGGGTGCTTCGTTCCGAACGGCCCGCTCGCCGGCGGGCTCACGGTGCCCTGGCTGCTTCTAACGGTGGCGGTGGCGGGCGCAGGCGCGCTGCGTTTGGCTTCCGCCAAGAACTTGCAACATGCATGCTTCGCGGTGGGGCAAATTTATCTCGCGGTGGGAGGCGCCTGGGCCTTCGCCTCGCGCTGGGGCATGAAGCCGCTGGGGTTCGCGGAGCCGTGGGTCATCCTCACCGCCAACCACTTTCATTATGCCGGCTACGCGACGGCGATGATCGTCGGGCTGGCGCTGCCGCGGGCGGTGGGCGTGGGCGCGCGGGTGGCGCGGGCGAGCGCGGTTGTCATCCTGGCCGGGCCGCCCATCGTGGCCGCCGGCATCACCGGCATTCCCATCGTGGAAGTGCTGGCGGCGGTGACGCTGGCCTTCGGCCTGTTCGCCTTCGCGCTCATGGTCCTGCTTCACCTGGTTCCGCGCACGCGCCCGCGGGGTGCCGGCGTACTGCTGGGGGTGTCGGCGGCCTCGCTGATGATCACCATGGGCTTCGCCACCACCTACGCGATCAGCCACTTTACGGGCCGGACGCTGCTGGAGATCCCCACCATGGTGCAGGTGCACGGGCTCCTCAACGTGATGGGCTTCTGCGCCGCCGGGCTCCTGGGGCTCTTCCTGTCGCGTGCGACTCCGGAAAGCGCCGCCTGAATCGAATTCAGCGCGCCGCCTGACGCAGCTCCCGGGCCGCGTCGCCGATGACCGTGCGCGCTTGCTCGCGGAGCGTGGCCACGTCGCCATCGAGCATGCCGGCGGTGGGAATCGCCGGGAGCACCCGAGCCACCGCTCGGGCCTCGCCGAACCACTTGGAGCCCTTGGGACGACATGCGCGCGTACCGTGCAGGGCGATCGGTAGCACCGGCACCTGCGCGTCGATGGCCAGCTGGAACGCGCCGTCTTTGAACGGCAAGAGCTCGCCGTCGCGGGTGCGCGTACCCTCGGGGAAGATCATCACCGAGAGGCCGTTGTCGAGGGTCTCGCGGCACACCGAGAACATTTCGCGCACGCTCTCGCCATCGCCGCGGCGCAGCGGGATGTCGCCCGAGAGCTTCATGTACCAACCGACAACCGGCGGCCGAAACAGCTCTTCCTTGGCCACCCAGCGCATGTCCCATGGCAGGTGCGAGAGCAGGAAGGGATCGGCGGTGGACTCGTGGTTCGCCACCACGACGTAGGGGCGTTCGCCGATGTCGGCCGGGGGTGAGCCCTCGACGCGAAAGTCCCAGAGCGGCGTCATGGAGCTCGACCAGCGGCCCACGCGCCGCAGCCAGCGGCCGGGCATGCGCGGCGTTGGCTCGTTGCGATGCCGAAGGCGAGAGGCGGCGATGAGGGGGAGCACGCCGAAGAGCACGGCTCCGAATTCGGCGTAGGTGTAAGCCCCGAGGATGGCGCGACGCACGGACCAGAAAGAACCACGAAGGGCGCCGCCGGTCCGTCATCGATCCGTCACAATTCCCCGGCTCAGACCTCTTGGATAGTGACCTTGTTCATGCGCACGGGCGTACGCGGCCGGTCGTTGCCATCCACCGGGGTGGTCTCGATCTTCTTCACAACATCCATGCCCTTGGTGACGCGGCCGAAGACCGGGTGCTTGGATGCGCCCGGCGAGAACCAGTCGAGGAACGAGTTGTGGACGGTGTTGATGAAGAACTGGCAGGAGCCGCTGTTGGGGGAGCCGGTGTTGGCCATGGAGAGGGTGCCCGGCTCGTTGGAGATCTTGGCGGCATGCTCGTCTTTGATGGTGCCGTCGGGGCCGTCGCCGGTACCGGCGCGCGGGTCTTGGGGGTTCTTGCTGTGGGGGCAGCCGAACTGGGCCATGAACTTGTCGATGACGCGGTGAAAGTGCAAGCCATCGTAGAAGCCCGCTTTCGCGAGCTTGATGAAGTTCTGCGCGGTGATAGGCATCTGGTCGACGAAGAGCTCGACTTCGATGTTTCCGAGGGAGGTTTCCAGCAGTGCGGTGGGGTTCGCCATGATGGCGCGGCAGCCTAGCACCCCGCGCGCCGCCGTGGCGTGCTTCAGCCGCGGGCCAGACGCAACGCCAGCTCGAGGTGCGCCCGCGAGAGCGGCGCGTCTTCCCAGGTGAGCGACAGCGCTCCCGGACCCGCGTGGACGTCGACGTCGGTCGGCATGCCCATGAGCGCGCCGCACGCCGTTTCGTCGAAGAGCGCAGCCACCAGCCGCGGTGGCCCATGGGCCACGTAGCGTGCGTCGGCGGCAGCGGATGCGAGCGGCACTGCGCCGCGCCCGTGTACGTGCAGCCAGGCCATCACGCGACCGAGGGCGTGCCGCGGGTGCACCCGGAGTGGGCGGAAGCCTCGCGGCGCCACCGTACCGAGCCACCTGTGCCATGAGTAGAAACCACTTCCCCGACCCGCCGCCTGGTCGGTCATGGTGACGACAAAGGGTGCGCCGCCGAACGTGAAGCGCGCGATGTAGCTCGAGTCGCCCCGCCGGCGAAGGAACCCGCCGGCATCTACCTCGCGCACGACGTCGCGGAGCGCGTTGCGCGCGCGAAGCTGGCCGGGCTCTTCCAGGAGGAACGGCGTCGGGTCCTGGGGGCCGAGCGGGACCTCCACCTCGGTGCCCACGGCCGCGGCGTCGGTGGCGGCGCGCAGGGCGCGCTCCAGCGCTTCTCGAAGCGCTGTGAGCGTGCCATCGAGCGACGAGAGAAGGTCGAGCGTGTCGGCCCCTTCGCGGTTATCGCGTAGTGCACGCAGGCGCTCCAGGTTCGCGTGGGCGTCGTCGGGCAACAGAGCCCGGGCACGCATCGAGAGCGCCGCCTCCAGGGGCTCGATCTCAGCCAGCTTACGGCGTACGTCTTGCCGGAGGGCAGTCCGCGGATCCCGATAGAGGCCGTCCACGGGAACGAGGGTAGCACGACGCGCGCCCCGCCCGTCGACGGCGCGCCAGTGGTCGCTCCCGCCGGGAGCTCGACAATCGGGCGTACATTTGCGGCAACTCGGAGGAGCGAGCAACGCGGGGCGTGGCCAACACCAGCGGCACTTGAGCTCAGTCAGCGGAAGGCCAGCGAGCTCTTGGGTGGGGGCCGAGAGCCTTCCAAAAATACGAATCAGGTACGCAGGGGTTGAGCGTTGCCATGAGCCAACTGCTTCGGTCCTCGCGAAAGATCCATCACGACTTCGTGAGCTGCGTGGCCCGGAACCGGTGAAGGGGCCGGGCCGAGCGACGGTTCGGAAGATGCGGCCGGAACGACCGGCCGCATCTCGCTGAGCGAGTCGTAGGACGAATGCCATTCACGGGGTAGCTCGGCCGTCTGGGTGCGAACGACTCCTTCTGCTCCCGCCGAGCTAGCTGCGGTTCGCTCCGACCGTCGATGATCGCCAGTCAGCATGGCCGCTTGATTTGTTCGACAATCACGATCGCTGACCCGGGCGCGGCGACCGTATCGAACTTTGCCAGCGCGACCGACCTCTCTCAGCACTGCTAGGTTGGCAGCCTTATTCGCTTTGACATTTCGATGTCCAGGAAGACCTCGGGCTTGCTTCCGAGGCCGCGGTTACCCACGCCGCACGTCGGTGACGCGTTCCGCGCAGGTCTACCGCTCAGCGCACGATTTCTTGTCGAATCCGGGCAGGTCGCGCCGATTGGTGCAAATCCAATCGAAAATAAAGCTCGTGTGCTCTTCTTGAATGCCCGCCGGAGATGTAATGTCGAGTTCCCAGGTAGTCGGATGGCTGCCGACAGCTATGGATGCCACCACGTTGCCTGCGAGGGGACCGTCCTTGACTAGATACCAGCGGAGGTAAACTCTATCGCCGCGCGGGTCATCGAAACGGTCATCGGCCAAGTATTCGAGCTCGCCGAGACCAGACCGTGTCGCGGAGTGGCACGACTCGTAGCACACCAGGCTCCACGCCTTGGGTCTCGCCCGATACTTGGTGAGCATGACGCCATGACAGTCGGAGAACGCGTAGTCGAAAGTCGGCTGCGGACCTCTTCGACGCCCCGGATCTTTGGATGGCTCAGGAGTCTCGGCGAGTGGGTTTTCCACCAACCGAGCGAGTCGCACCGGGTCGACCGTGGGGCAGTCCGGCACCTCGAGCGAACCTGTGTCCGCGGCGGACATGGTCGCGCCCGAATCGGTTCTGGCTCGGGTCGGACGCTTGCATTGCGTGTTGGAGCCGAGCACGAGAATCGCACAAGCAAAGCAGGCGGCGCGCCCGATGGAGTCCATGTCCTCTCCCTCACCAGTAGAAGCCGCGCAAGGTCGCGGCGACTTCCGAAGAGTATAGGTGTGAGCTTGATGCGTCCAGGTGATCGTAGGGAGAAGGGCTGCCAGCGAGGGAAGTTGTCCGTTGCCGCGCGGTGACCCAGCAGGGATCAAGATGTGGGCTTGGTGGCTGGCCGCGAGGTGAAGCGCAGCGCGGCCGGGGCGCGACAATCGCGCGCGATTGTCGCGACGAAGGCCGAGTCCGTGACGACGGCGGCGATCACGCGCCGCGCTTCCACATCGCCCGCGCGCGGCACGAGGCTGCGGCGTTCTCCTCCGAACGCGCCTTGACAATTTGTGGGTAGCGGTCACATTGCTTCGGCGCACGATCGCCGTGCCGCAGAACGGAGGTGGATCATGTGCCCTATTGCAAACGACGGTTTCCGGTCTGCCTCTCGCGACGCATCGTGAACGCCTGACGCACGCCCTCGCAACCGCGAGGCGACGCGATGGCTCGCTCTGCACGCGGGAGGTTTTCTCTCGTGTGATTTCGCGCGAGGCGTGAGCAGAGCTCGCGGCCGCGCGCGCGGAGCCGTCGAAAATGAAGCAGGATATGAGTCGCCTCGTTCGCCTCGAGGTGGTGCTGCGTGACGAGTTGGTGGGAATTTTGAAAGACGATGTCCACGATCCCCGCGTTCGCGAGGTTCGGATCGTGGCGCTCACGCTGTCGGTGGACTACCGGCATGCGCGGGTTCACTTCACGTTGAAAGGAGACGATCCCAAGGAGGTCCAGGCGGCGCTCGCGCGCGCCGCACCCTTCGTACGTTCGCTATTGTCACAGGGCACCCCGCTCAAGCGCACGCCGGAGCTGCGCTTTCTCTTCGCGGGTCACCGCAGCGAGGAGGAGCCACGTTCCGAGTGATCGCCAGCGCGGCAGAAGGCCGGGGCATTCCCATCCGCAGCTGGGCCGAGGATCTCGACAACGAGACTTTGGCGCAGCTGAGGCGCATCGCCCGGGCGCCCTATGTTCGGCACTTCGTATGCGCAATGGCCGACGCGCACCTCTCGGAGCACGTCGCCGTGGGGAGCGTGTTCGCTGCCGAACGCACCGTGGTGCCGTCGGCGCTCGGCGGTGATCTCGGGTGCGGCATGCTGGCGGTGCCGCTGGAGGACGCTTCCGGGGCCGCTCTCGATACGAGCGGTCTCGGTCCGGCCGAACGAAGGAGGCTCCTCGAGCGCTGGCTCGCGAGCATCCCGGTGGGCAAAGGGCTCCGCCGCGGGCGCGCCCTCCCCTTCGCGCCGGAGCCGGAAGCGTCGCAGGGCCTCTTCGAGCGCAACCTCTCTACCCGGAGCCTGGAGAAAGCCCGGAAAGCGCTGGTGGCAAAGCACATCGGCACACTGGGCGGCGGCAACCACTTCGTGGAGCTCGGGTGCGACCCCGAGCAGCGCGCGTGGCTCTTGGTGCACTCCGGCTCTCGCGGCCTCGGCGCCGCCATCGCCGACCACCACCGGGGCGCGGAAGGTGCGCCGCTCGCGGGCCTCTCCACCCGCACCGAGAAAGGAAGTGCCTACCTGGCCGACCTCACCTGGGCACTGGATTTCGCCCGCGCGAATCGCATGCATATTGCACGTGTTGCTGCGCGCGCCCTGGAAGAGGTGGTGGGCCATCCGCTGGTCCACGGCCCGCCGGTCGACGTGCACCACAACTTCGTGGCCGAGGAGGTCTGGTTCGGCGAGCGCCTCTTCGTACACCGCAAGGGCGCCATCGCTGCACCTGCGGGGGGCTTGGCACTGGTGCCAGGCTCCATGGCGACCGCCAGCTACCTGGTGGCGGGCCTCGGCTGCGAAGCGGCGTTCGGCTCGTGCTCACACGGAGCCGGGCGCGTTCTTCGGCGCAGCGAGGCGCGGCGAAAAATTCGCCCGGAGGCGCTCCGCCGCGCGCTCGGCGACGTGGTGATTCCAGACGGCGACGCGATGGTCGAAGAGGCGCCCGCGGCCTACCGCGACATCCGGAAGGTGCTGGAGGCACAGGAGGATCTGGTGGAGCGACGGCTCCGCCTCGAGCCACTGGTTGTTCTGAAAGGGTGAATGCGAGCGCGGGGGCGTGCATCCCAATGCGAAATGCGCGCCCCTCGCTTCCTGCTGGCCATCCCCCTTGTCGCGTGCGCTCTCGCGTCGGGCCTCGCGTGCGGTCACGCACCTTCCGGCGCTGCGGAGACGTCGGGCGCCGCCGCCATCGGCCGAACCACCTTCGGCCCCATGCCGGCGCCCGATCGCATCGAAGCCAACCGGCACGGCGCCGAGATGCTGAAAACTGCGGGGTTTCGCGGAACCTTCGTGCTCTTCGACGGCGAGACCCGACGCTGGTCCGCCACCGACGCGCACCTCGCCGGCGAACGCTACCTGCCGGCCTCCACCTTCAAGATTCCGAACGCGCTCATCGCCCTGCAGACCGGGGTGGCCACCGGCGAAGACTTCCTGCTTCGCTGGGACGGAAAGCCGCGTGGCCGGCCGGAGTGGGACCGCGACCACACGCTGGCCTCCGCCATGGAGGTCTCGGCGGTGTGGTACTTTCAGGAGATAGCGCGGCGGGTCGGGGAGGCCCGCATGCGTTCGTTCGTCACCGCGTTCGACTACGGCAACGGCGACGTGAGCGGCGAGGTCGACCACTTCTGGCTCCGCGGCAACCTGGGCGTGTCTGCGCTGGAGCAGGTGAACTTTCTTGGGCGAATGAAGGCGGGGGAGCTGCCGGTGGAGCGCGCCCACGTGGCCACGGTGGAGAAGATTACGACGCTCGCCTCGGGCAAGGACAAGACCGGCCCCTGGACCCTGCGCGGCAAGACCGGCATGCACGAGGACGCCGCCAACGCCCACGGGTGGCTCGTGGGCAGCGTCGAGCGCGCCGGTCGCACGCACATTTACGCGCTGCTTTTGGTGGGTCGCATCGAGGAGAGCGCGCGCATCATGGGCGCGCGAAAAGACCTGACGCGGGCTCTGCTCGACGACGCCCAGGTGCTCCCCGCCGCCTACTGAACGGGCGCGCGCGTACTCGCGCTGGCCTTCGCGGTGGGCGCAGCCCCGGCGGTACTCGCACACTTGGTGCGATCGTAGCCCGGTAGCGATCGGTTCTCGCAAAGCCAGGGGTCGATCTCCGCGAGCTTCTCGCTCTGCACCCAGGCGAGCGATGCCACCTGCCAGAAGCCGGGCGTGATCTCCACGAAGTTTCCGGCGAGCGCGCCGTCCTTCACCTCGAACCACCGGTGCTCCTCTTCGCTACCCGCGGCGCTGGTCACCTGCGTCGTAAAAAGTGGGTCGAGCTCCCCCAGGCCAACCTTCTTCCAGCGCCCCTTCCACGACTCGCAACGAAACGACGCGGCCCCCTTGGCCTTGGCGGTCTCCACCACCGCGTGCGGACAGAAGGAAACGTCGACCGAGGTAGCGACGACTCCGCGCGCGGACGGGCGCGCCACCTTGCCCGCGTCGCCGCCCGCGCCGAGGCCCGCGCCAGAGAGCAGCCCGGCGATGCGCTTGGGGTCGGCGACGAACGGCTTGTCGTCGATGCCGTCGCCCACGATAGCGATGCGCGCGGCGCCGAGCCGCGTGGTGGTGCGGGTGACCTTGCCGGAGCCGATGTCGTCGTTCTCGGCGATGTCCACGTCGAAGATCTCGAGCTCCAGATCCTCGAGCGCCAGCGGAAGATTCGTGAAGGTGCAGTGATACGCGTCGCGGCACTTGGGAACGCGTACGTCATCCATGGACGACCCCGACGGGAAGCACTGCGTCTCGCCGTCGCTGGTCGCGCAGAGGGCGATGTCGGGCGGCCCACTCCCCACGTCCCAGGGCCGGCCGTCCTTCTTCTTGCGGTCCACGTCCACGCGCACCGAGAGGGTGCCTGGCTTGGCGGTCAGGTCTGGGTCCGTCGTCGCGACGCCGTCGCCGTCGGGCGAGTCGGTTCGCGATTGCTTCGTGCGCTTGCCGCAGCCGCCCAAAACGGCGAGGACGAGCGGAAGCGCAAAAGCGAGGCGGAGGCTGGGGCAATGCGTCATTCGTGGGTTCCTCGAGGGGCGTACGCGAGCGCGAAAGAGGGGGCGGCCGTATGCTACGCTCGAAAGTTGGGCCTCTTCCCTGCCCTGCGCGCGGTCGCGACTCCCTCCACGCGTTCACCCGCGTGCGCGTCGTCTACGAGAGCGCATACTTCGTGGTCCGAGCAGACGGCGACTGCGTCCTCGTCGAACGCACCGGTCGCGCCGACGCCTTCGACAGCGAGCTCGAGGCCGACGTCTTCATGCGCAGCCGCGCCGGAGCGCTCGCACAAAGCGGGCCTGATTTCCTTGGCGCAGGTGCGCGCTTCCGCTACGGAAGAGACGTGAGCGAACTCCACGCAGCCTTTCAGGACGCGTTGCGCGGAGTGCTTCGCGAGATGCCGGCGCCCGAGCTCACCCGCGGCCGCCGCTACGCCGCCGAAGGACGCGTCCGCATTGCCAGCTACCGCGACGGGCTGATGCGGGCGACCGTGCGCGGCTCGGCCCCGTACCAGGTGGTGCTCCACCTCTTCGGCAAGACCGTGCGCGATCAATGCGAGTGCGAGGCCTGGCACCGCGAAGGGCTCTGCAAGCATGTGGTGGCGGCGGCCACGGTGTTCCTCGAAGACGACGCCCACGCAGAGAGCGCCGAACCGGCGGGGGCGCAGAGCAAGCTGCGCTTCGAGCACGCAGCGGCCTTCGACGTGGTCGCCCGCCTGGAGCTTTACTGCGGACGCGCGCTCCCGGCGGCCGCGCCCGGCATGACGTTCGGTCAGTGGCAGCGCAACGTTGTGGCCTTGCGCCAGGAGACGCGGGCGCTGGTCGCGGCGGTGCTCGAACGGTATCTGCCGGAAGTGGAGGCTTCTCGCCGCGCCCTCATCGAGCAAACGTTCGAAGGGAGCGAGCCGCTCCTGAAGTCACTGGGTGAGGCCTATGCGTTCGCCGCAACGTCGTTGGCGCGCCACGCCATGCCGCTGCCGGACGACGCACGCTTCGGCGGATGGGAGCATGCCTTCGATGCAGCCACCGGCACCCTCACGGTTTCTCCCCGGCTGGCGCGGCGATCGCTGCCGGCACTTCGCATCACCGTTTCGCCGGACCCCGATGCGCCGTCTCCTGTCGTTCACTGGACCCAGCCCCACGCGGTGGATGCCGCCGAGCTCGGCGCATTGCGAGCGCTGCTGCGCACGCTGGGCGATGCGAGCGCGCCGCTCACCGCCGAGCTCGCCCGGCATCTGGCGCGCGCCCGCTGGGAGCACCTGCTCGATCGCGTGACCGGCAAGCCCGTGGCGCCGCAGAGCGTGGCGGAGCTGGGTTTCGTCGTCATCCCCGTGGGCCGGAGCGCGCGGGTCTCGCTGGTGGTGCGAAGCGGGCGTGGAAAAGCCGCGCGATGGCGCGCCATCCGGCTCTCGGCGCTCCTCGACGGCAGTGTCTCGGCCTCGGCGCTCGAGCGCGAGATCGGCGGCTTCGTGGTGTCGCAGGCGGCGCGCGGCAACGAGGTCTACGTCGACTTGGGGTCCCCGCTGGGGTTCGCCACACTGGAGCGAATTGCCCAACATCCTCGGGTATTCGGCGACAGCGAAGGCACCACCACCCTGCGCATCGTCACCGGCAACGTCACGCTCGAGCTCGCCCACACGGTGAACACCATGGCCCGGGCGCGCTTCGTGGTTGCGGGCCACGCGGTGCCCATGGAGGCGCTCGACCCTTTGGCGCGATCGCAGAGCGCGCACCTGGCGTTCGCGGTGGGTGACGTGCTGGTTGCCGGCCAGCTCGCCTCGGGTCTGCGCCCGTGGGTCAAAACCGCCTTGGACCTGGGCCCCACCGCGCTCGAATTCCCCGACGCGGCGCTGCCTCGATTGCGGGCCGCGCTGCTCCCGTTGGTGCCGGGTGGGCACGCGCGCATTCCTTCGTCGGTGCTGGGCACCGAGATCGCCGCGCAGCCGCGGGCGGCGCTGGCCATCGACTGGGCCCCCACCACCAGCGTCGAGCTCATGGTCGAGATCGCCCCCGGCGCGCCCCTGCTCCGCGCGGGCGAGGGCCCTCCGCTCCTGACTTTCACCCGCGACGGCGTGGCGCTGTTTGTGAAGCGGGCCATGGCGCAAGAGGCAGCCTGCCTCGCGCCGCTGCGCGCGGGGCTGGGCGCGTGGGTGGAGTGGGACGAAGCCACCGGCGGCGCCACCGGCACCACCTTGGGCCTGGAGGCGACGCTGGCGCTCCTCGACTTCGCCGACGCCAACCCGCTCGAGATTCGCATCGAGATGCGAAGCGGAATGCGCCCTGCCACTGTGAAGTGGGAGCGCGCCGAAGCGCAGCTCTCGGTCGATCGCTCGCAGCAGTGGTTCGCGCTCCGCGCCTCGGTGGGGACGGCGGGCTCGCGCGCCAAGGTGCCGCTGGGCGACATCCTCCAGGCCATTCGCGACGCGCAGCGCTACGTGCCCATGGGCGATTCGCGATACCTAGAGCTCACCAGCGAGGTTCGCGACGCGCTCCTGCCCATGGCCTTCGCGGCGGTGGAAGACGAGGGCGCGGGAGGCGACAACGCGCCGATTCGCCTTCACGAGGGCTTCGGTTCGGCGCTGGTGGCGGCGCGGGCCTACTTCGGTGCGGTGGAGGGCGGCGTCGACATCGACGCCATCGAGGCGCGTTTCGGCAAGCGAAAGCGGGTGCGGAGCCCGGCCAAGATCGAGCGCGGTGAGCTGCGCGACTACCAGCGCGACGGCGTGGGCTGGATGCAGAGCCTCGCTACCTGGGCGCCCGGCTGCGTGCTGGCCGACGACATGGGGCTCGGCAAGACCGTGCAGACTGCAGCGGTTCTTCTCGCGCGGAAGAAGTTGGGACCGGCGCTGGTGGTGGCGCCGGCTTCGGTGTCGTTCAACTGGAAGGCGGAGCTCTCGCGGTTCGCGCCCAGCCTCCGGGTGCACTGGTTCAACGAAGACCGCGAGCTGGCGATTCCGGAGCTCGGAGCCGGCGACGTGGTGGTGGTCTCCTACGGCCTGGTGCAGAAGCGAGCGAAAAGCTTCGCTCGGCAGTGGCCGACCCTGGTGCTCGACGAGGTGCAATACCTGAAAAACCACCTGGCCAAGCGCAGCACCGCCATCCGCGACCTATCGCGCGACTTCACCATCGCCCTCAGCGGCACGCCCATGGAAAACCACCTGGGCGAGCTGTGGAGCGTGGTGAACCTGGTATTTCCAGGCCTCCTGGGCAGCGAGCCGAGCTTTCGCGCGCGCTTCCGCCAGACCATCGAAGGCCACGACAGCGCGCCCTCGCTCGGTGCCCTAAACCTGCTCTTGCGCCCGTTCTTGCTGCGGCGCACGCGGGCCGAGGTGCTCGCCGAGCTGCCGCCGCGACAGGACATCATCGAGTACGTCGACCTCGACCCGGAAGAGACCCGGCGCTACGAAAACTTTCGCCACGCCTGCGACATGCAGTTCTCGAAGAAGGACCGCCGAGTCACCAGCGCCCAGCAGAAGATACAGATTCTCGCCGCGCTCACCCGCCTCCGGCAGCTCGCCTGCCACCCGGGGTTGGTCGACGCCTCGTTCACCGGCGAGTCTTCGAAGTTGAAGCGCCTGCGCACGCTCTGCCTCGAGCTGCGCGAGCAGCGGGCCGCCGCCCTGGTGTTCAGCCAGTTCACCACGCTCCTGGGGCGCGCGCGGGCCGACCTCGAGCATGCCGGCCTGCGGGTGGGGTATCTGGACGGCGCGACCCCACTGGGGGAGCGGCGGCGGCTGGTCGACGCCTTTCAGGACGGGCAATTCGATGTATTCTGCATTTCTCTCACCGCCGGCGGCACTGGCCTGAACCTGACCCGCGCCAGCTACGTGGTGCACCTCGACCCCTGGTGGAACCCCGCGGTAGAGGAGCAGGCCAACGCGCGCGCGCACCGCATGGGGCAGGAGCGGGCGGTCACCGCCTACCGCATCGTGGCGCGCGGGACCATCGAGGAGGGCATTCTTTCGCTCCACGCGCGCAAGCGCGATCTGGTCGCCTCGGTGCTCGACGGAAAGTCTGCCACCACCCCACTGGCGCCGGAAGAGTTGCTCGACCTTCTGCGCTTCCGCGAGACGCTGGGCGGCTCATGACCCATCACTGGCCCTTCTGGCTCGCCTCGGCGGCGGTGAGCGTGGTCCTCTTCATCGCCGGCACACTGCTGGCGCGGCACATGCTCGTCCGCGCGCCGGCGGATTTTTTGTGGCGCCCGCCTTCGCGCAAGCGGCGCGTGCTCCGCACGGCGGTGGGGGTGATGGTGGTGCTGGTGGGGGTGGCCCTTCTGTTCTTGCCCGGGCCGGGCATCGTCTTCATCGTGCTGGGCGTCGCGTCGTTCGAGTCGCCGCTGCGCAAGCGTGTGCTCGCGGCGGCCTTCTCGCGTCCGTGGATCCTCAAGGAGGCCAACGCGCTCCGGGTTCGCCACGGTCGTCCGCCGCTCGAGTCGGGGCCTACTGACGAGGTTCGGCCGCGGGCGCCGTCGTCGCCCGACGACGCGGACGCACCACGCATGTAGGGCAACCTACTCTCGCCACCGGCGCGCGCGCTCGCCCTTGGTGTTGACTCCCACCCGCCAAGCCTCTACTGCGGACCGGAGATGGGCTGGTACGACGTCTTCTCGTGCTTCTACGACCGTACGCTCACGAGCCTCTACGCAGAGGCTCGCCGCGAGGCATGCCTGGCGCTCGATCCGCGGCCCACAGACACGGTGCTCGACCTGCCCTGCGGCACCGGCCAGAGCTTCGACGTGCTGGCGCCCGCGCTCACCGGCGGTGGGCACCTGGTCGGCGTCGACCTCAGCGACGGCATGTTGCGGCGGGCGAAGGAACGCATCGCGCGCAACGGGTGGACCCACGTGCAGGCGGTGCAGGCCGACGTGCTCTCGCTCGAGCGGGCGAGCCTCGAGGCGGTTGCACCCCGGGTCGATGCGCTTCACGTGTTCCTCGGGCTATCGGCCTTCCCCGACTGGGAAAACGCTTTTCGCCACGCCTGGGCGCTGCTGGTTCCTGGGGGTCGGTGCGTGGTGGTCGATGTGTACTCGGCGGCGCCCGGCCTGCAAGGCCACATGGTCAACGCGGTGGCGCGCGCCGATGTTCGCCGGCGCTTCTGGGAGCCGCTCTCGAACGTGGCAGAGAACTACAGCCGGCGCGAGCTCCCCTCGCTTCCCGACCACGGCGGCCAGCTCTACCTGGCGCGAGGCACCAAGCCTGCGCGCTCCGCCACCGCAGCCGGGTCCTGCGCATAGAACGCCGCGAGCTGCTCGTAGAGCTCGGGGTGGCGCTTCTGCAGGGCGCCGGGCCGCTCGAAGAACATCTCGGTTGCCACCGCGAAGAACTCCGGCGGGCTGGTGGCAGCGTAGGCGTCGATGTCGGTGGGCATGCCGTGGTGAATCTCGTCGGTCAGCTCCGCGAATTCGCTCCCCAGCACCTCGGCCCAGCGTGAGTAGCGCGCGCGGGTCCCCAGGTCGGGGGCGCCATCGACGGCGCCGTCTTCGGCGTCGAGCTGGTGGGCGAACTCGTGGAGCACGACGTTGTGTCCGTCGCCCATGAAGTGCGCGCCCCGGAGCACGTGATCCCAGGCCAGGATCACCGAGCCTCGACTCCACGATTCGCCGAGTCGCACTTCTTCGGACTCGAGCACCAGCGCGCCGTCGCGACGCTGCCCCGTAGCGCGGTAGGCGTGCGGGTACACGAGAATGGTGTCGAGGCCGGGGTAAAGGTCGGTCTTGCGGTGGAGCAGCAAGAGGCAAGCCTGGGCGGCGATGGTCAGGCGCATCTCGTCGTCCACCTCGAGCCCGCCGCAGCCCTCGAAGGACTTCTCCGCCAGGAAGACCTGGACCAGGCCCTGGAGCTCCGCCGCGTCTTCCGCCGAAAGCCCTCGCACGTAGGGCACGTTCTCCGTCACCAGCGCCCATGCCTCCGGCGAGAACGGTTTCTCGCGCAGCTCGGCTCGGCGCCGCTTCTTCCAAAAGTCGAACATGGGTGGGAGCGTATGCGCCCGGCGGCAAGTTCGCACCGTTTCTGCGCTATGCTTCGGCGCCCATGCCGCCCAAAGTCTCCGTGGTGGACCCCGTTCTCGGTCCCCTCACCGACGATCTTCTCACCCGGGACTTTCGCGTGTTTCAGCGCCGGCACGGGCACCGATTCTCGGTGGACGACGTGGCCACGGCGTTCGTCGCGGCAAGAGAAGCTCCGTCCGCCGACCGCATCCTCGACCTGGGCTGCGGGCTGGGGTCGGTGCTGCTGCACATGGCCTGGACGCACCCGCAGGCGACCCTGGTGGGCATCGAAGCCCAGGAGGTCTCGTTCGCGCTCCTCGAGCGCAACGTCGCGCGCAACGGGCTCGAAGGCCGAACGAAGTTGCACCACGGCGATCTGCGCGACGCTGCGAGCGTGGCCAAGCTCGGCCGCGCCTACCCACTCATCACCGGTACGCCGCCGTATTTCCCCCCCGATGCGGCCCTGGACGCAGAAGACCCGCAGCGGGCCTTCGCGCGCATCGAGTATCGCGGCGGCGTCGAAGCCTACATCAAAGCAGCGGCGCCGCTCCTCGCCGAGGGCGGCGCGCTGGTCTTGTGCGGCGATGCCCGCGCGGAGCATCGGGTGACGGCGACCCTCGGACCCGTGGGCTTGCAGCTTCGGGCCCGCACCACGGTGATTCCCCGCGAAGGCCGCGATCCCTTGTTCGCGGTGTGGACCCTGCGGCGGCGGGCGGCGGGCGTGGAAGGCCAGGCGTCCGTCGAGGCTTCGACCCTGACGCTGCGAGATGCCGAAGGACGAAGCGCCGAAGGAGCGCAGACCCTGCGCGCCTTCTCCGGCTTCGCTCCCGCAGGCTCCGCGGCGCGTCGGGAATCGTCCGACGCCTGACGCAAGCGGGGCGGGCGCGACGCAATCGGTTCGGCGTGCGCAACCGATGCGGGGCAAGCGGCTCTACCGCCGGCCGGGAACCAGGCCGGCTCCCTTGTTGCAAGAGACGCGGGCCATGACCGCAACCCCCAGCGCCGCCGTGGCCTCTCCTGCGCCTCCGAAGAAGCGCCTGCACCGCCGTAGCTATCGCTGGATGGTCTGGCTCGTGGCCATCGCCGCGCTCGTGGCCGGTGGGTGGCGCTACTTGCGCGCGCGGGGCGACGCGCCCGTGGCGGTGCAAACCACCGCGGTGCAACAGGGCGCGGTTCGCGACTTCGTGACGAGCGTGGCCGCCGGCCGGGTGGCGGCCAAGCAAGAGGCCACCGTGCGCGCGGAGATCGCCGGCACCGTGCGCGTCGTGCATCGGCATCGGGGCGATACCGTCCGCGCCGGCGAGCCGCTCCTCGAGTATGGAGCGGTCGAGCTCACGGAACGGCTGCGCCTCGCCACTACGGCAGTGGTCATGGCCCAAGCGCAGGTGAAGCAAGCGGAGCAGAACGCGGCGGTCACCGAGACCCAACTCGCGCGCGCACGTCGGCTCCTCGAATCGAAGGCCATCGCGAGCGCCGAGGTGGAGACGCTCGAAGGGCAAAGCTTGGTGATGCTGCGCGCCACCGAGGCCGCGCGGGCGGCGGTGAAGCAGGCCCAAGCCAACGTGGAAATCGCCCGGACCGCGGCCGGAAAGTCCGTGGTACGCGCGCCCTTCGGGGGCACGGTGCTGGACGTCAAGATCGAAGTGGGCGAGGCCACCACGCCGGGGACGCCCGTGGTGCTGCTCGCCGACGCATCGGCGCTCCACGTCGATGCCGAGGTGGACGAAGCAGACCTCGCCCGCATCAAGGAAGGCATGGCAGCAGACGTGACGTTCGACGCCCTCCCCGGCGAGAGAATCCGCGGAAAGGTGGCCACCATCGCGCCCAGCGTTGCTCGCGACGCGCGCGGCGGAAGGAGCATCGCAGTCGACGTAGAGCTCCCCCTCGATGCGCGGCTTCGCGTGGGCATGAGCGCCGACGTGGACATCGTCGTGGCGGTGCACGAAGCCGCGCTATGGGTGCCGCCCAACGCGGTGGTCGGTCGCGGCACCGATCGTTCCGTCTACGTGGTCCAGGGAGGTATCGCCAAGAGACGCGCCATCGAGGTGGGAATCTCGACGTGGGAAGCAGTGGAAATCATATCGGGTGTGAGTGCGGGCGACGCGGTGGTGGTGACGCTGTCCGCCGCCAAGCTGGGCGACGGCGTGAAGGTGCAGGTCGTCGCCGGAGCACCCAAGTGAGCGCCCCGGCAACAGCGCGGCAGCGCGAGCCGCTCATCGAAGTCCGCGACGTGGTGCGGGAGTTCGTGGTGGGCGAGGCGCCGCTGCAGGTATTGAAGGGCATTCGTTTCGACATTGCTCGCGGCGAATTCGTGTCGATCATCGGGCCTTCCGGCTCCGGCAAGAGCACGCTCATGTACCAGCTCGGGTGCCTCGATACGCCCACTTCGGGAACGGTGCGGCTGGCCGGAAACGACGTCGGCGAGCTGAGCGACCGCGACCTCGCGGCGCTCCGCAATCGCTTCATCGGGTTCGTATTTCAGTCGTTCAACTTGCTGCCACGCACGACCGCCGTGGACAACGTGGCATTGCCGCTGCGCTATGCAAACGTGGGCTTCTCGGAACGCCGACGGCGGGCGCGCCAGGCTCTGGAGAGGGTTGGGCTGACCTCGCGCGCCGAGCACACGCCGGAGCGCCTGAGCGGAGGCGAGCGGCAGCGGGTAGCCATCGCCCGCGCCATTGTCACGGCGCCCGAGCTGCTCCTTTGCGACGAGCCCACCGGGAACCTGGACCAAAAGGTTGGCCGCGAGATCATTGACCTCTTCCAGGGCCTGAATCAGGAGACCGGCACCACCGTGGTGATCGTCACCCACGACATGAGCATCGCGCGACGCAGTCCGCGGGTCATCCGCGTGGTCGACGGCCTCTTGGAGTACGACGGCCCACCCCACGACAGCCACCTCGAGACCTGACCGCCGTGCTCGACCACCTTCTCTCCGCGATCACGGCTCTCAACGCCAACAAGATTCGCTCGTTTCTAACCACGCTGGGCGTGGTCATCGGCGTCCTGGCGGTGACGCTGCTGGTGAGCATCGGCGACGGCACCCGCGCGTACCTGGACGACACGCTCACGTCCATCGGCACCAACCTGCTCACGGTACAGCCGGGTCGCCGAGAGACGCGAGGCGGATTCGGCCCGCCGGCCGGGAACGCGCAGAAGCCACTCACGCTGGACGATGTCGCGGCGCTCGAGCGCCAGGGAACGCTCCTCCGCGGCGTCACCGGCACCATCTCGGGAGCGGGCGCGGTTCGCTACGCGGGCCGCGAGCGCAACACGCTGGTCTTCGGCGTCGGACCAGCATTCCCCGATCTGCGCAACATGCACGTGGGGGTCGGCACCTTCATTCGCGAGGAGGACGTCACCTCCCGGCGCAGAGTGGTCGTGCTCGGGCGCACCGTGGTGCGTGAGCTCTTCGGCGACGAGAACCCCCTCGGCAAGCCCATCCGCGTCGCCGACGGACGCTTCCGTGTGGTGGGGGTCATGGAGGCTCATGGCTCTTCGTTCGGCTTCGATATGGACGACCTGGTCCTCATTCCGGTGAGCTCCGCAACCGACCTCTTCGGCCAGGAGCACATCGCCCAGATCATCACCGCTGCACGCAACAAGGAGGACGTGGGCAAAGCGGCAGCGGAGATCGAGGCGATCCTGTCGCGTCGACGCCACGGCGACGTCGACTTCACGGTGCAGAGCCAGGACGATCTGATGAGCGCCTTCAGCACCCTCACATCTGCGATGACCTGGGCGCTTCTGGCCATCGCGTCCATCTCGCTGGTGGTCGGCGGCATCGGGATCATGAACATCATGCTGGTGAGCGTCCGCGAGCGAACCCGCGAGATCGGCCTGCGCCGGGCCATCGGGGCGACGCGCAGCGACATTCTCTGGCAGTTTCTCATCGAAGCGGTGGTCCTGGCGGCCATGGGCGGACTCCTGGGACTCGGCCTCGGATACTGCATCATCGAGGTCGTGCACCGGACGGCTCCGGCTGTGCCATTGCGCTTCTCCGCGTGGATCGCCATGGTGGCCTTCGGGGCTTCATTCGCCGTCGGCGTCGCTTCCGGGGTGGTACCCGCACGGCGAGCGGCGCTGCTCGACCCGGTGGATGCGCTACGCTACGAATGAGTGAAACTCGATGCCACGCGGGGGAAAAGACGCGCGCCAGCGGCGCGCAAAAGTAGGTGGCCCTGTTTATGCCGTCTGGGCCGAAGCGCGCACACGCGACGTGCGCCCGGCTCGGTGGTGGGAGCAGGTCCCGCACCAAAGGCGCACGCGCGCGCGAAGCGCTCAAGACGTGCTGCCATCGCGCAACGCCGCGAGGCAGCGGTGGTATCGGAGCAAGGCGCAACTCACGCCTCACGCGACCTGGACCCGTTCATCGTCCGCCGCCCGCCCTTCGGTCGCGCAGTAGTCGCGCCAGACCGGCGGAATTTCCCGTACGGATTGGATGATCGGAACCAGCGGCAGGGTCTGGGGCTTGAAGGGCTTTCGAACCAGCTTCATCCCCGCCTCCTCCGGCGTACGGCTCCCCTTTCGATCGTTGCACGGATAGCAAGAGGTCGAGATGTTCTCCCACACCGTCTTTCCGCCGCGAAGGCGGGGCACGACGTGATCGTAGTTCAGCTCGCTCATGCTCTTCCGCACGCCGCAGTACTGGCAGCGGAAGCCGTCGCGCGTGAACACATTCATGCGCGAGAAACGCACCTTGTGCTTCTTCGCCACGCCTCCTCGGGTCAGGCGCACCACGGCCGGCATCTTGATGGTGACGGACGGTGCGACAATGGCATCTTCGTACTCCTCGAGCACTTGCACCTTGCCGAGAAAGGCCAGGGTTACGGCGCGTTGCCAGGAGATGACGCGGTGCGGAGACATCCACGGAGTAAGCAACAAGGTACGTGTGGACATGGCTTTACCTCTTTCTCTTCTTTCTCTTTCTTTCCATGACAGTTCCTCTTCCTTTCGAACAAGATGACTCGAGCTCGCGAGTCCGAACCGGACCACGCACGCGTATCTGCCGGTGGGTCATCTGCGAATCGAACGCAGTGCAGGCTCCGTATCAGAGAGCCCAGGGTAACCAACCCGTCATGACCCAGGCGCACATGAGCTCGCCATTCCGCAAATGAAGCGATGCCAAGGGCCGCCGAGAGAGCCTGCTCTACCGTTGAGCTACGCGCCTTCAAGCAGGCGCGACGGGACTCGAACCCGCAACAATGTACTCCCAGCTTCATGCATCGCAGTCTGAACGCCGAGATTCGAACTCGGATCGACTGGTCCCGAACCAGTCACTCTACCAGGTTGAGCTACATCCAGAAGGAAGAGAGGCAGCAAAAGGAGCGAAGACCGTGTGCCTTGCGGCACCGAGTACGAGTCGGTGTAGTCCTCGCGAGCATCTGCCTCAGAGCCGCCTGCGGGAGTTGCACCCGCGGATCCCTCGTTACGAGTGAGGGCGCTCCGCTCCAGAGCGAAGGCGGCGTAGTTGACCGTCAAGAGTCGGGGAGACACGAAACCGCCTGGCCTGCTTCGCGAGCAGGTTCGGTCGTCCGAGATTCGAGCTCGAGGGTCAGAGCGACAACCGGGAATCGCACCCGGATCCCGAGAGTGGCGCTCTCGAATTCTACTGTTGAACCATTGTCGCAATCACACAGCGCGGCGAGGGCGCCGCACAGAGCCACCGCCGAGACTTGCACTCGGCGTTTCCTCCGTACCGGGGAGGCGCCCCGCTCTCTGGGCTTCGGTGGCAAGAACGTGCGCTCGGCAGCAAGGGGTTACGGAGACTTCGTTTTGTGAGTGTAGTCCCCGCAGCATCTGCCGCGGTGGGTAGCCCCGGAGTCGCACCGGGTGTGGTGAACCAAGCGTGTTACAAGCGCCCTCCGCTCTCTACGGAAATAGCTACCCGAGAAGCTCGGCGACGCGTCCGCTGGGGCGCGCCGCCGAGGAAGGAGGCGACTGCCATTGGCAGCCGGTTCGTTCGCGCGAGGGCAAACCCCTCACGCGAGACAGATGCTCTGGATGGTGGATACCCAGTGCGCCGCGTCGAGCTCACCCCGCACGAACTGCGCGATGAGGTCGAACACGGCGTCGGAGAAGCCACCGACGTTGAGCACGTCGCTCCGCTCGTACATCTGCGTGCTCGCCGAAGGCTGCAAGTCGATGAGCACGAGCTTTGCGTTGGGGTTGCGCGCGCGGAAGATCTCCCACTCGTCGGCCATGGCGGTGGCGCGGCCTGCGCCCGGCCCGCGGAAGTCCACCCAGGACTGATTGTCCGAGATGTAAACCACGAGATCGCCCTGGACCTTGCGCCGGTTCATCGCCCGAAGGGGCGCGCTGCAGGCGGTGCCTCCGCTGGGGAGGCTCGCCAGCCGCTCGGCGTTGGTCATAACCGAATCCATGGGGTTGAGCGGATGCGCCATGGTCACCACGTCGTCGCTGAAGGGGATGACCTCCGCCGACGCGTTGCGCCGGAGGCAGGTCGCCGATACGAGCGCGGCGACGTCGATGCAGCGGGCTGCGGAGGTGGCGCCCTTGCGGAAGCCGGTCACCGCGCTGTGCATCGAGCCGGAGACGTCTGGCGCGAGGTACACCTTGCCCACCACCACGGGCACGTTCTCGATAGCGATTTCCATCGCCTCCTGGACGGCCCGGGTGATCTCCGGCGGCATCTCGGCGCTCGCCGCCCGGAAGGTGGCCATGAGCTGGTACGGGAAGACCCGTGCCCGCCGTACCGCTCCCGGATCCCGCAGCTTGCTCGCGACCAGCGCGACCAGGCTGGGGTCGGCGAAGACCCCGTGACGGAGCAGCGTGTTGAGGTTCATCCGGAGCTGGGTGAACGTCATTCGCTCGGCGAGGGTGGCCCACTGCCGGGTGTCGAGGCCGCAGGCGGTGAGCATCTCGAAGGGCACGTCGGGGAGCTCCCCCTCGCCCTTCTTGAACGCCTCGAACGCCCGCACCGTCGCCGGGAGCACTTCGGCACGGACGTCCTTCCCGATGAGGTAGCCGTAGAGGGCCTCCCGAACGACGTCGACCTCGCCGGACGCTGCCTTGGGAGAAGGACGCACCATCTTGATGACGTCCTTCATCGAGGGAGCGTTGCCCAGCGACTGCCGAAAGATGGTCTCCGGCGATCGCCCCGCGAACCAGGCCCGAAGCAAGCGCTTCGGCGCCGATCCGAAGGACTTTCGCCCCACCGCACCGGAACGCACGATCTGAACGAAGTTCCGGAGCATCTTGCCGTTGTCTACGACCCGCGCAAACACCCGCGCGAGCATGTGGACGTCGCGCGCCGCGAGGACCGCCAGCAAGAAAGCGGGCATGTCCTTCATGAGCGCGCGCTCCCGCGCGAACACGGCAGTCTTGGCCACGAAGGCCGGGTCTGCCTGGCTCGCAAGGGTGATGACGCGGGAGAGCTGGTCGCCCTCCGAGGCGTAGAACGTGCGGCCGAACGTGCCGGTCGCGGCGTACTGCGCCAGCGCGTGCTCCGGCGAGGACGCGTATGCGCGGCCTCCGGCCTGGTTGTTGGTATTCGCCGCCATCGCCTTGGATGCCGGCGCGAAAACAGTCTTGCTTGCCATGATGCGTCCTCCTTTCCGTAGTTTCTTCATGTGAAGTGGGTCTTCCTGCCGCGATTCGAACGCGGACAACGAGCTTCGGAGGCTCGTGCTCGGATCCACCGAGACAAGAAGCCGTGAACGTAGAGAGCCGAGAGGGAATCAAACCCTCCTGCGCAGGGTTGCAATCTGCGCGCCTCATCAGAGAATCGGCTCGATGCGTCGAGCGACGCAGAGCGGGCAGCGAGAATCGAACTCGCATCAACGGGGTGGAAGCCCGTGGCCCGACCATTGGACCATACCCGCGAAGAACCGCGCGCCGCGAAGCGCGCAGGTGGAGCCGGCGAGACTCGAACTCGCATCGCCCGGGTGCAAGCCGGGAACTCTGCCGTTGAGATACGGCCCCAGGAAATCCGTGTGACGTACGGGGATCGAACCCGTCTCCACTGGACCACAACCAGCCCTCGTCACCAGACGAGTAACGTCACCACGAGAGCACCCATCGCCGCACAGCGCGGCCGCGGGTCGTGAAGGAATCGAACCTTCTCTCCGAGGGTTGGAAGCTCGGCCGGTCACCATGACTCTACGGCCCAAGAGAAGTGACGAGTGTTGCCAAGAGCTCATTGCCCGCCGAAGGTTGGGCACGCCTCCAGGGAAAGCGGGCTCATCACCCGCGGCGGAGGCGTTTGGAATCGAACCCATGTACTCCAAGCTGCATTCACTTCAGCGCCCCGTACGGGAATCGAACCCGTCTCACCCCATAGACAGTGGAGCTGCGACGCCAGTCGCATCACGAGGCAGATACAGCGTGACCTACCCGCGTGTAGAGGCACGGGCAGTGGGTCGTGGTGGGCTCGCACCACCTTCTCCTGGGCTTCAGCCAAGCGCTATCCTTCGACTAGCTCACGACCCGCAGAGTCAGCGGAGGGAATCGAACCCTCTCCTCCCCGGTTAACAGCCGGGTGCTCGACCATCGAGCTCCACTGACACGCTCGCTTGCCTGCGCCGTGGCGGGGCGTGCAGTGATCGGTCGATCGTGCACGGACCGGCAGGGCGCAGGGTCGCGAGTCGACGAGCGCATCTGCTGGATGCGCTCGTCCGTGGCACCAAGTTTTCAAAGAGCGTGGCCGTCCGCCGGGGCGGAGATGGCATCGAGGTCGCACGTCTCCCGATAATCCGTGCAGAGCGCACGAAAGTCGGTGGACACGAGTGGGACCGGAGGGATTCGAACCCCCATCTCATCGGTTAAAAGCCGAGTGCGCTGCCGTTGCGCCACGGACCCATCGCTGCCCCACAGGCGGGCGTTTCCCCATTTATGCCGTTTGAACGAACAAACTTGTACGTTTGACGGCTTGTTTGATTGATGGCAATTAAAGTCGCTTGAGTCGGTCCGGGCTCGGGCTCGGGGAGCGACGCAGGTCCTTGCCCGCCGTCATCAGGCGCCCCTCGGTCCTCGGTCCGCGCCCCTCTCCCGTTCCCGTTCCCGGTCCCGTTCCCGGTCCCGGTCCGGCTTTCCCCACCCGAAGACGCGGGTCGGTGCAGCGGGAGCGGGAGAGGGACCTACAAAACGACCGAAGGCCGCCTGGGGGATCCCGAGGCGGCCTTCATGAGCGTCGCGAGGACGACTCTGAAAAACTTCCGCCTAGGGGCAGACCTCCGGTTTGAAGGTCGCCTTGGGTGCAAAGACGCCGGCCACGTTGGGCCGTCGATCGCCCGACAGTGTCGTGGAGCCCGAAAATGGGCCTTGGGCAATGGCGGCGACGCTCGAGCTCAGGGGATGGCTATCGCATCCGCGCCAACCCTGCTCCGTACCGCCCGCGCGACACGGCAGCGCAGCGCGCGACCGATAAGCAGACTGGGTATGTAGGGTTCGGAGCTTCATGATGCGATGGCGGACGGCCGGCGGCCGTTCCTGCGTACCTCGAATGGGGAGTGAGCGATTGGACGAAGGCCCCTCGACCTTCATTCACCGTTATGCACCCGTTCGACGCTTCGGTCAACCAAAAGTTCTCGAAATCAATTTTAATTGATGTCGATTCCTGTGCGGCCCCGACGCACCCTCATACAATACTTCGCAACTACTCAATTCTACTTTGGATAGAAGCGACGTGCCACCGCGCGGCGGCGAACGCCGGGCCCTAGCGAGGGACCCAGGCCGCGCATGGATCGCGGAGGACTCGGCTCTTTCATCCATCCCGTTTGCGCCACGCGTGCAGCGGGACTGCAGCCTTCCGGCCTCACTGGCAAGCATTGGAGATTCTTCGCGGTTTTCCGCGGTCGCACGTGCCTTTCAGAGCCTGGCTGATAGCTTGCATCGCTCAACGACGTCGCGTTTCACGCGACCTTGCGGAGGCGAAACATGGACACCATCAATCTCGGCGATCTCTGGGACGTGCAACTCCGCAACGGCGTGATGGACATCATGACGCTCGATCAGATGGACGCCGCCTACGAGTCCGGGCGCATCGACGAGGCCACCCTGGTGCGCATGCGCGGCACCACCGAATGGTCGACGCTCGGCGCCATCGCGGGCCTCGACGCAGCACCCGCCGCCGCGGCGCCGCAGGCCGCGCCGAGCTTCGCGCCCCCGGCGTTCTCCTCTCCGAACAGCATGGCGCCCATGGTCGCAGACCTGGACTTCGATCTTCCGCCCCCCGAGCTTCGAAACAGCCGCAAGCCGGTGTTCATCGCCGGCGCCGCCATCGCCGCCGTGGTGGCTGTCATCGGCTTCGTCGTGCTCGGCGCGTCGCCCGAAGCTCCGGCAGCCGCCGCCGCAGCGCCTCCCCCGCCCGCCGCACAGCCGGTGCCGGTGGCCACGCCTGCGAAGATCGATGCGCCGGCGGCCGATCGTCTGAGCGACGAACAGAAGCGCGCGCTGGCGACCCAGGATCAGAAGAAAGACCAAGCGCGCAAGAAGCGTCCGGTGCCCGCCGGTCACCCCGGCAAGCGCCCCAGCACCGGCCCGGTGTTCCACAAGGGCGGCAACCAGTACGATCCGCTGAACAGCAACCTCTGAACCTCTGCTAGAAAAGTGGGCGATGCGTCGCGACGTCGCTTCGGTTGCGTGTCTGCTCCTCCTCGCTTGCGGGTCTTCGCCGCCGGCCCCACCGCGACCGCCGGCGCCACCTGCCCCGCCTGCCATGGCAGCGCCGCCGCAGGCGCTCCGCGTGGGAACCGAGGCGATCACCCTCGACGGAGTACGCGTCGGCGACGCCAAGGCCATTGAGGCGCAAGGCCGCGCGTCACGACTCCCGGCGCTCACCACCCGCCTGGGTGAGGTTCGCGCCGCGTGGAGCGAGAAGCATCCTTCGGCCACGCTGCCGGACGAGCAGTGGCTCGAGGTGGAGGCGGGCGCCGGCAGCGCGAGCGTCCTCTCGGCCCTCCTGACGGCGGCGTTTGCTGGCTTTCGCCACGTGCACCTGAAGGTCGGCAGCGCGTGGTTCGACGGCCTCTACGACATGCCGGTGGGGCCCGAACCGGTGGTGCACGACCGGCTCGAGGTGCGCCTCGAGAAGCTCGGCGCCGAAGTCGTCTGGCAAAGTGATCGCCCGTGCGGAGAGGTGCCGACCAGCGCCCACGTGGCCCCCGGCGATCTCGGAAGCCACGTCGCGCGCGGCTGCGGGGGCGACGGCGCGTGCGTGTCGATGGCGCGCATCACGTTCGCCTACGACGTTCCCTTCGGCGACGTGGCGCGCGCGTTCGCCGACCTTCGGCAGCACGCCAAGAGCGAGCTCCTGTTCACCCTGCAGCGCACCGACCCCGCGAGCACCAGCGCGGCGCCGGAACGAACCTGCGGCGCCCCGGTGCGCGTCTCCCATCGCAAGGGCCAGCTCCCGGCCGACGACATCCAGCGGGTGGTGCGGGCCGACCAGAAGAAGATGCGCGCCTGCTACGAGCAAGGGCTTCGGCGCGACGCGGGGCTCGCGGGGCAGGTCGCGGTGCGACTGGTGATCAACGCCGAGGGCCGGGTCCAGGAAGCGACCTCCATCGAGCACCCGCTCGACTTCGCGGTCACCGGACCCGCCGACCCCGGCGAGTCGCGGGTAACCACTCTCCCCGATAGGGCGGTCGTCGGCTGCATCGTCAACGTGTACCGTACACTCACATTTCCCAAGCCCGACGGCGCGGTTACAGTGGTGTACCCACTCGACTTCGGGCACGGAAACGCGGCGGAGTAGCTCTCTCAGTTGAGCGCGCTGAAACCTGGACGGCGCGCCACGTCGTCGCGCCGCGAGAGCACCATGTCGGCGGCGGTGGTGATGGCGCCGGTGACCACCCGAGCGGCGGAGTAGGTGGTGCGAAACGCCGCGTCGTGCAGCACATGAACCAGCCCGGCCGGCCCACCGAGGCCTGGAAGGCGCTCGAGGAGGGCGAAGAGGGGCCCGAGCGTCACCAGATGCTGGTTCTCCAATGCGGCCGAGCCGCGCTGCACCGATGCCCCGATCCGCTTGACCCAACCGCGTGTATCCTGCATTTTTTTGCCCCAGTGCTGGCGACGCCGCTCGGCGTCGACCCAAGAAGTCTGGGGCCGGCGCGGCGCGGTCGCATCATGCTTTGGTCAGGCAGAGGCCTCGGCCCCTGACAGGACGCTGACGCCCGCGAGGGTGTGCCTCACCCGCGTCTTCGAAAGCGGCTCACGAAATCGCCGATGGCCGCGAGCGTGGCCTCCGCGCGCTCACGGTGGGGAGAGTGCCCACACGCGTCGAGAATGTCGACCGTGAGGGGGCCCGACACCGAGCGCTGCAGTCCGTCGAGCTGGGCCAGGGTGCCGTAGGGATCGTCGCGGCCCTGAATGGCCAGGACCGGCGCGGTGACAGCCGCGAGCTCGGCCTCGATGTGGAAGGTGCGGAATTCGCTCGAGAGCCACACGCGGTTCCAGCCCCAGAACGCGTCGTCCACGTTGTCGCCGTGGTGGCGCTCGAGCTGCGCGCGGAGATCGCCGTCTTCGAAGGCGGTCTTGGCGGCGCGAATGCTCTCGAGCGTGAGCGGTTCCACAAGCAGGTGCGGAGCCATGGCCACCACGCCCGAGGCGTCCGGGTGGCGAGCCGCGTAAAGGAGCGCGATGGTGGCGCCGTCGCTGTGACCCACCAATAGCGGCGCGGCGATGTTCTCGGAGCGAAGCAGCTCGGGCAAAACATCGAAGGCTTCGTCGTGCATGAACCGCGCGTGACGCGGGCCCGCGAGCGGCGACGAACGCCCGTACCCGCGCCGGCTGTACACGAGCGCCGGAAGCCCGGTCGCCTCCGCCACCCGCGCGGGGAAGGCGCCCCAGGCCGACACCGACCCCAAACCCTCGTGGAGAAACACCAGCGTCTCTGCACCGGCGCCGGGGATGCGGCGCACCTCGAGCGCGACGCCGTCGTGGAGCGTAACGACGCTCATGGCCGCCAAAGGAGCAAGCGCTGGGCTTCCCCGAGATGAAAGGCGTCGCGCATGGCGGCTATTCAATCACCGGCCCATCGTCATGGCTCACCAGCCGAGACGCGTGGCTCCCCACAGCAACCCGATGAGCACCAGCGAGATGCCGCCGATGATCAGCGGATTGCCCACGAAGTAGGGGAAGATCATGAGAATCAAGCCCACGATCATGTGCGGGGCGCGCGTCTGCTTCTTCCCGTACATGAACGCGACGAAGCCGACGCTGCTCGCGCCGAGAGATGCGAGGAGGCTATTGGCGTCGAGGTCCATCGCCCAACACTAGCGCAGACCATGGCCGGGGGCGAGGAGCGCGCGCCTTTCCACAGAACCGGCGCGCATCGGGTAGCGCGGGCGTAGAGTGAGGGAATGAAGCTCGACCGCGGGCGGTTGCGAAGCGTCGCGGCCCTCGGCGCCGTTGTCGGCACTTTCGCTGCGCCCAAGGATGGCCTCGATGGCGATCGGGCAGCCGTTCCCGCCCAGGAGGCCAGCGCAGGCAGGTCGGCGTCGCTACGCACCGGCACCGTCGCCCCGAGCGCCGCCAGATGCGTGTAAGTTGCATGCGCGTCGTCGCTGCACATCATGCCCATGCCGTTCATCTGCCCCGAGAGCGCGGTGGGCTTGGGCACACCTTGCTCGAAGGTACGGAAGCGCGCGTAGAGCTCCGGCGCGTCGGCTCTGGAGGTGCTCTCCGCGGCTCATCGACGCTTCTTTCGAGCACGACGTGCGAACGATGAGGCAAGAGGCGATCGACTGCGAGACGGCCTTCGCCGACGATCTCCTGGCCGGCGGGATCGCGGGGTTGTCGGTGCTCGAGGTGCCGCAGTACCTCGAGTTCATCGCCGACCAGCGCCTCACCACGCTCGGCCTCGCGAAACAGTGCGGCTCGAAGAACCCCTTCCCGCTCATGGATCTCCAGGACGTGCACGAGCTCGCGAACTTCTTCGAGCGCGTCTACGTCGCGTTCGACGCTGCGTTCTCGCTACTGGCAGGCATGCGCCGAGTGCGCGGCGACGCATCCGTTGCAGCGAATTTGTTCTCGCTCCTGGGAAACTCCCGACGAACCACGCGCGGCCCGTTCGGCATGTCCGATGCACTTCGACGGACTGCCCGCTCGTCCGCGGGCGCGTGAGGTCCCATGAAACTGTCCATGAAACTGTCGCTCGTCGCCGCACTTTCTCTGGTCGCGGCTGCCGCGGGCTGCGCCAACGGCGCGCCACCGCCCAACGCCCCGTCGACGCTCACTACAGCGACGATCGACGTTCGCCCGTTCCAGACCAACATCCTGTCGGGGGCGGCCAAGAACGAGGCCTATCGCCGGGTCCTCTTCACCGGCGCGCGATCGCACCTTGTCGTGATGTCGATCCCGGCAGGAGGTGAAATCGGCCTCGAGAGCCACGCTCGCGTCGAACAGCTCATCTTCATCGCGAGCGGCCAGGGCAAGGCCGTCGTCAACGGCGTCGAGACACCGCTGAGCGTCGGAGACGTCGTTGTGGCCACGCCGCTCTCGCGTCACAACGTCGTGAACACCGGGTCGACGCCCCTGCAGATCTACACCGTCTACGCGCCGCCGAATCACCTCGATGGTCGCGTACAGCCGACCAAGAAGGACGCCGAGGCCGACGGAGCCGACGACGCCTTCGGGGCGGCCGTCCGATGAGCCTCGCGACCATGAAGCTCTGGAAGAAGATCGCGCTGGGCGCGGTCGTGGTGTTCGCGCTGCTCCAGGTCGTGC
>JBBQWQ010000079.1:0-31661 GCA_038210445.1 Polyangiales bacterium
TCCGAGCTCCGATTCGGGGATCCCGACGCTCAGCCAACAACGGCGCCGGAGCGACGAGCCCTGAACGATGACCGGACACGCGCCCAGGGGGCTGGTGCAGCGCCCGACCCAATTTCGCGTCGGTGCGAAAAACACCAGCCAACTAGGAGACGGGTGTTTTTGGCCGATACCTTCGGGCGGCCTTCGCCTCCCGTCCTCACGAGCAGAAGCTCGCTCCACGCGATCTTCCGAGCGAAAGCGCCTCCCTCAGTCTCGGCCAAAAACGAAAGACACCAGCCACCGATGTGGCTGGTGTTTTTTTGCCGTGCTCACGAGACGAGAGAGTGAGCGGCTCGCGGCCGCAGAGGTCAGAGCGCGTCGGTGAGAATGTCGCTGGGCGAGGGCGTTGCGGGGGTCGGCGGCTGGGGCGGGTCCATCGACTGCGGGAGCGACGGGCCATCGGCCTTGGGTGGGCGGGCTGCAGCGGGCTGCGGTCGCGGTCGCGGTGCAGGCGGGTGGTATCCGCCGCCGCGCGCTCGCGGTAGGTTCTGTGCCTCGACGGTGGGAATCGGTCGCGCGGAGGCCGAGGGGGCGACGCTGGGCGTCGTCGAGGCCGCGACGCTGGCAACCGCCACCGGGGGCGCGACGACCTGCGGTGGCTGCGGTGGCTGCGGTGCCGTTGCGACCGGGCTCACGGTAGCGGCTACGGACGCGGTGGGCGCTTGGGATGCAGTGGGGGCGTCGGTGGCGAAGTACCGCGCGCCGAAGATGACGCCGAAGCCGCCCACCAGGAGGCCGTAGGCCACCCACAGGAGGTACCGCGGGCGTGCGGGGGGCGTGTGCGCCGCGACCGCAGGAAACTGTCCGGGCGGAAACGTCGCCTGCCGGCTGCCGTTGCCGAACGCGGGCGCGAGCATGTGCGGGGCCGGCGCGCCGAAGCTCGGCGGGTACCCCATGGCCGGAGGCTGCGACGAGGGCGCCGCGTATGCGGGATAGGCCGGTTGCTGCATCTGCTCGGTTCGCGGGCGCGCCGGCGGCGGGTAGGTGGGGGCGGGCGCATAGAGCGGCTGCGGCGACGCCAGCGTCGGGTACATCGGTGCAGGATGCACGTTTTGGGGCGGGTATGGCTGCGGCACCGGCGCCTGCAGCGGCGCCACCGAGGTGGTCTCGCCGGCAACCGGATGCGCGTCGCTCAGGTCGAGCAGCGCTGGCTCCTGGGCCAGCGCGCGCGCCATCACCGGCATTGGCGACGTCGACGGGGAAAGTGGGATGGCGCCCGAGTCTGCGCGCCGCGGCGGAGGACGCTCGGAGGCTGGTTTGGCTTCCCGCGATAGCAGGGTCGCCGGGTGCCTGCGCGGCTCCGGGGCCACGGCCACTGCGTGCAGCGTCTCGGGATCGCCGTCGGCCAGCGTCGGGCTGCCCTTGACCTGCAAGTGCTGCGAGGCTTGCCCCACCAGAGTTGGCACATCGAGGCTGGCTGCTGTCACCTCGCTGCTCGAGACGAAGCGATCGCCCGAAGCAGAGAGGCGATTGCGGAGGTCGGGCTGCTTGGGCTCCAGTAGCTCGTCGCGGTTCATGGCCCGCGTCTCGTCGTCCTCGTCGTCGTCGTCCGCGAAATCGGAGTACTCCACCTCGTCCGAGGCGAGCTGGTGGTAGTTGGACGAGGTCTCGTGCGCGAGTCGAACGCCGGAGCTCGACTTGGCGCTGTTGCTCGCCGCCGGCAGCCCCTGCGGCGCGGTCAGCGTCTCGCTCCACTCCTCGCCCCCGTCTTCGGCGTCGGCGCGGGCGACGTCGCCGGTGGAAGCAAACGCCAGCGCGGGCGAACCGTGCGTAGGCACCGCCCCTTCGAGAGTCGACACCTCCGCAGTATCGAGCTCACCCACGGTGCCCAGGGTCTGGGCCCGATAGCTCTCGGTGGAGAAGGCATCGACCCGCGCGTCTGCCGTGACGTCTTGATCGAAGTCGTCGCGCAGTACGGGCGCGCGCTCCGCGACTGCGCCCGGCGGCGTTGTGCGGGGCGGCGCACTGGGCTTGGGAAGCACGTTTCCGAGCACGCCCTGGGCTCGGTGAACCGGCACGGCGGGCGGGGGCGGGAAGCGCACCACGGGAATCTTCCCCTGCGACGCCGCGTCGATGCGCTCGACGTGTTCGCGCAGGCGGCCGAGGTCGGTCTGCGTCGGGTCGCCATCGGCCAGCATCTGCGGCGGCGCGGCCAGCGGCGGCACCGAGATGCGCTGGCTTGGCTGCCTCAACGTCGGCTGATCCCCGGACTCCGTGAGCCGGGCCGGCGGCAACGTCTTTCGGATTTTCGGGGGGTCGTGTCGTCTCATGGCTGGCGCTGTTCCACGCGCGCCCGCCGGACGACCTTCACCGGGTCGCTCGTCGAGGCCTTTGCGTTGCGCGGGACCTGCCATGGATAGAATGGCCCCTTTTCGGCCCGTTCGCCAAGGTTGCAGGAAGCGTGCGCGGCAAATGACCCACGCGCCCCCGGATGCTACGCGGAAACGTGAACAATTCCGTTGCCTTTACATTCGGCCACAGGACCCTACCTGGGGCCACCATGCCCCGGCAGGATCGCGCTCGGTCCATGGATGCACGCCGTCTACGTGCACTATGCACGCGAGCTCACGACTCGCGGTCGAGGTACATGTGCGGCTCGTCTTCGCGGGCGTCGTAGTGAACGCTCCGCGGCTTGCAGCAGGTGGGGCAGTCTTCGATGTACGTCTGCGTGGCGCCGCCGCCTTCGTCGATCGGTACCTCGTCGACCTCACCGCAAAAGGGACACGCAACCGCCATGGATGTCTCGAGGAATCGTCGTCGCATGGGAACACCTCGCTTCAGGAGAACGGAGCCGAAGGGCCGAACTGCAGAAGAACGCAAAAGAGACGCGGCGCGCGCTCGCGATAAAAAGGTGTGACTCGCTCGACGTGTTCACTCTGACCACGGCGTTTCCATCGCGCCAGCGAAAAAACGCGCGGCCGCGCTTGTCAGCCAATGGCATCGGTCTGTACGCTCTGCGCATCGCCCCCGCCGTGACCCACGTCTCGGCGCCAGGCCGCAGGAGAGCCTCAAGTTGACTTCGAAACGTATCGATATTCTCTCGGACTCTACCGGCGAGACGGCAGAGAAGGTCGTCCGCGCCGCGATGTTGCAGTTCCCCCACTCCGGGGTCGACCTTCGCTTGCACACGCGGGTGCGCACCAAGGACGCCGCTCGGCCCATTCTGGAGCGAGCTGCGCAAGACGGCGCCCTCGTGGTGTTCACCGTGGTGAGCCCCGAGCTTCGCGAATTTCTTCACGTCGCCAGCTACGAGATGAAGGTCGAAGCGCTCGACCTCATCGGCTCGCTCATCGGCAAGCTCTCGGTGTACCTCGACCGGCCGCCGATCAACACGCCCAGTGGCATGCTCCCGCTTTCCGACGAGTACTTCCGGCGCATCGAAGCGGTGGAGTTCACGGTGAAGAGCGACGACGGCAAGGAGCCGCGCAACTTCAAGAAGGCCGACATCGTCTTGGTGGGCGTGAGCCGCACCTCAAAGACGCCGCTCTCCACGCTGCTCGCCCAGCGCGGCCTGAAGGTGGCGAACCTTCCGCTGGTGCTCGGCGTGATGACGCCGCCGGAGCTGGAAGAGGCGCCGCAAGATCGCATTGTCGGCCTCACCATCGGCCTCGATCCTTTGGTGGAGATTCGCAAGGCGCGGCTCCGCCAGCTGGGCATGAGCGTGGACACCGCCTACGGCCTTAAAGAGCAGGTCAAAGAAGAGCTCGAGTACGCTGACCGCATCTTCAAGGCCCACCCCACGTGGCCGGTGGTCGACGTGACCGGGCGCGCCATCGAAGAGACCGCGGTCATCATCCTCGAGACGCTCAAGGAACGCGAAGCGGCCAAGACCTCGGTCCGTCCGCCCACCTCCTGACTCAGCGGGGCGCGGTGAAGCGCGCGCTCACGAAGAAGGTCCGCCCCGGGAGCGGGTAGTCGTAGAAGTCGCCGATGGGCGCGGTGATGGGGCCCGCCGCGCCGTCGTAGGTGGCCGTGCGAACGTCGAACAGATTGCGAATCTCGCCGGTGAAGCGCAGGCCCGGGAGCCATCCCGCGTCGTAGCGGAGGCGCGCGGCCTGGAGCACCCGCAGCGGCACCACGATGGTGCCCGTCACGTCGGCGCGGGTGCCCGAGGTGAGGTCGAGACCATAGCCCGCGCGCACCGGGCCCAGCGTGTAGCCCAGGTCGACGAAGAGCTCGTGCAGCGGCCGCGCCGGCAAGGGAGGCCGCGCACAACCCGACACGTCGCTGCGGCACTCCGACAGATTGGCGGTGGGCATGAGCGTGTACGATGCACGCACGTCGCTTCCCCCCAGGCGCGCCCGCAGCGAAGTCTCGAGACCGAGGGTGCGCGCACTGCCAATGTTTACCGCCTTGGCCCGGCCGAAGGCCCCCTGGCTCACGAACAGGATGAGGTCCTCGGCGTAGCTCACGAAGCCCACCGCCTCGAGCTCCGCCTCGCCGAGCTTGCGCGGGCCGCCCAGCCCGGCGCGCACCCCCGCGTCGGCAGTGAGGGCGGCCTCTGGTACCAGACCCGGATTGCCCAGGAACGCGCCGCGATTTCCGTAGCGCTCGAGGAAGGTGGGCGGCCGCGCCACGCGCCCGACGTGCAGGGCCAGGGCCACTCGCTCAATAGTGTATTCTGCACCAATGTTGCCGTTGAGCCGCAGCTCGTCGGCTGCGCGGCCGCTTCGCGCGGGGCTCTGCGGGTCGTCGCCGCCGAGGTCGCTCCACCGGTCGGCGCGGAGGGATGCGTGCAGGGTAAGCCGCTCGGAAGCTCGCAGATCGTAGTCGAAGCCCGCGCCCACCGCGTAGCGTCGGGCACCCGGCGGGGTTGCGCTGCCCACCCAGGTACCCGGGGCGAAGCGCTCGGCGCTGCCGTCGATGCGAAAGTCGGCGCTGGCGGGCCCGGCGCGTCCGGCCCAGCCCACCGAGCCACCGAGCGCGAACACTTGGTCGCCGGTGCGGGTGGGGCCCAGCAAGACGCCGCTATCGCTCGGCGCGTCGCGCAGCTCCAGGCGCTCGCGCCGAGCCCAGGCGCGGGCGGCGAACGCGCCTTTGCCGGCCGGCGCCAGGAGCTCCAGGCCCCCAAGAATGCGGGTCGTCGCCAGCTCTTGGCGGCTGGTGGGCACCTGTATGGTCCCCGGAAGGTGCTGCCTCCGCGCCTGCGCCAAGAGCGTGAACGTGAAGCGCCCCTCGCTGTCGCGTGTAAAGTGCACGGGATAGGAGCGCTGGTAGACGCCGGCGATGGCGGCGTGGCTGGCGTTGTCGCGCCGCCGGTACACCTCGCGACCGCTGGTGGAGGCCACCGGGTCGAGGTATTCGAAGGCGTCTGCTGCGCGCGATCCGGCGACCGCGGCGAGGGTGCGCACCCCGCGGGACTCGCGAATCTCGCCCGCGCGGAAGCGCGCCGCGCCGAGTGACCCCACGGCGCCGTATACGTCGACGCGAGGGGGCTCGGCCAGGCTCGGCGGACTCAGCACCAGGGTTCCGCCCAGCGAGCCCGGACCAAGCGCTGCGGGCGCAAACGATCGATAGACGCGCACCGAGGCCCGGGGCCAGAGCGGAAGCGACGCGAGATCGAGGGTCGGCGTCGCTCCGCCGGAGATGGGAATGGCGCCCAGGTACACCGCTACCTGCTGCGAGGTCGACCCGCGGATCGAGAGCGTGGCGAAGCCGTCGTCGGCGCCCAGCCTGCGGACGTGCACGCCGGGAACGGCATCGAACAGGCTGGCCACGTCGGTGGCGTCGCGCGGCCCTTCGCCCTCGGTGCTCTTGCTCGAGAAACCGCCGGCCCGCGATCCGCGGACGCGTACGTCTTCGGGGCCGTCTTCCGAATGAGGCTCCTCGGCCCCCGCAGGGGTCGCCGCGCCAAGGATCATCGCTCCGGCGGTACCCGCGAAAAATGCGGCAAGTGCCGACGTGCGCGCCCGCGCGTGACGCGTGAGCAGGTGGTTTCGGGCGCGGTGCAAGGCCTCCGGCTATAGCCCGACTTTCCGCCCGCCGCCGGAATTGGCGTTCATCGCGGCGTTTTCGCGGCGGCGTCGCTTCTGATAGGATCGCCCCATGGGCGTTGGACAGGTCATTCTCGCGATTCTCGGCGTTGTCGTCCTGATGATCGTCCACGAGCTCGGGCACATGCTCGCGGCGCGCCGGTTCGGCATGCGGGTAGAGACGTTCTCGCTCGGCTTCGGCCCCACCATCTGGAAGCACAAGCCGAAAGGCAGCCCCACCACCTACCAGATCGCCGTCGTGCCCTTCTTGGCCTACGTGAAGATCGCCGGCATGAACCCCTTCGAGCCGGTGGACCTGAAGGACAAGGGAAGCTACGCCAACGCGTCACTCTGGGCGCGCATCGTCACCATCGCCGCGGGGCCCATCGCCAACTACCTGCTGGCCTTCGTGCTCTTTTTCGTGGGCACCGTTATGGGCGGACGCCTGGCGGCCGACGAAGCGAGCATGCGCGTGGAGCCGCACCCCGATGGCCCCGCCGCGCAGGTGGGCATGCTCAAGGGCGACCGCGTGCTCTCCATCAACGGCGTGCCGATTCGCGATTGGGACGCTCTCAAGAGCACAATGGCCGCCCACCCGGGCGATACGGTCGACGTCGAGGTGGAGCGCAACGACAAGATTCTGCACTTCTCTCCGGTGGTGGGCAGCGAGGGCGAGCGCAAGGGCAAGATCTGGATCGGCCCGGTCTCGCGCGTGATGGGCATGGGCGAGACCACCATGGTGTGCTTGAAGCTGCCGCCGCTCATGATCTACGAGAACGTGCGCGCCATCGCCATGGCCGTCACCTTCCGCGAAAAGCCCGACGTGGGCGGTCCTGTGCGCATGGTGAAGGAGGTCTCCAACGCCATCGCGGTCGGTCCGTCGCAGGCGCTGCGCTACCTGGGCGCCATTAGCGCCGGCCTGGTGGCCATCAACCTCTTGCCGATTCCGGCCCTCGACGGCGGGCGCCTCATGTTCTTGCTCTACGAGGCCATCGCCCGAAAGCGTGCCAACGAGAAGGTGGAAGCCAAGATTCACGCGGTGGCGCTGCTGATGTTCCTCGCGCTGTTCGTGGTCATCACCGTGCACGACTTGATCCCCACCAAAGACAAGGAAGAGGGCGGCTCCAAGTCCTCGCCCGCCAAGAGCGCGCCCGCCGTATCGGCTGCGCCGCCGCCGCCGCTGCCCGCGCCGTCGTCTCCCTGAACGCTCGGCTCTCGCCTCTCGCTCCGCCGCGCGCGCAAGTGGGCGGGGGACGGAAGTCTCCGCCGCGCGTCAGTTCAAGCGGCGCGGATCGGTCACCACCTGGGCCTGCTCGGCGGCGGGGTGCGCGCTCTCGAAGATGCGGTCCCAGCTGTCGCGGTAGGCTTTGGTTGCAACCTGCACCGGCTTGCCTCGCGCGGGGAGCGCGGGTGGCGCGTACTGCACCTCGACGTCGCACACCGCAGGGGCGCCCGGACGGGGCGTGAGCTTGACCACCTCGCCCTGCGAAATGGGCTTGCCCTCTTCGAGCGGGCGCACCACGCCGGCCTCGATGCGCCCCTCGCGTGCGCGCAGCACGCGCATGCCCTCACCGTCGTCGGTGGGTCCGTGGAGGAGGACGACGTCGTCCGCGGGGGGGGCTTTTGCGCTCGCGTCGGCCTTCTTGTCGTCCATCGCCTGCCTATTGTAGCACCAGAGGCGCCAGAAAACCGAAGGAGGCAGCACGGAAGGAAGCATCGGGGGCCAATGGTGCGTACAACTCGAGACCCAACCGATGCGCTCCCGAATCGACTCCCGCGTGCCCGCAGCCCTCCTCGCGATCGCCTCGTTCGTTCCGCTCGCGTGCGCGGAACCCCCGGCCGCGCGCGGTCCCGTGGGCGTGGGGCAGAGCGACCTCTACGCCGATGCTGGCAACGCGGCGGTTCGGGTGGCGCCCTCCGCCAGCGATGCCGGACCGGCGTCGACCAGCGCTCTCAGCAGCGCACCCGTCGACGGCGGCGCGGGTCAATCGGGCGGCATTGAGCACCTCGACCTGGCGCGCCGGAAGCTCGGGACCCGAGACGGCGTGGGCTGCCTCGCCGAGCTCGACGCCCACGATCGCGCGGAGTTGCGGCCGCAGTTCCGGAGCACCGACGCCGGCGCTTCGTACGCCATGATGCGTGCACAATGCATGATGCTCTCCGGCGACTGCGACGGCGGCAAGGCCCTCATGCAGCGCGCGCTCAGCGCCAATAATTCGGCGGGCCAATCGCCGCAGATGCTGATGCGCAGCACCGAAGGCACCGCAACCATGTACTGCGTTGGCGACAAGCTCTCGCCGCGCGACCAGCTGCTGCGCGCAAGCAACGAGCTCACCCAGGCGGCGGCCGGCTCGAAGCAGCTCGACAGCGCCACCTGCCGTCGCGACTACGACCTCGTGAAGCGCCTCGGCCCGCAGATGCCCGGCTCCGCCGACGACCCCGCCAAGCAGGCGGAGGCAGGGCTCATCTGGTCGGCACCGAATTGCTTCGGACGGGCCGGCGACTGCGCCGCTGCGCTGGCGAGCTACCGGGCCGAGCTCGAGCCCAAGATGACCGTGAAGGATCCAGCCGTCCGAGAAAAAGCCATCCAGAACGGCTTTCCGGATCACGTCCCATCTTGCAAGCGGAACTGAAGCCGCCGCGCGAACACACGTGATTTCCCGCCCGCGCGTAAACCACGGGGGGACTGCGGAGAAACCTCTACTTGGCCGGGAAGGTCCATTGCGGTCTGGCGTAGGATGATCCGCCATGCACAGGACCCTTTTTCGTCGCTCCCTCTCGTGTCTCGCACTCTTCGCCTCCGGATTCATCGCCGCGTGCGGAGGCTCTGCCACCGCCTCCGGCACCGGGGGCGCCCGCGTATCCGGCCAGAGCGCGCTCATGGAGCAAACGTTCGCTGGAAAGTGCAACCCCAAGTCGGCCGAGCGGCCGTTCATCATCGAGTGGGACGCCACCGATGCCTCGGGCTTTCAGGCCCGCGCCAACACCGGCCTGGTGTTCGTGAAGTACGAGGGCTGCGACCTCAAGGTGCTCGACGCGTGCGGCCCCGACGACAAGACCGCCTACAAAGACCCGGAGTGGACTGCGGGCTCCATCGAGAAGGTGGACATCAACACCGAAGGCGAGCTGTACGCCAAACTGCCGCTGGGGGCCGCCTCGCTCGGCGCTCGCGCCAGCGCCGGCGAGAAGTTCCACATGGAATACTTCGTGAGCGGCACCCGCAACGCCACCAAGGTGAGCTACTCCAAGGCCGAGGTCGCGAAGCTTCCGGGCTGCAAGGGCGCAACCCACTTCGTGTACGGCTACAACCTGGGCGCGTTCGCGCTCGGCTCCCTCACCAACGCCAAGGGTGAAGCTGGCGTGTCGTTCAAGGGCATCGGCGCCGGCGGCAGCCAGTCTTCCAGCACCAACGCCGAGAAGAAGGGTGGCCTGCTCGGCACTTGCTCTCCCGACAAACCGGAGACGGTGAAGACCTGCCAGTCGCCGATTCGCCTCTCGGTGCGCGAGCTCGAGTAGCCCGCCGCCCCCTGCGCGCTCCGCGAAACGCCGGGCGCGCCGCCATTCATCTGTACTCTGCACCTACTCGAGGACCCCCATGAAACGTGTTTTTCCGGCTTCGTTCGCCGTTGTGTCGATTCTCGTCGCCTGTGGCGGCGGTCGTATTCCCGCCGTGGGCCCCGACCGTGACTCGGGCCAGAGCGGCCTCATGGATAAGACCTTCGCCGGGGGCAACAAGTGCAACCCCAAGAACCACGAACGCCCTTTCGTCATCGAGTGGGATGCGACCGACATGTCGCAGTTCGAGGCGCTCACCTCGAGCGACATCGTGTTCGTGAAGTACCAGGGCTGCGACCTCAAGGTGGTCGACACCTGCAAGAACGACTCGGTGAAGGGGCAGCTCGGCTCCTACCGGGCAGTGGACTGGACGTCGGGGTCGGTGGAGAAGATCGACATCACCAACGAGGGTGAGCTCTACGCCAAGCTCCCGCTGGGCGTGGCCACGCTCGGCGCCCGCGTGAGCGCCGGCGAAGCCTTCCGCATGGAGTACTTCGTGAGTGGCACCCGAAGCGCAACGCGCCCGGCGCAGTACAAAGCTGACCTCGACAAGATCCCCGGCTGCAAGGGCGTTACCCACTTCGTGTACGCCTTCAACCTGGGCGCCTTCGCCTTGGGCAGCAACAAGAACGTTAAGGGTGAAGCCAATGCCACCTTCTGGGGCATGGGCGCCGGCGGCTCGTCGAAGTACGCGAGCGCCGCCGAGAAGAAGGGCGGGCTCCTGGCCTCTTGCCGCGGCGAGAGCGCCAAGGAAATCCAGACCTGTCAGACCCCCATTCGCCTCACCCTACGCGAGCTGGAAGACAGCGAGAACCCCGACGCCAAGGCCGCCATCGCCCCGGAAACGCCCGACGCCAAGAACCTCGCTGGCAAGGTCGACGCCGAGCGAAAGTTGGAAGGGAAAGCCAAGGAGCTGATGGCCTCGGCCACCGAGAAGTACAACGCTCGCGATGGCAAGGGCTGCCTGTCGAGTCTCGACGCCTACGACCGTCTTGCCTCCGGAACCGACCTAAGCACGAATCCGAAGACCTACTTCGCAATCACCCGAGCCCAGTGCTTGATGGCGGCTGGTCAATGCGATCCCGGCAAGCTGCTCCTCCGCAAGTGGGCCGAAGGGCAACGCGCGAACTTCGCCAGCCCCGAGCAGGTCGACAACTACGTTTCCGCTATCGCGGCGCGCAACTGCCAAGGCGCGTCGATGTCGCCGCGCGACCAGGTCCTCAAGGCGAAGCAGGAGCTCATGCAGAGCTCGCAGCCGGGAAAGGTAGAGCTCTCCGTGTGCAGGAATGCCTACGACACGATACGTCGGCTGCGCAAGACGGTGAAGACCGACGAGAACGACATGGCGAGCACATCTCCGGATAGCTACAGCCACTTCTCCGTACAGTGCTTCGCGAAGGCAAAGGACTGTCAATCCGCCTGGAACGCCGCCCGCGAGCTCGCCAAAGAACGCGCGGAGGACAAGGGCTTTCCGTATACCCCGCAAGCGCCCGCCGGCTCCGTGGTGGATGCCGGCTGTCACGCCAAGGACATCGCCACTCTATCGCCCCATGAGCGGGTGTTGGTGGCGGCCCGCGATCTCGACCGACTCAACAACGCGAAGGTCGAGTCGTCGGCGTGTCGTGAGTCGTACGAGAACGCCCGAAGCGCTGCCGCGTCGCTCAAGAACGACAAAGAGCAAGAAGCGCAAGGCGCCGTGATGACCTGGCGGAAGGAGGGCCTCGAGTGCTTCCTCAAGGCGGGCGACTGCAACGCCGCGTGGGCTGTCAACAAGGAGAACACCTACGGTGACCAAGCCGACACCGCACGCACGCTCACGCATCGATGGCGCACCACCGGCAGCAAATGCCGCACCAAAGACATCAGCGGCCTGACCCCTGGGGAGAAGCTCGGCCTCGTGGCGCAGGACCTGAGTGGCAACGACAAGAAAGAGGTGTCTGAGTGCAAGGCCTCCATCGATCTCGGTCGCTCGGCAGCGGCGTCCACGACCCCAGGCCCCGAGACCGACGGCTTCCTCAACGAGCTTCAACGCAACGGTACTTCGTGTTTGGTAAAGGCGGGAGACTGCGCAAGCGCGCGCAAGACGTTCATGGATCTTGGCAAGATGGGCTCCCGCGCGTCGCGGAGCGGAGATCCCGACGCGCTGCTCGCCCGGCAGTTCGAGTCCCAGCACCGGGAATGCAAGGACAAGTGAACGCGAGCACCGCTTCGAGAGCTGCGCTCCAGTACCCGAGCGCTACTTCTTCTTCTCGAAGGGGTCTTCCTTCTTCACCACGTCGCGTACGAACGTCGAGATGCGCGCCACCATCTTGAAGGCGTTGGGGGGCACGCCCACGGTGCCCTCCACTTCGAGCTGAGCTTCGCTACCCCGCACCGGGGCCAGCGCCAGAAAGCGCACGTGGCAGTCGCATCGCGCGCTGGGCACCACCAGAACCACCCGCCCGGGGACCTCCAGCTCGAGCCGGTCGAGCAGCCCCGCGCCCAGGGTGGGCGCCACCGACGCCACGAAGCTCATGCGCGTGCGCTGCGACGGCGAGGGCGCGAAAAGCGTGCTCCCGTCGCGCATGGCCATACCCACGTCCACGTGGAGCTTGCCCGCCTCTACCACCACCACAACGCCGTGGGCAACGTCGCGGGGAAAGTCCACGTGCGGATCTTGCGGCGGGGCGGAGTCGGTCACGCCCTGCAGATCGAGCGCAAAGGTGGGCGTCTTGAAGGGCGCTGCAGGCTTGGCCGCATCGATCGACGTGCGCAGCCGCTCGACGTCGCGCTCGCACCTCTGGCGGTCGGCCGCCGGCAGGCCCTTGCATGGGAGCGCCGAGTGCGCGAGCAGCGCCTCGCAGGAGATGCGGTCGGGGTAGCTGGCCGTACCGGCGCATAGCCGCGGATCGCGCGTGGCCACGGCGACGCACGCTGCGTGGCGACCCCGTGCCGGCGAGAGGGCGCTCTCCAGCGGACACAGGTCGGGCGCGCCGGTGACGGTGGCAAAAACGAGCTCGCAGCGGGCGCGCAGCGGCGACGACTCGATGGGCTTGCAGCGCTCGATGCTCTTGTCCTTGAGCGCTTCGAGGTTCCGGCATGCGTCGCGGAGCAGTGTGTCGTACCCGATGGATCGAATCGCGTCGCCCACCAGCGGGTCGAGCTGCGCGTGCTCCCGGGCGCACGCCTCGAGGGTGGTGAAGCGCTCGACCTCGGCTTTGAGATCGCCGGCCGGCGTGCTCGGGTCCACCGGCAAATCGAGCGACGATGCGTCGAGGTTCAGGCGCTGCGCCATTGCGCTGGGCGATGCGGGCGGCGGCGGGGGTCGCTCGGGCATGGGCGCGTGCTTGTCGTCGCAGGCGACGAGGATCGCCAGCGCCGAGACCCAACCACCCACGCGTCTTCGCGAGCCCTGCACCTCTCCTGGTTATCACGGGCGCTCCGCGACCGGCGACCGGTTGGCAGACGAATCACCTCCTTTGCTCTCGTATCGCTCGATATTCTCCGAGCTGGTCCGTTCACCCAGGTGTGAGGAGCACGATGATTCATCCGCGCCTGTGGGCGTGGGCGTTGATTTGCTCGGCGGTGGCCTGCAAGAGGGCGCCGGCGCCAGGCTCCGAAACTTCCGGTAGCGGCCCCGCGGTGGATCAGGCTCCCCCCGCGGGGCCGCCTTCGGAAGCGCGCCGCGGGAGCGCGCCAGGGAGCGAGCCAGGGAGCGAGCCAGGGCTGGCTTTTCCCGGCGCCGAAGGCTTCGGCGCGCACGCGCGCGGCGGCCACGGAGGCTCGGTGTGCATTGTGCGCACGCTGGCCAAGGAGGGCGCCGGATCGCTCGCGGCGTGCCTCGCCGCCACCGGTCGCCGCACGGTGGTCTTCCAGATAGCCGGCCTCATCGAGGGCCCGCTCGAGATCACCCACGGCGGCCTGACCATCGCCGGCGAGTCGGCCCCGGGACCGGTCGTGGTCAAGGGCGGCATGATCTGCGACAACGTGTACGATCCCAACGATTGCAACGACGTCGTCGTGCGTCACGTGCGCTTCCGCGGGGGCGCTCCCGACTCCTTTCGGATCGGCGGCGCCCATGACGTCATCCTCGATCATTGCTCCTTCGCCGGCGCCGAGGACGAGAACATCGAGATCACCCGATCGCGCGACGTCACGGTGCAGTACAGCGTCGTCGCCGAGCCGGTGGGCGAGCACTACCAATGGGGCGGCGTGCTCATCAACTACTCCAAAGACGTCATGCCTCTCGATCGCATCGCCATTCACCACACGGTGTGGAACGGCGTGGCCGGCCGTCTTCCAGAGGTGAGCTGCGAAGAGAACGGCGATGGCCCGGGCCGCAGCAACTGCGCCGGCCACGTACTCCACCTCGAGCTCACCAGCAACGTGCTGTGGGACGTATCGGACCCCGTTTGGTACAACCGCTGCGTCGGCACCAACGAGGGCAACGACTGCGCGCCCGGAACGCCCGCCGCCAAGGCCTTCCGGGTCGAGCTCAACGCCGCGTCCAACCTGGTGGCGCGCCGCTCTGCCAGCGCGGTGGACCCGATTCTCTTCGAGCCGCACCTCCTCGAAGGCCCGGGCAACCGCGTGTTCGCGCCCGGCAACCGGGTGCTGGTGGGTTCGAGCGCGCGGGCGCTGACCCTCATCGGCGTTCCTGTTCGCCACCCCTTTCCTCTCATCACCGTCACGCCTGCCGAGAGCCTGGTCAGCGATCTTCAGCGCCGCGCCGGCGCATTTCCTCGCGACGCCATGGACGCGCGCCTCGCCGGATACCTGAGCCAGCCGGTCGACTCGCGCCCGCCCGCCTGGGCGCGCCAGCAAGGCATCGACCGCGGCGACGCTTTCGCCGTGCGCACCATCGGTATGCGCGCCGGCGATGGCGACGCCGACGGCGACGGAATGCCCGACGCGTGGGAAGCCGCACACGGGGCCCGCCCCGGGGTAGCCGACGCATCGCAGCCCGGTACCTGTGGTGCAGACTACACGCGTATCGAATGCTGGCTCCACGAGCGCGCCGCGGCGCTGGTCCCGCGGTAGCTACCGCCTCAGAACGTCATGCCGGCGGTGAGCGAGAGGGGAACCGAGTAGGTGTTCTTGGCGGTGGTGGTGGCGGCCGAGGAGCGGTACGAAGTGCTCTCGTGGGCGAGCGTGTAGAACGGAATGTCGCCGCGAACGCCGATGCGAAAGTTGGTGCGGTGCGTCCGCAGCGCAGTCACACCCGCCTGCACGTAGGCGCCGAAGCCATTGGCGCTTCCCTCGCTACCGGTGCTGGGTTGCACGTTCTGAAAGGTCCACGCGAAGCCGCCGCCCACGAACGGCGCGAAGTCGTCGCCGGTGAAGTGAATGTCGCCGCCCACGTGGGCCGCCACGTAGGTGTACTTTCCGTTGGCCGCGAAGCGCAAGCCGCCGCCCAGCACGAAGCGATCGTAGAAATACGAGAGCTGGCCGTAGAGACCCGGGGCCGGCGCCACCAGCGTGGTGACCGGAACAATGCCGACCACACCGAACTCGGGCTTCAGTCGCCCTTGCTTCTGCACCTCGGCGCGCGCCTCGGAACCCACCACGGTGGAGGCGCCCTCGGTCTCCGACACCGACTTGTGGTCCACGAGCGCGGTGGCCAGGCGGGGAGCGGCCACCGACGTCTCTTCGATGGACGTGAGCTCCATATGACGCTCGTCGCGCGCGCCGTTCACGTCGGTACACTCGAGCCCCAGCACCACCTTCGAGCCGAGCTTGCCGAAGGTCGTACGGTACGTCGCCGCCGGGTGGCCCCCCAGCTTGCGCCACAGCTCGCCGCACACGATGCGGGTGGCGGTCTGCGCCTCCGCAGCGTCGACCCCGAACGTATCACCCACCGCGCACCAGCTCGCTGCCGAGGGCGCTGCTGCCACGGGCGGCGCTGCTGCCGCGGGCGGCGCTGCTGCAGCGGACGCGCTCGGTGCGTCGTCGGCGCGGGCGGCGCTCGCTGCGAAGGTTGCAATCAGGACCGCACAGGCGAGGGGAGTGGAGCGCATACCTCTTCACCGAGCAACCGCTGTACCGTCCCGCCGTCTGCGGTGAACCCACGAGGGCTGCCGGAAAAAGACCGCGAGCCTGGGTGCACCGTGAAGTGCCGCACCCGGGAGGGGTGTGTCGGATCATTCACTGGTTGAACCATTCTCGACTGTTCGGCTTCCTGCAGGTTGCACCTGTGTCGAAGGCGCCCGGGCCGGGGTTTTCGCCAAGCGGCCGGATCCACCGTTGATCTTGCCGCCTTGACACCTGAACATACAACCAGTATACAGAAGGTTCCCCGGTCGCACTAACGCCACCCGGTAAGTATGGCCGCCGATGGTGCACACCTCGGCTCGCCAGAAAGCAACGCCTGAAGGAGCCGTCCATGGAAGACCCGAAGAACCGCCAGAAAGCCGTCGAGCTCGCCGTTTCCACCATCGAGAAGGAGTACGGCAAAGGCTCCATCATGCGGCTCAAGGAAGGGGAGAACTTCCACGCCGACATGGGCGTGTACCCCACCGGCAGCCTGGGCCTCGACATCGCGCTCGGCATCGGCGGCTACCCCAAGGGCCGCATCATCGAGATTTACGGACCGGAGTCGAGCGGCAAAACCACCCTCACGCTCCACGCCATTGCGCAGGTGCAGAAGGAGGGCGGAGTCGCCGCCTTCATCGACGCCGAGCACGCCCTCGACCCGTCGTATGCCCGCAAGCTCGGCGTGAAGACCGACGAGCTCCTGGTGTCGCAGCCCGACTATGGTGAGCAGGCCCTCGAGATCGCCGACATGCTCGTGCGCTCCGGCGCGGTCGACATCGTGGTGGTCGACTCGGTGGCGGCGCTGGTGCCCAAGGCCGAAATCGAAGGCGACATGGGCGACAGCCACGTGGGCCTTCAGGCCCGCCTCATGTCGCAGGCGCTCCGTAAGCTCACCGCGACGGTGGCTCGCTCCAACTGCCTTCTGGTCTTCATCAACCAGATCCGCATGAAGATCGGCGTCATGTTCGGCTCGCCCGAAACCACCACCGGCGGCAACGCGCTCAAGTTCTACGCCAGCGTCCGGCTCGACATTCGCCGGGTCGGTGCCATCAAAGAAACGGTCGCGGGCGCCAAGGACCCGGTGGTCGTCGGCAACCGTACCCGCGTCAAGGTGGTGAAGAACAAGATGGCCCCGCCGTTCCGCGAGGTCGAGTTCGACATCCTCTACGGGCAGGGAATCAGCCGCTCCGGCGATCTGGTCGACCTCGCGAGCGACAACGGCATCATCGAGAAGAGCGGAGCCTGGTTCTCATTCCAGGGCGAGCGCATCGGTCAGGGTCGCGAGAACGCGAAGACCTATCTCGAGCAGCATCCGGAGCTGATGGCCAAGATCGAAAAGCTCGTGCTCCACAAGTTCGGAATCGGCAAGGAAGCGGTGGCCGAAGCCGCCAAGACCGCGAAGGATGCCAAGGACGCGAAGGAAGCCAAAGAGGTCAAGGACGCGAAAGACGCCAAGGAAGCCAAGGCGTCACCGGCGGCCAAGGGCGGCGGCGGCGGCGGCGAGAAGGAAGCGCCGGAAGGCAAGAAGCCCCCGATCGTTCAGGGCAAGTCGGCGAACTAGCTTCGCCCCAAATAGGCGATTCGAGGCCGCGTGTGCGATTCGTCGCGCCGCGGCTTCGTCGCATTTCACGCGGCCGATTGAGCGTCGTACCACTGTGGGTAGGACGGCGCGGCGAGCTTGGGCTCGGGGGCGCGAATCGAGGGATGGGGCTTGCGTACCATGGGAAGGGGCGGCGGGGCGCTGCGGGGCTTCGCGGCGGTGGGCTCCGCGTCCACGATGTCTTCGTCGGCGAGCTCCATCACTTCTTCGTCATTCATGTCGATCACCTCTTGCGTTCGAGAGAGCACGGCCTGTGCCGAGGCCAACCGACAAATTCAAAAGTAGTTTCGAAGCCTCGGTTTTTCCGCGTGTGGCGCCCTGGCAGGCCCAAGTTGCACGGCGTGCGCCTGCGCCACGCCAGCAGCGCATCCCGCGAGACCTCGAGGCATTCCCGTCCTTTCGACGGACACGTTTTGACGAACCGCTTCGGTCCCGACTGTGACTCTCTCTCCGTGGTGCGACCTCTCTCCGCTGACGACCACGACGCGGCCAACGGGGCGTCTTCCGCTTCGGCGGTAAACCCTGGTACGCTGCCAGCGATGCCGCCGCTCCTGCAAGCCGTACATCCGGTCCTCGAGGTGCGCGACGTTGCGGTCTCGCTGGCGTTCTATCGGCGGCTGGGGTTCGTCGTGGCGTTTCAGGATTCGCCGTCGGCGCCGCTCTATGTGGGGGTGCGCCGCGACGCCGTGGAGCTTCACGTGCAATGGCGCGATGCGGCGGAGTGGACCGACGGCGGTTCGCGCCCCAACTACCGCTTTTTGGTGGCCGACGTGGAAGGCCTCTTCGCGGAGCTGCGCGCGGCGGGGGTGTTGCCGGAAGGCAGCGCGCTGCGCGATACCGCGTGGGGAACCCGCGAGTTCCACCTTCACGATCCCGACCGCAACGGATTGCAATTCTACCGCGATCGCGCGAGCGACGAGAAAGCGCCTCTCATGAGCCCACAGACCCCCGCCGAAGTGATGGCCGAGCTCCTGACGCTGGAGCGTGCAGCGCTGACCCGCTGGCTCGCCGGCGACCCTTCCGGCTTCCTCGAGCTCTGCGCGCCAGACGTGAGCTACTTCGACCCGTATCTGGCCCATCGCATCGACGGGCTCGCCGCGTTGACTGCGTACTACGAAGCGCTGCGCGGAAAGATTCATGCGCCGCGCTTCGAGATCGTCGACCCGCACGTGCACGCGGGTACCGACCTGGCGGTCCTCTCGTTTCACTTCGTGTCGTACGGCGCCAACGATGTGACGCTGACTTGGAACTGCACCGAGACCTACCGGCGGGGGACCGCGGGCCCCCGCTGGCACATCGTCCAGACGCACTGGTCGCTCACCAAGGCCTAAAGCTCTCTGCGGGCGTGCTACCTCGAGCGGAGCACGTCGTTGGGGTCGTCGAACAGCGAGAGCTGGGCGGTCGGCTTCTTGCGTTGGCGGGGGCGCGGCTTGGGCTCGGCATTGGGTTCGCGCGAGGCCGCGGGCGCTTCGGCAGCCAGGGCAGAGAGCAGGTCGGTCTCGGCGGCTGCCTTGTCGGGGCGGTGACGAACCACCCGCGCGAAGCGGAGCGCAATGCCTCCCGGGTAGCGTGGGCTTCGTTGGACGTCGTTGTAGCGAACCTCGACGACCAGCTCCGGTCGCACGTGCACCACGTGCTCGCTGGCCGAGCTCTCGAGGGCGAGCAAGTGCTCCGTCTGCCATGCGAGCATGGCGTCGGTGAGTCCTTTGAATGTCTTGCCCACCATGCAGAACGTGCCATCGGCGCGTCGCGCACCCAGGTGCAGGTTGGAGAGCGAGCCCTTGCGCCGCCCGGAGCCCCATTCGGCGGCAAGCACCACAAGGTCCACAGTGTGAACCGCCTTGACCTTGTACCAAGCGCGACCGCGAGAGCCCGCGCGGTAGGTGGACTCCAGGTCTTTCACCATGATCCCCTCGTGGCCCGCCGCCCGCGCGGCCTCGAAGAATTGCTGCGCCTCCCCAGGCTCCCGGGTCCGAAGCCGGGGCATGCGCATGGACTCGGGAACCGTGGCGTCGAGGGCTGCCAGGCGCTCGCGGAGCGGCGCATCCAGGAGATCGGTGCCGTCGCGATGGAGGCAGTCGAACAGGCGAGCCCGAAGGCGCTCGTTCGGGCGCCGCCCCGCTTTCGAGGAAAGATGCGAAAAGGTGTCTTGAAACGACCTGACGGTGCCGTCCTCCGCCACCAGCACGACCTCGCCGTCGTACACCGCAGCGCTGGCCCCGAGCGCAGCGAGCTCGCCGGTGATCTCGTCGCACTCGCCGGTGATGTCGTTGCCGCTCCGTGAGTAGAGCGCGACCTTGGTTCCCTGCTTATGAACCTGCGCGCGCACGCCGTCGACTTTCCAGTCGACCACGGCGTCGTGGGTCTCGAGACCGGTCTCGGCCAGCGTATCCGCCGTCGACGCCAGCATCGGCGCGAGCGGTTGGAAGAGTATGATGTGCGCCGGCGGCGCCTCGGCGGTCTCTTTGCCGAAGAGCGCGTGGGCTGCGTCGGTCACGCTCCCGGTGACCATGAGCGTGCGACGCACCGCCTCTTCTCCCAGCTGCGAGAGCTCTGCCAGCGCCAGCAACATCACGCCGCCCAGGCTGCCTTGGCGTAGGGTGGCCGTCAGCGCGCCGCGAAAGAACGAACGCTCGTCCTCGGTGAAGACTGCGAAGAGCTCGCGGACCGCCGCGCCGACCGCAACCGGGCCCTCGGCCAGCGCTTTCTGCAGCGTCGCCTCCACCTCGCCCAGGTGGATCGTGGGCTCCATCGCGGCCGGAAGCCCCGAGAGCGCCCACAGCTGCGCCGGCCCTACCCCAAGCGGCCCACAGCGTGGCTGCTCCACGAACCACCCTACCGCCGGCGCGATCTCGTCGCGCTCCAGGCTGCCCAAGAGCTCCACCAGCAGTCGCTTCTTCGCGGTGCGCGAGCGGGTGGCCCCTATGCGCTGCGATATCGCTGCGAGCTCGGCGAAGAGGGGGCGGTGATGATGCATGGGAGGGCTCCGCTGGGGCGACACGAACGCCATTCTACCGTGGGCGCGCGACCTCGTCGCGCAGAACCACCTGGCATCATCGAGTAAATGTAGTATACATTTAATTGTGGAATCTCGTCGTGCCGTCGACGTGGGTCTTCTCGAGCAGCTCATCCACGTAAGGCACTTGATCGGGCGTCGCCACCGTTCTTCGCCACTCGACGAACAGGTCCCGGGCCTCGCGGGCCCGCAATCCCCCGCGAACGCGGCACACCAGGTTCTCCGGACTGGTGGGCGCCGCCACGCGTTCGAGCCCGCCATCGGAGGGGGCGGCCAGGCCGTAGAGCACCACGTCCACGCCTACCTCCATGGCTGCGCCCAGGCACATGACGCACGGCTCGAGGGTCGAGACCATGATGGTGCCGGGGCCCACGACCTTGCCCAGCCGCGCCGCCTCGCGAAATGCGCTCATCTCTGCGTGCATGGTGCTCTCGCCGGTGGCTCGCGAGCGGTTGTGGCCCGATACGATAAGGGTGCCCTCGGCGTCGAAGAGCGCCGCACCGATGGGCGCCTCGCCCTCTGCCAGTCCCGCCGCCGCCGCGGCGAGCGTCGTGTCGAGCATCGCGTTCAAGCTCTCGGCGTCGAACTCCAGCCGCGTGCGGTCGCACCTGGCCAAATGCGCCGCCAGGTTCTGGCGCAGCTCTTCCAGATCTCCCACCACCGTGCGTGCGCCAGCGCCCCGAAGCTGCTGCGCGCTCACGTATCCGGTGGTCGCGCCCACGAAGGCAACCCCCGCACGCCGCGCCGCCTTGGCGTCGTAGAGCGAATCGCCCACCAACGCGCAGTGAAGCGCATCGAGCCCCAATTCGCTACACGCCTTCTGCACTACGTCGGGCGCTGGCTTGCTGGTCTCTCCCTCCGAGAGCGTTGCAACGCGGTCCATCACGTCGCGAAACGCGAATCCCAGCCGCGCCTCAAGCCGTGCGAGGTCTTCCGCAGATGACGACGTGGCCAGTGCCACGCGCAGGCCCGCAGCACGCGCCTCTCGTATGGCCTCGAGCGCGCTGCGCGCGAGCGCTACGGGGTGCTCCGCGAGCCACGTTGCGTACGCCGCCGCCTTGGCCGCCCGGAGTGCGTCACCTTGCGCAGCCTCGACGTCCGCGCCCAAGACCTCGGTGACCAGCAGATCACCGCCGCGGCCGATCTCTCGCTCCACGCGCTCGCGCCCAACGGTGAAGCCGTGGCTACGAAACGCCTGCATCCACGTGTCGACGCTGCCTTCGTTGGTGCGAACCAGGGTGCCATCGAGGTCGAAGAGCAACCCACGAATCACGGGGTCACCAGGAGCGACCGCTCCTCCGCCTTTCGCCGCGGTTCCAAGTCGGGCGAGCTCTCGCACGAGGGAACACCTCGCGGGAAAGCCACCATGACTCCCACCAGGAGCGAGAGGCACAGCAACCAAAGCGAGAACATGGTGAGCGCCACTGCCGAGAGCGTGGTCCCGTACGCGCCGGTGGTGGTCGACCATCGAAAGTAGGTGGAGTATCCGAGTCCGGTGATGGCATTGACCACGGCGACGAACACCGAGCCCAGGGCCAGCCTGGGCCAAGTCTGGCGAGCCGCTGCGGGCAACGCCACCAGGTACATGGTCATGGCGAGCACGAAGGTCACCACCAGCGGCGTGAGCAGCGGGGTCAGGGGGGAGCGCGCCACAATGGCGCCCAGCGGCGCAGGCAGAAACCTCGCCACCGCGCCGCCCAGAAGCGCCAGCGCCAGAAAGAACACCAAGGTCCCGAGCGACAAGAGCCGCTTGCGCAACCAGCTGGTCTCGCACCCGGACTGGGCCTCGATGCCGTCGAAGATCGCATGGATGCCCGAGGAAGCGGCCCATGCAAAGCCGAGGACGGTGAGCACGATGGCTCGGGTGGAGTTCCACGTGCCCACGCGTCCCAGCTCTTCACGCACCAGCTCCCGCGTCTCGCGCGGAAAGGGCGAGAGCATCCACCCGTTCACGTCAATGTGGCTCCACTTCACGAACACCACGCCCACGAACGCTGCCAGCGGAACCAGCGAGAGGAAGAGCCAGAAGGCGACCTCGGCTGACACGCCCATGGTGCGGCGCTTCGAGAGCCGATCCACGAACCCGCTTGCCCATGCGCGAGCCGCGTGCACTTTGCTTTTCAACAGTGGCTTGCCAAAAACCAGATGGCGATGAAAACCGGGGGAATACCAACCAACCAAGCAATTCCGTATTTCATGACGTGACCTCCTGGGGAAGCATCCAGCAACCCCCGTGCCGATACCGCACCCGGCGCCGGTCCCCACGATCTGCCAGCATCTTCGCTGCGAATTGCCCCGTGCGAGCTCTCTTCACACCGAGGGCCACCTGGGGCGAGCTGCCTCGATTCGACCAGGTTGCCCCGGACACCACGGAGCCAGACGCGCTGGGGCGACGTTGAGCTGGGCAATAGGGTGAGCGCAGCGGCGCGGCACGTGTCCTGCAACCCCTGCCGAACATGAACCCCAAGACCCCCGCCCAGAAGCTTCCCCCCGCCATCAACCCGCGCAAGTCTTCTATCGACCTCGACAAGGAGCGCGCCGCCGGCGAAGGCATGTTTGCAGGCAAAGAGGTTCCGGAGACTGCGGAGACCCAGAAGACCCCCGAAGAAGAAGCGCGTGCGCAGCGCGAACGAGAGGGTGCCCCCGTTCAGAACGGAGACCATGCCCATGCGTCACCGCCGCGCGAGCCCCCCGCTCGCCCCTCGCTCGCCCCTCGCAGCGCTGACTCTCGAAGCTCGGCGAGCGACCGCAGGCCCTCGCCTGCGGTCGCCTTCGTTTTGTGCACGCCGGCGGTAGAAGTTGGGCAGCCAGCTCGGCTACGCCGCGAGCCCGAAGTCGACTGCGCTCCGAGCGCCCCGACCTACGGAGTGGTCTCGGCGGGCGTGCCGAGAGGCGCGCGGCGCAGGGCGATGCGCATGAGCGCTTGCGACGAATCGGCGGTCTGCGAGCTATGCGTCGCGCGGAGCGCAAGTGTCAACGCGAGCAAAAATGACACGCCCACATTCACCAGTGCGATGACCAGCAGGCCCGCGAACGCCAGCGGTACCTGCGCCCCGTGGTTGGCGCCGCCGGCCAGGGCCAGCGCCACAGAGCTGGTGCTCACCGTGATGTGCCGTATCTCTATCGGCAACTGGGCAATGGCGAACGCGGCCGGGACCATTCCCAGGAGTAAGCCGAGCGACGCGTTGCCGAGTAGCCCGCCGACCCGGGCCAACACCACTTCGGCGCGAGCGCGTGCGCGAACCGGATTGGTGTGCGCCATCGCATGACGGTTGGTGGCGAGCCGGTCGGAGAGGCGCACCACGCGAATCCAGTTGTCGCCGGCAGCGCCGATGAGGCTGCTCACCCAGAGGAACACGCCGGTCAGCGCCGCATACGCGGCCGATGGCCCCAGAATCGACTGCGACTGCATGACGTGGTGGGCCTTGGTCGGGTCCAAGAGATGTGCGCCCAGAAATCGGTGAAACCCGATGTCGAAGAGGAAGGCTAGGGGGCCGGCAACGATCAGGTTGCCCACCAGCCCCGCCACCTGCAGCCGGAGCGCCGAGCGCCAGACGCCGAGAAAGGTGCGCAGCCGCGCTCGATGGCTCGGCCCCTCTTGAACGCCGCGGGCCAAGGCGGCGGCGGTGGGGGCCGGCAACTTGGTGGCGATGGTGTAGTGGAGCAGGTACGCGGCGCAGAAGACGGCGCCATAGTTCAGCGAGTAGGCAATGCCTTCGTAGAAGGTTGGCAAGTGGAGCCGACCGACGAGAAACTTGAGCACCGCGGCGATTGCCATCAGGGCGCCGCCGCCCGCGCCCGCGCGAAAGGCTGCCGCGAACGACGAGGTATCGCTCCCCAGGTAGTGCCGTCCGACATTCGCAGCGGCGTCCACCAGGTTTCGGATCACGAGATCGCTGCTCCGAGCGAAGAGCCGCCGCCCGCTGCCGCTGCGTGCGATCTTGGCCACCAGCGTGGCCAGGGTCTCTCCTCGAGCCGGCGCGTCGCTCATGGCGCGCAGCCGCGCCAAAAGGCCGAGGCGCGACAGCTGCTCCTGCAGCCGGCTCAGCTGAAAGGTGGTGTTGAGCTCGGCACCGCGATCGGCCAGCTCGCGCCGGTGTGCCTGGAGAAGGGTGGTGCACTCGCGAATGCGCCCCGAAAGCGAGCGGAGCGCGCGCCCAGTCGCTTCGGCATCTGCGTCGCTCGCCGACAGCGCGGCTACCGCCTCGAAGAGGCCGCGATACGGAGACCGCCCGCCTTGTGCGAGCTGCCGCACGCTGGGCGCGTGGGCCTGCGCCATGATCTGGTGCGCCAGGTCGACCAGCGAACGCTCCACCGCATCGCGCAGGCGCTCGCGCGTTCCCCCATCGGCGCGCGCGGAGAAGAGCTCGATGAGCTCGGGTTGCCGGATCCACTCGGCGTCGCGCGCTTCGAAGGCGAGACGGACGATTTGCGCGCCGTCGTCGGTCTTGCAAGCTTGCGGTAGGGCGTGAATGAGCAGCCACTCCTTCACGGCGCCCGCCAAGTGAAAGTCCTCCGCGATGCCCCCGTGGGTGAGCAAGCGCTCGACATCCACCATCGCCACGAGCCGACGCAAGGCGCCATCGAAGCGCTGCTCCCAGCTCGGGTTTTGCTGCAGTCGGGCGCTCAGGAAGCGTAGCTTCGCTGCGAGGCGTTGGTCGGCGCGTGGCCGGAGCCACTGAACGAGACGTACGAACCAGAAGACGATCTCCTCGTCGGTGCCGTCTGCCGGGGCAAACTCGCAGAGCTCTTCCAAGCGACTCGATTGCCCCAGGCGCAGATGCGAGCGCCCAAGACGAGACTGTGACGCGGAGCGCGCGGGGCGGGGCGAGGTCGACGCTGCGCGTGTTCCGTGCATTGGGTGTCGGGCCATGTGCACCCTACATGCCACGCTCGCGACACAATCCACAAGAAGCGCACATGGCTGTGGAGTGATGGCCGTAAACTATTGAAATTGATATAATAATTCCGGTGTGGAGTGCATCGTTGCGGACTGCACCCACATGCAGCGCAACGCGTGATCCTTTGCCGCAGCGAGGCAGCTTGCGTCACACTCCCGCGCGTCGTGCTCCTGCGGTGCTTTGCCTACATTGGATCTGGCGCGTGTCGGGCATGTAGCGATTCGAAGCCTGCTCAGCGAAGCGTCTGGCGAGGCGGCGGCCGCTGGCTGGCGGGCTCCAGGATGAGGTGCGTGACCTCGGCGCCATGGGTCCGAAACCACCCATCGAGGCCGAAGAGCCGGAGCCGCACCGCTTCGTCGTGGACCCGAAGGCCGGCGGAGAACGGCCCCTTGTCGACCACCAGCGCGGCGCGTCGGCGATCATCACGGCTCGCGTAGAGGCCGCGCATCGAGAGATTTCCTGCGTGGAGGTCGATGGCCTGAACGGCCACCAGCCCGCCGCCCACGTTCAGGGTGGCCTTCGCATTCAGATACGGAGTGCGGGTGAGGCCCACGAAGGCCCCGGGAAACTCGTCGCGGAAGAGGAAGGCGAAGACCGGGTTGGCGTTGTCGGCCTCGATGTCGACTTTGGCGGTGAGCATCCAGGCCTCGTCGAGCTGGAAGGTAGCGTTCGGTAGGCGTACCGCGCCCTTCCAATCGCTGGTGGGCCATTGCTTGCTTTCCACCGATGTTCGCGTGAGGAGTGCTCGCGAGCCAGAGAGGTCCAACGTGGAGCGGTCGGGGTCGAAGCCGCAGACCTGCAGGAGCACGTCGGCATCGGCGCTGGTGACGATTTTACCAACCTTGGCCCGGGCCTTCGACGCTCCAATGCGCATCATGCCTTCGCCCCGGCGCTCCTTGGCCGAAAGGTGCACATTCCCGTGAACCTCGGCCGACCCGCCGAGAATGGCCAGGCTCTCGCTCCCCAAGAGCGCCTGAAACGCGCGTGCGTCGGGGATCGTCGCGTGCGCCACCGCCACGTCGAGCTCCACGTTGCGCAGCGAGGGGTGAAGGATGTCGAAGAACGGAGAGCTCGCACGGACGTCGAGGCGCTCGCCGCGAAAGGCCACGTCGCCGCCTTGCTCCACCCGCCCACGAACATCGGAGAAGCTCGCGCGCGCGTCGTGAATGACCAGCGTCTTCGCGTCGAAGTCGAGCGCCTCTACGTCGGCCGAGGCGACCACGTCGCCGAGCAGGCGAAACCCGCCCTTTCGAACGCCGAGCCCCTGTCCTCGAGCCTCTACCTTGCCATCCATGACGCCGTTTCGCAGCGTGGCCACTACGTGGCTCTGGAAGGTTCCGTTCTCGGCATGCAGGCCCACCGAGGTGCCGCTGGGCAAGAACGCGTTCACCGCGGCGGCGTCGCGGAGCCGGCCACCGCGAACATCGGCGGTGAGCGAGAGCGCAGCCAACGGGCGCGAAAATGCAAACGTGCGGCTGCGGGCGCGCAGCGACAGCTCCTCGATTTCCATGGCCGGCGCCTCGGTGGCCTTGGCCACGCGGACGCCGCGCAGGCTCACGCGGGCGTCGTCGAGCGCGAGATCTCCGTGTTGCCAGTCCCAGTCGTGGACGTTGGCGGCGGCGCGCAGCTCCGCGCCCAGCAAAAACGTCCCGTACTCCAGGGCGAAGCCCGCCGAGCGCGCTCCCAGTCGGGCGCGCGCTCGGTGGTCGGCGATGATCAGGTCGGCGTTCATGCGCAGGCGCGTGAGGTCGGTCCGTACCCGCATGTCGGGGCCGTCCGGAAGATAGTTCTCGAAAAGGCGGGGATCCTCCACGCGGGCTTCGGCCACCTCGATGCGGCCCACCAGATTGGCCAGCGGATCGGGCGCGATCAGTCGCGAAGCACTTGCCGAGAACGTCACGCCCCGAACCGCCACCAGGGGCTGCCCGGGCTTCTTGCCGTCGGCAAGGGTACCCTCGTCGATGCGCCCTTCGGTCACCACATTCCGCGCCGTTTGGGTGCTCCAATCGTATTCCTCGAAGCGAGCGTGCGCCTCGAGGGAGCCGCGCACGCGGAGGTTGGCCAGACCCAGGTCCAACCGGTCGCCGCGAATCTCGCCGTGCCCGCTGGCGCGGCGCGCGGCAAACCATGCTTCGAGGTGGGCGCCTGCGTGGCCACTGCCGCCCCCGAGCGTCACTGGGGTGCCCGCCGGAATGTAGGTGGCCAGAGCCGCCATGTCCGGCACCGCCGCGTCGGGCGTGTCCACGACGACGTGCAAATCGCCCAGTGGCGCCGCGAGATCGAGCGCCCGCGCATCGGCTGTCAGGTGCGTGTGCGCCGAGCGCGCCACCCGCTTCCTGCGCTCGCTGTCCGAGGTGTCGTGCGCGAACGATACGTCAAACACCTCGCCGCGAACGAGCAGCACAGGCGAGTCGCCCACACGGCGCACCTCAGCGTCGGCATGGAGGGCGCCCCGGATATGGTGCGGACCAAAGTGAAAACCCACGGTCGGAGCGTCGGCCGCGAGCCAACTTCCCTCTTGGAGCACGCCATCGCGCACCTTGGCTACCAGCGTCTTCACGTGCACCGCGCCGGTCAGGCCCAGGCCTTCCGGAAGCGGCAAGCTCAAGTCGCGGATGTGCCGGCACCAGGCCCGCACGTTCGCCTCCAGGTTCATTCCTCGGACGAGCGATCCGGGCTCTACGGTGCGGGGGTCGAAGCGTGCCTGCGAAAAGGTTCCAAAGCCCCCCAACGCCGCGGCCACCTCGCGACCGTCGATGGTGAACCTTCCTTCGCGGATCACCCACTTGGCGGGGTAGACCTCCACCCGACGGAGCGGCTTGAAGAAGAAGCCGCCCTCGGCGTGAACGTCACCCTCGAAGCGCGCAGACCCTATCCAAAGCTCCCGCATCGACCGGACCGTGAGGTTCTCCATCTCGATGGTCCAGAGGTGATACGCGTCGTCCGACGTGAGCTCGGCGATATCGGCCGCGGTCTTGGGAGTCTTCACGCCGTAGGGCGGAAGGCCCTCGATGGGGGGGAGGTTGCCATACTCGGCACGGCTCTTGGGCGGCGCTGCCAGGCGCGGGCGCACGCGCATTGTGTAGGCGTTGGCCTCGGCGTGGGTGATCTTGAAGGTCTTGCGGGTGAACGCCAAGAGCGAGACCCCGAAGTCGACCTCGTCGATGCGCACGATCCACTCGATGCTGCTGTCGCGTCCGCGAATCGACAGGCCCTCTGCGTGGACGCGCCCGGGCAGCAACGTCCACGCGGTCCGGTAGCGAATCGAGACATCGGCCGGACTCGCGTTCACGAAGTGGTCGAAAAGAGAAGACGAGAGAAAGACGTTTCCGGCGACCAGGTAGACGACGTACAAACCGATGGTCGAGAGCAAGACGAAGCGAAGGCCGCGACCAATGCGCCGCGACAGAGACGCCTTCGGTGCACGCGGTTTGGCCACGGCGCCAACTCTGCATACTGCGCGCCAGCGTCAAGCCCGCGAAACTGCTGGCGCTCAGCATCGCCTCAGACGCGGCGTTCTTGCGTGACTGGGGCAGAGTGGCGCCGGGTCATCGGTTCCTACGGCCCACGCACATGTGGGCGCCAGGCGCTATTCCAGCATCGTGGACGCCTTCAATGTGTGCAAAATACACGTGAATCGGGAGCGCCGAGCCGCCGTCTGGGCGTCCGAGATGCACCAGGTGGTCGGGAAGCGGCTGGGAGAAACTGCGCGATCCCCCCTGCCTGGCGGGAAAAGTACAGCTCTGACGCGCGCGCCGAGGCTCGTGGTAGCATTCTCGTCGTGCGTATAGCTCCACTTCGATCTTCTTTCTTTCGCTGCATCTGTCTCGCGTCGCTGGTCTTCCTCGCAGCAGCCACCGGCTGCGCCAGCAAGCCGACGATGCGCCTCAATCACGCCGAGATCAGCGGCATGCAAATCGCCTTCCCGCCCAGCGTGGGCGTGGTGATGACCATGGTCGTCGACGTGCACAACCCCAACGGCTACGACGTGGCGATTCGCGCCATGCGCGGCCAGACGGTGCTGGCCAATCGCTACACCATCCCGCTCGACTTCCGCGCGTCGGGCGACGGCATCTGGCTCGCGTCCGATGCCACCACCACCGTGCGCATTCCCATGACCGTGCCCATCGATCTTGCCATCCTCCTGCTGCGCGAGACTTACATGACGCCGTCGGTGGCCTACCGCTTCACCGGCCGGGCCGACGTGACCGCTTCGCGAACGTTCAAGATCGAGAAAGACGACTACTCGGTGGACGAGTCCGGCTTCTTCGCCCGCAACCAGCTGGAGATCGCGCTCTCTGGCATTCCTCACTGATGGCGCGCGTCGCGGTCATCGGCGCGGGCGCCTGGGGTACGGCCATCGCCATCCACGCCGCGCGGCGCGGGCACACCGTGCGTCTGTGGGCGCGCGAGAACGAGGTTCTCGAGAGCGTGGCATCTACACGCATCAACGAGCCGTTTTTGCCGGGATTCACCCTGGCCCCAGAGATCTCCGTCACCGCCGACAAACGCGAAGCAGTGGCCGAAGCAGAGCTGGTGGTTCTGGTTCCGCCCAGCAAGTTCTTGCGCGACGTCGCAGGCTCGCTGGTGGGCGCCATTGCCCCAGACGCGGTGGTGGGCGTTGCCTCCAAGGGCATCGAGGAGTCGTCGCTGTCGCTGCTGGGAACGGTCTTGCGCGAGGTTCTGCCCGAGGTGCGGCCGGAGCGCCTGGCGTTCCTCTCGGGACCCACCTTCGCCAAAGAGGTGGCGCAAGGCCTGCCGTGCGACATCGTTGCCGGCTCCCAAGACATGATCGCTTCCAAGCGCGTGCAGGAGCTCCTGCATTCACCGTTCTTCCGCGTGTACGCCAGCCCCGACCCGATTGGCGTCGAGGTGGGCGGGGCCCTGAAAAATGTGCTGGCCATCGCCGCGGGCGCCACCGACGCCCTCGATCTTGGCCTCAACGCCCGCGCCGCCATCATCACGCGGGGGCTCGCCGAGATGACCCGCTTCGGCGTGGCTCTCGGCGCCGACCCCCTCACGTTCCTTGGCCTCGCCGGCATCGGCGATCTGGTGCTCACCTGCACCGGCGCGCTCTCTCGCAATCGAACGCTGGGCATCGAAGTGGCCAAGGGCGCAAACCCCGCCGAGTACATAGCGTCGCACCGCACCGTGGCCGAAGGCTACTGGACCGCGCAGGCGGCCTACGAGCTGGCGAAGAAGCTCGGCATCGACGCGCCGATCATCGAGCAGGTTTATCACGTGCTCCACGCCGGGCGCCCGCTCATGGAGGCGCTGAAGAACCTCATGAACCGCGAGTTCAAAGACGAGCTCCAGGGCATTCGCACGGTGCCGCCTCGCGCCGGTGCCTAGGACTGGTGTTCTTGGCCGAACCCTTCGGGATGCCCGCGTCGGCCGTCCTCACGAACAGGAGTCCGCTCCGGCCTAGTTCTACGGAGAGAGGTGCGCGTCGGATTCGCATGTATCTTACAGTCGCACCGGGGCAGCGGGACCGAAGCAGCGAGACGCTGCGCGCGTTTGCCCGGCGCCCGTGAAGCTCGCGTCGTTCAAGCTTCGCTTTCGCGACCGCCACGTACGCGTGCTGCCGGCGGAGGTGGAGCCGGGGGTGACCTTTCGCGAGCCCGGGGTCGACCTACGGGGCGAGCTTGCCGACGAAGCGCTCGCCGCGGCCGGGCCGTTGCTTGCGTGGATTCACGAGCGCGATCCCGCGAGCGTCGTTCGATCGATCTCCGTCGATCTCACCTCGCTGCGCGTCATCGTCTCGCTCGAAGACGTGCACGGTGCGGCCCGGGGCAAGCCCAACGTCTTGCGCATCGACGCGCCCACGTCAGGCGATCTCCTGGGCATCGCCACAGGGCTCGAAGCGCTCCTCGTGCGCCGGGCCACCGAAGCGCTCGCCCGGCGTCGCTGAAGTCAGCGCGCTACCTCCCGCATTCGCTCGCCACTGGGCTCATGTGTGCAGGTTGCACGGAACGCCGGGCGGCGTGGGGGTGTCGCGCGGAGAGCGGGCTACGCGAGCCGCCTGTGATGCGGGTAGGTAGCGGCGACCAAGTGCTTGAAGGTGAGCTTCGAGGCGGGAGCCGCCTGGACGACAGCATCAAACGCCGCATTGAGGTGCGCCTGAGGAAGGCGGCGTCCACGTACGCCCGCCTCCGCTGCGACACCCCCACGCCGCCCGGCTCTTCGGGAGACGCGCCTGAGGTTTCGCCTCCCCTCTCACGAAGTGCGCATTCGGGAGGGGCCGGGGGGGACATCCGCCCCGTTCTGCCTCCGCTCCCGCTTTCGCTCGCCGTTGTGCTGATGTGAGCCGTTGACGCGACGTTTTGGAGCTTTTGGCCACGTTCGCGGATGGTGCCGCCCCCCCGCGCACGAGAACGAGAACGAGAACGAGAACGAGAACGAGAACGAGAACGAGAACGAGAACGAGAACGAGCACGAGAACGAGAACGAGAACGAGAACGAGAACGAGAACGAGCACGAGAACGAGAACGAGAACGAGAACGAGCACGAGAACGAGAACGAGCACGAGAACGAGAACGAGAACGAGGACGAGGACGAGTAGGAGA
>JBBQWQ010000080.1:0-31379 GCA_038210445.1 Polyangiales bacterium
CACCGGCGAGGTGGCCGGCGATCCCGAGCAGGCGTACGCCGAGCTCTATCGCGTGGACCGGCGGCTCGAGGGCAAGCCCGCTCCCGCCTGCCGCGATCGGGTGCAGGGCGAATTGTTGCATCTTGCACTCTTTCGACCGGCGCCGGCGGTGCTCGACGCCATCGACCAGGCGCTGGCGGCTGCCGGCGTGGCTCCGCTGGGCGACGCCGGTGCGGCGAAGGTGGCGCTCCCCACCGAGGACAACCGCCTGGAGCGCATCGAAAAATGGGTGGGACCCGAGGGGGCCCGGGTGGTGCTCTTTCTGCGGCGTCCGGCGCCCTTTCGTGTGGGCGACGACGTGGCTGCGTCGGGCAAGCCCCGGACCTACGTCGACGTCGAAGGACTCGCCGGCGACGCGAAGGCGGAGCTGGCCACCGTGGGCATCGTCACCCGCATTCGTGCGGAGCCGCAAGCGCGCGGGACGCGGGTTTCGTTGGAGCTGGACGGCAAGGCGTACCGCAAGGTCTTCCACCTGGTGGAGCCCTACCGCATCGTGGTCGACGTGGCGCGCAAGCCACCGGCCACCGGTCGCAGCGTGTCGCGCATCGTCCTCGATCCGGGGCACGGGGGAAACGACCCCGGCGCCACCTCGCCGACCGGCGTCTTCGAGAAGGACGTGACCCTCTCCATCGCGCACAAAGTGGCGCCGCTGCTCTCCAAGGACGGCATCTCGGTGGTGCTCACCCGCGACGACGATCGCTACGTGACCCTCGAGGAGCGTACCGCCCGCGCCAACGCCGCCAGCGCCGACCTCTTCGTTTCGATTCACTGCAACGCGGCCGAGGGGCACGCGCGCCACGGCATCGAGACCTACGTCCTCGATACCACTACCGGCGATATGGAACAGAGGCTCGCGGCCCGCGAGAACGCCACCAGCGCCGCGGCCACTGCCGAGCTCTCGTCCATTTTGGCCAGCATGCGCATTGCTGATCAGTCGCAGCGCTCCCGGCATTTCGCCGACCTTTTGCAGCGCGCGGCGGTGGCGGCGGTGCGGCCGGCCCACCCCGGGGTGGTCGACGGCGGCGTGAAGAACGCGGGCTTTTACGTGCTGGTGGGCGCGCGCATGCCGGGTGTGCTGTTCGAGGCCAGTTACATCTCGAACACCGACGAAGGCGCGCTCCTGGCCACCGACGACTACCGCGGACGCCTGGCCGACGGGATCGTGAACGCCATTCGGGCCTACAAAGAGGGTCGCTGAGGCGCGGCGCCGCCCGTGGCGAACGCGTATACTGCGCGCCCATGGGCTTTTCATCCACCTCTTCGCTCTCGATGGTCATGAGCTTGGTCTACGGGTTCGGTACCCTGGTGAGCGTGGTCGGGCAGGTGATCCTGGTCGTCACCGTGGCCGGCGTGGTGAAGCGCAACCGTCCGGACGCGTTCGGAACGTTGCTGGCGTGGGCCGCAGGGTCGCTCGGCGCCACCCTCTTCTTCTCCATCGCGGGCACCGTGGGGCCGATCATCGCCGGTCGCTCTTCGGTGGACGCGATGTTCACGTTCCAGATCGTCATGTCTGCGCTCCACGTTCCCGTCAACATTGCCCTCTTCGCAGCCCTCGCGATGGGCCTGGCGCGGCTGGCGCGGCCGCCTTTGGAGCCTTTCGTGCGCGGAGAGCCGCCGTATCGGTGAACGCCCTCTTCAGGCGCAGCCCAGCTCGGCTTCGAGATGCGGTCGCAAGAGACCGGGAGTTGCGTGTGGAATGCACGTGATTGGCTGCTCCACCGGGGCGCCGAAGTACACCACCCGCAGCTGCGGGAAGAGCGTACGCAGCCGGGCCACCACCGGCGCGAGCGCTGGATCGCCCTCGCCGGGGTCTGCGACCAGCGCCTCCGGTCTCGAGCTCTTGAGGTCGATGGCCAGGTCCACCACCGCCTCGTATTCCACGAGCTCAAAGCGGCGTCCGAGCGCCTTGCGCGCCAGGTCTCTCACCGCGCGGCTCCGGAGCACCAGCGCGATGCGCGCCTTTCGCTGCGAGAGCTCCTTGGGGAGCGGGTAGCCGTGGCCCCGTAAAAAATCGACGATGGCGCCGACGTCGAAGCGGAGGTGTCCGCCGGTGGTGCGCGTGCCGGTGAGCTTTTCCTTCGCCACCCAGTGATGGATGGTTTTGAGGTCGACGTCGCAGAAGCGCGCCACGTCTTGCGCGGTCAGGAGGCGGCTATTGGGGGGGGCGCTTCGGGCAGCCATCGCTCGTCTCGAAGAACGTATCGCGAAAGCCCGGGGACGCGCACCTCGACGTCGGCGTGCTCGGGATCGCCAGGCAGCGCCAGCGCCATGGTGTCGCCTGCGGGGCCTGGGTGACGCACGAGGCGCGGACACACCGGCGTCTTGTCGGCGGCGGCGGCCAGCGCCAGCGCGCCTTCGACGGTGCGCGCCGACGACAGGATCTCCAGCGTTCGATGGGTCGGCGGCACCAGCTGCACCTCCGCGCGCTGGAAGCGGCCGAGGATCTCCTCGGGGGTGGCCCAGAAGCTCGACACCGTCTCGCCGTCGTCGTGGAGGCCCTGCTGACCTTTGGGCAGCGCCAGCAGGAAGAATCTCGCATCGAACCTGCGCTTCTCGGCGGTGGGCGTGACCCAGCGGCCGAAGGGCACGAGGGCGCCCGCGTCGAGTGCGATGGACTCGCGGCGAAGGAGCTCGAGCAGCGGCATACCGCGCGCGAGCACCTGGCGAAGCGTGAGCGCGCGCGCGTGGTCCACCGCTGCGGGAAAGATGGCGGCCTCTTCCAGGGACTCACGTGCCGCCGCTACTGCGAGCCCCAGTGGACCATGGGCCGACGTCGACGCGATCTCCGCGAACGTCGGATCGTGGTCGGCGGCGTCGACCTTTCCGCCGGGGAATACGATGACGCCCCCGAGCCAGCGGGTCTTCTTGCTGCGTTCCACGCAAAAGACCTGCAGGCCCTGTTCTGCGTCGCGGATGATGATGGCGGTGGCCGCGTCCACGGGGACGCTCGCGTCACGTTCGAGATCGAAATCGAGAAGGCTCATGGACGACTCCGGGAGGGAGGACGGCGCCGCACGCTGCGCGCCGCGATGCCCTTGTCGCGGCCGTGAGGGACCGCCAGGACCAGCTGGAGAGTGGGGTGCCCGTGGGCGGCGGCGAGCAGCACGTCGATGGAGTCGTCGTCGAGGAGCGCGGGCTCCAGCGCGACACGTTCGAGAGCCAGGCCGGCCATGGACTCGAAGAGGCGCGCGTAGATGGGCGCGCACCGCTCGGCGGTGAGCCCGGCGCGCAGTCCGACCCCGTAGCCAAGGAGCTTGGGAAACGGGGTCTTGGGACGCCCCGGCGTGAGGAAGAGCTCGCCCTCGCTGCCTTCGAGAAAGCGCTTGGCCGCGAGACGGCTCATGCGGCTGCCGATGCGCCAGTCGATGTGTCCGGCGATGCCCCCGAAGGGCTGCTCGCCCTGGAAGAGCGGAAACACCAGGGCGTCGGCGCGAACGCCGTCGAGGCTCCGGAGGTCCGGGGCGACGAACGCGAGGTCCATGCCCTCAGCGATCGCCGTCGACGCGTCCGAGAAGATCCGCGACGCGGTTCAGGACGCCGTTGACGAACGCCGAGCTCTCGTCGGTGCCGAAGGTCTTCGCGAGCTCCACTGCTTCGTCGAGGATGACCGCGCGGGGAACTTCTTTCTTCTCCAGGAGCTCCCAGGTGGCGAGGCGGATGACGTTGCGATCGACCCGCGCCATGCGCTCGAGCCGCCAGTGCTCGGAGGCCTTCTTGATGGTTTCGTCGAGGCGCACGCGATCGCGATCCACGCCGGCGGCGATTTCCTCGGCGTAGGCCTTACCCTCGGGATCGGCGTCGAAGTGCCGGAAGAAGAGCGGCGAGGCCTCGCTCGCCGCGACCTCCGAGCTTTCCATGAGGAAGAGGATCTGCAAGGCCGCTTCGCGGCCGGTATGGCGTGCGCCCATGCTCAGGCCCGCTTGCCGGACTTGGATGAGAGCGCGGGGGCCACCCGGGGTGCGCCAGCGGTGGGGAGCTTGCCGAGCAGCGAGACCATCTCAATGGCCGAAAGCATGGCGTCCCAGCCCTTGTTCCCGGCCTTGGTGCCAGCCCGCTCCACCGCTTGTTCGATGGTATCGGTGGTGAGAACGCCGAAGGCCACCGGTAGTCCGAACTCCAGCGACACCTGCGCGGTGCCTTTGGAGACCTCCGACGAGACGTACTCGAAGTGGGGCGTCGACCCGCGGATCACCGCCGCCAGGGCGACGATGGCGTCGAAGCGCCCGGACGCGGCAAGCCGCTGCGCAACCAAGGGAATCTCCCACGCGCCAGGGACCCGGGCGATGGTGAGCGCACCAGGGTCGCCGCCGTGTCGCACGAATGCGTCGGTGGCGCCGGCCACCAGGTGGTCGACGATGAAGTGATTGAAGCGACTCGCGACCAGCGCGACCTTCGACCCGCGGGGAACGACCAGAATGCCTTCGAGCGTCTCTGCCGACATGCGCGTTTCCATAGCACTACTTCCGAGGAGACTGGTGTTTTTGGGCGATACCTTCGGGGGGCCGGCGCCTCCCTCGGCTTGGCGCTTGTCCGCCGCCGCGCAGCCGCCCGGCCCGAAAGAACCACGTCGCTCACCAAAGACAGCGCAGTCTCCGAGGAGATTCGCAGGTACCCCGCGTTGTTCGCGGCGCGCAGCTCAGGGGAGCGCGATGTTCTCGACGATGGTGAGGCCGAAGCCCCGGAGGCCGGCGATTTTCCGCGGGTTATTGGTCACCAGGCGCACCTCTTTCACGCCCAGGTCGGAGAGCACCTGCGCGCCCAGGCCGAATTCGCGGAGCGGGCTGTCGCCGCCCTTGGCGGGTCCGGATTCGCCCGACGGCGCCGGCGCCGGCACCGGAAGAAACTCCTCGAACGGGATTTCCCGGCCCGGCATGTACACGATGACCCCACGCCCCTCGGCCTCGATGCAGGTCATGGCCTCGCGCAGATGGCGACCACCGTCGCGCGGGGTCGACGCGAAGAGATCGCCGGCGAGCGAGCCCTTGTGCATTCTACACAGGACGGGCCCGGGTGCGGTGAGGTCGCCTTTCACCAGCGCCAGGAACCTGCGGCCCTCCGCCGGAACGTCGTAGACCACCGCACGCCAGCTGGAATCGGTAGCGTCGAGATGAATCTCGCGGTCTACCAGCCGGTGCACCAGGCGCTCGGTCTGCAGGCGGTACTGGATGAGGTCGGCGATGCTGAGGATGCGCAGCCCGTGCGTCTTGCCGAAGGTTTCGAGGTCTGGCATGCGGGCCATGGTCCCGTCGTCGTTCATGATCTCGCAGATGACGCCGGCCGGGGTGAGGCCCGCCAGCCGCGCCAGGTCCACGGAGCCCTCGGTTTGCCCGGTGCGTACCAGGACGCCCCCGCGCCGCGCGCGCAGCGGAAACACGTGTCCGGGGGTGACCAGGTCTTCCGGGCGGCTCTCGGGGTTCGCCGCCACACGAATGGTGTGCGCGCGGTCTTCGGCGCTGATGCCGGTGGAGACGCCGGTTCGGGCCTCGACGCTCACCGTGAAGGCGGTTCCGAGCGGCGGACCGCTGCGCCCGGGGGTCTGCATCATGGGCAGCTTGAGGCGATCGATCTGCTCTTCGGTGAGCGTAACGCAAATGAGGCCGCGCCCGTGGATGGCCATGAAGCGAATGACTTCTTTGGTGACGAACTGCGCGGCCATCGTCAGGTCGCCCTCGTTCTCGCGGTCCTCGTCGTCTACGAGAATGACCATCTTGCCGGCGCGGATGTCGGAGATGGCGGCGTTGACGCGTTCCAGGAGATCGGGGTCGATGGAAAGTAGGGGGGGCATGCAAATGGCTCTTTTCGTCGGTGCGCAGCAGAGGAGTCGGGATGCTCCTTAGAGGTATCCAGACTTCCGAAGTAGCTCAGTCCAGGGGCCGTCTCCGGCCGGTGCGTCGCCGCTCGCAGCGGCTGGAACGCCCACGCGCAGCATGCGCTCCACGTAGCGAGCCAGCATGTCTACCTCGAGGTTGACGGGATCGCCCGGCACCAACGACGGGAGGGTGGTCTCGTTTTCGGTGTGGGGAATGATGGCGACGTCAAACGTGGCGTCGTCCACCCGGTTGACGGTGAGGCTGATGCCGCTCACCGCGATCGATCCCTTCTCGGCGATGAAGCGGGCGATGGCCTTCGGAAACGAGAAGGTCATGGACGTGGCCTGGCCGATGGCCGCGGTGCGCACGAGCGCGCCCACCGCGTCGACGTGACCGCTCACGATATGGCCGCCCAGCCTTCCGCCGGCGGGCAGCGCCCGTTCGAGGTTCACGGCGCCGCCCAGCGCGACGGCTCCCAGCGTAGTGCGCGCCAGCGTCTCCTCGGATGCATCGGCCACGAACGTGCCGGCGCCGATCTCGGCCACCGTGAGGCACACCCCCGAGACCGCGATGGACTCGCCCAACACCAGGTTGGCGAAGGGACACGCAACCGTGAGCTTGGCGCCGCGGCCGCGCGCAACGCGCCCGTGGAGGCGACCCTTGGCTTCGATAAGACCTGTGAACACGCGGGCTGATCTAGTACCGGGACTCGACGATTTCGATGCTTTAAGGGGGAATGCGTCCGGAAATGTTCGGGAGCCGCGTTCCCGGGCGCGGGGCCACGGCAAAGTGCAGCCTGCTCCCTCGGCCTTCGTGTTACTTCTTCAATGTGCCGAGAAAGCGCAGCCGCGTGCTCGTCTTCGTCCTGGGGGCCTTCCTGCTCGCCTGCGGTCCGAGCCTGCAGACGCTGTACGAAGGAGAGGCGCGCTTCGAGCACTGCTACGCCCTCGACCTCACGCCGACCGCGACCCACGACGACCAGGAAGCGTGCTGGAAGGTGTGGCGCGAGCGGTATGCGGAGCGCGAGTCGCGCGATCGCGCCCGCTACGCATCGGCACGGTACCGCACCCTTTCGGCCGGGCGTGGGTCTCTACCCGATGCGGGCGCCGCAGCAGAAGCCGGCGGGCCCCTGCCGTGAGGGCCGCGCCGCTGCATCGACCCTGACGACGCGGGGCAGGAAAAACCGGCGGGAGCTGGTGCTCTAGCCTGCCTTGGGACGGAGCTTGTTCGCTGCGGAGGTGAGCTCGCGCTCGCCGACGATGCGTGAAGCGCCGGCCAGCGTGCGTGCGAGCTTGATCATGGGGAACAGCTCGGCGAGGTTGCCGGGCCACTCGTAACGTGCGATGCGCGCGCGCGCCTCGTCCGAGAGCTCCCACGGATCGTCGCCGGCGGGGTCGTCCTCGCGGAGGGCGCCGATGGCCAGCTCTACCTTGTCGGAGCGGTTTCGAAGCGCAGGAAGGGTGATGACGTTGCGGGCCGGCATGGCCTCGAGAAGCTCGCGCCCCAACGCCGACCGCGGTGAGTCGGACGCCAAGACCACCCGCACGTCGGCCCGGCGAACCCGCGCCTCGCCCACCCGGCGGTAGGTACCGAAGCGTATGAGCGCAGCCAAGGCCGTGTGCATCGAGGCGGCGAAGAGCGCCGCCCCCTCGAGGTACAACGTGCCGCCCACGCTTTGCTCCACCACGCCGCCGACGGCGCGCGAGGTGCCGGAGCGCGCTCGGCCGAAGAGCAGCTCCTCGACCGCAGACGCGGCGAGCCGGGCGCAGTCGACCACCATGAACGGGGCCTCGCGCCTTCGGCTGGTTTCGTGGATGGCCCGTACGATCCGCTTCTTGCCGGCGCCCGTCTCGCCCACCACCATGAACGTCTCATCGCTGTCGCTGAGGCGCTCGGCTTCCATCTTCGCGAGCGTGAACGCCGGATCGCTGCCGCGCAGGGCCGTCACGGCGTCCATCATGGGCGCGCTCGGCCGGCGCGAGGGGCCGGATTCGTCGCGCCGCTGCACCGAGAATGGCACGTCGGGCTCGAGGTAGACGACCATGGCGAAGGGACGACCCGGCGCGAGGAACAGCGGCTCCAGCTCGGCGTGGCAGGTGACCACGTCGGTTTCGACCCGCACCGCGCCGCGGCCCGGCGACAGCGCCTCGTCGCACAGGGTTTGATAGGGCACGCCGAAGAGGCTCTCGACGGAGCGGCCCTCGCACTGCACGGGGGCTACGCCGAACACCTGCCCCGCCTTGTCGTTGACGTGGGTAACGATGCCCGGCGCCTCGACGATGAGCGCGGCCATGGCGCAGCGCTGCAGCATGCTCTCGATGAGCCGAAGTCCGCCCGGCACCGAAGCCGAGTAGGCGCGCGCCCGAAGCACACGTTCCACCGCGGCGGCTGCCGTCTCGAGCGCGAAGCCGAAGCTCGGATCGTCGTCGGCGAGCTTGCCGCTCACGTCGAGGACCGCAACCACCTGACCGCTCGGATCCTTGATGGGGCTGCCGTAGCAGAAGAGGCCGTGGGCGCTCCGCTCGTAGTGCGCGCGACCTTTCACCGCCACGGCCCGCTGCTCGGCGAGCGCCGTGCCGACGGCGTTGGTGCCGCGCGTGGCTTCGTTCCACTGCGCCCCTTCGACGATGCGGGCCCGGTCGGCGGCGCTGAGGAATTTGCCGCCGCCACGCTGAAGCAAGATGACCCCGTCGACGTCGGCGAGCAGCGCGACCACGCCGCGGGACGTGAGGCCTGTGGTCACGCGATCGAGAATGGGGCCGGCCTCTGCAAACACCGCCGCCGCGCGGTCGCGACGGACCGCCAGATCGCCGCTGGAGACGCTGACCGGGGTGGCCGGGCCGTCGCCTTGGGCGCCAAGGTCGCGGCACCGCTGCCACCGCAGCAAGAGCGGCTGAAGCTCAACCACTTTGCGCAGGTCCTCACCGCGCTGAAAGCGCTCCCACATCGCCAGGCTGGGGGATTCGAGGATGATCATCGAAGAGTCGACCATTGTACTCGTTCTCTGATGCCAGGCCACGCTCCGTGGCGTTTCCTTTTCGGATTGGCGCGCTCGGGCATTGCCCCACGTGTGTGCGCACCGGCGACCTCGCCCTGGCCACTCGTGGCCGAATTCTGATTCGTTTCCGAGGGCCCGGGCCGAGGTGCGTAGCGCGCTACCCGTTTGCCCTTACGGGTAGGCGTTCCGTGCTTACATCTTTCCCCATGTCGGAAGTCTTCGTCATGGCCCTCGGGGTTTCGCTCTTGTTCGTCCTGCTCATCTTCGCGGGCCGCTGCGTGCGGCAGATTAACCAGTGGGAAACCGCGCTGAAATTCACGCTGGGCAAGTTCTCTGGAACGCTCGAGCCGGGCCTCAACCTGGTGATTCCAGGCTTCCAGAACATCATCAAGGTCGACATGCGCGTGCGCAATCGCGACCTTACGCAGCAGGCCGTCATCACCGCCGACAACGTCACCGCGTGGATCGACGCCATCATCTACTACAAGGTGGTCGACCCGCAGAAGGCGACGCTCAACGTGGAGAACTACGAGACCGCCATCCGCGATCGGGCCAAGGTCGTTCTTCGCGACGTGGCCGGTGAAACCAAGCTCGACGAGCTCCTGGCGCACCGCGAGGAGATCGCCGCCAAGGTGCGTGCGGCGGTGGAAGAGTTCGTGGCGAAGTGGGGCATCCACGTGGAGACCATCGCGCTGCAAGACATCCAGCTGCCGGCGCAGATGCAAGAGGTGATCGCCAAGAAGGCCATCGCCGAGCGCGACCGCCAGTACGTGGTCATCAAGAGCCAGGCCGACCTGGAGAGCGCGAAGAACTTCGCGGAAGCGGCGCGCATTCTCCACGAGTCGCCGGGCGCCATGGAGCTGCGCAGGCTCGAAGCGCTCCAGAATCTCTCGTCGGGCACCAGCAAGGTCATTTTCGACCTGGCGCGACCCGGAGGCAGCGAGATTCATGCGGCGGCCATGGCGGCCGCCATGGGCGAGCATGTGCGGGTAGACACGAAGAAGAAGGCGGCGATCGAGGAGCCGGAGTCGGAACGGGAGCTCGGCATCGGCGCCCCGCCGCGAACCCTGCGTCAGCGCTAGAGATGAGCGGATACGATAGCTCCGGTCGAAGCTGCGCGACGTGACCCAAGGCGCCGACCTTCCGGACCCGCGAGCGCTCCTCCGGGCGATCGGCGCCGAGCTCCAATCGCACGGCGATGCACGGTCGCTCCTGGCGGTCGCGGCGGGCACCCTCTCGGTGTCCGGCGAAGACACCGGGTGGTCGGCAGAGGGCGGCCTGCGCCTCGAGCTGCACCTACCGGCAGGGCTCCTCGGCGCGGTGCTGGCGAGTCCGCGCATCCAGGACGAGCTGGGCCAAGGCGCAGCCCGGGCCGTGGCGGCGGCCGGGCCACGCAGCTACCTGGGGCTCACGTTCGGCTATGCGCGGCCGGGCGTGGAGGCCGCGTATCGAGGTTCGAGCCCGGCTGCGGGCTCGGACCCCGAGGGGGCTCTGCGGGAGGCCCAGGCGCTGCTCGGTGGTTCCCCCGCGCACGCCCCTCTGCCGTCGCTTCCGCGGTGCGAGCCTCCACCCTGCGTGTGGATCGATAATGGTGTATTGTGCACAAAAAGCGTGCCCGTCGCACTGCTTCCGTGGGTTCAGCGCATCGCGGCCGCCCACGCCGTCACGACGCGATAGGCGGCGGTTCCTCCTCGAGATCCTGGCGCACCCGGGCGCGGGCCCGGTCGAGCTGCTCGGCGGTGGCGCCCAGCTCGGTGAGCAGGTGCTCGGTCATGGCCAGGGCCACTTCGAGCTCGGCCGTCACCACGGCGTCGGCTCCGGCCGCGCGCACGGCGCCGCGGTCGCGCAGGTAGGCCGACCGCGCGAGGACGCGCACCTGCGGATTCAGGCCGCGCGCCATGCGTATGACCGCCTCGGTGGGCGAGCCCGATGCGGCGAAGATCAGCGTTCGCGCGCTGGCGATGCCGGCGCGGTCGAGGATCTCCCGCTGCGCAGCGTCGCCGTACACCGCGTCGAGACCGCAGCTCTTCATCGGGGTCCAACTCCTTGGATGGTATCGGTATTCCCCACAGATTGCGGATTCGTTATGTTGTGCCGGGGCTGGAGTGCCGCAGCTTGCGGTCGCGCTTCAGTCGGCGCCCGCGTCGGCGGGCGCTCCGTCGCCCGCATCGCTCGACCCTGCGTCGACGACGCCGGCATCCGGGGCAAGGGGCGCCGCCTGCACCACGACGCGCGCGTAGTATTCGGCGCAGGAATTGTTCTTCACGTACACCGCGCCGGGACCGGGAACGGTGATGTCGCCGACGTTGCCGCCGGCGATGGTAAAGGTGCCGCCCTGAAGCGGGCGCTTGTCGGCGCTGATGTAGACGAGCACCGACGTCGGTAGACGCGCTCCGAGCAGACTCGTGTCGAGCACGATGAGCATGCGGTGGTCGTAGCGCAGCCACTCACCGTCGATGGGGCCGGATTCCCAGGTGTTGGCGTCGATGAGTCGGCCGCTGCCCGGTTCGGCGCGCGAGAGCTGCTCGTCGCAGGAGCCGTCGAAGCAGCCCACGCTCGCGCTGCCAGCGGAGAGCACCACAGGAAGCGTGAGGACCGCGAGCAGACGCGCGGCGGCAAGTGTTTTACGCACCCAGAAGCTCCGTCGCGTGCAGGGCATGGTAGGTGAGAATGAAGTCGGCGCCGGCGCGCTTGATCGACGTGAGCACCTCGAGCACCGCGCGATCGAGGTTCACCATGCCGCGGTCGGCGGCCGCGTGGAGCATCGAGTATTCGCCCGAGACGTTGTAGGCGGCGAGCGGGAGGGTGGTGGCGCGGCGGACGTCGCGCAGCACGTCGAGGTAGGGGAGCGCAGGCTTCACCATCAGCATGTCGGCGCCCTCGGCCTCGTCGAGCGCGGCCTCGCGGAGGCCCTCGCGGGCGTTGCCGGGGTCCATCTGGTAGCCGGCGCGATCGCCGAACTGCGGCGCGCAGTCGGCGGCCTCGCGAAACGGCCCGTAGAACGCGCTGGCGTACTTCACCGCGTAGCTGAGAATGCTGGTCTCTGCGAAGCCCTCGGCGTCGAGCTCCTTGCGCATGCGAATCACGCGGCCGTCCATCATGTCGCTGGGGGCCACCACGTCGGCGCCGGCTCTGGCGTGCACCACCGCCATCTTCGCCAAGATCTCGATGGTCTGATCGTTGTCGACCTCGAGCGTGCCGTCGCGACCGGGCGCGAGCACGCCGCAGTGACCATGGCTGGTGTACTCGTCGACGCACACGTCGGTCATCACCAGAAGCTCCGGCGCCGCCGACTTCATCTCCCGCACTGCGCGCGGAACCGGCCCATCGGGGTCGAGGCCGGCCAGGCCCTTGTCGTCCTTGTGCTCCGGCAGGCCGAAGAGAATGCAGCCGCCGATCTTCCGCTGCACCAGGGTGCGAGCCATCGCGGCGGCGTCGCTCACCGGCAGCTGAAAGACCCCGGGCATGGTGCTGATGGGGCGCTTTTCGGTGATGCCCGCGTGGAAGAAGAGCGGAAGGACGAAGTCCTTGGGATCGAGGGTCGTCTCCCGGACCAGGGCGCGGAGGGAAGGAGAGCGTCGAAGGCGCCGCGGGCGCGTGAGCGGGAACGTCATGACGCGCCGCACGTTACACGCAAACGCTCCGTTCAGCGAGGGTGCGAGACCGGCAGCCCCGCCGCTACTGCGGGGCGCAGGTGGAGACGCCGGCGCCGACGATGGTGGACGGCATGGTGGTGACCGTGTTCGCGGTCTTCGGTCCGGGGTCGAAGCGGGTGACGTCGGTGGGCCCGCCGCCCGAGTGAAAGACCCAGAAGGAGCCTCCCCAGAACGCGAAGGCGAAGGCGTCGTTGTTGTCGCCGATGGGGAGCCGATCGGCGGCCACCACCCGGCCGTTCGCCTTGTTTACCTCGGCGATGAACGAGCCGCCGCCGACCGGCCAGTAGGCGAACAGTCGCCCGTCGCCGGTGCCGGTGAGCTCGGCGCGGGGAATAGCCGGCGTGAACGGCGCCACGAAGCGGAGCGCGTAGGCCGCGAGATCGATGTTGCCGAGACCGTTGGAATTGCCGGTCTGGGGATTGCTTGCAACATACAAGCGATCGGTGCCGTCGGTCTCCGCCGAGAAGCCCATGCCGAAGGTGAGAAACCCGGCGCGGCCCCCGCTCGTGTAGGGGGTGACGGCGCAGGCTGCGGTGGCGGTGCTCACGCGGTAGAGGCGACCATCGGTGTACACCACATGGGCGATACCCTTGCGGTCCACCGCCATGGAGAACGGCGTGGCGGCGCCGCTCCCGGCGCACACCAGCTTGCCCACGAACTTGAACGTCAGCGTCGGCGGATAGAAGCTGAATAGCTCGTTCTGCGAGGTCACGACGTAGATGCGCGTGTCCGATGCATCGGGGCAGTCGAGCAACGTGACGTCGGGCTTGGGCGTGACGTCGAGCGAGGGCAGCGCGTCGAGCGACGCGTCGGGGCGGCCCACGTCGGGGCCTGCGTCGAATGGAACCGGCGACGGGTCATCCTCGAAGAGCAGCCCGGTGCGACTGCCGCAGGCCACCAGCAAGGACAGCAAAAAGAGGCGAAAGCGCAGGCGTTTCACCGGCGGAAGCATGACCCTGTTCGGCGCCGCTCGCAAGCGCGGTGGCGCGCACGGTCGCGAACGCGACTGTTACGAAATGCACGGTCCGCGAAGTTGCAGCGATTGTGCTTGTAGGGCGGGTCTTGCCGGGCAAAAGTACGCGCATGAGGGCGCGCCGCAGCTTGTTTCTGGTCCTACTCCTCGCTGCCTGTGGCAGCCGCACCGGCCTCCTCACCGAAGAGGGCACCTTTGCGCCGCTCCTCGATGCGTCGACCCTCGACGTGCGCGCTGACGCGCGGCGCGATAGCGGCACTGACGCCGATCTGCCACCGATCGACGCGCGCCCGCGCGAGGACGTGGACCAGTCGGACTGCCCCGATGCCTCCACCACCTTCATCTACACGGTGACTACGCAGAACGAGCTGCTTGCGTTCAACCCTCCCGCCGGCAGCTTCAAGTCTATCGGCACGCTGGTGTGCCCTGCCGGTGGCGCGACGCCGTTCTCGATGGCGGTGGACCGCAGGGGCATCGCCTACGTGCTCTACAACGACGGCAACCTTTTCAAGGTCAGCACGCTCACCGGCGCCTGCATTCCCACGGGGTTTCGGCCGTTCCAGCAGAACTATCAGCTCTTCGGCATGGGCTTCGCGAGCAACTTCGGCGGCGCCGCCGAGACGCTTTTCGTCATGGGCGACGAGCAGGGCGGAGCCCGGCGGGGTCTTGCGCGCATCGACACCAGCTCGTTCTTGCTCACGCACATCGGCGACAACACCCCCGAACGCGCCGAGCTGACCGGTACCGGCGATGGGCGCCTCTTCGCGTTCTACTCGAAGAACAATGGCAATTCGACGTGGGTTGGTGAGGTCAACAAGGCGACCGGATCGATCGCCGCCGAGAACCCGCTCACCACCGACCAGGGAAGCGGCTGGGCGTTCGGTTTCTGGGGTGGCGACTTTTACCTGTTCACCGGCCCCGGCGGCTCTTCGGTGGTGACGCGATACCGGCCCTCCGATGGCTCGGAGGTGCAGGTGGCCACCTATCCGTCGCTCATCGTGGGCGCCGGCGTTTCGACCTGCGCACCTTCGGAATGACGCTGGTCGTCGTCGGTGTCGGCATCGGCGATCCCGAACTCCTGACGGCGCGCGCCCGCACCTGCATCGACCGCGCGCAGCTGGCGGTGGTGGGGCGCGACGTACCGGAGCGGGTGCTCGCACTGCTGCCCCCTGGTTGTGCGCGCATCGCCTGGGACCCGGCGGCGGGGGGCGCCCTGCCGGTAGATGCAAAGTACACGCACGTCGTGGTCTTGGTGGTCGAGGCGTCGCAGGTGGCGCACCGGCTCGGCCCGGTCGACGAGATGGTGCCCGCCCTTCAGCCGGAGCAGCTGCTCGCGACCTTCGCGGGTCTTTGCGGCGCGGGCAGCGTGGCGGTGGCAGACGCGGAGCCCGGCATGGGAGATCGCATCTCGGCGCTGTCTGCGGCGGCCGACACGCTGGTGCTGCGCGCTTCCGGGCCGCTCCCGGCCGACGTGGTGGCGGCGCTCGCACGCGCCGACGGCCCACTCCACCTCGTCGCGCGGGTGGCGACCACCGCCCAGCAGGTGGTGCAGACCCGCGTCGATGCCGTTGTGCGCGACGCGGCCGCGCTCGGCTTCCCGCTCCTGGTGGTGGCCGGCGCCCGCGCGGGTGCGCGCTGGTTCGCGGAGCGACCGCTCTTTGGTCGGCGCATCGTGCTCACGCGGCCCGAGGGCCAGGCCGACGCGTCGCTGGCGCTCTTTCGAGAAGCCGGCGCTGACGCCATTTCGCTGCCCGCCATCGCCATCGCCGCCCCCGCCGACCCCGAGCCGCTTCGCCGTGCTGCAGCCGCGCTGGGCACCTACGATTGGGTGGTCTTCACCAGCGCCAATGGCGTGCGCGCGCTGCTCTCGGCGCTCGCGAGCGCCGGCAAGGACGCCCGCGCCTTTGGCAGATCGCGTGTAGCATGCATTGGTCCGGAGACCGCCCGGGCCCTCTCCCGAGCTATGCTGCTCGCCGATCTGGTGCCGCGCGAGCACGTGGGCGAAGGGCTGGCCCAGGAGCTCCTCTCCGCCATCGGGTCAGGGCCCGCGAAGGTGCTCATTCCCCGCGCCAAGGTCGCGCGCGACGTGGTTCCCGCAGCGCTCGCTGCCGCCGGCCACACGGTCGACGTGGTCACCGCCTACGAGACGCTTCCGGCGGAGCGCAGCGCGGCCCGCGCCCGGGAGCTCTTGCGTGCGGGCACCGTCGACGCGGTGCTCTTTTCGTCGTCGAGCACTGCCACGCACTTCGTCTCCTTCGTGGGCAACGACGCGCTCGCCAAGGTCACGGTGGCCAGCATCGGGCCCGTTACCAGCAAGACCCTCGAAGACCTGGGGGTGCGGGTCGACGTTACCGCCACCACGTTTACCATGCAGGGCCTGGAGGAAGCGCTGGTCGCGCACTACGCCGCTCGCACGGGGAGTCTCCCTTCCGGTTCGGGATGACCTCGTGAGCGACAGAAGTTCGTAGCGTTTGTCCGACTATGGCGAAGCGCGGCACCCGCGCGTCAGTCGCCGCCCCCGAAGAGCGCGTCTTTGAGCATGCGCTTTGCCGGCGCTTCGGCGGGCGTGTCGGAGAGCGGCATAAACTGCGAGGTCTCTTGGTCGTAGCTGAACACGTCGCCGGTCTCGATCTGGTACACCCAGCCGAGCAGGTGGAGCTGCCCGCGTGCGATCTTGGCGGCCACCGCCGGGTGGGTCTGGAGGTTCTCGAGCTGGGCGAGGACGTTCTCCTGGATGGCGATGTTTACGAGCTCCTCCTCGTCTTCGATGGTGGCGTAGTTCTCCGCGAGGATGCGCCGCGTGGTCTCGGCGTGGGTGAGCCAGGAGCGGACCGCCGGCAGGTTCTCGGTGCGCTCCGGGTGGAGGAGCGCCGTGATGGCCCCACAGTGACTGTGGCCACACACGATGATGTTCTCGATGTCGAGGGCAGCGACGGCGTACTCGATGGTCGCGCTCTCGCCTCCCGCATGGAAGCCGTACGGAGGCACGATGTTGCCGGCATTGCGCAAGACGAAGATGTCGCCCGGCCGCGCCTGCGTCAACAAGTGGGGGTTGATGCGGGAGTCGGAGCAGGTAATGAAAAGGGCGCCCGGGGCCTGGCCTTGCGCCAACTTGGCGTAGAACTCTTTTTGGGCTTCGACTTCGTCCTGGAAGCGGTGGACGCCGCGTACGAGCTGCTTCATTGGGGTATTTTTCGACCCTACCGCGACTCTTTGGGGCGCGGAAGTTGACAAGTGCATCCACGGACGGCGATCCTTGGGAAAAGCGCTCCCATGTCGCTCAGTTCGCTCATTGTTCAGCGCGGAGTCGCAAGTATCCGCGAAGTGGAAGAAGCGCTCGCCAGGCAAGTCCTGTACGGGGGCGATCTCGCGACCAATCTCTTGGAGATTGCGCCGGTGCACGAGGCCGGCCTCGCCGCGGTCGTCGCCGAGTCGTTCGGTCGCGAAGCGGCGCCGCCGTTCGAGCTCCCGATGCCGTCGCCCGACGTGCTGGCCCTGGTTTCGCCGCAGTTTGCGGTCAAAGAGGGCGTGCTTCCGCTCATGCTGCAGGGGTCGTCGGTGGTGCTGGCGGTGGCGGAGCCGCTGGATTCCGAAGCCGAATGGCGCCTCTCCGCCGAGCTGGCGATGCCCATCGTGCAGCGGGTGGCGCTCTATTTCCGCGTGCGACAGGCACTCTCGCGCGGCTATCGTTTCCCCATCGAGCGCCGCTACGAGCGTCTTTTGGTGCGACTCGGCGGCGATCTGCCGAAGCCCCCAGAGCAGGTGGCAGAAGAAGTTCGCGCGGCCATCGCGCCCCGCGAGCAGCCGGCGCCCACGGTGCGCGAAGGCGCCGGGGAAGCGCGCCCGCGAAACCTGTCCGACACGCTGCAGTCCACGCCGCTCGGGCCGCCCGTGGTGTCGGTGCCGGTCGCGAACGCGCCGATCGTCGAGATTCAGGCCCGCGGGCCGGTGTCACAGCTGGCGCTCAATGCGCAGGTGGCGGTGGCTGCCGCGACCGCGGCGGCGGCGGCGGCGGCCGCAGCGGCCCTCGCGGCTGCACCCCCGGCGCGGCCCCGGAGGAAGCGCCGTGGCCCGCTCTCGTTCGAGGTCGCCAAGGTCGAGCTGGAAGAGGCCACGGACCGGGAGCAGGTGCTCGATCTGTTCTTCGAGTTCGCGCGGCAGTACTTCGAGTTCTCGGCGATCTTCATCGTCCATGGCGACGTGGCCGAGGGCCGCGAGTGCTTCGGGCCGGGGTCGTTTCCCATTCATGGCATCGGGGTGCCGCTCGATCTGCCGTCGATATTCGAGCGCGCAAAGCGTACCCGCGCGCCGGTCATCGCCGATCTGTCGCGCGACGGCGTCGATGCGACGCTCGCTGCGGATCTGCGGCGGGCGCCGCAGGGCGCCGTGGGCGTGGTGCCGCTCGTGGTGCGAACGCGGTCGGTAGCCTTGTTCTGGGGCGACGACGGTGATTCGGCCATCGATCCTGAGAACCTCCAGATGATCTCCGACGCCGCCGCCCTCGTTGGCCAAGCGTTCGAGCGGCTCATCGTGCGGAAGAAGGCCGCCGGCGCACTTCCGGTGCCGGCTGTGGTTCCAGGGGCCGTGCTGCCGCCGTTCGCCGCGTCGATCGCGGTGTCGCCCCCCGCTGTCGCGCCGGCGCCGCTGGTGGTCACGACTGCGGATTTGCCCGCGGTGCCGTCGCCGATTTCGTTCGCGCCCGCCACCGTACCCTCTGCGCCTCCCACCCGCATCGACCCGGAGCAAACGTTGCCACCGCCCGACGAGCCTCCGACCGACCGGCATCCCACGCTTCCGGACGGAACGATTCCGCCGTCGGTCGAGGACGATCGACTCGTGTCCGCTGCCCCCGGGCCGCTCGAGCCCCCGCCGCCGGCGCAGGTGGTGGCCGTGCGCAGGCCCCAAGGGCCGCCCATTCCGCGCGAAGATCCAGCAGCCCAGCAGCAGCAGGCCGAAGCCCTGCGGAGCCGGCCGCTGGTGCGCGGGTCACGCCCGCCCGCGCCGTCGCTCGATGCGGTGTGGCGCCCCGATGCGGTTGCGCCGGTACCGGTGGCGGCGGCTCCGGAAGTGTGGGCTCCGCAAACAGGCCCTGCGCCCGCGGCTCCGCTCGATCGCCACGACACGCCGGTCGACGTGTGGCGGCCCGATGCCCCGGCGGCCGCCCCTGCTTCGAACGTGGAGTCGGTCGAGGTGTGGAGCCCGGGAATGGCTGGAAGCCCATCGCCCAGCGTTCCCGATCTCGCGCAGCTGGAAGACGACGAGTCGCGGGCGCTGGTGGAGGAGATTAACCGTCGCGACTCCTCGCCGCGACCGCCGCAGCCGACGTCGGTGCCGCCGCCGGTGCCGCAGCAGGCCATGCCGGGGTCTGCCGCAGTGGCCGTATCGGCGCGCCCGCCGCCCTCGTCGAACGGCGCGGTCGAGGCGCTGCCTTCGGTCATCGTAAACGTTGAGATCGATCACGCCGATCTGGTGGAGCGGGTCTGCTCCAACTCCGACACCGAAGCCGAGACCGAGCTGGTGCGGCTGGGCGCCCAAGCCATGCCCGCCATCGTCGATCGCTTTCCCGGCCCCATTCTCATCGGCATTAGCGATACGTCGCCGCTACCCCGGGTGAGCGACTGCGGCCCGCTCTTGCGGGTGGTGGTGCGGCAGCGCCGGGTGGCGCTCCCGTTCATCCTTCCCTACTGCGACGACGGAGACGTCACGCGGCGTCTCTTCGCCACCTTCGTGCTCACCGAGCTTCCGTATCCGGAGGCGCTCGACGCCGTAGCGCGCCGGGTCGCCGACGACGACGCCCGCGTGCGGCGCGTGGCGCTGGTGGCCGCGCGGGCCCTCGCCGAGACCAACCCGCGGCAGATTGTGGAGCGCTTCGCGCGCCCGGCCAAGGATCCGCTGGTTCCGCCGCCGCGGCGCATTTCCATGCTCTACGCCATCAGCGAGCTGCGCCAGCCCATCGCGGTGCCGATTCTGGTGAGCTTCCTTGGCGATCCGTTGGCTGCCGTGTCGAACGCCGCCAACGAGTCGCTGGTATCGCTCACCCGGCAAGACTTCCGCGGCGACGCCCGAAAGTGGTCGAGCTGGTGGACCTCGAACGTGGGCCGCCACCGCATCGAGTGGCTCATCGACTCATTGCTGCACGACGAGCCCGCGCTGCGGCGTGCGGCGGCGGTGGAGCTGGCGGAGCTCACGCAGATGCAGTTCGGCTACGCCGACGATGGCTCACGCCGCGATCGAGAGCGCGTGCATCTTCGCTTTCGCGAGTGGTGGCTCAGCCAGGGCCGCGCCAAGTTCTTCCCGGACCCCTGAACCCTCGCGAAGCGCTCAACCGCGGCGCCCAGCTGGTGTAGAATCGCCAGCCATGAGACGCCTCGCTTACTTCGCCACGTGCTTCGCGGGCCTCGCCGCGTTCGGGCCTGCCGCGACCGCGCTCGCGCGTCCGTGCGCCCCCAAGACCCTGGCGCCGCGCCCGACCGAGACGCCCGACGCCGAGGCCGACCGCATTCGCAAGGGCGGCGGCGTGCTCAAGTCGAACTACGTCCCGCCGGGGCAATCGGAGCGCCACGGTCACGCCGAGGTGGTCATCGCTGCGCCCACCGAAATCGTCGAACGCCACGTGCGCGCCTTCGGCCAGTGGAAAGACTTGGTGCCCGACAAGTTCAAGACCTCGCGCATCGTGGGCAAGGAGGGCGACGACACCGACGTCTACATGCAGATTCAGATCATGAAGGGCTTCATTACCCTCTGGGAAATCATGAGGTTTTCGCCCACCAAGACCATCGTGCCGGGCACTACGGCGATCGAAGGCAAGTACCTCAAGGGCAACCTCAAGGACTCGCACGCGCTGTTCGTGATGCGCAAGGTGGACGACCACACCACGGTCCTCAAGGTCGACATTCTCATCTCGCTGGCCATCGCCGCGCCGCAGGACATCATCGACGAGGAGCTCCGCGACTACGCCGGCGATGCGGTTCGTGGCCTGCGAGAAAAGGCCGAGGCCGCGGCCAAGGCCGAAGGTCGCTGACTCAGGGATTGGTCATGCCGCAGTTGCGGGCGCAGTCGGCGAAGTCGACGCACGCGTTGTCGCCGTCGCATTTCACTTCGGCGGCGCAGGTGACGTCGTAGGCGCGCACCACGCAGTCGCCGCACGCATTGCCCAGGGCCGAAACTGGACCGCTGGGACAGAACGCGGGACACGCAGCGCCGCAGTTGCCAAGATCGGCCTGGCACGAGCAGGCCTGGAGCGAGGCGTAAAAGGTCTGCACCGAGGCCGCCGGGGCCGCGCGCTCGCAGGCCTGTACGCAGGTGCGGAGGGCGCTCGGGGGATCCACCGGCGCGGCGTCGGCGTCGGGAGCTTGCACGGCGCCATCCTTCACCGGGCTCGCGTCGGGCGCGCGTGCGTCGCCCGCATCGAGCGCGATGTCGAGGCGCGGGGGTTCGGCGCTGCTACTGCTGCACGCGACGAGGGCAGAGGCGGCGAGGGGGGCCAGGGCGAAGCAGGTGAGCAAAGAGAAGAAGCGCATGGGAAGCAAGGTAACCCGCATCGTGACCCGCGCCCGTTTCCCCGCTGTCGCCCACCCGGATGACAAGTTGCAGTGGCCCGATACTGCTCATGTTTTTAGGGGGTGAGGCGGCGGTTGGCTCGGAGAAGATCCAGGGGGTAGCGGGTGCCGCGCCACTCGATGTAGCCGCGGCTCTCTACCACGTACCCGCCGCGAGCCAGGATGGCGATCATCAGGAGCGCGCCCACCGAGGGGACGATGGCGCGGGGGATCGACTGACCCATCCAGTGGGCCAGCAGCCCCTGGGTGCCGGCGAGGAGGACGATGACCAGCCCCGCCAAGACCCGCCCTTGCGGGACCAGCAGCGCGAGCCAGGGCCCCACCTCGATGGCGAGCATCACCATGATGACGGCCATGTGCCGCAGCAGGTTGTAGCCGCCGAGTCCGCCGTACGCGTTCTTCTCGAGGCCGTGCGCGAGGTCGCGCAGGGTAGGGTAGAAGTCCAGGGTGGCGTCGCCCTTGCCCAGGAACACCTCGCATCGTGCGCCGGTGCGCTTCATCATCTGGGCGAAGGCTGCGTCGTCCACCACTTCCATGCGTAGGTGCTCGAAGCCTTCGGTCTTGGCGTAGGCGCTGCGCCGCACGAGGCCGAAGACGCCGGTGCCCGCAGCCGCGTGCACGTCGCCGCTCCGCACCTTCCATCCCCGTCCCACCAGCAGGATGACCCGCACCATGGCGGCGAACGCAACGTCGCGCCAGAACGGGCCGGCACGCAGCCGGGGAATGAGCGACACGTAGTCGAGCGACTGCACTTCGGCCTCGGCCACCACGCGTCGCAGGATGGTGGGCGAGAGGTGCACGTCGGCGTCGCAGTAGAGGAGCCATTCGCCCTTGGCCTCCATGGTGCCGCGATGCAGCGCGTGCACCTTGCCGAGCCAGCCCTCCGGAAGCTCCGTCACGTGCACCACGCGAACCCGCGGGTCCTGCGCGGCCAGGCGCTCGGCGATCTTGCCGGTCTCATCGGTGGAGCGATCGTCGACCAGGATGATCTCGAGGTTTGGGTACTGCGCGGTGAGCTTGGCGCGGGTCGCCGCCTCGAGCGTGCTCGCTTCGTTGCAGGCCGGAACGATCATGCTGACCATCGGCACGTGGCTGCGCACCGGGTGGTCGGGCACCGCACGGACGGCCATCATCGAGCGCAGGGCGCCGTAGACCGCAAAGGCGAGGTGGAGCACCGGAAGCGCGAGCAGAACGGTGGCCAGCACGAAGCCCAGCGGCCCTGTCAGGGGCGAGTCGCCGGGCTCCGGGAGGACGTCGAGGATCACCCTTCGACGTTCATCTTCGCCCGCCAGTCGGTGGGCAGGTCGAGGAAGCCATCGTTATAGAGCGAGTCGTAGACCGAGTCGCAGATGACCTCGCACACGTCGCTGAAGATCCGCGGATCGGCCACGAACTTCAGGGTCTCGCTGCGGAACTTACCGTGCACGTTGCGAATGCGCGCGAGCATCTGGTCGGCCACGTAGGGCACCAGGCGCTGCAAGAAGTGGCGCTCGAAGGCGTGGCGGAAGTGCGGAAAGTGGGCCGAAGAGATCTTGTAGCCTGCCGAAGTACGGGCCTCGGCCAGACGCGCTTCTTTCACCACTTCCCAGCCCAGCTCGCCCACCACCGGCGGCAGCTCCTTGGTGAGAAACTCGCGGAGCACCGCGTGAAGGAGCGTAACGAGCTCGTTGAGCTCGGGCGTTGTGCGCGAAAGAAAGTCGTCGCGCAGCTCCTTCACCACGTTGCCGAAGAGCGCCACCGTCTCGTCGTAGAGCGAGGGATCGGCGTAGGTGAGCGCCTCGAGCTCCTTCATGAGGTGCTCTTCGTTGCGCGCGAACATGTGATAAAGCGCCTGCTCCGGGAAGCGCATGGTCTTCACCTCGCCGGTGGTGCCGGCGATCTTCTCGTGGAGCTCGCTGCGGAAGAAGAGCCGCGCGAAGCGCTTGCTCACCTCGGCCAGCTTGCGCTCAAACACCACCGCCAGGCGGCCTTCGCGGAAGATGCGCGAGAGCATCTCTTTGAGCGACTGGATGAGCTCGATCTCGAGCTGGGAGCGATCGCCGGTGGGCACCGCGGCGCCGTCGTTGCGCTGGCTCTGGGCGGCCTTTTGTAGCTCGGTGAGCTCGCGAATGACCTGGGCGGTGATGGCGTCGAGCTCGGAGTTGGTCTCGAGATCGGCGCGATAGTGGACGATGCGGGCCTCGAGCTGCTCGTCGCGAAGCTGGAGCGCGATGTCGGCCAGCGACATCTTCGCGTGCGTCGACATGTAGCCGTCTTCCGACGGCATCGGCGCGCGCTGCTCGGTGGGCAGCGGCGGCGGGCCCGCGGCGCGAATGCGCGAGTTCGTAGGACGAATGGGCCCCGTCTCCGGACGCGGGCCGGCGGTGGAACCTGTGCGCGACGGCGGCGGCTTGGGCGGCGGGAGCTTCATCTCGATGGGTAGTGTCGCGCTTCGGGGCCTCCCTTTCAACTTTGGGGGTAATGGCACTGTGTGACACTATGCCTGTCGCGCTGGCGCTGCACCACGCGAGGGGCCCAGAAGGCCGCGGCAGGCCGTGGTACGACCCCGGAATGGACGTTCAATCACTCATCACGGGATTTCTCGCTTCCTCGCAGGGTCAGAGCGCGGTGGCGGCGCTGGGCGACCACGGCATTGCCGGGGGCGACGCCGAGAAAGTACTGGGGCATGCCACCGAAGCAGTCGCGGGGCACGTGAACGATCAGCACCCGAAGGCCGAAGAAGGCTTGCTCGGCAGCCTGCTCGGCGACCACGCGGGCCGGAACTTCCTGGCCGGGCTCGCCGCGGGCCTCGCCAAAGGTGATGGCCTGGTGGGCGCGCTGGAAGATGGCGCCATCGGCGTGGTGACCGGGCGCGTGACCGAGGCCCTGGTGGAGAAGGCAGGCATGGACGGCGGCATGGCTTCCACCGTTGCCGCGGCTGCAACGCCGTTCATCTCGAGCTACCTCAAGGAGAAGCTGGGAGCCGGCGCGGCGGGCTGAGCCTCAGCGCTCCGTGCGCTTCTGGGCGGCACGCCAGCCCTGGATGCCGCCGCGGTAGATGTGCACGTTGCGGTAGCCGAGCTGCACCGCGGTCTCTGCCGCCTGGTGCGATGCGCCGCAGAGGGGGTTGTAGCAATAGAAGACCAGGTAGGCGTTCTTGTCTTTGGGCAAGCGCGCCTCGGTCACCTGATCGAACGCCAGCCACTTGGCGTGGGGCACGTGGCCCTCTTTGTACGACTCCTCGCTGTTGGCATCGAATACGAACGTGTCGCTCGGGTTGTCGGCGAGTCGCTTCTCGAGCTCGTCGATGGAGACCACCGGAGGCTCGGCGGCGGCCGTGGTTTGCGGCGCGGCCGCGGGCGATGAATTGCCGGCGCAGCCAGCGAGCGAGAGGGAGACGGCCAGCGAGACCAGCGAGACGAGGAGCACGCGCATGCCGGGGCTACGCGCGCGCGGGCCGCCCGTTACAGGCAAAAGCGCGCCTTTTTGTGCTACATTCTTCCGATGCGTTTCCCGGCTCTTGCGCTTTTTCTCGGTAGTTTCGGCCTCTTCGTTGCGTGCGGAACGGACCCGGGCCCGGCCGCGGTGGACGGGCGCGACGGCTCGGTGCTGCCGCGGACCGACGGCGCCGTCTCCACCGACGACGGCGGCAGTAGCGACGCGGCCCTGGCCAAGGACGCCGGCGACATCCTCGGCACGCTCTCGGGCATGTGCGGCGTGCTCGCGCCGGAGCTCACCAAGCCCACCCCTTCGCTGTTCGACAACACCGTCGCCTTCGTCGCGAGCGAGAGCTACGTCCGCGATGCGCTCTCGGAGGGCGGCAAGATACTGTATGATACACCGAACGCGGGTGGCAGCTCCACCGAATCGGAGGTGATGAGCTACGAGGTGCTGCGCTACTGCGACGGCGCCAAGCTGCTCAAGACCGAGACGCAGATTCAATACGCGGCGCCCGGCGATTCGGGCGGCAACCCCATCACCGATATCTTGCTGGAGATCGACGGCAAGAAGATCGGCGTCAGCGTGACCCGCGCCTACAAGCCGGCGAGCCTGGGCTACACCGACGCCGACGCGCAGACGCTGCTGCTGAAGAAGCTCGGCGACATCAACCTCTCGAGCAAGCGGGTGCTGCCGGCCGACAAGTGGTCGAAGCAGATTCTCCACGTGTTCACCGCGACGCAAGGGCAGACCGACGCGGTGCACCGGGTGTGGGCTGCGCTCGACGCAGCGACCAAGGCCGACACCATCGTGGTGGTGACGCGAACGACCGGCGGCGGCTTCATCTACTGCAACCCCGATCCGCCGCTGGGAACCGAGTGCAACTAGCCCGCACGAGCCCTGTTGAAATGCGCAGCCGAGAGGCCGCCCAGCGCGACTCCACGGGGCTCGTTTAGGGCTTCGGTTTCTTCGCTTTGGCAGCGTTCTTTGGCTTGGCTTCGCGCGGCGCGGCCGCGGCAGCTTCGAGGGCGTCGAGCTGCGCGAAGAGCTCGGGCTTGAAGAAGGCGCTGGCGTCCTTCTCCTTCCAGTCGGTCGCGCGGGCGCGGGCTTCGGCGAAGTACTCGGCGGTGCGTGCCGGCTCGGCGAGGGTGCGGAGCGCGGTGGCGTGGAGGAGGCCCCGTCCAGCCCACCAATAGCGGCCTGCGAAGCCAGAGAAGTGCTCGCGGGCCATCGTCCAGTTGGGGCGGGCCGCGGCGTACGAGGTGGGGCGCTGGTAGAAGTCGGCGAGCGCCGGGAGCGTGCGAAGCGCATCGAAGAAGGGGAGGGCGTAGTCCTGGATGGTGCGCGTGAAGTCGGCGATGGCGGCTGCCACGCACTCGGCGTGGCAGATGGCGTACTCGAAGTCGCCTTCGCTCTCGCTCCACGGGCGCCCGGGAATCCAGCCCTGAAAGTAGAGGTACTGGAGGCCCATGGTGGGCGTGGGCTCGCGTTTGACCGTGGCGGCATCGAGCCATGCAGCGGCGGTGGGGTGCCCGATGGCCACGTCGGGTCGCACATTGCGCGCGGCCAGGTTGAGGCTCACCTGGTGCGAGATGCCGGTCTCGACGGTGCGGCCCCACGCGTGCTTCACCCGCGGCACCGGCGCGAACCCGAGGGCGAGGAGCTTGGGGCCGATGCCGGCGACGAAGCGATCGAGGCCTTCCTTGGGCTTGAGCTTGGGGGTGCCGGCGGGCCGCGGCTCGGCGTTGGGGCCCGCGCGGAGCAGCTTGCTGGTTTGCGGATCGAAGGTGTCGAGCCCGTGCGCCAAGGCGAGCTTCTCCACCGTGTGCGCCACCTCGTCGGCCCGCGAGAAGGAGACGTTCATGATGACAGCGCAGGGCCGTCGCTCGATGGCGCAGGCGAAGGGGCTGTCGTCCTCGTCGTCGTCGAGCTCCGGATAGATGGCCGTGAGGGCTGCGTAGAAGGCCTCGAGCTTGGGCTCTACGGCCAGCGCAGCCTCGGCATCCCGCCGCCCAGGGGTCGCGGCGCCTCCGCACAAGGCGATGTACAGGGCGGTGGCGGCGGCGTCGTCGACGGGACGCAGCGGACGGAACACGGCAAGATCGAAGCTCACCCCCGCAGCGTACCCGGTGCTCCCGGCGAAAATCGCGCGACGGAGCTAAGGGAGTGAAATGATTGTTGACACCAAAGCTCCACGGAGTAGAAGCGACCTGCGCGGTGGAGCAGCCTGGTAGCTCGTCGGGCTCATAACCCGAAGGTCGTAGGTTCAAATCCTGCCCGCGCAACAATCGCAATACTCGCAGTAAGCACGAAGCCTCTCCCCGAAAAGGAGGGGCTTTCTTGCTTTGTGGGGGTCGGGGATCCCTGGGCGAGTTACGCTAGGCTTCTGCGTCGCCGTCGCGAGGCCGGCGGCCCACGCGAGGGGGACCGTGATGAGCAAGGCTGACGCGACACTCATTGAGCTGCTCGAACAATTCGGAGTTGGAGAGATCGTCCCCACGAGCGTTCTGGGCGGACTTTCGTCGGAAGGCCTCCGCCGAGGCTGGACGATCGCGCTCGACAGGGCGCTTCGACACCCGCGGCAGGTCTCGACAATGCAGTGGGTTTGCCAGGAGCTTCGTAGGCTCGTCGGCGAGCCGGCGAGCGACCAACTGAGAGCGCTGGGGGCAGAAGTCGAGGCGGCGCTTCGCCTCTCGTGGATTGACACGGTCATTCGCGTTCCCGAGGCGAACCACCCAACGTGCGACCTTCGGGTAGGGGAGCTCAATGTGGAGGTCTACTGCCCCCAGCAGCACGTCCAGGAGCGCCTCGTCACTGAGGCCACGCTTCTCGAGGCAATCAAGAACGCCGTCGGCCCAGTGAAGGTCGCCACCGCTGTGAGCTACCCGACCACGGGTTCGGGACGCGTGCTGGCGGACGATGGGAGCGTGGTACGGGCTCCCGGGGCCAATCCGCTCGACTTCCCGTCCAACAAGGTGATCGATCGCCTGCTGAGCGACAAGAAACGGAGAGCAACGCAGTTCTCCTCCGGAGAGGCGAACGTCCTCTGGCTCGACCTCAAGATGGGGCTCGGTCTCACTGCGGTTGATTGTGCGCCGCTTCGGTCGGTCGTTGCGAAGGAGACCTGCTTCGTCGGCATGTGTGGCGTCTGGCACGCATTCTACGGGCAGAGTGGCGCTCCCTTCTTCGGGGAGCGCACGGCACTGGAGTATCGCGCACGGCCCGACGTATATCTTCAGCAGCGAGAAGGCTGGTTTCGGCAGGAACCCCGAGCCTCGTGCGCGATATTGTCGGTGCTCGATGGCACTGTTCGTATGGACAACCCTTGGGCCGAAGTACCACTCACTCAAGCCCAAAGTGAGAAGCTCGCGAGGCTCAGCGAGTGGCGACCCGAATACTCCTACTTCGACCCGAATCTGAGGACTCTCGAAGTGCGCGTCGAGGCCGACCTAGAACGGAACGCATGGTTGGCCGGACTTCAAGCTCCGGCGGATGAGATCGGCGCCGAAACGTAGGTCGAACTGTCGAATCGCGGAGCTTGGCGCTCTGCGTTGTCGTTGAGAATTATGGGGGAACTGAATTCGGACGGAAGCACGAAGCGGTTGGCGGAGGACTAACGATGGCAGTGGAACCTGAAGACGAAGGCGCCGACTTCGAGGGGTCGCGCGACAAGCTGCGCGAAGACCTTCTCGCCAAGTTGAACCAACTCTGGCACCAATCCACAGAGCTTGCACGCCACGTCGCCGATGTCGTTGCGTTGCGAAACGAAATTGATGACGTCAGGAAGGACCGCACCTTCCTCGCTCGGAACCTCACGGCCTGGCGCGCGATTGTCGACACTCGCGACGCTGTGATTCTCGACCTCGTCTCCTTTGGGAAAGCGCTCTACAGGGATGAACGGCCGCAGCCCAAGGCGGGAGATCCTCCGATAATCAAAAAGCGGCGCGGCGTCCTTTCGGATATCGCGTGCAACGAGTCAGCGCGAGCGTTGCTGTGTGTGGGGCAACCGAGCCAAGATGTCGAGGACGAGTACGTGCGTCACACGGTGCACGCAGATCGGAAGGCTCGATATGCTTCGTTGTTTCCGCGTGCTGCGAAGTGCGGTGAGCCTCACCCAAGTCAGCAAGACTTGTTGGATCTAGGCATTCTAGTGCGCAACGAGTACGAGAAGATTCGCGACAACCGGAATGGAATCGGGCACCGATACGAGCACTCGTGCAAGGGTGGACTCGTTCATGACTTTGATGCGCTGATCGATATTGCGGACCAATACCAATTTGTTGTGACGACGTCAATGCTTGTCGTTTCTGGAAATGGCTATTCGCGTGAAAATACTGATCGCGGCCGAAGGAGCTTAGACGCCCAAGAACTCGTGGACCTCGCCGTCTTTGGTTCAGCGGGTTTCATGGAACGTCAGGGCGAGCGACTTGGCGCGTTCGAATACCCGTGGCAGCGTCGTGCCGCGCTGTACGAGTTCATGCACAAGAAGAGCAAGGAGCTTGGTGTCGAAGCAATCAACGCACCTGAGGTGTTCCAAGCCCTTCCTCCGCACACGCAGCCTTGACGAAAAGGCGAGCCCAGCTGCGCGCACTGCGGCAAGCGTGCGAGCTACCTGCGCTCCGAGCGACTCATCGGCGAGCGGGCCCAGGTCGACTGGGCTCACTCGCCGTCACGGGCGGCGTGCGCCCACTTTGGGTCTTCGTCATGGTCCTCGCCTACTCCCGCGCCATGTGGGCCGGGCTCGTCTTCGATCTCACCGTCGAATCGCTCCGACGCTCGTGCGCGCCGCCGCGTTCTTCAGCGGCGTGACGCGACAATGGCTCTTCGACAACCCGAAGACCGTCGTGCTCGAGCGCCACGGCGACGCCGTCCGCTACCACCCGGGGCTGCTCGAGATCGCCGGCGCGCTCCGGGTCCAGCCGCGCCTCTGCAGGCCAAGACGACCCACTGACAAGGGCGGCGTGGAGCGCGCCAACCGCTTCCTCCACGAGCGATTCTTCGCGGCGCGCACGATCACCAGCATCGAGGATGGCAACCGTCAGCTGCTCGACTTCATCCGCGACATCGCCGATGCCAGACCCCATCCGCGCTTTCGCGTTCGCTCCGTCGCCGAGGTCTTCGCCGAGGAGAGGCCGCGCCTCCTTGCGCTCCCGGCCGCGCTCCCCGAGACCGAGCTGGTCGCCCCGGCCAGCGTCGACACCACGGCCTTCGTGCGCTTCGGCACCAATCTCTACTCCGTGCCCCCGCGCTACGCGCGCGACACGCTCACCCTCGTCGCGAGCGACACCCAGGTGCGACTGCTCGACGGCTCGGACGTCGTCGCCAGGCACCAGCGTTGCTGGGGAAAGCACCAGCGCATCGAGGACCACGAGCATCGTCGTGAGCTGCTCGAGCACAAACGTGCGGGCCGCATCCCCAAGATGCGTGACCGGCTGCTCGCTCAGATTCCCGGCCTCGATGCGCTCTACACGCGATGGGTCGACGTTGGGCGCAACGTCGGGCTCATGACCGCGCGCACCGGAAAGCTTCTGGACCTCTACGGCGCCGAGGTCCTCGGCAAGGCCGTCGCCGACGTCCTCGTGCGTGGCCTCCACGATCCGGGCGCCCTCGCCCTCCGCTGCGAGCAGGTGAGGCGCGCTGCCGGCGCCCCGATACCCATGGCCCTCGAGCTCGGCGCTCATGTCCCAGACTGCGACGTCACCCCTCACGAGCTGGGCGGCTACGACCGCCCCAGGAGCGCACCATGACCTCCGACATCGCCGACGGTCTCCGCGGCCTGGGATTGTGTGCCTCGCACGAGGCCATCGCGGCCCTGCTGGTGCACGCGACCAAGAGTCGCATGTCGCCCGCCCAGCTCGTCGAGCAGCTCGTCCTGCTCGAGCGCAGCGTTCGCGACGCGCGCAATCTCGCGTCGCGAACGAAGAAGGCCACCCTCGGCACGATGAAGCCGCTCGATCGCTTCGACTGGAGCTTCCCGCGCGCCATCGACCGACCGCGCTACGAGCAGCTGCTCACGCTCGACTTCACCGCACGCGGACACAACGTCCTCCTTCGTGGGCCGAGCGGAGTCGGAAAGAGCACCCTCGCCCAGAATCTCGGGCAGCGAGCCATCGAGGCCGGAAAGTCCGTCGGCTTCTCCACCGTCAACGCCGCTCTCGCCGATCTGCTCAAGCAGGAGTCCCTTCCCGCCGTCGAGCGACGGCTCAAGAGGTACACAATGCCCGACGTGCTCATCCTCGACGAGCTCGGATACCTCCCGTGCGACGCGCGCTCCGGCGATCTGCTCTACAGCATCGTCAGCCGGCGCCACGAGCGCGCCAGCACGATCATCACTACCAACCTCGCCTTCAAGGAGTGGGGCGGCGTCTTCCCGGGCGCCGCCTGCGTCGTCGCACTCGTCGACCGCTTCACCCAGCACTGCCACGTCCTCGACATCGACGGCGACTCGTGGAGGCAGCGACCCGACAAGGACCCCACGGCGGTTTCCTCGCCGCGTAGAAAGAAGAGGCGCCGGCCCGCCTGACAGCGAGAGCGTCCGGCTGCCTCGCAGCCGGACGCGCTCCCCTCAACTTGCGCCTCAACTTGGGGTTGTCGGATTTCTACGGATCGGCGTGGCCGTCAACAGACTCGGCACCCACCGAGACCTCTTCGACTTGTCGCTCGAGGCCATGACGCCCGCGGCGTTCAAGAAGACGCTCACCTGATCATCGCCCGCGCCGCTGGCCGCTAGATGCGGTGTGCACCTATCTGCACACCCCAATGCGTTGCCGTCGGACCACAGCGACGGAGCCGCGCTACGACACGCCGCCCGCCACGGCTCGCTGCGGACCTCGACCGCGGGTGGCACAGATTTCAGCGACTTCCTCGCGATGTTTGCCGGTCGGCCTCCCGGGTCCTGGAGGGGCGTGGCCTGCCACAGCCGCGCTC
>JBBQWQ010000081.1:0-30693 GCA_038210445.1 Polyangiales bacterium
CAAGGTCACGAGCGAGCCTCGAGCGGCGCCCTACAGGCCGAAGGCTTTGCGAAAGTGGGCGTTGAGGAAGACGCTCCCGGGGTCGAGCTCGGTCCGCACCCGGAGAAAGTCGTCCCAGCGCGCATACTGCTTTCGCAGGTACGCGGCGCCGCCGTCGAGAGGTAGGTATTTGCCCCAGTGCAGCCGGTAGCCGAACGGCGCGAGGAGCTCCCAGAACTGGGGAAAGAACGCGGTGACGGGGTCTTGTCCGTTGCGATCGAACCAGAACACGTCGATGCGTAGCGAGTCGCGCGCGTGGCCCGGGTGCATCCAGTAGCGGCTGGCGCGGGCCGCGTAGATCTCGAAGAGGAAGGCGCCGGTGGCGGAGAAGCCGCCCTTGCGAAAGTGGGCGCGGAGGCTCGCCATAACCTCGTGGGTGGCCTCGAGCGGCACCCAGATCTCGGTGAACGAGGTGGGCAAGCTCGACTCCGACATCTGGTTGTCCATGGGGAGGCCGTGCCACCAGGTATCCCAGAATGGCTGGCCGGTGGTATCGAGCGGAACGAACTGACCGAGCACCCGTGGCAAGACGTGGCGTGTGAAGGTGGAGCGCATCGGGTGCACCAGGTGCGCGGTGACAGGTGCCCGCTGCTCCAGCCGCCGCGCGGCCAAGCGCGCCTGCGCCATGGCGTCGAAAGCCTTGCCGCCCACCCATTGGATCAGGCGTGATGCGCCGTCGCGAAGGCGAGGGTGGGTGAGCCCGGTTCCGACTTGATCGTAGGGTCGCGGCCGAAGGGCGCCGCGACGGCCCGTGGCGTGCGTGTAATCTGCATCGTTCATGCGGCGTGCCTGCCATGTGACCACCCGCTCCACCCCCGCCTGGGGCCACCACATCAGCCGCGCGTAGTCGGTATTGCGGAAGAACGCCTCCAGGGGACTGCGATCGGGTCCAGAGAGCCGCGTGGGCCAGGCGTCGTCGGAGGTGACGGTGGCGCGCCCCACCAGATCGTAGCGTTCGACGCAGGCGAAGGTCACCGTCGAGACGACCCCGAGCAGCCCCATGGAGCAGGCGAACGCATCGAAGAGTGGGTCGCGGTCGCGCTCCACCTCGCGGATGGTGCCCTCGCCGTCGATGAAGCGAAACGCGACGATGGCGTCTTCGTTGGAGTAGCGCACGGTGCCGCCGCACGAGCCGGTCATGAGGAAGCCGGCGACGGTCTGGTGGGTGACGCCGCCGAGGTCGGGGAGAGCCCACCCCCGTGCCTCGAGCTGGGCCACCAGCGAGGCTTCGAAGGTGGCGAGACCGGCCGCATCCCCCGGGTCGTCGCCCAGCCTGCACCCGGCCTGCACCGTGACGCGTCGTCTTGCGTCGTCGAAGGTCACGCCGATGTAGCGATCGAGCGATACGTCGATGTCGCGGTCGCTCCCGGCGAGGCGACCGTCGGTGTGAATCGCGGCGGAAATGGAGTGCAGCGAGCCTCGCACACGCAGCGCCGCGCCGCTCGCCCGCGCGTGCAGCACCAGACGCTGGAGCTCCGGCTCCGAGCGAGGGTGGTAGTAGCCGTCGGCTTCCCGCGGCACCGACCGCGTCGGCGCGGCGGTGCGTTCCGCTGTTGGCCCGTCCATGGCTAGCTCGCTGCCACGCGCGCCTTCAGCGTTCGCTCGAGCCCCTGGAGCGAAACGCGGAACCAGCGTTCGAAGACCCATTCCACCGGGGGAACGAAGGGGCGGAAGATTCGCGGCGGATCGTAGGCCACGCGGTAGCGCAGGCGGGTTTTTCCGCTCGGGAGCGCGAAGGTTTCCACCAGCTGCACCATACGTGTCGCCAGCGGCAGCGACCATCGGTCGACATAGGCCACCGAGCGCGCGCCCGGCTCGTGCTCCACCACCTTCACGCGCATCGACATGAACGTGTAGAGCTCATCCATGATGGCGCCGTCGAGAGCGCCTTCCGGCGTCCACCAGTCGACCCCCAAAAAGCCCGGCGACCACGGCGGATCGCCCACGAAGCCGAGGAACGAGCGATGCACGACGTCGGGCGCCGCGTCGTAGTCGTGGTGCAGATCGAAGCCGCTCGAGGCCCGATCGAGCAGGGTGGCATCGGCAGCCTCCATGCGAAACACCATCGGCCAGCGGACGCGGGTCGTCGCGCGACTCTTCGGAAGGTCGGTCATCGCAGGGAAGGACAGCACGGGGAAGGCCGCGGTGTCACGGGGCTTCTGCGGGCACTCTGCGGCGGCGGGGCGGCGCCGAGCGTGGCTTTTCGTGCCAAAATTGGCGGGCGACGAGGGGGCCGGCGGGCTCGACCCGTGCGCCGGGAAAAACCCGTGCTAGGTTCCCTGGATCCCATGAAACGCTCGCTGCTCGCCCGCATTTCGCTGCTGTCTTTGTTCGCTGTCAGCTGCGCGTCCGAGCCGGCTTCCAGTGCCGAGGGCGGCGACGACGAAGGGGGGTCTGCAGACTTCACCGCCGGCGCCAAGCTCGCGCTTCCGCCCGAGACCGACGCCACCAGCGCCCTTGGGGCCCTGCCGCTCGACGCAGCGAAGGCAGAGAACGGCAGCTACCTCGACGTGCGGGGCGTGGGCGACGCTGGCTGGGCCGAGACCAAGCACCCGCTCCCCGCCACCTTCGGGACGACGCTCGACAAGTTCGGCAACGCGTACCGCGGCGATCTTTCGTTCATCAACTGGGAGACCGTGGTGGGCGAGAGCTGCCAGACATGGGGCAGCGCTTCGTTCTACTTCGTCTCCCGGCGGGAGAATCTCGACCAGCTCTACCAGCGCGGCTTCAACCTGATAGGCAACGCCAACAACCACGCACGCGACTGCTCGGCGGGCCCCGACGCCAATGGCAACATCGTCGGGGGCGAGCTCATGACCGCCTCGCACATGGCCGCGGCCAGCGCTGGGAAAACGTGGCTCTGGGCCGGCGTCGGCAAGGGCGACCCTACCGACACCAAACTGCAGACCTTCACCATCAAGGGCAAGAGCATCACTGTGGCCCTCGGTAGTGGGTACTTCGGTAGCGCGCGCTCGTGCGCGAACTCGGTGTGCGCCAACCAAGTCGAGGCCGCCATGCAGAAAGTGCTGGCCACCAAGGCGCAGATTCGCATCTTCGCTCTGCATTGCATGGAGGTGGGCAGCCCCGCATACTGCGGCACTGAAGTCACCGACGCAGGTAAGCGCTTCATCGAGCTCGGTGGCGACGTGGTCTTCGGTCACGGGCCCCACGTGTGGCGACCCGTGTACGTGGTGCGCAAGAAGCCGGGCACCTCTACCAACGGCAGCGCCACCGGCGTGCTCTTCCAGAGCCTCGGCAACTTCGCGCACCCGGCGCTCAGCGACCAGGAAAAGAACCTCGTGGGCCGCGCGCTCTTCGATCTCTCCGACCTGAAGCTGCGTCAAGTGCAGGTGCTCCCGGTGAAGAACTACCGCGAGGGAGTCGCCCCGGAACGCCAGGGGCGGGTGCGCTTCTCGGCGCCGCCGCTGGCCGAGATCGAGGGCAACCTCACCTTCACGGCGCACCCAGGGCAGCAGGGGTCGGGCTTCGCCAACGTGAAGCCCTGAGCCGCGCGTCTCGCCTCCGCCGCCGCTTCGCGCAGTGCGAAGGCAACCGCAGAGGGGCTCCCTCGCTCCGCTCGGGATGACAACGCGCGTGACGCTACCGGGGAAAGAGGCTCTAATCGCCGCATGCGAGCGAGCTGCTTCCCCTTTCTGTGCGCGGCGTTCGTCACCTTCTCGTGCACGAAAGACCGCCCTTCCGGGGGCACCGAGCCAGCCAGCTCTACCGGCGCGGCCGCAAAGCCGATGCGCATCGCAGTGGTTCCCAAGGGCACCACCCACGAGTTCTGGAAGGCGGTTCATGCGGGCGCGGTGAAGGCCTCGCGCGAAGACAACGTCGAGATCGTCTGGAAGGGGCCGCTCAAAGAAGACGATCTCAAAGGACAGATCGACGTGGTGCAGAGCTTCGTTGCCCAGGGCGTGAGCGGCATCGTGCTCGCGCCGCTCAGCGACAAGGGCCTGGTGGCGCCGGTGAAGGCCGCCACCAAGGCCAAGGTGCCGGTAGTGCTGTTCGACTCCGACTTGCAAGGTGACGACTGGACGAGCTTCGTTGCCACCGACAACCAGGCTGCGGGAAAGCTGGGCGGCGACTACCTGCTGAAGCAGATGGGCGGCAAGGGCAACGTCGCGCTCCTTCGCTACCAGGAAGGTTCGGCCAGCACCGCCAACCGCGAGAAGGGATTCGTGGAGGCCGCTCGAGCGGTCGCTGCTGCAAAAATCGTCAGCGACAACCAGTACGGCGGCGCCACCACCGAGAGCGCCTTTGCCACCAGCGAGAACCTGCTCGCCGCGCAGAAGGCCGGGTCTGGCGGCCTGGATGGCGTGTTCGCGCCCAACGAGTCCACCACGTTCGGCATGCTACTGGCATTGAAGAAGCAAAAGCTCGAGGGCAAGGTGCACTTCGTGGGGTTCGATGCCTCGGACAAGCTGGTGCAGGCGGTGCGCGACGGCTACATCGATGGGCTGGTGCTGCAGAACCCCTTCAAAATGGGCTATCTGGCCATCAAGACCATGGTGGCGCATCTCAAGGGCCAAAAGGTCGATAAGCGTATCGATACCGGCGCCACGGTGGTGACCAAAGCCGATATCGATAAGCCAGAGATGAAAGAGTTGCTCCAGCCCGACCTGAAGCCCTGGCTCGGTGAATGAGCCCGCGCCTCGCGGTAGCGGGCCTGGCCAAGGCCTTTGGCGCATCGCGCGCCCTCTTGGGCGTCGACCTCGAGGCCAGCGCGGGTGAGGTGCACGCGGTGCTGGGCGAGAATGGCGCCGGCAAGAGCACGCTAATGGGCATACTGGGCGGCGTTCACGCCGCCGACGCAGGCACGGTGATGCTCGATGGTCGCTCGTTCCGTCCGCGGTCGCCGGGCGCGGCGCGCGACGCCGGCGTGTCGGTGGTGCACCAGGAGCTGGCCATCTGCCCGCACCTCTCGGTGGAAGACAACTTGGTGCTGGGGCGCGAGCCCACGCGCCTGGGGCTCCTCGATCGCAAGGCGGTGCGCGCAGCCGCCGAGAAGGCGCTGGCCGAGGTGCTGGGCGCTGCGGCGTCGCGCATCGATCCAGCCGCGCCGGCAGGGTCGCTCTCGGTGGCCGATCAGCAGCTGGTGGAGATCGCGCGCGCGCTCGCGGTGCCGCACACCCGCGTGCTGGTGCTCGACGAGCCCACCAGCAGCCTCGCAAAGGACGACGCAGAGCGACTCTTCGCCCTGGTTCGCGCGCTCGCGGAGCGAGGCCTCACCATCTTGTACGTTTCGCACTTCCTCGACGAAGTTCGCCGCCTCTGCGATCGCTACACGGTCTTGCGCGACGGCGCGACGGTGGGCAGCGGCGCCATCGCCGACGTCACCCACGACGCTCTGGTGTCGCAGATGAGCGCCCGACGCAGCGTATCGAGTGCCGCGAAAGACCGCACCCGAGGTCGGGTGCTCGGTGAGGTCGTGCTCTCGGCTGCGCACCTCGCAGGAAGGCACCTGCCTCGCGACGCCAGCTTCGAGCTCCGCCGCGGCGAGATCCTCGGCATCGCGGGCCTGGTGGGCTCTGGCCGCACCGAGCTGCTGCGCGCGGTGTTCGGCCTCGACCCGGTGCGCGCGGGCACTCTTCACGCGGGCTCTTCCATGGGCATGCTCAGCGAAGACCGCAAGGGCGAAGGCCTCGCGCTCGGCCTATCGGTGGCCGCCAACGTCACGCTCTCGCGAATGAACGCGCTGGTGCTCCCCGCACGGCAGCGCGAAGCCGCGCAGACCCGCATCGTCGAGCTCGCCATCAAGGCCACGCCCGACCAAGCCGCCTCCGAGCTCTCCGGCGGCAATCAGCAGAAGGTCGCGCTGGCTCGGCTCCTCCATCAAGGAGCCGACGTGCTCCTGCTCGACGAGCCCACCCGCGGCGTCGACGTCGCGAGCAAAGCCGAGATTCTGGAACTGATGGGCGAGCTCGCCGCAGGAGGAAAGGCCATCGTCATGGTGTCGAGTCAGTTCGACGAGCTCGTCTGCGCGTGCGATACCGTGGCGGTCATGCGAAGGGGCGTGCTGGGCCCCGCGCGCCCGGTGGCGGAGCGAAACGAAGGCGCGCTCCTCGAAGAGGCGAGCGCACCGTGAGCGGCCTCACCCTCGGCGGCTTTCGGCCCTGGCGCCGGGCCTGGTTCGCTCCCCTGGTGACGCTGGTCGCGGTGTATGCGTTCTTCGTCTTTCTTGCGCCGGAGACCTTCGGGCGCGCAGTCAACCTCGCCACCATGCTGCGGCAGACCACGGTGGTCGCCATCGCCGCTGTGGGGATGACCTTCATCATCATCCAGGGCGGCATCGATCTCTCGGTGGGGTCGATGGTCGCCCTCACCACCGTGGTGGTGGCGTGGAAGCTCAAACACGGTTCGAGCGTGCCCGCGGCGGTGCTGCTCGGCGTCGCGGTGGTCACCGCGTGCGGCGCGCTCAACGGTCTCGGAACCACGGCCCTGCGCATTACCCCGTTCATCGTGACGCTGGGGAGCATGACCATTCTGCGGGGCGCAGCCAAGGGCCTGGCCAACGAGCAGAAGATCGACGCCGACACCCGGGGCCTGGAAGTGCTGGTAACGCCGCCCGAGAACGGGCTGGTACCACCGGCGGTGTACGTGGCGCTGGCCATCGCCCTGGTGGGCGCGGCATTGCTGCACTATACACGTTTTGGTCGCCATGTCTTCGCCATCGGGTCGAGCGAGGCCACCGCGCGGCTCTGCGGCGTGCGGGTGGAGCGCACCAAGATACTGGTCTACGCTCTCGGCGGCGCACTGGCCGGCGTGGCGGGCCTCATGGAATTCGCGACCCTCACCGTGGGCGATCCCACCGACTCGGAGGGGCTCGAACTGCAGGTCATCGCCGCGGTGGTGGTGGGCGGCGCCTCGCTCTCCGGCGGCGAAGGATCCATCGGCGGCGCGCTGGTGGGCGCCTTCCTGATGACCGTCATCAAAACTGGCTGCACCCACCTGGGCATTCCCAACTGGGTGCAGCACATGCTTACCGGCGCCATCATCCTCACCGCCGCCGCCCTCGATCGCTTTCGGCGCCGCGGCCGCTAGCGCTCTATTCGTGGGTACTGGTGGTGCCGGCGCGGCTCTTCTCGCCGCGCTCGTACACCACGTGGGCGCGGCCGACGATGAGGCTGTCGATCTTGCCAATGGCGGCGTCGTCTTTCTTCGAATAGGGCAAGGACGACAGCACGTAGCGCATGGCATTGAGGCGTGCGCGCTTCTTGCAGTCGCTCTTGATGACCGTCCAGGGCGCGTCGGCGGTGTCGGTCTCGAAGAACATCACCTCCTTGGCCCGGGTGTAGTCGTCCCACTTGTCGAGCGAGGCCTTGTCGATGGGGCTTAGCTTCCACTGCTTGAGCGGGTGGGACTCGCGCTCCTTGAAGCGCCGCCGCTGCTCCTTTCGACTCACCGAGAACCAGAACTTGAAGAGCCGGAGGCCGCTGCGCACCAGGTGGCGCTCGAAGTCCGGCGCCTGCCGCATGAACTCCTGGTGCTCTTGTTCGGAGCAAAACCCCATGACCTTCTCGACCCCGGCGCGGTTGTACCAGGAGCGGTCGAAGAGGACGATCTCGCCTGCGGTGGGCAGGTGCTCCACGTAGCGCTGGAAATACCATTGCCCTTGCTCGGTGGGCGTGGGTTTCTCGAGAGCCACCACCCGCGCGCCGCGAGGGTTGAGATGATCCATCATGCGCTTGATGGTGCCGCCCTTGCCTGCTGCGTCGCGCCCTTCGAAGAGTATCACCACGCGCTCGCCAGTGGCTTTCACCCACGCCTGCAGCTTGAGCAGCTCGACCTGCAGCCGATACTTCTGCTGCTCGTAGTTTCGCCGCAGCATCAGGTTCTTGTACGGATACGCGCCGTCGCGCCAGTGCTCGGCCAGCTCCTCGTCGGGGTTGCTCGCCGAGAGGGTGCGGTCGGGGCCCAGCAGCCGATAGCGAATCGCCGCCAGATCGTCGCCCGACGCGCCCTCGAGCAGCGCCCGCAGCGCCTTGGCCTTCTGGCGGCCGGTCTGCTTGCTTTCGACAACGGTTTGCACGGTGGCAACCGCCGCGCTCTCGGCCGCCTTGGTCTCGCCGCGCACGGTGTATCGCTCCAGCGCTTTGGGCTCTCGGGTGGGCGCAACGTCGCCGCTGGCCACCTTGCGCGCTCGTCGCGCCTTGGGATTCTTGGGCGGCGTCAGGGCATCGTTCGCGGCAGGCGGAGCAGGAGAGACGGGTGGGGTCGGCGATATGCGGGTGGCCATGGGTCCTCGGGGTAAGCCCTCGATGATAGCCAATCCAGCGGGGGCGCTGCCAGCGCAACGGATCCATGCATCCTTTTGCGGCGCTCTTCACGGTGCGCCAGGCTCCGCGGCGCGCGTGCCCCATAGGTTTTGCCGAGCGCGCGCCTCGCGGCTTGCGTGGTTGAAGGTCATGCCTCGTTCTCGAACCTGGTTGGGCTCCCTCCCACCTGGCCGCCTCCGGCATCACCAGACCCTGGCCCAACGCGCCCGGCATTGCCCACACGCGTGCGTAGCGCAATGCCGCGCGTGTGGCGCACGTGAAGGAACAGCTGGCGCCGAGGAGGCGAGCTTGCCGCGACGCCATGGGAGAAGCTGGAGAGCGGTAGCGACCCGGCGCAGGCACGACCGTTGCATCAACGCATGGCGTGAGCATTCCCCATTTCCTCGTCAGCCGCCCAGCTTGCGAATCGAGCTGCCCCGAAGCGAGCGCAGCCTGTCAGTACCAGATTGCTTGGTCCATCAACGTTCACATGCGGCCGGGGTCGGTGGAGCCCAGCAGCGCCATGCGGCAGCATGCCACGTTCCGCCGCGCGCTCACCGACTGCGGCGCAAAGGTCACCGAGCTCCCCTTCGTTCACGGCGCGTATGACTCGGTGTTCAGCAAGGACAACGCAATCGTGGTGGAACGGCCCGACGGGAGGCTCGACGCCCTGGTGGCCGCCCCGCGCCACGTCGAGCGGCGCGCTGAGCAACTCGGGCGGGTGGCGCAGCTGCGGGCGCTCGGCATGGGTTGCTACCCCGTTCGCGGCGAGCACCTCGAGGGCGGCGATGTGGTCATGGTTCCCGACGGGACGGCGTTCATGGGCCATGGGCTTCGCACCTCGCCAGGTGCGGCGCACCCCCTGCGCTCGTTCCTCCGCCGCGCCGTAGTGCCCATAGCCCTTCTCGACCCGCGCTTCTATCACCTCGACATGGCGCTGTCCGTCCTCGACGATGGGACGGCGCTGGTTTGCGCCGAAGCCCTGGGCCCCGCGGGGATGCGCGCGGTCGAGGGGCACCCCGCCGTTCGCGACGTCGTTCGCGTGGGTGCTCGCGATGCGCTGCACTTCGCCGCCAACTTGGTGCAGGTGCGCCACCACATCGTTCTCGGCGCAGGGGCCCCGCAAACCGAAGCCGAGCTCGTGGCGCGCGGGTATCGCGTGCATGCCGTCCCTCTCGACCAGTTCCACCGCGCGGGGGGCAGCGCAGCTTGCCTCGTCGCGCGGGTGCATCGACCGCCGCGCGCCGCCATGGTCGGCGTCGCCGCTTGAAATGTTGCCGCTACGGAGCCCTATGACTATCGCCCATCTCGCCCATGCTCGACCTCTCCCCCAGGCCTCCAGCGCTCGCCTCAAACAGGCTTTGCACCAGGGGCTCTCCGCCTACTGCGCGCGTCGCTTGACCCCGGGTTGTGGAGCCCTTCCTACGCCGGTCGAGCTGGAAAGGGACCGCGAATGGCAACTCAGGGAAACCGCATTCGTGGAAGTAGAACGGGCCAACGTGGCCGATCGCGCCGCGCAAGCTCCTTCGGACCCGGCGCGCTTCGTGCGCTGGTTCGAAGCGCTGGCCGAGAGTGGCCCGGGGCAGAACGATGCGCTGTTCCCCTGGCTCGCCGAGCACGCGACGCTCGAGGAAGTTCGTTGGTTCTTGGCGCAGGAGGTCGCCGGCGAGGCCGGCTTCGACGACCTGGTTGCCCTTACCCAGGTTAAGATGCCAGCTTCCGCCAAGCTCGAGCTGGCGCGGAACTACTGGGACGAAATGGGCCAGGGCACCGCGACGGCCATGCACGGACCGATGCTCGAGCGGCTCGCCACAGAGCTCACGCTGCACGGCACCACGCCGGTGGTCTGGGAGGCATTGGCGCTCGGAAACCTGCTCAGCGCGTTCGCGATCAATCGGCCCTATGCGTTTCACTCGGTAGGGGCGTTGGGCGTCGTCGAGCTGACGGCGCCATGGCGCGCTGCCCACGTCAATACCGCACTTCGGCGCCTGGGAATTCAGGGGAACGCTCGCGCCTACTTTGCGCTCCATGCCACTCTCGACGTCAAGCATTCCCAGGCCTGGAACCGCGAGGTGCTCCCTCTCGCGGTTCGCGAAGACCCTCGGCGCGCACGCGCGATGGCGGAAGGCGCCCTCATGCGGCTGGCTGCGGGCGAGCGATGTTTCCGGCGCTACCGCGCGGCGCTGCTTCCGGATCGCGCGGCTTGAGCGCCCACGCGACACTGGTGCATCTAGGATCGCTGCTGCGGGCGAGCGGATACGCGTTCGTGACGGTTACGCCGGAGACCCATCGGGGCGTGCTCCAACGAAGGCCGACCGCAGCGGGCCAAGGCGTCGCGCTACTTCGCGACGTCTTCGGCTGGAATCGCAGCTTCTCTGCCCATCAGTTGCCGGCTGAGATCGCAGAGGCCGCGCGCGCGGCGGGCGTTACCGAGGCAGCGGACAACGGTCTGACGCGCGCCACGGTGCGCTTCGCGACGCTCGCCGGAGGCCTGCTCGCCCACTCCGGGTATCCGACGTTGGACCATGCGTCGGTGTTCTTCGGTCCCGACACCTATCGATTCTGCCGACTGCTGGAAACCGAGCTTGGGCGCCACGGCGTCGCAGAATACCTGGTCGACGTCGGGTGCGGCACGGGCGCAGGCGGGATTGTGGGCGCGGCCTGGGCCAAACGCGTCGTACTATCCGACGTGAATGAGGCGGCGCTACAGCTTGCGCGCGCCAACCTCGCGCTCGCAAACCTGGGGGATCGGGTCGCCACCATGGCCAGTGACGTACTCGCCGGCGTCCCCGGCACGCCCGATGTCATTGTCGCGAATCCTCCGTACATTGCCGACCCCGCCGGACGCGCCTATCGCGATGGCGGTGGCGTGCTCGGGGCCGACTTGGGATTGCGCATGGTGCGCGAGGCCGTTGCGCGTTTGGCCCCTGGCGGTCGACTCATCTTGTACACGGGCGCAGCGGTGGTGGAAGGCGCCGATACCTTCCGCGCAGCGGTGGCGCCTCTCCTCGAAGGGCGCCTCGACTGGCGCTATTGGGAAATCGACCCCGACGTATTTGGCGAAGAAATCGCCACCAACGACGCGTACGCCTCGGTGGAGCGCATCGCGGCGGTTGCACTCGTGGGCCGCAAGCCACGGTGAGGGAAGATCGGACGGCGCACGGAGCTCCGTGCGCCGTTGCCGGCAAACGACGCTACTTCTTCAGTGTCTTCGCCGCGACTTCGAGCATCTGCTTGGGTGAGGGGCGGGTCTTGTAGTCTTCGTCGACGTGGACCCATTGGATGACGCCCGCTTTGTCGATCAGGAAGATCGACGGCACTGCGAAGCTGTTGTGGGTCTTGCCCGAGTACGAGGTCAGACTGACGCCAAAGCCCGTGAGGGCCTTTTGCTCCGCTTCCGGGGCTGCGTGCACGACGTTGAACGCCTTGTGCATCGCCAAGTCGCTGTCGGACAGCATGGGGAAGGGCACGCCATTCTTCGCCTTGGTCTTCGCCTCTTCGTCCGGCTTGTCGACGCTGATCGCGACGACCTTGATGCCCTTGGCCTCGAAATCTGCCTTGGCATCGGAGAGCGCGTGCATCTGCACATTGCAGAACGGGCACCAGCCGCCGCGATAGAAGACGACGAAGGTGGGCGAGCCCTTGGTAAGCGCGCTCAGTTTCTGCGGCTGACCCGAAACGTCGAGCAGCGTACCGTCGGGCGCCTTGGAGCCCACCTTGAGGGCGAGTCCGGCGGGGACCGTACCGAGCTTGTCGGCAGGGGTGTCTGTGAGCGAGATGGTCATCGGCTTGTCGCCGCCGGTCGCCGGCTTGCTGGCCTCGGCGGTCGATGCTGGTGCCTCGGCGGTCGGGGCAGAAGCAGCTGGCGTGGTTGCGGCGGTCGGTTGGGTTGCCTCGGGCGTTGCGCCCCCACAAGCTGCAAGCACGGCGCTGAGCGAAAGGGATGTCAGGATGCGAACGGTGCGAATCTGCATGGAAAACCTCGAACGAATGGAAGAGCGTGCGTCAGGAGGAAGAGTCGCCCTGAAGCTGATGTGAAAGACGGCGGATGCAGGCGCGAAACAAGCTCGCGTCCTTCATGGTAAACGCGAGCAAGCATGCGCCTTGAATGGCGCCCAGTAGCGTCACTGCTCGCTGATGGGCATGGCTCGGTGCGGCTCCTTCGTGGCACCCACGAAACTGCTGTTCGAGCCAGTCGAGTTGGGTTTGGAAAAGCAACCCCGATACCTCGTTCGAGACGGTGGGCTGTTTGGCGAGCTCACTGGCCAGTCCGCCGTAGGGACAGCCATGCTCGACGACGACGTTCGCACTTTGCTCGAACCCGCGCAAATAGGCGCGCAGTCGTTCGCCAGGACCCACATGCGCGGCCTCGATCGCCTCGAACATGGTGGCTAGCTCGGCGACTCGAGCCTCCAACACCCCCCGCGTGAGGGCCTCTTTGGTGGAAAAGTAGTAGTACACGTTGCCCAGCGGTACGCCCGCCGTTGCCGCGACCATTGCCAACGTGGTCCGCTCGTAGCCGTGTGCGTGAAGGGTCGAGCTCGCTGCTTCGACCAACTTTCTTCGTTTATCGCCGCTCACTCGGGCTTAGTTAGCTGGCTGACTTACTCTTGTCAATGGAAAGCTGGCGGAGCCTTCGCGCGCCCCGCCGCTTGCCGGTAGAACGCCTCACGCTGCTCTAAATTAGTTGAGCCGCTGGACGGTCGGCGGCGCGACGAGGTCGTAGGTGGCGCCGATGCCTACAAACATGAAGTGCAGCCAGTTCTTTGCGTAATTTGCAGGGTCCGTGTTCGTGGCGCCGCCGCCAAGGTAGCGAAGGTTGAGGAACACCGATGCGCGAGATTGGATCGTGTATCCAACCCGCAAGCTCCCATCGAGGATTGCGCCAACGGTGTCGTTGGAAGACCCGTTGAGCACGCTGATCGGCGCGTAGATGCCGTCGGCCTCCAGGCCCAGGTACATGGCGTTCTTGAACATGTACTTTGCACGAAACTTGAGTGCCGGTACGAAACCGACGTCGCCGTTACGCGCGAAGCGAAGTCCGGCCTGCTCGTAGGTGTAGTTGGCGTTGCGAATCTGCCCGGTTAGACCGCCTTGGAGCTCCCAGTGCGCGGTGTCGACGAAACGAAACAGGTAGCTCAGCCGGTAGAATGGGAAGTTGAACTCGGTCCGAAGCGGCACCCCGGCGCGGAAGTTCTGGTCTGCGATGCGGACGTCAGAGTCTGGGGTGCTCGAGCCCGCGGTGGATAGTGGCTGGTAGAGGAGCACGAAGGTGTGTCGACGACCGAGATCGAGCTCGACGCTCCAGCGAGTATAGAAATTTAGATTCGATTGCCCCGCGGCGTCGCGAAAATCGATTCGCGAGCTCTGCGTCCCAAACTCACCGAAGTTGCTCATGGTGCCGATGAAGCCGGCTTCTGCTACCGGCCTCACCTGAACCGACGGGCGCAATGGCTTTGGATTCGGACTACCCTGAGGCCCGTACATTGCGGCCTCCGGGTCCGGTTCTGCGTCCTGCGCCTTCACCGGCGCCGCGAACGAAAGCACCGAGGCGAAAAACGCCACGCTTGCAGCCAACCCGAGAGACCTGAAGCGACACCGCATGCGTGTACACGTAACACGATTAAGTGGATCTCGGTACATCGCGTGTTGCTCTCGTGGATCTCTTGGGCCAGCCTCGCGAGCAGCAGTGGCGTTATCGACAGCAGCGACAGACGTGCGGCCCCCATGCGCTCCGCTGCACCGTCAAACCTGCGGCGGATCCATCTCGCGGGCATGGTGGCGGTGCTTGGCAATGGCGGCGATGAATGAGGGAATGGTCTCTTCGGAAATGCCACCGCGACCGACAATCACGCCCGGATCCTTCTTGCCCGAGGGGAGCTTGGCCGGCACCGCAGCGTTCTCTAGCAAGTCGGCCCCTGCGCCGAGCGCAAGAATCGGCTTGGCGTGGCGGTACTGGTCCTTCAGGAACTCAAGCGAATGCCCCACGGCGCCGAGCGCCCGCACCGCATCCTTGCCGCCGGGTACGGCCACCGCGTCGAAGAGCACCGAAGGCATGGTCTCGAACGTGACCTCGACTTCGATGGCCGAGCCTTCTGCGGTCTCCACCCGGCCCAGACGCGCGCCCACGTAACGAGGCACGGCGCCCTGCTCGCTGAGCGCCGCGTGGAGCGCCGTCGCCGCCGCGCCGTCTACCCCCTTGGCCACGAAGATGGCGATCCGCCGTGTGCGAATGCCGCCGTCGCCGGGCAGCGCGAACATCGAAAGCGCGGGCGAGGTCTCAATCTCTGGCTCGGCCACGTTCTCGGAGGCCAGAGGCATCGGCTCCGGCAGCTCGATGCCCAGCTCGAGTGCGACGGCGGTCGCCAGCTCGCCGTTGGCCACGTTGGCGAGCATGGAAACCGTGCGACGGCGAATGGCTGGAGTTTGCACCTTGGTGAGCTCGAAGCGAAAAGCGCGAACGATGTGCGCCTTCTCTACCGGCGTCTGGCTGTTCCAGAACAGCGTGGCCTGCGTGTAGTGGTCTGCGAACTTCTCGGGATTGCCCCGCACCTTGTCATCTTGGATGGGCTCGGGGAAGGAGGTGAATCCCATCTTGCCGCCCTGGAAGGGGCATCCACCGCCCAGGGAGTTGGGCTCGTAGGCCACGCGCCCCCGGGGAATCGACTGCCGGTGCATGCCGTCGCGGGCGTTGTTGTGTACCTGCGCTACCGGCGAGTTAATGGGAATCTCGTGAAAGTTGGCGCCACCGAGACGCGATATTTGGGTGTCTTGATACGAGTGAATGCGGCCCGCGAGCAGCGGATCGTTGGAAAAATCGAGCCCGGGCACGATGTGCGCTACGCAGAATGCCACCTGCTCGGTCTCGGAGAAGAAGTTGTCTGGGTTTCGGTCGAGGACCATCTTGCCCACCGGCGTCAGTGGCACCAGCTCCTCCGGTACCAACTTGGTGGCATCGAGCACGTCGAACGAGAACTTCTCTGCGTCCGCTTCGGAAAACATCTGGAACGAGAGCTCCCACTCCGGGAAGTCGCCCGCCTCGATGGCTTCCCACAGGTCGCGGCGGTGAAAGTCGGGGTCTGCGCCGCAGATCTTTACCGACTCGTCCCAGTCGAGCGCGTGGGTCCCGGCCATCGGGCGCCAGTGAAACTTCACGAAGGTGCTCTCTCCCTTGGCGTTGATCAGCCGAAACGTATGCACGCCGAAGCCCTGCATCATTCGCAGGCTGCGCGGCAGCGTGCGGTCCGACATGGCCCACAGGAGCATGTGGGTCGACTCCGGCATGAGCGAGACGAAGTCCCAGAAGGTGTCGTGCGCAGTCGCCGCCTGGGGCATTGCGAAGTGGGGCTCGGGCTTGGCCGCGTGAATCAGATCCGGGAACTTCATTGCATCCTGAATGAAGAATACCGGGATGTTGTTGCCGACCAGGTCCCAGTTGCCTTCGTCGGTGTAGAACTTCACCGCGAAGCCGCGGACGTCGCGCGGGGTATCCGGAGAGCCGCGTTCGCCGATGACCGTGGAAAAGCGGGTAAACAGCGGAGTACGCTTTCCGGCCTCTGCGAACAAGGAAGCGCGCGTCACGTGGGCCATCGATTCGTAGCATTCGAAGTAGCCATGGGCGGCCGAGCCGCGGGCGTGCACCACCCGCTCCGGAATGCGCTCGTGATCGAAATGGGTAATCTTCTCGCGGAGAATGAAGTCTTCGAGAAGCGCCGGACCCCGAAGGCCGGCCTTCAGCGAGTGCTGGTTGGTGGCGACCGGCACGCCCTGATTGGTGGTGAGCCTTTGACCCGAGGCGTCGACGCGCACGCGGTCGAGCGGGCCATTGCCCGGGTTCGTGCCCAGCTTCGGCTGGCCGCTGCCGGTCTTCGGCGACGGACGCTCCTCGGTCAACGTGCTTCCGGTCACCCGCGCGTCGCTGGGCTTGACCGCGGCGCCGGAGGCTGGCGAACGCGATGCCTCGCCGTACTCGCCGGGCTTGTTGGCATTGTAGGGGACGGCACCCACCAGTTGCTCGGTCGCGGCCATCTTCCGGGTAGCTGCATCCGCCGGCCCGCCATCGGGTGCGGAAGGACCGCTCACCGTCGATGCAGCGCTGGCGGTCGCGCCTGCGGCTCCTGCCTTCTTGGACTTTCCGGACTGTGCGACGTTGGCGGACGGGGGCGGGCGTTTTGCGGCCATGGGAGCTCCTGAAAAACTGAAAAGTGGGGACCCGGCAACGGCGCAGGGTGCGGCATTGCTGGCAAGACACGCGCCACTCGAAAACCTCGGTATCCCGCGCTCTCTACCTGTGCATCGCGTGGCACTTCGCCCCGCTCGGGGCAGCATCGCATCGGGTGCTGCTGCGATTTCAGCACTGACAAAAGCAACCCGCGCCGACCTGGAGAGGCCGACGCGCGCGCGACGTCGAACGAGATTCAGGCAGCCTTGGCGGGCTTGACCTTGGTACGCGGCTTGGTCATATCCGCAGAAGTCTTGGCGAAGCCCTTTGGCACCGAGGCCTCGAAACCCGCAGCCACGACTTCCTCGAAGCGCGTTTTCATTGCCTTGCCGAGCTCCAGCATCCGAGCCTCGCCCAGCTTCTTCTCCACCGCGGGGAAGAGATCTTCCTCTTCTTCCTTCACGTGGTGCTCGATGAGCTCTTTGGTGGCGGTGACGCGCGCGGCGAACGAAGCATCGGCCGGGTCGGTGCCCAGCAGCCTCTTGAGCGCAAGCTCTGCCAGCGAGTGCTCTTCGAAGGCTTCCATCACCAGATCTTCGTCGACCGCCTTGACGGCGGGGTAGAAGATTTCCTGCTCGATGGCCATGTGCGCAGCAAGGTCATTGGCGAGCTCTTCCAGGAGCGGAAGCGGATCACCGCGCCCGTTCTCCAGCTTCTTGAAGACGCCTTCGACTTTACGGTGCTGACGCGTGAGAAGTGTGGTGGCTTTCATGCTGGGTCCCTCTCTCAAGCAGACTTGGTGGAGACGTCGTCGACGCCTGCGTTTTTGAAGATGGCTTTCGCCGAATCCGTCATCGCGTCGTCGGCAGAATGCACCGACACGAGCGTGTTGCCGGCCTTGACCTTGCCCTCGTACTCCTTGGCCTCCAGCTCGGGAATTCCCAGGCCGATGAGCCCCCCGGTCATGCCGCCCACCGCTCCCCCGGCGGCGATGCCGCTGAGCGCCGCCATGATGGGTCCGGCCGCGATGAGCGGCCCGAGACCTGGAATCGCCAGCGCGCCGATGCCGGCCAAAAGACCGATGGTGCCGCCTACCGTCGCGCCCGCTACGCCGCCAGCCACCGCGCCCTCGGGCGCCTTGGTGTTCTGCTCGTAGGCGAAGTTCCGAGTTGCCGTGGGGTCGGGAAGGACCGCGGAGATGTCCTCGCGCGCGAAACCAACCTCGTGAAGGCGGGCTACTGCAACTTCCGCCTGCGCCACGGTCTTGAACACGCCGATCACTACTTTCTTGTCGCTCATGGTCTCTACTCCTTCACTTGTTGACTTCGAGTTGATTGTCGACGGCGGTGACGCCCGTCGTTTGCTGCGCGGCGGCTGCCACGTCGGCCTTTTCCTTGTCGCTCGCCACCGGGCCCCGCAGCGTGACGCGTCCGTTCGACGTGATGATCTTCACGTTACGGGCGTTCAGCGAGAAGCCGTCTTGGCCCACTGCCTTGCGAACCCTCTGGGTGATGTCGCGGTCCTGCTCGTTCTCCGGCTGGTCCTGTGCGGTCACGCCCGGCTTGTCGGCGTTGTTTTTGGTGTTGTCTGCACGTGTCTCGCCCTTGTCGCATCCCGATGCGACGGTGAGGACCACGAGGGTGGCTGTAAAGAGCTTCATATCGACTCCAAAAGGTTGGGGGCAGCGCAGAGGCCGCCTGCGAAACCAGCCCTTCGCAACAAGCGGACCATGCCGTTTCGTGGAAGAAAATGCCATCGAAGCCCCTGTGCGCGCGGGCCAAGTCGCCACGGTGAGGCATCTTGCAACGGGCGGAAGTCTTGTATCGCGAGGCTGTCTCACGACCTTGCGGTGTGTGCGTTGGCGCGCGATCCCTGCCCCGCGCCCAGGGAAGTAGCGTCTCCCCCGTTCACAGGTCTTCCCGATTGATAGCCACAGGGGTGCCTCGGTCCGAACCGACCGCTCACCAACGATAGTGAAATCGACCACTTGGACGCCTCCACCGTCGGCCTCGATGCGCCCGGCCCTACGCGCCCCAGTCGAGGCAACGAAGCGCCCGATGTGGAGCCTCGGCGCGCGCGGCTCTTCGGGCTCGTCTTGATTGACCGCAAGCGGGTGGCCAACATAGTCTCCTCGCTGCATGACCGACCGCTCATCGTCTCGGCCCCCCGTGCGACTCGACACCCTCGACGTGCCGCTCGAGCGCGACGTCTTCTTGCGATCGCTGGTACGGCACCTGGCGGGCGCCATTCAAGAGGTGGTGGGACTCGAGGAGGCCTCGGGCTTCATATCCATCGTGGGCCAGCGAATGGGGGACGAGATCTCCGCCGCCTACAAGAAGGAGCTCTCGGTGAGCGAGCTCTCACGCGACCAGGTTCGAGACGTATGCATCGACCTCAAGCGACGCATACAAGGAGACTTCTTCGTCGTGAGTGAGGATGACGAGAAGATTGTGTTCGGCAATCGTGCCTGTCCCTTCGGCGAGAAGGTCATCGGGCGAAGCGCGCTCTGCATGATGACGAGCAATGTATTTGGTACCATCGCTGCCGAAAACCTTGGCTATGGCAAGGTCGTGCTCGAGCAGACGATTGCCGAAGGGGCGCCCGCATGCCGAGTCGTCATGTACTTGAAGCGCACGCAACACTCCGAGGGGGCGGGTGGGCGAGAATATTTCCGCATCGATGGTCCCTGACGCTGCCCTACGAATGCTGCGGGCGGTTGCGGAGAGGGCATGCATCGTCACCAGCCGCGGTGAGCTCGTCGCCGCGAATCAGGCGGCGCTCACCTTCTTCGGGCTCCGTGGCACCGAGCTCCACATTTCACTCATGGACTTCGTTGTGGAGCCGGAAGAGCGCCTTCTCCCCGTGCTCCGCGCATGGAGCCGCACGCCCCAGCCGGTGCCGGCGTCCTTCGAAGTACGCACCTCTGCGGGCACCGCGGGCCTCCGCGCTTCCGGCTCGCTCCTCGTACCCGCCGACCCTCCGACCCCCGCCTTGCTCTTCGTCGTGCTCCGGCCGAAGACGGCGGCGGACCCGTTCGTCCTCCTGAACCAGAAGATCCTTCAGCTGAATGCCGAGATTCGCCGGCGCGAGCGCGTCGAAGAAGCGCTCCGCACCAGCGAAGCGCTGCTCAAAGAGCAAGTGCGAGAGGGAGAAGCGCTCAACCATGCCAAAGACGAGTTCATCGCCACCGTCTCGCACGAGCTCCGAACCCCCCTGACGGCCATCTTGGGCTGGGCCGCGCTTCTCGACGGCCCCTTCCACGAGGAACAGGGCCGAGTCGCCATCCAGGCCATTCAGAGGAACGCCAGCGTGCAGGCCCGCTTGGTGGAGGACATCCTCGATGCCGCGCGCGTCATCACCGGCCGCATGAAGCTCGAAATACGCTCCTTCGACATTCGAGCCTTGGTAACCACGACCATCGATGTGATCCGCCCCTCCGCCGCCGCGAAGAAGATTTCACTCGACATCCAAGTGGCGAACGAGCCCTGCCATATCGTCGCCGATCCGGATCGCATGCAACAGGTCATGTGGAACCTGTTGTCTAACTCGGTGAAGTTCACGGAGCAAGGAGGGCGCATCTCCCTCCACGTGAAGGCAGCCGGCTCGATGTGCGAATTCGTGGTCTCGGACACTGGCCGAGGCATCCCGCCATCCATGATCCCCTACGTGTTCGACCGCTTTCGTCAAATCGAAGCGTCGACGACCCGGCGCGAGAGTGGCCTCGGCCTCGGGCTTGCGCTCGCGCGGCATATCGTCGAGCTTCATGGCGGCACGGTGCACGCCGACAGCAAGGGCCTAGGGGCAGGCGCCACTTTTACCGTACGCATTCCCACCCACGTGACGCTCGGCCCAAGCTGGACCCCGCCGGTCGTCGTCTCGGGGGAAGATCCGCTTCCCCATAGTCGAGAGGCGCCCGTGGTGGAGAGCCTTGAAGGGGTGCGCGTGCTCGTGGTCGATGACGAGCACGAGACGCGGGTGCTGCTCGCTACGGTGCTCCGTCATGCCGGCGCCACCGTGCACATGTCTGCGTCGGTCCGCGAGGCCGTCCGCGCGCTCGAGGATTTCCGCCCAAATCTGGTCCTGAGCGACATTGGCATGCCCGAGCAAGACGGCTACGCCCTCATCCGACAGCTTCGAAAGATGCCGGACGAGGGCGGGGGACGCATCCCCGCCATTGCCATCACGGCCTACGCTACCGATCAGCACCGAGAACGGTCGCTCGCCGAGGGCTTCACGGAGCACGTCGCCAAACCGCTCCGTCCTGCCGATCTTCTCGCAACCGTGCGAAATCTCGTACCCCGAGACAGCTAGTTGGGCAGCGCGCCATCTGCCTGAGCTCACACGCGCTTGGGGAGAGGCCCGAATCCGTTTTCGAACCACGCGAAGCTGCCCCGCTGAGGCACCTTGCCACGACCCCAGCGGCCGCGCCGGGGCACTCCGCGCGCCCTGCGCACTTCACCCCGTTGGGCGCATGCGCTGAGACAAACCCCCTCATCGCAGACGTTACGCCCTTTGCTCCCAGCGCCTCTACCTGCAGAGATAGGGGGGTGTTCGCTACCGCGCCATGGAGGCATGGAACATGCTCCTGCTCCCCGTCTCGTGAGAACCCGAGCCACAGCTCGCTCGTGAAAGGGCGCCATGAATCAGAACCACAATCAGAAACAACCTTCGTCGAACAACAAGCCGGGAGAGAACGATATGAAGCCCTCCCAAGGCAACGCCGGGGCCAGCGCCACGGCCACGCAAGGCAGTGCCGGCGTCGGCACAGAAGGCCACAACAAGAAGCCCGCCGGAGCCGCCCAGGGTCAGGGCGACGTCGGGAGTACCGGCGCAACGGGCGACCAGGCCGTACTGGCACTCACCCGAACCGTCAAGGATGGCGCAGGCGAAGTGGCCGAAGGCGTGAAGGACCTCGCCACCGGAGTTGCCGGTCAGCTCAAAAAGAGCGCCGAGAGCCAGCTCACCGGCGGCAAGGAGCGCGCCGCCGAGAGCCTGGAAACGGTGGCCGAAGCTCTCCGGCACACCGGCGAGCACCTCCGCTCCAAGGACGAAGCTACTTTCATTACCGACTACGTCGAAGTCGCCGCCGACAAGGTCGAAGCCGCATCGGAGTACCTCCAAGACCGCAACTTCGGTCAGATCGTGCGCGACATCGAAAGCTTCGCCAGGCGCGAGCCGGCCCTGTTCCTGGGCGGCGCGTTCGTGGCCGGTCTCATCGGCGGGCGCTTCTTGAAGAGCTCGCGCCCCGCAGCGGCGCACGCGTCGGGCGGAGAAGGCAGGACCACCAACGCCGGCGGTGCTACGGGCGATTGGTCGAGGCCTCGGGACACCCGGCCGCAGACGGCTGGCAGCCGCGCTGGCAACCGGACCGGTAGCGTGTGATGGCGGCGAGCTCGAACGCCTCGGCGCTCTCCGCGGCGAAGGAGCCGTCGGTCGGGGCGCTACTGGGCAATCTGGCGCGCGACACCAGCGCACTTGTCCGGCAAGAGATGCAGCTCGCCTCCACCGAGATGACCATCAAGGCCAAGGCGGCGGCGCGAAATGCGGCGCTCGTCGGCGTGGGCAGTGCGCTCGCGTTGGCGTCGTTGCTGGCATTCATGCTCGCGGCCGTCTTCGGTCTCGCGACTTGGCTTCCTCCGTGGGCGTCGGCGCTGGTGGTGGGAGCCATCGTGGGAGGAGCGGGCGTGGCGCTTGCGAGCAAGGGCCTTACCGCCTTCGCAAAGATGCAGCCGCTGCCCATGCGCACCATCGCCACGCTGAAGAGCGACTTGAACTGGGTGAAAGGTGAAGTCCAATGACGCAAGCACTCGCAAAACATGACGCCGGAGACCACGATACCGACCGCAACGGTGACACGGAACGGCTCGAGCAAGGGATTGCCCAGACCCGTGCCAGCATGTCGAGCACGCTCGCGGCGCTGGAGCAGAAGCTCAACCCCGCCGAGCTCCACCAGAAAGTGGGCGCCGAGCTGGAGCACATTGAAGGGCGGGTGAAGGCGCTTGTCAAAGAAGAGCTGGCCGAGGCCAAGGCCTTGGTCAAAGAGGAGCTCGTGGTCGCCCAAGGCTACATCCGGGAGGAGATGAACGAGGCCGAGCTCAAGATCAAGCGCGGGCTCGTCGAAGCCAAAGAGTCGGTGAAGGACGAGCTGAAGGACGCCTATGAGGGCGCGAAGAAGAACGTGCGAGCGGCGACGCTCGGCAAAGTCGAAGACCTGGCAACCGATGTAGGAGATAAAATGAACGAAACGAAAGACACTCTGATCGAAACGATCCGCAATAACCCCCTTCCTGCCGCCGTCATGGGCGCGGGTCTGGTGTGGCTGCTGATGAGCCGTAGTCGAGATGCATCCGACCGCAAGCGCGGGACCGGTCCCGGCGGCCGCCGCAGCGAAGCCTTCGGCCAGTTCGGCTACGCCGGTGAGAGTCGCGGCGACGCCGCTTCAACACAGGGCGGTGGCATGTTCGACGATGCGGCCAGCGCGGCCACTGGTGGGCTCCACAAGGCCACCGCAGCCGTCGCGAGCGTTGCCCACGATGCACGAGACCTTGCCGGGCGCGTGGCGACAAGCACCTCGGACGGCGCATCCCACCTCGCGCACAAGGTCGGCGAGGCAGCCTCTGGCATCGCGCAAGGAGCCAGCGGAGCTGCCTCCACCGTGGCCGAGGGAGCCAGCGATGCAGCTTCCGCGATCGCACATGGCGCGAGCGACGCGGCTTCGGCGATCGCGCACGGAGCAAGCGGGGCTGCCACCGCCATTGCGCATGGAGCGTCGGACGCGGCAACTTACGTTTCCGACCATGCGCGGCAAGGCTACCGCGGCGTGGAGCGAACGTACGCCGACACCCTGCGCGATAACCCGCTCCTTCTCGGCGGCATCGCATTGGGGGTCGGCGCTGCCCTGGGCCTCGCGCTTCCCAGCACCAGCGGTGAAGACAAGGTTCTGGGCGCCGCGCGAGACCGCGTAGTGGCGCGCGTGGGCGTGGCCGCGCACGACGCCGCCGAGTCGGTGGTTCACTTGGCCGAGCAGACCAGCGAGAAGGCCAAGCGGGCCCTCGGCCCCGATTCTACGGGCGGCAAGCCCGGCGAGCGGCAGGAAGCGTGATGCGCTCGGGGTCGAGCTAGCACCTCGACCCTTCTGCGCCCGCGCCCGCCGCGCGCTACCTCGTTTCCGAGCTTCTTCCCCACAGGGCGCGGTGATCTTCGATGTAGGTGCGGAGCGAACGCGAGGACCGCCCGAGGAGGCGTTCAAGCGTTGGGTCTATGCGCTCCGCTTGCCCGAACCGAAGACCGACGTGCAGGACCGCCTGCACTGCTGCTTGTGTCCAGCTTAGGTTTCGCCTTCGCAAGTGCCGCAGGTATCCCGCAATGGACGCGGCCTCGTATCGAATGGGCCTTCCCAATACTTCGGTGAGAAGGCTGGCAACCTCTGCAAACGCGACGGCCTCGTGGCCGGTGAGGGTGTAGCCCCGTCGGTCGTGCTCCTGCGGCGACGCGAAGGCAAGGGCCGCCACTTCGGCCACGTCGCGGACGTCGACGAAGGCTGCACGCCCGCGGCCGGCGGGCACGTAGATGCGATCGTCCTCCACGATGTCACGCAGGTAGGCGTCGCCCAGGTTCTGCGCGAAAAACCCCGGCCGGAGCACGGTCCACCCTCTCCCGGGGTCAGTGTCTCGGGCCAGGTGCTTCTCCACAGCATGGTGGGGAACGAGCCTGTTCGTCTGGGCGCCAGCCACCGACAGAAATACGATGTGAGCGACCCCGAGGCGGCGAGCTTCGTCGACCAATGGCAGCAACGTGGTCTTCACGTCGGCGATCGCCGGGGGACGCAGCAAGAAGAGCCCGGAGCACGATTTCATCGACGCGAATGTGGCGCGATCGCGGAAGTCGAAGCGGGCTGCGTCGACCGCGCTCCCAAAGAGCGCCTCCACGCGAGCGGGATCGCGATCGCCGGCGCGCACCTGGACCCCGCGAGCCAAAAGCGCACGCACGACCTCGCGGCCTACGTTGCCGAGCGAACCAGTGACGAATACGGAGGGGGAGGACACCGCGCGAGCATACACGTTCTCCACAACTGGACTCAGCTCGCGCGCGCCTTCGTGCGAACCGCTTCGACTACCGGTGCGTGATCACGGCGAGGGTCCGGGTTCGCGCGCGGACCACGTGCATGCACTGGCGTAGGCTCTGCGGGTCCAGAGCGCCGAAGGTTTCGTCGAGCACCACCAGCTCGGCATTCTGCAGCAGCGTGCGCGCCAGAAACACCCGGCTTCGCTCACCGTGCGAAAGCTGCCAGCCGGTCTCGCCCACCTGCTGGAAGAGACCGCCCGGCATGCGCTCGAGCAGCGGGCCCAGGCCGAGCGCGCCCATCACCTCGCGGGCGTCGGCCAAGTCGCCCTCGCTGGGCGGCCAGCTTCGGCCGAGCAGGAGGTTGAACGCCAGCGGGCCGTTGAAAATGTGGTTCTTGTAGAACTGCGGCGCTGCGGCGATGACGCTGCGCACCGCGCGCTCGCTGGCCATGGCTCCGCCGGCTCCGGCCGCCAAGGTGTGTTGGTCCACGCCGTTTATCAGCAACAGCCCGGCGTCGGGCGCGCGCAGCGCCGATACCAGCGAAGCGAGGGTGGTCTTGCCGCCGCCCGAGGCGCCTTCGATGAGCAGATGTTCGCCGGCCCGGACCGCGAAGTCGACGTCGTCGAGCACCGCCCGGGCGCGGCCTGGATACCCGTAGCGTACGCCGCACAGCTCCACTACGGCATCGCCGGGCTTCACGCTGATGGGCAGTTCTGGGGTTGCGCCCGATGCCGTTGCCGGTGCCGGTGACTCGGCGAGGAGCGGGCGAATGGACCGAAACAGCGCGTGCAGTGAGGCGCTGGTGGCCTGCAGGCTCACCACGCCCTCGAGCGCGGCCATGCCCATGGTCAGGCCTCCCAGCGAGAGCGCAAGGGCCTCGGCCGAGGGGCGGCTCACCAGGACGAAGAACACCACCACCAGCGACGCGAGAAAGTAGCCGCGCGGTAGCGCGCGAAGGAGCACCGCCGCGAGATCGCTCGCCCGAGCATGGGCCGCGTAGCCGGAGAGCGACTCGTCCTCGCCGTCGTGCCACGAGTTCGGGGTCTGTTGCACCAGGCGCGTGCGATGCCCCAGCATGCGCTCCACCAGCTCGGTGGTGAGCCGCAGCCGCTCCGCCTGCATCGTTGCCGCGAGGCGCATCACGCGGGGCGTGGAGAGCGCCACTATGGCCAGCGCGACGCCGAAGATGCCGACCCCGAAGGCGGGCAGGGGCGCGGCTCCGAGGAGCAGCGCGGCGGCCACCACGTTGGTGAGCGTGGTGAGCGCCACCACGAACAAGAGCACGATGGACCCGAGAAACGAGTCGGCCTGCGCCGCCAGCACCATGAGCCCTCCCAAGCCGAACGCGCCCAGTGTTTCGGGCACGATGCGCAGGGCGCCTTCGAGCAGGCGCTGCCGGAGCCCGCTGGCCGCGCGCAACGTGAAGCGGTTCACCAGCCGCGCGGTGACGATCTGCAGCAGCGTCGCGGTGAGGCCCAGAAGAGCCCACGCGCCCAGGCTCCCGCGGTCGGCGTGCCCGTTGAGCGCCAGCACGCCGATGACGCCCCATGCCCCGGTGGCGAGCACGCTCTGCGCGGTGGAGAGGCCAAGCAGGCGACCCGCGTAGCTTGCGGGAGCGAGGTCGCGCCGCAGCTCACCGGTGGTGCCCGCGGTGTTCTTGCGAAAGGCGAATCCCATTCCGAGTGCGGTCTCGGCGGCGGTCTCCCGCGCGATGGCGTCGCGGAGCACGCGGGTCGGCGCAAGCCCCGGTATGCCGCGCGTGAGGCTCTCGGTGCGGGCGGCGGCGCGGTTGGTCACAGCGCTCTCCAGGAGCGAGCGCAGAGCGCGGCGCGAGAGGGTCACGCGCGCGCCGCTCTCGCCGAGCGCGCAGGTGGCGTTGCCCTTTCCGCGCACCAACACATAGGCGCGGGCGCTGCGCCAGGGAACGAAGACGACGGGCGTGCCGGCGCGCAAGAGGGCGGTGAGATCGCCCGGGAGAAACTCGGTGGCCTCGGCCAGGTACCCGGCGCCCTGCGCCATGCCACATACCGCGCGCGGCAGTCGCGTACCCGCGGGCTCAGCCGGCGCGGCGAGCTCGCGACCCGAGAGCTCGGTGAGCAGCGTCGCCACCGCGATCATCATGCGATCGACGGGAAAAGAAGGGATCTCATGCATGGGTTGCGGCTCCGGGGCGTGATTCATCGGTGCGCACTTTGCCGTGGTCCACCACCACCCGGCGCCAGTCGGCGGCGCCCCACACGTCGCGCTGCACTGCCAGATCGGCCTCCACCAGCGCGCGATAGCGCGAGGGCTGCGCCAGCAGATCCGCGGGCCGCCCCTGCTCCACCAGCTTGCCGTTCTCGATGACCAGGATGCGATGGAACGCCTGGGTATCGGCCACGTCGTGGGTGATCTCCAGCACTGTGGCCTGCCCCACGCGGCTCCGCATGGCGCGGGAGTAGGCGCGCCGGGCCTGGCGGTCGAGGCCACGAAAGGCCTCGTCGAGGAGCACCAGCCGTGCGCCCCGACGCAAGAGCGCGCGGCCCAGCCGAACGCGCTGCCCCTCGCCGCCGCTCACCCGCGCGCCGCTCTCGCCCAGCGGCGTGGCCATTCCCTCCGGCATGCGCTGGAGCAGCTCCTTGAGCCCAAGGTTGTCGACCGCGGTGCGCAACGGATCGCGGGCCACGGTGGGGTTGCCGAAATGCAGATTCTCGAGGAGCGATTGATTCCAGAGCTGCAGCTGCGGGTCGACCCACACGCACTCGCGCCGCAGGCGGCCGATGTCGTAGGCCTCGAGCTCCATGCCGTCGACCCGCACCTCGCCCTGCGTTCGCTCCAGAAGACCCAGGAGCATGCCGAGGAAGCTCGATTTCCCGGCCCCGGAGCTGCCCACGATGGCCACGTGCTCGCCGGGCGCAATGCTCAGCGAAACGTCGTCGAGCACGCGCTGGGTCCCCAGTACCACCGTCGCTCCCTTCACCTCGATGCCCACGCCGCCGCGGGTGGCGATGATCTGCGTGCCCTCGGGAGCCGCCCGCGAGGGCGCAGATTCCTCGGCGGTGAGCGGTTCGACCAGCCGCGAGAGCGAAGCGAGCAGGCCCGGCAGCTGCTGCAGCCCGCTGGCGAAGGAGCGCGCGTAGATGGGCAGGCGCAGCGCCCAGAAGGCCACCAGGAGCAAGTCGCCCGGGTGGGTTGCATGCGTTATGAAGTCGAGAAGGAGCAGGGCCACGCCCACCAGGGTGCCCACGCTCTGCACCGCCTCCACCACGCTCACCCCGCGAAGACCCCGCGCCGACTCCTTCTGCCAGTCTACCAGCAGCTCGTCTTGACGCGCCCGCAGCGCCAGCTCGCCCCCGTGGCTACGAATCGGAGCAAGCCCCAACAAGATATCGAGGTAGAGCTGGCTCAGGCCGCTGGCGTGGTTCTGCACGCGGGCCTCGATCTGCCGGCGCCATCGCAGGCTTACGTGGGGCAGCACCACGCCGAAGAAGAGCGGCACCGCGAGCCACGGGGCGCCCCGCGGATACAGCAGCACCAGTGCCACCAGGGTGATGAGCGTGTTGAGGGTGACCTTGGCGAGCGACACCACCACGTTGGGCAGGCCGCGAAAGACGAACAGCCCTTGGCTGCGGTGGGTGGTGTCGGAGAGCGGCCGCGTGCGAAAGTAGCGGTCGGGCAGGCGCGGCAGCTTGCGCAGCAGGCGCAGCCGAAGGGTGAGCTCGAGATCGCGCCCCAGGCGCAGCGCGCCCGCGTCGAGGGCCACGTCGACGCCAAGCAACATGGCTACCAGGAGCGCATAGGTTGCGGTGCCAGCGAACCGCTGCTGGGGCAGCGAGAGGAGCGACTGCGCGTTGAACGCTGCGCGCAGGACGAACATCTCTGAAAGCGAGAGCACCGTCGACACTGCGGCGAAGAAGACCAGCAGCGTGAGCAGCTGACGCGCATGGGCCGAGAGCAGGCTCCACAGCACACCCCCGGCCGACGGGCCTTGCTGCCCCGGCTGCAGCAGCACCTGCCGCATGAGCGCGGGGTCGGCGGCCTCGCTCGTGGCCGCGCCGCCGGTCTTGCGCACCACCAAGAACACGCAGCCGCGCGCCACCGGCGTGCCTCGTTCCGCATCCCAGCCGCACCCCCGCAGCGCCTCCGGCACCACGCAATCCTCGTCTTTCGCCCCCAGGTCGGCGCGCACCACGCTCTCGAAGAACGGACGCCGCTGGGCGCGCCCCAGCGCCTTGTGCTTGGCGAGGCGCTCGACCAGGCAGGCCGCGCCCTCCACCGCTGCGATGGTTCGAACGTCGTCTGGCAAAGGATCGAGCGCGCCGGGGGCGCCCAGGTCTCGGGTTCTGCCGCGCGCGCACTGGTACCAGGTGGTGGTGACGAACCAGTCGCGAAAGGTCTCGGCGTCGTCGAAGCGTTGCCGATGCGAATGCAGCTCCTGCAGTAGCTCCTGGCGCGAGACCCAGCGGCGGCCGCGGCCCGGGTCCATGAGCTGAAACCAGCCGGCGAAGGCGCGCCACACCACCACGAAGTGCGGCGCATCGCCGGGGCCCCGCACCACCACCACGCAGGGCGCCTGGGCCTCGAGGATGGTGGCTGCGTCGGCCATGGGCGCCAGCTCCTGGTAGGCCTCCAGGCCGAGGGCGACGCAAAGATCTTCCAGCGCGTCGATGCTGGTACCGTCGGCGCCGGTGTGGCACGCGTCGCGAATGCGGTCGTAGCTGCAAGCTACACCGAGTCCACCGAGGATGGATTTGAGCGCCGCGGGGCCGCAGTCCATGCCCGAGGTCTGGAGCACTTCTTCGGCGAAGAACGGGCGGGAAACGCGGCCAGGCATGGTGACGGGCATCGCGGCGCTCAAGGTGCACCAGGCGTGCCGGGCGCGGCGGGCGTGGCGGGATCCGGCGCGCCTCGGGGTGCGGGCCGCGGCGCCGTTTGCGAGGTCTGACCGGCGAGCCGCAGCAGCAGGCGCATGGGCGAGAGGCGCTCTACCTCCACGTCGACGGTGCCGGTCATGCCGTGCGAGAGGGGAATGCTCCCGCCCTTCGGGTCTGCCTCGAGCACCAGCTCCACGCGAATGCGCTGCTCGCGCGGCTCGCTGCCCACGCTCACCACACGCGCCGACAGCGCGCCGTAGGCGGTCCAGGGAAAGGCGTCGACGCGCACCCTCGCGCTCTGCCCCGGCTTGACCCGACCCACCGCTTCGCGCGGCGGAAAGTAGGCGATCCAGCGCATCTCGGCGTGGGGCACGATGGTGGCCAGCATTTGCATCGGGCTCACCGCCGCACCCTTGGGCAAAGCAGCCACGTCGGCCACCGTGCCCGCCACCGGCGCGCGGAGCGTGCGTCGCGATATTTCCCAGTCGAGCTGCGCCACGACGGCTTGCGATGCGGCGATGCGCGCCCGAAGGTCTACCCCCTCGCGCTTGAGCCCCAGGAGCTTCACCTCGACCTCCCGGCGACTGCGCTCGAGGTCGGCGGCGGCCATGGCCGTCTCCGCGCGGTTCACCGACACGGCGCCCCGCTGCCGCTGCAGGTCTTCGGCGCTCTTCAGCACCTCGAGCCCCGAGGCCAGCGAGCTCTCGCGAAGGCGGCGCATGGCTTCGTCTTGCTGCTTGGTAAGCGCTGCGATGTCGGCGGCCACCTGCGCCTTGGTGGCGGCCGACGAGATGCGCGACGCGCCTGCCCGGAGGTTGGCCGAAGCCAGCCCGCGCTCTGCTTCCAGGATGAGATCGAGGCTATCGAGGGCGGCGCGCAGGCCGTCGGCCCGGGTGGTCTCTTCGTCGCGCCGCAGGCGCTCCGCCGAGGTGTCGAGCACCACCAACACGTCGCCAGCTTTCACTTCTGCGCCCAGCGCCAGCGAGGTTTGTTCGATGACCCCGGACACCGGCACCTGAATCGGCGAGGCCGCGCCCGCCGCCAGCAGGCGCCCCTCCTCGCTCACCGCATATACGGTGGTGCTCGCGGTGGTGAGCCAGGTAGCCCACGCCGCGATCAGCACCGAGAGCGCCGCGCCCACCCAAAGGTATCCGCGGGGGCGGTCGGCTTGGAGGAGCGCCATGGTGCGAGAGAAGGGAACGCGCATGCCGATCCTCGAGCAGGTGCCGTGCCATCGCGCGCAGCGCCCAGGTTGGCGCCTTGGTGGACTCGCGCGAGGCCATGTTGGCCCTGCAGGTTGGCGAAGAAAGTGGCC
>JBBQWQ010000082.1:0-30557 GCA_038210445.1 Polyangiales bacterium
TCGTGGAGCATGACGCGCGGGTGGGCCGCTTTGCGCTCCTCGGCTCCGGCATGGTGGTGGCGCCGGGCGCCGTCGTCTCCGACTTCGAGGTACGGCGGCCCCCGACCTAGATCTTCACGCAGCTCTCGCCCTGGAGCTTGCAGAGGCCACCTTCGCGGCACAGATCGGAGGCGGCGCAGTCCTTGTCGCTTCCCACCATGCAGGCGCCAGCCTTGAGGGTGCACGAGCCGACGCTGCGGCAGAGCGTGCTGCCCTCGCAGTCGCGCGGATCCTTGGCGCGGCAGCGGCCGCCGATGGCGAAGCACTCGCCGCGCTCGCGGCAGCGGACGCGGGTGGCGCAGTCGAGATCGCGCGTCGCCTCGCACACGTTGCTCTTGAGGCCGCACAGGCCATCGGTGGCGCAAAGCTCCGACTCGCGGCAGTCGTCGGCGCGGGTCGCCACGCACGCATTGCCCTGCTGGGCGCAGGCGCCCGCGACGCGACACTCGCTTCCGCACTTGTAGGGGCGGCTGCAGCCGACGGCGGCGAAGAGGGCGAACGCGAACGCGAACGAGACGGCGGAACGAGACGGCGACATAGGCGCGGAGCATACACCGGGCGCGCGAACACGGTACGGAAGGTCGGGAAGCGCCGAAGCCTGCAGAAACGCCACACCGCGCAGCGCTTGCACGGCGGATTCGCTAGCATGGCGTCATGCGCTTTCTCGTGGTGTTGCCGCTCGCGCTCTCACTTGCTTGTGCCGCAAAGGGAGCGGGCCCCTCGTCGCCCGCCGGCGGCGCCTCTTCGTCGACCGCCGCCCCCGAGGGCGCCGAACAGGAGCTCCTCGCAGGACGGCTCAAAGTACGTCTGCCGGCGGGGGCGAAGATCTCGGCGCGCCCGCACAGCGTCATGGCCGCGCCCGGCTCCGCGCAAGAAGAGTCGCGGGTGCTGCTGGTGCCGGGAACGCCGTACGCGCGCTTCGTCATGATCGTCTCCGAGGTGTTCGAGCTGGGCAGCGGCAACGCCGTCGCCGACGCCACCGAGTTCGTGCGCGCCGACGCCGACGAGCAGTATCGCGTGGAGGCGCTGCCGGTGGGCGCCGGTCTCAAGGCCGCGGCCTACGTGCCGGAGGGGCGGGCCGATGGCGAGCATCCTTCGCTGGTGCTCGGGGCCCTGGTGGAGGCCGGCGATGCGTCGCTACTCAGCGTGCAGTTCTACATTCTCCCAGAGATGAAGCCCGAGGCCGCCGCCTGGCGCGCGCAGGCGAAGCAGATCCTCGGCTCCTTCGCCGCAGGACCGCGCAAGCTCGAGCTATCGGCCGGCGAGACCAAGGTGCCGCTGGGCGACGAAGACCTGGTGCTGACGCGGCCCGCAGGTTTTTGCCTCACCGCCCAACCCGGCCCCGACTTCGACGTGTACCACCTGCGCAAGGTGGTGCGGAGCGGCGCGCCGCCCACCACCATCGGCGTGTACATCGGCGGGCACCCGTCGTTCCAGTATCGCCAAGCGGAGCCGCCGGTGGCCAACGTAGGGGCGGTGGCTGGCACGTTGCTCGGGCAAGCGACCTCGTTCGCCGAGTGGCAGCCGTTTCCCAACCTGCAGCGCCGGGAGGCCATCGTGAAGGTGGGCGAGCACGAGTTCGTGCACGTTTTCGCCACCGCCGCCCCCAGCGCGATGCCGGAGATCATGAGCGCCGTGTCGCAGATGAAGCTCGTGAAACGCGCGCCTCGTTCCCCCTAATAAAAAGCGGGCCGCGCAGCTGCGCGACCCGCTCGTGGTCCCGTAGACCGAAGCGAGCTCAAGCCTTGGCGAGGAGCTGACGCAGCACGTAGAGCAGGATGCCGCCGTGCTTGTAGTACTGGATCTCTTGCGGGGTATCGATGCGGCAGCGGACCTTGAATTCCTTGGTGGCGCCGCCCGTGGTGGCCTTCACGGTGAACGTGCGGCCGCCCTTGAAAGCGGTGTCGATGGCTTCTGGAACGCCCACCACTTCGAATACCTCTTCGCCGGTGAGCCCCAGCGTGGCGGTGCTCTCGCCCTTGGCGTACTCGAGCGGGAGTATGCCCATGCCCACCAAGTTCGAGCGGTGAATGCGCTCGAAGCTCTCGGCGATGACGGCGCGCACGCCGAGCAGCTTGGGGCCCTTGGCAGCCCAGTCGCGAGACGAGCCGGAGCCGTACTCCTTGCCGGCGAGGATGACCGCCGGCACGCCCTCTTGCTCGTACTTCATGGCCGCGTCGTAGATGCTCATGGCTTCGCCCGAAGGCAGATGCCGGGTGACCCCGCCTTCGGTGCCGGGCGCGAGCTGGTTCTTGAGGCGGATGTTGGCGAAGGTGCCGCGCACCATGACCTCGTGGTTCCCGCGGCGCGAGCCGTAGGAGTTGAAGTCCTTCGCCTCGACGCCGTTCTCCGCCAGGTACTTGCCCGCAGGGCCGTCTTTCTTGATGTTGCCGGCGGGGGAGATGTGGTCGGTGGTGATGCTATCGCCCAGCACTGCCAGAACCCGTGCATTCTGCAGCGGTTTGACGGCGTCCGGCTGCGGCTTCATCCCCTCGAAGTAGGGCGGGTGCTTCACGTAGGTGGACTTGTCGTCCCACGGGAAGAGCTCGCTGTGGGAGACGGCGATGTCTTGCCAGGGCTGGTCGCCGCGGAACACGTCGCCGTACACGCGTGCATACATCTTGGCGTCGAGCGAGCTGGTGATGGCGTCTTCGACTTCCTTCTGGGTCGGCCAGATGTCCTTGAGGAATACGTCGTTCCCGTCGGTACCCTTGCCCAGCGAGTCCTTGCTCAGGTCGATCTTCACGGTGCCGGCCAGGGCGTAGGCGACGACCAGCGGCGGCGAGGCGAGGTAGTTGGCGCGCACCTCGGCGTGGACGCGGCCTTCGAAGTTGCGGTTGCCCGAGAGCACCGCCGAGACCATGAGATCGCGCTCGTCGATCTGCTGAGAGACGGCGCCCGGGAGCGGACCCGAGTTGCCGATGCAGGTGGTGCAGCCGTAGCCGACCACGTTGAAGCGCAGCTTGTCGAGCTCGGCCAGGAGGCCGGCGGCGGCCAGGTACTCGGTGACGACCTTGGAGCCGGGGGCGAGGCTGGTTTTGACCCACGGCTTGGTGGTGAGCCCCTTGGCGACGGCCTTTTTGGCCACCAGGCCGGCGGCCATGAGCACCGAGGGGTTCGAGGTGTTGGTGCAGCTGGTGATGGCCGCGATGACCACCGCGCCGTTGTCCATGCCCTTGGCGCCTTCGGCGGTGACGCCCATGTCGCCCACGGTGAAGCCGAGCTGCTTCTTCTTGGTGGCGCCGCCAGCGGCGTCCTTGGCGAGCTTCTCTTGGAAGGTGGCGAAGGCGGTCTGGAAGGAGCCGGCCACCTCGGAGAGCTTCACCCGGTCTTGCGGTCGCGCCGGACCGGCGAGGCAGGGCTCGACAGTGGCGAGATCGAGCTCCATGGTATCGGTGTAGACTGCATCGGGCGTCTCCTTGGTGACGAAGATGCCCTGCGCCTTGGCGTAGGCCTCGACCAGCGCGCACTGCTCCTCGCTGCGGCCACTGAAGCGGAGGAAGCGAATGGTCTCGGCGTCGATGGGGAAGATGCCGCAGGTGGCGCCGTACTCGGGGGCCATGTTGGCGATGGTGGCGCGATCGGCGAGCGGGAGCTCGGCCAGGCCGGGCCCGAAGAACTCGACGAACTTGCCGACGACGCCGCGCTTGCGGAGCATCTGGGTGACGGTGAGCACGAGATCGGTGGCGGTGGCGCCTTCGACCAACTTGCCGATGAGCTTGAAGCCGACCACCTGGGGAATGAGCATGCTCACCGGTTGGCCGAGCATGGCCGCCTCGGCCTCGATGCCGCCGACGCCCCAACCGAGCACGCCCAGGCCGTTGATCATGGTGGTGTGCGAGTCGGTGCCCACCACCGTGTCGAGGTAGGCCTGCTTCTTGTCGTTGGTCATCACCACCCGGGCCAGGTACTCTAGGTTCACCTGGTGCACGATGCCGGTGTCGGGCGGTACAGCCTTGAAGTTGGTAAAGGCCGACTGGCCCCACTTGAGGAAGCGATAGCGCTCGCCGTTGCGCTCGAACTCGAGCTGGGCGTTGTTGTCGGCGGCCTTGGCGTTGCCGAAGTCGTCGACCATGACCGAGTGGTCGATGACCAGCTCGACCGGCTGCAGCGGGTTGATGCGGGTGGGCTGCCCGCCCATCTTCTTCATGGCGTCGCGCATGGCAGCGAGATCGACCACCGCCGGCACGCCGGTGAAGTCTTGCAGCAGCACGCGGCTGGGGGTGAACGCGATCTCTTGGTCGGGCTCGGCCTGGGCGTCCCACTTGGCGAGGGCCTCGATGTCGGCCTTCTTCACCGTCACGGCGTCTTCGGTGCGGAGAAGGTTCTCGAGGAGCACCTTGAGAGAGAAGGGGAGTCGCGCGGCCTGGGGAATGGCCTTCTCGACCGCGTCGAGGCGGTAAATGGTGAACGACCTCTCGCCCACCTGGAGTGTCGACTCGCTACCGAAGGAGTTCTTGGACATGGCTCGTGCCTCGCATGAAAGCTGAGATTTGGAGCGCTCTTGTACCAAGAAAATGCCCCAAACTGGGGGTTATTCGCGATGATTTTGCAAAGCGGATGTAGGGCCGCCGGGCGCGCCAGGCCAGTGCTTTCGGGTACGCGCGGCTCTCTTCGCGCCGACTTACTTGGGGGGTAGATCGTAGGGGTTCCATCCCGTGCCGACGGGGCGGGGAGCCTTCTGTTCCGGCGCGGCGGCGGCGTCGGTGGCCGGGGCGGCGGCCGCGGGCGTGGGCGAGGCGGGCCCCGATTGCGCCGAAGCGAGCGCCGGCGCGCCGACGCCTTCGAAGTCGGCAGTGCTCGAGCGCACCACCGGCGCTTCGAACTCCACCGGCGGCGCTCGTAGTACGAGCCCTGGCAGCACCGTGTTCACCAGCGCAAACACCACCAGCGCGCCATAGAGCTCGGGCTTCAGCCCGTAGCGCTCCTTCAAGATTCCGGCGAGCACGATGGTGAAGACCAGCGTCGGCACCAGCGAGAGCGCCACCCGCGTGGAATGGCGGAACGGCTCCTTCAGCGAGATGCGCCGATGCACGGCCACCGTGACGACGCGGAGCGGGACGGCGAACACCACGAAAGCCAGCCCCAGCCCGATGGACCACCAGCCGAAGTCGCCCTTCTCCAGGTGGAGGCCCGCCTTGAAAAAATAGAAGGGGATGAAGAAGCTCGCGAAGAGCTCGACGCCATGCTGCAGGCGATCCGACGCCATCGCCGGAAGCTCCTTCCGCAGACGAACCGCAGTGACGCCCACCACGAACGCGCCGACCAGGTAGTAGACCCCGAGCCGTTTGGTGATGAAGGCGCAAACGACCGCCACGATGAGAAGGAACGAGAACTCCGACTTGGGCGCGCGGGGCAAGACCCGCGTCACGAAGAATCGGAACGCGAAGGGCAGCAGCACCAGCATTGCAGCCAAGGCGAGCGTCGATGTTCCCAGGGTCACCGCGTCGCCCGACTGCACGGTGAAGAAGAGCACGCCGAGCGCGAGAATCTCGGTGGAAATAGCCTTGTTCTTCACCCAAATCTGGCGCTCGCCGTCGAGGCCGAAGGAGGCGAGCGAGTCGAGAATGAAGCCGGTGGACGGCGTGGTGACCGCGAGACCGAAGAGCAGCGACGGCCGAACCGCCAGGTCGAAGGCCTCGTGGGCGCCATAGGCCGCTCCCGCGAGGAGCACCGACTGAACGATCAGGTTCTCGACCACGACGCGGAGCCCCTTTTTGATCTCCGCGAAGTCGACCTCGAGCCCCGCGAAGAGGAAGAGCGAGACGATGCCGAAGGTCGCGAGGAGCGGCACCGTGTCGTCGTGCTCGAACAGCCCCGCCCCCATTCCCAAGGCGGCGCCGATGGCGACGCAGGTGATGGCGCTCGGCAAGCGAAAGCGCTGCAGCACCTTCGGCACCACGAAGAGCCCGACGGCGACGCTCAGGTATTGGATCTCGATGTTCATCGGTGCGGTCGTGCCTTCGCCCTATGCTACGGCAAAACCGAAGGCGAGACGTAAATCGCCGAAAAGCGGACCGATTCAGACGGGTCGGCAGACGTGCAGGTCTCGCGCGGCAACGCTCACACGAGGCCGGGGCGCGGATCGGAAGTTTGGAAGCGTTTGCTGGCTTCGACCCATTGGGCGAGGCCGGGCGCGTCGCCGGTGGGCACGACGACGCGAAAGTGCACGAATAGATCGGAGGCGCCCAGCGCGGTCTTGGGTCCTTTGCTCTTGAGTCTCAGAACGCTGCCCGAGGCCGTGAAGGGCGGCACCTTGAGCTGCACCGGGCCGGCGGCGGTGGGTACCTCGAGCTTGGTGCCGAAGTAGGCCTCGGCCAGCGTGAGCGGAAGGTCGAGGTGCAGGCCCTCGCGATCGCGGCGGAAGTAGGGGTGTGCTCGAACGCGCACGTGCAGAGCCAGATCGCCCGGCTCGCCGCCGCCCATGGACGGCGCTCCGCGGCCCGGTACGTGGAGTCGCGCGCCGTCGGCGGTACCAGCCTCGACCTCGAGCACCAGCGGGAACGCATCGGGTAGCCCCCGCAGGTCGAGCCGGGTGCCGGCCAGGGCGTCGGCGAAGTCGAGGATGATCTCCGCTTCGTAGTCTGCGCCCCGCACCGCGCTCTTCTTGCGGCCTCCGAAGATGTCGCCGAGCACGTCGAAGCCGCTCCGGGGCCCACCCGATGGCGTGGCGTCGTCGGCCACGCTGCGCACCTTCACGTGGACGACCTTGGCCCCCGATGCGGTGGGCGCACGGGCTGCAGCCTTCGGCGCGCCGCCTTTGCGCTGGGCGCGGGCCTGCCGTGCGTCGAAGTGAGGCCGTAGACCCGCTTCTCCAAACTCATTGTATAGTGCACGTTTTTCGGGATCGGACAAGACGGAGTAGGCGTGGTTTACGGCCTTGAAGCGCGCCTCGACCGCGACGTCGCCGGGGTTCTTGTCGGGGTGCAGGTCTTTGGCGAGCTTTCGGTACGCGCGCTTCAGCACGTCGGCCTCCGCTTCGCGAGGCACGCCCAGTACGCCGTAGTATTCGTCTGCCATCGGTTCGCTCCGTCGAAGGTCTGTACTGTAGCGGGAGTGGGACGCGCGCGGCAGGTCCGAGTTCCGAAGCCCGTTCGGAGGCTGGCCGCCGCTTCCGGCTTGCGCCCGAGGCAGCACGCGGCGCATGCTTTGGCGCATGCGCCTTGTCGCCCCTTGCTCGCGAGGCGCCGCGCGATCCCGAAGAAGTGTGGATCGCCCTGCAGAACTGACGTGACGCTCACGGTCTCGGTGATCATCCCCACCTTCTGCGAGGCGTCAGGCATTGCCGAGGCCGTGCGTCGGGCGCGGGAGATCGGCGACGAGGTCATCGTCGTCGACGGCGGCAGCACCGACGGAACTGCCGAGCTGGCGCGTCGAGCAGGCGCTCGCGTGGTCTTCGCCGCACGCAATCGTGGCCTCCAGCTGCACGCGGGAGCCGGCGTCGCCGAAGGAAGCGTGCTCCTGTTCCTACACGCCGATGTGGTCCTTGCGCCGAGCGCCCGCGCGGCGATGGCCGAGGCGCTCGCGGATGTGCGCGTGGTCGGCGGCAACTTCTACCTCCGGTTCGTGCCAGGGTCCTTCGCCGCGCGCCTCTTCACCCTGGCCAATCACTGGCGCCGTCGCTGGCTTCGCATCTACTACGGCGATTCCGGGCTCTTCGTGCGCCGCGAAGTGTACCGTCGGCTCGGCGGCTTCCGCGAGCTGTCGGTGCTGGAGGACTACGAGCTGGTTCGGCGCCTCGAACGTACGGGCCGCACCGCCTACCTGCGCGACGTCGTGATCGAGGCCAGTGCGCGACGCTTTGAGGCGGCTCCGCTGCGCACCCTCGCGGTGTGGACGCTCATCCAGGTCCTGTACTCGGCCTTTGGCGTGCGCCCCGAGCGGCTGGCTAAGCTCTACCGCGACATTCGCCCACGCGCGGAGTAAGGGCCCTGCGCCCCCGCGTACCCTGTATGACACCGTGATGGACGACCTTCGAAGCTGGCTGCTCGCGCTCGCGCTCATGGTGGTTCTGGGCGCCCTCGTCGTTGCGGCGCGCCGGATGCGCGGCCTGGGCGCTGGAAGCGACTGGGACGCCGACATCGTGGTCATCGGCGGCGGCGCCGCAGGCCTCACGGCGGCGGGCATCGCCGCGAGCTTCGGCGCGAAGACCGTGCTCGTGGAGCGCGCAGCGCTGGGCGGCGATTGCACGTGGACCGGCTGCGTTCCCAGCAAGGTGCTGCTCCGGGCGGCCAAGGTGGCGCACGAGACGCGGAACGCCAGTCGCTATGGGCTCGCCGATCGGGAAGGGCTCGTCGACTCCAAGCGGGTGCTCGCCCACGTGCGGGCGGTGCGACAGGGCGTCTACGAGCACGCCGACGCGCCGCCGCTCTTCGAAGCCATGGGCATCCGCGTTTGCAAGGGTCGCGCACGCTTCACCGACCCGCACACGCTCGTGCTCACAGGCGAGGCCGGCGTCGAGGAGCGCGTCCGAGCGCGCTATTTCGTGGTCGCAACCGGGGCGCGACCTCGCGTGCCCGAGGTGCCGGGCCTCGACGCGGTCGGCTACCTCACCAGCGAGTCGGTGTTCGAGCTCGAAGAGCTTCCGCGGCGCATCTTGGTCCTGGGCGCGGGGCCCATCGGGAGTGAGCTCTCCCAGGCCTTCGTGCGGCTCGGCGTGGAAGTGACCGTGGTGCACACCGGCGCGGAGATCCTTCCCAAAGACGACCCTGCGCTCACCACCGTGCTCCGCGATGTGCTCGCCGCGGAGGGGGTTCGCTATCACCACGCATCGCGCCTATCGCGGGTGATCCGCGAAGAAGGCGGGGCCATTCGCGCCGTGGCGGAGGGGGACGACGGCGCGTCGCACGAGATCCTCGTCGATGCCATCTTGCTCGCCACCGGCCGCGTGCCGAACCTCGAGAGCCTGGACTTGCCCCGCGCTGGCGTGGCGTTCTCCGCTTCGGGAATCACCGTCGACGCGCGATGTCGAACCAGCGTCGCCCACGTGTACGCGTGCGGCGACGTGACCGGCCGCTACGCGTTCACGCACATGGCCGAGCACATGGCGAAGGTCGCCACCACCCATGCGCTCCTGGGCATTCCCGCCAAGATCGACGCAGCCAACGTCTCCTGGTGCACGTTCACCGACCCCGAGCTGGCGCAGGTGGGGCGGACCGAAGCCGAGCTGCGCGGGTCGGGAGCTTCGTTCGAGGTCTATCGCTTTCCCTACAGCAAGCTCGACCGCGCCATCGTCGATGGCGCGCACGTCGGCCTCATCAAGGTGTTCGCCACCGGCGCTACCGGCAAGATCCTGGGCGCCAGCCTGCTCGGCGCGGGGGCGGGCGATCTCGCGTGCGAGCTGGCCGTGGCCATGCGCAACGGCGTTTCGCTCCGGCAGATCGCCGACACCATTCATCCGTATCCAACGCTGGGCCTCGGGGTTCGTCGCGCCGCCGACCAGTGGTACGTCCGTAAACGGTCGCGGCGGATGGTGGCTGCGCTCCGCGCCCTGTTCGGCTACCGAGGGGCGCTGCGCGACTTCGACCCGGACGAGATCGTCTGAGCGTTCGACATACCAAGCCGCCTAGCGCGTGGCATCGTCGACCTCGCGCGCCAGGCCGTCGGCCACCCAGGCGCGTGTGACAGAGTGGCGGAGCGCGACCAGGCGCGCGACGGTGATGCCCGCGGCGGCGGCGAAAACCAGCGGCGATCCGCCGAACGGGCCGCCCAGCGTCAGATGACTGAGCGCCGGCGCAAGCCCCAGCGCATACCAACCGAAGGCGCCGTATCCAAGTCCGCGAGCGGCCCCCACGTGCGACTGTCGCGGGCGCAACGGAACCACCGCCATGAGCAGGGCATATGCGGCGAAGGTACCCATTTGGCGCGCAGCAGCGATCGCCGCGATGCCCAAGAGCAGTAGGCTGGTGAGCCAGAGGGCCAGTGGGCGGCGGGCGATAGGCGGGCGTTTCACGTGCCGACCTTGGAGTAGTACCTCGCTCTCGTCCACGCGAGGGTTCGATCTCGCGCCGCGCGTAACGACCCAAGAGGCGCTGCGTACCTACCCACGGGCGACGCCGACCGCAACCCGGGCACTCGAAACGCAACAAGATACGATATGAGCTCATCTTTGCCGCTGCACGACACACGCCACCGACTTCCGCTGGTTCCCATTCCCGATGCGTTCGCCCTACGCGCGGGCCCACTGCTTCGAGGCTCGGTGCGCACCCTTCAGGTGAACGTAGGCAAGCTCTGCAATATGGCTTGCCTTCACTGTCACGTCGACGCTGGCCCGAAGCGCACCGAAATCATGGGCCGCGAGGTTGCGACGCGGGTCATCGAGCTCTTGCGCGCCAACCCCGAGGTCGAAGTGCTCGACCTCACCGGTGGCGCGCCGGAGCTCAACCCGAGCTTTCGCTACCTGGTGGCGGAAGCGCGCGCGCTCGGCCGACGCGTCATCGACCGCTGCAACCTCACGGTGCTGTTCGAGCCGGAAGCAGCCGCGCTGCCCGCGTTCATGGCGGAGCACCAAGTGGCGATCGTCGCCAGCCTCCCTTGCTATGGACCTGCGAACGTCGAGAAGCAGCGCGGTGCCGGCGCGTTCGACAAGAGCATCCGCGCCTTGCAGCTCCTCAACGGTTTGGGATACGGCCACCCGGGCTCACCGCTCCAGCTCGATCTCGTCTACAACCCGGTGGGGGCCTCGCTACCTCCGCCCCAGGCGGCGCTCGAGGCGCGATACAAAGAAGAGCTCCGTTCGCTCTTCGGCATCGCGTTCCACCGGCTCTTGACCATCACCAACATGCCTCTCGCGCGCTTCGCGCGGGCGCTCGGCCACGGCGCGGAAGGCGGCGAAGACGCGTATCTCGCGCTCCTGATACAGAACTTCAATCCCGCTACGCTCGACGGGCTCATGTGCAAGAGCCTGGTGAGCGTAGGGTGGGATGGTCGCCTCTTCGACTGCGACTTCAACCAGATGAGCGAGCTCGCGCTGGGCGGCGGGTCGGGCACGCGCTTTCCCCGCACGGTGTTCGACGTCGAACGATTCGAGACGATGGAAGGCGCCTCGGTGGGCACCGCAGCGCACTGCTTCGGGTGCACTGCCGGCGCCGGGTCGAGCTGCTCCGGCGCGCTGCGATGATGCAAGCGCAGCTCGCGCGCACCCAAGCGCTGCGGGGCGATGCGCTTGGCCGAAGCGCGTTCTTCCGCGCCGTGGCCCGGCGCCCTACTTGGTGACCACGCGAATCTCGTTGTTGCACGCGTAGGCGATAAACTTCGCGCCCAGCGCGGTGCGACCCAGGTTGGAGCAGTCTTGCACCAGCGGTACCGCGTTGCCGCCGCATTTTTTGACCTTCATCAGTCGGAAGTGAGGCTGCGCGGACCCGTCGACCTCGACGAGCTCCCAGTAGTAGACGTGCGCATCGTCGACGAAGAGCATCTGCTGGCGCAGGTCGAAGCTCGCAATCGGCAGGATTCCGGCGGCGTGGTTGGTTCCCACCAGCTTCTGGTGCGACGTGGGCGCCCCGCCGATGCGATGCCGAAACAGGCCTTGGGCGCTGGGGTCGACATCCATCCAATAGATGTACTCTGCATCGGCTGCCAGCGAGTGAATTGCGCCCTCGTTCGATGTGTGCTCGATGCGCCCTGCCTTCGCGTTGGGGTCCCACAACGAAACCACGGTGCCGCGCGCCGCCGCATCGGTTCGCCATGGGGCCTGCGCCCAGAAGAGGAACGAAGGGTTGGCGGCCAGCTCCCAAGCTTCGTTCACTCCAGGCGGGCCATCTGGGCCGACGATGCTGCCCCCGCTGTCGAGCGCGTACGCTCGGTCGGCGTCGAGGGCCGCCACGCGTCGCCGCCGGCCGTTGCCGAGGTTGCTTGCCAGGTTGGCACCGATGGCCGGTGGCGGCGCTGCTGTGGTGTCGAAGCGAAACAGGCCTCGTTCGGTGCGCGCGAACATGTACGGGCCCAGCGTGTACCCCGAGACCACGGAGTCGCTCGCGCCGCCCTTGACCACGCGCAGATCGGTTTCGTCTTGCCAATTGATGCGCCAGAGGTCACCGGATGCGGCAGTCCCATACCAGAGCGTGGTGTCGTCGACCGCGAGAGGGATATCTGCCTGCGCTGCCAAAGGAGCGACGCAGTACCCACCCTCGCAGTTCGGCTTCTTGCCCGGGCACCGGCGATCGCAGCGACCACAATGCTGCGCCGCGCTTCGAAGGTCCTGCAGGTCCGCGCCGCACGTTGCCATTGCGGGCCCCCCGGCTTGGTTCGCCCACAAGGGCTCCGACTCGCAGCTCGGGCCCCCGTCGGGCGCGCTGCCGTCTACGGCCGCCGTCGCGCCGTCGGTACCCGCGTCAAGAGGGCCGGCCCCCGTGAAGGTGTCGCAGCTCATACAGACCAGCGTGCAGAGGCCGAAAGCGAGAGGAAGGCGCACCAACCAAGGCTATCACCGTCCAGTCTTCGGAGGCGAGGCGCCTCTTCGCGGCACGTGCGGCGGGGTTCTGCGAAGTCGTGCGCGCCGGCCGCCGTCGTGCGCTAGAACCCACCGCGTGCGTTCCCAAGGACCCAGCACCACCGCGGCCCTCGTCGCCTCCACGCTGTTGCTGCTTCGAGACGATCCGGCCTTCGAGGGGCTGATCGACCAGACTGCGCGCGATCAGATCGAAGCTTCCGTGCGTGCGACGATTCCCGCGTTCGGCGTCGCGCTCGACCGCTTGCCTTGGCCTGCGCTGCGGCGGCTTGCGTTTGCCGTCGAGCGGCTCGTCTCGCCGGGGTTCATCGCACACTATGCGCTGCGCAAGCACGCCGTTCGGGCGCACCTTCGGACGGCGACCGAGAGCGGGTATCGCCAGGTGGTTCTTCTCGGCGCCGGGTTCGACATGCTCGCGACCTCGCTCCCCGCATCGACGAGCCTATTCGAGGTCGATCTCCCCGCCACCCAGGCTGCCAAGCGCGCTGCGTGCGCGCCGTCGCCGCACACGCACTTCGTGCCCGTAGACCTTTCGCAGGAGCGGCTGCTCGACGCCCTGCATCGCACCGGCGCGTTCGACCCCCAGGCGCCCACGGTGTTCGTCGCCGAGGGGCTGCTCATGTACCTGGCGGCCGACCGCGTGGCCGCGTTGCTCGACGATATCGCGAGTGCGAGCACCGGCGGCACGCGCGTCATTGTCTCCGTTTTGACGCCCGACTCCCGAGGACTCTTTCGTATTCACAGCCAGAGGCGGGTTGTCGATGTGTGCATGCGCTGGCTTGAAGAGCCCTTCGTGTGGGGAATCCAGCGAGGCGAGATCGCGTCGCTCCTCTCGAGCCATGGACTGCGCCTCGAGAGCATCACGTGCACGACCGAGCTGCGTGACGCGCTTCTCCCCCGACGCGCCCGCCGGCGAATCCCGCGCCGCACCGGGGAGCTCGTCGTGCTCGCCAGCACCAACTAGCCGAGGAGACGGGTGTTCGCGATGCCTTCGCCTCCCGTCCTCACGACAAGACGGCGCCGCACCCAGCGAACGCGCCTCCCGCTGTCTCGGCCAAAAACACCAATCTCCTAGTCTCGCGTAGCGCGCGAGCCCTGGGGATTTTGCTTTGGACGTTGCCTGGTTGAGGCCTCGCCCACCGGCGTGGTTCGAAGAAGCTCGGCGAGCCGCGAGAGGACCACCACCGTCGCCGCCACCTCCGCCGCAGGAGTCTCGCGCAGGAGCAACTCGACCGCGTGCTCCACCGTGCCGGTCGCGGCCACGTCCAACCTGCGCCCGCTCGCGGTGAGCACCAGCGTGACGCGCCGACCGTCGTTCGGATCGCTACGGCGCCGCATCAAGCCGCGGTCGCTGAGGCGCCGCAGGGAGGCCGACACCGTGCCGCGATCGAGATGCAGCAGCGCCGCCAGCTCGCTCGCGCCGATGCCGGGTTGCTTGCCGACGCAGCGCAAGACGAGCCGCTGCTGCGCGGTGACGCCGATGCTCTTCTCCATCTTGCTCGACAGTCGCTCCAGGGCGTGGTTCATCGCCCATACCTGTCGGAGAAAGGCCAGCGGCGCGCCCAACGCAGTGGCTTCCTTGTCGGGGGTCAACTGACGCCACCGCCGCTGCGGAGGGCCAACAAATTCGCCAGCAGCGGGTCCACCTCGGCCTGTGTTCGAAGGTAGTACTTGGCCGCCGACCGGCGCGAGCTTCCCACGCGAACTCCCAGCAGCCGCTCGGGCTGCTCGAGCCCGAAGACGTCTTCGTCGGTGACGTCGTCGCCGACGTACAGCGCAACGTCTGCCTCCTCCGCTGCCCGCAGGTCGACGAGCGCGTTGCCCTTGTGCGGCGCGCTGGCGGGAACGAGGTTGAGCACCATCTTTCCCCCGACTTGGCGCATGCACACCGGAAGCGCGCGCACCGCCCGCTGAATGGCCGCGCGTGCGCTCCCCTTGGCGTTGGCCGCGCGATAGTGGATGGCGAGCGAGTACCGCTTGTCTTCAACGTCGACGCCCTGCACTTTGGCGAGCGCCACCGTCAGGAGGTCGCGTACGACCGCTGTTTCCTTCTCCAGCGCCGCCATGTTGGCCCAGGGCTCGGCCCCGTGGTTGCCGACGACGTGTTTTACGCGCGCATCGCCGAGCCGGGCTTCGACGTCACTCCGACTGCGCCCGGAGATGATCGCGCAAGGGTACCGGGTGCATAGTTCGGTCAATAGTGCGCTGGTGGCCGGGCGCATGAATGCAGCGTCGCGGTCGCTCACAATCGGGGCGAGGGTCCCGTCGAAGTCGAACGCCAGGAGCACTCGGCAGTGGGCGATTCCCGCTAGCGCGCCGAGGTTTCCCTTGGCCAGCAAGTACTTCACGAGGCGTCTCCGGCTGCGGTGCCGCGGCCCACCGGTGAAAGGCGACCCGCCATGCGTTCGCGGCGTCGGTTCTCCGCCGCATCCATGAGCATTTGGCCAGCCCATCGGTATACGTTGAACTGGGACACCATGCGGCGCATCGAGCGCATGCGCTCACGTTGTTCCTCGAGTGGCATACGCAGCGATACGGCCAGCGCCTCGCTTGCCTGACGTATGTCGTAGGGATTCACTATCAATGCCTCGGTCAGATCACGGGCAGCGCCGGTGAACTCGCTGAGTATGAGAACGCCCTTCTCATCGTCGCGAGCCGCCACGAACTCCTTGGCGACAAGGTTCATGCCGTCGTGCAGACTGCTCACGTAGCAAAGGTCGGCCCCACGAAAGTACCGGTACACGTCGGGTGGCTCGTGGTGGGCCCGCCGCAGGGCGATTGCGCGGTACTTTCCTGCTCCCCACTTCTGGTTGATCTCGTCGGCGAGGCGCACGACTCGGTCGTTGAGGTCCTGGTAGTGCCCAATCTTCGTGCGGCTGGGCGCCGCGAGCTGTACGAAGGTGAAACGTCCGCGGAACTGGGGGTAACGGGTAAGTAGCTCGTCCACCGCGCGCATTCGCTCTTCGATGCCCTTCGTGTAGTCCAGGCGGTCGACGCCGACTCCCAGCAGTGCGTCGGGCTCGAGCTCCAGCTCACGCCGGACCGAAGCGCGGCATTCATCAATCGGGGCGATGCCGTCGAGCCAGTGTACCGGCCACTCTATGGATATAGGGTAAGGGCGGACGAGCGTGCGCTGGGCCCGTTGAATGATGGCGTTCGCCTCGCGATCGATCCTGCTCTCGACGAAGGCGTCGACGGCGTCGATGAAGTTGTTGCAGTGCTGTTGGGTGTGGAACCCCAGGATGCTCGACCCCAGAAGGCCCGCGATGATCTCGTCCCTCCATGGGCAAATGCCGATGCGCTCTGCATTGGGCCACGGAATGTGCCAAAAAGTGAGAATGGTTGCGCGCGGCAACTTCTCGCGAATCATCTTGGGGGCCAGGGCAAAGTGGTAGTCCTGAACCAGGATGATCGGGTCGTCTGAGGTCACCTCTTCGCAGACGGCATTTGCAAACTTCTGATTGACGGACTTGTAGTGCTCCCAATCTTCCACTCGGAAAATGGGGCGGGTGTGCGCCAAATGGCATAGCGGCCACAATCCCTCGTTCGAGAAGCCGTAGTAGTAGCCGTTTTCCTCTGCCTCGTTCATCCACACCCGCCGCAGAATGTAGGACTCCTCGCCGGGCGGCACGGCTACATGCTGCTTTTGGTCGACCGTTTCCCGGTCGGCACTGCCGGCGCCATGGGCGACCCATACCCCGGAGCAAGCGCGCAGCACCGGCTCGAGCGCTGTCACCAGGCCGCTGGCTGGGTGAACCACTTTGATGCCGTCACCGGACTTCTCGTGAATGTAAGGCTCGCGGTTGGCGAGGACCACGACGCGCTCACCGCTCAAATACTGGGTCAGTGTGGCGCGGAGTCGCTGCGGGCTCCACCGGCCCGAGAGGACCTCGTGGTCGCGCTCCGATGCCAACCGCGATGCCAGCTCGCGAACGTCGCGTAGGAGCGGCTGGAACTCGCGCGCCCCTCCCTCGGCCAGGGCGCGCCGCAGCTGCGAGGTCCAGCTCCGCCATGCGATGCGCGCGGTGAAGAGCGTCATGATCCCCGTGACGAGGGCGAGGATCAGAAAGGCAACCACCAGCGCGTTGCGCGTCGTTGCTTCGCGCCCGCTGAGAAAACGAAGGTCGTGCACCAGTATCACCGTGCCGAGCCGAGCTTGCGGCTCGCCAAGGGCGACCGCCGTCACGTGCACCGGCCCCGATGGCAGCTCGGCGCCCATGCTCCAGCCTCCCGAGCCGGAAGAGCGGGCTCCCGCTGGATTCTGACCACCGGCGCTGAGCGCCTCGCAGGAGAATGCGAGCGGGTAGCTCTCGGTCTGGGCGAGCGACTTGCCTGCGGTCGAGCAGGCGGCTGCGCCGATGATGCGCTCGTCGCGCGAAATGTCGGTGAGCGTGTCCGCGAGCAAGGGTGCCGGGCCGCTCCACTGCTCGCCGAGGCTCTTTCCGGCGGAGGCCACGGCCAGGCGCGAGCGGAGCTCGAGATCGGCCTCGAACCAGTCGCGGGTGATGCTGGTGAGTGCGAAGTAGGCGCCCGATACGAGCGTCGCGACGCCCACCAGCAACGGCAGCAGGAAGCGGAGAGATCTGCCCATCCGACACCGGTACCATCAGATTGGTGGATTTCCAACCATCTAGGCAGAGCGCGGGCCCACGCGCCCCGCGACGTCGACGCTACGCCAGCTCTTGCAGCGCGTCGGCGTCGGCGTCGACCACCAAGCGGTCCTTCGCCTCGAGCTTGGTGCCGCCCTTCGCGCTCTGGTAGGTGCCGCCGCGCTTGAGGCGGATGACGCGCAGGTCGCGCTCGTCTTCCACCTGGCTCACGGTGCGGCCCACCCACTGCGCGGGCATGGGCAGCTCGCAGAGCACGCGAGTGCGTTCGTCGAGACGGTAGGCACCCTTCACGCCCTGAATCCGCGCCGAGAGGGCGATGACCGGCGCCGAGAGCGCGCTGGTCGAGAAGCTCTGGTCGAGCTCGAGGGCGCCCCCCACCTTGCCGGCCAGGCGCTGATCGAACATGCGCATGATGACGCGAATCGTGGGGTTCACCCGCTTGGCGTCGAGGGCGATTTCCAAGTTGGCCAGGTCGTCGTTGGTGGCGCACACCACTGCCTTTGCGTGGGCGATGCCGGTGAGCGCCAGCAGATCGTCGCGCCGGGCGTCGCCCAGGTGCACCGGCACATTTTCCCGGCGCAGCGTCGACACGAAGTCGGATTCTTCGCGTTCGATGCCCGCCACTTCCTCTCCCAGAGCGCGTAGCTCTTCGATGACGCGGTAGCCGACGTGACCAATGCCGCAGACGACGACGTGATTTTTCATGGCTCCCGTCATGATGCGAACCCAAAGCGCGTAGCGGCGCTCGGGGTCCAAGAACTCACCGCCCACCTTCACCACGCCCTCGGCGATGAGGATGGTGCCCACCACCGGCGTTATCCAGAAAATCACCCGCGCCAGAGGTGAGCCGGGAAAGCTCTCCATGGGCTGGAAGAGCTGCGTGTACATTGCATAGAGCGTTGCGCCCCAGTCGGGTAGCGCCATGCCGTGCCGCGCCAGATCCCAGCGCAGCACCAAGCTGGCCAACACCGTGTAGCCCGATACGAGACCCAGCGCAGGGCCCAGCCGCCGCACCACGTAGGCGATGATCCGCACCCGCAGAACGACCGCATTCTCGAGGGCGACGGAGAGGGGTCGCGGTGACACGCACGACGTGTACCCGACCCTCGGCTTCTACGCTACAGTTCCCGCTTCGCGACCGGCAGCCATCTCCCTTTTCGATCGAGGAATCATGTCCCTTCTCTCTCAGCTCAAGACCATGACCGTGGTGGTGGCCGACAGCGGCGATCTCCAGGCCATCGAAAAGTTCGTCCCCCGCGACGCCACCACCAACCCTTCGCTCATCGCCCAGGCCGCGCAGATGCCGGCGTACGCCGAAGTGGTCGACGAGGCGCTCGGGTGGGCCAAGAAGGAAGCCGCCGGCGACAAGGAGGCAGCCCTCAAGAAGGCCATCGATCGCCTTTCGGTGGAGTTCGGTCTGCGCATCCTCAAGGTCATCCCCGGGCGCGTCTCCACCGAGGTGGACGCGCGGCTCTCCTTCGATACCCAGGCCAGCATCGACAAGGCGCGGCTGCTCATCGGCCAGTACGCGGCCGCCGGTATCGGCAAGGAGCGCATTCTCATCAAGCTCGCCTCCACCTGGGAGGGCATTCGCGCGGCCGAGGTGCTGGAGAAAGAGGGCATTCACTGCAACCTCACGCTCCTCTTCGGCATGCACCAGGCGGTGGCCTGCGCCGACGCAAAGGCCACGCTTATTTCGCCGTTCGTGGGCCGCATTCTCGATTGGTTCAAGAAGAGCACCGGCAAAGAGAGCTATGCCCCGGCCGAGGACCCAGGCGTGGTGAGCGTCACCAGCATCTACAACTACTACAAGAGCCACGGGCACCAGACCGAGGTCATGGGCGCGAGCTTCCGCAACATCGGCGAGATCACCGAGCTCGCGGGCTGCGATCTCCTCACCATCTCGCCCAAGCTCCTGGCGGAGCTCGACGGCAAGGACGGAGAGCTTCCGCGCAAGCTCGACGCCACCGCCGCCAAGAAGCTCACCCTCGCCAAGATCACCATGGACGAGGCCGCGTTTCGGAAGGCCCACGACGAAGACCCAATGGCCAAGGACAAGCTGGCCGAGGGCATCGAGGGCTTCACCAAAGACATCGTGTCGCTGGAGAAGCAACTGGCGGCGCGGTTCGAGCAGCTCTAGCGACTTCGAACAATTCGCACCGACCGTTCTACTTCTTCGCACGCCCCGCGCGTAACGCGGGGCCCTTTGGTGCGTCTCACGTCGGCGTCCGAGCCGCGCGCAGCGGCTCGCACGGGAGATCGCCAATCATGAAGAAGAACGTCGTCCCTGCAGTCCTCGTCGTCGGCTTACTGGCTACTCTGGTAGCCCAGGCCAAGCTCGCTGGGTCGGGTGGAGACGTGCAGTTCTCGGCCAGTGGCCCGGGGGGCCTCAAGATCGTCGGCACCACCAAGGAGCTCGCCGTGAAGGACGACGGAACCACGGTGACGGTCGTCGTTCCCCTGGGTAACCTCGACACCGGCATCGGCCTGCGCAACAAGCACATGCGCGAGAAATACCTCGAGGTCGCGAAGTACCCGAACGCCGAGCTCACCGTGCCGCGAGCGGCGCTCAAGCTCGCCGAGGGAGCGGGAACGGCGGCAGGCACCATGAAAATTCACGGGCAAAGCCACCCGGTCACGTTTGCCTACTCCGCGAAGAAGAGCGGAAGCGGGTACGCCGTCGACGGCTCGGTGCACCTCGACATGCACGACTACGGCATCGAAGTGCCGAGCTACCTCGGCGTCACCGTCAAGCCCGAGATCGACGTCGTCGCGCGCTTCTCCGCCGCCGACAACTGAGCCATGCGCGCCCTTTGGTCGCTGCTGGGCTTCGTGCTGGTGCTCCTCGCGTGCCGCGATGCATCGGCGTAGGCCTGGATGATTCGCCACGAGTACGCGGCGTGCGCCACGTGTCATGCCGACCCTTCGGGTGGCGGGCTCCTCACCCCCGGTCGCGCCCAGCGCGAGATTCTTCTCCGCACCTACTACGGCTCGGAGAAGGCAGAGGACCGCGATGCAGGGACCCTCGGCGACTTTGCCTTCGGCGCCGTGACGTTGCCCAAGCAGCTGCTGCTGCAGAGCGACGTTCGTGGGCTCTTGCTGCATGCGATCCCCGAGAATGGTCGCTCGGACACGCGCCTCGTTCACATGCAGAGCGACGTCGCGACGCAGCTCACCCTCGACCGCTTTCGAGCCAACGTGAGCCTCGGGTACATGCACAGGGCGCGGCGCCGGCCTGGCTTCTCGGCGGCAAGGAAGACCACCATCGCGTATCATGCGGGCTCGAATCATGCGGGTGAGTTTTCGCACGCACCGTGCAGTTCTTTGGAACGCGTGACTCGTAACGGCCGGCTACCAGGTCTCGTAGCGAAGCCCGAAGAAGCCCCGCCGCCGGCGCCCCGCCGGAGACATGCGGTCTGCTTCGCTCCACCCGAGGTACTCGAACGATGCATAAAGATCTTAAGACGATGATTGGCCTCGCCTGCACCGCAGGCGCGCTGGCCCTCTCTGGCTGCAGCTCCGACGCGAAGACCGTGAGCCCCACCGCCGACGCCGGTTGCCCTGGAAAAGACGCAGGCTGCCCTGCCTCCGACGCCGGTTGCCCGGGCTCCGACGCCGGTTGCCCCGGTACCGCAGGCGACTCCCAAACTCCGGGCACCGGCCCGCAGGCCGAAGCGTGGCTGGCGAAGGGCGACTACAAGACCTGGAAGGCCGAGCCCGCAGTCCACGACAGCCGAAGCCCTTCGCCGCACGGGAAGAACCGCATCTTCTCCAACACCAAGCTCTCCACGCACGGCGCCGGCGAATACCCGGTGGGCGCGGCCGCGGTGAAGGAGCTCTACGATGCCGCGGGGACCAACATCGTCGGGTACGCCATCGAGCTCAAGACCAAGGCGGGCGCCGGCGACGCGTGGTACTGGTACGAGAAGATCGGCACCAACGTGGTGGCCAATGGCAACGGTGTCGCGGTCTGCGTCGGTTGCCACAGCGCGGCCGGCAGCGACGCTGCGCACTCTGGGCACGACTTCGTATACACTCAGGTTCAGTAGGAGAGCGGCCATGCGAACGGTGCGCGGCGTAGGAGTGGGCTTTCGGCGAGAAATCGCCGAGGGGCTCCTGACAACGTCGCGCCCGGTCGACTGGGTCGAGATCATCTCCGAGAACTTCATCGGCCAGGAAGGACGTCCGCGGGAGCTCTTGCGCCGCTGCGCGGATCGCTTCGCGATCGTGCCCCACGGCGTTACCCTCTCGCCAGCGACGGCGCCGGACGCCGGCTATCTGGCGGGCCTCTCCGAGCTGGCCGCACGCGTCGAAGCGCCCTTCGTGAGCGACCACATCTGTTTCAGTCGCACCGGTGGGCAGGAGTGGTTCGACCTCCTGCCTCTTCCGTTTTGTGCCGCCGCCGCCAGTCGGGTGGCCGAAAACGCACGCACCGCGCAGGCCGCGCTGGGTCGGCCGCTCCTGCTCGAGAACATCACCACCTACGCGGTGATGCCCGGCAGCACGTGGGACGAAACCACGTTCCTCCAGCGAATCATCGAGGAGTCCGGCGCGGGTTTGCTGCTCGACGTGACCAATCTCTACGTGAACTCCGTGAACCTCGCGTTCGATCCCCACGCCCGCATGGAAGAGCTTTTGGCGGTGCTCGGTCCGAGCGTCCGGCAGCTCCACCTTTCTGGGCCCACCCACGATGGCCAACGCCTCATCGACAGTCACGCGAGCGCGGTTCCCTCGATCGTGATGGAGCTCTATGAGCGCGTGCTCCGGGCCTGCGGGCCCGTGCCCACCCTGGTGGAGTGGGACGCGCGCATTCCGGCGGTGGACACGGTGCTCGACGAAGTCGATCGCGCGCGCCGCGTTTGGGAGCGTTTCGCATGATCGATGCCTATCTGGAGATCATGCACGGATATTTGGCAGGCCAGGCAGACGAGCGAGCCACCGCCGATCTGCTCGAACGCGCCGGCTTTGCGCCCACGCCCACCGCCACCACGTTCGGCGTATATCGAGAGCTTGTGACGCGGCAGTGGCGCGCAGTGCTCGACCACTTTTTTCGGGCAGCGCGTACGTTCGCGTTGGCGAATGCCCAACCCGGCGAAGCAACGTGGGAGGAGCTCACGCTTGCCTTCCACCGCGATCACCCGCCCACCCAGGGCAATCCCAACGCCTTTTGTCTTCCGTTCGGCGCTTACCTGGAGGAGCGCGGGTGCGCGGCGCCGATGGTCGAGCTCGTCGACTTCGCCATCACGCGGTACCGAGCCATGCATGCCGCACACGGCCCGACGGTGGTCGTCGAGGGCGACGTGTGGCCTCGAAGCTACGCCTTCGACGTCGTTTCGTTCTCTCGGGCGGCAGAGGCGGGTGAGGATCGCTGCGTGCTCGCCGCCAACCCCACCACGGTCCTGATCGGGCGCTCGCGTCGCACGGGAACGCTTCGCGTGATTCGCGCTTCGCTCGGGGCGCTGGTGGCGCTGTCGGAAGCCGATGGCGGCGGCCACGCGTCGACGCCCGCTGCGGAGCTCCCGGCGGGGCTGACGCGAGCTTTGGTCGAGCAGGAGCGGGCCGTCCTCACCGCCGAGGGCTTGCTTCCGTGAGGCCGGTGTTCTGGGGCTTGACCGCCCTGGCGACGTTGGGCGCTCTGGGCGCTTCGTGGGCGCTGGGCACGCACTCCACGGCCGCGCGCCCGGCATTGCCCGCGGGCGCAGCCTACGTCGAGGTCGACGCATCGCCGCTGGCGTGGCGCGACTGGACGCTGCTCACCCCTACCGTTCGTCCGCCGACGTCTACGAACGGCCGCCGCCGCATCCTGGTCTACGTCCGAGTGCCGACCGACTCCCGCATCACGCTTTCTCCCGGCGGCTACCTCACGCTGCCGCCGGGGACAGACTCGGCGCGGGTCGAGCTCGAGGCAGACACCGACCAGCGAGACGCCGAAGCGAGCGAGCGCTGGGAGGTCCTCGACGTTCGCGGAACGCGCTTGCTCGGTGCGGGTGTAGAATACACAATGTTTCGGCCGCTCGCCTCTGCGCCCAGGCTCCTCGGTTTCGCGTGGGACCCTTCGCGCGCCGACCCACGCGACGCTGCCGCGGCGCTGGTGCGCACTGGCCTTCTTCGTGGCGGAAGCGACGAGGCGGCCGCCAAGCATCTTCGAGGCATCAACGACTGTGCGGGGTGCCATCAGAAGCGACGGCCCGAAGCCATCCACGGGCCGGTTCACCGCGGGACCGACGACCTGGGGTTCTACGGCGTTCGCTCGGTGTTCGAGAACGAAAGCCCCACCGAAAGCTATCGCCCGCGCGACGCAAACCGCGACGACCCCTACATTGTGAGCGTGGGGAACGGCCGCGCGCGCTTCAATGCGGTCGCGGCGGTTGCGGCAGGCGACCGTCATGCGCTTCAGGTCTGCGCTTCCCGCGCTGCACTTGCACGATTCTTTGACGCTGCCGCAGGCCAGGCCTTCGGCCCTTCACTGCGAGAATGCGGTCTGGGCCAGTAGCTGCTCGATCGCCTTCTTCACCACCTCGAGCCCGGGAAGGCCCTGCGAGGTAAGGGGCCGGCGCGTGATCGCGAACACCTCCTCGCGCAGAGGCTCCGCGCGGTGCCCCAGCTCCGACAGGCATGAGAGCGGCAGGAGCGGCAGGACGCTGTGCCCACCCAGGGCGCGAATGGCCTGCGCGGCGAAGGCCACCGAAGAGACCTCCAGGGCAGGGGTCTTGCCCTCGCAATCGAGAAAGTGCCCGCTCACCGCGACGAGAGGGCCAGGTTGCTGCTCGAGAAGGTCTTCCTGTCGACCGCAGAAATAGGTCGCGTAACCCAGGTGGCCGAGCGAAGCATGGTCAAGCTCTGGGTGCTTTTCTGGCTGAAACCCCACGAGCAAATCGATGCTCCCACGAAGGAGCTCGCTGCTGGCTTCGTCCTCGGTCATCAGCCGAGCGCGCGCCCGAACCAACGCCGCAGGACGCGCCGTACCGAGGGCGGCCTCCTCGATGGCGGCCATCAACATCGGCGAAGCGGTCCCCACCGCGAGGGTCGGAAGCTCGGTTGCGTCCACGACGGCGCTGGCTACGTCGTCGATGCGCCGGATCGCTTCTTTGGTCGCACGGAAGAGCTCTTGACCGTAAGGCGTGAGCTTCAGGCCCGCGCCTTGACGGACGAACAGCGCCTGGCCGAGGGCGTCTTCCAAGAGGCGCACCGAGCGCGAGAGGGCCGAGGGGCTGACGGCGAGGTCGATGGCGGCCTTGTGCACGCTCTCGAACTCAGCGACGCCTCGGAAGGCCGGTAACCAGTTCCACAGGGCGGCAATTCGGCGGTGCCTCTCCATCGCAGTTCTCCTTGCCCGAACGTACTACTACGCCCCACACCCGCGGGCGAGCCTCGCGCCATCGGCACTTCTCGCGTCGCGTACGGCAGCAGGACTGGCGATTCTGCGCGCACTCCACTACCTTGATTCACGAATGGGGAACGTCGTCTTTCTGAGCCACGCTCACAGCTCGCACGGGGCGCCCACGGCGGGGGGGGGGCGGCTTGGGTAGCGGCGCCGGCTCACGCGCACCGGATCCCGTTCGTCGACGCGGCGAGACGCTGTGGCGCGGGGGCGATGAGACGGCGGGCTTCACCGTGCGCATCGACCGCCCGCGGTCGCTTTTGCGCATGACGTTCTGGGGGTACTGGCGCAACGAGGTCGGCTTGGCCTACCGCGACGCGATGTTCGTGGCCATCGTGGAGATGGCGCGTATGCCCGGGTGGGACGTGCTCGCCGACCTCACGCGCTACCCAGCTCAGAACGCCACAGTGCAAAAGTGCCACGCCGACACCATGTCGCGCACGCACGCGTCGCCCACGTTTCGCCGCGCGGCGAACCTGGTCGACAACATGCTGAGCGAGATGCAGATCCGCAGGCTCTCGAGTGAAAGTGGGCTTCCTCTCTTCGCCTTCTTTCAAGAGGAGGCGGCGGCCCTTGCTTGGCTTCACAGCCAAGCTCTGCTTTCTCCGACGGAATAAGCGGCGAATTCACCGCGGCTTTGTGGCGCCGGCATGAGGGTTGCTCTAGCCTATAGGTCCATGGGGAACGCCAATCTGTGAGCGATGATGACGGCAAGGTCGGCCCCACTGGGCCCACCCGTCTGCGGCGCGCTTCGGACCCGAGCTCGTGGCGCGGCGGCGACGAAGCGGCTGGCTTTCACGTTCGCATCGATCGCGCCCGGGGTCTCTTGCGCTTGGTGTTCTGGGGCTACTGGCGCAACGAGGTGGGGTTCGCGTTTCGCGATGCGATGACCGGGGCGATCGCCGAAGCCGCGACCTTGCCGGCCTGGGACGTGCTCGCCGACCTCACGCGGTACCCGGCGCAGAATGCCACCGTGCAGAAGTGTCACGCCGACTGCATGGCCAAGACCAAGACGTGCCCCACCTTTCGCAGAGCGGCGAACCTGGTCGACAACACGTTGAGCGAGATGCAGATCCGCAGGCTCTCGAGCGAGAGTGGGCTCCCGCTCTTCGCGTTCTTCCAAGACGAGAGCAAAGCTCTCGCCTGGTTGCATCAACAGGCCCACCCGAGCCCGTAGCCGGCCCTCGCGGCCGCTACTGGCAGCCGACCTCGCTGCCGGTCACCTTGCACACCTTGCGAGCCTTGCAGGTGTCATCGACGCTCCACTTGGAACCGTTGCACTTGAGCACGGCCTTGCCGTCCACGGCGCAGGCGTGGTTGTCGGCCGAGTCGCAGGGCTCGCCCACGTTGGCCAGCGAGTCGTCGCAGTCGATCTTGTCGCCCACCTCGCGGCAGGCCTTCTCGCCCCGGCAGTTCTCCACCAGCGTAAACTTGCCACCCTTGCACACCAGGTGCGACTTCTTGTCGAGGCCGCAGGCGTGGTTCTTGTCGCGGGTGCACTTGTCGCCTTCCTTGGAGAGGCTGGTGTCGCAGTCGACCTTGTGGGCCGTCGAGGTGCAGCCCTTGGGGCCCAGGCATGCCTCGTCGAGCATCCACTTGTTGTTCTTGCACTCGAGCGAGGCCTTCTTGTCGTCGCTGCAGGTGTAGTCGTCGGCGACGTTGCAGACGTCGCTGACTTTGGCCACCGTCTGGTCGCAGTCGCTGTCAGCGCCCACCGTGGTGCAGCCCTTGGTGCCCCGGCAGGTCATCTCTTCCCACTTGCTGTCGTGGCAAACGAAAGCGGTCGTCTTGTCTTTGCACGCCTCTTTGCCGTCGATGTTGCACTTGCCGCCCACCTTGGGCTTGCAGCCGACGAAGGCGATGGCGAGGAGGATGCTGGCGGCGAGGGCGGCTTTCTTCATGCGCCGCATGGTACGGGCATTCGCCGCGCCAAGTATAGCCCCCTCGCGGCCTTCCTATGCCTCAAGGGGCCCGGTGCAGGGCCGTTCACCTTCGGTAGGCCATGGCGCTCACCACCCTTCCCCAGCGCGGCGAACGCTCGCCGCAGCTCCGCACGTTCGCGGCGCTGCGGCATCGCGCGCGCACTGGCGATTTGGAGCTGCCGGTCCTGCCCGCGAGCGCGGCCGAGGTCATCCGCCTGACCCACGACGCGCGCGCCACGCCGCGTCACGTGGCGGCCGCCATTCGCAGCGACGTCTCGCTCACTGCACACATTCTCCGCATCGCGAATTCGCCGCTCTATCGGTCGAGCTCTCCCATTCACTCTCTCGACCAGGCAGTGGCCCGGCTCGGCTTCGGTGAGGTTCGCAACCTCGCGCTCACGGTGGCCTGCCGCACGCGGGTGTTCTCGGTGCGAGGCTACGAGGTCGACGTTCGTCGCACGTTCCGTCACTCCTTCGCGGCGGCCTTGTTTGCCCACGAGCTGTCTCGCGGCCGCGCCATCTCCGGCGAAGAGGCCTTCTTGGCGGGGCTGCTTCACGACGTCGGCGAGCCCATCCTCATCCAGCTCGCGGTCGACCTCGCGCGCTCCTACGGCGAGACCCTGCCGCGCGCGATGCTGCTCTCCGAGGTGCACTCGCTGCACGCCGAGGTAGGCGAACGGCTCATGCGTCTATGGAACATCTCGGAGCTGGCGGCCACGGTGACGCTCTTCCACCACGCGCCGCATTTGGCGCCGCCGGAGCTGGCGCTGGGGGCGCGCTTGGTGGCGCTGTCCGACGAGCTCGCGGCCTTCGCGCTGGCGGCCGGCGATGGTGGCGGGCCGCTTGCTCCGAGCCCCCACGCCGAAGCGCTGGAGATCGGCGGCGACGCGTTGCGGTTGCTTGCGACCCGTGCGGGCGCCATCCGCGGCACCGTCGACGCGCTCACCTGAGTCTATTTCGGATCGAGGAGCGCTGCCCGGGTGAGGATGGCGCCGGTCTTCTGGCTCGCCTCGCGCATCGCCCGCTCGAGGGCGCTGCGGCGCTCGATCACTGCATTGGGAAAGAGCCGCGGCCGGGCGCCTGCGGCCTCGAGACCCCCCGCCGACACCCCCACCAGGCGCACCGAAAGCTCCGGCAAGGGCCAGGCCGCGAGGAGCTTCTTGCACGCCTCGTAGAGCGAGGTCGTGTCGAAGACCGGCTCCTCCAGGGTCAGGCGCCGGGTGCGAACCACGAAGTTCGACATCTTCAGCTTGAGCACCACCACGTTGGCGGCAATGGCGTTCTCGAGCAGCCTGCCGCCCACGCGCTGGCAGTGATCGAGCATGCGCACGGCGATCTGTTCCTTGGTGTGAAGGTCTTCTTCGTAGGTGGACTCTGCGCCGATGGACTTTGCCGGCGCATCGGGAATCACCGGGCGATCGTCCTCTCCCCGTGCCAGCCGCCGGAGCGCCGGCCCTTCTTCGCCCAGGGTGCGCAAGAGCCAGTCCTCGTCGGCACGCTGCAAATCGCCGAAGGTGCGCAGGCCCAGCGCCACGAAGCGGGGCTCGCTCTTGGGCCCCACGCCCCACATGCGGCGAATCGGCAGCGGCGCGAGAAATGCCGCCACATCCTCCGGCACTACCGTGATGCCGTCGGGCTTGTTCACGTCGCTGGCGATCTTCGCCACGAATTTGCTGGCGGCCACGCCCGCCGAGCCGGTGAGCTGCGTGTCCTCCCAGATCATCGCGCGGATGGCCCGGGCGATGGTCTCGCCGTCGCCGAAGAGGGCGCGGCTCTCGGTCACGTCGAGAAAGGCTTCGTCGAGCGAGAGCCCTTCGACCAGCGGTGTGAACTTTCGGAAGATGTCGAAGACCCGTTCGCTGGCCTCGGCGTAGCGCTCGCGCCGCACCGGCACCACGATGGCGTCGGGGCAGCGCCGGAGCGCCTCGCCCATGGGCATGGCCGACCGCGCACCGAACGCCCGCGCCTCGTAGGAGGCCGCACACACCACCGAGCGACGCCCTCGGCCGCCCACCAGCACCGGCTTTCCGCGTAGCTCCGGCTGGTCGCGTTGCTCCACGGAAGCGAAGAACGCGTCCATGTCGACGTGGAGGATTTGCCGCACCACGCCAAGCTACCACCGCGCTGCTTGTCGCGGACTTGTAAGAGATCGTCGGCAAGCGTCTGGCGCGGGAACAGCGATGCCGGGGCGGCGTTCGAATCCATCGAGGTGTTGCACATGTCTCGACGTCGCCTTTGGGTGCTCTTCGTGCTTCTCGCCGCCATCACGCTGCTGGTGCGTCCCGTTCGCCAGCACGTGCGTGCCGGTACCGTGCTGGGAAGGCTCTCCAGCGGCGCATCGGCTGCCGAGGTTGCGGTGTTCGTCTCCTCGGAAGGGGGTCTGCGCTCTCGCGTGTATGTTCCCCGCAATGTTTCGGCGGCCACCTCGGGTCTGGTGCTGGTGCACGGCGTGCACTACCGCGGCATCGACGAGCCCCGGCTGGTGCGCTTCGCGGAGGCGCTCTCCTCCAGCGGCATCGTGGTCATGACCCCTGAGATCGCCGAGCTCACCGCCTACCGCACCGGGCCCTCGGGCGCCGACGACGTGGGGCGCGCCGCCGCCCAGCTCTCGGCGCGCCTGGGCGGGCGGCAGGTGGGCGTGCTCGGGCTCTCGTTCGGTGGCGGGCTCTCGCTCATCGCCGCGGCCGACCCCCGCTACGCGCCGAGCTTGGCCTACGTGGTGGCCATCGGCGCGCACGGCGATCTGGGGCGGGTGGCGCAGTTCTTCGTCACCGATCAGGTGCGCGGCCCCGACGGCGCGCCGCGCGCGCTCAATGCGCACGGCTACGGCATGCTGGTGTTCGCGCTGCAGAACGCCTCCGAGCTCTTCGCTGGAGACGACGTGGCGGTGGCCGAAGCGGCGCTCCGCGCCTGGCTCCAAGAAGACCGCGATCGCTCCCGGGCCATCGCGGAGAAGCTCTCTCCGCCCGGCCGCGCCAAGCTGCACCATCTGCTCGAGGACCGCGACGCTGCCACCCGCGCCGAGCTCACTTCGCTCATCGCCCACCACGCCTCAGCGCTCCGCGCCATGAGCCCCTCGGCGCGCGTCGCCAACCTAAGGGTGCCGGCGTACTTGCTACACGGCGAGGGCGACACGGTCATCCCGGCCACCGAGACCGAGTGGCTCTCCCGCGAGATGCCCAAGGCCGCCCTCCGCGACGCGCTGGTGAGCCCGGCGCTGGGGCATGTCGACGTGGGCCAGGGGCCGAGCGCCGTCGATCAGGCGCACCTGGTGCACTTCATGGCCGAGGTGCTGGCGGCCGCCGATGCGTCGTGATCGAACGCCTCTACAATTTCGCCACATCCGTGACAGGACGCACCGCGCGCTGCAGTGTGACCTCGGCGATTCCGCTGCGCTGCCGCCTGGGAATGCCTCACACCTTCGAGCAGGCGTCTGGCGTGAGCGTTGCATTGCCGGCGGCGATGATCCGCTTCCCGACCTTCGTCGCCGCCATTTTCCTCGTCGGCGCCGCGGGCGCGAGCGCCGGTTGCAAGCGAGACGAGTCGAGCAAGCCGGTAGAGCTTCGGGTCGCGATTCCGTCCGAAGGAGCGCCGTTCGCCTCCGCGCTTCGTCAGGCCCTCGGGGTCCACTTGCGTCCTGGTCACGACTTGACCCTGCTCTCCAATGGCGCGGTGTTCGACGGCCTCGAGCAGGAGATCCGCAAGGCGCGCAGCAGCATCCACGTGCTCCTCTACATCTGGGAGAAGGGCGCCGCATCGGACCGCATCGTGGCGGCCATCACCGAGCGCGCGAAGGCGGGCGTCGCCTGCCGAATCGTCATCGACGACGTGGGCAGTCCTGACTTCAAAAAGGACGTAGCGCCTGCGCTTTCGGCCTCGGGCTGCGAGGTCCGCGTGTTCCGGCCGCTGCCCGGCAACGGCGACAAGCTCGCCCGCAACCACCGCAAGGTGGTGGTCATCGACGGCCGCGTGGCCTTTACTGGCGGCTTCGGCATCCGCGACACTTGGTTGGGCGACGGCGTTGCCAACGACGGATGGCGTGACACCAACGTCCGCTTCACGGGGCCCGCCGTCTCCGAGGCGCAGCAGGCCATCGCCGAAAACTGGATGGAGGCCGGAGGCGCGCTCTTCCCCGAGGCGGCGTTCCCGGTTCAAGA
>JBBQWQ010000083.1:0-29851 GCA_038210445.1 Polyangiales bacterium
GGCGCTCCGGCCGCTGCGGGGGTCGATCAGTGGGGCGCGCCGCCGCCGGCCGCACCGGCGCAAGACCAGTGGGGCGCGCCGCCTCCGGCCGCACCCGCGCAAGACCAGTGGGGCGCGCCGCCTCCGGCCGCACCGCCGCAAGACCAGTGGGGCGCACCGCCTCCGGCCGCACCGCCGCAAGACCAGTGGGGCGCACCGCCTCCGGCCGCACCCGCAGGTGATCCCCAGGGTCAGTATGGACAGCCGCCGCCGCCGCAACAGCAGCAGTGGGGCGCGCCGCAAGATCAGCAACAGCAGTGGGGTGGAGGCGCAGCCGGGTATGGCGCGCCGCCGCAACCGCAGGGCATGGTCCCCTACCAGCAGCAGCAGCAGCAGCAGGGAATGATGGCTCCTGGCGGCAACGGTCCGAAGGGGCAGATCCGAAGCCCGATGACTGTGCTCCTCATGCACTTCATCCCGTTCTATGGGCTCATTCATCTCTTCTCGACGGCGGGCGAGATCAACGGCTTTCTCCGAAAGCCCGCCATGAGCCCGGTGATGCTCATCCTTCTGAGCATGGTCACCTGCGGTTTCTACGCGCTCTACTGGCGCGTGGCGGTCATCGGCGGCATCGTTTACGAAGTCCAGCAGCGCGCTGGGGTCCCCAACCCGCAGAACCAGGGCTTCATGTTCATCATCCCGCTCTATAACGTGTACCTGATGCAAGAAGAGCTCAACAAAGCCTGGCAAATGCCCGGCTGATGGGCCCGCCGAGCGCCGGGGTGCCCACGCGCCCCGAGTCTCCCGCTCCCGCCCCGCCTCCTGGTCGAGCGCTTCGCGCGCTCCGACTGGGGGTGGCCGGGAGCGTCGTCATTTTTGCGATGGCGAACCCCTGGCTTTCCTGGCCGTGTCCGCTGCGCACCGTGCTCCACGTGCCGTGCCCCACCTGCGGAATGACCCGCGCGACGCTCTGCCTTTGCACGCTCGACTTCGCCGGCGCGGCTCGCCTGCACCCTTTGGTGTTCGTGACCCTCCCGGTGCTCGCGCTGGCCTCGGCCCTGGAAGCCCACGGATACGTGCAGTATGCACGCTGGGGCACGGTCGCCCGCCACCGCGGCGTCTCGCGAGCCCTCACCGCGCTCCTCGTCGTGCTCCTCGCCCTCTGGATCGCCCGCTTCTTCGGCGCCCTCGGCGGCCCCGCCCCGATTTAAGGCGTCGCTGCCAGCACGCGGGGGCCCCCTCACTTCGTTCGGGGTGACCGCGATAGGGAATGCCGGTGGTCGCTTGGGACACCGGCCCCGCGCACGAAGACTGAGGGAGGCGCTGAGAATCCTCAGCCCCAGCGAGCGCGGCCAAGGAGGAGCGCCCGGAACGTAGTCTTCTACGGGAGGACTTCCGACGCCGACCCCGCCCGCTCGCTAGACGTTGAAGCGGAAGTGCACGACGTCGCCGTCGCGCATGACGTATTCCTTGCCTTCGATGCCGAGCTTGCCGGCGTCGCGGCACTTGGACTCACCGCCGAGCTTCACGAAGTCTTCCCACCAGATGACCTCGGCCTTGATGAAGCCCTTCTCGAAGTCGGTGTGAATGACGCCGGCGGCCTGGGGCGCGCGGGCGCCCACCTTGGTGGTCCAGGCACGAATCTCGACCTTGCCAGCGGTGAAGAAGGTGAGCAGATCAAGGAGCTTGTAACCTGCACGGATGACCGAGAAGAGGCCCGGCTCGGTGAGGCCGGCCGCCGCGAGAAAGTCTGGCCGGTCGGCCGGCTCGAGCTCGGCGATCTGCTCCTCCAGCGCGGCGCACACGGGCACCACCGGTGCGCCTTCCGCATCGGCAAAAGCCTTGAGCGCCTTGAAGTGCGCGTTGCCCTCCAGGTTCTGGAGCGAGGCCTCGTCGACGTTGGCGATGTAGAAGGTTGGCTTGAAGGTGAGGAGGTGCATCTCGCGCACGAGGCCGAGGGCGTCTTTGTCGTCGGGGAGCTTGAAGGTGCGCGCCGGGTTGCCGCCGTCGAGGTGGGCCGCGAGCGGCTCGCAGATCTCGGTGGCCAGCTTCTCGATGGGGCTGTTGCTCTTGGCCATCTTCCGCGCGCGCTCGAGGCGCTTCTGCACCGTGTCGAGGTCCTTTAGGCAGAGCTCGGTGGTCACGGTGGCGATGTCGGAGACCGGATCGACGCGGTTCTCCACGTGCACGATGTTCGAGTCGTCGAAGCAGCGGGCGACCTGCACCACGGCGTCGACCTCGCGGATGTGCGAAAGGAACTGGTTGCCCAGGCCCTCGCCCTTGGACGCGCCGCGCACGAGGCCGGCGATGTCTACGAAGTTGATGGCGGTCGGAACGATCTTGTCGGCCTTGACCACTGCGTCGAGGGCCTCGAGGCGCGGGTCGGGCACGATGACGACGCCGACGTTGGGCTCGATGGTGCAGAACGGATAGTTGGCTGCTTCGGCCTTGGCCGTCGAGAGCGCGTTGAAGAGCGTGGACTTGCCCACGTTGGGGAGACCGACGATTCCGACCGAAAGACCCATGGTGCGCGCGGAAGTAGCACGTAGGAGGTGCCGATGAAACCCCCGCGTCCGCATTCCGCCTTGCCGCCAGCAGTGCTAGGGATACGCGGGTGATTCGCAGGGTTCTCGCGTCGCTCGTTCCTCGCGGTCGAAAGGCTGCCCTCCAGATGCTCCTCGTGGGCATGGTGGGCGGCGTGGCAGGGTACCTGCTCATTCCGCCGCGCGGCGAGCGAGCGCTCGGCCGCGAAACGCCCGCGCCGGTGGTCACCCTCGATGGCAAGAACCTGCCGCTCGACGGAACCGAAGAAGAAACGCTCGAGCAGGCGCGAAGCCTGGCCCGCGCCTACGTGGGCGAGCGCCTCAAGCTCACCGTGCCCGCGGCCGGACGCGGCGCCGGCGAGGGTGCCGAGAACGTGCCCGCCGCCTTCGAGCGAACCCGCGAAGAGTTTGGCGCCGCGGTCGACGGCGAGCGTCTGGCAAGCTTGGTGCAGCAGGTGCGCGATCCCCGCTCGGCGCTCCGGCGGGCGCACTTTCGCAGCGGCGAGAAGACTCTGGCGTTGCCGCTTCCGGTGGCGGCTGCCTTGGGGCGGTCGATGGCGACGTTGCTCACCGCCAAGGACGAGCTCGATCGCCCTCCGGTGGATGCAAAGTACAGCCTTCAGGCCCACAGCGTCGCCGACGACCAACCGGGCGCGCGCATGGACGTCTACGCCACGCTGGCCCGACTCGACGCCGCCTTCGCCAAGGGCGAGCGCGACGTGGAGGCGGTGGTAGAGACGGTGCCGGCCAAGCGCACCAAGCAGGCGCTGGGCGCCGTGGTGGTGGACGACGTGCTGGGGTATTTCGAGACCAAGTACGCCAACGACTGGGCGCACCAGGCGCGCGCATACAACCTGCGCCTCGCCGCTTCGAAGGTCGACGGTCACGTGATCATGCCCGGCGAAACCTTCGACTTCAACGAGGTGGTGGGCCCGCGCAGCGAAGCCTACGGCTACAAGGTCGCGTCGGTCATTGCCCAGGGCGAGGTGGTCGATGGCATCGGCGGCGGCACTTGCCAGGTCTCCGGCACGCTCCACGGCGCCGCGCTCTTCGCCGGCCTCGACATCGTCGAGCGGCGCCCCCACACGCGCCCGAGTTTTTACATCAAGATGGGTATGGACGCGACGGTGGTGTACCCCACCATCACCATGAAGCTCCGGAATCCGTACGCGTTTCCGGTGGTGCTCCACGAGACCATCGAGGGCGGCGTGGCGCGCGCCGAGGTCCTGGGACCCAAGCGCAATCGCGACGTCACCTACGTGCGCAAGATCGACGACGTGGTGGCCTTCCAGGAAAAAGAGATCCCCGATCCAGCAATTCCGAAGGAAGAGCGGCAGCTGCAGCAGCGGGGCATTCCGGGCTTCAAGATCACGCGCTATCGCGTGGTGCGCGAGGGCCCGTTCGCGGTGCGCGAGCGCATGCCCGACTACTACCCGCCCACGACGCAGATTTGGCGGGTCGGCACTGGCCCCAAGGACCCCAAATGGAAGCCCAAGGACGACGGTCACCCGGAGTACGTGGCCGACCAGTTTCTGACCATCAGCCAGGGGCCGACCATTCGCGGCGGCTCCAACACCGGCAAGGGCGGGGGCACGGTCGAGTCGCGCATCGGGGGCAAGTACGGCAGCTACGGCTGGACCTTCCGGGAAGGGCTCACCAAGTACCGTGACCGCGCCGAGAAGCCCTCCGAAGACAAGCCCGGCACCGACTGACGGCGCGCGTCTGGTAGAGTGCAGGGCGATGTCCAAGACCGTCGCTCTCTGCGTCAGCGGCAGCATCGCCGCCTACAAGGCCGTCGAGGTCGCGCGCCTCCTGGTGAAGGCCGGCGTTCGCGTGCTTCCGGTGTTCACCGAGAGCGCTTCCAAGTTCGTAGGCCCGGTCACGTTCTCGGGCATCACCGGAGAGCCGGTGCGCACATCCATGTGGGATGCATCCTTTCCTGGCGAAATGCACGTAAAGCTGGCGCAGGAAGCCGACGTGGTGGCCATGGTGCCGGCCACCGCCGATCTTCTGGCCCGGCTGGCCCAGGGACGCGCCAGCGATCTGGTGACCGCGCTGGCGCTCTCGGCCCGCGGCCCGGTGCTCGTCGCCCCGTCGATGCATCCGCGCATGTGGGCGCATCCGAGCACCACACGAAACGTGGCCACGCTCCGCGGCGATGGGTTGCGTTTCGTGGGTCCGGTCGACGGGCCGGTGGCCTCCGGCGAGATCGGCATGGGGCGCATGAGTGATCCGGCCGACATCGCGTCGGCCATTCTTCGGGCCGCGGAGCCGGGCGATCTCGCAGACCTCTCGCTGCTCGTCACCGCCGGGCCCACCTACGAAGACATCGATCCCGTCCGATTTCTCGGCAATCGATCCAGCGGCAAGATGGGCTTCGCACTCGCAGCACGGGCCGCAGCCCGCGGCGCGCACGTGACGCTGGTGGCCGGTCCGGTAGCGGAGCCGACGCCGCCCGGCGTGCAGCGGGTCGACGTGCGATCGGCGGAGGAGATGCGGCGCGCTGTGATGCACGCACGCGCAGCCGTCGACGTCGTGATCATGTCGGCGGCGGTGGCCGACTTTCGTCCCGACGCCGTGAGCGCGTCGAAGCTGAAGAAGAGCGATGGCGCGCCGGCGCTCCGCCTCACGCAGAACCCAGACATCCTGGCGGAGCTGGGGCAATCGCGTATCGGCGCCGCGCCCTTCCTGGTGGGCTTCGCTTTGGAGACCGGTGAGGACGCCGCCGTCATCGCCTACGCGCGGGAGAAGCTCGCGCGCAAACGGGTCGACCTGGTGGTGGCGAACCACGCTGCCGAGTCGATCGGCAAAGAAGAAAACCGTATCCATCTGGTCGATGCGTCGGGGGTCGAAACCCATGGGCCTGCGGCCAAGGGTGCCCTGGCCGACGTCATCTTGACGCGCGTTCGAGGAGCTCTGCGAGGCGAGGCGCCAGCTCCGCCCGCGCCTTCTTTGTGAGCACCAACGTGGCCCCCCGGCGCAGGATCTTCTCGGCGCGCGGCGCCGAGGTTGCGTCGAACACCACGATGGGTACCCGCGCGGTCGGTACGCTGCGACGAATTGCGCGTACCAGCGCCTCTGGATCGGCGAACGGCGCCTCGATGAGGATGAGCAGAGGAGGGCTCGCCACCACGTGCGCGAGGCCGGCAAAGGGATCGGCAAATGCCAGCACGCGCGTGCCCTCGAGAACCCGCTGCGCGGCCTTGGGCACTGCGGTCTTGCGCGCGAAGAGGCCGACTTCACGCGCCGTGCGCATGAGCTCCGGCGGCACCGCCAGCCGCTCCTTGGCGCAGAACTCCGGTACGTCGGCGACGCGCACCCGAAACTGACCGCCGGGCGTCTTCAGGGCCGGCAGGCGCCCGCTCTGGATCCACAGCGTCACCGTGCGCGGGTGCACCTTCCAGGCCCGGGCGAGGACCGACGGCCGGACGATGTCCTTCACCCGCGGCGCTCCGTGCGCGAGGCCACCGCGTCGTCGACGATGCGCGGGAGCCCGTGCGCCGGCGCGAAGCCCAGCACCGTGCGGGCGCGCGAGATGTCGGCCACCAGCCGTTCGGGATCGCCTGCGCGCCGGGGCCCCACCGCGTGCGGCACCGGCTTTCCGGTGGCCCGCTCCACTTCACGAAGTACTTCGCGAACCGAGGTGCCGACGCCGGCGCCCAGGTTGAGCGCCACGCTCTCGGCAGAGCGCTGCAGATGCGACAGAGCGAGCACGTGGGCCCGCGCCAGATCGTGCACGTGGACGTAGTCCCGAATGCACGTCCCGTCGGCGGTGGGCCAGTCGGTGCCGAACACCGTGAGCGGCCCGATGCGGCCCAGGGCCGCGTCGATGGCCAGGGGAATCAGATGGGTCTCCGGGTGGTGCCGCTCGCCGAGCCCAGGTTCGGCCCCGGCGGCGTTGAAGTAGCGGAGCGCCGCGTAGCGAAGGCCGTGGGCGCGGGCGGCGGCGGCAAGCATCTGCTCCACCGCCCACTTGGTTTCGCCGTAGGGGCTCTCCGGCCGCTTCTCCGCGTCTTCGGCGATGGGCGTGCGTTCGGGCGTTCCGTACACCGCCGCAGTGGAGGAAAAAACGATGCATTGTACACCGGCATCGCGCATCGCCGCGAGCAGTACCCGCGACGCGTGGACGTTGCGGTCCCAGTAGACGAGGGGCTCGCGGGTCGACTCGCCCACCTGGATGGCGCCCGCGAAATGCAGCACGCCGCTCACCGGACGCGCGGCGAAGGTGCGCTCCACGAAGGCCGTATCGCGCAGATCGCCCAGGGCGGCGAGGGCCCCCGCCGGAATGGCGTCCAGGTGGCCGGTCGAGAGATCGTCGACGACGGTCACCGCGAAGCCCTCTTCGAGGAGCACGCGAACGGTGTGGGAGCCGATGTATCCGGCGCCGCCGGTGACGAGAATGTGCGGTACCATGGGACCCGTGCGTTGGCTCTACCACATTCTCCCGACCGCGGCCGCGCCCTCCCTGGAGGCTCCGGCGGACCGATCGTTCGCGCCCCCCTCGCTCGCAGCCGAAGGCTTCTTGCACGCCTCGTACGCGCCGAAAGTGAGCGAGAGCGCCGCCTTGTACTTCCCCGCGGGCAGCGCGCTCTCGGTGCTGCGCATCGATCCGCGTCGGCTCCCGTGTCCGGTCCGCGAGGCAGAGACCCCGCGCGGCCCCATGCCGCACATTTACGGTCCGGTTCCCATTGACGCCATTGCCGCGGTGCAGCCGCTCGCCGACTTCGCCTCGCCCGTGGCCGACGAGGTGCGCGGCGTAGCCTTCGGCTTCGTGGCGTTCGCGGGGATGACCCTGCTCGATCTGGTCGGCGTCCTCGACCCCATCTCGCGTCTTCGCACCATGGGCTTCGACCCCGAGGCAACCTGCGAGGTCACGACCCTCGATGGGCCCTACGCCCAAGATGGCCTCACCGTCGCGAGCGCGCACCGGCTGCCGCTCGCTCGCTACGACGTGGTGGTGGTGGCGGGCGGCGGTCCCGCGCGGAGCTTGGCCGGCGATCCCGAGGTGGTCGCCTACTTCCAGGCGTACCCCGAGAATCGACTGGCCGCGTCGGTGTGCACCGGCGCGCTCTTCTGGGGCGCCGCCCATCGCCTTCGCGGCGTTCGCGCCACCACGCACCATCGTGCGCTCGACCGCCTGGCTGCGTTCGGCGCCGAAGCCGACCCTGGCGCGCGCGTGGTCGATGCCGGCCAGCGCATCACCGCCGGCGGCGTCAGCGCCGGGCTCGACCTGGGCATCCACCTGGTGCGGCGCCTTTACGGCGCCGACGTCGCCGCAGGCATCGCGAAACAGATGGAATATACACCCAACCCCTGAAGGCCGCGATCAAGGCGTGGTGCGGGCACGGGAGGCGGCCAGCGTCTCCGGCAGCTCGTCGCGGTAGAGGCCGCGCCAGTCGACCACGTCGACTTCGTGGGGAAAGGCCTTGTACTCGACTGTTTGCCGCTGCCCCACCGCCTCGCCGGCGATCTGCAGGGGAGAAGGTCGCGAGAAGGTCATCCGCACATGGGTCGCGAACCAGTCGTGCATGCCCGGGAGCGGATGCTCGCCGCGCCACAGCTTGGGAATGTCGCGGATGGCCCGCACCGTGCTCTGATCGTAGACGCGCACGTTCATGAGCCGGGGAAAGCGCTCGGCGAAGGGGTAGGCGCGGAAGCGAAAGCCGAACTCCGGGCAAGTGGCAGCCCCCACCACGCTGGCCATGCCTTCGTAGAGCACGGCGCCGCGGCGCACGCCCTCGAGCTTTCGCAGACCGCGATTTTCGTCCACCGTGAAGACCTCGTCGCCCAGGTTCTCGATCATCACGTGCGGGCGCCCGAAGAGAATCGACTTGGGCGCGGAGCGGAGGAGCATGGCGCTCAGGTATCCGTACACGCTCTTGTTGAGGGTCCGCACCGGGCCCTTGGTTTGCTCGATCTGCATCCGGTAGTCGTCGAGGACCTGCGCGTCCCACCCGGACCCGGCGAAGAACGTAAGGGTGTCGTCGCACTCGAGCAGGCTGTAGCGCCGGGTGGGGAGCGGCCCGTGCCAGCGCGCGAGCGCGCGGACGCAGCCATGGAGCTTGTGTGCGCCGAGCACGTGCGCCCAAGCGTTGCCGGTTCCCAGCGGAAGGGCGCCCACCGGCGGAAAGGGTGGGGCGCCGTACACGTTGCGGAGCGCATTGAGGAGCGCCACCGAAGTTCCGTCGCCCCCTGCCGCCAGGATGGCGCGGGGGGCGGAAAGGGCCCGGAGCCAGGTCTCGATCTCCTCGATACGGCGGGTCAGTCGCACGCTGGCGCCGGGGAGCGCCCGGGCTAGCTGCACCGCCACGCGACGCCCTCCGCGCTTGGCGTTGGCGTTCACCAGGATGGCGATGCCGTGTCCGGGCGCCTCGGCGCTGGTCGGTCGCGCCGAAGGCCGGACTGCGGCGGTGCGATAGCGGGGGCCCGCTCCGTTTTCCCAGGGGCTCACGGCGACCGCTGCCCGGGGCGAAAAGCAGCCAGGCTCGCCGCACGGTCGGGCGCGCCAGGCGTCGGGGGGCAAGTGGGGGTCCCGAACATCAGTCGGGAGCGTACCAGAAGGGGCGCGGCTTGGGCCGCGCAAAGTGCGCCCCTCGGCGCATCGGTTCGGGCAAAAGCGAAGCAGATTGAACTGCTTCCCGGGTCTCCGTAAGATCGCCCCGCTAACCCACGGTGGAAGGCGCGGCCGCACACAAGGCTGCGCCCGCCGACTCGAAGCATTCAAGATTGGAACCACGATGTCCGTGTATGGTGCACTCAGTAGCCTCTTCGCTCTTCTCCCGTCTCCGTCGATGGACCTGACCAAGCTCGCGGCTCTCGCGGTGGGAGCGGGCTCGTGAGCGCGGCCGAGGGCGAACGGGTGGTGCGCTATGCGCTGGGCGTCTTGCAAGATCGCCCGGACGACGTGGAGGCGTGGGCGAAGCTCCGCGCGGCGGTGGCCCAGGATCTCGACGAGGCCAGCCGCAAGGACCTGCAGCAGTTGTTCGAGGCTGCGCGCCGCCGCCAGGATCGTCGCCGCGAGGCGTCGGCGGTCGCGGAGCTGCTCGGCCTGGAGGCCGCCGTCAACCCGGCCGCGCGCACCGAGCTGCTCCTGCGGCGCGGCAAGCTGCTCGACGAAGAGCTGCTTCGCGAGGGCGAGGCGGAGGCCGTCTACCGCGCGCTCGGGAACGTGCCGGCGGCGGAAGAGGCGGCGCAGCTCATCGAGCTGCGCCGGAGCAAGTGGACGGAGCTGCAGGCGCGGTACCTGGAGGAGGCCAAGAAGGCCACCGACAACGCGCTCAAGAGCTCGCTGCTGGCGGCGTCCGCTGAGGTCGCCTATCGTTACGCCCGCGAGGCCGCGCCCAACTCGGTTCGGCGCGGGAAAAAGAAGAACGGCGGGCCCAGCAGCCTGGAGCAGGCGCTCAACGTCGCCAAGGAAGCGCTCGCCCTCGACCCTCGAAGCCCCAAGGCCCTCCGGCTCCTCGAGATAGCCTACCGCGAGCAGGGCCGGTTTCCCGAGCTCGGAGCGCTGCTGCGCGCCGCGGCCGACAGCAGCGAATCCAAGGAGACCAAGGTCTCGTTCCTGCTGGCCGCTGCTCGGGTGCTCCACGACAAGGCCGACGACAAGGTGGCGGGCGCCGCGGCCTACGCCGACATTCTCGACCTGGAGCCGAACCACAAAGAGGCCACGCTGGCCCTGGTCGACTCCTTCACCACCCGCGAGCAGTGGGACGAGCTCGCGGCCCTCTACGAGGCGCAGATCGCCTCGGGGCTGCTTCAACCGGATGACGAGAACGGCATCCTGTTTCAAGCGGGAATGGTCCACTGGCGCATGCGCAATCGCGCCGACTCCGCCGAGCCGCTCTTCCAAAAGCTCCTGCGCAAGGAACCGGCCCACCCCGGCGTGCTGGGCTTTTTTCGTGTACTGTGCACCGAGCGTGAAGACTTCGCGCGCCTCCGTACCATTCTGGCCGACGCCGCGCGGGTGGTTACCGACCCCAAGGAGCGGGCGAACCTCAACGCCGAGCTCGGCGCGCTGTCCGAGCGCGCAGACGATGCGGCGCGATCCATCGAACAGTTCCGGGCGGCTCTGCGCGAGGACCCCACCAACGAGAGCGCCCGCGACGCCTTGCGGCGGCTCTATCGCGGCTCCGGCAACTGGACCGCACTGGTAGAGCTTTCGCGGGCCTCGCTCGAGCGCACCAAAGACCCAGCGCAGCGCGAGCTCGTCCTGCGCGAGATGGCCGACGCCTACCGCGCGCACATCAAGAGCGACGTGGCGCTCCTGGCGGTGCTGGCCCAGCTCTCCGAACTTCAGCCCGGCGACGCCGACATCCTGCGCGAGCTGGTTTCCCTTTGCGAGAAGACCGGCAAGCCGCGCGACGCGCTGGTGGCCGAGCAGCGGCTCGCCGAGCTCTCGAAGGACCGACCGGCCCGCGCCGAGATTTACCGCAAGGTGGCGCGACGGTGGCTCGACGAGTTCGGCAACGCCCAGAACGCCATCGAGAGCTACGAGCGGGTGCGGGAGATCCTCCCGGACGACACCGAGGCGCTTCGGCAGCTGCGTGAGCTCTACACCAAACGCCGCGCGCATCGGCCGCTCTTCGAGCTGCTCAATGCTGCCATTCCCAAGGCCGAGAGCGACGACGCGCGATTCGAGTTGCTGCTCGAAGCGGCGCGCACCGCGGAGCGCCTGGAGCTCGGCAGCGAAGCCATTGCGCTCTATCGGCGCGCGGCGGAGCTGCGTCCGGCCGACGCCGCGGCGCTCGAGTCGCTCGAGAAGGCCGCCGAGCGTGAGCGCGACTTTCCCGCCATGGCCGACGCCTTGGAGCTCCGCGCGCGCGACAACGCTCCGCCGGAGGCGCGCATCTCGTCGCTGCTCCGCCTGGCGACGCTCTCCACCGACCGCCTCTCCGATAGCGAAAGGGCCGAGAAGGCCTGGCGGCGCATCCTCGAGCTGAACCCAGGGCACCCCAAAGCCACCCGCTCGCTGCGCGACTTTCTGCTGGCCGAGCGGCGCTTCGACGACCTGCAAGAGGTGTACGGCAAGGTCGCCGATTGGGAAGGCCTTGCTGAGGTGCTCTCGGGCGCGGCCGACCGCGCCACCACCGACGAAGACAAGATCGCCCTCTCGTTCCGGGTGGCCGATGTCTGCGAGGGCCCGCTGGGCGCGCCGGAGCGCGCGCTCCGCGCCTACGAGCGGGTGCTCTCGGTCGACCCCAAGCACGTGCGTGCCGCCGAGCGACTGGTGCCCATCTACGAGCGCGAGGGAAAGCCCGGGCGCCTCCTGCCGCTCCTCGAAGTGCTCGCCGAGCGGAGCGACAGCGACCACCAGCGGGCGGAGCTGCTGCGTCGCCTCTCGGGCCTCGCGTCTTTCGAGCTGCGAAACGACGACGTTGCCATCGACGCCGCCGACCGCGCTTTCTCCATCGAGCCTGCCGAGTCCCTGTCACTGTTCGAGCAGGTGTCGCGCCGGGGCCACAAGTGGACGCGGTTTCTCGATGCGCTGAAGCGCCGGAGCGACGTGGCGCCGGCGGCCGAGCAGACCACCATCCGGCGCCAGCTGGCCCAGCTTTACCAGGAGCTCGGTCAGGAAGACGACGCCATCGCCACCTACCGCGAGCTCGCCTTCGGGAGCGACCCCGCCAAGGGTGACAGCGACGCCGGCGCCGTGGCCGCACTCGAAGCTTTGCTGCGGGCGCAGGGGCGACCCGAGGGTCTCCGCGAGTTCTTCGAGCAGCGCGTCGCCCGGGCGAACACCGCCCAGAAGGTCGACCTGCTCCTCGAGTGGGCCCAGCTCGAGGAGGACGCCTTCGTCGACCCCGCCGCCGCCGCCGCCATCTACGAGCGCGTGCTCGGGTTCTTTCCCGATCACGGGGGCGCGCTGCGCTCCTCCGCCCGCATCTACGAGCAGCTCGGAGACGGCGAGCGGGCCCTGTCGGCGCTCACCCGCGAGCGCGACAAGCGTGAGGGTCGCGCGCGCGCGGAGCGCGACGTGGACATCGCTCGGGTGGAGCTGCGCCTCCTCAAGAAGCCCAAAGACGCACTGACGTCGGCGTGTCGCGCTCTCGACAGCGGCGCCGACCTTGCGGAAGCCATCGCCCTGGTCGAGGCGCTTCTGCCCATGGCAGAGACCCGCGCCCGGGCGGCAGAAGTGCTGGAGAAGGTCTACGAGAGCAACGAGCTCTTCGACAAGCAGGCCGAGATCCTCGGCATCCTCATCGCCACCCGCGCTTCGAAGAACGATCGCGTGACTCTCTACGATCGCCTGGCGGGCGTTCACGAGCGTTTGGGCCAGCGGGCCGAGGCCTTCGACCTTCTCATGCGCGCGGCCCGCGAATTCCCCGGCGAGCTCTCGCTTTGGGACCGCTTTCAGCGGCTCGCCGACGAAACCTCGCGGCACGGCGAGCTGGCCGACGCCATCGCCGGCGCGGTGCCGCCGGGGGGCGGCGGCAACCTTCCGGAGGCCATGACCCTGGAGCTCGCGGCTCGAGCCGCCGAGATCTACGAGAAGCGCCTCTCCGACCCCGCCTCGGCGCGACCTTACATCGTTCGCCTTTTCGATAAGGAGCCAGGTTCCGAGGTGGCGTTCGACCGGGTCCGCGAGGCACTCCTTTTGGCGCGCGACAACGCCGGGCTCCTCGCCGCCTACGACGCTGCCATCGCCGCTTCGCCGAGCGAGCGGCAAGAACTGCTCCTCGCCGAGTCGGCGCAGTTCGCCGAGTCCGCACTCCACGATGGCGCCGAGGCCACGCGGCGCTACGAGCGCTTGCAGGTGCTCGACCCGGAAGCAGCCTTCGAACCGTTAGATGTGCTCTACACGCAAAAGGAGCGCTTTCAGGAACAGGCCAAGCTCCTGGAGGACGCGATACTTCGCGACCTCGGCACCCGCGGGCCCAAGCTGCGCAAACGACTGGTGCAAATCTACGCCGAGAGGGTGGGGCAGCCGGAGCGCGCGGTGGAGCATGCCGAGCAGGTGCTGGCCGATGATCCGCACGAGCGAGAGACGCGGCTTCACTGTGAGACCCTGCTTGCGGCGGCCACAGACAAGCCGTTGCGCCTCCGGCTGGCGCGCCTCCTCGAGCGCGTGGAGACCGAGCGGGGCGAGGTGCGCGAAGTGGTGCGCATGCTGGAGATTCAGCTGGAGGCCGACGGCGAGGGCAAGACCGGCCTCTTGCAGCGCATCGCCGAGCTGCGCGACGAGGCGCTGTCCGACGACGACGGGGCGTTCGACGCCTACCGGCGACTGCTGCTCGAAGATCCCTCGCTCGAAGACGTGCGCGAGCGGATGCGGCAAATCGCCCGCCGCAAGCGCTCCTGGCAGGACTTCGCCGACACGATGCTGGCGGCCGCGGGCCGCGCCACGTCGCCAGACCTCAAGAGCGAGCTGTACTTCGACGCTGCCGAGACCTTGCGCCTGGAGCTTTCGGACCCCGAGAAGGCCGCGGTGCCGTTGGCAGAGGTCGTGACGCTAGGGGGCGAGCACGCGCTCGCCGCCGCGCAGGCGCTCGAGGGCATTCACCGCGGCGCCGGCCGCAAAGACGAGCTGGCTGCGATGCTCGGCATTCTGGCCGAGCTCGAGCCGCACGAGGTGGAGCGCGCAGCGGCGCTCTTCCGCTTGGGCGGCTGCCTGGAAGAGAAGGGCGAGGCGCCGCAGGCCATTGCAGCCTTCGAGCGTTGTCTCGCGATTGAACCAACCCATCGCGGCGCGCTCACCGCGCTCGATGGGCTCTACGGCGTCTCCGGCGAGCTTCAAAAGCAGCTGGGGGTGGTGCGTCTCCGAGAAGAGCAATCGCAGAGCAGCGAGGAGCGGCGCGAGCTCTTGCTGCGGGCGGCGGCGCTCGCCGACCAGCTCGACGAGAACGACGCTGCGGTGACCGCCTATCGCACCCTGCTCGAGGACTTCGGCGCCGAAGCTTCGGTGCGCGACGCATTGCTGACGCTATACGCGAAGATGCAGCGCTACGAGGACGCGGCCGACCTCTTGGCCGAGAGCGCCGACGCGGTGACCGACGATCGGGAGCAACTTTCGCTCCTTACACGTCTCGGGCAGCTGCGCGAGGATCGCCTGGAGGACGCCGAGGGGGCGCTCGAGGCGTACCGGCGGGTACTGACCCTCGAGCCCTCGGCCGCGGTGGCGCGCGCGCGTGTCGAGGCGATGTTGCAGAATACACAGATTCGCCTGGACGTGGCGCGTCTCCTCCTGCCGCTCTACGAGGCCGAGAACGACGTGGGGCGTATTCTGCGGGTCCTCGAGGTCGAGATCGCCGAAGCGCCTGGCGTCGACGATCGCCTGGAGCTCCTCGGTCGATCGGCCACCCTGGCCGAGCGCGACCTGGGGCAGCCCGGCAAGGCCTACGACTACGCGGCGCGCGCTGCCGAGGAATCCGTGGGTGAGCCTTCCTTCGGGCAGTGCGTGGTGCGGGCCGAGGGGCTGGCCGAGGCCGCCTCGCGCATCGTCGATTGGGCACTCCTTTTGGAGCGCATGGCCGGCAACGTGGTGGACGACGAGGAGCGAGCCGAGCTCTTCGCTCGGCTGGGTCGGCTGTACCGCGACAAGCTGGACCACAAGGGCGATGCCCTCGCCTGGTTCGAAAAGGCACGCGAGGTGCGGGGAGACGACCCCCAGACGCTGACGTCGCTCGAAGCGCTCTACCGCGACGCCGAAAAGTCCAAGGAGCTCGAAGGCGTCTACGCGCAGCTCTTCGTACTCGCCGAGACCGACGAGGAGCGCGTACGTCTTCTCTTCGCCCGCGCCGAGCTGCACGAAGGTCCGCTCGCCGACCTGGGTCGAGCCATCGAGCTCTACGAAGAGATTCTCGATGTCACCTTCGACGCACGGGCCGCAGCCAGGCTCGCCGATCTCTACCTCCGCGAGAGCCGGGTGGGCGATCTGCTCTCTCTGTACGAGCGCGAGCTCGCGCTCGACGCCACCCAGGAAGCACGAAGGGTCGAGCTCCACTTCCTCATCGGCAAGGTATCGGAGGAGCGCGCCGAAGACGCGGAGCGCGCAGTGGAGGCCTACGGCGCCGCCCTCCGGATCGATCCCTCGCACCAGGCCACCATCGGCGCGCTGGAGCGGCTCCTCACAGACCCGACGTGCGCGCGGAGCGCAGCCGACCTCCTGGAGGAAATGTACCTCGCCAAGGCCGACTGGCTGAAGGTCATCGCCACCCTCGAGGCGCGCCTCGAGACCGAGACCGAAGCCGAGGAGCGGCGGCGCCTCCTGGTGCGCATCGGCTCGCTCCACGAGGAGCAGCGTGAGGACTTCGGTGCAGCCCTCGGCGCATGGGCGCGGGTGTTCGCCGACGACCCCACCGACGTCTCGGCGCGGGAAGAGCTGGAACGGCTTGCCCCGCTCGGCAACGCCCAGATTCGCCTGGGCGAGATCTATGTGCGCGAGCTCGGGCGCATTGCCGTCGACGGGGTCGAGACCGCAGACATCGCCCGGCGGGCCGCCGAGATCCTGGAACAGCAAGGCGATCGGGAGACCGCGCTGGTGCAGTACCGACGCCACCTCGCGTTCGCCCCGGCGGAGCACCGCGCGTCGTTCGCAGCGGTCGATCGCCTCCTTTTGGCGCTGGGTCGCGCTGAGGAGCGGGTGGAGCATCTGCAGAGTGGTCTCGACGACGAGGCCGACGACGCGTCTCGTGTCCGCACGCTGCACGTCGTCGCCGAGGTGCAGGAGCGTGAGCTCGCCCAGGTTGCTGCGGCCATCGACACCTACCGAGCGGCGCTCGCCATCGACGACCGCAACACGCAGACTCTCGACGCCCTCGAGCGGCTGTTTGCTGCCGCCGGTCGCCACGCCGATCTCTCCGAGCTGCTGCAACGGCGCATCGAGGTCTCGGAGGGCACCGACGACGAGGCGAAGCACCGTCTCGCTCTGGCCAAGCTTTCCGCCACCAGCGGCGCTCCGCGGCGCGCCATCGACGAGTACGGCGAGGTGCTGGAGCGCCGCGGCGTGCGGTCGGCCGATGGTGAGGTCGCCCGCGCGGCGCTCGAAGCCCTGCTGCCCGCCGCCGCCGAAGACCGGCTTGCGATTCTCGACCTTTTGGCGCCGGCCTACGAGGAGCTTTCGCTGTGGGAAGAGCTGGTGGCGTCGCTCGAGCTGCGCGCCACGCTGGTGCCGGAGCCCCTCGACCAGGCGCAGCTGCTCCGCCGGGTTGCAGAAATTCACGAGCGCCAGCTCGCGGCGCCGGAGCGGGCCCTCGACGCGTTGACGCGCGCCGTGCAGACCTCTCCGGGCGACGCTGATCTCCGCGCCGAGCTCGAGCGCCTAGGGCGCGAGCACGGCCTGTGGGACGGCGTGGTTGCCGCCTACGAGGGCGCGCTCGCCGCCGCCGACGAGGTCGACAAGGCCGACATTCTCACCCGCCTCTCGCACATCCACGACGAGGTTCGCGACGATCCTCGGCGAGCGCTCGAAGCCTACGAGCGTCTCCACGCCATCCGCGCGGTCGATCTCGAGGGCCTCGACGACATGGATCGCTTCGCGACGCTGCTCTCCGACTGGAAGGCGCTCGAGCGCATCCTCACCGCCAAAGTCGAAGTGCAGCTCGCCGACGAGGACCGCGCGTCCACTTGGCGGCGGCTGGCCGAGGCGCGCCGCGACATGCTCGACGATCCCAAGGGCGCCGTCGAATCCTACGAGCGCGCCCTGGAGCTCGAGCCGCAGAGTACCTTCACGCTCGACCACCTCATCGCCCTCTACGAAGAGGGCACCGACAAGGAGCGCCTGCTCGGCCTCTACCGCAAGCGCATCGAGCTGGAAGACGATGCGGAGGCGCGGTTTCCGCTGCTGCGGCTGGCGGCCGCGGTGGCCGAAGAGCTGGACGACCTGCCGCAGGCGCTCGAGCTCCTCGAAGACGCAGAGAAAATCGAGGAGGCGCCGGTGCTCACCGATCTGGCGCGCCTGCTGGAGAAGCAAGCAATCTGGGACGGTCTCCTCGCCAACCTCGACCGCCAGGTGGCGCTCGGCACCGCACCCGACGTCATCGCCCGCGTGCACCAGAAGCGGGGCGAGGTGTTCGTGGCGCACGAGAAAGACGACGCGCGCGCCGTCGAAGCGTTCGGGCTCTCGCTCGACGCCCAGTTCGAGCGCGCCGCGTTCGAACCGCTCATGGCGCTCGCCGCCAGCGCCGAACTTCGGCCCACCGTGGTGGCGCTGGCCGAGCCCATCGCCCGCCGGCACCGTCGCTACGCCGAGCTCACCCAGATTCTCGACCTGCGACTCTCGCTCGAGAGCGACCCCAAGGTGGCCGCGCGTACGCTGGAGGAGCTCGCCAGCCTTTGCGACACCCAACTCGCCGATGGTCCGCGGGCCTTTGGCTACCTCTTGCGCGCGCTACCCGAGACCGATGATCCGAGCCGGGTGCTCGCGGATCTCGATCGGCTCGCAGCAGGGGAGGGCGATCTGCGCCGCCACGCCGAAGCCCTCGAGGCGCTGGCTGAGGCCGGCAAGGATGCGGCGCTGTTCGAGCGTCTCGGACGTCTACTTTCGGCGCGACTGGACGACCGGAGCGGCGCCGCCAAGGCCTACGAGCGCGCGCTCGCCATCTCGGGCGACGACGTGCGGCTCCTCTCCGAGCTCGCCACGCTCTACGGCGACACCGCCGACGTGCCCGCGCTCCGCACCACGCTGCTTCGGCACGTAGCGGTGTCGGGCAGCCCCCACGAGCTCGCCGACCTTCGCTATCGCCTGGCTACCTTGGCCGAGGACAAGCGCGAGGCGCTGGAGCACGCCGAAGCGGCGCTCGAGCAAGATCAGCGTCACGAGCCCAGCGTGAAGCTCGTGGTGGAGCTGCTCGCCGTGCCCGCCCTGGCCGCCGATGCCTTCCGGGTGCTCGATCGCGTGTACCATGCAACCAGTCGGACCGACGAGCGGGTGGCGCTCCACGAGCGAAAGATTGGCGCGGCGGAGGGCGCCTCGGCGCGCCGGGCGGCGCGTGAAGAGTTCGCGCGCATGCTCGAAAAGGACAACGGCAACGCGCGCGCGGCCATGGCCGCGGTGGGCGCCATCGTGCTGGAGGACGCCTCCGACGGCGCCAACTGCGACGAGCTGGAGCGGCTCGCGGAGAAGACCGGCGACTACGCCGAGGCCGCCGAGACCCTCTCTGCAGCCATCGAGGCGCTGGGGGCCGACACCGCCACCCTCACCCGGGCCGACCTGTGGATGCGCGTGGGGCGCCTCTTTCATCCACGCGGCCAAAACGGGCCTCGCGCCGAAGCTGCCTACGAGCGCGCGGTCGAGCTCGATCCCGCGCGCACCGAAGCGCTGGGGGCGCTGGTGGAGCTGCGTCGGGTGCCGGCGCGCGAGCGCGATCTGGTCGACACCATTCGCCGGCTGTCGCGGGTCGAGCGCGATCCCGAGGCCGCCCTGGCCCTCTTGCGCGACGCCCGGGGCATCGCCGAGCACTCGGTGGGCGACACCATGCTGGCCGAGGCGGTGCTCGAAGATGCGCTTGCGCGCGACGGAAGCTCGCATTGGGCCCTCGAGAACCTGGTTCGTCTCCGCGAGCGGCGCGGCACCGGCGACATTGCCGACCTCATGCTCCGCCTCGCCGAGGTCGAGACCGACGAGCGCACCGCCGCCTCCTGGAAAGAGCGTGCGGCCGCGCGCCTGGCCGAAGCGGGCGAAGCGCAACGCGCCATCTCGCTGTTCGAGGATCTGGTGCGCGCCGACCCCGAGAGCGAAGGCGTGCTCGGTTCACTCCGCGATCTATACGGTCGCGTGAAGGAGCCGCGCGAGCTCTCGCGCACGCTGAGCTACGTGGTCTCCGAGACCCAGAGCCGCGATCGGCAGATCGGCCTGCGCCTCGAGCTGGCCACGCTCTACGAGACCGAGCTTTCCTCGCCGGAGGACGCGGTGGAGGCCCTCCGCGCGGTGGTGCGAGAAGAGCCCGCGCATCCCGAGGCGAGGCGCCGGCTGGGTGTTCTTTTGGAAAAGCTCGGCAAGTACGACGAGTGGGCCGAGCTGCTCGAGCAAGAGCGCAAAGAAGGCGGCGACGTGGCCGTCCTCTACCGCCTCGCCGATCTCTACGAGGTTCGCCTCGCCGACACCGGGCGCGCGCTTGGCGTCTACGAAGACATCGTGGCGGCCGACGCCGCACAGGAAGGCGCGCTCGGCGCGGTGGCGCGGCTCTCGGAGAAGCGCGGCGATCTCAAGCGTGCCGCCGAGGCGCTCACCGGCGTGGCGGCGACGCAGGCATCGGAGGCCGCGGTGCCCACCTACCTGCGGGTCGCCGATTTGCGCGCCCGCCTGGGCGAGCTCGATGCCTCCGAGGAGTCGCTTCGCTCTGCCATTCGCCACGGAAGCGCAGAGGCGCGTACGCAGCTGCAGAAGGCCTTCGCCGAGCGGAAAAAGTGGGCCGAGCTGGCCGAGCTTCTGGTGGAGGAAATCGACGGCGCCGCGGCCACCCACGCCGGCGATCTGCGGCGTCGCGCTGCGAAGATCTTCATCGACGAGCTCTCGCAGCCGGAGCGGGCCATCCCGCTACTGGAGGACGCGGCCCGGGAGAACGCCGCCGACAAGACGGCGCTCGCTGAGCTGGTCGATGCCTACGAGAAGGCGGGTCGTACCCGCGAAGCCTCCGAGGTTTTGGTGCGCCTCATCGCGACCCATGGCGGCAAGCGCACCAAAGAGCTGGCAGCTCTGCACCACCGGCTGGGGCGGGCGCTGGTGGATCTGGGCGAGAATGAACGGGCGCTGGCGGAGCTCGATACGGCCTTCAAGATCGAGCCGGGCAACGTGGCGGTGCTCCGCGATCTCGGCCGTCACGCGCTGGCGCAGGGCGATCTCGATCGCGCGCAGAAGACCTTCCGCGCGCTGCTCCTGCAGAAGCTCGACGCCAGCTCGCCCATCACCAAGGGCGAGGTGTTCTTCCACCTGGGCGAGATCGCCGAACGGCAGGGCGACAAGCCCAAGGCCATCCAGATGTTCGAACGCGCGGCGGAGAACGACGCCACGCTCAAAGCGCGTGAGCGCATCGATGCGCTAAAGCAGTGATCGGCGACGCGGCGCGGGCTCTCGCGGGGTTTCTCCTGGGCTTGCTCGTCCGCGTCTGGCTCTTCACGCTCCGGCTTCGGGTGCAGGTGAGCCCGGCGCTCCCCGCCGATCGCGCCTGGATCCTCGCCTTCTTCCACGGCACCCAGTTCGCGCTCCTGGGCTGGCGCCGCCGCAAGCCCACCGCGGTGTTGGTCAGCCTCTCGCGCGATGGAGGCATCCAGGCTCGGGTCCTCGGTCGCCAGGGGCTCCGCGTGGCCCGCGGCTCCAGCTCGCGCGGCGGCGCCATGGGCCTTCGCGGCATCGTCCGGCGGGTCCGCGACGGCAACGATGCCGCCTTCGCGGTCGATGGTCCACGGGGCCCGCATGGCGTGGTGAAAGAGGGCGTGCTCCTGACGGCGCGGCTCGCCGGCGGCGTTCTGGTCCCCATGGGCGCGGCGGCGGCGCAGGCGCATACGTTCGCGAGAGCCTGGGATCGCTTCGTCTTGCCCTGGCCCTTCACCCGCGTGGCGGTGGTGCTGGGCCCGCCGCTCCCCGCCGAGGCCTCGGCAGAGGAGCTCGAGACGGCCATCGTCGCCGCCAACCGGGCAGCGGGGGTACTTTTGACTACATAGGTTGAAATGCGCGCATTTCAGCGGGAAATGCGCATCCTGATGAATGAAACGCTAGGATTCACCGTCCATCTCGCTGGCGGCTTAAGGAAACAGGAGAAAATACGCATGAAGGCTTTGACGATGGCGACGACGGCACTGGTGGCGGCGACCCTGTTCTCGGGTTGCGTGATCACGGCCAAGACCAAGACGCGTTACACCGGCGACACCCAGCCCACGGTCACGGCGACCGACGACTGGAACGGCGAGCCCATCGTGATCCAAGCCGACGGCGTGTCCATCTCCGTCAACGGCGGCCTCAACGTCGTGGGCAGCGCCAACACCACGAAGATCTCGGTCACCGCTCGGGTCATCGCCATGTCCGACAACGCCGAGCAAGAGAACGCCAAAAAGTCGCTCACCGACGTCATCGCGACCATCAAAGTGGAGCGCGTCGACGGCAAGTTCAAGGTGAGCTGCGGCCACGCCGCCGCCGACTACGGCACGTCGAGCCGCGGCGATGCAGGCTGTGAGCTGCTGACCGTCAACATTCCGCTCGGCACCGCCATCAAGCCCCTCGACATCACGGCGGGCTCCGGCAACGGCACGCTCTCGGTGACCGGTGGCCTGGTGGTCAAGAACGCGCTCATCCAGGCCGACGGCGGCGACGTCACGGCCGACCTGGTGCCGGTGCAAGGCGCCGAGATTCGCGTCAAGTCGCTCAAGGCCGACGACGCCACGCTGATCGTCCCCGCCAGCGTTCAGGCCGACGTGGTCACCATCGTCGGCGATCAGACCAAGTCGAGCAGCGCGTTCACGACCGTCCTCCCCAACGTCGACGGCTCGCTCGGCACGGCCGGGCAGGGGGCCAAGCTCCTCAACGTCGAGTCGCTGGAGTTCGCCGGTACCCGCGGCGCCGCCAAGCTCGTCGCGCGCCAGTAGCCGAAAGCGCAAAACGCGCCGGCCGTCTTTCGAGACGCGCCGGCGCGCCGCTTTTTGTGGGTCAGCCCTTGTAGGCGACGGCGTCGATCTCCACGCGTGCGCCCTTGGGCAGCGCCGAGACTTGCACGGTGGCGCGCGCCGGTGGCGTCTTGGTGAAGCGCGCGCCGTAGGTCTCGTTCACCGCCTGAAAGTCGCCCAGGTTGGTGAGGTAGATGGTGGTGCGCACCACGTGGTCGAAGCTTAGGCCGGCGGCGGCGAGCACCGCCTGCAGGTTGTCGAGGACGCGGTTCGTCTCCTTTTGGATGTCGCCGGTGACCAGCTCGCCGGTCTTGGGATCGAGCGGCACCTGACCGCTCAAGAATACGAACGGGCCGGCCTGCACGGCTTGCGAGTACGGGCCGATGGCGGCAGGGGCTTCGGCGGTCTTGATGGCTTCCATGTTCAGATCACTTTCCGGCCGTCGAGTGCGCGGCCCAGGGTAACGGGGTCGATGAACTCCAAGTCGCCGCCGTGCGGGATACCGCTGGCGATGCGGGTGATGGACACGCCGAGATCGCCGAGCTCGCGCCGGAGAAAGAGCGCAGTGGCTTCGCCGTCGACGGTGGGCGGCGTTGCGAGGATGATCTCGCGCACGGCGTCTTGGCGGACCCGCTCGACCAGACGCGGTACCGGTAGCGCCTCCGGTCCAATGCCTTCGAGCGGAGAAAGCAAGCCGCCCAGGACGAAGTAGCGGCCGCGGAGCGTGCCCGGCCTCTCGAGCGCCAGCAGGTCTGAAACTTTGGCCACCACGCACAGCACCGTGGGGTCGCGCTTGTGGTCCTTGCAGATGTCGCAAAGAACGGGGATCTCGAGGGCCTCGGCGAGGTTGTTGCACAGGCTGCAAGGCTGGAACACCTGGTGCAGCTCGGAGATCGCGCGGCCCAGCTCTTCGGCGACCGAGGGGTCGGTCGTGAGAAGGTGCAGCACGTACCGATGCGCCGTCTTCTCGCCCACCCCAGGGAGGCGAGCAAAGAGCTGGAGTACGCGCCGGAGCCGAGGCGACATGCGGGGCTAGGTGAGCCCGGGAATCTTGACGCCGCCGGTGATCTTCTCGATCTCCGCTTCCATGGTCTTGTCGGCTTCGGCCAGGCCCGCATTCACCGCAGCGCACACGCCGTCGAGCACCAGCTCCATGGCCTCGGCTTTGAGAAACTCCGGGTCGACCTCGATGCGGCTCACGGTGCGACCGAGGGTCACGGTGGCCTTCACCTTGTCGCCAATGGCGGTGCCCAGTACTTCGCGATCCTTCAGATCGGTCTTGGCCTGGTCGACCTTGCGTTGAATTCGCGCCGCCTGGCGCATGAGCTCGTTGATGCCGCCGCGAAACTGCATGGCACGTCTCTTAGCACCGCCGAGAGGCGATCAAAATGCCTCAGTGCCCCGCGCACCGAGCCGGATTCAGCGCTCGCCTTCCGGCACCTTGACCGAGGCGATTTCCACGCCGAACAGCCGCTTCACGGCGAGCACCGTGGGGTGCTGCTCGACCCGGAGTCGCGCTTGCCGCAGGCGCTCCTTGTGCCGCGCCTCGTCCACTGCCGCCAGCGTAGGGGGGGCGTCTTTCATCTTGGCAGAAACGTCGACCAGGATCTTGGTTGGCGCGTCGAAGTAGGTGCGGGTGATCCGGGTGAGGATCTCGTTGGCCTCGGCCTCGGAGGCCTGCATGCCGAGAAAGGAGTCGGCCTCGTAGCCGATGATCAGACGCTCGCGCGTGACCTCCATGGGAGCCCCGTGGGCGAACACCGAGGCCAGGTCCGGCCGCTCTTCGCGCACCCGGTCGACGATCGCGCGATAGTCCTCGTGGGAGGCAGGAATCGCCGAGAGATCGATGGGGGCGCGCACCTCGCGCGGTCGCGGCGCCGGCTGCTGCGCCTCGTGCGGGGCGAGGGCGAGGGCGCCCACGGTGCGGTCTTGGACCATGGTCGCGGGCTCGGCCATGAGCCCCAGCTCCTCGGCGGAGACGCGGCCGTCGCGGTCCTGGCGACTGTCGCGAAAGCTCGACGAGCGGGAGCCCTCGCGGGCTCGCGGCGCCTGGCCGCCGGACGAGACGGAACCGCCGCCCCCGCCCGAACCGGAGCCGGCTTGCGGGGGCCGCCCCTTGGGAGGCGCGCCTTCGAGGCGTCGCTCGAGGTCGCCCACCCGCGACAAGAGCTCGTCCAGCGGAAGCAGCGGCGGCCGTCGGGCGAGACGCACCAGCGTCATCTCCAGCGTGGCGCGCGGCGAGACGCTCTTCACGATGGCGTCGTAGGCCGCAGAGAAGCCCTGGAACAGCCGCACGAAGTCGTCGAGGTGGGTGAGCCCGGCCGCCTCGCGCAAATCGGCGATCTCGGTGTCTGGCAAGTCGAGGATGCGCGACACCTCGGGTGAGGTGTCGGTCTTCGCCACCACCAGGTTGCGCAGGTGCCCGAGAAAATCGCGCGTCAGGTGCGCGACGTCGAAGCCCTGCTCGGAGACGTCGGCCACGATACCCAGGGCCTTGGCGGCCTCGCCGACGATGACCGCGCGGGCCAGATCGTGCAGCACCTTGCGATCGGCCACGCCGAGCACGCGGGTCACGTCTTCGGTGCTCAGGGTCTTGCCGGAGAAGGCGATGACCTGGTCGAGCAGGCTCATGGCGTCGCGCATGGAACCGCCGGCCTCGCGCGAGAGAATGGCGAGGGCGCCCTCGTCGGCCTGGATCTCCTCCTTGCCCAGCACCTCGCGCAGGCGCGCGCCGATGGTGCTGGCAGAGATGAGCTTGAAGTCGTAGCGCTGGCAGCGGCTAAGAATCGTCACCGGCACCTTGTGCACCTCGGTGGTGGCGAAGATGAACTTCACGTGCGGCGGGGGCTCTTCCAGCGTCTTCAGGAACGCGTTCCAGGCAGCGCTCGAGAGCATGTGGACCTCGTCCACGATGTAGATCTTGAAGCGGTCGCGGGCGGGGCGGAAGTTGATGCCCTCTTGCAGGCGCCGCACCTCGTCGACGCCGTTGTAGCTGGCGCCGTCGATCTCCTGCACGTCGATGTCGGCGCCGCTGGTGATTTCGGTGCAGGCTGCACATACCTGGCACGGGATGGCGGTCGGCCCTTCGGCCTTGCCGTCTTTGCCCAGGCAGTTGAGGCACTTGGCGAGCAGGCGCGCGCTGGTGGTCTTGCCCACGCCGCGAACGCCGGTGAAGAGGAAGGCGTGGGCCACGCGGTTCTGCGCGATGGCATTGGCCAGGGTCCGCGCGACGTGCGATTGGCCCGCCAGATCCTCGAAGGACTGGGGCCGATACTTGCGGGCGAGGACGACGTAACTCATGCGGCTAGCTCCAGTCGGCCGGCTCGCTCTGCATTCGGCAGCGCGTCCCGGGCGTGTCCGTAGGTACTCCGGTGGTATCGTGCCTGGGCGACAAAATCGAGGCCCACCGGCGGATCACGGGCGCATCCGCCCTGTGGAAAACCGGTGGAGAAACGAAAGCGGCGGCGCGCTCCGAAGAGCGGCCGCCGCGTGGGGAGAAAAGCGCGTTCAGGTCGCTTTTTTCAGCTCGCTGATGAGCTCGGGCACGGTGGTGAAGAGGTCGGCCACCAGGCCGTAGTCGGCCACCTGGAAGATGGGCGCGTCGGGGTCCTTGTTGATGGCGACGATGGTCTTCGAGCCCTTCATGCCGGCGAGGTGCTGAATGGCGCCGGAGATGCCGATGGCGAAGTAGAGCTTGGGCGCCACCACGCGGCCGGTCTGGCCGACCTGCAGCTCGGGCGGCGCGTAGCCAGCGTCGCAGGCGGCGCGGCTGGCGCCTACCGCGGCGTTGAGCAGGTTCGCCAGCGGGTCGAGCACCTCGGCGAACTTCTCCTTGAGGGCGCGGCCACCAGAGACGATGACGCGCGCTTCGCCGAGGTCCGGCCGGGCGCTCTTCTGGGCGTCGAGGCCGATGAACTCGACCCGTGCTGCCGCGGGATCGGCCGGTGCAATCTGCACGGGTTCGATGGCCGAGGCGCCGCCCGAGGGCTCCGCCGCAACGAACTCGCTCTGGCGTACGCTCACCACCTGGGTGGCAGTCAAAAGCTGACAGGTCGCGTAGGCGTTGCCGGCGTAGACCGGGCGCTTGTAGGTGAGCTTGCCGCCGTCGGAGAGCACGCCCGAGATGTCCGGCGCGTAGCCTGCGCCGAGCTTGGCGGCCACCCGGGGAGCGACGTCTTTGCCGAAGGAGCTGGCGGTGATGGCGACGATGTCGAAGCCGGTCTTGGCCACCTGGGCGATGGTCGGCGCGAACGTCTCGCACACCTGGCCGGCGAGAGAGGCGTCGTCGGCCACGAGGACCTTCTCGGCTCCGTAGCCGGTGACCTCGCCGGCCGCGGCGGCGGCGCCGGCGCCGATGACCAGGATGGAGAAGGGGAGGTTCGCGCTGCGCGCGAAGGTGATGGAGCTGTGCGTGGATTTGCGCACTTTGCCATCGGACATTTCAGCAACGATCAGGATCTTGCTCATGGTCGTTCTCCTACAGTGCCTTCGCTTCGTTCTTGAGCTTCTCGACCAGCTCCGCCACGGTCTTGACCTTGACGCCCGCCTTGCGCGCCGGAGGCAGCTCGAAGCCGGTGTACTGAATCTTGAGCGCCGGATCGCTCACCAGGTCGGCCAGCTTGAGCTCGGCAAGCGGCTTCTTCTTTGCGGCCATGATGGCCATGAGCGCCGCGAAGCGAACGCCGTCGGGGTAGTTGTGGGTAGCCGGCGTGTGCACCGAGGTGACGCTCTTGGGCGCCACGATGCGCAGATCGACCGAGACCACGGCCGGGAGTGTGACGCGGATGCTGAGGGTGCCGCCGTCGACCTCGCGGCCCACCACCAGGGCCTTGTCGGCCTCGCTCTTCAGGGTTGCGGCGAAGGTTGCCTGGGGCCAGCCCAGGTACTCGGCGAGCAGCTGCGGCACTTGGTTGGAGTCGCCATCGACCGCCTGCTTGCCGAGGAGCACCAGGTCCGGCTGCTCTTTGTCGACCACCGCCTTGAGGATGCGGGCGACCAGATCGCCGTCCACCTGCTCGTCGCCGGCGTCCACGCGGATGGCGCGGTCGGCGCCGGTGGCCAGCGCGGCGCGCAGCGTGGTCTCGGCGTCCTTGGGACCAATGGTCACCACCACGACCTCGCCCTGACGGGCCTTGGTGTTGGTGCCGTTCTCGGTGAGGCGCAGGGCCGTCTCCACCGCGTATTCGTCGAACGGATTGGGCTTCCATTCGAGACCCGTGGTCTCGAGCTTGCCGCCGTTGACTTTCACCTTGTTCGCGTTGTCGGGGTCGGCGACGCGCTTCAGAGGGACCAGGATTTTCACGAGGACTCCTTCGCGTTGCGGGGGCCGAAAGAGGCCGCCGGCGTGACTGAATGGCGATTCAGTCCACGTTCGGATTAGGAGCGTTGTCGCGGCGTGTCAATGGTGGAACGCGCGAGGAGCCCGTGGAGCGGCGTTTTTTGCCTCAGGCGGCGCGTGTTTTGCGCGCCCGGCGCATGGCCATCGCGCCGGCGAGGCCCACAAGCCCAAGGCCCCAGCCGCCGCTGCCCGCGACGCCGTTTCCCCCGGCGCTGCAGCCGCTCGAGCTGCTGCTGCCGGAGTCGATGGTGGGCGTCTTCCGCGGATCGCACTTGCCTGCGGCGACATTTCCTGCGGCGGTCGGGCGGTTGCCGCTCGAGGGATAGGCAGCGCAGATGCCGTCGACGTCGTCCTGCTTCTGGGTGCGCTGGTCGACGGTGCCTGGATCGTAGCTCGCGAACATGGTGGCCTTGGGCACGTCGGTGTGGGCGAGCCCGAGAAAGTGACCGGCCTCGTGGGTGAACACCGTGAGCAGGTCGAAGCCGTTGCTGGGAATGGGGTCGGCCGCCACCAGCTTCAGCGTGGCGTTCACTTCCATGTCGGCGTCCAAGAGCTCGCCGGTATCTTTCCGGTAGGTGAGCGTGGTGAGGGCCACCTGGCTCTGGTCCGCGTAGGGCCAGTCGCCGTCGCGGTACACGATGATATTCTCGTTGGTGGCGCCGCTCGCCTGGTCGTAGCCGATGGCGGTCGACTTGGTGGTGCCGATGTTCACCGCGGCGATCGACGGGGCGGCCGGCCCGCAGGAGAGCGCCGACCAGGATCCGAAGGCGTTGCCGGCGACGGTGTTGGTCTCGGCGAGCGTGACCTTGGTGCTGGCCGCTTCGTTGACCCTGTAACCCACGCAGGCGTTTCGCCAGAACACTGGCTTGCCGGTCTGGGCGCACGCCTGGCTGGTGCCGCTCTCGGTCGTGGTACGGCAAAAAGCTGCCGCGTCGCGCGAAGAGAGAAGGGCGGTTGCGAGAAAGGAAGTGGAAAGCGCGAAGGCGACGAAGCGTCTCACCCCCGGAGTGTACGGCCGCCGGCTGCCCCACGCGAGGGCAATCCGCCTCCCGAAGCGGCGGGACCCCATTGCAGTCGCGCCGCCGCAGCGGGACCGAAGCGGCCAGACGTCGGAAGTTGTGGAAGGCCAAGCCCTTGCCGCGTTCCGTGATGCGTGCAAGCGGCGGGTCGCGAAGGTCAAAACGTGTCCGTCGAAAGGACGGGAATTCCTCGAGTCTCGCAGGAGTGCTAGGGTGCAGCGCCATGGCGGAAACTTGCGATTTCCTCGTAATCGGTAGCGGCGTTGCGGGGCTCTCGTTCGCGCTCGAGGCGGTGGCCCAGTCGCCCCTCGCGACGGTCGTGGTGGTCACCAAACGCGCCATCGACGAGGCGAATACGACGTACGCGCAAGGCGGCGTGGCGGCGGTCCTCGACGACAAGGACTCCTTTGCCGACCACATCCACGACACGCTCGTGGCGGGCGCGGGCATGAGCCACGAGAAGGCGGTCGAGCTCTGCGTACGCGAGGCGCCGGCGCGCATCGCCTGGCTCCGCGACGTCGGCGCGCGCTTCGACGGCCCGCAAGATGGTCCGCTCGATCTGCATCTCGAGGGCGGGCACAGCGCCCGGCGCATCGTCCACACTGCCGACATGACCGGCCGCGAGATCGAGCGCGCGCTGGTGCGTGCGGTGCGCGAGAACCCGCGCATTCGCATTCTCGAAGAGCACATGGGCGTCGACCTCATCATGCTCTCCAAGTATGGCGGGCCCGAGGTATGCGCGGGCGCCTACGTGCTCGACGTGGCGCAAGGCAAGGTCGTCACGGTCCTCGCGCGCGCCACCGTGCTCGCGTCGGGCGGCGCCGGAAAGGTGTACCTCTATACCTCGAATCCCGACGTCGCCACCGGCGACGGCGTGGCCATGGCCTACCGCGCCGGGGCCGAGGTGGCGAACATGGAGTTTTATCAATTCCACCCCACCGTGCTCTACAACCCGCAGGCCAAGAGCTTTCTCATCTCCGAGGCGCTGCGCGGCGAAGGCGCCATTCTGAAGCGGATGGACGGCACGCCTTTCATGGCCGACCACGATGCGCGCAAGGAGCTTGCCCCGCGCGATATCGTCGCCAGGGCCATCGACTACGAGATGAAGAAGAGCGGCTCTGATCACGTGTGGCTCGACATCACCCACCGGGGCGAAGCGTTCGTGCGCGAGCACTTCCCCGGCATCTACGCCGAGTGCCTCACCTTTGGGGTCGACATCACGAAGCAGCCCATTCCAGTGGTGCCCGCGGCCCACTACATGTGCGGCGGCGTCTCCACCGACCTCGAAGGCCGCACCAGCATTCCCGGCCTCTGGGCCATCGGCGAGTGCGCCCACACCGGGCTGCACGGAGCCAACCGCCTGGCCTCCAACTCGCTGCTGGAGGGCCTGGTGCTGGCGAACCGCGCGGCCATCGCCCTGCAGCAAGACGACACGGCCA
>JBBQWQ010000084.1:0-28528 GCA_038210445.1 Polyangiales bacterium
GCCGTCCCCGAAAGCCCACACATCGTTGGTGCCCAAAGTTCGCAGGTTGCCGACGGAGAAGCCGGTCGGCAGCGGAACCGGAGCGTCGGACCAGGTGGTGCCGTCCCAGTGCTTGAGAATGGGCCCGGCGGCCACCCAGGCGTCGCTTGCGGAGACGGCGCTCACCGCAGTGAAGGGCAACGGCACGCCGAGGTTTCCGAGGCTCAGCCACGCGGTGCCGTTCCACCGGTACACGCCGCCCGCACCGACGGCCCAGCCAGCGGTGGAGCTCACGAACGAGGCGCGTCCAGGATTGGCCGCGGGCGGGGCCTCGAGCCGGCCGCTGTGAAACCGATAGCCACCGAGCCAAACGTCGTCGGCGCCGATGTAGTTGATTTCACTTACCTCGTCGAGCCGGTCTAGGCCCCAGAGTCCCGAGAACCCAGCGGCCGTGTGGTGCAAGAGCGTGTGTCCGCGGGCGAGAATCCACTGGTCATCGAGGATGCCCCCCAGCCCATACACCTCGGTAATGAGTGGCCGGGGCGCCAGGAGACACCAGCGGTCCACGCTGCATATCTCGCCGGGGATCATCTGCGTCAACCTCGGCAACGCAGGCCGCAGACTGGCGTCGCGCGCATCGCCCGCAGCTGCGGCGTCACCGGTCGTTGCATCCAAGTGGCCGCCCTCCGCAGCGCCCGAATCACTTCCGCCCGGGCGGGGGCCATCGGCGCCGGACCCAGCGCCGAGGTCGCACGCCACGATGACGGTTAGCGGCGCGATGAAGAGAGCTCTCATGCCCCTTGTACGGTAGCCGACGGCGCAGGTCGCACTTTTCCTTCGAGGCGCAGGTTCATTCGAACATCCGGAGGACTTGTGGCCGAGCCCTGGGGCCTGAATACCCCTGCCCACCCGCGCACCCTAGGGACGGGCCTACTTGCCCGTTCTGTGGTACCCCGTTCCCTCGGAAGCCGATGTTTTCGCTCCTCCTGATGCCGCTGAGCTTGCTGATCCTCTACCTCGTCGTCATGGCGGCGGGGGAGAGCAAGTCGCGCGTTTGGACGCTCCTCATGGGCGGGTACATTTTTCGCCTGTTCTTCCAGTACGCGGTGCGAACGATCCCCTTCTTCAGCCACAAGCTGGGAGGCGACTCCGAGACCTACGAGATCCTCTCCGAGATGGTCGAGCAGCGCTGGAGCCACTCGGGCATTCACTTCGTCACGAGCGACGAGGTGTGGTCCATTGGCCAGGCAGCGCTCCCGGTGAACCTGTTTGCGCTCATCAACCACATGAACAGCGGACCGGCGCGCGAGGGCTGCACGGCCATCGTCGCGCTCTCTGCGTGCATCACCGCGCTCAACTTGTACAAGCTGGCCATCGAGCTGGAAATTCCCAAGCTGTACGCCTACCGCACTACGGCGGCGTTCCTCTTCATGCCGGCGTTCGTCATGTACACGTCCGACATCTACAAAGACGGCCTGGTGCTGCTGTTCATGCTCGGCGCGCTGGGGAGCGCCATCCGTCTGGTGCGGCGCTTCTCGATGCTGCACGTCCTCATCGGCATCGCCAGCCTGTGGGCGCTCTGGTACGTGCGTACCTATCTGGTGTTCGCGGCGGTCGCGCCGCTGGTGGTGGGTCTTTCGGGCCTCAACTCCAAGTCGTTGGCCCGCCCCGTCATCGTGTTCATCGCCATCATGGCCGGAACCTTCGCGGTGGCCACCTACTCGAACGTGCTGCAAGGGGCGGTCGGCACCGCCACCGAGACGTTCGATCTGGGTACCAATTGGCGCGTGCTCAAGTACGCCGAGTACGGTGGTTCCGGTATCCAGTTCGACGACGGCGGGTCCATCTACGGCGCCATTCACTGGAAGATCCTCTACACGGTGTTCGCGCCCTTCCCCTGGCAATCCGGGAGCTTCGGCCTTCACATCGGGAAGATCGACTCGCTCATTGGCACCTATTTCTTTTATCGCTCGGTCGTCGCCATTCGGCGCCACTGGAAGACCGACAAGGGTCTCATTCTCGCGCTCCTCGTCTTCATCATCCCCATGTCGGTGGTGTACGCCTTCGGCATCTACAACGTCGGCCTGATCCTGCGCCAACGCATGCCGGTGGTGACCATGATGCTCTTGCTCGGTGCCCTCGGCTGGAAGCCGACGGCGGAAGAGATCGCGGAAGCGAAAGAAGCCAAAGAAGAAGAAGAAGAAGAAGAACCAGACGCCGACGGGAGCGCTCCCGAGCCCGACCCTGCGCAAACGCCCGAAGGCGGCACGGAGGCCCCGGCGCCGGGTGCCGTGCTGGCCCGCCAGCGTTCCTGAACCATGGAGCTTGGGTACCCGGAACGCGCGCGCATCGGGCGCTGGCTGCTGGCGCTGGCGGTTCCCAGCGGAGTGCTGGCGCTTGGGTCGCTGTTCACCGAGGCGCTCGCCCCGCTCCTTCTCGTCTGCGGCGTCGCCGTGGCCCTGCTGAGTGTGGGCGCGCCGGCGCACGCGCCGCGTCCGAGCGCGACCGTCCTCCTGTGCCTGGCCGCAGCCCTCACCGGCTACACGCTGCTGCAGCTGGTGCCGCTACCGGCCTCCATGCTGGCCTGGCTGGCCCCCGCCAACGCCGAGGTGTGGCGCGACGCACTGCACCCGCTGCGGGAGCCGGGGCCGGCGCTGGCTTCGGTGTCGCTCGATCCCGCGGCCACCCGGGTGGAGGTGGCGCGCGGGGTGTTGTACATTTGCGTGTATCTTGCAGGATTGCAGATCGCGCGGCGCACCGAGGGAACGCACTTTCTCGAGCGCGTTTTGGTGGGCTCGGTGGTGCTTTTGGCGGTCATTTCGCTGCTGCACCCGGCCTTCGGCCTCGACCGGGTGCTGGGCATTTACCGCCCGCAAATCCCCCACGGTCCGCGTCACACCGCTCCCCTTCTCAACGCCAACCACCTGGGCGGCTACGTTACCATCGGCATCTGTCTGGTGACCGGCGTGCTGTTTTCGCCGAGGCCGGCGTTCCCCAAGCCGATCGCGGCGGTGGTGGGGGTGGTGCTGGTGGGGGTTCAGGTCTTCATCGCATCGCGCGGCGCTCTCGGTAGCACGGTGATCGGCGTGCTGGCGACCGCGGGCCTGTGGCGCGTCGCACGTTCGCGCGCGTCGGCCACGTCGTGGACCGGCGCCCTGGTGGTGCTGGGGCTGGGGGCAAGCGCCGCCATGGTCGGCCTGGCGGCGGGCGAAGGCGCGTGGACCGAGATCGCTTCGAAGGATCTCTCCAAGCTCGATGTGTTCCGGCACGCGCTGCGGCTGTGTGAGCACCATGGTGCGTGGGGAATTGGTCGCGGCGCCTTCGAGTCGGTCTTTCCCAAGGAGCGCGCGGGGGTCGGCAACATCGTATTTACCCATCCCGAGAACGTGGTGGTGCAATGGGTCACCGAATGGGGCATTCCGGTGTCGGTGGCAGCCTTTGCGGCCACCGCGTGGTGCCTCCGGCCGAAGTCTGCGGTGGTCCGCTCGCACGTCCCCTTCGGCGCGTGGGGCGCCCTGGTGGCGCTCACGGTGCACAACCTGGTGGACTTCAGCTCCGAGGTTCCTGGGGTGATGATCGCGCTGTGCCTGTGCGCGGCCACGGTGACCGCCGGGGTGGGTGCCGCGCCCCATCGTTTGAGCGGCTGGGGAAACCGGCCCGCATCGCTCGGCGCGGGGCTCGCGCTGGCCGCCGCCGGGGTCGCGGTCTGGACGTTCGTGGGTCGCTCTGGCGAGCTTTTCAACGAGGAGCACGCCATGAAGGAGCGCGTCTCCGCCGACACCCAGGACCGTGAAGCGTTTCACGCGGCGGCGCGGGCCGCCATGTTGCGTCACCCGGCGGAGCCGTATTTTCCGTTTCTGGGCGCCTATCGCGCGGCGGTGGCGCGCGACGAGAGTGCCATCCCCTGGGCCTCCCGGGCCCTCGAGCGAAGCCCCACCTACGGTCGCGCGCACCTGATGCTGGCGCGCGCGCTCTTCCGCGCTTCGCCCAGCCAGGCTCGGCTCGAGTACCGTCTTGCCTTCGAGCAAGACCCTGGCACGTTCGAGGCGATGCGCGACGAGGCGCCGCTTTTGGTCGGCAACTACTACGACGCGATGGAGCTGCTGCCGAGCGAGAAGGCGGTGTCGAAGGTCGACCGGGTTTGGGTCCTCGAGCTCATCTCCGGGCACCTGGCGGAACGCCTTCCGGCCACCCGCGTTCGCCTCGATGGGGAGCAGCTCGCGCTCGACCCCAAGGCGCTCCCGCCGCTGGAGCGCGCGGCCCGCGATGCGCTCCACGATCTGCGCGAGGGAGAGCCCTGGTGCGACGCATCGAAGGCCTGCGCCGACGAGGCGCTCGCCAAGGCGCAGCAGCTCCGTGCGGCCAACCCGGCGCGCTGCGCCGGCCACGTTCAGGTGGCCGAAGCAACCTACGCCGGCGGCAACGCGCTGCACGCGTTGGCCGAGCTCGAGGGCGCCGTGGAGGGAGTCGACGAGCACGCCGACTGCCTGCGCGCGCTGGCCGACCTGGCGATTCGAGCCGGCGACCGAACGCGCGCCGCGCCGGCGCTCGACAAGCTGGCCGACCTGCCCTGCGGCAAATCGGAGGAGTGCGTGGCGAACCTGGTGTACGCAGCCACCCTCGAGGAGCAGCGAAAGAACCCGCGCCGCGCCCTTGCCCACTACCGCAAAGCCGCCGATCTCGCCCCCGAGCGCGAAGACTTGCTGATTGAACAAGCGCGGTTGGCCAAGCTGCTCGACCTTCACAGCGAAGCCTCCGATGTGTACGGCAAGCTGGCCGAGAAGGACCCCACCAACGCAACGTGGATCACGCTTCGTGACGCCGAGAAGGCCGCTGCCCGGGCGCGTACACTCAAGCTCGACCTCCCGCCGTAGTTCTACTGCGAGAGGTGCGCTTCCGATTCGCATGTAGGTTGCAGTCGCGCCGCAGCGGCGAGGCCGCCGGACTTTGCGCAAGGCCGTCCGCAGGTGCCCCGCTCGCGGGAGCGGCGACTCAGTTCGGCGGAGAGCTGGGGGGAGACGCGCCGCTCGCGGAGGGGTCGACCCGGCCGATGCGACCGGCGCCGCCGTCGCGGGGGCCGTACCCTTCGCGCTTGTAGTAGTAGTACTGGTAGTAGCTGTGCTGCTTGTCGAGGTCGACGGCGTTGAGCACCGCACCAAGAATCGGCGCGTCTACGTCGAACAGCGAGCGAAGCCCCTGCGTCGCGAGTTGCCGCGTGGTGGAGAACGCGCGGATGACGAAGACGCAGCCGTCGGTGAGCGTGGAGATGATGGCCGAGTCGGCCACCGCCGCCACCGGCGGGCTGTCGATGATGACGCGATCGAACTTCTCGCCCAAGTCTTTGATGAACTGCTTGAACTTCTCGGAGTGCAGCAAGTCGGCCGGGTTCGGGGGAATGGGGCCGGAGGGGATGCAGTAGAGGTTCTCGATGTGGGTCTGAATGGCCACGTCCTCGATGGTGGCATCGCCCACCAGGATGGTGGTGACCCCGCCGTCGCCGGTGCGCTCGAAGAGCCGATGCAAGCGCGGGCGCCGAAGGTCGCAGTCGACGATGCACACCCGCTGGCCGCCCTGGGCCATGGTGATGGCGATGCTGCACGCCACGGTGGTCTTGCCCTCGGAGGGCGCCGCACTGGTCACCAGGATGACCCGGTGCGGGTGGTCTGGATTCATGAAGAGCAGGTTGGTGCGCACGGTGCGCGCCGCTTCGGCGAGGGCGCTGAAGGGCTGATCGTGCACCAGCAGCTCGGGCGGCGAGGTGGGGCCGGTGGGGATCACGCGGCGACGCTTCTTGCTCGCGCCCTTGCCGGCGGTGCCGAGCTGGGGCAAGAGGCCCAGGAAGGTGACGCCGAGAATCTCCACGTCTTCCGGCGTCTTCACCGAGCTATCGAGCTGCTCGCGGAAGATGGCGAGACCGAGTCCGATGAGCAAGCCCACCGCCAGGCCGATCGCCACGTTGGAGGGGATCTTCGGGCGAATCGGCTCCTTGGGCTTGACCGGGTGGTCCACCACGCGAACCGTCTCGACGTTCATCATGCGGGCGAGATCGGCCTCCTTCATCTGATCGAGGAGCACGCCGTAGAGCTTCTCGTTCTGGACGCGGGCGCGATCGAGCCGGTGGTACTCCAGCTCCTTCAGGTTCAGGTCGACCGCGTGCTTGCGCGCGGCCTCGTAGAGCATCGACTCGCCGGCTTCTTGGCGCTCCAGCACCGCCAGATCGCGGGAGACCGAGCCCTGAATGTTCTTCACCTCTTCGAGGAGATCCATGCGGGCCTGCGAGAGCTTCTCGTCGGACTTCTTCACCAGCGGGTGGTTCTCGCCCTTGCCCTCGGCCAAAAGCTCACGGCGCTCGCGCTGCGCGTTCTGGTACTGGCCGCGCAGGCTGGTGAGGAAGGCGTTGCCCAGGAGCTCCGAGGCCGGAAGCTGCTCGGGGTTCTGCGTGACCTTGTTGAGCTCGGCGACGCGCGCCAGGAGCTCCTGCTTTCGCGTACGCGTGCGCGAGAGCGCCTCGTCGTAGTGCTGCATCTCCAGACGAATCATCTTGGAGACCTCGTCGGGCGTGCTGCTCGGGAGGTCGTTGGATTTCTTGAACTCGTGGAGCTGGTTCTCGTTGGTCTCGAGCTCGCCGCGGAAGTGCTCGAGCTGCGTCGACAGCCACTCGGCGGCGTCGGTGGTGCCCTTCATCTGCTTGTCTTTGTTCTGCGCAACGTAGCCCTTGGCGACGGCGTCGCAGAGCTTCACGGCCATGTCGGGGCTGGTGTCTTCGCAGCGAACGTAGACGAGGCGGCTGGTCTTCAGCGGGTCGACCCGGACGCGCCCGCGGAGCATGGCGATGGCGTCGTCGATGGCCGCCGGCTTGTCGGGCTTGAAGCCGAGGAATGCCGCGTCGGACTGCAGGTTCAGGTCTTTGACGATCTTGCCGAGGACGAGGTCGGACGTGATGAGGCTGTACTGCGTTTCGTAGTACTCGCGGTTGTCCATGAACATGCCCCAGAAGCGGGCCGAGTCGTCCTTGTTGCCGAGCGGGCGCACCACGTCGGGCACGAACTCGACGAGGGCGCTGGCCTCGTACACCTTGGGCAACGTCTTCGAGTAGAGCAGGCTGATGCCGCCGCCCAGGAAGATGGCGGCGACCAGCAAGTGCCAGCTCTTTCGCAGCGCGCGGACCAGCCACGCCAGGGACATTGCGCTGAGATCTTGCTCCGCCTTCGGGGTGTTGATCTCGCGCTTCTTGCGAGCTTCGGGTCGGGTCTCGGACTTCTTGGCCATTCTTGTTCCAGTAGCTGCAGCGCTGGCGATTCACGCCGCGTTCGCGTCGCGGACGGGGTATGTGCCATGTAGGTTGCGGCCCACGCAAGGCGCATTCGCCGCTTGGGAGGAGCTTGTAGGCAGTTTGACCACACCTAGCGTTCGCGACACCTGGCTCGTGCAGCTTCGTATTTCGAAAGCATTGAAGATTCTGGCGCCTGCGCTGGAAGCCGAGGGCATTGCCTGGCTGGTGGTGAAGGGAGCCGCGCTGGCTCACATCGTTTACGACGATGCCGCGGAGCGCCCGCTCGCGGACCTCGACGTGCGGGTTCGACCCGACGACTACGCCCGCACCAAGCGAGCCTTGGCGCATGCGGGCGCCACCCTGCTCGACGAGGCGCCGTCGTACGGCAACCTGGTCGCCGACGTGGAAGGCCAGATGGTCGACGTGGAAACCAGCCTCGGCGCGCGTTTCGTGACGCGGCTCTCGGTGGAAGACTTCTTGTCGCGCTCCCGCGAACTGACGGTGTGGGGCGGCGTTCGCGTGCGGGTGCCCGACACGGTGGACCACGCCCTGCTGCTGGCGGCGAACCTGGTGAAAGACAAGATGATCCTGGCGCCAACCTGGTCGCATCGCGACACCCGGGTCATCGCAGACTTGCCGGACTTCGACCCGGCGGTGTTCGTGGCCCGGGCCTTCGAGGCGCGCATGCCCACCATTGCGCGCATCGTGGCGGAGACGTTCGCCGCCGAGAGCCCCGGTTGGGCGGCGGTGCACGCACGGATGGGAGAAGGTCCGCGGGTGCGAACCATCCGCGCCTACCGCTGGCTCGCCGAAGCGCATCCCACTTCGCTCGCGGCAAGGCTCATGGCGCGCGTGATCACCGACGATGCAGGCGATCGGGCCCGGGCGCTCGCCGTGTCTGCCTACTGGGAGCTCGCGCACGGACGGAAGCGCTGGGGCCGGCGCACCACCAACGCATAAGCGAGCTCAGAGGCCGAGGGCCGCTTCGAGGCCTTGGAAGCCGGCGTCGCGGATTTCGCGCTCGTAGAAGGTGCGGCCCTCCTGGGCAAGGGTTTTGCCGAGGCTGCGGTCGGCGATGTAGTCGCCCAGGCGGCGCACCATGGCCTCGGGGGAGCCAACCCCGAGAATGGGTAGCTCGGCGTCGTCGGGCGCGCCGGAGACGATGACGGTCTTGCCGAGCGCGAGGCCGTCGAGCGCAATGCCCGGCGCGGCCCGGCTCCCCTCCCCGGCGCCAACGACGATATCGGAGACCGCGATGGCGATGAGGAGCTCCTTGCGCGGCACCGGCGGGAGCATGAGCACGTGTTCTTTGATGCCCAGCTCTTCGGCGCGCTCGAGGGCCAGCTCGGCGCCCGGCGCGGTCTCGAGAATGACAAGCTCGACGGCCACGTCGGCGTGCGCCCGGCGCACCGACGCGAGCACCTCGACCAGGCTCGGCGCGAGCACCACCGGCGCGCCCGGACGGCCCACCGGATCCGCGCTGTGGTGGAAGATCACGACGTCGGCGCGGCGGCGTACGGCGTCGATCTCCGGCAGCCACGCGCTCCTTCGGAACACCCGCTCGATGGCCTCGGGCCCGAGCTCCGGTTCCCAGATGGGAACCCGGGGAAACAGCCTTCGCGGCGCCGTCACGCCCCAGGCCTCGAGGGCGGCGCCCACGTCTTCCGGAATCACGCCTCCCACCCGCGCGGCCTCGCGCAGACCTTCTCGCAGCGCCGAGGGAAAGCGCAACAGCGACGAGGTCGCGCCCCGCCGCGGCCGGCGAAAGCGCATTCTCGGGAGCTCGCGCACGTCGTCGCCATAGGGCAAGAGCAGTTGCGCCCGAAGGCCGGCATGGTGCAAAAACGCCGGCACCGGCCCTTCGGTGACGATGGCGTCGTAGCCCGCGAGCGCCTCGCGCACGCCCTCGACCGACACCGCGGAGAAGAGCGCCGGATCGCCCCACCCGACGTTGCGTGTATATTGCATGTAACTACGATCGAAGGTGTCGTAGCTAGGGTGAAACTCCGGCAGGTCGGTGCCGTGGATGAAGAGGTGGGCGTCGACGCCCAGCTTTCGCAGGTGACGCACCGCCACGAAGGCGTACTGGTTCATGTTTCCGGCAAACGCGACGCGCATGAGGACCTCAGTACGCGAGCACGCGCTCGAACTCGCGCATGGAACGGTCGACGATGTAGCTCTTGAACCAGGCGTGGGCCTCGCGCCCCATCGCTTGGTAGTGCTTGGGGCGCACGACGTAGTCGGAGAGCGCGTGGAAGATGTCGTCGTCGGTGTTCACGTTCATGACGGGAAAGCGCTCCTCTTCCGGGTACATGGAGTCGTCGCGGTAGTGCAGCAGCGGCTTGGCCATGGCGATGCCCTCGATGATGGTGCCGCCAAAGTTCCAGCTGATGGCGAACTCGCCGCACACGATGTCGGCCAGGGAGATGCCCACGAAGAGCTCGCGGCGGGCCATGAGCGGAAAGGAGTGCACGTTCTTCTCGATACCGAGCTCGCGAATGAGCTGCATCGAGGGCTCTACGTCGGGACCATATTCGAGCATCACCAGCCCGAAGCGCACGTCGGGGTGGGCAGCAACGGCCTTGGCAAAGCCGCGAATGAGCTTGTCGTTGCCCTTCTTGGAGATGGGCGTGGCCCGCGACTTCCAGATGTGGCGCGAGTGATGGAAGACGATGACGTCGTTGCTCTCGCGAATCTTTCGAAAGTCCTCGTACCAGTTGCTGCGGCCGTAGAAGGCGCCGATGCGGTCAGCGTTGAAGTCGTTGGCGTAGACCGGCGGAATGGGAAACGCCTCGCGCTTTCCCTCGGCGCCAATCTGCGCGAAGGTTTCTTCGAACTGCGGCGTGTACGCGCCGCCGTTGAAGCGCGCGTGACGAATGCCCCGTCGCTGCGCCATGGGAAAGCGCACCACCGAAGAGACGGCGCCGCGGGTGGGCGAGCTGGGGCGAAAGAAGGGCATCTCCGCCAGATCGCTGCCGTGGGGAATGAACATGTCGAGGCGCATGCCCGCCGCCTCCATGAAGGCGGGCGTAGGCCCGCAGCCGACGATGAACGGGAAGCGCGAGAGGAAGCGGCGAATGTCGGCGGGCGCCACCGCGGAATAGAGCGACGGCTCGCCCCAGGGCGCGGCCTTGGTGTAGGCCTGGTAGGAGAGATCGAACGTGTCGTAGCTCGGGTGAAAATGCAGCGGCTCGCCGTGGAGCCGCAGCAGGTGCGCTTCGATGCCCACGTCTCTCAGGTGGCGCACCACCGAGAAGAAGTGATTGTTCATATTGCAAACGAACAGGACGCGCACTTCGGCTCCTTCAGGCTGCGGGCTCGGGTGAGGGCAAAGGCGCAGCGACCGCGAGCGGCTCGGCTTCGAAGCCCATGCCCACCCGCACCACGCGGTCGGCGTACTTGAGGATGCCCGGGCGGTGCGAGACCACGATGGTGGTGCACGTGCCGCGCAGCGCCGAGAGGCTCTGGGCGATTTCGAGCTCGGTGGCCTCGTCGAGGTTGGCCGAGGCCTCGTCGAGGATGAGCACGTGGGGCTTGGCGATGAGCGCGCGCGCCAGGCACAGGCGCTGCTTTTGCCCGGCCGAGAGGCCAGCGCCGTCCTCGCCGATGGGGTAATCGAGCCTCTCCGGGAGCGCCTCGATGATGGGCCGTAGGCGCGCCGCGTCGAGGGCCTCGTAGATGGCCTCGTCGGAAACGTCGTGGGCGGCGCCGTACATGAGGTTCTCGCGCACTGTGCCCTCGATGAGAAACGCTTCGGCGCCCACGTAGCCGACCCGCACCTTGGGATCGTGGAAGTAGGCGCCGGGGGAGCGGCCGTCGATGCGCACCTCGCCCGAGGTGGGCTTGAGGAGCCCCAGCAGCAGGGCCAGCAGCGTGCTCTTGCCGCTGCCGCTCGGCCCCACGATGGCAAACTGCGTACCTTTGGGCACCGCCAGCGCCAGGTTGTCGACCACCACGCGCTCGTTGCCCTTGTAGGAGAACGAGACCCCTTCGAGGCTCAGGCTGGGCGGCTCCGGCAGGCGCTCTTTGGTCTCGGCCTCGGTGCGCGCCACCTTACCCAGCACCGGCTCGTTCATGGCGCGATCGAGCTCGGCCTCGGTGAACCCGCCCACGTAGGCCACGCTGTCGCGGAACTGCGGGTAGCGCTGGGCGCACACCGACCACTGGGTGACCACCGAGCTCGCCGCCTGCACGAAGCGCATGAACAGATACAAGAACGAAAGCAGGGTGAGGCTGGCGGTGCCGAACGCGCGCTGGCTCACCACCACGATGAGCACGATGAGCACCGAGCCGGCAAAGGGCGTCAGCGCGGTGGCCGCGTTCCCGAGATTTCCTGAGGCGATGGAGTAGCGCGCGTAGGCGTCGACGCTGCCCGCAAAGCGCGCGTGCTCCTTTTTCTGGGTACGGAGCGCGCGCACCAGGGTGGTGTTTCGGGCGATGCGTTCGATGCCCTTGGTCACCAGCTCGAGCTCTTGCGGCACGCGCTCGGCCACCTCGCGGTTTTTGCGGTTGAGCATCCGCACCACGTTGCCCACCACGAAGAGGCCGCCGAGGGCGATGAGCGACTCCCTCCAGGCAACGCCGAACATGACCAAGAGCAAGGCCCCCGCCTGCACCGCCACCGCCGCCAGGTTGGCGAAGGCGTAGGCGAACCACGAGGCTTTGACGAAGTACTCGCTGATGCGTGCATTCATCACCGATGCGGAGACGTAGCGCTCCTCTGGGTGGAGCAGCATCTCGAAGATGGCGATGCGCCGCAGCCGGGCGTTGATCATCTCCATGGCCACGTTGCCGCTCTGCCCCACCACGTACTGACAGAAGGCGCGCACCACCGCGATGGTGATGAGGAAGATGCCGAGCTGGGTGGCGGTGAGCTTGGCGTTGTCGACCCAGGAGAACGTCTTGACGTCGGCCGCCAGAAGGCCAAGGCCCTTGAGAAATAGCTGGATGAAGACCGAGATGAAGAGCTCCACCGCCGCCAGCACGAACGACGCGCCGATGCCCACGCCCATCCAGCCGAGCGCACGGGGACCGATGGCGAGGCGAGAATTGCGAAGAAGGCTGCGCTTCGGGACCGGCATCGCTGGGCCTCAGCACCTACCACAGCTCCTTGGCCGCGGAGCAAAACTGCGCAAAAACTAGGATGGTCCTCCCCCCGGTCTTCGACTAAACCTGAGGCCGCGGCAGAAAACGCCGAATCCGGCGATTTCTTCGAACCTTCGCGCTGCCGAGCGCAACCAAGAACCAGCCCATGACTACGCTCCTCTCTCGCATCCAGAGCAAACAAGCCAAGGTGGCCGTCATCGGACTCGGGTACGTCGGGCTTCCGGTGGCCGCGTGCCTGGCCGACGCGGGCTTCGACGTCATCGGCGTCGACCTCAAGGCCGACCGCGTTGCGCGCATCGCCAAGGGCGAGTGCCCCATCGAGGGCGAAGAGCCGGGCCTGGCTCCGATGATCACGCGGGTGGTCGAGAGCGGCAAGCTCACGGCCACCACCGAGTACGCGAAGCTCGCCGACGCCGACGTCATCCTCATCGACGTCGACACGCCGGTAGAATCCGACAACAAGCCGCTCTACCGTGGCCTGCGCGGCGCGGTGGAGCAGCTGGGCGCGGTCTTGAAGGAAGGCGCACTGGTCATCATCGAGTCGACCATCGCCCCCGGCACCGTCGATCGCGTGGTGGCGCCGCTCCTCGAGAGCGCGTCCGGCAAGAAGCGCAACCACGGGTTCTTCGTCGGCCACTGCCCGGAGCGCGTGATGCCCGGCCGGCTCCTCAAGAACCTCACCGAGCTCTCGCGCGTGTGCGGCGGCAGCACCCCGGAGACCGCCCAGGCCATGGTGGCGCTCTACCGCAGCATCGTGAAGGGCGAGCTCGACACCGCCGACTGCGTCACCGCCGAGCTGGTGAAGACCGCCGAGAACGCCTACCGCGACGTGAACATCGCGTTCGCCAACGAGCTGGCGATGATCTGCGAGGCCTCCGGCGGCAGCTTTCTCCGGGTACGCGAGCTGGTGAACAAGTCGCCCGGGCGCAACGTGCTCTTCTCGGGCGCCGGCGTGGGCGGCCACTGCATCACCAAAGATCCGTGGCTCCTCGCGCACGGCGCGCCGGGCCTCGAGCCCAAGGTCATCGCCGCCGCCCGGGCCCGCAACGACGGCATGCCGCGCCACGTGCTCACGTTGGTGCGCGACGCCCTGGAAGATGCCGGCAAGTCGCTGGAAGGCGCCAAGCTGGCGGTGCTCGGCTACGCGTACCTCGAAGAGAGCGACGACACCCGCAACAGCCCGTCGGCGGCGTTCATGCAGGCGGCCAAAGATGCAGGGGCCGAATGCGTGGTGCACGACCCGTGGGTCCACGAGTACAAGGGCGATCTCTGGAAGGCCCTCGAAGGCGCCGACGCCGCGGTGCTCTTGGTGGCGCACTCGGCCTACCGCGACCTCGACCTCGCCGCCCTTTCAAAGACTCTGCGCACCCCCGTACTGGTGGATGCGCGTCACATGGTTTCTCGAGGCAAAGCCAAAGCGGCAGGCCTCGTCTTTCGCGGCCTCGGCCGCGCGGCGGAGAGCAAATGAGCGCGATTTCTGGACTCGAAGGCAAGTCGATCTTCATCACCGGCGGCGCCGGCTTCATCGGCTCGACGCTCATCGGTCGGCTCATCGAGAAGAACCGCATCACCGCCTACGACAACCTCTCTCGCGATTCGCTCAAGGACAAATCGTTCCGCGACCACAAGAACCTCACCCTGGTGAAGGGCGACGTCATGGACCCAGCCGGCGTGCAGAAGGCCATGGCCGGCGCCGACATCGTGGTGCACTGCGCGGCCATCGCCGGCATCGACACCGTCTCGAAGAGCCCCTGCACCACGCTGCGCGTGAACATGATCGGCTCCGCCAACGTGCTCGAGGCCGCCGCCAACCTGCCGAAGTGCGAGCGCGTGGTGTGCTTCTCCACCAGCGAAGTGTTCGGCGTGCACGCCTTCCGCTCCAAGGAGAGCGACTCCACCGTCATCGGCGCGGTGGGCGAGCCCCGCTGGACGTACGCGGTCGGCAAGCTGGCCGAGGAGCACCTTGCGGTCGCCTACTACAAAGAGCACGGCCTCAAGACCGCGGTGGTGCGCCCCTTCAACGTGTACGGCCCGGGCCAGGTGGGCGAAGGCGCGCTTCGCAACTTCATCGTCCGCGCCCTGAACAACGAGCCCATCGAGGTGCACGGCGACGGCAGCCAGATTCGCGCCTGGTGCTACGTGGACGACATGGTCGACGCCGTGCTGCTGGCGATGACCAACCCCAAAGCCGAGGGCGAGACCTTCAACATCGGCAACTCGCGTGCAGTCTGCACCATTCTCGCGCTGGCCGAGACCACCGTGCGCGTCACCGGTTCCAAGTCCAAGGTCACGCTGGTGCCCCGCGACCAGGCCGACGTGGCGCTGCGCATTCCCGACGTGAAGAAGTCGAGCGAGCTCTTGGGCTTCAACGCCAAAGTAGACCTCGAGGAGGGCATCCGGCGCACCGCCGAGCACTACACCTCGCTCCGCACGGGGCGGGTCTCGTGAGCGTGGGCGGCGCGCAGCGCACGATTCGTCTGAGCGCCCCCAGCATCGAGGACGACGACCTCGCAGCCGTCACCGACGTGCTCAAGACCGGCTTTCTGGTTCAAGGCCCGCACGTGGCACGCTTCGAGAAAACCCTGGCAGAGATGACCGGCAGCGCCCACGCGGTGGCGCTCACCAACTGCACCGCCGCGCTGCAACTGGCGCTCCTGGCGATCGACGTGCGCCCTGGCGATCTGGTGCTGGTGACCGCGTATTCGTGGGTCTCCACCGCCAACGCCATCGAGCTCTGCGGCGCCGCCCCGGTGTTCGTCGACATCGACGAGCGCACGTACAATATGGACCCGGGGGCGCTCGAAGAGACGCTCACGCGGCTCGCCAAGACCGAAGACACCAAGCGGCGCGTGCGCGCGGTGCTCCCGGTACACGCCTTCGGCCAAACTGCCGACATGACGCGCATCCTCGAAATCGCCGGCCGCCACGGCCTGCCGGTCATCGAAGACGCCGCCTGCGCCCTCGGCGCCTCCTGGCGCGGCAAGGCGGCTGGCAGCATGGGCCGCATGAGCTGCTTCAGCTTTCACCCGCGCAAAGCGGTGACCACCGGAGAGGGCGGCGCGATCACCACCGACGATCTCGCGCTGGCGAACCGCTTGCGCGCGCTGCGCAATCACGGGCTCGACCCCACCTCGGCATCCCCCGATTTCATCATGCCTGGCTTCAACTGCCGCATGACCGAGTTCCAGGCGGCCTTCGGCGTCACCCAGCTCGCCAAGCTCGACCGAGTGCTGTCTGCACGCCGCAGGTTGTCGCTGCACTACGACACCCTCTTGGCCCGAACCCGGGTCACGGCGCCCTTCGTCGCCGAAGGCGCGGAGCCCACCTACCAGAGCTACGTGACGCTGCTGCCGGAAGAAGCCGCGGCCGGCCGGCAGGAGCTCATCCGCACCTTGCGCGAGCGCGGCATCGAGACCAACATCGGCACCTGGCACATGCCGATGACCACGTTCTTTCGTACGCGCTACGGCTACCGAGCCGGCGATTTCCCGGTCGCCGATCGGGTCTTCGCCCGCGCCTTCACGCTGCCTCTGTACGAGGGCCTGACCGAGGCCGATCTCGAGGTCGTGGTGAGCGAATTGGTGAAATTGCTGGGTCCGGCGGCATCGGAGCGCCCTGGCGAGACGGTTGCGGCCCAGAGCTCGGCTACCCTCGGCGCCAGCTAGCTAGGAACGGCGGAGCTACCTGGTCCTGGTCTTGCTTAGGGCTCGGCCATCGTTCTACAAAGAGCGATCGACCGCGCCCCCCGCAAAGCGGACCGCAGAGATTCCTCACCGGAGAAGACACGCGCCATGATTCGACCCCTCGCCCGAAAACTGCTCCTCGCCCTTCCTCTCGCCGGCAGCGCCTGGGCGTGGAGCGGTTCCGCAGCCGCGGCATCGACCACGCTGAACGAGCTCTTCAACGACGCCATTCACGGCGGCGTGGTGGTCGATGGTTTTGCCGCCGAGACCACCACGGCAACGTCCAAGTCGGGCAGCGTCATCGTCGACATTCCGACCGGCGCCACCGTGCGCAAGGCGTGGCTGGTTTCGGTCACCGGCAGCACCACGTACAGCATCGCGGCGGTGCCGGTCACGCCCCGGCAGGTGGTGCTGGGCGCCGGAGCCAACGCCACCACGGTGGTCATCGAGGGCAACCCGCAGTTTCCGGCGGCAGCCGACTTCCTGGGCTACGGAGCCTGGGTCACCGACGTGAGCACCAAGCTCCAGGCCATCGTGGGCACCTCCACCGGCGCCGCGGTCTCGGTGCCGATTCAGGAGCGGGGCGACGGCCCCTCCGACTTCCTCCCTTCGATCTACGGGCACACGCTCATCGTCGTGTACGATCTCGCCTCTGCACCCCTGCGCAACGTGTTCGCTGCGGGCGGCGTTCTCGGCGGTCCGACCATCACGCCCGACGTGACGCAAACCGTAACCACCAAGCGCCCGGTGGTGAAATGCATCGGCACTTCCGCCGGCGATCCCTTCCCGCTCTCGGTGAGCGTGGTCGACGACTACGACTCCGACAACGGCGTACTCAAGGTCAACGGGACCGACCTCAGCGTGAAGGTGGGCGGAACCGACGACAAGGCGGACCCCAATGTGGTGCAGGAGCTCGGTCTCTTCTCGGCCGGGAGCTTCGCGGCCCGAGGCGCCACCGGCACCCCCACCGGCATCACCAAGACCCTGAATGGTGTATCATACACCGATAGCATCACCGCCAAGCCCGCGGCCATCGAGAACCGCACCGACGACGAGCTCTACGACATCTCGAGCGTGGTGACCCTGGGCGGCAGCAGCATCGCCATTCGCTACGTGTCTCCCAGCTCCGGCAGCGCCGCTTCCGCCATCGCCTTTCAGACCGGCGCAGGCGGCGCAGGCGGTTGCGACGTGGCGGCGCCGGTTGGCTGCGCCAACGATGCAGCATGTCAGGCGGCGCAGTTTTGCAACGACGGGGTAGCCCCCTCGGCCTGCACCGCCAAGCTCGCCAACGGCAGCCCCATGCCCAGCGGCGGCGCCGTCGGCGGCAAGTGTTCGCCCGCCGCGGCGGTTCGTGCCTGCGCCAGCGGCAAGTGCGAACTCCGCGACGACAAGTGCGGCCTCGCCGAAGGCTCGGTATGCGCCACCGGCGCGGAGTGCCGCTCCGGCACGTGCACCGGCAGCGTTTGCGTGGTCCCCACCAGCACCGACGCCGGAGTCCCCACCAAGCCCGACGCGGGCGGCGTGGTGGTCAGCGATGCGGGCGCCCCCACCAACGTCGACGGCACTGGCTCGCTGGAAGGCGGAGGGTTTTCCTGCGCGACCCGCGGCGGATCCTCCGCGCCCTCGCTCTTCACCCTTGCTTGCGGCCTGGGCCTCGCCATCGGGGCGGCCTCACGGCGGCGCAAGCGCCCGTAGGAGACTGGTGTTTTTGGTCGATACCTTCGGGATGCCGACGCCTCCCGTCCTCACGAGAAGAGAGCGTGAGCGACCGACGCTGCCCCCAGCGAACGCGCCTCCCTCGGTCTCGGCCAAAAACCCTCGGTCTCCTGCTTGGCGCGTACTCCGCGCGCAGCGGAAGAACCTCGTAGCGTCACGAAAAACACCAGCCGCCTATTGGAACGATGAATCTCGCTCGCTTTGAACGACTGATGCGGTCTGCGGTAGGCGAGCTCCAGCTGGAGCTCGCGGGGACCACCGTTCTGACGGGCAGCGGAACCAACGCCTTTCTCGCGACGCCCCTGCTGGCGGCGCTGGGCGGCGCCACCACCTACACGCTGTGCAGCGACTCATCGTACGGTACCGCGCGCGAGGTGGCCGCCGCCACCGAGACCTGGGCCAAGCGCCTGGGGGTGGAGGTGCGTATCCTCTTCGACCGAACCGAGCTCCCCGACGGCATCGACATCGTCACCAACCTCGCCCAGGTGCGCCCCATCGACGCGGCGCTGGTGAGCCGGCTCTCGGCGCGCGGCGTGGTGAGCTACATGTGCGAGGCCTGGGAGTGGCGCGAGGGCGACGTGGACCGCGACGCGTGCGAGGCCCGCGGCGTGCTGGTGGCCGGCCACACCGAGGACTTCGCCGGCCACGACGTATTCGAGACCTGTGGTCAGCTGCTGCTGTTCATGTGCTTCGAGGCTGGGCTCTCGGTGCGCAGAGATCGCATCGCGGTGCTGGGTAGCGACCGCTTCGCGCTGGTGCTGGCGCGCGCGCTCCATCACAACGGCGCGCACGTCATTCGCGTCCCATCGCCGGTAGACCTGGACCAGACCCTGGTGCGCTCGCTCGACGGGCTTGTGGTTGCAGACTACACACATATCGGTACGCTGCTGGGCGGTCCCGAAGGGCCACGCGCGGCCCAGCTAGCAGCCTGGAACCCGGGCCTGGTGGTCATCCCCTATGCCGGCAAGAACGACGCGCAGGCGCTTCGCGAAGCCGGCCTGCAGATGACGCCCGACGTGGACCTGCCCCCAGTGCGCATGGCGAAGACCCTGGCGCACCTGGGCCTTCGCCCCACGGTGCAGCTTCTGGCCCAAGGGCTCAAGGCGGGCGAGCTCTTGCACAAGATCCGCGGAGGCGCGGTGCCGGACCCCGTTTGGCGCTCGTTTCTGCAGCCGATCGTAGGTACCCTGCCCTGGTAACGACCATGCCCCGTCTCATCCCCCCCGACCTCATCGAACGTATCGCGTCCTCGGAAACCTTCACCGGCTTCGAGAAGGATTTCTTCCGGCGCGTGTGGACGCCCGGCCTCGGGGTGTACGAAAAGCGCCTGGATGCGCTGGGGTTTCGCGGCAAGAAGCACGTGCTCGACTGCGGCTTCGGCATGGCCCAGTGGCTCGTGTGTCTGGCCGACGCCAACACCAAGGTGAGCGGCCTCGAGTACGAGGGTTCGCGCGTCGCGGCGGCCAAGGCCATCACCGAGGGCGTGGGCATCGAGAACGTGGAGCTGACGCAGGGCTCGTCGGAAGCCCTGCCTTACGCAGACGCCAGCTTCGATGCCGTGTTTTGTTACGGGGTGCTCTTCCTCACCGATCTTCGCAAGTCGCTCGACGAGCTGCGGCGCGTGATGGCGCCGGGCGCCGAGCTTTACTTCACCATGAACGGCGTGGGCTGGTTCCTGTTCCTGGTGGTCGAAGAGCACAACAAGAGCCCGCACTACGATCCCCGCACCATCGGCGCCGACGCACTGGCGCTGTCGCTCGACTACTTTCGCGGGGGCCCCATGAAGGCCGGCAAGCAGCTGGCGACGCCCCGCGAGGTGATCCAGGCGCTGCTCACCGAGCGCGGCTTCCGCGACATCGAGATCGCCGCCGAGGCCGGCCTGGCGCAGAAGGTCGACGCCACCATCGCCTCGTTCTATAAGCACGAGAGCTACCTGGGGCACGACTGCGTCTACGAGATTCGCTGCAGGGTTTGAGCGCGCGGCGCGGTCGCCGAGGCTCGCGCTGTGTCCCCACGACACACGACGAACCCATCGTTTCCGCGCAATCGGAAATCGTTCGGTGATAACGTTTCGGCCCCTTACTCGCAACCAAGGAACCGAGGACCATGCCCGAGAAGCTCCATCGATCCCACGGCTCTGGCCAGTTCACGCTGGACCAGTTTCGCAGCCTGGGCTCGGCGTGCGTCTTCGAGCCCGGCGCGCTGGTGTTCCACCCGGAGAACATCGTCCTGGGCGAGAATGTGTACGTGGGGCACTACGCGATCCTCAAGGGGTACTACAAGGGCCTCATGGAGATTGGCGACCGCACCTGGATAGGCCAGCAGTGCTTCTTCCATTCGGCGGGCGGCCTACGCATCGGCGCACGCGTGGGCATCGCCCCGGGCGTTCGCATCATCACCAGCGTGCACGGCGAGGTGGGCACCGACACCGCGGTGCTCTTCTCGCCCATCGAGTTCGCGCCGGTGGTGGTGGAAGACGACGCCGACATCGGGGTGGGCAGCGTGATTCTGCCGGGCGCGCACATTGGCAAGGGCGCCATCATCGGCGCCAACTCGGTGGTCAAGGGCGAGATTCCCCCCTACGCCATCGCGGCGGGCTCGCCGGCGCGAATCATCCGCTTGCGCGGTGAGGCGCCGCCGGCCGGGCGCGCGCCATGAGCACCCCGGTCGCCATCGTCGACTACGGCATCGGCAACGTCTCGTCGATTCGCAACATGTTCCAGCGGCTCGGGGTGCTCGCGGAGATCTCTTCGGACCCGAAGGTGCTCGCCAGCGCCGAACGCCTGGTCTTGCCGGGGGTAGGCGCCTTCGACACCGGCGTGAGCAACATCCGGAGCCGCAATCTGGGCGGCGTCATTCGCGCCCACGCCGTGGAAAAGAAGCGACCGCTGCTGGGCATTTGCCTGGGCATGCAGCTGCTGTTCGAAGGCAGCGAAGAAGGGAGCGAATCGGGCCTAGGCCTGCTCGCCGGCGCGGTGCGACGCTTTCCCCCGGAGCCCGGCCTGCGGGTGCCGCACATGGGCTGGAACGAGATTACCCTCACCGAAACGGCCACGCTCTTTCGCGCGCGCAAGGACGACGCGTTCGGCGAGCTGACCCGGCCGCTCTCGTACTACTTCGTGCACTCCTACTACGTGGACCCGAAGGACCCGACCGACGTCGCGGCCACCGCCACCCACGGCGTCACCTTCGCCGCCGCAGTCGAGCGCGGCAACGTCTACGGCGCGCAGTTTCACCCGGAAAAGAGCCACAAATACGGCATGCTCTGCCTCAAGAACTTCTCCGAGACGCAGGCATGCTGAGGCCGAGGCTCATTCCCTGCTTGCTGCTCCGCGAGGGCCGCTTGGTGAAGACCGTGCGCTTTCGCGATCCCTCCTACGTGGGCGACCCCACCAACACCATTCGCATCTTCGACGAGATGGAAGTGGACGAGCTCCTCTTCCTCGACATCGGCGCCGGCCGCGAAGGCCGCACCATCGACTGGAAGCTCCTCGAGGGCATCGCCACCGAGTGCTTCATGCCCTTCGGCTACGGCGGCGGCGTTCGCACCATCGAAGAAATGGGCCGCCTCTATACGCTGGGCGCCGAGAAGGTGGTGCTCAACACCGCCGCCTACGACAACCCGGCGCTGGTGAGCCGGGCCGCCGAGCGCTTCGGCAGCCAGAGCGTGGTGGTGTCTATCGACGTCAAGGCCGACGTGGGCCGGCCGTATGTGTACGTCGACGGCGGGCGACGGCGCACCGCCGCCGACCCGCTCGATTTTGCCAAGCGCATGGCCGAGGCCGGCGCCGGCGAGCTGCTCCTCACCAGCATCGACCGCGACGGCACCTTCCGCGGCTACGATGTCGCGCTGGTCGAACGGGTGGCCAGCGCGGTGTCGATCCCGGTCATCTGCTGCGGCGGCGCCGAGTCGCTCGAGGGCGCGCGCGCGGGCATTCGCGCCGGCGCGTCCGGCGCGGCGGTGGGCAGCATGGTGGTGTACCAGGGCAAGAACCGCGCGGTGCTCATCAACTATCCGGCTCCCAAGGAGCTGCGCGAAGCCTTCGGCGCGGGCTCGACGTAGCGCCGCACACTTGAGGGGTGGTAAGGTCGCATCATGGAGCATGTCGCCTCTGAAACGCAGCCGCCGTTCGCAGGCGCCGACGCGGCCACGGCCCCAGAGCCGGAGCTCTTGCGCTGCACCCGCTGCCTCTGCGACGAGCGCGTGCCCGCCATCCTCTTCGACCAGAGTGGCGTGTGCAACTACTGCCAGGTGCACGACCGCATGGAGGCCGAGAACCCCAACGGCCCTGCCGGCCTCGCGCGCTTCGAGAAGATGGTTCAGGAGATCAAGGAAGCCGGCCGCGGCAAGTCGTTCGACCTCATCATCGGTGTGAGCGGCGGCTGCGACTCCAGCTACATGCTCTACAAGGCCAAGGAATACGGCCTTCGCCCGCTGGCGGTGCACTTCGACAACACCTGGAACTCGGCCATCGCCACGCAGAACATCCATCGCGCGCTGAAGAAGCTCGATATCGAGCTCTACACCACGGTGGTCGACAACCAAGAATACGACGAGATGCTTCGGGCGTTCTTGTTCGGCGGCACCCCCGACATCGACTGCCCCACCGACATCGGCCTCGCCGCCACGCTGTTCCGTGCCGCCGAGAAGTTCGGCATTCGTTACCAGTGGGAGGGGCACTCGTTCCGTACCGAAGGCATTCAGCCGCTCGGCTACGTGTACATGGACCAAAAGTACATTCAGAGCATCTTGACGGCCCACGGCCGGCGCAAGGTTCGCTTCGACAGCTACCCCACCCTGTGGCTGCATCAGCAGCTCCGCTGGATGCTGCTCTCGCGCATCCAGAAGCTGCGGCCGCTCTACTGCCTGGAGTACAACAAGGAAGACGCCAAGAAGCTCCTCGCCAAGGAGCTCGACTGGAAGTGGTACGGCGGTCACCACCTGGAGAACCGCTACACCGCGTTTCTGCACAGCTGGTACTTCCCCAAGCGCTATGGTCGCGACATTCGCGTCATCGCCGACTCGGCCCGGGTTCGCTCGGGGCAGATCACCCGCGAAGAAGGCCTGCGCCTCATCGCGGAGCCCATGCCGGTCGACCCGCAGACGGTGGAGATGATCAAGCGAAGGCTCTCGGTGACCGACGCCGATCTGGAGTCGATTCTGCGGGCGCCCATGAAGACGTTCAAGGACTACGAAACGTACAAGCCCACCTTCGAGAAGATGCGACCGTTCTTCTGGGCCATGGCCAAGCTGAACCTGGTGCCGCAGAGCTTTTACATCAAGTACACGTCGAAGACTTCGATCTGAGCATGCGCGTCGGCCTGCTGTGCAACATGAACAACATCTTGTTCGCGCTCACGCGGTACCTGCGTGATCGCGGGCTCGATGCCACGCTGCTCTTGCTCGACGACGAGGGCGCGCACTTTCATCCCTCGGCCGACACCTTCGATCTCTCGTTCCAGGCGTACACGCGCCGCGCGCCGTTTGGCGATCCCTTGGGCATCGCCAGGGTTTCCAAGGCCAGCATTCGCGATGCGGTGAAGGACTTCGACGCCCTGGTGGGCTGTGGCTCGGCGCCGGCGTTTCTCGACAAAATCGGGCGAAAGCTCGATGTATTCGTGCCCTACGGCTCAGACCTGTTCGAGCTGCCCTTTCACCTTCAGGGGTTCCGCCGGCGGGCGCCGCTCTCGACCCTCGAGCTGCCCTACCGCCAGCGGCGCGGCATTCGCAATTCGAAGGTCATCCTCGGCGATCGCTCGATTGCCTACGACCAGGCCACCCAGCGGCTGGCCTACGGCGGCTCGCGCGCCTTTGTGAGCTTGCCCATGGTGTACACGCCGCTCTACTCGCCGGAGGCGCTGCCGCAGTTCTACGGCCGCAGCCAGTGGTACGCAGAGCTCGCGAAGGTGCGCGCCGCCTGCGACGTGATGGTGTTTCACCATGCGCGCCACATCTGGGGCACCGAGTTCGGCTTCTGGCAGTCGAAGCGCAACGACAAGCTCATTGCCGGCTTCGCGGCGGCGGCCCGCAAGCGCCCCGACGTGCGCTACGCGCTGGTCATGCTGGAGTACGGCCCCGAGGTGGAGCGTTCGAAGCGTTTGGTGGCGGAGCTCGGCATCGGCGATCGCGTCACCTGGCTACCGCAAACGCAGCGCAAGGAGGTGATGGTCGGCCTGTCGCTCTCCGACATCGGCTGCGGCGAGTTCGCCAACAGCTGGCTCTCGTGCGGAACCATCTACGAGACGCTGGCCATGGCCAAGCCGCTCCTGCACGTGCGCGACGACGCGCTGTACCACGACTACTTTCCCGAGCTCTACCCGCTCATGAACGTGCGACGCGACGAGGACATCGAGGCACACTTGGTCGACTACGTGGATCGCACGGCGCACTGGAAGGCGGTAGGCGAAGCCGGGCGCCGATGGCACGATCGCTTCGCCGTGCGCGAGCCGGTCGACGCGGTGCTGCGCTATCTGGGGGCGCGCGCCTGAGCGTTGCGGGGAATCGAAGACGAGCGGGCGCGGCGCGTACCCGCCTTCATGAGTAGCGCTTCCACGCGATTGGCGGCGACCTCGCCGCAGCCCAGCTGATCGACCGTGACCAGCTCGCTCATCATGGCATGGGCCAGCTCCGCCAGACACGCAACGAGCTCCTTGGCGCGCTTGCCACCGACGATGGTCACGAAGGGAGCGAGCGTCACCAGGTGCTCGCTGGCGGCAATGAGGCCGTCGGCGCGCAGCACCGGGAACGGCATGAGGCGCGTCTCGAGCTCCAGGGCCGTTTGCAAATCCTCCACCACGAGGACGCACGGCAGGTCGATGCGCTTGCGGGTCGGCTCGGTCTTCATGCGACCTGATCGAGATCGGACGCGTCGGTCTGACCCTGGAGGTCGGCGTCTGCACCGTAGATGTCGCTCTCGATGCAGTGGAAGCCGTAGTCGATGACGAGCGGCGCGCAGTAGTAGTCGTGCTCGAGGACCTTGTCGAGGAGGCGGTCGAGGTGGTTGGGGCACGCGTCGAGGTCGATCTCGTACTCGTCGTTGGGCACCACGGTGGCCACCTTCTCGGTGTGACGGTAGACGAAGTCCGTCGTGTGCCAGTCTTCGAGGACGTTGTCCCAGTAGTCGAGGATGCCCTGCCAGTAGTCGTAGACCATCTCGTTCTGGCTGTCGGACTTCGAATCGTACTGGGTGGTGGTGGTGTTCATGGTGGGCTCCCGGTCGGTGGTGAATGACCTTGATGCGAGGAGCGTGCCGAACCGGATCAGCGGAGAAAAGCCCAGGGTTTCGTGGCACTTCGCCTCGTCCGGCGAATTCCGGTCCGAGGTGGAACACTCGCCCGTTCGGCAAGTGTTCCACCGGCGAACGAACGTGCCGTCCCGGAACGGAACGCCACAAAAGCGCGCGAGCCAGGCTCCGGAGAACCCAGCTCGCTTGCATGCGTTCGCGCACCCACGTGCGCTACTCGGCGGCTTCGGAGGCGGCCAAAGCGGCGGCCGCCGCGCGTTCCATCTGCTCGATCTGCGAGGGGTCGACGGTGTGGTTCTCGAACAGGCGAACCATCGCCACCAGCGAGAACGGCATCGGACCCTGGGGCATGGGTGTTCCGTCGAGCACCGATTTGAGCCAGATACGCGGCATGTTCACGCCGCTCTGGACGGTCAGCATCATGGCGCTCGAGACCCGCGGCGCAAAGCCGGTGAGCTTGGGGGTGCCCTGGTCGTCGCGGCGGAAGGTCACGGTGCCGATCCCCTCCATGCCGAGGCGCATGGCAACGCGCTTCGCCATCTCTTGCAGCTCTTCGTCTTGCACTGTGGCCGAGGTGACCGACTCGCCGTCTTCGGTGCGGAGCTGCACCCGCGGAACCGCGGCCACCAGGCCCGCCTTGCCCACCAGAACGTCTACCGCGTACTCGGCGCCACCCAGGAGCTCTTGTGCGACGAGATGGGAGCCGCGGGCCTCGCGCTCGAGGCCTCGGCGATCGCGGATGAGTCGCGCGGGGCGGGCGCGATTGAGGCGACGGGGCTTGAGCACCATCGGGAACTCGTCGTCGGCGGGCTCGAAGCGGGCGTCGAAGAGCCGCGTTTGCGGGACCGGCACCACGTCGCGGCAGGTGCGCATGAGCTCGAAGCGGTCTTGCGCGGCCACGCTGGCGGAGAGCGGCGCCAGAAGCAGCTTGATGCCCGCGGACTCGAACTGCTCCCGCTCGATGGCCACCGGAATGAGCTCCGCGTCGGCGGTGGGCACCAGAACCTCGACGCCGAGTCGCTTGCAGACCCGTAGGAGGGTCTCCGAGAAGTGCGGCTCGCTCGGTGCCGGCAGGAGCGCGCGGCGCTCTTCCGGGACCAGGTAGAGGCCCGCAGCGTAGGGATCGGCATCGGCCGCGCAGAAATCGAGGCGACGAGACGCCGCTGCCTTCATGAAGGCGAGCGCCGCAGGGCCGCCCGCACCAGTCACCAGAACGCGGGTCTTCATAGAGCCTCCATGGCCCCATCATTCACGCGGCGTGCCAGCGTCAAAACACTGACGATTTGCCTCTTTTCGCCGACAATGGCGCTCGCGTGTTCCGGTTCGGGATGGAGAACGTTCCGCTTCGGGATCCGCCGTGTACCGCTCCCGAACGGTCTCTCTAGCTGCGGATGCCGTATTTCTTCATGAGCCGGTAGATGGTGGTGCGCCCGATGCCGAGCTGCTTCACCGCCGCGGTGACGTTGCCGTTGTTCCGCGCGAGCGCCTCTTCGAGCGCCTTGCGTTCGAGGTCTTCCATGCGGAGCCCGCCTTCGCCGGTAGCGCCCGCGGGCGCGGGAGTGGCAACCTCGCCGCGAGGCTGGAGCGGCGGCACTTGCGGCGATGGCGGCACCTGCGCCGATGGCGCGGCTTCCAGCTCGTCTCGAAGCTTGGCCGGCAGATCCTGCGGACGCACCACGTCGCCCTCGCACAGCACCAGAGCCCGCTGCATGATGTTCTGGAGCTCGCGGACGTTGCCGGGCCAGCGATAGGTGGCGACGATCTGCGCCGTCTCCGGCGAGAGCACCAGCTGCCGACCTTTGCCGAACTCGTCGAGGAAGTGCTGCGCGAGCAGGAGCGCGTCGTCACCGCGCTCGCGCAGCGGCGGAACCTCGAGCTCGAACACCGCAATGCGGAAGTAAAGGTCTTGGCGGAACCGGCCGGCCTCCACCTCGCCGGTGAGATCGCGGTGCGTCGCCGCCACCAGCCGAAAGTCGGAGCGCACCTCGAGCGTGCCGCCTACCCGCGTGAACGTGCGCTCTTGGAGCACGCGCAGCAGCTTGGCCTGGAGCGCAAGGCTCAGCTCCGCCACCTCGTCGAGAAAGAGCGTGCCCTCGTGGGCCAGCTCGAAGCGGCCCTTGCGCTGGGCCTGGGCGCCCGTGAAGGCGCCGCGCTCGTGGCCGAAGAACTCCGACTCCTGCAGCGACTCGGGGATGGCCGCGCAGTTGAGCGACACGAAGGGGCCGCTCTTGCGCCCGCTGTGCTCGTGAATGGCGCGCGCGATGAGCTCCTTGCCGGTGCCGCTCTCGCCGTGCACCAGCACCGTGATGTCGCTGTCGGCCACCCGATCGAGCTCCCGGAAGACCTCGTGCATTCGCTGCGATTGCCCGTGAATCTCGCTGAATCCCCCGCCCTTCACCTCGCGCTCCAGCTGCCCCAAGCGTAGCGACATGCGGCGCTTGTCGACGGCGTTGCGGAGCACCGTGCACAGCTTGGTGCGGTCTACCGGCTTGGTGATGTAGTCGTAGGCGCCCGCCTGCATGGCGGCCACCACCGTCTCGAGCTCGCGGGTGGCCGTAAGCATCACCACCGGCAGGCGGGGCGCGCGCGCACGAAGCGCGGTGAGCGCCTCGAGGCCGTTCATGCCGGGCAGCCCGAGGTCGAGGCACACCGCATCGGGGAGCACGTGGGAGAACGCCGCCAGGCAGTCTTCGGCGTTCTCGTAGCTCTCCACTGCGAAACCGTCGTGCTCGAGCCAGCGCGTCAGCAGCGCCCGGCTCGTGGGCTCGTCGTCCACCACCAGCACCATGCCGCGCTCGCCGGTGCCGCCTTCGACGGGTTTGATGCTGTCGCTATAGAGCATGCTTGCGGGGTCCTCTCGGCGGTCTGCCGAGAGCCACGGAGCCCCCGACGCGCCCTCGATGACACCAAGAAGCCGCCGAAGGCGCAACCGTTCTCGTTCCGATTTGAAACAAGCGTCGACCTACAACTGCCCCATTTCGGTGCATTGCGCACCATAACGGCACAGTTGGGAGAAAGCAGAGCGCCGCGAGCGCCCTGACGGGGCCCGCGGCGCGCTGCGTTCAACCGAGGATGCTCAGAAGGCTTCGCAGACGTACTCGTCCTTCACCGCGGTGCTGCAGAGAACGTCGCCGGTATCGGTGTACTGGCAAGCACCATTGCCGCAGATGAGGTTCGAGTAGCAGGAGCTACCGACCGCCAGGAGCGGTTCGCACTTGAGCGAGACGTTGCTGCAGTAGTTGCCGGTCTCGGCTGCGCCGCGCGTCGAGCAGTTGTCGCCGCTGGCCATGTCGGTCACGTCGCAGGTGTCGCCGAGGGCCTTGAGCGGCGCACAGGTACCGCCGCTGGGCGCGTACGAACCGAGCCGCGAGCCCGGGGTGTTCGAGACGAAGCCGCCCTGGCAGTAGTTGCCGGGCGCGCACTCGATGTCGGCGTGGCACGCGCCGTTGGCCGGTACCTTGCCGTAGAGCGCGCTGTAGCAGCTGGCGATGACAGCCTTGTACTCGGTGCCGGGGATGCCGGCGTTG
>JBBQWQ010000085.1:0-28121 GCA_038210445.1 Polyangiales bacterium
CGTCCTGCTTCCACTCGGACTGGTCCTGTCCACCGCAAACGTTCGGCGGGTGTCGATACGCCAGATCTCCTTGCCTCCGGTCAGCATGTACACGCCGCCGTCGTCGTCGAACGCAAGCGCGATGACGCCGTTCAAGTGCGTCACTGGGATACGCCACAAGGTCTTGTTGGCTGCATATAGTAGGGCAAGAGACTCCCGCTCTGCCTGAGAGATGCCGAACGCCGCCAACTCCGCGGTGGTCTCCTCCTTCGTGAGCTCGTTCGCGCCGTCGATGTCGATGTCAGCGATCTTCGGGCTTCCGAGAGGAGCTCGGATGCGGATGATCTTGATGACTCGTCCGCTGTTCTCTGGCACCCACTGGCCGATTGTGCGGTCATATTAGCCCATCGGCGCGTCCGCTCCGGTGGGGAATGCAAGGAAGTTGTCAACGTAGAAAGGAAGTTGCTGATTGAACTCGACACGAGACACGCCTGCCGTCGCAGCCTGGTCGATCGTCGCTGCAAATGCGTAGGTGTAGCGACTGGTCGGGGGCAGTGTTGCCGGCATTCTTTGTGGGCCATTCGAGCCCACCGTGTACTCGGTCAGGTGCACGGTCCAGCTCGTGCCGCCCAGGTTCGAGGACGTGGTACCAGGCGGCACGAACAGCGTGGCCTGCCGGCCCCCCGACGTATCGGAGACGAGGCGACCCCGGACAACCTGAGGCGTAGTCGCACCCGGCGTCACCGCAGTGCCGGCGCCATCTCCGAGGGGGCCGTCGTCGTGCGAAGTGAGCTGGACGTCATCGACGCGGAAGATAGCGCGCTGCGCACCGAGCGTCCCGGTTTTGGCAAAGTTGAGCGTCAACAGGCCGCCCCCGTTGATGCCGCCCCCACCGGCTCCTTCGCCCAACTATACGAACAATCGCTCTTTACTACTACGGTGGTGAGGAAGTCCGGAGGCGGCGTGGAATCGGTGAAGACGAGGTGCGCGACCGAGCCCGCTGGCGGGGTGGGTAGTTGGAGTTCCACACAACGTTCGCCGGCGGCTTCGCTGTGAAGCTGATCAGATTGGGCGCTACCCACCAACCCTTTGCGCCGTCCGTACCGCAGGCTGTCGCGGGAGAACAATCGCCCAGTGGGGCTCCTGTGTACGTACTCTTGATTGAAACGTATTGCATCCGGGATCGATTACGGCCCCGTTTGCACTTCCGAGCTGTACGTCTGCCCCTGGCGGTTGACCCGCTCCACACGCAAGGCCCAACGCCAAAGACACGCACGCGCCGCCGAGGTTCCGCCAGTTCATGTTCCCACCATTTCTGCGTTGACGCACCCCTCGTGCGTCAAGCAACGAAAGGTCCCTACGAGTTGACTCGCCGGCTCGGCAACCAAAATCGTCTTTCGCGCATTTGGTCCACTCTTCACCGGAGTGACACCGAACCGGCACGTGTGGGGGCGTGCGCGAAAGCGGGGGCGTGGCGCGCTCGTGGCGTTGGACGTCGGCGCAGGTTGCCGATGGACGCCGTCTGGCGCGACCGGGGGCATCTCCGTATCAGAGGGTCCCGTGTCAGCGCGACGTTGTCGGGAAGCGGTTCGACACAAAACGACGAACGGCGCTCCGCGGTTTCCCGGGAGCGCCGTGCGTGGTCTAGCGAGCTAGATGATCAGAGCTTCGGAACGACCGGGTCGTTGTCGAAGGCGAGGAAGTGGATGCCGCGGAAGTCACCCGTCGCCGGATCGACGTTGCCCTGCGGATCGCCCACTGCGATGAAGGTGTAGCCGCGGCCCGCCTTGAAGAACGTCGGGTCGGTCACGCCTGCGCCGCCGAGAGTCTGCCAGGTGGAAACGCCGCCTGCGATGGTCGGACCTGCGGTGGTGACACCGAACTGCGAGGTGGCGAACGAGATGGCCGCGGTGGTCTTCGCGCCCGGGTTGGGCACGACCGTGCTCGTCGCAGACGTGGTTGCGAAGGTCACGCCGGTGTTGTCGAGGAACTGACGGTCGCCGCCGTCGGCGCCCGCGTCGGGGGACAACGTGATGAACGGCTTCACGGAGTTGTTGCCGGTCGGGAGGAAGGCGTCGACGTGCGACGAGCCGTGGATGAACTGCACTACGTTGCCGGCGCCGCCCGGGGTGCTCTTGTCGAGCTTGTAGCCGAGGACGCGGAGGTTGCTCGTGGTGTCCGAGTAGCCCGGCCCGCACTTCGCGATGCCCAGCGTGTCGAGACCGAGGCCCGCGGGGCAACCGGTGACGAGGCCGACGTAGGTCTCGTTGGCCTTGAACGTGCCCTTGGGGATCGTCGGGAGCACGAAGAAGTCCGTGTTCTCGTTGAGCTTGGTCGGGTCGTTGGCGCCGCCGGCGTAGACCGCGGCGGCCATGAGCTCGGAGCAGGTCTTCGCGTTGCCACCGGCGCCTACGCGGATGAGCGCGCCGGGTTTGATGACGACGGCCTTGATGTTGATCGTGGTGATGTCGAGCGTCGCGAGCGGGAGCACCGAGCCGATGCCAGGCGGGATGGCGACGACGTTCGTGTCGCTACCGAGACCGGTCGCGTTCTTGTAGGGGAGCGGCGGAACGACCGGGAGGGTGTCCGTCTTGGGATCGGGGTTGGCGTTGGTCTCGCTGCGGGCGAGGCAGAGGCGCACCGGGCCGGCCTCGTTGGCCGCGTGCACGAGGATCAACTTGGGGAGCGCCGGGCCGGCGTCCGGAGCCGCGTCGCCGCCGCCGCCGCCGTCTTGGTTGGTGCCGGTGTCGGCGGTGGTGCCGGTGTCCGGGGTGGTGATGACGGGCTTGACGTCGTCATCGCCGCTGCAAGCGACGAGGAAGGACGTTGCCGTGCTGCCGGCGAGTACCGCCGCGAAACCGTATCGAAGCCAGTTCTTTTTCTGCATCGCGCTCTCCTTGAGCAAGGAAATCAAAGTGAGGAAATCCAACCGAGACGGTATCTCTCTTTCGCGCCTGCGGGCAAGCGCTGCGGCCGTTAGAGAATGCACCGCATGCAGATGGCGATCGGTGGGCGATCCTTTGACGCGCCGCGCTAGTGCAGGTTTCAGGGGCTTTCGTGGAGGCGCGGGCATGCGCGCGAGGGGAATGCTTCCTGCTAGAGCTGCGGACCATGCTTTCGATTCGCCGCGTGCCGCTCGTCTCGCTTTTTGCGCTCGCCTCGCTCGCCGTTCTCTCGCCCTGGTCTTCGCTCGACGAACATCGCGGAGCATCGGTGGCACAGGCTGCGGAGAAGACGCCCGGCGCGGCCAGGAGGACGGACTTCGCGGGCGCCACGCGCATCGATCCGCTGTTCGACCTGCTCTTCGAGTACCGCGCTCGTACCGGCCGCACGTTCCCGCTCTTTCGCCCCAACAGGGCCTTCGAGGCCACCGGACAGACGCCGGTGGTGATCCGCATCGATAGCGGCGCTGACGACGCTGCGCTCCGGGAGCGGCTCGCTCGCCGCGGCGTGCAGTTCGGGTTCGACGGCACCAAGGTCACGTCGGGCGCGTACGTGGCCACGGTTGACGCCGCCGGCCTCGACGCGCTCGCGCGCGAGCCCGCAGTGCTTCGGGTCTCCGCCGACATGCCGCGGCTCTCGCCGCCTCCGCTCGCCGAGTCGGCGCTCGAGACCCGCATCGCCGAGGCCCGCCGCGCGCTCCGCACCAAGAGCGGCGAGCTGCTCGACGGCAAAGGCACTGTGGTGGGCGACATGGACTCCGGGTTCTTCATCTTCCACCCAGCCTTCTTCCGCGCCGACGCTGGCACCTTCGCCTTCGTCGACGTGAACGGCGACGGGCAGCTCACGCCCGAGGTGGACGGCGTCGATCTCGACGGCAACGGCACCATCGAGAAGAAGGAAGTGCTGCGGCGCATCGCTACCGGCGCCACCGATCGCTACGACGACAGTGTCATCGTCGACCCCGGCAGCACCTTTCGCCCAGATCTCGATTTTCTGTACCTGGACGAGAACGGCAACGGCGCCCGCGACTACGGCAAGGGCTTTACCGAGGAGACGCCGGCCTACGGCGAGCCGCTGTTCGTGTTCGACGACGCCAACAAGAACGGCAAGCTCGAGGGCAGCGAGCGGCTGCTCCGGCTCGGCACCAGCAAGTTCAAGGCAGTCCTCGCCGATCGCACGTACACCCGCGGCGGCGCCGGCAAGGCCGGGCTCATCAACTACCAGGCAACCGACCCCGCGACCTTGGAGTATGCGTCGCACGGCACCGGCGTGGCGGGCATTCTGGTGGGCGGCGTACCCGATGTTTCGCGCTGGCTGGGGCTGGCGCCGGGGGCCGACATCGTGGGCTTCGACGACGTGCAGATGCGCGCCCAGCGCGGCATGATAGAGGGCCTCGAGTTTGCGGTGCGCCAGGGGGCCAACGTGCTGCTCACGGAGTACGCGCCCTACACCGCGTTCCCGCTCGATGGCTCCACCGAGGAAGAGACCTTCCTCGATGCGTCGCTCGGCAAGGGCGTGGTGGGCGTGAGCCCGGCCGGCAACCTGGCCGCCGGCAACAAGCACCTCACCATGCGCCTCGAGCCGGGCGCCAACGTGGTGCCGCTGCGCACCGACCCTTCGTTCAAGGGTGCATACTTCATCCAATTCACCATCTTGCACCGGGTGGCCGGACGCCACGTCAAAGCGGAGCTCACGATGCCCAACGGCGTGGTGGTCGACGTGCCCACCGAGGCCTTTGCGCCCAAGCTCATTGGCAACAAGCTGGCGCTCTACGGCGACATCATGCAGTCGAGCCGCGGCACTTCGATGGTGTACTTCGCGCTCGGACCCGACACGAACACAATTACCCCGCTGCCGGAGGGCGACTACAAGCTCACGCTCACGCCCGACGCCGGCGGCGCGCTACCGGTGGAGCTCTTCGCTGCCGACAACGTCAACTCGTGGTCGCGTGGGCTCATGTTCACCGGCAACACTGCGGCCGGCACCATCTGTCACCCGAGCACCAGCGACAAGACGCTCTCGGTGGCGGCGTACGTGCTCCACGACGAGCCGCAATTTCATCCGTGGGCGAGCAAAGGGGAGCTGGCTGGCTACTCGTCGATGGGGCCGCGCATCGACGGCGACACGGGCATCGACATCGCGGCGCCCGACAACCCCCTGTCGACGGCGCTGCCCATCTCCGGCAACCCGAGCCAGTATACGCCGTTCGGCGGCACCTCGGGGGCGGGGCCGCACGTGGCGGCGAGCGCGCTCTTGCTTCGGCAGCTCTTCCCGGCGGAGCCGGGCGATCGGCTGCGCGCGCGAATCGTGGACAATGCACGCAAAGCGGGCGAGGCCACGCAATGGGGCGCGGGCAAGCTCGACTTTGCCAAGGCGGCGGGCCTCTCGGCGCCGGCCGGTCAGGTGCCGCTGGTGACGCTCACAGCTCCGGCCACCGCGCCCGCCGGCACGTTCGTGGCCAAGGTCACCGCCACCGACGACGAGCCGGTGACCGGTCTCCGGGCGCGCTGGGACTTCGACTACGACGGCAAGCCCGACACCGAGTGGATCGCCCTCGGCGAGCAGGCTATTCCGGCGCCGGAGCCGCAACAGCGCGCGGTGCGGGTGGAGGTGCTCGACACCCAGGGCAACGTAGGAGCCGCCACTGCGCTGCTCACCATCGGTGCGGCGGAGCCCGCGGCACCGGTGGCGCCGGCACCCGCGGCGAGCGACGATGGCTGCGGATGCGCCACGCCTGGGGCGAGCCGTACACTCTGGCCGCTGGGCGGCGTGCTGGGGCTCGGCCTCCTCATGGTCGCGCGCCGGCGTCTCCGTTCGCGGTCGCGCTAAGAGCGCCGTTTGGACAAGCGCCTTGCGGGCGCGGACCTGCGTCTCGCCTCCCCTCTCGCAAAGCGCGCAAAGCGGGCGGGGCTGGGGGAGGGGACCTGCAGGTTCATGGGGGCGCTGCGAAGGCAACCGCAGAGGGGGTCCCTCGCTCCGTTCGGGATGACCAACTTCGAAGCCTGTTTGGCCTATCAGAAGGCGATGGCGACGTGGGCGCCGAGGCCGAGCCACTTGGGCGTGTCGGCGGTGCCGGAGCTGTTGAAGGCGGAGTTGTACGAGGCGTGGAGGCCGACGTCGAGCACCGGGAGGGCCGTGACGTCGAGGGCCACGCCGGCGTCGAAGACCGGCGTGCCGTAGCCGTCGTCAAGGCCGCCCACCGGTCGACTGTTGTATCCTACATGGGCGTAGCCGATGTGGGCGAAGACGTCGAAGCGGACGAGGGCGCCGATGCCGATGCGGCCGCCGGCGAAGCCTCGGAATACGAGCGGCCCGTAGTCGCCGGTGAGCTTGTTCAGGCCGAGCCCCACCTCGGGCATGATGTGGATGATCGCCAGGTTCACGTCGTAGCCGCCGCGCAAGGCGCCGCCAAAGCCGGTTTTCACGCCGTTCATAGACACAGGCACCGAGAAGTCGACGTCGATGCCGAGCTTAGGGCCCGCGTGGGCGGTGCGCGGGAGCAAGGCAAGGGTGCTGGTGGCGAGCGCCGCGACAGCGAGCGTAGGAAAGAGCTTCATGGGGCCCCATGGAGCAAAGGTCGCGCCGAGCTGTGGGCCACGGAGTTCTGCGGAAATCGTGTGCTCGCTCGCTTGCCGACGAGACAATTTGCCCCGCTCAATCCGGCTCGCCCCACGCTCAGTAGAGATGGTTCCAAACCGCGTCGACCGAGGCTTTGCCGCGATCACCGAAGGTGCCGGAGAGCGTCCAGTTCGGTGCGAAGCGCCAGCGGACGGTCCCCAGGTTCAGGTCGGGCTCGCTGAGGGGCGGCGTGCCGAGCACGTGGGCGAACTGCAGGGAGATATCGCGGGCTATCATGACCTCCAGCTCCGGCCGGGGGTTGTTGGCGTTGGTGGTGTCGATGCGCGTCTGGGTCTCGATGCCGGTGACGTCGAAGGCGGCCTTGTCGAGCCCTTGCGCGATGGCGCCGCCGCCCACGGTGGTGGCGGCCTGGGTGGCAGCATTCGGTTTCTGACCGGGGCTGGGGCCGTTCATGCCGTCGGGGGTGCCGAAGAGGATGAGCGAGAAGATCTGGTTCTGCGACAACGCCGGCTCCGAGCGCAGCGTGACCTTTCCGGTCTTCACGGGCCCCACGAAGTCGGCGTACACGCGGGTCTTGTCGCCGGCGGTCCAGCCCGCGGTGGCCACGATGATCGGATTGGTGAACTCCTCGCCACCGAAGGTCACCGTGCCCCGCTCGAAGTCGAACTTCTTGCCCTGGAGGTCGACGCGGCCGCCGGTGATCACGAGCTGCCCTTCGATGGACACCTTCTGCGCCACCACGATGGTGAGATCGCCCTTGAAGCGCACCTGGAAGATGGGCCCGCGTCGGAGCTCCACGTCGTCGCCGAAGTGAACCTTGATCCTCAGTGTGCTCGTGGTGGTCGCTGCCGGCGCGGCCACCCGCAAGTCGGTGGCGGTGCGCGCCAGCATGCGAAACTCGCCGTCTTCGTACATGCCCACGCGAATGTTGGCGGGCGCTTCGAGCGCTTGCAGCGATCGCCCGCTGCTCTCGGAAAGCGTGGCGTGGGTAGACGGCGTGTCGATGGCAATGGCGATCTCGCCGGTGCCTGGGTTGCGCACCACCTTGGCCCGCCACTCGCCCCACACGTCGCCCATCGACTGCCCCTGGATGGTGAGATCGCCGGGGGCGGTCTTGCGCGCCGAGACCGTGGCCTCAGCGCCGAGAAACTCGAGATCGCGCAGGTGGGCAGCGCCGCTGGCGTAGAACGTTCCACTGGGGTCGGTGACGCGGGCGTCGCTCAGGCGCAGCGTGCCGCCGTTTTCCAGCGTCACCCGTGCGCTCGCGGCGCGATACTCTTGACCCATGGCGGGGATCGCGAACGAGCCCTCGGAGAAGGCTACGTAGCCGCCCATCTTGACGTTCTTGCCGTCGGCGCCGGCGGTGACCTTGGCGTCGGCGTCGATGCGTCCGTCGAGATCCGTGAGCTGCGAGCCTACGAAAGGCGATAGCGCAGCCGCGCGGAAGCTCTTGGCCACCAGGGTCGCGTCGACCGGTCGATCGCTACGGAGCGCAGGTAGCCACTTGGCGCCCCAGTCGATGCCGGCCTTGGCCACGAGATCGGCGTGCCCGTCGGTCTGCTCCACGTGGACCTTGGCTTCGGCGGCGTCGCCCTTGGCGCTGGCAGTGACGGTGAATTTGGGAAACGAAGCCCGGGCCACCTTGAGGTCTTTGGTGGTGAACGCCGCCTCTACGCGCGCGTTCTTGTGAAGGTCGAGCAGCTCCACATGGCCGTTCGCTTCGCCGCGCACGCGCTGCGCCTGCAGCGCTGGAATGACCTGGAGCGGAAATGCAGCGAGCACCACTTTGGCTTCGGCGGTCCAGTCGGCGCTGTCGAAAGTCTTGCCCTCGAAGAGGTCTTTCACCCGTGCCCGTAGCTTGGCCTCGACGTCGGCGCGGCCGCCGCCGGCCGTGGAGCCGGTCACGGTGAGCTCTGCCAGCGCGCCGTCGTACCGGAGCTCCGCGGCGACGTCGGTGGCGAGCTTGGGGCCGAGCCCGCCGGCGCGAAACTTCTTCAGCGTGGCTTCCATGTCGACGCGCGGCGCCCGCGCCGTGCCCTCGACGTTGAGCACCACATCGGCCCGGCCCTGCACGCCCTCTACGTGGAGGAACGCCGGCAGCTGCGCGAGCTTGCGATCAGGCACTACCAGGGTCGCGCGAAACGGAGTCCGGCTCAACGTGTCGAGGAAGCGCGGAAGGTCGGCCTGCACCTGCTCGAACAGCGCGGCGTACGGCAGGTTCGACTTTACGTCGATGGCGGCCACCACGCCGTGCTTGTCGAACACATGCGAAGCCACCGCGGCGAAGCCCGAGGTGGCGTCTACCTGAAGGTTCACCGCGGCGTCGAGCCCCGCGATCATGGTCGGCAGATTGCCGCTGCCGGGCTCGGGGGCGATGGTCAACGACAGGCCTTGGGTCGAAGCGCTGAGCTTCATCTCTGGCGGCACCTCGGCGCTGTCGCGCCCGGCGCGCCCCTCGACCCGCAGCTTTCCGGCGGCGGCGTAGTCCGCGAGCTGCGGCACCAGGCGGCCGAGCTTCTGCAAGTCGGCACCAGCGCGAAAGCGCCCGCGGCCGTAGATGCCGGAAATCGACTGCGGCGCCAGCGCCGGACCGGGCAAGTGAATGCGCGGGGCGTTGATCTCGAAGCTGCCGAAGTCGCCCACGTCACCGTTGCCGGTGATGGCCAGGTTTCGCTGCTCGAGCGACGCGCGGATGAACCCGCGGGCCCCGTGGACCGTGCCATACGCGCCGTGATCGAGCGAGGCCACGACGTCGCCCTCCACCTCGTTGCCCTGCAGGCGCGCGCTCCCCATGAGCGTGGCGTGGCCGCCCAGGTTCGACAGGGAGATCAAGCGGCCCACGCGGTCGATGTCGATGTCGGGAGCGCGCACCGCGGCCTCGCCGCTTCCGTTGGCGAAGTCGGCCGAGATCTCGATGGGCGCGCCGACGCCGCGCACTTCGGCGTCGACCACCTGAATGTGGGCGCCCTGGATGCGCACTTCCGGGGCTACCAGGCGCAGGTGCTCGCCGTGGCTCACCAGGTGTACGTCGGTGTCGCGAAACGCAATGACCGGGCCCACCGAGATGCTCGACTCCGCCCGCGCGTGCTCGACCTCTATCGGCCCGATGTGAACGTCTTCCACGTGCACGTTGGCGCCGATGGCGAGCGACGAGAGCGGTCCGCTCACGTGGGCCTCGACGGTGGCGCCTGCGACGCGCAAACCGCCAGGCCCCGTGATGGCGCCCGCGCCGGCGCGCACCTCCGCGATGAGCTCGCTCCGGGCGAGGTCGAGGCGCCCCTCGGTGCGCGCGTGAATGCCGCCGCCGAGCGGGATGGCCACCCGGCGGAAGGCGCCCAGGTTGGCCTGGGTATCTGTGGTGAAGAACAGCGGGCCGTCGCGCTTCATCTCGGCGTGCACCGTGGTGGGGGCGCCCGGCTCCTCGGCCACCGCGTCGGCCACCAGATCGCCGTCGTCGAAGTGCACTGTGGCCGTGGTCGCTGGCGTCGGTTGCCCGGCCACCGTACCGGGGCCCGCCAAGAGACGCGCCGTGCCGGTTGGGCCCTTGCCGCTGGGAATTTGCAGCGCCACCTGGGTGCGCGCGTCGAGGTTCGACGCGGGTCCGCCCACGCTGGTTACGTCGACGCGCTGCGCCGCGGCCTCGGCGCGCACCCCGGGCGTTCCCAGTGCGGCAAAGGTGCCTCCGGCTCGAACGGTGCCGGCGTCCAGCGTAGCGTCGGCGAGGAAGGCCGCTCCTGCGAGGGGGCCGAACGCGCGCACGCGGAGCGATAGCGGCCCCACCAGCGGCGCTCCGGTGAGCGCTCCGATGCGTTCTCCGGGCTGCTGCGGAATCAGCACCGCGGCGTCGATTGTGTCGCCGCGGAGCGCGGTGCGGGCACGCAGCGCCACGCCGAACACCTCGCCGGCCAGGTCGAGGCGTCCGGCGAGAGGACCATACCCAGCGCTGGGGGCGGCGAGCGCGCCTCGTACCGAAATATGTGCAGGATGCACTGGTGCCCGGACCGTGGGCGTGGCGCCGGCTTTTTGGCTTGGCGGTGGCGGAGGAAAGAAGTCGGGCGAAGTGACGTCGACGCGGCCGTCCTCCAAGGTCACGACCACGCCGGGCGTCTCCACGTCGACCCGTGCGCGCAGGTCGCGCAATTCGGCGTCTACCGGCAGGTTGGCGGCCGGCTCGCCCACCACCTTGGCGCGGTCGAGACGAATGCTCGTCAGGTGCACCTCGACCGGTCGGCTCGGCTCCGTCGACGGCGGCGTGGGCTTCCGGGGCAGGAAGGTTCCGGCGATGCGAAGGTCGCCCTTCGCGTTGCGGTCGAGCGACACGCGGGCGCTCTCCACCTTCACGTCTTCGACGCGGATCACCAGCGGGCCGCCTCCGGCAATGGCGCCGTAGCCCAGCGCCAGCACGTCGACGCGGGCGCCGGCGCCGCGGGCCGAGATCACTTCGACGCCGTCTTCATCGACCACGTGCGCGTCGATGCCGCTGGCTCCGGTGAGGCCCACCGAACCGATGCGATCGATGTGAATGGTGCCGCGAAAGAGCGAGGTGAGCGCCGCGTTGGTTTCGTTCTTGGCGACCCGCAGGCCGAGCCCGGTTTGCAGGTGCAAGAGGGCCGCCACCACCACCGAAGCCGCGAAGACCCCGACCAGCGCCAGGGTCTTGCCGAGGAAGGCTACCATCGCCAACAGCCGCTTCATCAGAAGGCCTCCCCGATGCCAACAGCGATGGCGATGGGCAAGCCGAGCAACGTGGTCGGTTCCTTCTCGTCGGAGGTCAGCCCGCCCAACACCTGCGCGCCCGGGATGCGGTAGCCGATGTCGACGCGCACCGGACCCACGGGCGTGTCGTAGCGCGCGCCGAGGCCGCACGAGAGATGGAGGTGGCCGAAGCGCAAGGTGGCGACTTGCGGCGCCACGTCGGCGGCGTCGCAAAAGACCGCTCCCGAGATGGGGCCGCTGATCACCGCGCGGAGCTCTGCCGAAGCCTCCCATTGCGAGAAGCCTCCGGTGGGCACGCGGCAGTCTTCGGTGCAGTTCGAATCTTGGCGCAGCCGCTCTGCCTCGGGGGTGAGAAAGCCCACGTTTCCGTAGGGGCTAATGCCGCGCGACGGGTAGCCGCGGTTCGAGTTGGGGCCGCCGGAGAAGAGCCCACGAAAGAACGTGATCTGGTAGTCGCGCGTGCGATCGAGCGCGGAGAGCGCCGCAGTGTTGCCGGAGACCGCCTCGCCGTAGTTGAGTGGAAAGAGAAAGCCCGCGGCGAAACGCCCGGCGAGCACGACCTTCTTTCCGAGCGGAAGGTAGCCGCGCACCTCGGGCTGCACTTTCACGTCGCGAGCGTCGCCCAAAAACGGACCTCCGGCGACCTGGAAGCCCGAAGCGAGGAACACGCCTTTGCGGGGGTGCAGGCGGTCGTCGCGAAGATCGAGCTGCAGCAAGAGCTCCGGATACGAGATGACGATGGTGGTGAGCGTCGGGTCGAGCGCGCCCTTGTACGAGAAGGGATACGCGACCTGGACGTTCTGCGAGAGCGCCGCATAGAGACGCCAGTAGACGTTGTCGGCGCCCACTGCTCCGCGCAGCTCGCCGTAGCCTAGCACCGGGGCATCGGCCACCGGATTGGGGTTGATGAGCACCGGGTAGATGTCGAGCTGGGGTCGAATGAAGCCGGTGGCGCGGGTGTTGAAGAGGCCTCGCTCTCGCAGCTCGACCTTGAAGCGATTCTCGAAGAGCGGTTTCTCCGGCGCCACCAGGTTGTTGACGCGCAGGGGGTAGAGCACCACCCCGGGGCGCGTCTCCACCGAGAACACGCGCAGGTGACCGAGGAAGTTGCGGTGCTCCCAGCCGAGCAGGCCGTGGATGTCGGTGCGTAGCGAGTCGAACTCGATGCCGAAGCCTGCGCGAACGGTGTGGAGGCGAGAGGGCTCCACCGTGATCTTCACCGGCACCAGGCCGTCGGCGCGCGGTTCGCTCTCGAGGTCTGGTGTCACCTCCACCGAGGCGAATACGCCGAGGTCGAGGATCGCCTGGCGCGCGTCGTCGAGCGCCTGCGTGGAGTACGTGTCGCCCTTCTTCGTTCCCATGACCGCGCGCAAGGGTCCGGGCGACAGGCCCGCGAGGCCCTGAATGTCGAACTCTCCGAAGCGCATGGATGGGCCGGCGACCACGTCGAAGCGAATGGTGGCGGTGTGTGCCACCAGATCTACCGCCGCTTCGCTCTCGGATTTGGCGAACGCGTGGCCGCGATCGGTGAGGGCTCGCACCAGATCGGTCTTCGCGTCGTTGAAGTGATCCTCGTCGAACGGCTGGCCGGGGACCAATTGCTTGCCCACCGCTCGCTTGAGCGCCCGCAGCACCTTGGGGTCGAGGTCGTGGACGCCGTGAATCACCGGCCTCGTGACCTTCACCGGCTCGCCGGCCTCCACCAGCAGCTCCACCTTCACGTGGTTGCGCGTGGGGTAGTGCACGCGCCCGGCGCGCGCGTGGGCCTCGTAGTAGCCGCGGGCTCGGCAGTAGGCTTCGACCCGCGCGAGATCGCGCTGCAGCGTGCCGCGATCGAAGTACGTGTAGTCGTAGACGACGCCGCGGAACAGCGCGAGGAACTTGGGGCTCGGCGCGGTGGCGATCTTCTCTTCGATCTCGCTGCTATCCACCTTGTCGCTACCGTCGACGACCTTTACGTCGACACCGTAGATGGCGGCCCGCTGCTCGGAAATTGTGTGGCAGCCGGTAGAAAGCGTCAGCAGCAGCAGGCCCAGCGCGAGGACCAGCGCTTGCACGAGCGAGCAGCTCCACGTAGGAAAGGGTGCTTTCGATGCGTCACGACCCGTCACTGCAGGCTCAGTTTGTGGCGAAACGCTACGGATGGGGTGAATTTGTGCGGAAGCAAGGCAGTCGGGTATTCGTGGGAGTTGCGCTCTTTGCATGCGCCGGCAGCGCGGTGCGGCGACCACCTTACACGTCTCATGCCATCACCCGCGTGATGGTCGATGGCGGTGCGGTCGATGTCCCGGTCGACCTTCTGGAGATCCCGTATCCGCCGCCCCCGGCACGGGTCGAGGTGGTCCCCGAGACCACGGTCACCGGCGCGGTCTGGGTCGATGGCGAGTGGGGGTGGACCGGCAAGCGCTGGAGCTGGTCTCGCGGCTACTGGTCGGTGCCGCCGGCCGGCGCGCAGTTCGCTCCCTGGCTCACGATACGGGGCATCGACGGCCGTCTCTACATGGCCAAGGGCGTATGGCGGAGCGCCGACGGCAAGAGCAATCTGCCCACGCCCGCGGTGGTGGTCGAAGCGAAGGGAGCGCGGGGCGCGGTGCTCAACGTCGATGGCGAGGAAGAGCCTACGGGTCGCGACGTACGGGCGCCCACCGAGCGCCAGCGAGAGGACGCCGGACCATGAGAGATCGCATCGTGCTGGGCGCCGTGATCGTCTCGTTCGCGCTCCTTGTGGTGCTCACCGCGGCCTGCGTGTTCGGGCTCGCCAAGCGCACGCCTCGATGGCGCGCGCTCTTCGCGGTGCTTCCGCCGTTCGCGGTTTACTTCGCTTATCGCGAAGGGCTTCGGGTGCGCGCGGTGCTCCTGGCGGTGGTCACGGTGGTCTACCTTGCGCTGCGGGTGGTTGCGCTTGGGTGACGTGGTTCAGGGATACACGGAGGGGGGCGACGAGGGTAGGCCGGGGGGCCGCCCCGAGACCCGCGCGGCGGCCCGTGTGCTCGGGCGCTCCGGCCGGTCGCTCATGCGCCAAGGGCGGTCTCCGCCAGCGTCGATGGTCCGCGGGTGCGCTCCTTCGATGGGGAGCACGATGGTGAAGGTCGCGCCGGACCCTGGGTGATTCTGCACCTCGATATGGCCGCCGGCCGCCGCCACCGCGTCGCGCACCGCGGCGGTACCGACGCCGCGTCCAGACGTGTCGGTGAGCGTTTCGGCCGTGCTGAGTCCGAGGGTGAAGAGCAAGTCGAGCTTGGCCGAGGCGCGCATGTGCTCGAACGCTTCGGGGGAGGTGAGGCCAAGCCGCACCGCGGCTGCGCCCAGCCGAGCGACGTCGATCCCGCGGCCGTCGTCGGAGACGGTGATGCGAAGGCCGCCGAGGCCTCGCGCAACCGCCAGCACGATGGTCCCCACCGGGTCTTTGTCGCCGCGTTCGCCCTCGGGCTCGAGACCGTGGTCGACGGCGTTGCGCACGAGATGAACCAGGTTGCCGAGGACGCCCACGAAGCGGGTGGGAATCGGCACGTCGCCGCCTTCCACGAACACCCGCAAGTGTTTGCCGCGGCGCTCGGCAAGCTCCGAGGCCAGCTCGGCGATGGGCCCGAGCAGCTCACTCGCGGTCTTGTCGCGGAGCGCCGCGAGGCCGGCGCGGAGCACCGCGCGCAGCGACTGCACATCGGCGGTGCGGGCCGCGCGGATCTCGAGCTCGCGCAGCGCCGATTCGGCGACCGTGTAGCGTGCTTCCGGGTTGCCGAGGTCGACGCCCCAGAAGGCGCGTCGCTCCATCACCAGCGCACGAAACGCGGCCCTCAGCCCGCGCAGAGCTTCTTGGGCAATGGCCGGCTGGCTCTCGATGTCGTGAATGCGCTCCACCATTTCCAGGAGACCGAACTGGGCGAACACGCCCTTGGCGGTGTGCAGTGTGGCGCGGACAGCCCGCGGGCTCTCGGCGAAAGTGCCGTGGCGCACGGCGCGATCGAGGTCGCCATCGAGCGCGCGCGCGAAGGTGGCGAAGGCGTCGCGGAAGCGGAGGATATTGGCGGTGGCTTCGTGGCGCTCCGCGCGGCGCTCTGCCTCCCGCTGCGCCGTGATGTCGTGCAAGGTCACGACCACCCGCGCTGGGGCGAGCGCGCCCGAGGCGCTGCCCTGCAGCACCGCGGCGCCGAGCTGATAGGTGTGGCACCCGAGCTTTACGCGGGAAGGTAGACGGGTCGCTGCGGAGCTCGGCGCGGCGTCGTTCACCAGCTCCCTGAACGCAGCGCGGAACGCGCGCGTGCCCTCGGGATCGAGGCCCAGCAAGACCGCGAGCTCCGCCCCCTCGAGGGTGGGCAGGGCAAACTGCGCGAAGATCGCCGGGGTGGCGGCCGAATACTGCGCGGTGACGCGACCTTCAGCGCTCACGACCATGAGCCCGAAGGGTACGAGTGCCAGGAGAGGCCACTCCTGCTCCACCGGCGCCGGGCTTCCGGTGCGTGGCCCCTGCGCCGCGCGCTCCGGCGTCTCACGGGCATCGAGGGCGCGCGTCAGCTCGGCGCTCGGATCGCAGCCAGTACTTTCGGCTCCTCTCCCGCTTGCGGCAGGGGCTTGGGGGAGGGGACATCGACCCTGCGCTTCTTCCGCCGGGTCTTGCGCTACGCCAGGGTCGCTCGCGCGAGCTCTGCGCGAAGGGCCTGCCACGCTCAGATTCCAGAACGTCGCTCCGTCGAAGTGCCCACTTCGCGGGAGCAGCACGTTCGCCCCCTCGCGAAAAGCGGCGTGCACGTGGGTGTGCAGCGTGAACAGCATCAGCGCTCGTTCTCGCACCCCAGCCTCGAACCGCGCATCGCCGCTTCCGGCGCCGAAGAAGTGTTGCTGGAGAAGAGCGTCGCATAGCAGCGGAGACTCGCTGCGGGTGACCGCGAAGTCCGGCGTCTCCAGCGGCGCGCCATCAGCATGGAGCTCGACGCCCACCCGCCGCAGCATGGCTTGCACGCCAGAGAAGACCGTCGCACTTCGCGCGTCGACGGTGCCGCGCAGCGTGAGGCCGGCGGCGAACCCGGCGTCGGTCAGCAGTCGACGCGCCCGTTCGGGATCGTACGGGTAGGGATCGGCATCTGCCTCTCCCTCGGGCGGGCAAGCGTAGGGACCATGCTGCGGTGCGCCCAGACCGAGCTCCAGGACGTCGACCAGGAGCTGCCGGTCCACCGCGTGGTTGAGCGCACGCCGCACCCGAAGGTCGGCGAGGGGTCCTTGCGGGGTGAGCAGGAACCAGTGCGCAAGGGCGGCCGAGCGCGAGAGGCCGCGTACGCCGTGGAGCCGCTGGGCGCGGGCGCACGCGGGGGCATCGAGACCGAAGGCGACGTCGAGCTCCGCGGTCCCCAGCTGGCTCGCCCAACGGGCCCGCGGCGCGATCGGGAGCACGATGCGGTCGACCGTCGCGCGCTTCGCCCAGTGGTCGGCATTTCGCTCCAAAACCACCTCGACGCCGGGCGTGTGGTGCACGAATCGGTAGGCTCCAGTGCCCACCGGATGGGCGTCGAGGCCGTCGCGACCGCGCTTGGTGAGTGCACCCTTCGAGTACATGTGCAGGAGCACGAGGCGCCGCAAGAGGTGCGGATCCGGGGCGTACGTCTCGATGCGCACGCAGTACGGGGAGAGGCGGCGCACCGAGCGTATCGTCGAGAGCGCAAAGGTCAGGGCTGCCGAGGGCGCGGGGGTCCGGTGCGCCTCGAAGGACTGCACCACCACGTCGGCGTCGAACCGCTCGCCATCGTGAAACCGCACGCCGGCCCGAAGGTCGAAGTCGTGCTCCAAAGGCGAGACCCTGCGCCAGCTCACCGCCAGCGCGGGGCAGATGTCGCCTTCGGCGTCGACGTAGACCAGCGCGTCGGCCACTGCCGCCGCGAGCGAGAGCGTCTCCGGATCGTTCCGGTGAAACAGCGTGAACCCAGCCGGATCACGGGTCAAGAGTGCGACGCGAAGGACGTTCCTCACGCTACCGGGAACGGACGCTACGCGGGCGACTTTACCGGGATGCGACGACTCGGCGGCGCCGATGTGGGCGCTCGACGTCGCTCAGGGGTGAACGACGACGGTGGTGCCCTGGTTGGGATCGCCCACATAGAGCCCGTGCCAGCTGTCGGGCATGGGCGGATCGGTCCAGGAGAAGATGCGCTGGCCGTCGATGGGCGCCAGGTTCACGCAGCCGTGGCTGCGGGCGGTGCCGAACACGTCGTGCCAATAGGCCACGTGAAGCGCGAAGGCGCCTTCGAAGTACTGCACGTAGGGCACGTCGCGGAGCTCGAAGGAGCCCTGACCGCGGCGGATGGTCTTGCCTTCCTCGCCCTTGCCCTTCTTCTCGGCCTTGTCGCCGCCCTTGTCCTTCTCGGGTCCGCTCGGCTCGGTGCCGCCGCCCTTCTCGTTGGAGTCCATGGTGGCGGTGACGAACTTGTTCTTGATGCGGAAGGTGCCCTGGATGGTCGACTTGGTGGTCTTGGGATCGCCGACGCCGTCCTGGCCGGTAGAGACCAGCGTGGCGTAGACCGCCTTCTTGCCCTCCCACAGGGTGAGCGTCTGGTTGTCGATGGAGACGTCGATCCACTTCTCGCCGGCGGTCGCGGCCTTGGGCCACTCGCTCGGCTCGAACACCGCGCCGGTGTCGGAAGCCTTCACCCACAGGCCGCCCTCGATCTCTCGGTAGCGGGTTTTGCCCACGCTCTTGCCCTTGCCGGTGAGCTTCACCGTGCTGCGGTAGCCGAGCGATTTCACCTTGTGGGCCTCGTCACCCTCGATGCGATAGGTAGCCGGGCAGGCGTCTTTGTCTTTTTCGCACTTCTTCCGCACGAAGGCGAAAGGCACCGGGAGCTTTTCGTCGACCTCGACGCCGTGCCAGGGCGATCCGGTGTCGGGCTTCACTTTGGTGGTGGGAATGAGGCGAAGGTCGGTGGTGATGGCGAAGGGCCGGCCAAATGCCTCTTCCGAAGCCTTGAACGCGCCCAAGAACGCGAGCCCGGTGTGGCGCCGCACGCGGTTGGCGAACACCGAGGCGGGCGGCACCTTGAAGGACGAAACGTTGGGAACAGCGCGGCCGCTTTGCAGCCAGAAGGGGATGGGATCGAAGTCGCCCTGGGCGCCGAACAGCTGGCCGAGCGCGAGCTCCGTCGATTTCTTCGCCGGCGCCGGCTTGCCCGGAAGCTCGACGTCGTTGGCGCCAAGGCTGACCTTCTGCCACTCGCTGCCGTGCTCTTTGAACTTGTTCAAGTGGTCTTCCAGCTTGAACTCGCTCTTGAGCTGATCTTCGCGGCTCGGCACCCGCAGGTACTGCGGCGCCACCGCACGCACGAAGCCGTAGGCGTAGGGGAGGGGCTTGGTGGTATCGGGGCGCACCGCGGCGGCGCGCGCCAGCGGATGATTCACGTCGGTGGTGGCCTCGTCGGCCGCGGTGCACACGTAGCCGCGGGGCGCGATCTTGTACCAGCCGCCGGGGCAACCCTCGGTGCCGGCCTGGCCGTCGTCGCGGCCCACCACCGCGCCGAGCCGGAGCACACCGAGCTTCTTCGCCGTCTTCGAGGGCTTCTCGTAGATGGCCACGTCGAGCGCGATGGCGGCCAGCGCCGGACCCTTGGGCAGCGTCCGGGTGTCGGGACCCATGGCGGGCACCGGGATGGCCACGCTGCTGAGGCTCGCCGCCGAAGAGGCCGCACCGTCTGCGCCGGCGTCTGCGCCGCCTCCCTTGCCACAGGCGAAGGAGGCGAGGGCCAGGAAGTAGAGGGAGCGACGCGTGAGGGTACTTCGGGTCGTCACGACCCCGTTAATACCCATCTCACGAGGACGCACAAGTATTCCGCCCGGCGCCGGGCATTTCCCGTGTGGTTGTGGGGTTCTACCAGTCGATCGCGACCCGCCCGTAGTGTGCGTCCCCAAGGTTGGGCCCTACGATCCGCACCCAGAGCGACGTTTGGTCCACGTGGAACGGGTTCGCCTGGATGTTCGTACCCGTGTTGAACGTCTTGACCTTCCGGTCCGAGAGCCGCAGCACGACCGCCTGCGTAGAGTTGCCGGTCGCAAATACGCCGTCGTAGACCAGCGATGCGCCGAAGCCGAAGTCACCGTCGAGGCTGCCCAGCCGCTCCGCACCGGCGTTGAACGCTGCAACATCGCGGGTGTAGAGCGTTCTCCAAACCTCGAGCTTCGGCTGCGATGTCGTCGCGCTTGCCGCTCCGAACTCCTCCATCCAGTAGAGGTACGCGCCGCTTTGAACGGCGCCGACGATGTTGCGGTCCATCTGCTGGCGGACCACGACCGTGTCGCCATTCGGCTCGACCCTGGACATGCGATACCAGCCCAGGGTCTGATCGCGCACGATAACGTCGTCGTCGACCACCAGCGGGACGGAGAGAGACAAGCTGTTGGTCGCCCGCACCCACGTCATGTCGCTGCGACGAACCCGGACCACACCGCCATAAGTGTTCACCGCCAACGTAGAGTCCGAAGCGCTGATGTCGCTCGCGAGGTCCGGATGCGGGGTGTAGTCGGGGCTGAACGAGCGCCGCGTCGGGCTCGCCATGATCTCGGCAAGACTGCCGGAGATGGTGGCGAACCCTGGATTGTAGGTGAATACGAAAGGCGCACCCATACCGCGAACTATGGGATCAAGGAGGCATGCGTCGTGCTGTCCGCCCGCAGCGCCGCCGTAGCGCTGAAATCGGAAGCCGGCGAGCGGTTTGAGCGAGCTGCGGCTATACACGTAGAGCGATGCCTCGTAGAGCTCCTTATCGGATTGATGGATGATCGGCAGTCGAAAGGTCTCACCGTCGCCGGAAACCTCCAAAGAGGTGAGATAGTAGCCTGTCGAAAGCCGCCATCGGGAACGGTCCCATTCCTCGCACTTCGAAGAAGGCTGCACGTATGGGCTGAACGCGCAGGACGTCCACAGGAGTGGTGGCATCACCGCCTCCGGCACCTCCGGAACCGCGTAGCCCGTGCAGCTGGGGCCAACCGCGGAGTACCAACGCCAGCCTGCACCTGCGTCCGGGGGTTCGAAAACACCGTTCGTGTCCGTTCGTTGCGCATCGATGCGCGCGTCGACGGAGCCAGCGTCCGCGCCGGCGTCTGCCGCGGCAACCTGGCTCGCGTCGCCCGTGCACTGCGCGCAGGCAACGCCGCCGGCCATGACCAGCAGCGGTGCCGCGAGGAGCGAGGCGCGCACTACGGGCGACTGCATCGCGCGAGCGGCTGGGCGTCTGTCGGCGTCGTGCCATCCCACGCCGCGCCGCAAGGAGTGGACGGGACGAAGTTCTTGAGCCAGCTCGTATCACAGACGCCGGGCTTCATGAGGTTCCGCTCCAGTCGAATGAAGGTGAGGGGACCGGTCGCCGACGTGGGGTTCGCGCGGCCGATGGGTGCGAGCAGTGCGACGTCGTGCAGCAGCGGGCTCGACTCCAGGCGTGCGGTCCACCGCCCCGCGAACTGCGCGACGCCGCTCGCGTCGAGCAGCGCCCACTCGCTCGGTGTCGATGTGCCGCTGGGTAAAGATACCGAGACCAGTAGCTCCCCCTGGGCGGTGGTCTGCAAGTAGTATCGCACCGGCATGGCAGTCGGCGCGGTGGCCGGACTGGCCCAAAGCTCGTCGGATACCCCAGATTCGGCGATACGCAGCAGGCGCATCCGCTTGTTGTAGATGCCCGAGTTGACTACGTCGAGTAAGTAGACCGACCGTGTGACAGCGTCCCAGGCCATTGCCTTGGGCTCGGTTGGTAATCTCTTGGTGAGCGTCGTTACCGTTCCCGTCGGCGATTGCAACAGCGCGGATGCCACGTCTTGCTTGACGAGGAGCCCAGACCGAATGCTGTAGACGGTACCCTTGCTGCCTTCCGTCGCAACGAAAGCACGGGCCGCAGTGGCCGCCGTCTCGCTCGCGAGCCCAGTCGCCGCCGCGTAGTCGATTTGACCGTTGGATGCCACGGAGAATGCACCCTTGAGAAACGCGGTACCCGCGGTGAACAACACGCCGGTCGCTCCAACGAGCCCGCGAATGCTACCCGTCGTGTTTTCGCGCGAACCGACGGCTTCTGTGTTCGCTAGGTTGAGCGCGGTGATCGCAGCCGTCGTGAAGCGACGACTCGACTCGGTTACACCCGCGGCCGTTTGAAACAGTGGAAGCTTGCCCGTCACCAGCGGGTTCGTCCCGAACTCCATAATCGGAGGATCGCTCGCTCCGTTCCGGTACGTGAAGGTCTCCCACGGGTACTCGCAGTTGGTGCACGCATTCGCAGGGGCCTGGATCTTCGGTTGGAATGCCGAGTCGACCGCCTTGTAGTGGCTACCAAGATGCTGCGCGGGTGGCCTTTCGTGGTACGTCACGCGGGACCATGCGATTCCCCGAAGGGCACCGACGCCGAGCGCGAACGCGGTCGAGTCCGCCATCGAATTCCATGGCGATACCGCGGTCGAGATTGGTAGGTATCCCCAGCCGCCAACAGGCGCCTGCGAGGTGATGGCTCGCGAAAGAGAGCCGAGAGCTGGACATCCGCTCATTGCCTTGTAGGCCGTGGTCACCCCGGGACCGGGAAACGACTGATTCGTCGCAGACTCTTGCGCATACCCCACCTGTTCGGCCGAGCATACGCTGACCTGCGCCCAGGTCAACTCGGTTTCTACGTCGACGCGCGGGTGTACTTTGGCGTGGGGTTCTACTCCACCACCACGCGGTCGCCGGCGCCGCGGCCGAACACCTCGGGGCTGTACATCTCTTCGGCCTTGGGGGGCGCGACCACGAACGAACCGAGGGTGGTTGCGCGTGCAACATACACGTATTCGTGTACGCCGTCCCAGAGCAGCGAGGCGAAGGCCTCGACCCGTTCGTCGCGCATGTTCTGGTGCTCGTACCAGGTGCGGCTCCACCAGTACCAGCTGGGTTGGCTGTCGTTGGCTTTGGCGTCCTGGGGAATGGGGCCGGTGACCGCGAGCGCCGCGTTCATGGGCTCGAAGCCCGCGGGGATCGGATCGACCAGGGCCACGTGATGGCGTCGGGCCGGGGCGACCATGGTGACGCGCACGCGCACCTTGGAGCCGGCCTTCACGTGCCAGTCGCCGTTCGCGTCGCGCTTCACGTCGTCTGGCTGGTCCACCGCCTCGTAGGCGCGGGTCACGGTGAAGCCCTGGTCGGCCGGCGGCAGCTTGAGGTCGAGCGGCGCATATTGCATGCCCACGCGGAAGTAGAGGCGCCCTTGGCCCTCCTTGGCGATGGTGAGGTTGCCGTTGCCCATGGCCGCCAGCTGCTTCATGGGAATGCGCACTTCCTGGCGCTCCACGTTGTAGCCCTTGTAGGCGTGCTCACCGGCGTAGTCGGCGCCGAGCCAGGCCCGCGCAATGAAGTCCGGCGCGGTGTTCTCGAAGGTGCGGAAGTACTTGTCGAGGGCGATGAGGACGAAGGCGTTCTCCTGGGTGTTGTACCAGCGGCCCGCCTTGCGGTGCCCGAGGAGGCCGGTGACCAGCTTGGGGATCACGTCGTTCTTCGGGTCGATCTCGGCGAACGCCTCGAGGAGGATACCGTCGGCCCGGCGATCGGAGTGGAGCAGCAGGTGGTCGCCTTCGCCGTACGACGTGACGAAGTGCGCTGCGCCGGCGGTCTCGGTGACCCGGTTGGCGAGGTGCTTTTTGATGGCCTCGCTCTCGCCCTTGGAAGCGGCGTCCTGGGCGAGTGTGGGCCAGAGCCAGCCGAGTGACTCGAGCGGCGTCTTGTCGACGCCACCGGCCTCGGCGATGAGGCGCCGCGCCTTCACCGGATCAGCGTCGCCCATGCGCTTGCGCACGTAGAGCGCATAAGAGATCAGCGAACGACGCGCCTCGGGGCCGTAGTAGGCGGGGATGTGCGACTCGATGTTGCGCAGGTAGCTCTGGGCGCGGGCTTGCATCGAGGCGTCTACCGCGAAGCCCTTTTCCTTCGCGCGCTGGAGCGCGTGCGCCACGTGGATGGAGAGGTAGGGCCAGTCTTCGCCCCACCAGAATCCCCAGCCGCCGTTCCAGCTCTGGCGCGTCTTCAAGCGCTTGAGGTCTTCCTCCACGCTGGCCGTCAGCTCCTTGGGCGGCGGAAGGTCCTTGGAGTTGAAGGCCGCCAGCACGTCTTTCATGGACGCGATGGCCATCACCCGCGACGAGAGCTGCTCGTTGCACTCGAACGGGTACTTGACCAGGTAGAGCACCGCGTCGGAGAGCGCGAAGAGCGCCGTCGACGAGGTGGTGAGCTCGAGGCCACCGAACTCCTTGGTGACGCCCTCCGGCATCTTCACCGGCTGGGCCACCGCGCCCTGGTCGACGACGCCGTAGGTGGCGAACGCCTCGGTGGTGGCGGGCGTCCACACCGGGAGGTCGAACTCAGCCGCGTCGGCGTTCTTGCCGGCGCCCGCCGCCACCTGAAAGCGCGCGGTGCCCGGGGTTTGCGCGGCCGCAGCAATGCGCACCTCGGCGCGATCGTTGGGTGCAACCTGCACGCGCCGGCCGCGGTCTTCCACCGTGGCGTTGAGGGCGCGCGCCGCCACGTGCACGGTCATGGGCTTGTCGGTCTGGTTCTGCACCACGACCGTGAGGTCAAACTTATCGCCGAAGTTTAGAAATCGCGGCGGAGAGGCGCGAACGATGAGCGGCAGGCGCGCGGTGATGGTCGACTCGCCGCTGCCGAACTGCGCCGCGCCGGCGGCTGCGACCGCCATCACGCGGTAGCGGGTGGTGTTGTCGGGGAGCTTCACCGAGGCTTCGGCGTGGCCCTTGGCGTCGGTGCGCACGCGCGGGGCCCACAGCGCCAGCGCGCTCAGGTCCTTGCGGAGCGCGATGGGCGTCTTCTCCATGGAGGGCTCGGCCTCCTCGCCGTTCTTGTAGGCGCTCTTGGCCTTGGCCTCCTTCTTGTCGGCACGCGACATGTTTTCGGCTACCGACATGGGCGCGGGCGCCGCAGAGGCGCTGGCACGGGCCATGTGGCCCATTCCCGCACCGGTGGCGGCCATGCCGCCGCTGCCGCGGCCATCGCCGAAACCTGCCTTGCCAGGCGCCTGTTCGTTGGCGCTGGCCTTGTTCATCTGGGCCTTCATGGCCTCGCTGTCCTTGCCCAGGACGACAGACCGCCGCGACTCGGCCTCCATCGCATCAGCCGATCGATTCGGGTAGAATGCACGCAACGCGTCGGGGGTCTGGTAGCCCGAGAGGGCCAGCACCGCCTCGTCGACCACGTACAGTGCCACGTCGGCGTTGGCGGCCGGGTTGCCCTTCGCGTCTTTCAGGTCTACCGCGAAGCTGGTGGTGGCGCCCGGATCGACGGCCGGCTCCCGCGGTTTCACCTCTACCGTCAGGGTTCGTTCGGTGGGCGGCATGGCGAGGGCCAGCGAGCCCGAGGCAAACGCGGGCCGCGGCGGGAGCGCCGCGTTCGGCACGCCCATCTCGTCGTTTCTCGGCTGCGCGCCCACCAGATCGACCCCGATGGTGACGTTGGGCAGCCACTCCTCGCGCAGGCGCACCGTGATGGCCTGGGTGCGTTGGGTGAGCTTGAAGCGCTGCACGGCGACCACACCGGAGCGCCGCACCGTGAGCAGGCCTTCTGCCGGAGCGAACGCGGCGCGCACGAGAATTTCGGCGGTGTCGCCGCCCTTGTACTCGGTCTTGTCCGAAACGAGATCTACGTGGTCGGCGGCCAAGCCACGGTCCGGTCGGTCCGAGTCTTTGCCCATGGCCCACACTGTGAGCGCGGTCTGGTTCTTCCGGCCGTGCTCGTCGGCGACGACGGCGGTGACGCGGTAGCGGCCGCCCTCCTTGGTCTTGAGGGCGCAGCGAACCGACTCGGCGCCGCTCTTCACGGTGCAGGTGTCGGGGTCCACTTCCTTGTCGACCCACACGCCGTGCTCCTGCACGGAGTCGATGCGCACGCTGCTTATGGTGATCTCGCGATCCTTCACCCGCTCGCCGTCGATGTTGGCGGCCACCACGTCGAGCTGGATGGCCTGGCCGGCAGTGACGAAGGCCTTCTCGGGGCGGAGCCCCACGTAGACGTTGGCCGGGTGCACCAGCAGCGTCGACGAAGCCGACCAGGCCTGGCGGTTCACGTCGGTGACGGTTGCATTGACCGAGAGCGACATGGGGTAGGAGGGATCGAGCGCATCGAAGTCGATGCGCATTCGGTGCTCGCCCTGGGAGTCGGTGTGGCTCTCCCAGGTTTCCGTGAGCTTGGCGTTGCGCTTGTCTTTGGGGTTCTTGCGGCCGAAGTACCCGTACGGGTCGTAGTCGGTCTTGCCGAAGGCGAAGCCTTTTTGATTGGGGGGCGCGAAGTGCGCGTCTGCGCGCGTGACGCGCCAGGCTGCGGGGGCGTTGGGTAGGCCGCCGCCTGCGTAGTACTTGGCGCTCACGGTGGCCACCGCGTGCTGACCGACAAAGTGCGGCGCGCCCTCGACGTTGGTGCGCACCTCGAACTCCGGACGGCGGAACTCTTGCACGTTGATGGCGTGGGAGCCGTGGCCGCCGGCCGCCGAGAGGCTCACCTGGGCCTGGCCTAGGTTGGTGTTGTTCGGGAGCTTTACTGCGAAGTCGTAGTTGCCAGTGAGGTCGATGAGTGCGGTGCCCTTGGCGATCTCGGCGCCGCGCGGATCGGTGACGCGATACTCGAGGTTCTGCCCGTTGGCGCCGTCGGCCAGGGTGACGTCACCGTTCTTCTCCCAGTGCACGTGGCGCACGATGCCGCGAATCTTCACCTCTTCGCTCGGCTTGTAGATGCCGCGATCGTCGAAGGTGAAGAACTGAATGGGGTTCGGATGGTAGTAGTGCGGCGAGAGGCTCGAGGTCCACAGCGCCAGGTCGTCGCCCTTCTTGGCGGTGAATAGGTTCCCCTCCAGGCCGCGCTGCGGCAAGGTGGCGATGCCCTCGGCGTTGCTGGCCGCGCTGGCGCCGGTCAGCGAACCGAAGGTGACCCCAGCCACCGGCGCGCCATTGAGCAGCGAGGTGGTCCACGCCACCACGCCCTCGTCGTCGGCCACCGCGGTGATGCCCAGCTTAGTCACCTGCAGCCAGGTGCGGACCCACTCCTTGTTCCAGCGGTTCTTGAAGGGGCGCGTGGTCTCGACGATGGCGAGCACCTGACCGAAGCCATTCTTGAGCGCGGGCGTCAGGTCTACCAGGGTTTCGGTGATGGAGTCCTTTTCGCCCTTGGTGGCGACCTGCCCGGACCACGCGAGTTTGCCGGGGGGCGGAATCGCGACGCCGTCGTAGTCCCACTTGGTGCGGAACTCGTTATAGCGGACCCAGTCGCCGGGCGAGACCGCATAGAGCCGAACGCTCAGCGTGGGATCGTTGATGCTGTATACCGAGTACTTGGGACCCAGCGCCGGGTCGACGGTGTTCATGGCGCCGGTCTCGCTGAAGAGCACCGGGGGCGCGGTGCCCACGTCGAAGGTCATGGTCTCTTCGTGGCCCAGCGCCTGCCCGAAGTTGTCGCTCACTTCCTTGGCGACGTGCACGGTGTAGCGCGTGCGGCCCTTGGTCTTGCCGCTGATGACCAACGACGAATACGACGACTGCACCTTCATGCCGGCGATGGCGGGCTCGACCCGCACCATGCTCGCGTCAAACTTCTGCGCCTCGAGCGGATTGTTGAAGGTGATGTCGAAGGCGTCGCTCGGGTGGCAGCCCTGGTAGCCGCACTCGTGACGCGTGACGCGCAGGGGATCGTAGGTGCGGAAGGAGAACGCCTGGGGCTGGGTGGTGCGCTTGGGGCCCTCGGCCGAGGGGAGGCCCGCCGGGAACGTCACCTGGATGGAGGTGCCTGCGGCGAGCTCGCGCTCCGCGTGAAAAGTGACGAATTTGCCCTTCTTCGCCCGCTCTACCAGGCTCGAGACGGTGGCATCCTTGTCGACCTCGGCTTCGGTGGCGAGGCGCATGGCCACCGGATTGCCGTTGGCAGTGGCGCGCACCATCGAGAGGATGGCGGCCTTGTCGACCGCCTGATCGAACTCCGCGAACAGTACCGGCTCGAGATCGGTGGGGCCTCCGTTGGGGTACGAGTGCACCAGCTTCACGGTGGGCGTGGTGAAGGTAAAGCGATCGGCGGCGGCCAGCACGTTTCCGTTCTGGCTCCGCGTTCCGGCGGGGATCTCCACTGCGTAGTCGGTAGACTTGGGAAACTCGTTCTCCGGCTGGAACATCACCGTTTGCGAACCGACCCAGCGCCACTTGCCCGCTGGCTCCGGGGTCAGGGTGATCGGGGGCTTGGTCTTCTCGAGCTCGGCGTGCGAGGTGACGGGCACCATCGGTGCGCTGAACGACACCGTAAGGTACGGCGCGATCTCGACCGCGCCGGTGGGCGCCTTGCGGGTGATGGTGAGAGGCCCCGAGGCCACCGCAGGCGGGCCCGAAGGCGCGGTTGCCGGCGGCGGAAACGTCTCGTTCGAGGTCTTCCCCGGACGCGGCGGCGGGAGCGACTTGCCACGGAACGCAAAGTCCTTCTTGTCGTCCGCTTCGGCCTTCAGCGCGGGCAAGCGTGCCAGGAGCGCCCGCGTCTCAGCTTCCGAGAGCGGATCGGTCGGCGCGGCGCCTTTGGGGATCTCGCGTTCCTCGTCGGCGTTGGAGAGGCGGAAGCCGAGGCCCGACTTGGACATACGCCAGACCAGCGGGCCGTCGTCGGCTTTCTTGGAAGCCGCCGGCGTACCGGGGACTTTTGCCGGGGGCTGACCGGGACAGGCGACGACGGCAGAGAGGATCAGGGCCGCGAGGGCGAACCGCTTCATGAGGAACCTTTGGAGTGAGCGAGGAAGACGTGCGGCCAAACCCCGGCCAACCGGCTCTGACGGACGAGAAGCCGAAAAGTTTTAGGGTCGGGCGCCGAATGCAGTGAGGGAACGTACACGCAAAGCGCGGCGGAAGGTACGCTCGGCCCATGAGCGACGAGCTTGCGGCGCACTATGGTG
>JBBQWQ010000086.1:0-26636 GCA_038210445.1 Polyangiales bacterium
GATAGATTCCTCGGAACCTTGGTGGTTCGCGCCGAGGGCGAGGGCATCACCTTCGCGCTGGAGGGCGACGACACGCCGGCGCTCACCGCCACGGTCGATGTCGACCCTCGCCGCACCTTCGTGCCGCGGCACGGACCGCTACCAGAAGGCGAGTCCACCGCCGCGCGCATCTTCGTGGCGGACTTCGACGTGCCGCTGGGGTTCGCCGGCAAGACCGACATGCTCGACCTCCAGGTGCATCCCAAGGAGCCGGGAGAGACCTCGGAGCACATCCGACTGCAGGCCAAGGGGCCTCTGGCGGTGTTCGCGGCTCGTGACCCGAGCTCTCTCTGGCGCCCGCTCTTTCGCGGCATCGGCCTCACCACGTTTCCCTTGCGCGGCGTGGTCACCGGCGCCGCGACCGCTGCAGGTCGCGCCGGAGGCGTTCGGGTGTTTGGCCTCGACAGCGAGGGCCAGCCGCGTCTGCAGACGCTCTCCGCCGCGGATGGAACGTTCGCCCTGGAGGCGCCGGCCGAGGTGCTCGACTGGTACTCGGTGCTCGACGAGTCGCGGCAGAGTCGCATCGGTCGCTTCATCCCCGGCGAGAACACCGGCGAGCTGCGCCTCGACATGGCACCCGGCGGCACGCTCTCGGTGCGCATCCTCGACGCCGACACCGATCAACCGCTCACCGCGCGCCTCATCGTGCACGGCATCGAAGGCACCTTCGACCCTTCCTTCGGGCCCGACTTTCGCGCCACCGGCGCCGGCTGCATCGTCGACGCGCTGCGCGGCGAGCTCACAACCGCGGTGCCCTCTGGCCGCTATCGCATCCTGGCCACCAAGGGTCTCGAGTACAGCCTCGACGGCCGCATCGTAGACGTCAAGCCGGGCGCGCTGGTCTCGCTGGTGCTCAAGCCGCGACACGTGCTGGCGAGCCGAGGCGTAGTTGGGTGCGATCTGCACGTACATGCCAGGCCCAGCTTCGACACCCTGGTCTCGCCGGAGGACCGTGTGCTGTCGCTGGTGGCGGCGGGCATCGACTTCGCGGTGCCGTCGGAACACAACATCGTGGGCGACTATTCTTCTGCGCTGCGCGGCCTCGACCTCACCGGTCGGTTGGCGTTCGTGCCGGGGGTCGAGATCACCACGTTTGCCCCGCGCTTCGGCCACTTCGGCGTCTTTCCCTGGGGGCTCAACGCCAAGGTGCCACCCTACAAAAAGACCACGCCAGGACAGATTTTCGACGCCGTGCGCCGCGACGGCGACAAGAACCGCGTGCTCCAGGTGAACCACCCGCGCATGGGCAAGCAGATAGGCTACTTCGAGGTGGAGCGGCTGGACTCCAAGACCGGGCGCCACGAGATGAAGGCGCGCATGGACTTCGACGCGCTCGAAGTGCTCAACGGCTATGAGATCAACGACTCCTCGGTGCCGGAGCGCGTGCTCGTCGACTACTACAATCTGCTCAACCTGGGGCGGCGCTACGTGGCCACCGGCAGCAGCGATTCGCATCGCATCCTCTTCGGCTGGGCCGGCTATCCGCGCACATTCGTGCATCTTGCACCCGAATCGGCGGGCGACACCGGTGCGCCCATCGACCCCATGGCGGTGGTGGCGGCCATCAAGAAGGGGCACGCTACGGTGTCGGCGGGCCCGGTGGTCGACATGCGCATCGACGACCTGAGCTCCGGCGACACCTATCTCGGGCCTGCCGGCGAGATTCGGGCGCACGTACGCGTGGCGGCGGCGCCGTGGGTCGACGTGACCGAGCTGCAGATCGTGGTCAACGGACGCATCGTCGTGCAGAAGCAGGTGCCTCGCCGCCCGCTGCGCTTCGGACCCGAGCTCGGGACCCTGGAGGAGGCCATCGCCCGCACCGTGCGCCTCGAAGAAGATCTCGCGGTCACCATCCTGCCCACCGATACCTGGATCCTGGCGGTGGTGCGCGGCGAGAAGAAGCTCGATGAGTACCTGCCGTGGACGCCCATCAAACCCATCGCCTTCACCAATCCCATCTGGCTCGGGAAGAAGCCGTGAGCGGCACGCGAGAGCGAGAGCTGGCCTGGCTGGAGGAGTAGCAATCAAGGGAGATCTATTTCCCTGCCATGACGCTACACTGACCTTCGCATGACGATTCCTCCCCTTCAGAAGCTCTTGGCCTCGGAGTCCTCTCGCGTTGAGTGGAAGGAAAGCGACCGAGATTCGAAGAAGTTTCTGCCTGCCATTTCTGCCCTCGCGAACGATCTCGAGGGATCTGGCGAGGCCGGATTTCTCGTTCTCGGCGTCGAAGACAAGCTTGGCACCGTGAAGGGGCTGCCCTACGCGACGCGCAAGGAGCGCGACGAAGCGCAACAGCAGCTCGAGAATCGCATCGCAGGCGTCAGCCTCGCTCCCCAGCCCTCTGTGTCAATCCACGCCTTCGCTCACGGGGAGGCGTGGCTCATCGTGGTGGAAATCGCGCCGTACCCCACCCCTCCACCGGTCAGGTATGACGCCTACGTTCGAAGGGGGACCGTCACGCGAAAGGCGAACGAAGCCGACGTTGCGCGGTTGCTGGAGCGCCGACCCGAGGGGCAGTTGCCCTACGATCAGCGCCGTGTAGCGGGGGCGACGATCGCCGATCTTGATCTGACCGCGCTTCGTCTCGAGCACGCAGCAAAGGCTGAGGGGGACGACACGTTTCCGTTGCTTGAAGCCTGGCTCGTCCAGCGCGGCATCGTACGTCGCTCTGGCGATGGCTTCGTTCCTACCGTGATGGGGTTACTTCTTCATGGCCTGGAGCCAACTACCTTCATCAAGGGCGCCAGCATCGAGATGGTCAAGTACGAGGGGGTCGACGAGGACTCGCGAATCCTTGCTCGCAAGACGATCCTTGGGGCACTGCCACGGCAGCTCGACCTCGCTTGGGACGTGGTGGACGCGTGGAACGTCGACGTGCCGCTCCCTCCCAACAGGATTCAGCTCTCATTTGGGCGACAATATCCACCCGACGCCCTTAAGGAGCTTGTGCGAAACCTAGTGCAACACCGCACCTACGAGGGGACTCACGCACCCGCCCGTATTACTTGGTTCAGCGATCGAATCGAGATTTCGAATCCGGGCGGCCCCTTTGGCGTTGCCAACCAGGCAGAGTTTGGTGCCCAATCTGACTACCGAAACCCGGGGTTGACCGAGCGGCTGGCGGAACTTGGATACGTGCAGAAGTTGGGGCGTGGGGTTCGCCTCGTTCGCAAGTTCCTGTCCCAGAACGGACATCCGCCGCTCGAAGTGCAGACCGACGGCTTTACCACGCTGACTATTCGGGGGCGCTCGTGAAGATCTTAACCTTCTTCAACAACAAAGGGGGCGTGGGAAAGACCACCCTGCTCTTCAACGTTGCCCACATGCTGGTTAGCAAGGGGTTGCGGGTCACCATGGTGGATTGTGACCCGCAGTGCAATCTTTCGGCAACAGTCCTGGACGACCAGCAACTCGAAACTTTGTGGCAAGAGAGTCCCACCAAGGGGCTCACGGTGGAGAGTTGTCTCCGTCCTGTCCACGATCGTACCGGCGACATCTCCTCACCGGCGTGCACCGCGATTGCAGATGGCCTCTTTATCCTGCCTGGTGACTTGCTTCTCAGTCAACTCGAGCAGACTCTTGCCGCAGATGGTTGGGGCCGAGATTTTCGCCGCTCCGCTCCGGCCATTCTCGTTGCCTCGTCCGTCGCTCGGGTGATCGAGAGGACAGGCAGAGAAACCCGGGCTGACATCGTGCTGGTAGACGTCGGCCCGAGTTTGGGTGCTCTAAACCGCGCAGTGCACGCTGCCTGCGATGGAATCGTCGTGCCGGTTGCACCGGACCTGTTCAGTTTGCGGGGCCTCCAGAACGTGGGGCCGACACTCCGGCGTTGGACGGCCGAGTGGAGCGAGGTCGCACCTGCGACGAGCATGGAGATCCCGAGGCACGCGGGTACCGTCGTGGGCTACGTCGTTCAGCAACACTTGGCGCGCAGTGTTCGGCCCGTGAGTGGGAACCACGTATGGGCCACGCGCATTCCCGCTGCGTTCGCTCGATACGTGCAGGATGCCCCGGTCTCCGGCTCCGTCACCATTGACGACGATCCATCGTGTCTCGGCCTCCTCAAGCACTACGCTAGCTTGGTGCCGCTGGCGCAGGCCGCCAGAAAGCCAATCTTCGCCCTCAAGCAGGCCGATGGCATCGGCGGCGGACAGATCCAGTCCGTTGCGCACGCGCGCCGCCAGTTCTCGGACTTTGCAGATGCGCTCCTGGCCAAGCTGAACGTTGCAGCGCCCGCCTGAATTCGCGCTGGACACTGGGAGCGGAAGCTCGAGGTCGTGACGCCTCGTCAAGGTCGGAGGACTCTGCTCCGCGAAGGGTCGGGGTGCAGGGACAGGGGAGGCATAGGGGGATGTAGGGCGGCTCCCGCCACGGCGCCGGGCCGGGCAAAATGCAGCATTCGCGCGGCACCTGGGCGCCGAAGGTGGTTCTCGCTGGGGCGGCGGCTTTTGATATGCTCCAATCGCGCGGCGCCGCGAGCAGGCGCACTCGCCCCGCGATGGGCCCTAGGAGCCGATGAATACGACGTTTGGGAGATACCGCCTGCTGGAGCGCATCGGCCAGGGAGGCATGGCCGAGGTGTTCAAGGCCAAGAGCTATGGCGTCGAGGGCTTCGAGAAGGTCGTCGTCATCAAGCGCATTCTCCCGGACCTGGCGCGCTCCAAAGAGTTCGTGGACATGTTCATCCACGAGGCCAAGCTGGCGGTGCGCCTCTCGCACGCCAACATCGTGCAAGTGTTCGACCTGGGCATCGCACCCGGCGGCGAGGTGCTCGGCTCGCGCCAGCCCGACGCCTACTACATGGCGATGGAGTACGTGCACGGGCTCGACCTCGCCACGCTGCTCACGCGGGCGCGCCGCGAGCACATGAGCTTGCCTCCCGAGATGTGCGCGTACATCGTGGCCGAGGTCGCCAAGGGGCTCGACCATGCGCACCGTCGCCGCGACGAGCAGATGCGCCCGCTCAACGTGGTGCACCGCGACGTATCGCCGCAGAACGTGCTGCTCTCTCTCGAAGGCGAGGTGAAGGTCACCGACTTCGGCATCGCCAAGGCGCGCGGCGCCCTCGACACCAACGACGAAGACACCAAGGCGCGCAAGCTCCAGGGCAAGTTCAGCTACATGAGCCCGGAGCAGGCGCGGGGCGAGAACGTCGACGCCTCGAGCGACATCTTCTCGCTCGGCACCGTGCTCTACGAGTGTCTGGTGGGGGTGAGCCCGTTCGCGGCGCCCACCACCTTCGAGACCTTGCGCCGGGTGCAGCAGTGCGAGTACCCGCCGGCCGAGCTGGCGCGCCCAGACATTCCCGCCGATCTCGCCCAGATTCTCAAGACCGCCATGGCGCGCGTACCCACCGAGCGCTTCACCGACGCCGGCCGCATGCACGAGGCGCTCCTCGCCTTTCAATACGGCCACGGCCACCGCTTCTCTTCGGCCGATCTCGCGCTCTTCTTGGCGCGTTTTCGCGCGCAGGAAGACGCCAGCCAGACCCAGTTCGGCAGCCTCGAAGCGCAGGAACGTACCCCGGTGGACGCGCAGCCTCTGGGAGCCACCGTTTCGGCGGCGGTGCCAGCCGTCGACCCGGAAGTTTCGGACCTCGGCGAGCGCCGCGATCTCACAGCGCTTGCCCTGGTGCTCTTCGACCGCGGCCCCTTGCCCGACACCGCCGAGAGCACCATCGAGCGCTACGGTGGCAGCATCCTCCGCGCCGAAGCGGGCCTGGTGCTGGCGCTCTTCGGGCTCACCGACCCCGACGGTCGCGACACCGAGACCGCGACCCGCTGCGGCCTGGTGCTGGTGCGCACTCTCACTGGCGCCAGCGTGGGCTTGCACGTCGGTCGCGTGTATGTTACACGTGAAAATCAGGTTGGGGAAGATGAGCGGCTGGGGGCCCTGGTCGACGGCGCCATCGCCCTCGCTCGCTGCGCCGATCAGGCGTGTGCCGTCTCGCCGGCGGCGGCCAAACAGGTGCGTGCGCTCTTCGAGCTCTCGGAGATGGAGCACGCGGTGGAGCGCGGTTCGCTGGTGCGCGACGTGCGCCCGCTCTCCGAGGCGTTCGGCCGCTTCGTCGGTCGCCGGGAGCAGCTGCGGCGGGTGGGCGAGGTGCTGGCGTTGGCCACCAAGCGCCGCGCCCAGGCGCTCACCATCCGCGGCGACAACGGCGTGGGCAAAACCCGTCTGCTGGTGGAGATCGAGCGGCGCCTTCGCAAGGGCAACTACAACGTCGGGTTTCACCTCGCCACCTGCCCGCCGCAAGGCCGCACCATTCCCCATTCGGGAATCGTGTGTATGTTACAGGAACTGGTGGGCCTCAAGGAGGGCGAGCCGGTGCGGGTCGACGTGGTCTCCCCCCGACTCCGCGCGCTCGGCCTGCAAGAAGAAGAGGTCGGCGCGGTACTCGGTGTGCTCGGTGTGAGCGTGCCTTCCAGCGAGGGCGATCTGCGTCCGGCCCTTCGCGCCGCCTTCGGTCGCATGGTCACCAGCCTGTGCGACGACCGACCGCACTACTTCGCCTGGGACGCGGCCCATTGCATGGACGCCGAGAGCCTCTCGCTCATCGAGGCGGTGTTCGAGCGGCTGGCCTCGGTGCGCGTGGTGTTTGCCTTCGCCGTGCGCGCGGGCTTTTCGCACACGCTGGAGCGAGTACCCAACCACCTCACGCTCGACCTTACCGACCTGCCCGACGAGGACGCCGACCGCCTGGTGGCTGCACGCCTGGGCGTGGAGCAGGCGCCGCCGGAGATTCTCACCTTCATTCGCGAGCGCGCGGGGGGGCACCCGCTGTTCATCGAAGAGGTCCTCAAGGGCCTCTTGGCAGCGCGCGCGGTGACCGTCGCCGATCGCAAGGTGGTCTCGGTGCGGCTGGTGGGGCAAGACCTGGCGCTGCCCAAGACGCTGCGGGGCCTGGTGGCCTCGCGGGTGGCGCAGCTGGAGGACGAAGAGCGCGCCACCCTGTACGCCGCGGCGGTGGTGGGCGATCCGGTGGACGTCGAAGTGCTGGGGCGCATGACCAAGAAGCCGCTGCCGGAGCTGGAGCGCTCGGTGCACGCGCTCAGCGCGCGTGATTTTTTGGTGCACACCGGCCCCACCGAGCTGCGCTTTCGCTCGCCCATCGTGCGCGAGGTGGTGGTCGACGCGTTGCCCGCGGTTTCGTCGCGTGAGCTGCACGCCGCGGCGGGGGCGGCCCTGGAGGCGCACTACGGCGAGAGCTCCATCGAGCACGCCGGGCGCATCGCCACCCACCTGTACGAGGCGGGCGATCGCGAGCGCGCCGCTACCTACTTCGCGCGCAGCGCCGAGCGGCGTCTGGAAAGCCGGCAACTCGAAGGAGCGGCCCGCGACTACGCGCGCGCCATCGGACTGTGCGAGCCGCGCAACCGCGATCCGTCCGAGCTGGCTGCTTGGCTGTCGGGTCTCGCCGCCGCGGTTCGCTTGGTGCGTGCGGCTCCCGAGGCGGTGGAGCTCTGCGAGCGGGTCATCGCGCGGGCCGACGCCTCGGGCGATGCGCCGCTGCGCGTCGCGGTGCGCGTGCATGCCGGGCGCGTACTGGGCGCGGTGCACATGATCGATCTGGCGCGCGCGCAGTTTTCGGCGGCGGAGCAAATAGCCGGCTCCGACGACGTGCTGGTGAAGCTGGTGCTCTCGGCGGCCGCCGAGCTCGCTTCGCGCCAGGGCGACTTTCGCCGCTCGCTCAGCCTGTACGAGCGCCTCGAAAAGCTGGTGGGCACCTTCGGCTCCAAGCAAGAGGAGCACAAGACCCTGGTGGGCCTGGCGCAAGCGCGCGCCGCCATCGGCGATCGCCGCGGAGCGCTCAGCTGCCTGGCGCGCGCCGAACGTCTCTTGCCCGCCGACGCGCCCTCTGCCTGCGAGCGCCAGCGCGTGCGCGGGCTCATCGACTACTTCGCCGCCGACCATCGGGCCGCCAGTGCCGCGGTGGAGCTAGCCATCGACGCCGCCCGGCATCTGGGCCTCACCTACGAGGTCGCCGAGAACCTGCACACGCTGGGCGAAATCTTCATCCGCCTCGACGATCTGCCGCGGGCCTACGGCGCCCTGAAGCAAGCGCTGGCGCTCACCGACGAGAGCGGCCACGAGCGCCTCGCGGTGTACTGCCGGACGTTCCTGGCGTTCCTCGACGCGGTGGCCGGCGATCGCGATGCCGACAAGCGCCTCCGCGAGGGCATTCTCTACGCCGAGGCCAACGACTTCACCTGGGATCGCCTCTCCGGCCACTGGCTCCAGGCGTTGCTCTCGGCCCGTCGCGGCGCTTCCGATGCCGCGCGCATCGAGTACCAGAAGCTACTCGAGCTGGCGCGTGAAGCCGGCAATCAGCTGGTGGAGCGCGACTGCGAACGAGCGCTCTCCGGGTTCGGTCGCGGGTAGTCGCATGATCTACGACGTATCCGTGCGGCCGGCAGCGCCCGAGGAGCAGGCGTTGGTCGCCGGGCTCTTTCAGCTCTACACCTACCACTTCTCGCAGTTCGAGCCGCCGTCGTCGCCGCGTTTCGAGGTCGACGCCCGCGGGCAGTTCGAGGCCTATCCCGACCTCGCGAGCTACTGGCCTTCCAAAGAGCGCGCGACCGCCGACCGTTGGGCGCTCGTCATTCGCGTGGGGGGCCGGGTTGCGGGCTTTGCGCTCCTCAACCAGCTTTCGCACCGCGGCGGCGCCGTCGAGCGAAACATGGCCGAGCTGTTTGTGCTGGCGAAGTACCGGCGAGCCGGGGTAGCGAGCGCCGCGGTGGTGCAGATTCTCGACGCGCATCCAGGACAGTGGGAGGTCGCCATTGCCCAGCGCAACGCCCCGGCAATCTCCTTCTGGCCGCGGGTGCTCGCCAACGAGCCGGGCGTGCACCAGCTGCGTGAACAGGCCGGCGACGGCGTGCATTGGACCGGCCCCATCTGGAGCTTCCGCTATCAGAGGCCGTGAGCCGCGAGCTGGGCTACGCTTCGCGCACATGCTTCGCTGCTCCTCTTGGTCGCTGGCTCTCTCTCTCGCGATCATGGCGTGCGGTCCCAAGAACGGAGCGGCGGAGCCGACCAAGGAGAACGCTGCTGCTTTGGACGCGGCGCACCTCATCGCGGTCCTGGTGAATGCAGAAACCGACTATCCTACGCGCGTAGCCTGCGAGCGAGCCCTCTGCCAGCTCCCAGCCCGAGATGTGCTGCCGCGCGTCGCCGAGCAGCCGTTGGCGGCGATGCCCACGGGGCCCATCTTCAACGGCGGGGGCTCCGCCGAGGCCGATCGCGGCGGCCCCTGGGCGTGGCAGGTGTTCTACGCGCTGCATCGGATTCGCCACCATCACCTGCATACTGCATCTCCGCAGCAGCTGCGATCGGCGCTCGCCGGGAGCGCCGACCCCGACCTGGTGGAGATCGAGGTGTTCCTCGGGCACACGGGCGGGGGCGAGCCGTTGCCGAGCTTCGAGCCCGCGGCGCTTCGGGTGCTGCGAGACGACCGACGCACCGAGACGGAGCGCCTTCACGCGGCGGAAGCGCTGCTCGACCTCGACCGCCCGAAGCACTACGCCACGGTGGTCGATGTCGCAGTCGGCCTCGCCGATCCCGCGGCGGCGCTCGATCTTCTCGCGCGTGCTCCCGAAGGTGTGACCCCCGACCCACGCATTCTTCGTGCCGCATTTGCTCGGCTCCAGGCGCTCGCAGCGGCCACCCCCAACAATCCGCACAAGGCATACTTCGTCGCGGTGAAGCTGGAAGACCTGGTGCGCGCGAAGTTCCGACCAGACATCTCCGATCGCTATCAAGGCCCTGCGGGGCTCCTCGACGCCTATTTTGCCGACACCGTGAAGGCCGCGCTCGGGTGGTGGCGCGTACACGAGCACGCCGCTCCGTAGCGATCAGGGCCGGCTGAGCTGCCGAAGAACTGCAGGCTCGACGTCGGCCATTGCATCCTCTTCCGGCAACGGCATCGGCAGCCGGACCTCCGGCGCCTCCGCCACCACGCGCTGCCGCTCTTCGCGAGCAAGGCTCACAGCACGATTCGCGTCGTCGATGCGCTCCTCGACCCGGCGCACCTCGCGTGCGAAGTGCGCCTTGCGCCCGCTGCGGAGCGCGAACGCCATCATCATGACGAACAGGCCACCGAGGCCCAGCACCGCGAGCGCCGGCACCAGCGCTCCCTGCAGTACGCCGAAGAGCGCGCCCGTTCCGAGAAGCATGGCCGCAACCACGAGCGCGCCCAGCCCATCGGGACCGAGGCCCCAAAAACGCCGACCGAGCCCGCCCACCGCGGCGCGTTCCTTGCGCAGCTCGGCGAACCACTTGGCGGTCGTGTCCTCGTCGCGTGCGGCGAGGATCTTTGACTCGAGGGTGGCGATGCGCGCCTGCGCCGCCGCCAGCTCGTCTCGATAGGTGTTCGCGCCATCTGCCATGCAGACGCAGCTACAGCGCGCAGCCCGCCTTTGTTCCCGCCTCCTGAAGATTCTCTGAATATTAGCAGTCGACGAAGGCGTGGCGCACTTCGCTCTTCACCGGCGCGACCGTGGTGGGGTGCGGCGCGATCTCACGGACGCCGAAGGAGCCGCGGATGATGGTGTGGGCGCCATCGCTCTCGAGCTCGATGCGCTCCTTTCCGCACTGCACCTCCACGCGCCCTGGCGCTGGTGCCGCAGCGTCGCCGGACACGATCTGGCACGCGGGGAACGAGCGGCAGTTCTCCCACATCTGTAGCTGGGGCTTCTGCACGCCGCCATCCGCTCCGCGCGAGGGACAGAACGCGTACTCCTTGACCGGCTTGGCTTTCGCGTCTTCCCCGCGCAGCACCACGAGCACGTCGGTACCCAGCAAGTGCGGCGTCTGCCCGTCGCCACAGTCGGAGTACACCTTCTGCAGGACCAGCGTCGCGCTCCCCACGCGTGGTGCGGCAGGGGCGGTGCTCACTGCCGAAGACACGGGCGCGGCGCTCGGGCTGGGCTGCGCCGCGGAGGTGGCGAGGGTGGTTGCTGCCGGCGCTGTTCCGTTCGCCGTCGCGGCGCCCCCGCCATTGCCCTTGGAACAGGCGACCAACGAGACGACGAAGAGGCTGGGGGCTAACCAAAGGCGCATACCCGAACATCGGACGACGGCGCGAATCGTGACAGGAAAAATCGCCGTCGCCCGACCTTCGTGCAACGACGGCGCAGCCGCCGAGAACCGAGAGGGGGAGGGTGGAAAGGGCGGCGACGAACAGAGGCTTGGTACGCATCCTAGCCCAGCGGGCAATCCCCATGCTCGTCGAGGGCGCCAGAAAAGCTCCGAAATTGCTGGGTTTTTATGGTCGCCGCGCCCAGCTCAGGGCACCCTCACCGAAAACGCTGAGCAGCCCACGCGATTGCACGCAGCGACCTGCGCGCTCGAGGCGCTTCCGATGAGGGAGGCGGCGGTACTGGTTGAACGAATCTCGCGTCCACCTGCTTCGGCCGGCGCGCGGACCACGTATTCGAGCGCGCCTGGTTGTGCGGTCCAGGTGAACGTGGTGACCGGCGTTGCGCCGGCCGCCGTCGCGATGGTCATGCCGAGGCCGGTGGGGGTCTTGGGGGCAAAGTTGGCCCCCACCACCTGCGCGCCGAAGGATCCGCAGTCGAGGCCGGCGCCGGCGATCACCCCGGTGTTGCAGGCCCGCACGCGGTACTTGAACATCGCCGACTGCCCTACCTGCTGCGCGTACGACTGCGTGTTCGTCCCTGCCACCGTGACGATGAAGCCGCCGCCACCGAGGCGCACGGCGCCCTGCGGATAGATGATCGCCGCCGCGTCCTCGGGCCGTGCCGGGAGCACCTCCACCTGGAACGCGTTCTCCGCGGTGGCGCGATCGTTCCAATGGATCGTGATGTCGCGGTCGCGCACGGCAGCGCCGATGCGAAGACCGGTAGGGGCCGCGAGGCCGCTCTTGACCCGCGCGTCGACCAGTGGACGAAGTGAGCTCACGATAGAGGCGGCGTAGCCTTCGTAGCCTTGGTCGTTGGGATGCAGCAGCCCACCCGAGATGACGAACAGGGGTACGTCCATGTCGTGCCCTTGCCGATGCAGGCCCGCGGAGTTGAGGTTGAAGCTCGGCGTGCCGGTGCACAGACCGCGGCCCGAAGAAGGAGGAGCCGTCACCCGGGTCCAGCGGGGCGCGTCGCCGCGGTTCATCACCGAGTTCATGGCGCCGGCCAGACCGAACGCGAAGACTGCCTCCTCGGTGGAGAGGTTGTTCTTCAAAAAGTCGTCGGGTGCGCCGATTCCCACCTCGCCGTGCGCGGCGAAGTCGTCACCATGGCACACGGGCGGATCTTGCGCCGGCGACCCGTTGTGGAGCGGGTTGGGGTAGTCGCTTCGCAAGATGGGCATGCTCCCGAGCTTGTCGCGGATGGCGCCGTCGAGGGCGCGGTAGTTGTCGGCCAGCGTGTCGAGCTTCTGCGGGATGAGCGCTTCCCACTTGGTCTTGCAGCCGCCGGGCGTGACGTCGAACGGGAAGAGGCAGTCGGAGATGATGTCGCCGAAGCCGATATCGTTGCCGCCGATGGACATGTACACCGCGTCGAGTTGCCCGCCTTGCTGGGTCTTGAAGGTGCGAATGCGGTCGACTTGCGCCGGCTGCGCCACCCGCGCGTTGCCCTTGAGGGCCTCGATGCGCGTCCCGGGTCCCGTGTAGCCGTCGTGCAAAAGGTCGCGTGTGGTGGCGCCGGAGCAGGCGGTGAACCCGAGCTTGAAGGTGACGCCGGGGTAAAGCGCCTGGAGCGCGCGCTGCGCCTTCGGCGCGCCCGCCTCATCACTTCGGTGGCAGGTGAGGCGGTCGGCCTCTTGGGTGGCTCCGGCGATGGGAATCCAATTCGATGTGTCGTTGCCCCACGAGAGGCCGCTAAAGTCGTCGGGCTTCGACGGGTCGGCGATGCCGCGCTCAGGGTTGCCTTCGCCCGCGGCGTACGAGTCACCCATGGCGCCCCACACGAAGCGCGTTGCACTCGCGGTGGGTGTGCCAAGCGTGCTGGGGGTCATGGGCGTGGGAAACAGCGCCTGGATGACCGGGCTTCCGCTCAGGTCGAGGGCCGGTGCAGGCCGCAGCTGGGTGCCGGTCGGCGAGACGAGTGCGAGCGAGCCACGGGTCTCGCTCCCGATCTGAATCCAGCCGGCGATCTGTCGACCTTCCTCGCTCTCGGCGTCGGCGCGAAAGAGCACCGGCGTGGTCGATGGGTCTGCCTGGAACGCGCGGCTGGGGCCGTCGGCGAGGCGGAGGAAGCCGCTCATCGGTGCGGCGGCCTCCGGCAGCGAGAGGCTCAGCGTGGCGCCGCTCGCCGACGAGAGCGTGAGATCGGCGGCGCGGGCGGGGCCGAAGAACCACTCCGCGAGAGGACCGCTGTCGCAGATGTAGGCGGCGATCTGCGTGCCGTCGGCGACGACCGCCACGAAGGCATCGGTGCCGTCGAGGCGACCCACCCAGCTCCCATGCGGGCCCGCGCTGGCGGGGGCGACCGGCGAATCCGCGGCATCCGCCTTTGGCGCAGGCGAAGTGTCGGCGCAGGCTGCGACGAGGAGAGCGAGCACGACGGCGGAGCGGAACAGCGGGGTAGGCATGCACGAGAAGCTGCGGCTCGTCCCGCGTCTCCGGGAGACCCGCGATTCCTATGGGCGCCATAGGCTGCGGCTAGTTCTACGGTGCGCGTCCGATCCGCATGTATGTTGCAGTCGCACCGCGGAAGCGGGGCCGAGCAGCGAGACCGCCAGAACAGCAACTTGGCCCCCGGCGGCAAACTGCGGTCTAGTTTTTCCGGAGGAATCCCATGCAAGACCGTCGTCAGCTTCGCAGCGAGTCTCCGTTGAATGCGCTCTACATGTTTCTCACAGAGCGCCTGCGCAGCGCGGGGGCCGAGGCGCTGGTGGTCTCCACCGCCGACGGTCTGCTTCTGAGCGGCGTAGGCGTAGGCGATCTCGAGCTGCTGGCTGCGGCCGCTGCCATGGAAGCGGTGGGGCAAGATGGCCGCACGCACCTCGGTGACGACGGTCGACGACTTTCGCACGCCTCGGTGCTGGTGGACTACCAGCGCGTGGTGGTGGCCACGCTCGGGGGTCCCCACTCGAACGTCGTCGGCGAGGGCGTCGCGCGCATCCTGCGAGCCGCCTGAGCGGGGAATACACTCTCGCGTTCACGGCTTCGCCACACTCCGGTGCCGCTCCGAGTCAATCGGTAGGGCGCCGATCGCCGCGGCCTTGCCCCACCTGCCGGATCGCCCTAAAACAGCGCTCTTGCTAGCGCCCCTCCTCCGCTCTCGTCGCGCGCCATGTCTGTGACCCGAAAGCGCGTTCTCGTCACCGGCGCCACGGGATTCGTGGGCAGGGCGCTGCTGCCCGCACTCCTCGAGCAAGGCTACGAGGTGCGCGCGTCGACGCGCTCGGTGACGGCCGCGCAGCGGGCGGCTACGCGCATCGAATGGGTTCAGTGCGACGTGGAGCGAACCGGCGATCTCGATGGCGCGCTCCGCGGCGTCGACGCGGTGTTCTTTTTGGTTCATGCGATGGGGAAGGGCGCGCGCGACTACGCGGCCACCGAGCGCCGGGTCGCGGAGCAGCTGCGCGACGCGGCGGCCCGCGCCGGCGTGGAGCGCATGGTGTACCTCGGCGGCGTTGCGCCCAGCGCCGGGCTCCGCAAGAGCTCGGAGCACCTACGGAGCCGCCTTCGCGTGGGCGAGACGCTGCGAAGCGGCACGGTGCCGGTGCTCGAGCTGCGCGCCTCGATGATCGTGGGCGCCGACAGCGCGTCGTGGCAGATCGTTCGCGATCTGGCGCTGCGACTGCCGGCGATGCTCTTGCCGTCGTGGACCGAGTCGCGCACCTGCCCGCTGGCGCTGCAAGACGCCGTGGTGGCCCTGGTTCGTGGCCTCTCGCTGCCCTTGCCCGCGAGCGCCTGGTACGACATTCCCGGTCCCGACGTGGTGAGCGGTCGCGAGATCCTCTCTACCATCGCGGCTCTGCGCGGCCGGCGTGTGCCCAGTATTCGCGTGCCACTGCTGAGCGTGTCGCTCTCTTCCTGGTGGCTCAAGCTGGTGACGCGCGCCGACTTCTCGCTGGCGCGCGAGCTGGTGTTGGGCTTCGAGGGCGATCTCTTGCCCGAGGGCGCTCGCTACTGGAAGGAGATCGGCTACGAGCCGCAGTGGTCGTTCGAGGCCGCGGCGCGCCACGCGCTGCGGAGCGAGCCCTTTCGCCCCACATTGCGCGGCGTCGCCGGGTCGCTCGAAGAAGCCGTGGTGCAGCTCGTTTCGCCCAAGCTCAAGTGAGCGGAACCAGGCTCTGCAGCGTGGTGGGCAATAGCTCGCTCACGGTGGGGTGCGCCAGCGCGCGCTCACCCGCTTCGGCAAGGCGCACTGCCAGGAAACGGGCAGGCTTGCGGCGCCGAACACGATAGAATCGAATCCCTCGTTCGTGCGCCCAGGTTACGCTGGTGGGCCATGGATCCCATCGCTCGCTTCAAGGAACAAGCCAAACAGGCTTGGGCCACCTTCGGACCCACCGAGATGCTCACTGCCTCGGTGGCGCCGCGTCTGGTGAAATTCGCCGGTATCGGCCCGGGAATGCGCGTGCTCGACGTGGGCTGCGGCACCGGCGTGGTGGCCCTCACCGCGGCGCGCCTGGGCGCCGACGTGAGCGGCATCGATCTCACACCCGAGCTGGTGGCGCATGCGCGCGAAAACGCGGCCATCATGAATCTCGCGGTGGGCTTCGACGAGGCCGACGTCGAAGCCCTGCCGCACCCGGATGCGTCGTTCGACGTGGTGGTGAGCCAGTTCGCACATATGTTCGCGCCGCGTCCGGAGGTGGCGATCCGAGAGATGCTGCGTGTCCTCAAGCCCGGCGGCACCCTTGCGTTCTCGACCTGGCCCCCGGAGCACTTCGTGGGCGGCATGTTTGCGCTCATCGGCAAGTATGCGCCGCCGGCGCCGGCCGGCGCCTCTCCCCCGCCGCAATGGGGCGACACCCACGTGGTGCGCCAGCGGCTCGGCGATGCGGTGGAGCAGCTCCTCTTCGCACGCGACGTCATGTCGGTGCAGGTGCTGAGCGTGCAGCACCACCGCATGCTCATGGAGCGCAACATCGGACCCATGACCAAGCTCGTGCAGGCGCTCGGCGAAAGTGAGCAGCCCAAGCTCGCCGCACTGCGCGCCGAGTTCGAGGCGCTCATCGGCGTGTACTTCGAACACAACACCGTGCGGCAGGACTACCTGCTCACCCGCGCGCAGAAGCGCTGAATCTCCCTCAGTTGGTGGCGGGGTTGTGCAAAACGAAGCGCGCCAGAATGGCGTCGCGGCGGCACTTGGGGAACGCGTGGAAGGCGTACGGCCCGTGGCTGGCGAGCCCGTTCTTGCTCACCACCCAGTCGTGAATCTGGTCGCGGAGCGACCGCTTCATAGGGGCGCCCACCCAGATGACGTGAATGTGCGCAATCTCGCTGGCCGGCCACCCGTCGAAGCCGGGGCGCCGGTACCAGCCGGCGTATCCGACCCGCGCGAGATCGTCGAGGAACGTAGCAATCTGTGTGCTGCTCAACCCCGACACGCTCAGGTCGGTGGCGGCCGAGTAGGGCTTGCCCGAGGCGGTACCGTCTTGGGCGTGGGTGCCGGCAGAGGCGGCGGCCGAGCCGATGGTCTGGAGGATGCGCGCCGAGGTGACGCCGATGGACACCAGCGCGTTCGAAGCGTCCGGGTGCAATCCGTAGCGAAGATACGCCGCGGCCTTGGGCGTCGCGAGATCGCACTTGGGATCGTCGGCGCCGGCGTCGATCCTCGCGCCTGCGTCGGGCCGTGGCGTGGCGCTCGCGTCGCGCTCCGGCGTGGGCGCACCTGCGTCGGCCGCTGCTGCGGCGTCGGGCGCGTCGTTGGGGTCTTCGAGGCCGGCGTGGCTGCCATCGTCGGCGAGCGGCTCGACCGGAGCATCGGCAGCGCAGCCCGCGAGCACAATAAGCACAACGAGCGACGTGAGGAGGCGCATGAGGCGGGGGTCAGCAAGTTCCGTTCCTCCTCCTTTTGCCGCATGAGCGTGAGAATGCACCCGCGTGTCGCTCGCGAGGGCTGCCGGATCTCGCGAGGCCACCTTCCGAGATCGCGGTGCGTCGCGGCCTCTCTTGGCGCGCGCCTCCTAGACCTTCGCGAATCGCGCCATCGCCGGCCGGGCACATGTCTTGCTCAACGTTCGCGCATGAACGCGCTCCACGCTTCGGTTGCCTTCGCGTGCGCTTCGATGGCTCTGGCCCTCGGATGTGCGAGCGATCCCTCCGGCTCGCCCGACGGTGTGCTTCCGCCGGAGCCAGCGGCAAGCGGGCCGACCGCGCCCACCGGCGACGGCGGCGCGGGCGCGATCCCGCGCGATGCCAGTGCGCCCAATGCCGACGCAGCCACGCCGCCGAAGCCTCCGGCCGACCGCGGGTTCCTCGACCCCAACCAGCCCTCGCACAGCGTATTTTCGGGCGTGGCCTGGAGCGTAAACAACCAGACGGTGACGGTGAGCAGTCCGCCTGCGGGCAGCGCTTCCACCGTCACCACCTGCATGAAGACCTACGGCGCCTCCATCGTGAAGTACGCCGACCTGTACCGCGTGTCCCGCGCCAGCGTGGTGGCCACCGCCATCACCGAGTCGAACTGCACCAACCCTGCGGGCTCCAGCGACGGCCTCTCGGCGGGCCCCATGCAAGTCACCGGCGGCACCTGCGCCGGCACCGTGAGCGGCTACACCAGTGCGGCCTGCCTGGCAAAAATGCACGCTTCCCCGGACTTTTCCTTCCTGGTGGGTGCAAAATACATGGGTTCTGCCTACCAGGTGGCTCAGCACGACCACGATCCCCCGAAGATCGCTGCCGCCTACAACGCCGGGTCCATCCGCTCCTCCACCGCCAACCGCTGGCACATGATCGTCACCGGCAACCACATCGAGCGCTGGGTCGGCGCCTACAATGCCTACCGCGCTTGGGAGAAGCTTCAGGAGACCGCGCGCGTCGTCGATGCATTCGGTTCCGCGGCTGCGGTGGGAGCCGCCGCACCCTCCACTTTCTTCGATGGCGAGAACGTCGCGAACGCGGCCGAGCTCCCCGTGTCTGCGCGCGAAGGTCAGGTGTACTTCGTGGGTGACTGGGCCGATCGCGATGGCGAGTTCCGCACCTTCCGGAGCGGAACCTGGCTCGCGGAGTAGCCGCCAGGGCGGTTGTCACCTGCACAAGCGCGACAAGTCAGCTACGCTCATCCGATGCTTCGAACTTGGCAAGGAATCGTAGTGGTCGTGGGCATTGCGGGTCTCGTCGCGTGCTCCAGCGACGGAACGAGCAGCAGTAGCAGCGGCGGCAGCAGCAGCAGCAGCAGCAGTGGTGCCAGCGGCGGCGACTCTGGCACCGGCGACGGCGGCAGCGATGGCGGCGGCGGCCTCGTGGTCAACGGCTGCAAGACCTTCGTCGACGAGAGCGCACCCGGCGCGGCGCGCAAGATCGTGTGGGACTTCCCGGTTTCCACCGCGGCCAACCGCTGCATGATCGTCAAGAAGGGCCAGCAGGTCGCCTTCGAGGGTAACTTCATGACGCACCCGCTGGGCCCCCTGGGCGGCAACGGTCCCAACCCGTTCTCGAGCGTGCCCGACACCGGCAAGGTCTCCTTCCCCAACGCCGGCACCTTCGGTTTTGCATGCAGTGTGCACCCAGCTATGCTCGGCGCCATTCAGGTCGTCGAATAGCGCGCACGCGCTTCGTCAGCTCGGTAGCGCGAACGCCCCGGAGTACAAGGCATCCACGTCGAGCCGCAGCGGCAGGCTGCCGACCTCGATGCTGCCGCCAGGGCCCCCCTCGCGGAGGACCCAAGACCCGTCTCGTTGCCGGGCATAGCGCTCCACGTGCGCCTTCTGCTGAGAGGCGAGCACGGAGTCGGTCAGCGACTCGTCGGCGGTCCGCTTGCACTGGGCTTCTTCGCGCCCGACTGGCCGGGGTGCTGTAACCTCCCGCTGGTGGGGATAGTCGACCCAAGAAACAGACAGCCGGGGAGAGCCCAGTGGCGGCGGGAGCGCGCGGTGGCGGGGCTGCTCGCCCTTGCCTGGCTATCACCGCCGCCCGTTTGCTTCACGGAATCGCTTCCACCAGCCTATCGTGCAGCGCGCCGTTGGTGGCCACCAGGTAGCCGCTGAGGACGTCGGCGGGCCCTCCCTGGAAGTTCGAGAGGCGGCCACCCGCACCGGAGACGATGGCCGCTCCGCCGGCCAGGTCCCAGGGTTTGAGCTTGCGCTCCCAGTAGCCGTCGTAGGTGCCGTCGGCCACCAGGCACAGGTCCATGGAGGCGGAGCCGCAGCGGCGCACGCCGCGGCTCTTGAGCTTGAGCGCCATGAAGGCGTCGAAATTGTTCTCGGGCGAGGTCCGGCGATCGTAGGGAAAGCCGGTGGCCAGCAGCGCCGAGTCCAGATCTGCCGTCTCCGTGACGTGGCAGGGCTCGCCGTTGCGCGTGGCGAAAGCCCCCGCCGCGCCGGCCCACACCACGCCCAGCGAAGGCGCATGCACCAGCCCCACCAGCGGAACGCCGTCGACCACCAGGCCGATCGACACCGCGTAGAACGGATGCCCGTGGAGAAAGTTGGTGGTGCCGTCGAGGGGGTCTACGTAGAGCGTACGGCTGCCCGCCACGCCGCCCTCTTCTTCGGCCACCAGGTGCAGATCGGTCTCGCCCAGAATGCGCCGGAGCACCCGCTCGCTCTCGCGATCGAACTCGGTGACGAAATCGATGCTGCCCTTCTTGTCGGCCTTGGGCTTGCTGCGATAGCCGGAGAGCAGCACCTTGCTGGCCTCTTCGGCGGCCCGGCGCATGGTGGGCAAGTAGCGGTCGGCGAGCTCCTGGGCCAGTTGCGGTGCGGTGGGTGCGGTCATTCGCGTGCTTTCAGGGCGTCTAGTAAACGCGTGTAGATTCCACCAAAGGCGCCGTTGGAGAGGAGCGCCACGGTGTCGCCGGCGGAGGCCTCGGCAAGGAGCGTGGCCAGGATGGCGTCGACGCTCGCCTCGGCGCTGGCCTTGGCCCCCAGGTCGTGGGCTAGCTTGTGCGTGTCGAGGCGCTCGGCCTCGGGAACGTTGGTGCGGCCCAGCGGCGCCAGCAGCACCCGGTCGGCGGCTCCGAACGCGCCCACGTACTGCGCCTGGTGTATGGCGCGGCAGGCGGTGGCGCTCCGGGGCTCGAAGACCGCGAAGAGCTTTCCCTTGGGGTGCCGCGAGCGGAGCGCACGCAGGGTCTCGAGCACCGCCGTGGGGTGGTGCGCGAAGTCGTCGTACACCCGCACGCCGCCCGGCTCGCCGAGCAGGTCTTGCCGGCGTCGAACGCCCTGAAACTCACCGAGCGCCGCGCGCAGCGACGCGAAGGGAACCCCGAAGCCTTCGGCCGCCACTGCCAGGGCGCCCACCGCGTTGCGAACGTTGTGCGCGCCCGGCACCTTCATGCCGAAGCGGCCCACCGAGACGCCGCCGGCGTACAGATCGAAGAGCTGGTTGCCCGCCGGGTCGATGATGCTGGGGGCGCCGAGCCAGGTGGGGGTGACGTCGCCGGTGTCGTCGCCTTGAAGTGCATAATACACGCAACGGGCGCCGGTGACCTTCGACACCTCGCGCACGTGGGCGTCGCTGGCGTCGCCCACGAAGAGCCCGCCTTCGGGCAGCGCCCGCGCCAGCTCGCGGAAGGCGTTCACGTAGCTCTCGAGGTCCGGGTAAATGTCGATGTGATCGTGCTCGATGCTGGTCACCAGCGCGATGTCGCTGGGCGAGACGCCGACGTAGTCGAGGAACTTGGGCTTTTTGTGCCAGTAGACGGCGTCGTACTCGTCGCCCTCGATGACGAACGGGGAGGGGCCTCCGGCGTTCTGCGCGTTGCCCAGCAGGCCCCGCTTGGCCCGGCCGATGGCGGCGCCTGCGGGCAGGTTCTTGGGCACGCCGCCGATGAACCAGCCGGGGTCGAGGTCGGCTTTGCGCAGCAGGTGGGCGACCATGGCCGAGGTGGTGGTCTTGCCGTGGGTGCCGCAAATGGCCACCGCGCGCCGACCGGTGAGAAATAGCTCGCGCAGCGCGCCCGACATCGAGGTGGCCCGCAAGCCCTCGTCGCGCGCTCGCGCGGCCTCGGGGTTGTCTTTGCGAATGGCGTTGCCCACCACGGTGAGCGCCGGACCCCAGTCGAGGTTCGCCGCATCGTAGCCGCGCAGAAGCGGGATACCCGCTTGCTCCAGCGCCGGGCCGATGGGCGGGTCGAACGCCACGTCCGACCCGCGCACCTCGTGGCCGGCCTCGCGAAACAGGAGCGCCAGCGCCCCCATCCCGGTGCCGGAGATACCTGTAAAATGCACGCGCACCGGGCTACCCTTTGTGAAACGTGAAGGTCTCGTCCTTGGCCTCGACCTTGACCACGCTGCCCGGCGCGTAGCCGCCAGCGAGAATCTCCTCCGCCAGGGGGTCTTGAATCTTCTTCAAGATGGCGCGCTTGAGCGGGCGCGCGCCGAACGCAGGCTCGTAGCCCAGCTCCACCAGCTGCTGCTTGGCCGCCTCTGAGAGGTCGAGCTTCACCTCGCGGTCCACCAGCAGCTTCTCCAGGTGCTTGAGCTGAATGTCGACGATGCCCCGCAGGTCGACCTTGGAGAGCGCACGGAAGATGACGATATCGTCGATGCGGTTCAAGAACTCTGGCCGCAGGAAGTTTCGCAGCTCTTCGCGCAGCACATCGCGGAGCGCGTCGCGACCGTCTGGCGAGTCGAACATCTTGGGGTCGGTGTCGAGAATGCGCTGAGAGCCGATGTTGCTGGTCATGATGACCACGGTGTTGGAGAAGTCGGCGGTGCGGCCGCGACCGTCGGTGAGGCGCCCGTCGTCGAGCACCTGCAGGAGCAGGTTGAAGACGTCGGCGTGCGCCTTCTCGACCTCGTCGAACAGCAGCACGCTGTAGGGGCGCCGCCGTACGGCCTCGGTGAGAAAGCCGCCTTCTTCGCTGTCGACGTAGCCGGGCGGCGCGCCCACCAGCCGCTGCGCCATGTGCTTTTCCATGAACTCGCTCATGTCGAGGCGGGTCATGGCCTGCTCGTCGTCGAACAGGAAGCCGGCAAGGGCTTTGGCGAGCTCGGTCTTGCCCACGCCGCTGGGGCCCAAAAACAGGAAGCTTCCGATGGGCTTGCCGGGGTCGCGCAGGCCCACCCGGCCGCGGCGTACGGCGCGCGAAACGGCGCGCACCGCCTCGCTCTGGCCGACCACCCGCGCGCTGAGCCGCTCTTCCATCTTCATCAGCTTCTCGGACTCGGCCTCCAGCATCTTGGAGACGGGAATGCCGGTCCAGTCGCCGAGCACCAGCGCCACGTCTTCTTCGAGCACGTCGCGCGACAGGTTGGAGGAGGTGCCCTGCGAGGCTACCGCGCCGTCGGCCGCCTCGAGGCGGCGCTTCACGTCGGGAATGCGCACGTGCTCCAGCTCGCCCAGCTTGGCGAACTCTTGCTTCTCGCGCGCCACCGAGAGCTCGCCTTGAAGTCGCGTGTATTCTTCACGCAATGCCGCCTGGGCGGCCAGCGCACCCTTGCGCGAGTCGAGCTGGGCGCGCATCTCGGCCACCCGCGGCTCCAGCTCGGTCGCTTCCTTTTGCAAGCGATCGTGGGTCTTCTGGCTCATGGCGTCGGTGTCGTCTGCCAGCGCCGCCACTTGGGCCTTGAGCGAGGCCAGCCGGCGAATGGCGTCGTCCATGGGCGCCGGCAGGCCGTCGATCTCCACGCGTTTGCGCGCCGAGGCCTCGTCGAGGAGATCGATGGCGCTGTCCGGTAGGGCGCGGTCTTGCACGTAGCGCTTGGCCAATCGCACCGCGGCAGTCACCGCCGGATCGCCGATGCGCACGTTGTGGTGCTGCTCGTACTTGGTGGCGATGCCGCGCAGCACTTCGACCGCCTGCTCGGGCGTCGGCGGGTCGATGGTGAGGGTGGTGAAGCGGCGGAGGAAGGCGTGGTCCTTCTCTTCGAGCTTCTTCAGCCCTTCCGGCGTGGTGTCGGCCAGCAGGCGCACTTCGCCCCGCGCCAAAAGCGGCTTGAGCAGCTCGCCCACCGCGCTGCCCGAGGCGCCTTGACCAAAGAGCGAGTCGATATTGCTGATGTACAGCACGGTGTCGCCGGCGGCGGCCTTCACGCTCGCCAGCACCTGCTTTAGGCGATCTTCCACTTCGCCGCGCAGCTTGGCGCCCGCCACCAGCGCTCCGGTCTCGAGCTCGAGCACCGCCAGCTTGGAGAGGTTGTGCGGCACGTCGCCGGAAGCGATGCGCATGGCGAGGGCGCCTACGATGGCGGTCTTGCCCACGCCCGGGTCGCCCACCAGGAGCGGGTGGTTTTTCTGCCGGCGCTCGAGGATCTGCAAGAGGCGCCGCACCTCGACGTCTCGGCCGATGACCGGATCGAACTTGCCCGCAACGGCCACCGCGATGAGGTCGCGGGTGTAGCGGCTCGGGCCATCGCTGCTGCCACTGCCGGTCGCCGATGTGTCGCGGGGAACGCTGGTGAGCGCCGCCATGTGCGGGCGGAACGAGCCCGGTCCGAGGGCGAAGGTCTGCAGCACCACCGCCGCCGCGCCGCGAATCTCCTGCGAGAGCGCGTTGAGCAGGTGCTCCACCGTGACCTGCACCTTGTCGGCCTCCTTCTCGGCCCGCGCCATCAGCGCCAGCATGGCCGTCGAGAGGTAGGCTTGGCCGGTGGCCTTGGGCATGCGCCCGAGCTGGGTTTCTGCCTCGGCGGCCACGTCGACCGGGCTGGCGCCCGCCGCTTTGAAGACCTCGGCCACGCCGCGATCGCGATCGAGCGCGCGAGCCAGGAGGTGGATCGGCTCGACCTGCGCGTGCTTGCGCTCGTCGGCCAGGGTTTGCGCGCCAGACACGAGGCCCTTGGCGTCGGCTGCATAGCGTTCGAGGTGAATCGTCTGTTCGGAAGCCATTGGGCGGGAGAGCGTATCACGAGCTTGCTTCCCGCATAGGCTGCCTTACATTTCCGAAACCATGGTTCCCGTCGAAATGTACGTCACCAACTATTGCCCCTACTGCACCAGCGCCAAAGCCCTGCTGAACAAGCGCGGCATTCCGTTCACGGTCATCGACGTCACCACCGACACCGCCAAGCGCGACTGGCTCGTGAAGACCACCGGCCGCCGCACCGTTCCGCAGATCTTCATCGACGGCAAGTCGGTGGGCGGCTCCGACGACATCCACGATCTCGACAAGAAGGGCGAGCTTCTGAAGATGGTCGGCGCCTGATCCATTTTTGGATGTCGGCACAAGGTCGCGCGTTGCCGGTCCGGCCTACACGCTCCTACATTGCGTAGGCCGAGCTTCCGCGCGCGTCTGGTCTGACCGCTTCATGATTGCTCTCGCGTCGCCGCGTACAGGGTGAACCCGTCGAGCGCGACGCAGACCGGCCGCTCGAATCTCATCGGGCCGGCCGTGAGGGGCAGCCGCTTCCCGGCGCCGCGGCAGGTGGCGCCCGGCTGGCGGCGTGCTCCCCGAGACGGCCGACGCGGCGAGCCTTGCCAGACCGTTGTCGCCCGCGTCATCCTCCTCGCCCTGCTCGAGGAGGCCGCGCGCGCGCTCCTGGCCGCGCTCATCTTCTCGAAGGGCGTGCCGATGTTCGCGGGCGGTGACGAGCTCTGGCGCACGCAGGGTGGAAATTACAACGCGTACCGCCAGATGGGGCTGTTACCTGGGTCGACTGGGCCAGCGCCGACGAGGGCATGATCGCCTGGGTCGCGCGCCTCGCCGAGCTTCGGCGCAGGTTCGCGAGCTTGCGTGGCGAAACCTATTTCACGCACGAAGAGGTGCGTTGGCTTCACCCGAGCGGACGTGCGATGAGCTCCGCCGACTGGGCGGCGCCGGACACCGCGGCCCTGGGCTTGGCCATCGTCAACGACGGACTCCTGCTCCTCTTCAACGGCCGCGCCGAGCCCCTGTCGTTCGTCCACGAGGGGCCGTGGGAGCGCCTCGCCGACAGCGCGCGCGGCTGCGAACCGATCGCCACAACCGGGCAGGGGACCTACGCCCAGGGGCCGCGCTCGGTGGCGTTGCTGAAGATTTGAGCCGGCGAACCGCATCCCGTCGCTCGCTCCCAACGAAGTAGCCGATGTGAGTTGATGTGCCCGGCGGATTTCCGCTCGGCTGTCCGCCACCTTCTTCGCTATCCTTGGCGTTGACACGTGCCAGCACGGGAGACTCGATGAACGCCGAAGCAACGGCGCCGGACCAGACCCCTCCCGGCTACCGAACACCCCAGGTTTTCTCGGCGACCGACGTCGTCGTTGCAGCCTGGGGCCACTTCAAGGAGCACGCCGCGGGGCTCATGGCTGCAGCGCTGATGTGGGCCGCCGCGGCCGCGATGGTCCAGTGCGTCCCGCTGACGTTGACGGCCGTGGCGCCGGAGAGCGTTGCTTTTTACGGGGTGGGCTTTGGCGTCCGCGTTGCCAGCGACATCGTCAGCGGGTACTTCGGTATCGGCTTCGCGCGCCTCGGCTTCGCGATCGTGCGAGGCGAGCACCCCCCGTTCGGATATCTGCTGGCAGGAAAGGGTTTCGGGCGCTTTGTGGGGCTGGGCGTCGCCTTGGCGGCGCCAGGCTGGCTTGCTCAAGGGCTCGATATCGTCGGTGCCGCCATCGGTGCCCCTGTTCTCCACGCCGTCGCGACGTGGTGGAGTGTGCTCTGGCTACTGCCCGCGGCCCTGATCTGGCTGCCCTTGTCGCAGTCGATGTACTTCATCTTCGACAAAAACATGAGCGCGGGGCAGGCGGTGCGCGCGAGCATCGCCACCACGCGCGGCCGTCGGGGAAGCATCTTCCTGGCAAGCGTCGTCGCCGGCCTGATTGGCGTCAGCGGCGCGCTTGGCTGTTGCGTCGGCCTCGTCGCGACGGTTCCCCTTGCGATGATGATCTTCCCCGTCATCTACGCCAGGCTTACCGGGCAGGATCCGAATGCCGACCGCGGGTCTCAGCGCGCTCCGTACCACCCACCAACGGGCGCGACCGATCCGCAATCGGATTTCCTAGGTCCACCGCCGCCCGCGGGTGGCTTCGGTCAGCCGCCCGGCGACTGAGCGCGCGCTGCACGCCCAGCGGGAGACCAGGAGGCTTCGCGCTCTTCGCGGACCCACCCTCGCTATTGTCTCGGCTCGCAGCGTCAGTGCCATACCCGCGCTTAGGAGCCCGATCGAAATTACCGCTCCTTCTTCGCAGTGCGAACCGTGTAGTTCCAGTCGCCACGAAAGCGATGGCGCTCGATGCGGACCGAGTTGAGTTGCTCATTCGAGACTTCCTTCTTCAGCTGGTAATTGCGAACGTCGAGGCCCGCGCGGACGCGCAATCCCGCTTGCGTTGTCGTTGCGCGGATCAGCGAGACTACCGTTTCGCGGCCGATGAGCGGTCGACCACGCCAGTTCTGGGTAATTTGCGAGAAGAGGCGATGTTCAATCTTGTTCCAGTTGCTCGTTCCCGGAGGGAAAGAGCCCGAGCGAGAAGTAGGCGCGGCTGGCGCGGCTCCGCGCGTCGTCGGGTAGGGCCGCCAGGTACGAGAGCTCGGTCTCGCCCAGGAGCTGCACCCGGGTGGGCACCACGCCGTGAAAGTGCCCGGTGAGGGCGAGGC
>JBBQWQ010000087.1:0-26465 GCA_038210445.1 Polyangiales bacterium
GGGCGGGCGCGCGTCGCTCAAGGCGCCCGCGCCCGCGGCCCCCGACGCCGACGACGCGCCGGCCGCGGAAGGGCCGCCGACGGATCTTCCCGTGTACGCCGACGTCGATGGGCCCGGCGACGATCCGGCGATGGCCGAGCAGTGGAACGCGGTCGCGGGCGCCGAGGGTGGCTCGTCGGGACGCGCGTCAGGCGCGGCGCCGACGCCGACGTCGATCCCGAGCTTCGCGGGCATGACGCTCGGCGAGGCGATCCGCGCCGCGCGGCGCAGCGGCGTCGAGCTGGCGTTCGACGACGTCACGGGCGGCGCGACGGGGATCGTCCTCGCGCAGAACCCGGCGCCCGGGCCTTCTTCGCGCGGCACGCTGTGTCGCGTGACGTTGGGGCGCGTGGAATGAGCTTCGCGCTGTCCGCGCTGCTGCGGGGCGTGGAGAAGACGGACGTGCTTCCCGCGATCGACGTCGAGGACGTGCGCGACGACTCTCGGCAGGTGCGCGCGGGGGATCTGTTCGTCGCTGTGCCGGGCGTCGCGCTCGATGGGCGGCGGTCGCCCGCCGAGCCGCGCTTCGTCGCCGACGCGGCGGCGCGGGGCGCGACGGTGCTCGTCACGGAAGGGGAGGCCCCCGCGGGATTTTCGGGCGTCGTCGTCCGCGTGGCGCACGCACGGCTCGCGCTGGGCCTCATCGCCGCGAACCGCTTCGGCGCGGCGGCGGCCCTGTCGCTTTACGCGATCACGGGGACGAACGGCAAGACGACGATGACCTACCTCGTCGAAGGGATGCTGCGTGCGGCGGGGCGCGTCCCGGGCGTCATCGGGACGATCGCCTCTCGCTCGGCGGCGCCCGGGTTCGCGCCCCTCCCGTCGTCGAACACGACGCCGGGCGCGCTCGCGCTGCAATCGACGCTCGCCGACATGCGCGCGGCGGGGACGACCGACGTCGTGCTCGAGGCGACGTCGCACGCGCTCGATCAGGAGCGGCTCGCGGGTTGCGTGTTCCGCGTCGCGGCGCTCACGAACGTCACGCAGGATCACCTCGACTACCACGGCACGATGGAGCGCTACTTCGACGCGAAGGCGATCCTGTTCGAGCAGCTGCTGCACCCGACGAACGGCGTCGGCGTCGTGCCGGTCGACAAGGAAGAGGGCGCGCGTATGCGGGCGCGTTGTCGACGGCCGACGATTGGCGTTTCGACGCGCGCCGGGACGCGCGGCGGCGACGTCGTCGCGGGTCCCGCGCTCATGGACGCCGAGGGCACGCGCGTGACCTTCGAGACGCCACGCGGACCCGTGAAGATCGCGTCGCCGCTCGTCGGCGACTTCAACCTCGAAAACCTCGCGCTCGCCGTCGGCGTGGGCGTCGCGGCGGAGCTGCCCGTCAGCGCGATCGAGGCGGGGCTCGCGAGCGTCGCGGGCGTCCCGGGCCGGCTCGAGCGCGTGCCCAACGAACGCGGCGTGCTGTGTGTCGTCGACTACGCGCACACGCCTGATGCGCTCGAGCGCGCCCTCGCGGCGATGCGCCCGTACGCGCGCGGTCAGCTCATCGTCGTGTTCGGTTGCGGCGGAGACCGCGATCGGACCAAGCGTCCCCTCATGGGAAAGATCGCGGCGCGCGGCGCCGATCTCGCGATCGTTACGTCCGACAACCCGCGCACCGAGGATCCCGGCGCGATCATCGACATGATCCTCCCCGGGCTCGAAGGTGCGCGCCACCGCCGCGAGCCCGATCGGCGCGCCGCGATCCAGCTCGCAACGGAGCTCGCGCAGCCCGGCGACGTGCTGCTCATCGCGGGCAAGGGACACGAGGACTACCAGATCGTCGGCACGACGAAGACGCCCTTCGACGACCGCGAGGTCGCGTCGGCGGCGTTCGCGGGTGCGGCGAACCCGAATCAACAAAAGGCGGAGTCGTGAGCGCGCCGGCTTCGCACACGTTCGACTTCGCGGCGCGCGCGACGCGCGCGACGATCGCGCAGGTCGGCAAGCGGGGCGACTCGTTCTCGGGCGCGGCGTCGGACAGCCGCGAGTGCAAACCGGGGCGGTTGTTCTTCGCATTCCCGGGTGAGCGCGTCGACGGATTCGCGTTCGCGGCGCAGGCGGCGGCGGCCGGCGCGGTGGGCGTCGTCGTCGCGCGCGGGCGCGGCGTGCCCGCGGGGTGCGGCGACCTGACGGTCCTCGAGGTCGACGACGCGCGGCTCGCCATGGGCGATCTCGCGCGCGCCGTGCGCGCCGAATTTCGTGGGCGTGTCGTCGGCGTCACGGGCTCGAACGGCAAGACGACGACGAAGGAGCTCATCGCGGCGGCGCTGCGTCCGCTCGGCGACGTGCTCCGCACGCCAGGCAGCCTCAACACGGACGTCGGCCTGCCGCTCACTGTGTTGTCGGCGACGGGAACGGAGGCGGCGTGGGTCTTGGAGATGGCGATGCGCGGGCGCGGCGAGATCGCGTACCTCGCCGACGTCGCGCGGCCTCACGTCGGCGTCATCACGAACGTCGGCGGCGCCCACCTCGAGCGCCTGGGGACGATCGAAGAGGTCGCGCGCGCGAAGGGCGAGCTGTTCGCGGGGCTCGGCGCCGACGCCGTCGCGGTCTTTCCGGCGGGCGATTCGCTCGTCGAGCCACAGGCCGCGGGCATCCCGGCGTCGCGTCGCGTGACCTTCGACGGCGGCGCGGGCGGCGCGCCCGACGTTCGCATCCTCGAGAGCGTCCCGGCCGGCGCGTCGGGCGCCGTCGTGCGCTACGCCGTGCGCGACACGCCCGTCGTCGTGCGTTTGCCGCTGTCGGGCGCGCACAACGCGAAGAACGGCGCCGCGGCGCTCGCCGTCGCGCTCGCGCTCGGCGTGCCCGCGGTCGAGGCCGCGCGCGCGCTCGAATCTGTCGCGCTGCCGCCGCACCGGTCGGCGGCCGTGCCCGTGGGCGGGCGCGTCGTGCTCGACGACTGTTACAACGCCAACCCCGATTCGATGCGCGCCGCGTTCGCCGCCGTCGTGATGTCGGCGGGGGTGGGGCGCGCCTTCGCGATCCTCGGCGACATGCTCGAGATCGGCGCCGACCCGGCGGCGCTTCACCGCGACGTCGGTCGTGACGCGGGCGCGCGCCTCGCGGGCGTCGTCGCCGTGGGGACGCTCGCCGACGCGCTCGTCGCGGGCGCGCGCGAGGCGGGGCTGCCCGCCGACCGGGCCGTCGCCGTCGCGACGCCCGAGGAGGCGGCCGCGCGCGCCGCGGCGTGGACGGCGCCTGGTGACTGGGTGCTCGTCAAGGCTTCGCGTGGCATGAAGCTGGAGCGCGCCGTCGACGTGCTCGTCGCAACTCTGTCGTCGAGGCGCGGCTGAGGGCCGCTCCAGAAAGCTCGTCGCGAGACACATGCTCTTTCATCTCTTCAACGCTCTGCGCGAGACCGTCCCCGGCGCGAACGTCTTTCGCTATGTCTCGACGCGCATCGGCCTCGCGACGCTCACGTCGCTGCTCATCACGTTCGTCGTCGCGCCGTGGTTCATCCGCCGCGCGCGCGAGCGTCAGCTCGGCGAGGTCATCCGCGAGGACGGCCCCGCGGGCCACGCCAGCAAGCGCGGCACGCCGACGATGGGCGGCGCGCTCATCATCCTCGCGCTCGTCTTGGCGACCGTGCTGTGGTGCGATCTGCGCAGCAAGCTCGTGTGGCTCGCGCTGTTCGTCACCGTGGGCTACGGCGTGATCGGCTTCATCGACGACTACATCAAGATCGTCAAGAAGAACAAGAAAGGGTTGCCCGGGCGCGTGAAGCTCCTCGGTCAGCTCGTCATCGGCGGCATCGCCGCGGCGTGCCTCTACTCGGGCGACGCGCTCCCCGCGGAGGTGCGCCTGCACGTCGCGTTGCCGCTCGTGAATTTTCACCACGCGACGCTCGCGCTGCCGCTCGTCGGCTACATCGCGTTCGCCGTGTTCGTCCTCATGGCCGAGTCGAACGCCGTCAACCTCACCGACGGGCTCGACGGGCTCGCGATCGGCCCCGTCATCATCTGCTCGTTCACGTTGCTGCTGCTCGCCTACGCGGTGGGCACGACGCTGCGCGCCTTCAACATCGCCGACTACCTCGGCATGCCACACGTCCCGGGGGCCGGCGAGCTCGCCGTCTTCTGCGGCGCCATGGGCGGCGCCGGCATCGGCTTCTTGTGGTTCAACACCCACCCCGCCCAGGTGTTCATGGGCGACGTCGGCGCGCTCGCGCTCGGCGGGGCCATCGGCTTCGTCGCCCTCGCCACGAAGACGGAGATGTCGCTGCCCGTCATCGGCGGCGTGTTCGTCATGGAAGTGGTGAGTGACATCATCCAGGTCGCCTACTACAAGCGCACGAAGAAGCGCGTCTTCCTCATGGCGCCCATCCACCACCACTTCGAGAAGAAGGGCTGGGCCGAGCCGAAGATTATTGTCCGCTTCTGGATCATCTCCATCCTCTTGGCGCTGGTCGCCTTGTCGAGCCTCAAGCTGCGCTGACCGCTGCGCAGCCTCGGCTGAGCCTTGGTGGTCACAGAGCCTACTCGAGCTCAAGCGCCGTCTCATTTTGACGTTCTCGTCGAATGGAGCGACTATGGCGGGTGTAATGGAGAGCGTCAGACCAGAGCCACTGCGTCGCCGGGTGGCATTGGGGCGATACCAGCTCATCGCCGAGATCGCGCGCGGCGGCATGGGCGTGGTGTATCTCGCGAGCGCCCAGGGCGCCGCGGGCTTCCGCAAGCTCGTCGTCATCAAGGAGCTCAAGCAGGACCTTGCGCAGGACGAAGACTTCGTTCGGATGTTCATGGACGAAGCCAAGCTTTCGGCCCGGCTCAACCACAGGAACATCGTGCAGACCAACGAGGTCTCGAGCGACGATGGTCACTACTTCATGACCATGGAGTACTTGGAGGGGCGCTCGCTCCACCGCGTGCTCAAGCGCTTCGACCGCAAGAAAGACTCGAGCATCGACGACTTCGCCATCCGCGCGCTGGCCGAGACGCTGGCCGGCCTGCACTACGCCCACGAGCTCACCGACTACGACGGCGAGCCGCTGGGCATCGTTCACCGCGACGTTTCCCCCAACAATATTTTCGTCACGTTCGACGGTCAGGTGAAGCTCCTCGACTTCGGAGTGGCGAAGACCCTCGACCGGGTGCAGGAGACGCAAGCGGGGATGCTCAAAGGCCGCGTGCGCTACATGGCGCCCGAGCAGGTCATCGGCGGCGTCGACCGGCGTGCCGATGTGTTCTCCGCGGGAGCGATCTTGCGCGAGGTCGTGACCGGTACGCGCCTGTGGGGCGATGCGGGCGACGTGCAGATACTCAGCTCGCTGGCGCGGAAAGAGGTCCCGCCGTTTCCCATCGACGAGAATACGCCGGTGCCGCCCGACCTTCGGCGCATGATTGAGCGCGCCATGGCCCCCGAGCCCAAGGACCGTTACGCGACCGCGCACGCGATGCGGGTCGAGCTCGAGACCTACCTCGCAGGGAAAGGCCAGCTCGCCGACTTCGGCACCCGCACCACGGAGCTGTTCGCCAAGGAAGAGCGGGAGCTGCGGCAGCGCATCGATGCCCACCTCGCCAACGCAGCCGGGGCCACCGAGCTGTTGCGCCTCGAGGGCAACTGGGCGCCGAGCTCGGGCAGCGGCCCCACCGGGGGCGAGTCTGTGTCGAGCGTTTCGTCGGCCATGAGCGCGGGAACGCCCGCGCCGCCGACGCCTGGATCGCTCACCCAGATGAGCTCGCTCGGCGGCGCAGGGGCGCTGGCCACGCCGGCTTCGGTGGTCGCCGCGCCGGCAAAATCGGGCGGGCTGACGCTCGCCATTGCCGGAGTCGCAGTCGCTCTGCTGGTCGTGGCGGGCGTCGCCGGCGCGTACTTGATGCGCGGCGGGCCGAAGGTCAGCGGCAACGACCCGCCGCTTTCACCTTCCGCGGTTCTCGCAGGGCCGACCTCTGCCCCGCCTGCTTCGTCGCCGTCTGCGAGCGCCACCACCGCCCACGTGGTCATTCGCGTCTCGCCGGCCAACGCGCAGATCTTCGTCGACTCGGCGTCGGTCGGTCAGAATCCGTTCGAAGCGAACTATCCCCGATCGACCGACAAGCACACCATCCGCGCAGTGGCGCCGGGGCACGCGCCCAAGGTGGAAGAGATGGTGTTCGGGTCGTCCGAGGTGAGCATCTCGCTCAGCCTCGACCGCCTCGGCGGCGGCATGGCGTACGTGCCACCGCCTTCGAAGTCCGCCGGCGCTCCCGCCACCGCCGCGCCGGCGCCAACCAGCGCCCCCATGGACATCGACCCCCGAGGCGGCAAGCCGCCGAAGCGGGATATCGATCCGCACGATCCGTACGGAGGCAAATGAAGCGCGCAATAGCTTGGGCTCTGGTCGTCTCTCTCGCCTCGGGCGTCGCGCTCGCAGACGACGCCGCCAACAAGGACGCAAGCGATCACTTCCGGCGAGGTGTGGGCCTGTTCGGCGAGGCCGACTACCGCGCAGCTTTGGTGGAGTTCAAGAAGGCCTACCAGATCTCTCCCAACGCGTCGGTCCTCTACAACATCGCGCAAACCTCGTACCAGCTGCGCGATTACGCCAATGCGCTCGTCAACTTCGAGCGGTACCTGGCCGAGGGAAATCCTACCGGGACGCGCCGCGAGGAAGTGGCGTCGACGCTGGAGATTCTCCGCTCGCGGGTGGGGCGTATCAAGATCGTCAGCAAGACGCCCGACGTCGAGATCGCAATCGACGACGAGACCATCGGCAAGGCCACCACGACCCCGTTTCCGGTCAGCATCGGTCGACGCCGCATTACCGCTTCGCACAAGGGCTCGGCGCCGCTCACCCGGAACGTCGACGTGTCCGCCGGCGAGACCGCCACCGTCGAAATCGACTTCAGCGAAGAGCCCAAGAAGGGCCCCGCGGGCGAACAGGTGGTCGCTCCGCCGCCGCCGCCCAACGAGTCGAAGACCTCGATGGTGCCGGCCATCGTCAGCTTCTCTGCGGCAGGCGCGTTTGCGGTGGGGGCGACCGTCACCGGCGTTCTGGCCCTCTCCGCCAAGGGCGATCTGACGGACGAGCGTGGGCGGAGCGGCGCCACCCGTCAGTCGCTCGACGATATCGAGAGTCGTCGCAAGACGTTCTCTCTGGTGACCGACGTGCTGGTGGCGGGCGCCGTCGTCGCCGCCGCGATCGGCTTCTATTTCACGGTGTCGCCGCCGCAATCGAAGTCGGCGATACGCCTCCGCCCTTCTGTGTCACCGGTCGCCGGCGCGGCCTTCCTCGAAGGTAGCTTTTGATGCATCGACGACTCCTCTTTTCACTGTTCGGAGCTGCGCTGATTCTGGGCGCCTGCACCTTCATTTCACGCACCGACGTCGATCAGTGCGCCCGCGATAGCGACTGTGCCCGGTTCGGCGCCCGCTTCGCCTGCACCAGCGGCGTGTGTGTGTCGGGTGGCGCAACGCTCGACGGCCGCGCGCCCGACGGTGGCTGCCTCCCGAAAGAGCCGAAGACCTCCGACCCCGAGTTCCTGAACGAGAAATGCACCAACGCGACCTGCATCCCTTTCGACAATTGTGCGCGCCTCGGCGTCTGCGACGACGCCGCCTTGCCGGAGCTCCTCGCTCCGCCGGACGGGGGAGTTTGATCATGGCCCGATCTCTTCGCGCGGGCCTCTCGCTGGTGGGTGCGTTGGCGCTCCTCGGCACCGGTGGCAGCGCGCTCGCCCAGACCACACCGCCCACCGTCTCGTGCATCGACGCGTCGCGCCCGAACCTCATCTACGTGGCTGGTTCAACCGCGCTACGGCCGTTCCTCGGGACCATGGCGCAGGTGCTGGCCAAGGAAACGCCGGCCTACACCATCGTGTACCAGGGGCAGGGATCGTGCACCGGCGTCAGCGCCATCGTCAGCGATGATCCCGCCAAGCAGATCATCAAAGATATTCCTGCGGCCGGCGGCAAACCCGCCAACTACGCCATCTTCTTCAGGGCCGACGGATCGGCGCAGGAGTGCAACCTCGACGTCGCCGGCAACACCGTCGACCTGGGCGTATCCGACGTGTTCGCGGCCAGCTGCGGTCAGGCGCTGGGGGCGAACATGGCCGACTACTTCGGGCCCATCCAGCCCATGACCTTCGTGGTGCCGGCCGCATCGTCGCAGCGCGCGATCAGCGCCGAGGCCGCGTACCTCGCCCTCGGCCTCGGCGGCGCAGGCGGAAAGTCGGCGCCGTGGACCGACCCGAGTCTGTTCTTCGTGCGCAACGCTTCGTCGGGTACGCAGCAGATGATCGCCCGCGCCATCGGGGTTCCCGGCGAGCGCTGGTGGGGCAAGGATCGCGGCGGCTCAAGCGCCGTCGTTTCGGGCATCAAGGTGCTCCTCACGCCAGAGGTGGCGGAGAAGTCGCTGGGCATCCTCTCTTCGGACCTCGCCGACGCGGAGCGCAACAACCTGCGCATCTTGGCGTTTCGCGCCAGGGGGCAAGACTGCGGCTTTCTCCCCGACTCGACGCTGTCCTCGAAGGACAAGTTCAACGTGCGCGACGGGCACTATCCCATCTGGGGACCGGTGCACCTCTTCGCCCGCACCTCGGGCGCCTTGCCCAACGCCGCGGCCGGTGCGTTCGTGACCCGCTTCGCCACCGTGCGCGTCGACAAGACCCTCATCGACGCCCTCATCGACAAGTCGCTGGTGCCCCAGTGCGCGATGCGTGTATCTCGCACCTCCGAGCTGGGCGCGTTGGCCAGCTTTTCACCCGAATTTCAGTGCGGCTGCTACTTCGATGCGCGCACCACCGGCGCGAGCGCGTGCAAGACCTGTCAGATTCCGTCCGACTGCCCGAGCAGCGCGCCGGCGTGCAACCTCGGCTATTGCGAAGCGAAGTAGCGCGTGTGCGACATGAGCGCACATGCCTAACTCGCTGATCCCTGTGAGAATTTAGCCGTTCTCTTGGCCCTTTGTGCGGCTCTGCGCATAAAGGTTCGAGAGGCATGTTCGAAGGAAAACGCGTAACGGTCATCGGTCTTGGCAAGAGTGGACTTGCGGCGGCGAAGCTTTGCGCCCGGCGCGGAGCCAAGGTCACGGCGAACGACGCCAAGGACGCGGAGGCGTTGGGGAGCGCCGCCGCGGAGCTCACGGCGCTGGGCATCGAGCTACGACTCGGCGGGCACGAAGGCCTCGACCTCGGATCGCAAGATCTGGTGGTGGTGTCGCCGGGGGTGCCCTCGTTTCCGGCGCTCGACGCTGCGGAGCAGGCGGGCGTGCCGGTGGTGAGCGAAGTGGAGCTCTCGGTGCAGTCGCTCAAGACCGAGCCCCAGCACGTGGTGGCCATCGGCGGCACCAACGGCAAGAGCACCGTGACCTCGCTGCTCGGCGCGTTCTTCACCGCCGCCGGGGCCCGCGCCTTCGTGGGCGGAAACCTGGGCGAGCCCCTCTCGGCGCAGGCCGACCAAACCTTCGACGTGGTGGTGCTGGAGGTCTCGAGCTTCCAGATGGAGCGCGTTCGCAGCTTCAAGCCCCGGGCCGCGCTGCTTCTCAACATCACCGACGACCACTTGGACCGCTACGAGAGCTTCGCCGCCTACGCGCACGCCAAGGGAAACGCCTTCGCGCGCCAGACCGAAGACGACTTCGCCATCGTGCCGGTGAACGACGCGGTGTGCCTGGAGCAGGCCAAGCGTGGCCGCGGCCGCATCGTCACCTTCGGCGCCGGAGGCGACGTCGACGTGCGCGAAGGTTCCATCGTCGACACCCGCTCGGGCGAGGTGTACCCGCGCAAAGAGCTCTCGCTCCAGGGCGGGCACAACGCCCTCAACGTCGCTGCGGCCATCGCCGCCGGGGGCGCCCTTCGCTTGCCGGCCGACGTCATGCGCGACGTGCTGGTAGACTTCCCCGGACTGCCCCACCGCATGGCGTTCGTGCGTACGGTGCGCAGCGTGCGCTACTACGACGACTCCAAGGGCACCAACGTGGGCGCCTCGGTGACGGCGCTCCTGGGCGTCTCGGAGCCCAAGGTGGTGCTCATCGCCGGCGGCAAGGACAAAGGCGGCAGCTACACCCCGCTGGTCGACGCGCTCAAGAAGAAGGGCCGCGCCGCAGTGCTTCTGGGCGAGGCGGCGCCCCTCTTGCGCGCCGCCATCGGCGACTCGGTTCCCGTGCATATTGCACCTTCTATGGGGGATGCGGTGCGGCTTGCGGCATCGCTCGCTTACAAGGGCGACGCGGTGCTGCTCTCGCCCGCGTGCTCCAGCTTCGACATGTTCGCGGACTACAAGGAGCGCGGCGACGTGTTTGTTCGAGCCGTGCGCGCGCTGGAGGAGAAGGCCCCATGAGGATCGCCAACATCAAGCTCCACAAGCCGCACATTCTGGCGCCGCTCGACGCTCAGCCCACGCGCAAGGCGGAGATGACCGGGGTCGACCCGGTGCTCGCCGCGGTGCTGGTGGGCCTCATCGGCTTCGGCGTGGTGATGGTGTACAGCGCCTCCGCGGTGCAAGCCACCACGCAGTACCACGACGCGCAGTACTTCTTGAAGAAGCAGGCAGCGTACGCGGCGGTGTCGCTCCTCGCGCTCTTCGCCATCAGCCGCATCGACTACCACCGGCTGTACAAGCTCACCTACCCGTTCCTGGTGGGGGTCGGCGGTCTGCTCTTGGCCTGCATCGTCGGTCTCGGTCACCGCGGCGGCGGCGCCACCCGGTGGATTTCACTCGGGCCGATACATATTCAGCCGGCCGAGATGGCCAAGCTCGCGCTCGTTTCGTGGCTGGCCTACTCGCTGGCGAAGAAGGCCGAGAAGGTCAAGACCTTCACCGTTGGCTTCTTGCCGCACCTGCTGGTGGCCGGCATCTTCATGCTGTTGTGCATGAAGCAGCCCGACTTCGGCAGCGCGGTCGTGCTGCTGCTCCTCACCTTCACCATGCTCTTCGTGGCCGGGGCCAAGGTGGGGTACATCCTCGGCGCTTCGCTCCTGGGCGCGGTGTTTGCCGTCTTCGCCGTCATGTCGAAGAGCTACCGCTACGCGCGCTACCTGGCTTGGCTCAACATGGACGAGCACCGGCAAGACCTCGCCTACCAGCCGTTCCAGTCGGTGATGAGCTTCGGCGCCGGCGGCGCTTGGGGCACCGGGCTGGGGCGGGGACTGCAAACGCTGTACTTGCCGGAAGCGCACAACGACTTCATCGCAGCCATCATCGGCGAAGAGCTGGGCTTCATCGGCGTGCTCTGCCTCTCGGCCACCTTCCTGCTCCTGGTGGTGCGCGGCGTGCGCACGGCGCTGCGCGCGCCGGACGACTACGGTAGCTACCTGGCCTTCGGCATCTCGAGCATGTTCGGCGTACAGGCACTGCTCAACATCGCGGTGGCGCTGGCTATCCTCCCCACCAAAGGACTCACGCTGCCCTTCATCAGCTTCGGTGGCAGCTCGCTCATCATGAACGCCACCGCGGCCGGCGTGCTTCTCTCCATCTCGCGACAGGGCCCGGTCGAGGCGCGCATGGAAACCGCGCTCACGCCCCCGGCGCCGCCGGTAGAACCCAGCGAGAAGAAGAGCGACAAGGCGCCCGAACCTTCGGACCTGGACCCGGATTGCTTCGGCGAGCCGGCGCTCGATGCCACCTCGGAGCTCGCGTGAAGGACGTCGTCTTCATCGCCGGCGGAGGCACCGGTGGTCACGTGTTCCCGGGGGTCGCGGTGGCCGAGGCGCTGCGCGCGCTGGGCGTTACCCCGGTGTTCGTGGGGTCGCCTCGCGGGCTCGAGAACAAGGTGGTCCCCGCCCGCGGGTTTGCCCTCGAGCTCTTGCAGGTTACTCCCATGACCGGAGGCGGCGTGAAGCGATTCGTGCAGGGTGCATGGACAGCGGCGCGCGCGATGAGGGCGGCCTTTCCCCTGGTGCGCGCCTACCGGCCGCGGGCGGTGCTCTCGGTGGGGGGCTACGCCGCGGGCCCGGTCTCGCTGGCGGCGGCGGCGCTGCGCGTACCGTTGGCGCTCATGGAGCCCAATGGCGTGATGGGGTTCACCAATCGCTTGCTCTCGCCGTTCGCGAAGCGCGTGTATGTTGCATGGGAGTCGATGGTGCCGGCGTTCCGTCCGGGCGTCGCGGTGCATACCGGCGTACCGTTGCGGCCGGGCTTCGGGCCGCGACCGTATGCTCCGAAGAGCCCCTTGCGGGTGCTGGTGCTGGGCGGAAGCCAGGGCGCGCAGCGGCTGAACCAGACCCTGCCCGAGGTGCTCTCGCGGGCTGCCGGTGGCCGGACCATCACCGTGACCCATCAGACCGGCGCCGGGCGCGAGGCGCCGGTGCGCGCCGCCTACGCTTCGCTGGGCTTCGAGGTGGCGCGGGTGGTGCCGTTCCTGGAAGACGTTCCCGACGAGCTGGCCAAGGCCGACTTGGTGATCGCCCGCGCCGGCGCCTCGTCGCTCGCCGAAATTTGCGCGGTGGGCCGGGCCTCGCTGCTGATTCCATTCCCCCACGCGGCGGCCGACCACCAGGCCTACAATGCGCTGGCGCTGGAGAAGAGCGGCGCCTGCGTTTGCGTGCGCGAGGTCGACCTCGAACGACGCCTCTTGCCCGAGCTGGGGCGCCTGCTGCGCGACGACGACGCGCGTTCGTCGATGGCCCGCGCCGCGATGGCAGCGGGCCGCCCCACCGCGGCCGAGGCCGTGGCGCTCGACCTAATGCATATGGCGGGAATCCGGCCGCGCGCGGTCTCTTCGAACAATGGCGCGCAGAACGGGCCGCGCAACGGGTCTACTGTGGAGGCTCCCTGATGTTTCGTGGTCGCGTACGTCACGTTCACTTCATCGGCATCGGCGGCATCGGCATGAGCGGCCTGGCGGAGATTCTTCGGACCATGAAGTTCGAAGTCTCTGGCTCCGACCTCAAGCAGAGCGACATCACCCGCCGCCTCGGGTCCATGGGCGTCACCGTGCAGGAGGGGCACCGCGCCGACAACGTGAAGGGCGCCGATGTGGTGGTGTATTCCAGCGCGGTCTCCCGCGACAACCCGGAGATGGTCCGGGCGCGCGCGCTGGAGATCCCGATCATCTCTCGGGCAGAAATGCTGGCCGAGCTCATGCGCACCAAGTATTGCGTGACCATCGCCGGCTCTCACGGCAAGACCACCACCACCTCGATGGTCGCCACCGTGCTGCGCGCCGCCGGCCTCGACCCTACGGTGGTGGTGGGCGGCAAGGTCAACGCCCTGGGCTCCAACGCGCTCCTGGGCGAGGGCGATCTCTTCGTGGCCGAGGCCGACGAGAGCGACGGCTCGTTCCTCAAGTTCACGCCGACCATCGCGGTGATCACCAACATCGACGCCGAGCACCTCGACCACTACGGCACCCACGAGAACGTGAAGAACGCTTTTGTGGACTTTGCCAATCGCATTCCCTTCTACGGGCTCGGTGTATTGTGCATCGACCACCCGCATGTGCAAGCGATTCTGCCGCGCATCGGGCGGCGCATCTGCACCTACGGCATGTCGCATCAGGCCGATTTTCGCGCCAAAAACCTGCGATTCAACGGCCTCTCTACCGAGTTCGACGCCACCCACCGCGGCGACGCGCTGGGAACGTTCTCGGTGCGCATGCCGGGCGCGCACAACGTGCTCAACGCTCTGGCGGTCATCGCGGTGGCCGACGAGCTGGAGATTCCGCTCGACGTTACGCGTGACGCCGTGGCTTCCTTCCACGGCGTGCAACGACGCTTCACCGTGGTCGGCACCCCCAAGCTCGACAAAGACGGCCGCCAGGGCGACGTTATGGTCATCGACGACTACGGGCACCATCCGGCAGAGATCGAGGCCACCCTCGACGCTGCCCAGCGCGGCTTCGATCGCCGCGTGGTAGTGGCCTTCCAGCCGCACCGCTTCACGCGAACCCAGGCGCTCTTCGAAGACTTTACCCGGGCCTTCAACAACGCCGACGTGCTGGTGGTGACCGAGGTGTATCCGGCCGGCGAGAAGCCCATCGAGGGCGCCAATGGCTACGCGCTGGCCGAGGCCATTCGCGCCCACGGTCACCACGGCGTGCACTACGTGCCCGACAAGAAGAACGTGGGCGACGCGCTGCTCGACATCGTTCGCCCCAATGACATCGTCATCGCGTTGGGGGCCGGCGACATCAATGCCTCGGCACGCGAGCTGGTGGCCAAGCTGGGAGGCGCCGGATGAACGCGCCCAATCGCAAGACGCGGGCGACCGGCGCCGGCGAGAGCGCCACGTTGCGCGGCCGTAGTGCCGACCGCAAGGGGCAGGCCGCTGCGGCCCAGGTGACGACGCCTCTGCCCACGCGCGGTCAGCGGGTGCTCGGCGCGCTGCGCACCACGGTGGGGGTGGCGCTCGCGCTGTCGATCAGCCTCGGCGTCGCTCTCGGCGCGCGGCAGTACGTGCGCACCAGCCCGCGCTTTGCCCTGAGCGACGTCACGGTGCACGGCGCGAGCAAGCGCACACCCGCGGAAGTGTTGCAGCAAGCCGGCACCAGCAAGGGCGACAACATCTTCGCGCTCGACCCGGAATCGGCGCGGCGAAAGCTGCTGGCCGACCCGTGGATCGTCGAGGCGCGGGTGACGCGCCGCTTGCCGGGCACCGTGGATATCGAGGTCAAAGAGCGAAAAGCCGCAGCGCTGGTGGCCCTGGGCGACACCTACCTGGCGACCCGCGAGGGGGTCATCTTCAAGCGGCTCGAGGCCGGCGATCCCACCGATCTGCCCATCGTCACCGGCGTGGAGATGGACGAGCTCACCGACGACCGCAAGGGCGCTGAGAAGAACGTCAAGCGGGCCCTTGATTTGTCTGCAGAATACAACGAAACGGATTTCGCCTCCCGCTACCCGCTGCAGGAGGTGCACCTGAAGAAGGACGGCACCACCTCGATGGTGGTGGGGCACACCGCCATCACCTTGGAGCTGGGCCAGGCGCCGTTTCGTCGCAAGCTGGAGCAGGCGTCGCGGGTGCTGCGGGAGACCGAACGTCGGGGCGCCAAGGTCGACGCCATTCTGCTCGACAACGACGCCCGGCCCGAGCGGGTCGTCGTACGCATGCGGTAGTACGCGCCGTCGCCAGAAGGCTAGGGAGCCTTCGGACTGTTGCTCCAGCCGTTGCGAATCCAGGGGCCCATGCGGCAGACCAGCTCGGTGCAGAAGTCCTGGCGCGAGGCCTCGTACTCTGCGGTGGTGATGGCGAGGCCGGGCGGGCTGGGCACCGCGCGGAAGGTGCGGCCGAGATCCAGCGACTCGAGCAGCGAACGGCCCTCGGCGCCGATGCGCAAGATGCGGGGGCCGGCCCGGGCGATGAAGCCGTCGTACTCCACCGCAGCGGGCTCGCCGCTGATGGGTAAGGCGAAGGCGACCGCGCGCTTCGGCATCGAAGCAGCCCTCTTGTAGGCCTTGCGAAGCGGATAGCGCGTAGCGTCTCCATCGATGAAGCCGTACACCGTGTCGCCCACCAGCCACGCGAGCTCACCGCGGCCGTGAAAGGCTGCGCGCATGCGCCGCGGAAACGAGCTCAGGGGAAACATCCGGGACCGGCCGTCGGCGAGCACCACGTACAGCTGCTCCTCCTTGCGGAGGATCAGGGCCGCCCGGCCGTCGTCGCTGGGGGCCATGGTGCCATTCGAAGCGGCATAGCGAATGGAGTCCATGGGCGCGTCGGGCTGCACGAAGCCCAGGGCCCGCAGCGCTGGCAAGAAGTGGAGCTCGCGGTACACGCCGTCCTTTCCGCGCAGGCACACGTCGACCGAGGAGTCCTCACCGGTGCAGCGGCCGCGCATCGCGGGCAGGCCGGTGGGGCCGGCGATGGGCGAGAGCGCCGAGGCGTCCTTCGCGCGCGGGAACGCCCGCTCCATCTTTCCCGCGCGGCTCACCGGATCGAGCAGGTGGAGCGTGGTGGCCTTGTCGGAGCTGCAGGAGAAGAACAGCGGGCCGTCTTGGCCGACAAACTCGCAGTAGCGATCCTGCGCGACGCCGTGCAGCGGCGTGGCCTTTTGCGGGAGCTCGTTGCCGTGGCGGTCGCGCAGCGAGAGCTCGCTACCCTGGAATGTGCCCACGGTGCCGTCGTCGAGACGCCGCCCTTGGAGGTACGCGGTGTAGCCCTGCTGGGGTTGGTGGGTCTTGCCCCAGCGCCGCGGGAACGTCGCCGCCGCCATCGCCGCGCGGTCCACCGTTGGCTCGAGCGTGTAGGTGCCCTGATCGTCGCTCACCACGAAGGCCTCGGCGACGCTGTCGATCTGCCGGGCGCGCGGCAAATCGAGCTTGCGGAAGGGCTTCTGCGGCCCGTCGGCGTAGAGCAGCTCGCCGTCGCGCGAGAGCGCGAGCGTTTTGCCGGAAGGCGTTCCGGTGAGGTTGCGTACGCTCCCCAGCGGGAACTTTAGCGCATGACCATCGGTGAGCGAGACGTACGTATAGGTGTCGGGGGGATCGTCCTCGTCGTCGCCAGCGGTGAGCTGGGCGTCGATGAAGAGCGCCTCGTGCGCACCGAAGAAGACCGACACTCCGCCACCTTTGCCGCCAGCCTCGAGGGGCATCGCCGGACCATCGAACGTCTTGGCGTAGGCCGAGGCGCCCTTGCCCACGAAGACGAAGCCCCCACCCGCGTGCTCCGGCACCATGACGACACCCTGGTATTCGGGATCTTCCTGACGGTCGACGACCCGCGCGGCCCTGGCGTCGACGATGACGCGCCGTCCGAAGCTCAGCACCCCGAAGGTGCCGTTCTTCAGCTCCACCGGCTGCTCCGTCGGGTTTGGCGTCACGTAGTCCCAGGAGACCCGTTCAAAGACCAGCTGATAGCCGTCGAGACGCGCTTCTTCGGGCAGGTTGGCCTCGGGCCGAGGCGCGGGCGCGGTACGGCGGGTGGTGCCTTCGGCCGCCGGGAGCACGTACTGCGAGCCGCGGCCCGCCAGGTTGGGGCCCGAAGGGGCGAGCGGTCGCGCGCCGGGGTCTGAAGCGCCGCAAGCCGTGCCAACCAGCAAAAGAGCGGGAAACGTCGCGCGAAATCGAGAGTGCACGCCTCGATACTAGCCTGGAGTGGCTCGGCAGATGCCTGCGAAGCGGTGGCCCTTTCGCGAGTTTTTTGGCCCGGCGGGCCGGACCGTGCGATCCGATCGGTAGGATGAACAACGAAGCGCAGGGCGAAATCGTCGTCGGTCTGGATATCGGCACCACGAAAGTGAGCGCCGTGGTCGGAGAAGTGGGCGAAGACGGCATCACGATCCTCGGGGTCGGGACCGTGCCTTGCCGCGGCCTCCGCAAGGGCATCGTGTCGAACATCGACTGGACGGTGCGGTCCATCCGCGATGCCATCGAGAGCGCCCAGACCATGGCCGGCGTAGAGATTCGCACGGTGTACGCCGGCGTCGCCGGAAGCCACATTCGGTCGCAGACCTCGGACGGCGTGGCCGCCATCGCCGGGGGCGAGGTGACGCGCGCCGACGTCGAGCGAGCTCTGGAAGGCGCCCGCGCCATTCCGGTGGATGCCGATCGCCAGATTCTTCACGTATTGCCCCGGGAATTCATCGTCGACGCCCAGGACGGCATCCGCGATCCAGTGGGGATGAGCGGCGTGCGCTTGGGCGCCAAAGTGAACCTGGTGACCGCCGCCACGAGCTGCGTCCAGAACGTGGTGCGTTGCTGCGAACGCGCAGGGCTGGCCGTGGCCGACGTGGTGCTCGAGCCCTTGGCAAGCGCCGAAGCCGTGCTCTCCGACGACGAAAAAGAGATCGGCGTCGCGGTGGTGGACATCGGCGGCGGCACCACCGATCTGCTCCTGTACATCGACGGCGGCATCGCCTTCAGCGGCGTGATTCCAGTGGGCGGCAACAACATCACCAACGACGTGGCGGCCGGCCTGCGCACCCCCATGGCCGAGGCCGATCGCCTGAAGCGCATGAGCGGATGCGCCCTGGCGCGGATGGTCGGCAGCGACGAAGAGGTGGAAGTGCCCGGGGTGGGCGGCCACCCGCCGCGGCGCGCTCCGCGGCGCATCCTCGCGGACATCATCGAGCCGCGGGTGGAGGAAATCTTCGCGGTCATTCGCAAGCGCATCGAAGACACGGGCCTCCTGGAGCAGCTCTCCGCAGGCGTCGTGCTCACCGGCGGCGCGGTGCTCCTGGAGGGGATGCCGGAGTTCGCCGAGGAGATCCTGGGCATGCCGGTGCGCATCGGCTTCCCGGCCGGCGTCCGCGGCATTACCCAGCTCGTGAATGGGCCGCAGCACGCCACCGGCGTGGGCCTTGTGAAGTACGGCGCCCATGCGCTGGCCGAGGCAGCGGCGCGGGAGCAGGCGCCCTCGCACTCCATCATTCGCGTGCAGCCGCACCAGGTAAAGGAGCACGCTGCCATCGCGGCGGCGGCAGCTTCGCTGGCTTCGGGTGAGCGGGCCCCCAAGTCGAAGCTCTGGGAGTGGCTCAAAGCCGCCTTCTGAGACGCTTCTGCCCGCGGGGGGGGCGAGCGTGAGAGCGTGCGGGAGTGCGAGCGGCCTGCGGATCGGGCGCTCGTGCGGGTCTGGACCGCGCGCCTCCTTCACGTATGCTCAACGTCGATGTCGACCCCGACGCTCGAGAGCTTGCTCGCCCGCATCGACGCGTGGATTCTCGCCCAGCCGCGCTCCATCGAGGAGCGCCTGGCGCTCCCTTCCACGAAGCTCGGGGGCTTGCCGCCCGCGCTGGCCACGCTGTTCGGGTGGCGCGACGGTGAACGTGGGCCGGCGGGGCTGTTCTCGGCGCTGCTGCTGCCCGACTACGAAGGCATGTGGCGCGCGGAGGTGGAGAGCGGCGCATGCCAGGTGCGATTTCTCGGCCAAGCCGCGGCGCGCCTCTTGGATCATGACGTCTTCATCGGCGGAGAGACCTGCACGCGCGAGCCGAGCCCGGGTGCGAAGGCCGCCAAGCTCATCCCCTTCGTCTCGCTGCGGTCTCCGATGGAGGGGGCGGCCGAGGACGAGGACGACTTCGACGAGGAAGGCGATCTGTCCGGCGACCTCGACGAGTGGCTTCTCTGCGTCGACTCCCTGCAGGAGCGCGTGTGGCTCCTGCAGTACCCTGACGATCTCGACGAGCGGGAGCGCTTCGTTCCGCAGGCAGCCTCGCTGGCCGACTTCTTCGCGCCCTTGGTGGCGCGCCTCGAAGCCGGGGCGGTGAGCCTAGAACTGCCTGCCGACGAGCTTCCCGAGGACCCCGATGCGGAAGCCGCTCGGACCGCGAAGCTGCTGGTGGCGCTGCTGCTTCAGCAAGAGGTTATCGAGCTCGCAGACGATGTGCTGCTCGAGGAGGTGGCCGACAGGCTCGAGAGCCGCCTCCTGAAAAAGCCCCGCACGAAGGCGGTCGAGGCGGTGGTGGCGTTCTTCGACGAAGACCCTACGATCGGTGAAATCTACATCGATCCCGAAGGCCTGCAGGTCATCGTTGAGGAGTTCATTTAGCTCCGTCATTCTCGATACATGGCCCATATGTAGGATAACCTCCCCCAAAACTTGCCCGAAAACTTTTGTTTCTTTTCGGGGCCCTTTAGGAAGGTTGTGACGCGCAGCGAGGCGAGAGCCGAGCGTGAGGCGCGTCGCCAATTCTGGACGCCACGGCCGCCGTGGCTCGCATCGACGCCGGTCGTTGCAGACGACACATTTCGAGTGTTCGAGGGGCTTCGTGCACCCTCTGGAGGATAGTCATGAGCTTTTCCATCGAGTTCGCGGACGAGACGCAGGAGTACCAGGCGCGCATCAAGGTGATCGGCTGCGGCGGGTCCGGTGGCAACGCCGTGAATACGATGATCAACCTCGGTCTCGAGGGCGTCGAGTTCATCGTGGTGAACACCGACGTGCAGGCGCTCAACGTGAACGCCGCTGCGACCAAGCTCAACATCGGCTCCAACGTCACGCGCGGCCTCGGCGCCGGCGCCGACCCCGAGCGCGGTCGCAAGGCCGCCATGGAAGACGCGCAGCGCATCAAGGAGCTCATTGCCGGCGCCGACATGGTGTTCGTCACCGCGGGCATGGGCGGCGGCACCGGTACCGGCGCGGCGCCGGTCATCGCGCAGATCGCTCGCGAAGAGGGCGCCCTCACGGTGGGCGTCGTCACCAAGCCCTTCCTCTTCGAAGGCCGCCAGCGCGCGCGCCGCGCCGAGCACGGTCTCGCCCAGCTCGCCGAGCAGGTCGACACGCTCATCACCATTCCGAATCAGAAGCTCCTGATGCTCGGCGACGACGAGCTCACCTTCATCGACGCCTTCCGCAAGGCCGACGAAGTGCTCTACCAGGCGGTTCGCGGCATCAGCGACCTCATCACCCAGAGCGGCATCGTCAACGTCGACTTCGCCGACGTCAAGACCGTCATGAGCGCCATGGGCCGCGCTCTGATGGGTACCGGCATGGCCAAGGGCCAGAACCGCGCGCGCGCCGCCGCCGAGATCGCCATTACCTCGCCGCTGCTCGACGACATCAGCGTCGAGGGCGCCACCGGTATCCTCATCAACGTGGTGGGCGGTCCCGACCTCAAGATGCGCGAGATTCAGGAAGCCGCCTCGCTCGTACAAGAGCAGGCCCACGAGGATGCGAACATCATCTTCGGCGCCAGCATCGACGAGAGCCTCGGCGAGAGCGTGAAGGTTACCGTCATCGCCACGGGCTTCGACGCCCACGAGAACATCGCCCGCGAGACCGCCGTGGCCCAGGCGCTTCCGCCGCAGACGGTGCAGCGTCCGAACTTCGCCACCCTCGGGCAGCCCTCGCCGCGCAGCGCCTCGGCGCCGGTGCATGCGCACACAACGATGGAGCCCATTCCGCTCACCACCCGCCGCGCCGCCAGCGAAGTGCGCGTGCAGCCCGCCTCGACCCGGATGCCCGCTGCCGCCCCCGCCTCGACCCGCGGACAGACCGCGAGCTACTCGAACTTCGAGCAGGCCATCGAGCGCGATTGGGACGTTCCCGCCTTCCAGCGCCGCGGCCAGTGAACGCGTAGGTTAGGAAGAGACCGCGACGCCGCAAGGTGGTCGCGGTTTCGTCGTTTCAGCGGCCGACCCAGCGCACCGGGGTACCCAGCGACTCAGCCTCGCGTACCACGGTGGAGAGGCCCTCGGAGGTGGACGCCACGAGGAGCGCGCCCGCGTCGGAGATCCAGCGCAGCGCCTGGGGCCGCGGGAGCAGGCCGACGAACTGCGCGTCGACGCCCAGCTCGGCGGCTCGGCGCTCGAGAGCGGCTCGCTCCGGACCGTCGCCTACGATGACCAGGCGCGCGGCGCGCCCGTGCGTGTGCGCCACATATTCAAGTGCATGATGCACGTTTTTTGACGCCACCAGGCGCCCCACCGACACGAAGAGCGGCGCGCCTGCGCCTGCGCCCTGCTGCGCAGGGGCGAGCGGCGGAAGCACGATGGGGCTGGGCAGGATGGCGACCTTGGGCGCGAGCTGGCGTGCCGCCTCCGGACCGAGCCGGAGCTCGCGATACAGCGCGTCGGAGACGAAGCGCCATTGGCTGCAGCGGCGCGCGAGCTGCTTCACGAGCCGGTCGCGGAGCATGCCGGGCAGGCCGTTGAGCAGCCGCACGTCGGCGCCGTGCGACACGATGGTGAGGTCTGCCGGGCTCACCGCCGCCACCGCCAGTGCGCCGGGAATGGCCCAGTGCGCCACCACGGCATCCGGAGACAGCGACAGAACCGCGCGCCGCGCGCCCAGGAGGTAGCTGCCGAGGCCGAACGCGCGCGTGGGGCGCGCGCGAATGCGGGTGGCGGCCCCCGGCCAGCCCAGGGCTTCGCCGTGCGGCAAGCGGACGACCGTGACCCGACCTTCGAGGCGCTGGGTGCGGCGGCCGTCATCGGCGGGGGCGATGACGATCACCTCGTCGGTCTCCGCCGCGGCGTCGGCCTCGCTGCGCACGAAGTGCCCGGCGGGATCACCCGCGCGGACCGGGTAGGACGTGGTCACGAATACGCGGCGCACGAGACCAGCTACCGCGAATGCCCTCCTCCTGTAAACCGCGGCGTCGCCGGACGCCGGGGTCCGTGACGGCCGTTTCGGTGCGTGGTAGGCCTCTTCGGTGCCCTTCGCTTCGCCGCTGCTGGTGGTCCCGTGCTTCAATGAAGCCAAGCGGTTCGATGCCGACGCATTCCGCGCGCTGCTGCAGGATTGCCGACTCCTCCTGGTGGACGACGGCTCCACCGACGACACGGGGGCGGTACTGGGCGCCTTCGCGGCGGCGCACGGCGAACGCGCGTCGGTGCTCACGCTCGCCCGCAACAGCGGCAAGGCCGAGGCCGTGCGCCAAGGCATGCGCGAGGCGATCGCACGCGGCGCCTCGGAGACCGGGTACCTGGACGCCGATCTGGCGACGCCGCCAGACGAGGCGCTGCGGCTGCTGGGCGTGCTGCAGAGCGATTCGACCCTGAGCCTGGTGATGGGGGCGCGGGTGGCGCGTATGGGCGCACGCATCGAGCGGTCGGGCCTTCGGCACTACCTGGGCCGCGTCTTCGCGACGGGCGCCTCCATGCTGCTGGGCTTGCCCATTTACGACACGCAATGTGGCGCCAAGTGGTTTCGCGTGAACGAGACGCTGGCGGCTGCGCTCGACGAGCCGTTCGAGTCGGCCTGGGCCTTCGATGTTGAGCTCCTGGCGCGCCTTCTCGACGGCGTTCAGGGCGTTGCCCCGGTTGCGCCCGCGGCCATCCTCGAGGAGCCGCTCCGCGCCTGGCGAGACGTGGGCGCCTCGAAAGTGACCACCGGCGGCATGATGCGCGCCGCCGCCGATCTCGCGCGCATGAGCGTGCTGCGCGGGCGCCGCGCCGCCCGCCGGTAGTTCCGCAGAGGGGGTCCCTCGCTTCGCTCGGGATGACCCTTTGTTTCGTCGGCCCGTGCGCGTCAGTGGGTTGAAGCGGGCGCAGTCGCTGCGGGTGCGCTCGATGCAGGCGGCACGAGCTTCCGGTTGTAGCGTTCGGCGTAGGCCCGTGCGCGCCGCTCGTCGTCGTCCGTCTGCGTGAGCTTGGCGCGGGATTCTTCGGCGGTCCAGAAGGCGCCCACGATGCCGATGGCCGACAGCGAGATGCCGACCACGAGCGGCGCCGTGCGGCTCCCGTCGTCGATGAGCGGCGTGACCACTACGAGGGAAGCCAGGCCGATGACCGAAGCGGCGAGGGCGAACGGGTTCAGGAGCGCCCCGCGCCGGCGCCGGGCGTCCAGGTCCTTGACCCGCGGATCGCCGGTGACGCGAAACACCTCTTCCTCGCCCAGCTCGGCATTCCCTTGAAAAGCCGACCACTTGCGACCACGGACGATGGGTCGATCCGGCTGCCCGGGCCGCTCTGCGATGTCGACCGAAGTTGCCGCGTGGCGCACGACGATGGGCTCACCCGTGTCGAGCGCCGTCATCGGCGGAAGACTCGCGCAGCCTGTGGTCACGAGAAGCAAAAGAAGAAGCGCACGCACGACAGCGGCGAGACCTTAACACGACGCGCCGGCGAACCCAACCCTCGATAGGCAGGACCGTGGCGAGGGTGCGCCCGTCCTGAGGTGACCGCGCCAGGTGCTGCGCTGGCGCTACTTCGGGTCGCTGCAGCAGCGGAACCCAATCTGGTAGCCGAAGTGCCCTGGGTTGTGGTCGGTGGTCATCGGGCGGCAGCGGTTGCGCACCGGGCCCCAGTAGCCGCCCTTGAGGCCGCTCTCGTAAGGAGCCTTCCTGGCGGAGCCGTGCTCGTTGACCACCCACTCGTCGACGTTGCCGGCCATGTCGAACACGCCGTGGGGGCTCACGCAGGCTTCGCGTGCGCCGGAGGGATCGCGCTGGTCTACCCGAGCCAGCTCGGCGTCGCGGGTCTTCGGGTTCACGAAGGCGCTGTTGTTGGGCTCGATGTACGGGCGATCCATGTTGCAGGCGCTCGTGTCGCGGGAGAAGCCGGTGGGGTAGGGGAGGTGCTGCGGCCCTTCGCAGGCCACCGTCCACTCCTCGCTGCCGCAGAGGCGCTTGCCCACGGCCTTGCACTGATCGCGCGCCTCTTCGAAGTTGACCGCCACCACGGGCTTCTCGCCGGGGCGGTTGGGGAACTCGAACTTGTCGATGCAGAAGTGCTTCTGGCTCACCGAGCCTCGGCCGCCCACGCAGCGGGCAGACTTGCGAAACTGGGCGCAGCGGTCGCGCTTCTCGCCGTCTTTACCCGCCCACTTCGCGCAGACCTGGAGCACCTCGGCGCAGTACTCGCCTTCGACCTCGACCATGCCCTCGGCGCACGCCCCATTGGCCTTCGGCTCCTGGGTCGCGGTGGTGCTGGTGCCCAGGTGCGCGGTCACGATGGTCGGGCCGCCCACGAGCGGCGGAGCGGCGGGGGCGGTACCCACGACGAGGAGGCAGAAGCCGAACGGCAGAGCTGCAAAGGCGAAGCGACCGGTCATGGTCGACTTATAAGCAATTCGCTGGCCAAGTTGAAGCATGGGCAAAATCGTGTGTTGGGGACGGAATCGACGCGACGGCTGCCGGCAGAGGTTTGCCGGCAACTGCAACGACTTGCAGGAACTCTCGATAGTTACGGGGTAACGGGATAAATCTTCCCGCCATTCAATCCGCGAAACCCGGCGAATTCCCTTCGCACGGGGGGCGATCGCGCTTTCGCAGATCCGCGCACACCCAGCGGCGGCGGGGCGGGCGTTCACCACGCCCGGGGCGCGCCCACCTCAGCTCCTGGACGCGTTGCCAGTGGCTTGACGCTATGGACGCTCCGGGCGGGGCTGTCGGCCGCGGAGGCTTATCGCCATGCGGGCGCCGGTCTGTTTCACCAGCCGCGTCTGGTCGGTCTCGGCGATGGCGTCGAGCCAGCGCACCTCGCTCGGGCCCCGCAGCAGCACCCGGGCCTCGGCCGCGACCGCGCGGGTGCGAGGGCTCGCATCCTTGCGCTGGGCCACGGTGAGCAGCGCCGCGTCGCAGGCATCGGTGGGCCGCAAGGTCAGCGCCAGGAGCGCCGCATCGGAGCCTTCCTCGGTGGCCCCTACGCTGGCTTTCGCAGACTCCGCGCAGGCGGCGTCGGTGGGGTGGCGTGCGAAGAAGGTCAGCGCGTCTTCGCGAACGATGGGGTGCCCCACTGCCAGGCCGATGGCGTAGCGCACGTCGCCGGCTTCCTCCATGGCGCGCACGAGCGCGCGGACGCTCTCCCACTGGCGCATGTCCATGCCGCGCCGCGCGGCGAGCAGGATGGTTGCGGCGGCGTCGGTGGCGCCCGGGAGCTTCATCTGCACGGCGTGCTCGGCGGCCACGTAGGGAATCACCGTGGAGATGCGCCCGCCCTCTTCGGGCGCCGCCAGCTCGAGAAGTCGCTTCTGGCTCGCAGGCACACCGAGCCGCGCCAGCGACGCGTGGTGGCGCGCGAGCATGCGCGCTTCGAACTGCACGTGCTCGCGGTTCTCGCGGTGGGCGGTGAGGGCGCCCAGGCGCGCGCGGAGAAGGTCTTCGCCCCGGCGTGCTGCGGCATCCGTGCGCCGACCGAGGACGGCGATGAGGCGGTCGATGCCGTCGTAGGCCTCGCGCGACTCCGGCGCCGTCGACCCTGCGAAGCGCGCGAGCGCGGGGATGTCGCCCTCGGAGCTGCCGAGGCCGGCGACCCAGTGCTCCGGATAGGCGGGCACCACGCCGTTGGGCGTGCCGAGCGGTCCGCGAACCTGGGCCGCGAGGGCTTCGTCGCCCAGGCGCATGCGGGCGCCCTGAATGGTGCCGAAGAGGTGATCGCGCATGTCGGGCGGCGTGCCCCAGGGTCCGTCGCCACGCGGTGACTTCGCGGCATCGGGATGCGCCCCCCAGCGGCGGAGGATGGGGAGCGCCTCGGTCACGTGCTCGCGCACCAGCACCGGGATCACCCGTCGGGCCAGCGTGTCGTCCCAGCTCGTGAACGGCGGATTGATGCGCTGCGCGATGTCGAGCGCGTAGCCGCGCGCCTTGCCGGCGTCGGCCAGTGCATCGAAGCAGGTCTCCCACGCCGACGAGACCTTGCCTTCGACCTCGTGGCAGAAGCGCACCACGGCACTTTCACTGGCGGCGTCGTCGATGCGAACGAGGGCCGCGGCGATGGCAGCCTTGGCCCAGGGATCGGTCTCGCTGGCGAGGGCAGCGCGGAGCGCCGGCGCCGCCTCGGTGGCGTTGAGCAACCCCAGCTCCTTGGCGATGTCGGTGCGCGATTGGCTCTCTTTCGGGCTCGCCAGCCGCTCCTGCAGCGCCGGGATGCCGTATCGGGCGCCGTAGCAGTCGTAGCTGCCCTTGCTGTGCTCACAGAACCAGTTGCGGGCGTGGGCGGGCCCAGCCATCGCGGTAAACGTAAGCGCAAGAGCCAGGGCCGCGAGCGAGGGAACGTATTTCACTCTTCGAGGGGCGACGCGCCCGCGCAGCGCATTCAAATCGACGGAACCCGCAACGAAACGCGCCAATGCCGGCCAATGCGGCAGGTAGCGGCTACCTCGTGCTTCGGCGCAGCACTCCGCTCCGTCACCGTCACCCCGAACGTAGTGAGGGGGCCCCTCGTGCGCTCACGCACCATAGGGCGAGACGA
>JBBQWQ010000088.1:0-25719 GCA_038210445.1 Polyangiales bacterium
CGCGGCGCGTCAGAGGACGCGACGCGTTAGTCCGATTGCGTTACGTTTTTGTGGACAAAATGCCACTTTGAAGCCTCATCGGCGAAACAGGACGCTGCGGGCCGAGTAAGCTTCATCGCATTCCGGCGAGCCCCCGCCGGACCAAGAGGCACACCATGCGACGGTCCGTCTTCACGCGACTTACTCTGGCTTCGCTCGTTCTTCTTTCCGCCGCCTGCGCGAGCGAAATCGACGGCGCCCGGAAGGTGGACCCTCGGGGAACACTGGGCGAAGAGGTTTACGGCGTGTTCTGCGATCGCCTCGGCGCGCAGTCGCTCCGAGAGGATCTCACGGGCGAGTCGTTCTACAGCATGTGCCACAAGGTCAACGGCGTCTACGCAAGCCAGGTAGACCAGACCAAGCTCCCCTCCTTCGCGGCCGACGCCAAGGACGAGAAGGGCACGACCGTTCCGGTGGAGAAGCAGCAGGCCGATCGCGCCCGTGCCATCGGCCGCGTCGAAGCTATCGCCAAACGCCGCGCCGATCTGGTGGCCGCCCTCGATGCCGCCATGCCCGACATGGCGGTGGCAGTGAAGGACCTCAAGGCGAAGGACCCGGCGGCCTCGTGCGACGCGCCGGCAGGCGGAGGTGAGGGCGAGCTCTACGACGAGATCTCGGCCATGCTGGGCCGCTTCACCGACCTCTACAACGACGGCACCGTCCCCAACTCCACGCGCTCCCTCGCCCGCGTTCTTTCCGCTTTCGCGAACAACAAAGACGCGCAAGAGGCCTACGCCCGCCTCGACTCCCGGCGCGGCTATCGCCCGGCCACGGTGGCGCTCGGCATGGTGCGGCCGGCCGCTGCCTACCCGCGCATTCGCGATCTCTCCAACTCCTTGCTCGGCGTCATTGCTTCGGACTCGCAGCCGTACGCGCTCGATGCCAAGAAAGACGAAAAGGGCGATCGCATTCCGGTCCCGGGCGCGGCCTACGACAAGTTCTCCAAGATGCTCGAGGTCTCGCACCTCGAGCTCTACAACGCCAAGGCCGACCCGCCCTCGGCGCCGCTGGTGGTCACTCCCGACGCGCTCGCCGACCGCACCGTGCTCACGCGCCCCCGCGACAACCTGGAGATCTTCCAGGAGATCATGCTCGGCCAAGACGCCGCCTACGGCACGGGCGCGCCGCGGTGGATCGTGCGACGCGACGCCCGTGGCTACGCGGCCCTGGCGCCCGGCGCGGGCGCAGTGGCGGCGCCCTTCGTCGACGCCGACGGCGACAAGCTCCCTGACGTCGACGCGTTCGGCGCCTTCAAGACCAAGGACGGCACCGCAGCGCCCACGCCCTTCTTCGCAGTCGACACCCTGCAGGCCTTCCCGCGCGACGCTTTCCAGCGGGCCCTCTCCGGCGGGGCGCTCTATTACGACTACATCGACACCAGCAAGACGTTTGCCGCGTCGATGATGCAAGACATGCGGTCGCTGGTGAACCCCGATGCGGCGGCCAACCAGGGCACGCTCATGGACCTCACCGCCGGCCTCCCGGTCATGGTGGGCGGTCGCGACGGCTCCTTCAAGACCGAGCGCAAATACGACAATGGAGAGTCGGTTGCGTTCAACCAAGTGAAGGCCAACGAGTCGCCACTCCTCGATCTGGTGTACGCGCTCGGCCAGCTCATGGGCGACAAGTCCTTCGACCAAGTGCTGCTCCTCACCAAGCAGCTCTTCGCCACCAAGCAGGCCGATCTGGCGCGGGTGGTGGCGGCGGGCATGGCGGCACGGAACGCCGCGCTGGGGCACAAGGAAGCCACCATGCCGCTCAAGTCCGCCTTCTGGGACGAGATGATCGAGCTCATGGGCGACATCGCCAAGGACAAGAGCGTGAACGTTGCCGGCACCGGCATCGCCAGCGGCAAGACGCTCCTCGAAGACCTGATGGACGCGCTGGCCGACGACGCCACCGCCAACCTGGGCCAGTCGATGGGCCCGTTCGCGACGCTCAAGGACGAGATCAGCTACGACCGCAACAACATCAGCGGCCCCGCGGTGAACGTCACCACCAAGGGCCCCGGCGATCCCAAGACGCCGGTGGACCGCAACCAGCCCGATGCCGGCGACAACCGCAGCATCATGCAGCGATTCTTTCAGCTGGTGGCCGACACCGACGGCGTCGCCACCTGCAACAAGGAAGGCGCCCTGGTGCACGCAAAGGTGTTCGGCATCAGCCTCACCCTGCCGCTCGTGAACGGGATCACGCAGCCCTACAAGGAATGCGAGGTCTACAAGATCGACAACCTCGCGCACTTCTTCTTGCGCACCATCGTGGGTACGGGCCGGTTCGATATTCGCTCCAAGCTGATGCGCGAGGGCGTGCTCGGACTCGGCGCCGCCAACTCCTCCTTGCTCGAACAGTCCAGCGGCATCACCGGATTCTGGGACAGCGATATGCACCCGCGGCCTCAGTGGGCCATGCGCCTGGTGTACTTCGACGTCGTCGGCGACAGTCCCAACTCCGGCGACAAAAACTACTTCACCAACCACTTCATCTCCGACATGGAAGGCCCCTACAAGGGCACGAACGTTTGCCCGGAGCGCGTCATCCCGGACGTGTGCTTCAACAACCCGGATTGCGGCTCGGCCGCCAACGCGAACGTGGCCCCCGACGGCAAGGTGCGTGGCCTCCGCAACTGCAACAAGAACGACTGGACGCAGAACCGCAACCGCAACGCCATCTTCAGCCTGGAGAAGTTCGGCTTCCTCACCAGCATCGCGCCCATCGTGCGGGCCTTCGTGGGCCACAAGCGTGAAGACCTCTTCTCGCGCATGTCGTCCATTTCCAGCAAGCACTGGGCTTCGACGAAGGGCAGCGAAGACGAGTGCAGGCGCGCGGGCGGAGCGACCTGCAGCAAGGACGGCCTCTCGAGCTACGAGCAGCTCCTCGGCGAAGTATTGGGCGGCGATCTGCTCCCGGCCTTGCAGAACCTCATGAAGAGCCTGAAGACCGTGACCGTGCCGCGCTGCACCGGTCTGACGGCACAGGGCACGTGCGTGGGCGTCACCCAGGTGCCCGCCACCACCGTGCTGGTGGACGCCGCCCGCGCCGCCATGGACCCCGACTACGCCAAGACCATCGCGCTCAAGGATCGCCAGGGCAACGTCACCTCGAAGAAGAACGACGGCAGCACCTACGCGCAGACCACGCCGCTGGTGATGATCGCCAACGCCATGTCCGACATCGACGCCAACTACGCCAAGTGGGAGGTCGAGCACCCGGAAGACAAGGGCCGCAAGGACGTCTTCGTGCGCGGTCGCTCGGCGCTGGCCGATGTGTTCATGAAGACCGCCGGCTCCAAGGCCACCTCCGAGTTCGGTGACAAGGCGATTCCCAAGATCGTTCCCACCGCGGTCGACATGCTGCGCGCGCAGATGTGGGCCCGCTGCCCCAAGTCGTTCGTCCCGCCCTACGACCGCTGCGCCTGGGCCAAGGACGAGCTCCCCAAGAAGGCGACCGATACCATCACCGGTCCCATGTTCTCCTCGGCCATCGATCTCATGGACGGCATTCGCGCCGACCCCAACGCCAAGCGCGAGACCGAGCGGCTCCTGCAGTACATGCTCGACACCGCCTCGCAGAACGACGCCTTCGCTTCCATGCTCGCGTCCGCAGTCGACATGCTGCAGGTGCTCAAAGACGATCAGAACCTCATCCCGTTCTTCAAGGTGCTCTCGGAGGCGACCACCGCCTCAAAGCGCGACGCCCAGGGCCGGGTCATCGAGAAGAGTCTGGTCGACGCCAACCTCTCCTTGCTGGGCAAGATCAGCGGGCGCGCCTACGACAGCGTGGGCAACGAGATCTGCCGGAGCGAGCTCGACCCCAACCAGATTCTCCCGATCATCTTGGAGAAGGTGGTAACCCCCATGAAGACGCCAGGCCTCGAGGGCAAGACCCCGCTCGAGGTCATCATGGACGTCATCGCCGACGTCGACCGCGTTGCCCCCAACGAGCCCAAGCCCAAGCTCGACGCCGCCGACTACCAGAGCATCTCCACTACCGTGACCGAATTCCTCATCAGCAAAGAGCGCGGCCTCGAGCAGTTCTACGAGATCGTGCGTAAGGGAACAAAAGGGTGAGACGTACTTTCTTCGCGGTGAGCGTGGGGGCGACGATCGCCACGCTCTCCGCCGCTACCGGAACTGCGCACGCGGCTGGCTTGTACTTTTCGGACCGCGGCGTGAGGCCTCTGGGTCGCGGCGGCGCCTTCGTGGCCGGAGCCGACGACATCGGAGCCACCTGGTACAACCCGGCCGGGCTGGCCGACGCCGGTGACAGCTTCTTGCTCGACGCCTCGTGGCTCAACTTCTCGGCGGAGTTCACCCGGAAGACCCAGGTGACCGACGCCGGGGGCACGGTGCGCACCTACCAGTATCCGACGGTCGACGGCTCGACGCCGTTCATCCCGCTGCCCACCATCGGCATCAGCAAGGCTTTCGGAAAGCAGAAGCAGTTCACCTTCGCGTTCAGCATCTACGTGCCCTACTCGCCGGTGGTGAGCTACCCGGAGAAGGTGAACGGCCTCCCGGCGCCTTCGCGCTACTCGGTCATCAATGCCGAGGGCTCGGCACTGGCCATCCCTGGCGTGTACTTCGCGTGGAAGCCTATCGAGCAGTTTCGCGTGGGCGCCGGCGTGCAGCTCCTGGCGGGCAAGTTCAACTCGTACCAGGTGCTCACCGCCAACCCCAGCGACCGCCTCATCGGCGCGCCCGAAGACCCGCACTACGACACCTACACCAAGCTTTCGGCCACCATCATCTCGCCGAGCGGCACCCTGGGCATCATCGCCGAGCCCATCAAGCTCTTGCGATTCGGTGTCTCGTTCCAGCTGCCGTTCTGGATCAACGCGCCCGCCACCAACAACGTTCGCCTTCCCGACGCCGCCATCTTCGACAAGGCCTACCAAGACGGCACGGGCGAGACGGTGAAGTTCCGGCTGCCTCCCATTCTCCGGGTGGGCGTGCAGATCTCGCCCGAGCTCAGCGACGGCCAGGTGCTGAAGGCCGAGCTCGCGTACGTGCGCGAGTTTTGGTCGATGCACGACACCATCGACATCAACCACGAAGACTTCAAGCTGCGCGGGGTCACCGGTTTTCCCGACCCCTTCAAGTTCGCGAACATCAGCATTCCGCGCAACTTCCAGGACTCGAACTCGTTCCGACTTGGTGTAGAATACACACGCAAGGCGCCCTTCGCCAACGCTACCCTGACCTTCCGCGGCGGCATGGCGTACGAGACCAGCGCGGTGCCCAAGGCGTACGTCTCGCCGCTCTCCACCGACGCCGACAAAATCTCCCCGGGCCTCGGCTTCGGCATGACCTTCGGTGGTCGCCTGCGTATCGACGCGATGTTCTCGCACATCTTCGCCTTCGCCCCCGACGTCGACCCGGCAGAAGCCAAGGTGCCGCGCATCAACCCTGCGTCCGGCTACCCCACCCAGACCGAGGCCATCAACGGCGGAAGCTACAGCTTCCGCGCGAACATTCTCGGCCTGGGCATGGAGTACAAGTACTAGCGCGGCGGTCGGTCGGCCCAAAGGAAGAGGGGACCGGGCTCCGCCTCCCCTCGCACGAAGGTGCGCATCCGGACGGGGAGCCGCGAGCTCCTCCTACCGCTCGCACCAGGCCAGTACCTCGGCGAACCGGTGGTCGCCGAGGGTACCGAAGAGCGGGTGGCGACTCAGCTTGTCGCGGGTGAGCGCGGGGCTGGAGAGACCGCAGAGAAAGCGCGCAGCCTGGCGTGTGGCACCCAGCGCACGCGGATGCGCGTCGCGAAGCGCCGCGAAGGCGGCCGCGTCGACCCGCGTGGCGATGGCGGGAACCGGCGCGCGCTCCGAGAGCACCTGCGCCACCTGGGTCTCGCAGAAGGTGCAGTGGCCACAGGGCGCCTCGCGCACCTGGCCGAAGTGGCCCACGAGCGCGTTGGTCTGGCAGCCGGCGTGGGTCACGATGCGCAGCACGTCGTCGATGCGGCCAATCTCGCTGGCCTCGCGCTTGTCGAAGCGGCGGGCCAGATCGCCGGTGAGCGCCGCCACGTCGTCGGTCGCGTGCAAGCGCCGGTAGGGTTGACGCACGTCGGTGGGCTCCAGCGAGAGAAAGCCTTGGTCCTCGAAGTAGGTGAGCGCCGTGAGCACGCGGGCGCGGGGCTCGCCGATGGCCGCAGCCGCCGCTTCGGGATCGAGCGCAGAGAGCGTGCGCTTCTTCACCGCTTGCCCCAGCAGCTTCTCCACGAACGTACGGCGCTCACCCTGGAAGCGCGCGGGAATGTCGGCGAGCGGAAGAATGGGCCGCAGCGAATACGCCGCGTAGAAGGGCGTGCCCTGGGAGAGGACGCCGTCGAGCTCCAGGTAGGTGAGCGCGGTGCGCAGCACCAGCACCCGCAGGTCGTGACGCGCGGAGAGGTCGGCGTAGCTCACGTCGAAGGCCGGGCCCTTGGCGAAGAGCTCCTCGAGCATGCTCTGCAAGCTCGAGGCCGCCGGCGTATCGCCGTAGGCGAAGTTCTGAAGGCCGGCCACGTCGTCGGGCGTCGCGAAGAGCTCTACCGTCGAAGGCTCGCCGTCGCGCCCAGCGCGGCCGATCTCCTGACTGTAGCTCTCCAGGCTCTTGGGCAGGTTGTAGTGAATCACCGTGCGCACGTCGGCCTTGTCGATGCCCATGCCGAAGGCGATGGTGGCGACCACCACCCCGCGCTCCGAAGCCATCCATGTATCTTGCACGCGCGAGCGATCGTCGGGCTCCATGCCCGCGTGATACGCGGCGGCCGGCGTTCCCGCCTCGGCGAGGAGCTTGGCCAGACGCTCGGCGGTGCGCTGCAGGGTGACGTACACGATGGTGGGACCGGCTGGCGGTGAGAGCCGGCGGAGGAGCAGCGCATCGCGATCGCGGCTTGCCACCGGCGTCGTGACCATGCGCAGGTTCGGGCGATAGAACCCAGTGAGCACCGCGCCATCGGGCGGGATGTCGAAGGCTTTGCAAATGTCGGCCACCACCGAAGGCGTGGCGGTGGCGGTGAGCGCCAATACCCGCTCGGCGCCGATGGTCTTGCGAATGCCGGCGATCTTCAGGTAGTCGGGGCGAAAGTTGTGGCCCCACTCGGAGATGCAGTGGGCTTCGTCTACGGCGAAGAGGGCGATCTTGGCGCCGCGGAGGGTCTCCAAGAAGCGCTCATTGTTGAAGCGCTCGGGCGCCACGTAGAGGAGCTTCAGCGCGCCGCTCTTCACGTCGTCGTTCACCTTGCGCACCTCGGCTGCCGAGAGCGAGGAGTCGAGGCGCGCCGCGGCAATACCCTTGCTGCGCAAAAAATCGATCTGATCCTTCATGAGGGCGATGAGCGGCGAGACCACCAGCGTCACGCCATCGAGGAGGAGCGCCGGGAGCTGGTAGCAGAGCGACTTTCCTGCGCCGGTGGGAAACACCGCCAGCGCCGAGCCCTGACCGAGGATGGCGTCGACCACCGCCTGCTGGCCGGGGCGAAGCTCACGGAAGCCGAAACGTTCGTGGAGGACAGTGGCGACAGAGAGAGCGTTCACCGGCGCAGTAGACCACGTTTCGGGGCCGACTTTGCCGGCCGCAGCGCCGTGGTATAGTCGAGCGATGGCGAGCAGCGTGCAGCCCGTGGGGCGATCGAGGCGATACCTTCGTGCGCCGCAGCCGATCTATTTTCCGGTGGAGGCCGAAGTGCCCGAGTCGAAGCGACACCTCGAACTGCGCACGATTCTCTACCTGCTGCTGAAGCACGCGTTCGCTGATCGGGCGATGGTGGGATCGGACCAGTTCGTCTACTGGGACCCTACCGATCCGCGGCAGTGCCTGGCGCCCGATGGCCTGCTGCAGATGGGCAAGCCAGACGAGGACTACGAGACCTGGAAGGTCTGGGAGCGGGGCGCCCCCGATATCGCCGTCGAAATCGTCAGCCGCAGCGATGCGCCGGAGCCAGACTGGGAAGAGAAGCTGGCGAAGTACTGCAAGATCGGTCTCAAGGAGCTGGTTCGCTTCGATCACCGCCCGGTCCGGAATGCGCTCCGCATCTGGGACAACGTGGAGGGTGATCTGGTCGAGCGCGACATGGACGATCCCGACGCGCGAAAGTCGCTGGTGCTCCCCTACTTCTGGCACGTCACGGCGGACCGCGTGCTGCGCCTGGCAGAAGACGCCGAGGGTGCGCGGCTGCTTCCCACATCCGACGAACGCGCCGAGCGCGAGGCACTGCGCGCCGAGCGCGAGGCACTGCGGGCAAGCTCGGCGGAGAGCGAAGTCGCCCGCCTCCGCGCGGAGCTCGCGCGCCTTCAGGGCAAAGGCTGAGCGGAGGCGCGAGCCTCCTTGAACCAGCGATCGTAGAGTACGACGGTGGCGGCCATGGCTAGATTGAGCGGGTGCGCGCCGGGCAGGAGGAGCGTGTCGTGACGGCGTAGAATCGACGACGGCAGCGCGCCATCTTCCGGGCCAAGCAGATACACAGCGCGCGACGGGTGCGCGTAGCTGCAAATATCCTGCGCTTGCGTCGCCAGCTCCACGCACACCAGCTGCGCGTTCACCGGAATGGATCCGATGAAGGCCTCGAGGGTCTCGAAGTGAAAGAGCGGCAGCGTCAGCTCGGCGCCAATGGAGCTCTGCTCTTGCGGATTGCGGTGACCCACGCTGAACGCGAAGTCGGCGCCGAACACCCGCGCGGTGCGGATGATGGCCCCGAAGTTGTGGGTGCGTTTGCCGTTGTAGACGCCGATGCCGAGGTACCCGCTCTCGCGGCTCATGGCAGGAGCGCGGGCACGACGATGTGGACCTTGCCACCGCTCTCTGTCGCTCCGGAGGCGGGCGCCTCGACCGTGATCGAGAGGAGCGCGAGGCCACCGCCATCGCCCAGGAGCACCACCTTGGTCTCTCGAGCAGCGGCCGGCTCCGCCAGCCAGTCGAGCTGCGCCCTGGCGAGCGCCGGCATGAGCCGCGCCACGTCGGCACCGAGGACACCGAATACCGCGGTGTGCCCGGGCTTCACCGCGAGCCCCAGCGCCTCGCACGCGCGGAGCGCGGCCGGGTCGGTCGCCGCCACCACGCACGCCACCATGCGCGCGTCCTGGGCGCGTACGAGCACCAGGTCCTTCGCGTGGGTGGCCATTGCTTCGCGCACCGTAGCCACGGCGCGCGCCTCCGAAAGAACCGGAAGCGAATGACGTTGGCGCAGCGATTTTCCGATCATCGGCGCTACCGAGGGTCGGCAGCCGGGAGCGGCTCGAGTCCGCCGCCGTTGCCAGGCGCACCGAGCGCGGGCGCGGGCGCGGGGTTCGCAGCGAGGGCGCCGCTCGTAGAACCCTGGGGCGCGTCGACGTAGAGGTAGACCTTGGTGCCTTCCGGGAGCGCGTCGCTACGCCCGCGACGGTTGATGCGTTCCATGAGCGCGGGCGACACGTTGTGGCGCTGGCCGATGGATGCCAGCGTGTCACCGCCCTTGGCGGTGATTTCGATGCGCTTGCGACCCTTGGGATCGGTGAGCGCGAAGAACTGCTCGCTGCCCACGGGAATCACCCGCACTTCGGACTCACCGAGGGCCGCGGTCTTGGCCACGTCGACGTCGGCCGGGACGAACAGCTGGAGCGTCATGCCCTCTTGAAGGCGCCCGGAAGGGTCGAGCGTGTTCCACTTGACGATCTCGTCGAGCGTCACGTGATACCGCTCCGCGAGATCCTTGGTGGTGTCGCCCACCGCCACGCGGTGAAACAGCCGCCTGCGACCGGGGTACACGAACACTTCCTGGGGCACCACCACCGGGAGCAGCTTGTCGTCGGCGGGAACGCCGCCCACTGCGCCCTTGGGCAGCAACAGCACCGCCCCTTCCTTCAGGGTCTCACCCTTGGCCAGGTGATTGAGCTCGGCGAGCTTGGTCTGCGGAACGTGGGTGCGCGTGGAGATTTGGTCGAGCGTCTCGCCGAAGCGCACGGTGGTGACCTGCACCTCACCGGCCTTCAACTTGGGGAGGTTTTGTTGGGCCTGGGCGCCGCGGCCCGTCGGTACCCGCAGCATGTAGGCCACCGTGCCTGGCGGCGTTCGCGAGAGCCGCAGCTCGGGGTTTAGCTGCTCCAGCTCCTTCACCGGCACGCCCGATGCCTGGGCGATGACCGCGAGCGTGGTGCCTGGCGGCGCGGCGATCTCCTCGCCTTCGGTGTTGGGGTCGTGGGGCAGGTCTTTGAGGCCGAAGACCGCTGGGTTCTTCATGGCCACTGCGGCCGCCAGAATCTTCGGCACGTAGAGGGTGGTCTCCCAGGGCAGCGCGCCTTCGAGCTGCGACAGGCTCCAGTAGTCGTTGGTGTTGTAGCGCTTCACCACCGAAACCAAACCGCCGTAGCCCATGTTGTAGGCGGCCATGGCGAGCTCCCAGCTGCCAAGTCGGCGCTGCAAGTCGGAGAGAAAGTCGGCGGCCGCCTCGGTGGCAGGGCGCACCGCGTAGCGCTGATCGAGCCAGCGATCTTGGGCCAGGCCGTAGGCGCGGCCGGTCTCCGGCATGAACTGCCAGAGGCCCACAGCACCCGCCGGCGATCGCGCGGAGGGATCGTAGCCGCTCTCGATCATCGCGAGCCACGCCAGGTCTTCCGGCATGCCCTTCTTCTTCAAGACCTTGCGGATGCCGTCGCGATAGCGCGCACTCCGGCGGGCCCAGAGCGCGAGCGTGGCCTTGCCGCGGGGATCATCGCGGAAGAACTCCAGGTAGCGCACCAGGCGCGCTTCCCATCGAATGGGCAGGTCTGGCAGGTCGAGCTTCGAGAGCCACGCGACGTCGCGGCCACCCTCGGCGACCGTGGGCGTGGCCGTGGCGGGTGCCGGCGGAAGCCCGGTGGCGTGTACCCGCGGCAGCTTGGTGTCGAGGCTCGCGTTTCCGGCGCGACGGGAAGCATCGCTCGTGGCGTTCTGCGGGCCGAACAGCTCGCGCTCCGCCTGGTTCAGCGAACGCAGCTCGGGGGTCTCCGGGCCCATGGCCATGTCGCCACTGGGGCGCGGGAGCGGCGCGCCGCCGGTCGCCGCGGCGCTGGTGACCACCTTGCCGGGCGTCGGTACGTCTTCGCGCGGCTTCTTGCCGGCGGGCTTGCCGCCCGGCTTCGCGCCAGGCTTCGCGGCCACCGGCGCTTTCGCCGAACGCGACGCCTTGGGCTTCGGCTGCGCGTGCGCGGCTCCCACCGCGACGACGACGGAAAGCGCGCAGAGCAGGGGGCGCAGTCGGCTTCGCATGGGCTACTTGTTATGACGTAGGTCGGTGTGGGTCAAGTTTGGGACCCCCCAAAGCCCGGTCAGTGCTGAACATGCATCGAGCGCGACGGACTCGACTGCAGCGACGTCGGAGCGTGCGACCCACGACCTTCGACGATTTCGAGATCGCTCAGAGGCGCTGCCGGCGGGCAGTTGGTGGTGCAGGCCGAAGTCTGCGTCGGACCACCCGGCGCATCGGCCGCCGCTGCCGCAACCGCCGGCGGCGGCTTGCCCTCTTCGCTCTCTCCGTCGCTGGGCAGCGCAGGCAGGAGCGCGCCATCGAAGCCCACCGGCACCTGATAGATGTCGGCCGTGGGCGGGTAGAAGTCGGTGCTGGTCTCGGTGCGCTTGGTGCCGTCGGCGTACACCAGCTCGCGGGTGCGCCGCACGCGGTAGCCCTTGATGCCGTGTTGCTTGTGCACCACTTTCTTGCCGGTGAGCCAGGTCTCCTCCACCAGCTTGCGCGGAAAGGGCGTGGTGCTGACGATCTCGCGGCCGAAGTGGACGGTGGCCGGACGCTCACGTCCGAGGATCTCCACCTTGAGCGTGTTGCCGATGGTGCGCGCGTGGACGACCACCGGAAACGGATGCGGGTTGCGCATCTTCAGGTCTACCGACGGGTATACGACGGTGGAGTCGAGCCCCATGGGAATGTAGGCGCTGGGCCGCGAGTGCGGCAGGCGCTCGAGGATCTCGAGGCCGCTGAAGAACGAGGCCGCGTGAAAGGTGGAAGCCACCTGACACGTACCGCCGCCGACGCCCTCGACCATCTCGCCCTTGGAGATCTCCCACGACTTCTTGAAGCCGGCCGCCTCGCTGCGCTCGCCGACCACGGCGTTGAAGCTGATGATCTCGCCCGGCGCCAGGATGAGACCATCGAGCTTGGCCGAGGCCACGTCGATGTTGGTACCCCGGCGCGCCTGCTCGCCGCCGCGCGAGAAGTGCGTCTCGTACTGGGAAATGACCGTCGAGATGTCGAGCTTTCTCACCAGCTCGCCGGAGACCCGCGGCGCAAAGGTACCCACCGGCAGGGTGACCGTGGTCTCCGGCAGCGAAGCCACCGCCTGGAGGGCGCTCATGGCTCCGTAGAGATCGATGTAGCGGCCGTTTTTCTCCGGCACCACCTGATGGTTGTCGAGGTCCAGCTTGGCCGACATGGGCGGCGTGTCGAGCTCGTCTTTGAGGCCCACCACGAAGCGCGTCACCGCCTCGCCATCTACCGCGAAGGCCAGGGGCACGTCGACCTCTTGCGCGTCGCGGAACATCGCGAAGCGCACCAGGAACCCTCGCTGCTTGGCGGCCTCGGCGGCGCGGATCGCCACCGCGTCGGCGGCCACCTGGATTCCGATCTCGTCGAGCCGCGCCTCGGCAACCACCTTTTCGTCGCCAGCAACCTTCACCTTCAGGCGCCGTTCGAGCGCCCGGCCGCCCTCGGCCAGCGCCAGCGCGCGCGCCTCGGCTGCCGAGTGCACCGGCGTACCCGCCACGTGCACGTGGGTCCAGTCGTCGCGCTCCTCGACCAGGAGCGGCGCGGCGAAGTAGCTCGCTCCGGCCGCCGTGAGCGACGCGAGGAGCACGAGACCGAGGGAAGCGGGGAGCGAGAGCGACATCGGAGGGAGAAACGCCGCTGCGAGTATCCTTCATCCCAGGAAAAATGGGCAGAAAACGGCACGCCGCGCACCCCCGAGCACGTACACAAGCGTACAGTTTCCGCGCAGTTGCCCGCGTCTACCGGGGGCCAGAAGCGTTGCCGCGCCGTCGCTTCCCCTTTCCCGCGAGGCGCCGCCATGATGGAATCCCCGCGGGATGAGAGTATGCCCGCGGTGTTCGATGCGGTTCCCGGATGACACCGCGCTCTGTGTCATCCACGACATCGAGCTCGTGCCGTTCATCGATCCGCGCATCGGCTCCACCATCGCGGGCCGCTACGTCATCGAGTCGATCCTGGGCGAAGGCGGCATGGCCACCGTGTACAAGGCGCGGCAGAAGCTGGCCGACCGCAACGTGGCCATCAAGGTCATGAACCCGATGCTGGCCACCGACGCCAAGGTCCTGGAGCGGTTTCGCCGGGAGGCCAAGCACGCGGCGCGGCTGGCGCACCCCAACATCATCGAGATCTTCGAGCAGGGCGACACCGAAGATGGCACCGCGTACATCATCATGGAGCTCCTCCTCGGGGTCTCGCTCTCGACGCTGGTGAGCCAGGGCCCGATGGACGTGGATCGCGCCATCGGCATCATGATCCAGTGCGCCCGCGCTCTCGCTCGCGCCCACGACTTCGACGTCATTCACCGCGACCTCAAGCCCGAGAACATCTTCGTGTGCAAGCGCGAAGACGGCAGCGATCTCGTGAAGCTCCTCGACTTCGGCATCGCGCGCTCGCTCCACGACGGGCGGCTCACCGGCCAGGGCGAACTGTTCGGGACCCCGCAGTACATGTCGCCCGGTCGCATCAAGGGCAACGACACCACCCGGGCCGACGATCTCTACGCCATCGGTGTTCTCTTCTTCGAGATACTCACCGGTCAGCTACCGTTCGACGCGCCGGACGTCGCAACCTTCTTCATCAAGCACCTGACGGAGAAGCCGCGGCTGCCGCTGAAGCTGAACCCGAAGATCCCTCCCGCGCTCAACGATCTGGTGCTGCGCCTTCTGGCCAAGGATGAGAAGGGCCGCCCGGTCGACGCCCACAGTGTGGAGGCAGACCTGCTCCTCATCTCGAACGAGCGAGCCCTGGCCGCGCCGCCGTCGATCACCGGAGATGCCGACCTGCCTCCGCCGCCGGCGACGCTCCGCGAAGGCGCGGGCGAGGTGTGGGGCGAGCGGCTCCGGCTGGCGGAAGCCATTCTCACCCGCGCCTTTGGCGAGCCGAGCCTGGCGCCGACCGAGATCGTCGGGCGCTTCCGCGCGCTGCACAGCCAAAACGCGGAGCTGGAGCGGCTGCGCGAGAGCACCCTCGACGCCGAGCGCGAGCTTTCGCAGATTGAGCAACGCGGACGCGAGGCGCGGCAGCGCATCGGCTTCGCGGTCGACGCCCTGGGGCAGGACACGTCGCGCGCGCGCGCCGAGCTGCGCGACGCCGAGGAGGCCGCGGAGCGATGCGAGGCCGACGAGCTAGAGTTCGCGGAGCGCTTCAAGCTGGTGCACTCCGACATGATGCGCCTCGAGGGGCGCTTCGCGTTCCAGAACCCCATGAAGGCCCTCTCCGACGCCTATCGCCGGGCCGCCGAGGTGCTCGATGCCTGGCGAGCCATGCGGGCGCAGGTGGACGAGCGGAAGGAGCAAGTGGCCCAGAAGACCCGCGCGGCCTCCGACCTCGACTTCCAGATCAATCAGCTGCGCGCGGCGCTTGTGCAGCAAGAGGAGAAGAGCGAGGCGGAGCGCAACGGGGCCGCCGCCGAGCTCGAAGCACGCGAAAAGGTCGCGGCCCGGATGGAGACGGACATGATGGAACAGCTGCGGGGCCTGGTGCTGCCGCTTCGGCCGCGCCCGGACGTGACCCACCTGGTGGCTGACCTCGACCGCACCATGGAGATTGCCAAGAGCTCGCCCGCCCAGCGCGGCCTCGGCGCCGCGCGGGCCGTGGTGTAGCGCCTTCACGTCGCTCGGGAGGCGCGAGGCCTTCACGTCGCTCGGGAGGCGCGAGGCCTCAGGGGCAGGCGGTCAGCGACTTGATCCAGTCCTCAAGCACCTGCGTGCCCTTCGTGTCGACCACCAGCGACCCGATCTGCGGCATGCGCTGCACGTCGAGGGAACGCGTGCGAATCAGCAGCACCGAGCTCGCCGGATCACCGGGGACGACGATCTTCGCGTCGGCGAGCCCCAGATCGTCGAGCTGAGCCTTGGCGTTGCACGACTTGGTATCGGCAAACGGGGTGGCGAAGCGGAGGTCCATGTCGCCGCGACCGCCGCCCTTGGGGCGGTGACAATTGCTGCAGTTCGCATGCAAGTAGGCGCGCGCACGGGCGTCGACCGCATCGGTACCGAAGGGGTCGGGAATCCGGGGCAGGTCGGCCGGTTCCTTGCCGAGCGCCTGGGTGAAGATGCCGATGTGGTCGAGCGTCTTGAGCTGGTTCGAGAGCCGATTGGTCGACGCGTACACGCCGTCCTTGTTCAGCTGCTGGAGCTCCGGCCCGAGCGAGTAGTTGGCGGCCTCGGAGTGGCAGTTGTTGCACTGTGAACGGCTCGGGTACTGCCAAATCTGCCCGCCCACATCCTTGGTCTTGCCACTGGGAAGGAGCGTGGCATCGGTTTGAGCGTCGTTCCACTCGTAGCTGTAACCGGCCCATACGTCGTCGTCGTGCCGGATGTAGAGCCGCGTCTCCACCCGCTTGCCGTTCACGTCGAAGTGCTTCACCAAGACGGTACCCTTGGGGAAGAGGAAGTCACCGTCTGCCGCCAGATCGATGGTGGTGCCGTCGGGAATGGCGAAGTAGCGTTCCTTGGCTGCGCCGTCGGACCACAGCTGCGCGATGGGCTCGTAGGGAATGAGCCCGGGAGCGGGCTTCTTCGGGTTCTGCGGGTCGACGCAGCCGGTGAGCGAGAGCTTCTCCGGAAAGGTGCTGGGCGGGGGCGGCGCGGCCGCGGCCAGCATGCTGATGGTGCCGCCGATACTGATGGTGTACACCTCGCCCTCGGCGTCCTGGCCGAAGGAAACGAGCGAACTGGCGGGCATCGTGGCGAGGAGTGTCTTGGTGGGCGTTCCCTTCCCGTCGTCGTCGAGGCTCCATACGTTGCCCGAGCTGTAGTCGCCGAAGATGAACTTGCCCACCAGACCGGGCAGCCGCGTGCCGCGGTACACGTAGCCGCCGGTGATCGACTTGCCATCGGCCCGCGGATATTCGAGCACCGGGTCGATGAGGCCCACCGTGGTGCAGGCGTTGCCCGAGGGATAGCAGTGCATGCCCTCACGGGTGTTCCAGCCGTAATTGCCACCACGCTTGATGATGTCGACCTCCTCGAAGCGGTCTTGGCCGACGTCGCCGCACCACAGATCGCCGGTGGCCCGGTCGAAGCTCCAGCGCCAGGGGTTGCGCAGGCCGAGGGCGAAGATCTCCGGGCGCCCGCCGCCGCTCACGAACGGGTTGCTCGCCGGAATGCCATAGGCCAACGGCGCCTGCGCGGTGTCGATGTCGATGCGCAGCATCTTGCCGAAGAGGACGTTCTTGTTCTGCCCGTACCGCAGGGGATCGCCGCCAGAGCCACCGTCGCCGAAGCCGATGTACAAGAAACCATCGGGGCCAAAGTGGATGTTGCCGCCGTCGTGGTTGGTGAAGGGCTGCTCGAACTGGATGAGCGTCTCGAGCGCGCCGTCGAGCGTCGCGCCGTCGGACGACTTCACCCGCGCGATGATGCTCTGCATGCCGGTGGAGCCGCCGCCGATGGTGTAGGATACATACACCTCTTTCTTGGTGGGCCACTGCGGGTGAAAGGCGAAGCTCAGGAAGCCGCCCTCGCCTGCGGCATTGATGGTGCCCGACGGGAACGTGTAGAACGTGGACGCGGCGGCGGCGCCGCGAGCGATGCTCTTGATGGCGCCGGGGCGCTCGGCGATGTAAAGCTTCGTGGGGTCGCCGGGCGCGACGCGCATGTCGATGGGCTGGTTGAACCTTACGGCGCCGAACGCCGCGTCGAGCTTCACCCCGGTGTCGAGCTGGGGCCGTGCTGGCGCTTTGCAGGTGGGGTTGGCGGGCCGGGTGTCGAGCCCATAGGGTGCGGGGGTGGGCGGAATCGAGCCGTCGGCATTCACGCCGCCATCGGCGCTGGGATTGGACTGCGAATCGTCGCCGCAGGCGAGCGGAAACGCGACGACAAACGGCACCCAAGCAAACCAGGCGAGGCGACCAAGCATGACGTAGTATTTATCATCTCGATCCCCGGCGCGCACCCTGGAGGGCCGCGTTTTCGCCGGCCACATGGTTGAGGGCGCGCACCATCACGCCTCGACGAGAAGGCCACACCACCGCCGTGGGCCGTAGTATTGCGGCGCCATGGAGAGCGCGCACCCACAACCCGTTCACACCCTGTATGGCGGCGCCCACCTGTTCACCCGCGACGCGGTCGCCAAGGTGCGGCGCGTTGCGGAGAAGACGCTCGCAGACTACGGAACGGCCGGTTGGCTCGAGGGGCCCTGGTCGCAGGCAGCAACCGCGCTCTTGCGAGCGCGCCTCGAGACGCGCGCGGTGGACGATCAGCGCATCGACTTCGAGGACGGCTACGGGCCCCGCAGCGACGCGGAGGAAGACGGGCATGCGCAAGCGGCGGCAGTGGCCGTGGTCGAGGCGCAGCGCGAAGGCGTACTTCCGCCGCTGCTGGGCATTCGCGTCAAGTCGTTCGCATCGTCCACGCGGGCGCGCGCGGAGCGCACCCTCGGGCAGTTCTTCGGCGCGCTTGGCGCAGCTTCGCAGGGCGCGCTCCCGCCACGCTTCGTGGTCACCTTGCCCAAGGTCACCAGCGTGGGCGAAGTCTGCGCCTTCGTAGACGCCACCGATGCAGCCGTGACTGCGGCCGGCCTGCCGCGCGACGCGCTGCGCTTCGAGCTCATGGTAGAGCACCCGGCGGCGCTCCTGGACGAGGAAGGGCGCGTCCCGCTGCGGCGCTTCGCGCGGGCACTGGGCGAGCGCGCGCTCGCGCTTCACCTGGGCGCCTACGATCTCACGGCGGAGCTCGGCGTCTCTGCCGCGTCGCAGCGGCTCGACCACCCGCACCTCGACGTGGCGCGCACCACCATGCTCCTGGCGCTTTCTGGCACCGGCATTCCGGTGGTAGACGGCGCGACCACGCGGCTGCCGGTCGTCTTGCACAAGATGCCCGCGACCGAGGCAGAGCGCAGGGAGAACGCGGCCTCGGTGGCCTCGGCGCTGCAGCTGCACGCAGGCCACGTGCGGCGCGCTCTCGACGCAGGCATTCACCAGGGTTGGGATCTTCACCCGGCGCAGCTGCTCGCGCGTTACGGTGCACTATACACGTATTACCTGGAGAACGAGGCGAACATGCGGGCTCGCCAGGTGCGCTTCGCCGAGAGCCGCGCGCAGGCGACGCGGGTCGGAGCGCTCTTCGACGACGCCGCCACCGCCCGAGCCATCGACGAGTTCTTCGTGCGCGGCGCGGCCTGCGGCGCGTTCACGTCGTGAACGACCCGCTCAGTTGATGGCGAGGACGCCGAGCGAGGCCAGCTCGGCGATGAGATCGAGGGCTTCACCGCGCGGCATGGCGCAGACGTCGAGGATCTCTTCCATGGTCTGCGTGCCGTCGATGTGGGCGAGCAGAAAGCCGGCACGGTGATCGATGGGCAACCGCGTGATCTGGTGCATGGGCACCACCACGCGAGGCACACGACCATCGACTGCCGCCGCCGGACGCGAGACGAACGATGCGATGTGCGCGCTCAGGCTCGAGATCGACGTACGGCCGTCGCTATCCGACGGGTGCTCATCGCGCAACAGGCGCGGGTCGACGCGACCGATGCGCGTGGTCTCCTCGGGTTCTTCGAGCCCGAGGTCAAGCTCTCCGAAAGCTCGGGGCTCTTCCAGCTCGATGCGTCCGAACCCTTTAATGCGCCCCGAGGTGCCCATGGCAGAGCTGACCGTAGCATCGGGCAAGGTGCGATCGAGCGGAAAATTCCCACCATCGACCGGTGCACTTTGCCTCACTTCGGGCGAGCCGGCGAGCCGTGCGCTGCGCACGACTCTGGACGGCGGATCGGAGAGGCTCGCGCCTCCGGAGCGACGCGACAGCGTGACCTCAAGGTCTTCCCGTCGACCCTGCTCCACAGCGGCATCCGCGCGCGGGAAGCGGCGGGTGGGCGATGCAGGGTACAGGGGAGAGGAGAACTTGGGGAGTGTCGCCATGAAGTCAGCTACCGCGATAGGTAGAGAAGCCGAACGGGCTCAGGAGCAATGGCACGTGATAGTGGGCCTTCGGGTCGTTCGCCAGGAAAACAATGGGTACGTAGGGGTAAAACGCGTCCTTCCCTGCGAAGTACGCTGCCGTGTCGAACGTGATGCGATAGGTGCCGGCAGCGAGGGGGCCGGCGGGCAGGAGCGTGCGGAGGCGGCCATCGGCGTCGGTCTCGCCGCGCCCCACCTCGACGAACGTGCCGCCTTCTTCGCGCTCGAGCACGATGGGTACGCCCGCCGCAGGCTTTCCCGATGCAGTATCGAGGACGTGGGTGGTGATCGGACTGCTCATGCGCGCCGCACCAGCTTGGCCAGCCGGAGCTGGGTAATCTGCCGCTGCTCTTCGGCCGCCACTTGAAGCTCCTTTTTGGCGTCGTGGGTCATGCGGGTCTTGGCAAGCGCAAGCATTTCTTCGGCGCTCTTGCCGCTGGCGCAGACGATGTAGATGCGTCCGAACTTCTGCTCGTAGGCGGCGTTGGCGGCGGCCAGCGCGTCGAGCGTTGCTTGCTGGGCGCTCGCCACCTGCGCCTGCTCACCCATGGCCTGCGCGTCTGCACGCGTTTCGCCAATGCGCGGGTGGGCCGAAAAGGCTTCGTCGAGATCGGCCGCGCCCAGGGTCGCAAAGACCTCGTCGGCAGACTTCGAAAGCGCCGCGAAGGAGGTGAACGGCGCGCGCGCCGCGAGGGCCTTGACGAAGGCAGACGAACCGCAGGTGCTCCGCAGCATGCGCTCACGGGTCGCCGACGGCACGGCATTGAGAAAGCGCAGGGCTTGCCGTTCCTTGGAAGCGCCCGAGACGTGCCCGAAGAGACGCAGCCGGCTAACACCTCCGTCGGGCCAAATGCGCATGCGCACGTGGGTGGCGGGGCCGGCCGCGCGGAGCTGCTCCTCGTAGGCGTGGAGCGTGTGCGCTTGCAGCTTGGTGCGCGGTAGGAGCTCGGTCCACGCGCTCTCCGGCAGCGTGGTGACATCGACCGACGAGCCTTCTTGAACGTGGGTGACGTGAAGTGCGCAGCTCTCCGGGAAGTTGCCCTTGAAGTGGAGGGTATCGACCAGCGCCCGGTGAATCTCGCCGGGCGCCGCCAGTCGCACCACCACCCAGTCGGGGCCCTCGCGGCGGCTTCGCTTGGTCTCCCAGCCATCGCCCATGTTGGCGGCGCGGCCGGGCCCGATGAGGTTGTGGCGCGAGCCGAAGAACATGTCGTTGGTGGCGATGACCTCGGCCCCGTGCTCCACCGCGGCCAGGTCTACTTCTTGTTCGGCGCCGGGCCGGCCCATCCAGCGCGGATCGGGCACCACGTCGCCGTGCACGCGAAGGCGGGCCACGCCGCCGTCGGGATAGATATGAAACCGCAGGTGGGTGAAGCGCGCAGAGGCGTCGACAGCGAACAGGTTCTCGGAGTCGCCGCGAAGATCGCTCTTCGGCAACACTTCGACCCAGGCGAGATCATCCGCGAGCAGCTCCTCGACCGTGGGCTGCCCCGGTAGCGAAATACCTTCGAGGCTGCAGGCCTGGGGAAAGTTGCCCTTGAAGAACGCGGTGTCGACCACCACGCCCCGGAGAACGCCAGGCAGGCCTAGCCGCACGATGCAGAAGTCGTGGCCCGGCACCCTTCGCCGACGCGACTCCCAGCCGTCCATCCACTTGCCGCGATCGGTGTACTTTCCATCGATGAAGATGGCCTTCTCGGGCTTGAGAAGGTTCTCCTTCTCGGCGAAGAAGTCGTCGTTGGCGTAGAGAACGGAGCCGCCGTATTTGCGTGCCGCGAGGTCGGGGAGGTCCAGAAAGTCCATGGAAGCCCGGATGGTAAGACAACCGCGCGCGGTTTCCATCTGGGATTTGGCGATTTCTTCCGGCTACATGAGGCCTTCGATGCCGGCGTTCTGGAGCGCGGTGCGGGTGAGGCCCGCCCAGTCTTTGTTGGCCGCGGGGCTCGCCGGGCTGGGGTGCGGAATGGAGGAGATTTTTTTGCTCTCGCCGAGCACGGTGCGCAGGCGCTTCTCGGCGTACTGGCCGACCCCCACCAGGCGCGACGGGGCGAGCGCCGCAACGGCGTCGCGAACGTAGTCGTCGCAGATGGTCTCCACCGCGTCGCGCTCCTCGCGGGTGAGCTTGTCGGGGGTGAGGTTGGCGCCCGACTCGGCCAGAAAGAGCAGCGGGCAGTAATTGAGCACGAAGGCGCGCTCGAAGAAGGTCTCGGGCTTCGGATGCCGCGTGGCGAAGGCGCCCCAGAGACGCTTGCCGGAGACCTCGCTGCGGGTGCACGCGAGGCCGAGAATGGGTCGCTTGGGATGCACGGTGTTCGGGGGCGGCGGCACGATGAAGCCGTCGATCTTCATCCAGTCGCGCACGAACGCCACCTCGCCGAAGGGCACGCCGGTTTGGGCCATGCCGAACGGCCCAGGGTTCATTCCGAAGAACACTGTGCCCTTCGTGCCCTGACCGAAGCGCGCTTCGTATGCGCCGGTGAGTGCAGCAGCGTACTCGAGAGGCCGGTACACGTAGGCGACCTTGCCGCCGAAGCGGAGCTTGGCCGTGCGCTCTCGGAGGCGTGCGGTGGCTTCCTGGATGTTCATCGGGGCGTCCGCCCCATGAGCGGAACCGGCCCCCGCGGGACGATTTGCGTCGGGTTCAGGTGCACGTGGCTCACGTAGTAGTGGCGCTTGATGTGATCGAAGTCGACGGTCTCGGCCACGCCCGGAAGGTCGAAGACCCGCTGGGTGTGGGCCTGGAGCCGCGGGTAGTCGACGACCCGCCGGACGTTGCACTTGAAGTGCCCGTGGTAGACCGCGTCGAAGCGCACCAGCGTGGTGAAGAGCCGCACGTCGGCCTCGGTGAGCTGGCCGCCCACCAGCCACTCGCCGGCGCCGAGCCGCGCCTCGAGAAAGTCGAGAGTCTCGAACAGCGACGCGACCGCGGCGTCGTACGCCTCCTGGCTGGTGGCGAAGCCGGCCTTGTAGACTCCATTGTTGACCGCGTCGTAGACTCGAGTGTTGAGCGCGTCGATCTCCGCCCGCAGAGGCTCCGGATAGAGCGGTGGCAAGGGTCGCTTGGCCTGGGCGTCGAAGGCGGCGTCGAGCCCGCGAAGAATCTCGCTCGACTCGTTGCTCACCAGCGCGTTCGTCTTCTTGTCCCACAGCACCGGCACCGTCACCCGCCCGGAGTAGGTGGGTACCGCTCGCGTGTAGATTTCATGCAAATAGCGCGCGCCAAAGAGCGGCTCGGAGGGCGCGAACTTCCACCCACCTTCGAGCATCAGGGGGTCGACCACGGTGACCGAGATGGCCTCTTCGAGGCCCTTCAGCGCGCGCACCACCAGCGTGCGATGGGCCCAGGGGCAGGCCAGCGAAACGTAGAGATGGTAGCGCCCGGCCTCGGCCGCGAAGGGCGCGCCTGCCTGCGCCTCCACCCGCGCGCGAAATTGCGTCTCCGGCCGCGCAAAGGCGCCCCCGGTCTTCTTGGTGTCGTACCAACCTTCTTGCCAGACGCCGTCGACGAGCATTCCCATGGGCCGGCAGGGTACGCTCTACGGGTCGCCTTGCGAAGGCGATCAGCGCAGAGCCATGAGCGAGACCACCTGCCAGCTACCCTTGGTGACCGTGAAGTCCTGCTGGCGATTCCAGCCGCGGGCGTCGAGGGTCACGTGGTGCAGGCCCACGGGCAGACGCACCCGCGCCACGGCCACCCGCGCCGGCAGCGTCTCCCAGCTCCGGGTGTCGGGCTCGTCGAGCACCGTGAGCGTGGCCTGCGCGCCGAGCGAGGCCAAAAGGCCCACCACGCTGTCTTTGCCCGCCGCCGCTTGAATCCCCTGCCCCACCGCGAAGCGCGCGATGAGCCGGGTGATGGCGCTGACGATGATCTTGCCCTCGATGCTCTTCCACTCCTCGCGGACCGCGGCGTCGACGTCGACCGCTTGGTCGAGGGTCACCGCAGCGCCGTCGAGCGTGCAGGTCGGGGTCTCGTACTTGCCGCGCCCGGGCGCCAGCGAAGGAAAGTTCACCCAGGTCACCAGCCCCTGCGCCGCCAGCCGATTCGCCGCCTCGCGATCGCCCGGGCTCAGCGAGCTCGCGAAGAGCGTGAGCACCAGGCCAATGGGCAAGCGGTTGGCGACTTTGTGGGGAACGCGCCCGTGGCCCACCACGAAGAGCACCTCGCCGGTGTCGTCTTGGGCGGGAGCATCGTGGGGCCCCTCACCCAGCAGCGCAGTGATGCGCGGGCTGCGATACTGCGCGCGCGCGGCCAGCCGGCGGACGCTCTCGCCGAGAGCACGAAACCCGGTGAAGGCCAGGGCGTCGTCGTAGTACCGAAGCGCCTCCTCGGCCTCGCCGCTCTGCTCGTAGGCGAAGCCCGCGAGCATGCTGCCCAGCCCGAGCACCGGGTTCTCCGGCCGCTCCAGCTTGTCGCGGTAGTACTTCTGGAGGACCGCAAGGCGCCGCGCCTCGACCTTGGCGCCGCCCAGATCGCGCCGCTCCAGGTAGTTGAGCATGTTGAGCGTATTGATCATCAGCTTCTCGTAGGGCGGCGCCTGATAGCGCCCAGAGGAGCCGCTGAACACGTACTCGCCGATGGAGTCGCCGGCGTTGTGCGCCAGATCGAGCATGTCGATGGCCTTGTCGGCCGCCTCGAAGTCTCTCTGCGAGAGGGAAAATTCTGAGAGCCCCTGCTGAATACTCGCGCGATCGAGCACCAGGATGGCGTTGTCGCCCTTGATGTCGGCGGGGAGCTTCTTCGGGCTATCGACGTCGAGCTGCTCGTCGACCGCGGCGATGGCCGCCTTGGCGTTCCCCGCGTCGAGGGCGGTGCGCATGGTCAAGGTGCGCGCCTCGTGGCCCCCGCAGCCCACGAGCCAGAGCGACGCCCCGACCGCCAGAGCGGTCAGGGCGCGCGGAAGAGCAGCGGCCATCACCGCCGCTACCGGACGGCCTTGGTGACGTAGGTCTTGCGTTGCCACTTGATGACCGAGGTCTCCACCTCGATGACCTGCAAGAACAGGAAGTACTGAACCCGTCGGGCGTCGTCGGTGCGCTCGTCGTTGCCGGAGACTTTGCCGGTGATGAGGTACTTGGCGCCCAGCTGGCGCCCGTACTTGGCGGTGTTGGCGGGGTTGAAGACGGCGTTCTGCTGGCCCTCCACCTCGCGAATCATTTGCGTCTGGCGCTCCCGCGAGATGACCTGCACGGTGCCCGACTCCACCAGCCAGGTCTCCGCTTCGCCCAGCATAGCGTCGAGCATCGAATCGATGTGCTCGCTGGTGCTGTTCTGGAACGGGAAGATGGCCACGTTGGGCGGCGGATTCTGCGCCCGCCACTCGTTCATCACCGGGGCGATGCGCAGGTTGTTGAGGGTCTCGTGGAGCGCCCGCTGGATGTCCTCTTTGTCGAGCCCGGTCGACATCGCCTTGCCATCGATGCTCGGATCATTCGCGCCGCGCACCACTTCCTGCCCGCAGCCAGACGACGTCAGCGCCAGCAGCGAGAGGGGGAGAATCGCGAAAAAGGGCCGCAGTAGAGAGCGCACATTCATGGAAACCGGACCTCGTGAACGAAGGAGCGTAGGGCGGGCAATCTACTCCTTTCGGCGGCGCCTGCGAAACCCGACGCACATCGGAAGCGCGAAACAGCCCGCCCCCTCAGCGAACCTCGATGTGGAGCACGTTGGAACGGAGGACCGCTGGACCCGAGAGCGTTGCGGAGCGCCACTCGATGGTGTGGGCGCCGGGCGCCAGTCGATAGTGGCTCACCTCGTAGTTGTGGTCAGCGCCGGGGCTCGGAACCACCGCGCCGTCGTAGTCCAGGGAGGGCGCTCGCGGGGGCGAGGCAAGGACGCCGTCGACATATTCGCCGGTGATGGCCTTGGGCCCCATGACGTAGAGCTGCAGCCCCAGCTGGGTCGCTTCGTGCACGTGCACCACCCGAACCTCCTCGCCGGCCGCGTAGCGAGTCTTCGCGCTGAGAATCGTGAGTCGCTCGGCGGCGGCTCCGGAGAGCGTTCCCTTTTCGGCCCAGGCTGGGTAGCTACGAAGCACCGCGACGTCGGCGGCCGGCGCATCGACGATGCGATCGCCCACGCGAGCGTACAGATCGCCGTCCTTGGCCAGCCGAACCAGGTAGCTGGGCAGCGGCGCAGCCGAGGTCTCGACCGGCGACGGGGCCGGCGCGGGCAGCTTCTCGCCGGTGGCGCACGCGCCGAGGGCCACAATGCCAGGGAGGGCGGCGACCAAGCGGAACCGGCTCATGCGAGGAGCGTAGCGCCCGACCCCGCTACGGTCCACGAGCGGCTCGCGCGGGACAGTTCTACTGCAACCGGCGCGCTTCAGACTTGCGGCGGCGCGGGCACCTGCCGCCTGCGGGTGAGTGCGTGGTGGGGTCGACAAGCCGCGGCGGAACTGACGGGAATGCGTGGAAGTCTCTTCGTAGCGCTAGATGACTGATGTTTTTCGTGAGCTAGCGGGCTCTTCCGGTCCGGGAGGCTGCGCGTCGGCGGAGCGCGCCAAGCAGGAGACTGAGGGTTTTTGGCCGAGACCGAGGGAGGCGCGTTCGCTGGGGGCAGCGCCGGTCGC
>JBBQWQ010000089.1:0-24064 GCA_038210445.1 Polyangiales bacterium
GACCGGGCAGATCGTCGCCAAGATCGGCGAAGGTCTGGCCACGCGCGAGGGCAAGCTCGACTACAAGGCAGGCGTCTCGGGTCCCGCGCCGCGTGGCGACATGCGCAGCTTCAACGCGTCGCTCGGCACCATTCCCGACTACGCGGGGCCCGGTCCCGGCAAGAAGGGCGTGCTCCTCTCCGGCGTGCGTCCCGGGAGCGGCGCCGACAAGGGCGGCCTGCAGCGGGGCGATATTCTCATCAAGCTGGGACCGCACGAGGTGGGCAGCGTGGAAGATTTGATGTTCGTGCTCAACGGCGCCAAGCCGGGTGAGACGATGACCGCGGTCGTTCTCCGCGCCGACAAGGAATTGAAGCTCGGGGTCACCTTCCAGGAGTCCGGCGGCAAACGCTGACCCGTTTCGACCCGACGCACGCATCGAGGTGGACGAATCTTCGTTCACCTCGATGGCGCGAGCCCTCGGCGAGAGTGCGTCGAAAAGCCTCGATTTGCCGGCGAATTCGTAAACATTCGTAAGGTGTGATCGCTTCCCGCTCGGCCGCCCCACAGTGGCCGACGTGAAGACCTTCGCGCCCCTTCTCTCGATTCGTCCGTGGCGTCTGGCCCGGGTCGCTGCGCTCTTGGCCATCGCGTTCTCGTGCGACGCCACGCCGGTGGTGGAGTACGGCTACGACGCACGGCCGCAGACCTCTTCCTGCCGGGGACCGGACATTCCTCCTCCGTATCGGCTGGCGGAGGCGTACCCGGGCATCGTCATCGAGAAGCCTTCGGACATCGTGCCGGTGAGCGACGCGCTGGCGTTCGTGGTGAGCCAGGTCGGCATCGTGTATCGGGTGCACCGGGAGGCCGACGGATGGTTCGCCGATCCGTTCCTCGACGTCACCGCGGAGCTCGGACCCCCGCACGGCGAAGCGGGGCTGCTCGGGCTGGCGCTCGCGCCGGACTTCGCTACCAGCGGCGACGTGTACGTCTCGTACACCGGCAAGAGCGACATCGCGCTCTTTCGCCTGGTGGTGGCGCGCTACAAGAGTGACGGCGTTGCGGCCGATGCCAATTCGGCGACGCCCATTTTTTCCCTGGAGCGCGACATGCAGGGGCACAACGGGGGCAAGCTCCGCTTCGGTCCCGATGGCTACTTGTACCTCGGCGTGGGCGATGGGTCCTGGGGCGACCCTGCGCGGCGCGCGCAGAGCCCCGACGAGCTCTTCGGGAAGATCCTCCGCTTGAAGGTTTCTGCTGCCGAGCCGGGCTACCGTAGCCCCGACGACAACCCCTTCGCGCGGGGAGGCGGCCGCGCGGAGGTCTTCGCGCTCGGCCTTCGCAACCCGTGGACGTTCTCGTTCGACGGCGGCGGGCGGCTGTGGGTGGGCGACGTGGGCCACGAGCGCTTCGAGGAGATCGACGTGGTGACCAAAGGCGGCAACTACGGCTGGCCTTTGCGTGAAGCCGCCCACTGCTTTGCCCAAGACCCGTGCGACGTTCCGGGGCTGGTCGACCCGGTCGCCGAGTACTCGCACGTGAACGGCTTCGCGGTGGTGGGTGGATTCGTGTACCGCGGCGCCGAGGCTGCGCTCCAGGGACGCTACCTGTTTGGCGACTTCATCTCCGGCCGCATGTGGAGCCTCGATGCGGCGTCGCCGCGTAGCGCAGACCCGTCGCCTTTGCTTCTGGACACCGGGCTCAATCTTTCGGGCATCGCCGAAGGCCCCGACGGCAGCATCTTGACCCTCGACTACAACGGCGGACGCGTGATGCGCCTGGAGCGCGTGGCCCCGAGGCCGGCCTTGGGGACCACGTTGCGCGCGCTCGGGTGCATCGATGACGGTGCGGTCATGAACGGCGATCTGGTGCCCTATGAGGTCAACGCGCCTTTGTGGGCCGACGGCCTGGGCAAGCGCCGCTGGTTCTCGTTACCCTCGGGCGCGCAGATCCACGTGCGCGACGACGGCAGCTGGGAGCTTCCGGTGGGCGCGCTGCTCCTCAAGGAGCTCTCCACCCCCACGCGGCGGGTGGAGACCCGCATGATGGTGCGCGATGCCGACTTCGACTGGCTCTTCTACACCTTCCAGTGGAACGCCGAAGGCACCGACGCCGAGCTGGTGGACGAGGGGCGCACCGTCGATCTCGACGGAGGGGGCACCTGGAACATCCCCAGTCGGGGTCAGTGTCTCTCGTGCCACGGCGCGGGCGCCGGGCGCGTGCTCGGCTTCGAGGTGGCACAACTCAACCGCGCGCTGACCTATCCCACCGGCCGCAGCGCCAACCAAGTGGCCACTCTCGGCCACGTCGGCTACCTCGATCGGCGAGTGGATCCGCTGGCAGCTCCGCCGCTGCCGAATCCCTACGGCACCGTCGGCACCGAGGAGGCCCGCGCCCGCGCGTATCTGCACGCCAACTGCTCCTTCTGCCACCGGCCCACCGGCGGGCAGGGGATCTTCGACTTCCGCGCCTGGGTGAAGGTGAGCGAGATGGGGGCGGTGTGCCGCCTGCCGAGCAGCAACGACTTCGGGGTTCAAGACGCGCAGATCATCGCGCCCGGCGATCCGGAGCGTTCCATGGTCGTTCACCGCATGGCGCAGCAAGGGGCCGGACGCATGCCGCCGCTCGGAACGTCGATACCCGACCAGTCGGGCGTGCAGGTTCTCTCGCGGTGGATTCGATCGCTCCAGGGCTGCGAGTAGACGAGGGTTGACCCCCCTGGATGGTCCACATAGCCTTTTCTGCTGGGTGGCTGCGCAAGACCTCGAGAACGAGCTGAGCGACATACTGCGGCAGGATCCGTCGCTTCTGCGCGCCCTCGATGCGCGACTGACAGATGGGCTCTGGTACTTCGATACCGCCGACGCGCGCGGGGTATGGGTGAGCCCGCAGTTCAAGGCTCGGTTGGGCTACCAGCCAGACGAGATTGACGACGACCTCGCGTGGGCGCTGTCGCGTATCTCGCCGGACGACTTGGCGCACCTCAATGTGCAGTACGAGCGGCACTGCAACGAGCCGGACTACCCCTACGACCACGTCGTCCGCTACCAGCACAAGAATGGCACCTACCGGTGGATGCGTTCCCGGGGCTTCGTGCTGCGCGACGAGTACGGCGCCCCTCGCCGCATGATTGGCGTGTACATCGACGTCTCGGAGATGAAGGAAGCGGAGCAGGCCCTGCGCCGCAGCGAAGAGCGCCTCCACTCCATGCTCGCCAATATGAGTGAGGGCATCATCGTCGCCGAGGTGGACGGCGCCATCGTCTCCTGGAGCCGCGCAGCGCTGGAGATTCACGGCCTCGCGTCGGGCGAAGGCTGGCTTCAGCCCCTCACTGCGCTGGGCGAGCAGTTCGATCTGTATACGCTCGAAGGCGCCCCGGTGCCGCTCTCGGAATGGCCGCTGGCCCGGGTGTTCCGCCGCGAGGTTCTGCGCGGTCACGAGCGCCGCGTGGTGCGCAAAGACGGCAACTGGGAGCGGGTCTTCAGCTACGCCGGTTCTATCGTCGAGGAGCCGAGCGGCAAGCGTATGGCGTTCTTGGCCATCACCGATCTGACCGAGCGGTGGCGGGCCACCGAGGCGCTGAAGGAGAGCGAGGAACGCCTCCGCATCGCCAACGACGTCGCCGGTATCGGCACCTACTTTCGCGATCTCACCACTGGCACCTTGCGCTTGTCCGGCAAGCTCCTGGAGATTCTTGGCCACCCGGCGGGCTCCGAAGTGAAGGTGGAAGAAGGCTTTGCACTGGTGCACCCCGACGACCGGGCCATTGTTCTCCAGGTGCTGACCGGCGGCGGAAATGCCGGGGAGAGCGCGCGGGTAGAGATTCGCGTGGTGCGACCCGACGGAGAGATTCGCTGGCTATCTTGGAGCTTTCAGACGTTCTTTCGCGAGAGCGCTGTGGGCCCGGTGCCCGCCCGCCGCGTGGGCGCCTGCTTCGACATCACCGAGATGCGCCAGGCCGAGCGGCGCCTGGCCACGCAGAACAACGTGAGCCGCGTGCTGGTCGAGGCCGAGTCACTGGCCGAGGCGGGTCCGAAGATCATGCAGGCCTTCTGCGAGTCGGAAGGTTGGGACTTCGCAGCCATCTGGGTGGTCGACGCCGAGGCCGGCGTGCTCCGCTGCGCCGATGTGTGGCACAGGGCGGCGTTCCCGCTCGACGATCTCTCGCGCGTCTCGCGAAACCTCACGTTTGCCCGAGGCGCCGGGCTGCCGGGGCGGGTGTGGGAGTCGGGCGAGCCGCTCTTGGTCGACGTTCGCACAGACTCCAGCTATTTGCGCTCCAACGTCGCGCTGGCGTCGGGCTTGCGGGGCGCGTTGGCGTTCCCCATTCTTCGCGGCTCCGACGTCATCGGCGTCCTTGATTTTCTCGGGCGGTCGCCCCGCGCCGACGCCGGGCTCTCCTCGATGTTCGGGGTCATCGGCCGGCAGCTGGGGGCGTTCTTCGAGAAGAAGCGCGCCGCTGCCGAGCGCGCCAAGCTCGAGGCGCAGCTACAGCAAGTGCAGAAGATGGACTCGCTGGGGCAGCTCTCGGGCGGCATCGCCCACGACTTCAACAACATCCTCGCCGCCATTCTCGGCAACGCGCAGCTGGCGGCACAGGAGCTGGGGCCGGCTCATCCCGCGACCGATCTGCTGCTCGAGGTGGTCAAGGCCAGCGAGCGAGCGCGCGCGTTGGTGCGGCAGATTCTCACGTTCGCGAGGCGGCAACGGCACGAGCGGAGGGTCATCGCGCTCAGATCGGTGGTGGAAGAGAGCCTGGAGCTTCTGCGCTCGACGCTCCCGGCCAACGTGCGTCTCTCCTTCGAAGCAGACGCCATGGTGGGCAACGTTCTGGCCGATCCCACCCAGATTCAGCAGGTGGTGGTGAACCTGGGCACCAACGCCTGGCACGCGCTGGAGGGGCGGCCCGGACGCATCGACGTTCGCCTCGACCAGACCCTGCTCTCCGAGGAAGCGGCGCGCAGTCTGGGAGGCCTCGCCGCGGGCCCCTACGTCCGGCTGTTCGTGCGCGACACCGGCCACGGGATGACCCCCGCGGTACTGGAGCGCATTTTCGAGCCGTTCTTCACCACCAAGGAGGCGGGCAAGGGCACCGGCCTCGGGCTCTCGGTGGTGCACGGCATCGTGCAGTCGCACGAGGGGGCCATTGCGGCCAAGAGCGAGCCTGGCGCCGGCACGGTGTTCGAGCTCTACTTGCCGGTGGCCGCGCAAGACGTCACGAGCTCGGAGGCGCCGACGAGCCAGCTCGTTCCCGGTCTCGGCGAGCACGTGCTCTTCGTCGACGACGAAGCGCCCATCGTGCGTCTGGCCGAACGGCTGCTCCTGCGCCTGGGCTATCAGGTTTCGGGCTTCGTGCGCGCTGCCGACGCGCTGGCCGCATTTCGCGAGGCGCCCACCCGCTACGCGCTGGTGGCCACCGACCACAGCATGCCAGACATGTCCGGGCTCGAACTTCTCACCGAGGTTCGGAGCCTCCGCCCCGACATGCCCATGATCCTCCTCTCGGGTCGCGTGGAGCAGGATCTCGAACAAAGCCTCGCGCGCCTCGGCGTTCGCGAGATCGTCCATAAGCCGTTCGATGCCACCGAATTCGCCGCCGCCATCCGCCGCGCGCTCACCGCCAACGAAACGCCTCTGGCCCGGACGTAGTCTCTCGCAGCCGTGAAACCGCCCGCCCGGTCGATGGATTCGAGGTGCTAGCGGGTGGCGTTTGGGTTCACGCACACCCCGAGCCCCGAGTCCTTGAACGTCGGAGGGCTCGAGAGGCAGCGCTCGCCGGGCGCGCAGGAGGCGACGCCGTCTTTGCACAGCTTGAGGCACCGGCGGGCGCCGGCTTTGCCCAGGCAGGTGAGTCCCTCGCCGCAATGCACCTCGTCGCACGACTGCCCTACCAGCGCTGGGCCGATCTCCACGCAGCCGGTGGTGCCGTCGTCTTCGCGGACCACAGCGCACGTCTCGCCCGGGGTGCAGGCGCCGGCCTTGAGCAGCTCGCACGACTTCACCGGCATGCACACCGGAACCTTGAGGCTCGAGTCGCGTGTAAACTGCACGTCGCAGAACGTCTTGCCGCCGCTCGATGCGGCGTTGTTGCAGGTGCCCGAGCAGCAGTAGTGTCGGCACTGGCCCTCGGCCATGCCCCCCACGCGCGTGCACTCGAAAGACGGCGCGCAGTCGGCGGCGTCGGTGCACTTGGCGCCGTCGATGGCTTTGCCTGCGGAAGCGCATTGCGGAACCACGTCCTTGCCTTGGGGCACCAGGCGGCACGCGTCGGTCGGGGTGGCAATCGACGCGTCGGCGGTCGCGTCGCCGGCGACCGAAGCGTCGGTACCACCGGTGGGGGGCGGCTCGCACGATCCGTAGTCCGGCGAGCAGGTGGTTTCGTCGATGTGACAAAGCGGGCTTCCCGGCTTACCGGCAGAGGCATCGGTCCGCGCGTCGTAGGCGCCACCGTCTGTGCGCGTGATGGGGTTCTCTGGCTCGGTGCCGCCGGGCGTGAACGCATCGCCCGCCGTCAGTGCGGAGCAGGCGGCCAGGCCGAGCGAGGGTAGAATCCAGACGAAGCGCGACATCGTAAGCACAGGGGGTTGGGCACGTACCTTCACGTCTCGTGCCTGAACCCAAGCTTGAGCCTTCTTAGTCGGCTTCGCCACAAAATCGAACGTTTTTACGGGAAACGCACCCTTGCCGGGAAAGCAGCCGATGATGCGGCGAGCAAGCACCACGATCGAGCTGTCGTGGTTGCCTCACGCCGACGCGTTCCGTGCGGCCCGGGTGTGGCGCCGCGTCGCTCCCTCTGGTTCACTTCCTAGTTCACTTCCTAGTTCACTTCGCGTTCGACCATCGCGCTGTTGCCCGCAGCGTCGAAGGCGCGAACCGTGACGATGTGGGGCCCCGCGGGCACCAGTGAGGAAACGTCTGCGTCCACCGACTCGTCGGGCGAGTCGAACAGGCCGTCCTTCGCGCCGAGCGGGCGAAAGTCGTTCCGGCCGTCGACCGCGAGCTCGACCCGCACCACGGGCCCCAGGCCGTCTTGAATTTGGGCGGTGAGGCGCCGACCGCGCAGCTCGGCGGCGCGGAAGACCGGGGGCGTGTTGTCGACGAAGAAGGGCTCGGACACGAGCGCGTGCTTCTGGGCGTCGCCGGGCGGGTTCACGAACTCGTCGGAGGCTTCAACCCGCACCCGGTACTTGCCCTCGGGGAGCGCACCCGTATCCCAATCGTACTCGGTCTTGGTGAGCGTCTCTTCGTTGCGCAAAAGCTCGCGCCACAGGCTCTGCCCGTCTCGCTGAAAGGCCACGCGGTACCGGAGCGCGTCGCTGTCGGGGTTCTCTACGCGCCAGGTGAGGCGCACCGTCGCGTCGTGCTTGGGCGTGTCGCCGCCGGTGGCAGGCAAGGTGGCTACCGGCTCCCGCACCAGGTTGACGCCCTTGGGGGCGGCTGTCACGTCGGTCACCACGGCCCGCATGTTCTCGGTCACGAAGGGCACGGTGAGACCGCTGAGCGACGCGCGACCGTCGCGGAGCCGCGCGCGCACCTGAATGAAGCGGCCGCCGGGGCTGGCCACGCGCTGGCCGCTTTGGCTCACCGGCGCCCATGGGCTCCAGGTGGAGTCGGGCGCGAGCGTATTGCCGGAGCGGGTGGCGATCTCCACGCCGCCGGTGGTCTGAAAGGAGAGGGCGCCGAAGCGCGCCGGGAGCGTGCAGTCGAGGGCCTTGCTGATCCACAGCGCGTCGTTGCCCCCGCGACCAAGAATCCGGTGGTGCACTGGGGGGTCGCTCGCCGCCACGAAGCCGCTGGTGCCATGGATGGCCAGGGCGCCGATCTGCCGCTCGTCGGTGTCGGCCACCAGCGTGACGGCGTGGGCGTCGTCCACCGTGTACACGCGGCCTTCGTTGCCGGTGCCCACGTAGGGCTCGCCGGCGTCGTCGAGCGCCAGCGACATGTAGTGAAACTCGTCGTGTCGCATGAGACGCTCGACGCGGCCCTTGCCGTCGATGCGGTACAGCGCGCCTTTACCGGGCTTGGGCCGCGAGGCCCCGTTGGGCCCCGGAGGCCGCGAGCCCGCCACGGGACTGCGCCGCGGCGGCTCCGGTGGCTCGCTGTACTCGTTGACGATGGCGTACACCACGCCCTTGGCGTTCACCGCCAGCGCCTTCACCTCGTCGCCTGCGAAGTCTTGCACCACGGTGGCCCGCCCGGGGCCGCTGATGCGATAGAGAATCCCCTTGCCGCTGGAGCCCGCCAGCAGATCGCCGTTGGCCTCGGCCACCAGCGACACCAGGTTCGGCTCGTCGCTCTTGAAGTACACCGAGCTGGCGTTGCCGGCCTCCACCTTGAATACGCGACCGTCGGGGCCCGCCGCGGCGAAGAGCCCGGCCTTGCTCGCTGCGAGCGCCCACACGTGGCCGGCGCCGGGCAGGGTGGAGTAGAGCTCGGCCTTGCCCTGGGTCACTTTGAAGATCTTGCCGTCGGGAATGGTTGCGGCATACACGGACCCGCCGGGGCCTTGCACCAGCGAGGTTACCGCCAGCGCACCAGTGTCGGCGTAGACCGTCGATTGCTCGCCCTGGACCCGCATGATCTTGCCGCTGGGGCTGGTGCCGAGGAGCACGCTGCCGTCGCCCAGCGCGAGCGCCGAGAACACGGTGCTGGCGTCGGAGAGCGGTGTGTTGGCCAGCGAAAGGCCCGGGCGCACCACGCCGTCGGAGCCAACCGCGACGCCCTTGAGCTCGCCGCCGGAGAGCTTGTCGAGGGTATCGAGCTGAAAGGTGCGGGTACCCACCGCGCCGGCCACGCCGGGTAGCAGCAAGGCCAAGGCGACCATCGGCGCCAGGTGGGTCACGCGGAACATGCGAGACGAGAGAGACTCGCGAGCCAAGACATTCTTCATCGGGGGCGCACCTTGATCTTCACTTTGTCGCGACCATCCACGAAGCGCTCCATCGGAACGACGGTGCGCGCGAAGCTGGCGAAGGCTTCGGGGCCGACGTCGGAGCTTTGCGTGCGGAGTGCATCGAGGGCAAACGGGGGCAAGCGGGTGGCCACGTGCTTTTGGTACGTAACCCCCTGGGACGGCAGCCGTATCTGCAGCACCACCGTGCGCGGCTGCGAGACGCGCGTGGCATTGGAGAGGAGCTGGGTGAGGCTCTCCGGGGCGGGGGTCTCCGGCACCGTCTCGTAGCCGGGCAGAACTTCGACCTCTACTTCCTTGCCGGCAAGCTCCTCCGGAATCTTCACCTCCACCGTGCGCAGGATGGGCGCGCCGGAGAAGGGCAGGAGCCGGAGCACCAGGCGGGCCCGCTGCCCGGCGTCGACCACCGGGTCGAGCACGTCGACGCCGCGCAGTTGGTACACGTCGCGTGTATACTGCACCGTAAGGGTGGTCTCCACCCGCTCGATGTGCGAGTTTTCCCAAGGGTTATTGAGAACCTCGCCAACGGTGCGCACCACGCGGGCCCGGCCCCAGTCGCCGGCGTCGGGCATACCGCCCACCGCGATGCCGACGTCCTCGAGCTCGGTGGTACCGTAGCCGCGCACGGTGACCTTGGATGCGAGCTTCCAGCTCACGTCGCGCCGCTCGTTGGTGGTGGCTTCGAGGGCGCCGCTCAAGGCGGCGGCCAGAAGGCCCGGGGCCATGAACTTCTCTTCCGCCACCAGCATCTTCCACGACGTCTTGGGAGCGCCCTCGGCGCCCTTCACTTCGACGGTGAGAGGGAAGGTCGGTGCGGTCTTGGTCTCGTCGACCACCACCGCGCTTTGCCGGTCTTGGATGAGCGCACCGAGCGGCCTTGCCGACTCGCCGATTTTCGACGAGTGCTGGTCGCTGGCGAAGATCCAGTGCACCCGGCCGATGGCCGCCGGCAGCGCGGTGGCGCCCGCTTCCATCATCGGGTGGCCGAAGCCGCAGAGCTTGCGACCTTCGACGTGCGTCACGGTGCCGAGCCCGAAAAACGAGACGTCGCCCGACACCAGCGACACACCGAGCGAGCCGCCGTTGACGAAGTGCTCCGGCGCGCCCACGCTCGAGCCCTGGCCACCTCCTGCTTGCATGGGTTCGAGCCCGAGCGGCGCGAAGAGGTTTCGCGCGAAGGCTTGGGTGCGCTCGCCGACGCCGCCTATCATGATGGGCGTGGCCACCGGAATCAGGGGGCGCCCGGGATCGGGCGCGAAACGCGCCGCCAGCTGCTTGCCGTGCGCCTCGAGATCGTACGTTCCCGGCTCACCCTGGAACTCGGTGGGCTCGCGGCTCGCATGCGGCGCTCGCTTGTTTTGCGCGGCCGGGAGCGGTCCTCCGCCTTCGAGGGGCCAGAAGCCAGCGGGGATGGCCCGGCGCATCTCGGTGAGCATCGGCGCGATGGGGGTTACGCCCGCCACCGGCTCGGTCTGAAACATCGCCCAGCTGTAGGCGTAGGCGCCTGCCAGGCGTCCGTCGAAGTAGATGGGGCTCCCGCTCATGCCCCGCACGTTCTTGGTGATGTTGAGCCGCGGGTGCGGGGTCTTCACCAGAATGAGATCCTGGGCCGGCCGGAAGTTGTGGAGTACACCCACCACCTCGACGTCGAAGCGCTCCGGGTCGGTTCCCTTGAAGACGGTGAGGCCGTAGCCCTTCATGCCGTCTTTGATCTCGTCCACCGAGATGGTGGAGGGCCGCGAGTCGCCATGAGCGAGGGGCGCGAGGGGAGTCACGATGGCGAGCCCGATTCCGAGACCCAGGGCGGTCGCGGAGAGCTGCAGAACGGTGCGCTTCACAAAGCGAGTGTCGCAAGGCCGGAACCATTCCGCAACTCTTCCTCGTGGGAACCGTCGAGGTGCGGCCTACTCCGGCTTGTCGCGGATTACGAAGGTGTGGGTGATGCGCACCGGGCGCCCCTCTTGTGCGAACGGCGGGATGACCACGTGGCGGAAGAGATCCTCGACGCACGAGGCAGCGCTGGTCTGGCGGAAGCGAGGCGTCTCTACCACGGCGCTGGAGACGCAGCCGGTGGGGTCGAGGTCGATGCGCACCTGGCCGGGGCCCCGCGGCCCTTGGGGGAAGGCGCAGCCCTCGAGGTGGCGTGACGCCTCGGTGAGCGCCTGGCTCAACGCCTCGCGGTCGAGCGGGTCGCGGGTGCGGCTCGGGCTGCACACCACCACGTCGGGAGAGGCCGAGGGGCCACCGGTGTTTTTACCGTCCGGCGCGCTGGCGCTGCTGGGCGGCGCGATGACCACCGCGCTCGGCGCCTTGGCATCGGTCTCGCCGTTGCCGCCCGCGCATGCAAAGAGGCCTCCGGACACGCAGCTGCCGACGATCAACGGGGCCCACGCGAAGCGCATTCCACCATCGTGCAAGAGTGCGTGCACCGCGGCAAGTTGCTTGCAGTGAAGGGGGGCTTTTGCGGTCAGCGCGCGCGGGCGCGCGGCGCGCGGGTGCGTTTCCGCGGCGAAGACGCGGCCGGCGGCGGCACCCGGCCCAGCGACGGGCACTCGATCGGGCCGTCTTCGAGGGCGGCAAGACGCGCCTTGAGCGGCAGCGGCATCTCGCCCGGGAAGTTGGGTTCCAGGGTGGGGCCCACCACCAACAAGCGCTCTCGGAGCTTGCCGAGGACTCGGTGCAGATCGGCGAGGTCGTCGTCGGTCATCTCGCCGAAGAGATGTCGGGTGGCGTCGAAGTGCTCCGGCACGATGCGCTCCAGGGCCGCGATGCCGCCGTCGGTGAGCGCCACCAGCTTGACCCGGCGATCGGACTCCGAGGGCCTGCGAATCACCAGATTTTTGCGCTCCAGCACGTCGACCACACCGGTGACATTTTGCCGGGAGACGAACAACCAATCTGCGAGCAGGTGCATCGGACACTGCGCTTCCGGTTCCTTCGAAAGCAGCATCAAAATTTGGAAGCCCGCGAAGGACAAGCCTTGGCGCTCCACCCGCATGGCCACGAAACGCAGCAGCAAGTCTCGCGTAGAAACCACGTCGAAGATCGCCATCATCGCGCGATGCGGCGCGCAGCTGAATCGACGCGAAAGCTCGTCGATGGCGTCGCTGTAGTGCTGTCGTCGTTGAAGGTCGAGGCGTCCCATGGGCAATCGGGCTCCGGCGCGGTCGCGCCAAGCGCCGGTGAACACAACCTTATCTCCGAAGCGGTCGTTCGCCCCTCCATTTGTGCAGAAAAACCGCAACGCGCCGTCGTGATCCGGCATCGCATTGTCCAACGGTAGATCGACAAGCTGTTGATCATCCGTTGGTGAACTAAGTCACGCACCGGGAGAGCGCGAACCGCCGCGGACGTTTCCGTCGGCCCGGCGCTCTTTGTTTTTTGTCCAGGGAGTCTCTCCATGAACCCAGCCACGCCCCCCCGCCACGCCCCGCCTCGCAAAGCCCATGGCAAGCTCGCAGTCCTCATGCCGGGCATGGGGGCCGTCGCCACCACCACGATGGCCGGGGTCATGCTGGCGCGGCGCGGACTGGGGGCGCCGGTGGGGTCGCTCACGCAGCTCGGGCGCGTGCGCGTGCACGACGAGGCGCGAGCCTGGAAAGAAGTGCTCCCGCTGGCCTCGCTGGCCGACGTCGAGTTCGGTGGGTGGGACCTGTTCCCGGAAGACGCGCTCGCCGCGGCGCGGCACGCCGACGTGTTGTCGAAGGAGCACCTCGACCTGGTGGCCGAGGAGCTTTCCGCAGTGCGCCCCATGGAAGCCGTATTTTACCCCGAGTATGTAAGCCGTCTCCACGGCACCCACGTGAAGCGCGGCAAGAGCAAGGCCGAGCTTGTCGAGGCCCTGCAGAGCGACATCCGCGCCTTCATCAAGCAGAAGGGCGCCGACCGCGCGGTGGCCGTATGGTGCGGGTCGACCGAGAAGTACCTGCCCCTCGGCGCGGTGCACGAGTCGGTGCGCTCCTTCGAGCGTGGGCTGCGGGACAACGATTCCAGCATCTCGCCCGCGCAGATGTACGCGTGGGCGTGTCTCAAGGAGCGCGTTCCCTTTGCCAACGGTTCGCCCAATCTCGGGGTCGAGTCGACGGCGGCGCTGGAGCTCGCGCGAGAGATGTCGGTGGCGGTCTCCGGCAAGGACTTCAAGACCGGCCAAACCCTTATGAAGACCGTCATCGCGCCCGCGCTGAAGGCGCGGCAGCTGGGCCTGAACGGCTGGTACTCCACCAACATTCTGGGCAACCGCGACGGCGAGGTGCTCGACGATCCCGAAAACTTCCGATCCAAGGAGCAGACCAAGCTCGGCGTCCTCGACTCCATCCTCGAGCCCGAAGACCAGCCCGAGCTCTACGGCAAGTTTCACCACAAAGTCCGCATCGACTACTACCCGCCGCGCGGCGACCAGAAGGAAGGCTGGGACAACATCGATCTATTCGGGTGGCTGGGCTACCCGATGCAGATGAAGCTCAACTTCCTGTGTCGCGACTCGATCTTGGCGGCGCCCATCGTCCTCGATTTGGCGCTCCTCATGGACCTGGCGCAGCGCGCCGACATGAGCGGCATGCAGGAGTGGCTCTCGTTCTACTTCAAGAGCCCCATGACCCGGAGCCGCCGCGCGGAGCACGATCTGTTCGGGCAGTACGACACGCTTCGGCGCACGCTCCGCTCCCTGGGCGGCCTCGAAGAGTCCGCGTTCGCCCAAGCTGCAGAGTGATGCCCCATGAAGCGCGGCGCCCTTATCGGTTACGGCTTCATCGGCGAACAGGGCCACGCGCGCGGCTACGCCCAGAGTAACGATCTGGGCATCGACGCGGTGGTCGACACCCACCCGGCTCGTCGGGAAAAGGCGGCGCAGGCTCTGCCGAGCGCCGCCATCTTCGACAGCGCGGAGTCGTTCTTCGAGAGCGAGCTCTCCAAGCGCTTGGCCTTCGTCGACATTTGCACCCCGCCCGTGACCCACGCGCCCCTCGCTCGCGCGGCGCTGGAGCGGGGCCTGCACGTGCTCTGCGAAAAGCCCATCACGACGCGCGCCGCCGACGCCGACGAGCTGATCGCCTTGGCGCGCAAGAGCGGTCGGGTGTTCTACCCTTCGCACAACTACACGCACGCGCCGGTCCTCAAGCGGGTGCAGGGGCTGCTCGACGAAGGTGCCCTCGGCGACATTCACCTGGCCACATTGAGCACGTTCCGCTCGACCCACGCGCGGGGCGTGCCCGAGTGGCGGCCCGACTGGCGCCGCGAGCCGGAGACCTCTGGCGGCGGCATCCTCATGGACCACGGAAGCCACACGTTCTACGTGGCGTTCGCGTGGATGGGCGCCTACCCCACCCAGGTGTCGGCCCGCATGCTCCGCTCGGTGCATGCGCCAGCGGCCGGCGGTGGGAGCGCCACCGACGACGACGTGGCCTGTGAGCTCACGTTCCCGTCGGGCATCGTGCGCTGCCACCTCACCTGGCGCGCGGGCAATCGCAAGGTCATCTACACCATTCACGGGAGCGGCGGCGCGCTCCGCATCGAAGACGACAAGCTCGAGCTCTCGCTCCGCTTCGGCAACCCCGGCAGCTATCGCTGGGAGTCGAAGGAAGAGAGAGTCGCTTCGCACTGGATGAGCGCCAGCCACGAGGCCTGGTTCACTTCGGTCTTCGCCGACTTCGCACGCGCCATGCGCGAGCGCGATCTGGTACCCGAGACCGCCCGCGACGCCGTCGCGTGCATGCGCGTCATCGAAGCCTGCTATCGCTCCGCCAGCGAGGAGGGGCGCGCCATCGCCGTCGACTGCAGCGCATGATGGCCCTGCTCGATCTCGTTCTCCCGCTGCTGCTGCTGTGCCTCATGCTGTTGCTGGCGGCGATGTTCGCGCTGCGGGCGACGGGAGCGCCCGCAACCGTACGCGCAACGCAAGCGGGTTCGTCGGTGCTGCTCGGTCGATCGGCGGTCGACTTCTTCTACTGGGTCCTCGGGCCGGTCGTGGCTTCGCTCGCGCGCATGGGGGTGACCGCCAATCAGGTGACCTTCGTCTCGCTGATGTTCGGCATCGCGGCCGCCTTTGCCGCGGCCTTCGGACTCTTCGGTGTTTGCGCGTTTCTCGCCGCCATCTCTTCGCTCCTGGACGGGCTCGATGGGCAGCTCGCGCGGGCCACCGGCAAGGCTTCGGACGCCGGCGAGGTCTTCGACGCCGCGGTCGACCGCGTGAACGAGATGGTCTACCTCTTCGGGGTCGCGGTGTACCTGCGGGGCGAGCTGCCCGCGCTGGTGGTCACGCTGCTGGCGCTGCAGGCTTCCATCCTGGTGAGCTACGCCACCGCCAAGGCCGAGGCCTTACGGGTGGAGCCGCCGCGCGGTGCGATGCGCCGCGCAGAGCGAGCCGTGTACCTGGGCGGCGGCGCTGCGCTGGTGCCGATGGTCGCTTACCTGAGCGGTCACGCACTGCCCAGCGCGCTCGCGCTGGCGCCGCTCTACGCATCAGTGGGCCTGGTGGCTACGGTCGGGAACGTCTCCGCGGCGCGGCGCTTCTGGGCCATTGCCCAGGCCGTCAAGGGGAGAGGCCGATGAGCGCAGACACCTCGCCGGAAGCGCCGGCGCGCGGGGCCCAGCGCGCGCCGTGGACGCTGCTTTTGCACCAGCTGGCCGCGGTGATCACCACGGTGGTCGACTTCGGAACCATGATCGTTCTGGTGAGCGCGGTGGGCATGCGACCCGGCATCGCCACGCTACTCAGCGCGCTGCTGGGCGGCGTCGTCAACTTTACCCTGGCGCGTCGCTTCGTGTTTCGCCCGGGCGGACACGTGGCAAAAACTGGCTCGCCGCGCGCCCAGGGCCTTCGCTACGCCGTGGTGTCCCTGGCCTCGGCGCTCTGGAACGCAGCAGGCGAGTCGCTGCTCACGCGCGCTTTCGGCGTGCCCTACGTGCTGGCTCGCGCCCTGGTGGCGGTGGTGGTCTCTCTGGGATGGAACTACCCGCTGCATCGCTACTTCGTATTCGCCCATCCCAAGAAGGTCTCTGCAGTATGAACCGCTCCACACCCGCCGCGCCCGCTGTGGCTGCGGCCCGCCCGACGCATGCAAAAGGCCAGAAGCCCAAGCTGGTGACGCAGATTCCTGGACCCAAGAGTCTAGCCCTGCGCCTCGAGGAAGACCGGGTGGCGGCGCCGGGGCTTCAAGGATATGCCACTTCGAGCGGCGTGGTGGCCTCCCACGCGGCCGGCAGTCTCATCACCGACGTCGACGGCAACGACCATCTCGACTTCATCGGCGGCATCGGCGTCAACGCGCTCGGCCATTCGCACCCCGGGTATGTGGCGGCGGTGCAGGAGCAGGTGGCGAAGATCTCGGTGGGCAGCCTCACCTCGGCGCCGCGCGTGGAGCTGGCCCATCGCCTGGCTTCGCACACACCGCCCGCTCCGCCCGATCGAAAGCTGAAGCGCCTGCAGCTCTATTCGAGCGGCGCCGAAGCGGTCGAGAGCGCGCTCCGCCTGGCCAAGAGCCACACGGGCAAGTACGAGTTCGTGAGCTTCTGGGGCGGATTCCACGGCAAGACCCTGGGCACCCTCTCGCTCCTCGGCTCGGGCTTCAAGCAGGGGCTCGGTCCGTTCGCGCCCGGCTCGCACCAGATTCCCTATGCCGATTGCTATCGCTGCCCGCTCAAGCTCACCCACCCGAGCTGCGGGCTGGCGTGCGTGGAGGTCGGGCGAAAGCAGTTGAAGGCGCAGAGCGCCGGCGCCATCGCGGCCATCATCGTCGAGCCCATGCAGGGCACCGCCGGCAACGTGATTCCCCCGGACGACTTCTTGCCCGCGGTGGCCTCGGTCGCCAGGGAGCACGACGCCCTCTTCATCGCCGACGAGATGCTCACGGGCTTCGGTCGCACCGGCGCGTACTGGGGCACTTCGCACAGCGGGGTAAGCCCCGATATCGTCACCCTGGGCAAGGCGTTCGGCGGGGGATTCCCCCTCTCGGGCGTGCTCACCACCGACGTCATCGCCCTCGCCAAGCCCTGGAGCATTCCCTCCGGCTCCTCTTCGAGCTACGGAGGCAATGCCTTGGGCGCCGCTGCCGGCGCCGCCTCGCTGCGCATCATCGACGAAGAAGACCTGGTGGAGAATTCTCGCGCGGTAGGGGCCGCCATGCTGGAGATGCTGCGCGTCTTCGTGGACCGCTACGATTTCGTCGGCCACGTGCGCGGGCGTGGCCTTTTTCTCGGCATCGAGCTGGTGGAGGACAAGGTAAGCAAACAGCCGCTCTCGGCCGAAGGTACCAAGTTCATCTTCTCCGAGTGCGTGCGCCGGGGGCTTTTGACCATGAGCTATTCGCCGCACTTTCGCCTGCAGCCCGCGCTCACCCTGGACCTGGCCACTGCCGAGAATGGCATTGCCATCTTGCGCGAAGCTTTCGACGCCTTCGCGGCACATCCTTCACGGCAGGGGCGGCCCGGCCCCAGATGAATGCTCTGGTTCGCCACGTGCGCGGGCTCTGGCCACGGTATCCCCTCTTGCCGGGGCTGCCCTTCGTGGGTTGGCCGCTCATCGCCTTCGTGTTTCTGGGCGAGGTGGCGCGGTGGGAGCTATGGGCTCTCTTGGCCATCGGGGTACTGCTCCCCTATGCCAGCGCCGCCAGCAAGAAGCTGTATCTGGGACTGTGGCCGGTGGGGGCAGTGGCGGTGCTGTACGACGCGATGCGCTTCGTGAAGAACGTGGGGCTCTCCCCGGCGCGCATTCATGCCTGCGATCTGCAGGCGCTCGACGCGGCGCTGTTCGGCATGCGCGACGAGACCGGCGCCAAGGTGACGCTCCACGGATATCTGCAAGCGCACGCCACGCCCTTCTGGGACGCCTGGTTCGCCGTTCCGTATGGCACCTTCATCTTCGTCGCCATCGTCTTTGCGGTGTGGCTGGGCTTCAAAGACTACATGGCCATGCGCCGGTTCACGCTGGCCTTCCTCACCATGAACCTGCTGGCCTTCGTGACGTATCACGTGTTCCCTGCGGCGCCGCCCTGGTATGTGCACGCGCACGGTTGCACCATCGACCTTTCGTCGCAGGCCAGCGAGGGGCCGAACCTTGCCCGCGTCGATACCATGATGGGCATAGGCTATTTTCATGGGTTCTATGGGCGATCCAACGACGTATTCGGCGCCATGCCCTCGCTCCACGTGGCCTATCCCTTCCTGATTCTGCTCTCGGGCTGGTCGCGATTTCGCCTGCCCGGGCGCGTCGCTTCTGCGGTCTTCTTCGTGAGCATGTGCGTGGCGGCGGTGTACCTCGACCACCATTGGATCACCGACGTGGTGGTGGGCCTGGGCCTCACTGCGGCAGTTTTCGCGGTGCTGCGGCGCTTCGGGCCGCGGAGCGCGACCGCCACGATGCAGCGGAGGCCGGCGCGGGGCAACGCCGACGCTGCGCGCGCAGAGGCGGCGTCGTGAAGAAGCTCGCCCGGGTTCTCGCCCTGTGGTTCGGTTGCGGCAAGGTACCCATTGCGCCCGGAACGGCCGGCACCGTGGGGGCGTTGCCGCTGTGCATTCTGGTGGCGCCGCATGGTTTCTGGCCGGTGCTCATCCTGGCGGCCACACTCCTCCCGGTGGCCATCTGGGCGGCGGGCGTTGTGGTGGAAGACTCCGGCAATCACGACCCGCAAACGGTGGTCATCGACGAGGTGGTGGGCATGGTGCTCGCTTGCCTGTGGGGCCCCCACACGCCGCTGGGCTTCGCGGTGGCCTTCGTGCTCTTTCGCATCTTCGACCAGACCAAGCCCTTTCCGGCGCGCCGCTCGGAGCGGCTACCGGGGGGCTACGGCGTGGTGATGGACGACGTGTTCGCCGGTCTCTGGGCCGCCGCCATTGGCTACGGCATTCACCGTATGGGTTGGCTCTCCTGAAATGGTCGAGAAATGGGTGACTTCGTGAAATCCTGGGATACCCGCCTCGTCGAATTTTGCCTGCGCCACGGCCGTACGCTGTGGCTCCTGGCGCTCGCGCTGGCGGTGCCGGCGGCCATTCGCACCGGCACCATGTACGCGCACCTGCGGGCCGACGTGGAGGCGCTGCTCCCAAAGGAAGCGCCCAGCGTGGTGGCGGCCGACGATCTGCGCCATCGCATGACCGGCCTCAAGTACTTGGGTGTGCTGGTGGACACTGGTGACGCCGCGGGCCTGCCCAAGGGCGAGGCCGCGCTCGACGCGCTGGCCACCAAGATCGAAGGCTACGGGCCCGATCTGGTGACCCGCGTGCGCAAGGGCAACGACGACGAGAAGGCGTTTCTCGAGAAGAACGCGCCTCTCTACCTCACCGCAGACGAGCTCAGGAGCATCCAGAGCCGCATCGATGCGCGTCGCGACTGGGAGGTGAGCCAGTCGACCGGCTCGGCACTGGAGGACGACACCGAGAAGCCGCCGCTGGATTTCTCCGACATCGAGACCAAGTACAAGAGCAAGCTGGGGGGCGGCGGCGGCTCCCAGACCGGTACGCGCTTCTCCAGCGCCGACAAGCACCTCACCATGCTCCTGGTGGAGGTGGGGCCCATGCGCGAAGCGGGCCACGGAGCCGCGTCGCTGCTGGGCAAAGTGCGCGCCGACGCGCTCGCCACCGTACCGTCCGGAATGCGTGTGGGATACACCGGTGACGTGGCCATCGAAGTGGAGGAGACCGAGGCGCTTCTTTCGGACCTCTCCATCTCGTCGGCGCTGGTGCTGGGCGCGGTGCTGCTGGTGCTGTGGCTCTACTTCCGCTGGTGGCGAGCGCTGCTCGCGCTCTTTCCGCCGCTGCTGCTGGCCGCGCTCTTCGCCTTTGGCGTGGCATCGCTCCCGCCGTTCAATGTTCGCGAGCTCAACTCGAACACCGCCTTCCTGGGTTCCATCGTGGTGGGCAATGGCATCAACTTCGGTATCATCCTGCTCGCCCGCTACGTCGAGGAGCGGCGCGCCGGCCGCGTGCCCCGGGCTGCGGTCCTGGCGGCGGTAACCCACACTCGCAATGGCACGCTCACCGCAGCGGCCGGGGCGGGGGTGTCGTATGCGGCGCTCTCGCTCACCGAGTTTCAGGGGTTTCGGCAGTTCGGTTTCATCGGCGGGCTGGGCATGCTGTTCTCGTGGCTGGTGGCGTACGTGCTCATCCCGCCGGCGCTCCTGCTGCTCGACCGCAACGAAAAGACGGCGCCGCAGCCGCGCGGCGAGCGCCTTGCTGCGTTCCGCATGATGGCGGGGGCCGTGGAGCGGTTCCCCAAGACCATCCTGGCGATGGCGCTGGGCCTTTCGGTGCTCTCCGGCGTGGCCATTCGCTCCCGCTACGCCAATGCCTTGGAGTACGACTTCTCGAAGCTGCGCCGGGCCGACACCTGGCAGAGCGGCGAAGGCTACTGGGGCCATCGCATGGACGACCTTCTGGGCCGATACCTGACCCCCATGGCGGTGCTCACCGACGGGCCGGAGCAAACGCAGGCGGTGAAAGCCAAGCTCGAGGCAGAGCAGAAGAGCGGCCCGCTGGCGGAGCTGGTGAGCGAGCTCCGCACCATCGACGACGTGCTCCCGAGGGAACAACCGGAGAAGGTGCGCCTCGCCACCGAGCTGCGGGAGAGCATCACGCCGCGCATGCGGGCCGACATGGCGCCCGACAAGCGCAAGGTGCTCGATCGCTTCCTGGGCAATGGCGACTTGAAGCCGGTGGGGCTCGACGATCTGCCCTCGACGTTCACCGTGGGCCTGCGCGAACGCGACGGGCAGGTGGGGCGCGTGGTGTTGGTGTATCCCCGACCGTCGTCGGCCCTGTGGGATGGCCCCAAGATGGTATCGCTGGTGGCGGCGCTGCGGTCGGCGACGCAGCTGCCCGACGCGCGGGTGCAGCCGCGTGTGACCGGCTCCTTGCCGGTGTCCGCCGACATCGTGTCGGCGCTCGGGCGCGATGGCCCCAAGGCCACGTTCTTCTCCTTTGTGGGCGTGGTGCTGGTGGTGGTCTTGCTGTTCAGGCGGGTGCGCGTCAGCCTGCTGGTCATCGGTTCGCTGGTGCTGGGGGTGCTGTGGCTCGGCGGCGCCACCTTGGGCTTCGGCATCAAGGTCAACTTCGCGAACTTCATCGCGTTCCCCATCACGTTCGGCATCGGCGTGGACTATCCGGTGAATGTGCTGCAGCGCTTCCGAGAGGGAGGCAAGCAGCCACTCCGCGACGCAATCGTGCACGCGGGCAGCGCGGTGGCCCTTTGTTCCGCCACCACCATCATCGGTTATGCATCTCTATTGGTAGCCCAGAATCGGGCGCTGTTTCTCTTCGGGCTCATTGCCGTGCTGGGCGAGGTTGCCTGCCTGGCCACTGCGCTCCTGGTGGCGCCCAGCGTGCTCCGCCTGGGGCGAGCCCCGGCCTCCACTTCCAACCTGGTGAAGATCTGATGAAATCCGTTTCCCTTGCGCTTGCCGGTCTCGTTCTCTTGATGGCTCCCTTGGTTCACGCCGACGCAGGCGCTCAGGGCTTCGTCGAGAAAGAGCAGGAGCGTCTCTCTTCGCTGCTCAAGCAGCCGGCTTCAGCCGGCCGCGAGGCGCAGATCAAGAGCGCGCTTGATACCATGGTCGACTATGACGTCCTGGCGCGGCGAAGCTTCGGCGATCCGTGCCCGCCCGGTACCGGGGAGTGCACCAACCACTGGGAGAGCCTGACGCCGGCGCAGCGCACCGAGGTTACCGGCTTGCTCAAGCAGCTGGTGCAGAAGAACTACCGGAAGAACCTCACCAAGAGCCTCGACTACGACATCACCACCAAGAGCGCCGCCGACCAGGGCGACACCACCCGGGTGCGAACCCAGGCCAAGTCGCGCGCCAGCAGCCGCGAGGCGCCGCTCATCGTCGACTACATGGTAAAAGGGCAGGGCAGCAACTACCGGGTCGTCGACATGGTTACCGAGGGGTCGAGCCTCACCAAGAACTACTACACCCAGTTTCACAAGATGCTCGGGAATCCCGACCAGGGATATGCGCACATCGTGAAGAAGCTGAGCGAGAAGCTCGCCAAATGAGCCGCGAATTCGCTGTGGGCACCTTGGTGGTGGCCGCGCTGGCTATTTCAGTGGGGGCCCGGGCCGGTGACCTGGTCGCGCCGGCCACGAACGGAAAGGTGCACTGGGCGGAGCACTTCGACCGCCCCGGCATCGGTTGGCTCGACCCGTTCAACCACGATGCCGCAGAGCTGAAAAAGGTATATGGCTTTGCCGGCGACGGAACAAGGCACTTCCTCCACGCCCGCCACGACGCCACCACGCGCGATCGGCCGCCTGCGATGCACTTCGGCAAAGCCTTCACCGAGGGCGCGGCGTCTCTCGAGACGGTGAAGGAGCTCCGCTGGAAGTGGCGCGCGCTGAAGCACCCCACGGTCGACGACGATGCCTGGGAGGACATGGCGGCGGGCATCTACGTGGTCATCAAGCAGCCCACCATGCTGGTGGGCGGCAAGGGCTTCAAGTTCGGCTGGCTGGCCAAGCCGGGCAGGACCGGGCAAAGGCAGCACGGCCTTCTCGAAGTCGAGCGCCGCCACGACGCAGCCGGCCCGGAGTGGAAGACCGAGAGCGTCGACCTGTGCGCGCTCTATCGCCAAGTATACGGCGCCTGCGAAGGCGAGAAGGTGCTGTACGTCGGCGTGGTGTCTGACGCGGATGGCACGCGTTCGGTGGCGGAAGCCGACTATGCCGACTTCGAGCTCATCACCCGCTGATTCGCCCACCCTCCTTCACTCCGTTGGCGTGCGGCGCTTTGCTCTATCCTCACGAGTATGACCGACAGCGACGACCACGTGGACGCCATCGCGAGCTTGCCGGATGGCTGGATCAAGGCCATGGGCGTGCGCTTTGTGCGGGCCACCGCCGTCGAGGTGGTGGCGGAGCTCGACATCGCGTCGACGCACTTGCAGCCGATGGGCATCGTGCACGGCGGCGTGTATGCCGGCCTGGTGGAAACGGTGGCCTCGGTGGGGGCGGGGATCTCCACCATGGAGCGTGGTCGCCTCCCGGTGGGCCTCGAGAACCACACCACGTTCCTGCGGGCCGCGCGCAGCGGGCTGCTCCGCGCGACTGCGCGTCCGCTCACCCGCGGTAGCCGCACCCAGGTTTGGCACGTAGACGTGACCGACGCGGACGGGCGCGTGCTGGCCACCGGGCAAGTGCGCTTCCTGGTTCTGGAGGAAGGTTCGGCGCTGGCGGGCGATACGGTGGGCGTGAAGCAAGGCTGAGCCGCGTCGCCTTCAAGCGATCTGGATGGCGAGCTCCGCGAGGCGCAGGATTCCTGGCCAGCGCCGCACGGAGGCCTGCTCGCTGGCACCCCGCAACATGCGGTCGGCACGGGTGCGGGCCGCTGCCAGGGCCAGCTGGGCGCCTTTTGCGTCGCCTTGGGCCAGCCGACATTCGATGCGGAGTACATCCAGATCCAGCGCGATGTGGCGGGCGGCGGCGATGGACGCGAAGCGGGCTCCCTCCTCTACCGCCTGCGCTGCGGCCCGGGGATCGCCCAGCCGCAGGGTAGCGAAAGCGGCCACCCGGCAGGCCAGCGCGGCCGCGGTGGGCGGGCACTCGGGCGAAGCCACGATGGCCCGCGCGCGATCGCGCGCCGTCTCGGGATCGACGGTGGAGCGGGCGTCTTCGCAGATGGCGTGGGCCAGGTAGGTCACCATGGCATTGTTGCTCTCGGTGAGCGCAGTGGCGATGGCCATGGCGCCCGCGGGATCGTGCCGCAGGCGTGCCAGCGCAGCCGGCGTGCGGGCCCATGGGACCATGACCGCGAGGGAGCTCTCGGCCACCAGCCGCACCGCCTCGTCGGCGCGAGCTGCCGCCTCCTCGCCGCCCACCAGGCTGTCGTCGAGCGATCGCAAGATGGCCAGGTAGGCGTGGGCCACGCGATCGCCGGTGTCCACCGCCAGCACTTCGCCGGCCGCGACGTGGGCCATGGTCTGGCCGACGTCGTCGCTCACGTAGTTCCCGAACACCGCGGCGTTGATGTGCCGCCAGAGCTCGAACGCCGCGTCTCCCGGCGCGCTGGCCGCTGCTGCGTCGAGGCGCGCGAGGATCTGGGCGCCCAGGTCCGGGCGGCCGGTCTGGATGGCGCCGATGGTGAGGGGTACCGCCATGACGCCGAGGGCGCGCGTGGGCTTGAGTGGTAGCGGCGAAGCGAGGAGGGCGTGTACGATGCGTACCGCCGCGTCCACGTTGCGCGCCTTCGCGGC
>JBBQWQ010000090.1:0-23271 GCA_038210445.1 Polyangiales bacterium
ACGAAGGCTCAGGGCTCTACACCTGGGCCTTCAGCTTTCTTGCGGTCGAGAGGATCGCCTACGAGACGTCGCCGGCCTCCGCCACTTTTCGGCCAACGCCGAGCTGCGCTGATTTCTCCGGATCTTGGTGGCCGTCAACACGCTTGGGCCGGAACATGCGATCGGCGCCGAAGGTGCCGCGACCCCAGATGTCGAAGAAGGTCATTCGCCTTCCGCCGGGCTTGAAGCTCCAGAGCGCTTTGCGCAGGAAGAAGCCCAGGAAGGCCAGCCATGCCGAGTCGGTGTCGTTCACCAGCGAGGCGTTGCCGTATGCGACCAGGATGCCCTCGGGGCGAAGCATGGCGTATGAGGTTCGAAACGAATCTCCACCCACGTGATCGAACACCGCATCGACGCCGTCGGGTGCGAGCGCGCGAACGTCGTCGGGAACTTGCTTGCGCGTATAGTCCACGAAGGTGGCGCCGAGCGCCTCTACCGCCTCGCGTTGCGCTGGCCTGCATGTGCCGATGACGTTCACGCCGGCGAGCCTCGCGAGCTGCACCAGCAACGTGCCCACGCCGCCGCCCGCGCCGTGAACCACGATGGTCTGCCCGGGACGCACCTTCGCCGTTCGGTTCAGCATCTTGTACGCCGTGACGCCGTTCACCACCAGCGTCTCGACCTCGGCCGGATCGAGCCCGGGCTTCGGAGGCACCACCACCAGCTCGTGCGCCCGCCGCACCACGTGCTCCGACCAGGAACCAGTCTCGGTGATGGTCGCAACGCGCTTTCCCTCGAGCGAACGGTCGACGCTCGGCCCCACCGCCACGACGCGGCCCACGACGTCGTATCCCGGCACGAACGGAAACGCCGGCTGCCCCGGGTAGCGCCCCCGCAGCATCTGCACCTCCGCATACGAAACGCCGGTCGCCTCCATCGCAATCAGCACCTCGTCCGCCGATAGCGCCGGCATCCGCCGCTCCCGCACCACCAGGCCCTCCGAATCGGTCAACCCGGGGATCACGATCTCGCGCGTCGTCACGTTCTTCATACCCCCATCCTGCGTCTTGCATCCATGCGCCACAACGCCCATCGATGCAACACCGAGGCGCAACAATGCAAGACCGCTCCAGCGACCGTGCTTGCCTATCCGGGCCTCACGGCGGCGCGTTCATGAGATCTGTGGTCCAGAAGAGGTGCAGCGTACGCGTATCTGGTAGCGCGTGGCCTGGTCGAAGAGCGTTGCCGTGCGTCGGGTGGCCACTGGCGAGCTGCAGCCAAGGCTGCGAAAGAAGCAGTAGGCCGTGACCGAGGCGCCGTCGTCGTGGCTCGTCAGGGCGGAGTGAGAGATGACGCCTTCCGCGGCGATGCCGGCCGCTGCGAAGTAGTCCTCACCGTGGGCCACTCCGCTTCCTTTCGCGATCACCCGTTGTTTTATTGAGATACTGGCGTGCAGGAGCAAGCAGGATGCCCCCTGCTCGACCCAATCCCGACTCGGTGTGGCCCTTCAGGCGGCGCGGCGTTTTGCGAAGGCGCCGGGGGTGAGGCCAACGAGCTGACGGAAGTCGGAAATGAGGTGCGCTTGATCGTAGTAGCCGGACTCGGCGGCGATGCGCGCCCAGTCTTTGGAAGTGGCGGCGCTTCGCAGGGCACGCTGGAGCCGGACCGTGCGCGCGTACTCCTTGGGGCCGATGCCGATGCTCTCGGTGAAGGCGCGGCGCAGGTGGCGTGCGGTGACGCCGAGCTGCGTGGCGACATTCTCGACGCGAACCTCGCCGTTCTCGAGCAAGCGCACGGCTTGGCGCGCCAGACGCGCGGAGGCGGGCTCGAAGATCTGGCGGCTGCGAAGGGCCAGCGCACGCCCGACACGCTCGACAATGGCGGACAGGTTGGGCGCCTCAAGGAGCTCCCGGCAAAGGTCGGCGCCCGCGGGGCCCCAAAGGTCGTCGAGGAGCACGGTGCGGTCGGTCAGCTCGTGGGTGGCCACCCCGAGCAGTGAGCCCGACCAGCCGGGCTTGAACTGCACCACCACCACCCGCGCGATGCCGGTCGCATGCTTCGACTTGGCGCGGGTTCGCGGACCTGCCACCGCCACGTCGCCCTTGCGCCCGGCCTCGAGCACGCGAAACACGAGGGTGGTTCTCCCGTCTGGAAGTTGCTCCACCTCGAGCGGACGATTTGCCGCGGGGACGACGTCGCGAATGTCCTCGATGAAGCGGGAGAGCGCGAACGTCGAGGGGGCGGAATCCATCGCTCTCATGAATGTTGCACGCCGACTCCTCGGGTTCAAGGCGCGGGCGGTGGCGATGGAAAATGTCCGGTATGTACAATCGCCCCGGCGCCATCAGACGTACCTGTTGCACATGACGAATCGAGACTTTGCGGAGAAAGTGGTGGTGGTCACCGGGGCGAGCGGCGGCGTGGGCGCGGCAGTTGCCGAGGAGCTGGCGCAGCGGGGCGCATCGGTCGTGCTGGCTGCGCGGCGCGAGGGGCCGCTCGGAGAGGTTGCGGCGCGATGTGGCAACCAGGCGCACGCGGTGGTGGCCGACGTGACGAAGCGCGGCGACGTGCAGCGCATCTTCGACCAGGCCATCGCCGAGCTCGGCCGCGTCGACATGTGGATCAACAACGTGGGGCGCGGCATCGGTCGCAACCTGCTCGACATCACCGACGACGACGTGGACGCGATGATGCGCGACAACCTGAAGTCGGTGCTCTACGGCATGCAGGCGGTGGCGCCGCATCTCATGGCGCGCGGCAACGGCGCCATCGTGAACGTGTCGTCGATCTTGGGTCGTACGCCCCTACCGCCGCGCGCGGCCTATGCGGCGTCGAAGGCTGCCATGATGTCGCTCTCGGAGGCGTTTCGCATGCAGCTCGCCGGCACGCACCCAGGCGTGCGCGTGGTGGTGGTGTATCCCGGGCGCATCGCCACCGACTTCGGTCGGAACGCGCTGGGGGAGCGCACCGCCGACCCCGGCAAGCTGCCGGCCGAGGTCCTTGCGGCCGTCGGCGGCGCAACGCAGACGGCTGCCGAGGTGGCGCACGTGGTGTGCGACGCCGCTCTGACGGGCCGCGGTGACGTTTATACGCAAGCCCGCGCCTGGGCGAGCGTGCGCGCGTACATGGATAAGCAAGTAGATGGGGCCGTGAGCACGTAGCTCGAGGGGCTGCGCGCAGTATATGTATGTACATTGCACGGAACGCCGTGCGTCGGGGGGCATCGCGCGGAGAGCGGGCTACGCGAGCCGCCTGTGATGCGGGTAGGTAGCGGCGACCAAGTGCTTGAAGGTGAGCTTCGAGGCGGGAGCCGCGTGGACGACAGCATCAAACGCCGCATTGAAGTGCGCGTGAGGAAGGCGGCGTCCACGTACGCCCGCCTCCGCTGCGACACCCACACGCCGCCCGGCTGATTGGTGTCGGTGCTTCTCTTTTTCGGGGAGAACGGGGAACGCAGTGTCTTTCGAATGCGGATCCATTGAACCGTGCGATGAGCCCAATGGCGAGCGCAAGCGGGAGGGGTCTATGGGCGGTCTATGGGCTCTGGTTCTTCAACTAGACGTAACCGTAGGTGCGACGAGCCCAATGGCGAGCGCAAGCGGGAGGGGAGGCAGAGGCGTCCCCGGCCCTCGGGCAGACGCGTACGCCGGGCGCTCGCACATTCGGGAGCGCAGACACCTACCTCGGGCGCTCGCACATTCGCGGGAGGGGAGGCAGGCACTGGGCAGGCACTGGGCAGGCACTGGGAGGGCAGGGGCAGAGCTGGGAGCGCATCTGCACGACTGCGGTGTCAGGGGGTGGCAGGGCTGGTGTCGGCGTTGTCGGTGATTTGTGCGGTGGCATGGCGCATGCTTGAGGTGCGTCGTGACTTCGCCTTCTTCGACGCCCATGCGAATCGAGCCGTTGCGGGCCTGCGGGCGCCCGGCATGGTGGGCGGCGTTGCTGGTGCTGGTGCTCAACGATCGCGTGTTGAAGGGGGCGTCGCTGGCGCCTTCGTGGTTTACCGGCAAGGCGAGCGACTTCGCGGGGCTGTTCGTGGTGGTGCCGCTGGTGGCGTTCGCCCTGCGGCTGCGCACGGCCCGGAGCCTTGCGTGGGCGACCGCGGCGATTGGTGCAGTCTTCACGATTCTCAAGACGAGTCACGCGGCCTCCGCCGGCTACGAGCGCGCGCTCGCGTTCATGCATGCGCGCAACGTGGTCGACCCGTGGGACCTGTTGGCGTTGCCCATGCTCGGGCTCTCGGCGTGGTTCATTGTGCGCGCCCCCGCAACGTCGGGTGGCGCCGCGATGCGCGCGAGGGTCGGTGCCCTCATCGCGATTCCGTTCTGCCTGGCCACCAGCGCACCGCCTCCGCCCCCGTGCGCGCCCGAAGGCGCCTCGGGATGCACCGAGCCCATGGCGTCGCCCACATCGAACTTTGTGGGAACGGTGGAAGCAGCGCCCTTCGCGGTGCGCATTCGGTCGGCGCCCGCCACGTGCGGCGCCATTGCACAATGCGCGTTACCGGTTTTCACCACCGACGAGGTCCGAACCATTCCAGCCGGTGAGAACATTCCCCTGCCGGGCGCCGGGGTTGGCTGCCACACCTATGCGTTCGACATCGGCGACGAGTATCCGACCGTGGTGGTGCTGGCGGGCCCCGGAACCGAGAAGGTGCCGCGGTCTGCCGCGGCCAGCACGCCAACCTCACGCGGGGCGGGCACGCCGCTTCCCGGCGGAGTCTCGCTCTCGCGGGTGGCCAACGGTAACCTGGCCACTGCGCTCGGAAACAGCAGCGTCGTCTTGTGCGGCGAGGAGCCGAAGCCATGAGGAGCTCGTGGGTTGCCGTCTCGTTTGCCGCACTTCTGGCGTGCGGGGGTCCCGACGTGGAGGAGCCGACGCCGTTCGCATTGCCCCGCCCAGGCGGGGCCGGCGAGAAAGCCATCTATGGCGCCTTCTCCACCCAGGGCGACGCCTTCTCGCTCGGTGTTTCCACCACCACCAATACATTCTACGTGTGGCGGAGTGGACAGGTGGTGCCCATCGGGCACGTCGCCAATGCAGCTTCGTCGGTGCTCCTGGAAGGAGGCAGCGCGGCATTGGTGGTGTCGGACTTCGCATACGTTCCCTCGGTGGGAAGCGCGCATGCGCACATGCTCTCGCTGCAGCGCGGCGGCGCCACCGTATGGCGGCGCGTCGTGGGCTCGGAGAGCGACGAATCGCCTCGCGTAAACGTGATTGGCGGATTGGCGTTTGTTCCGTCGGCGCACGGGGTATTCGTGCTCGACGTGGCCACCGGGCGTTTGATTCGGGAATTCACCGAGGCGACGCTGAAATTCGCCGCCGTGGATCTTGGCGGTGGCCTGCTCGCGGCTTTCGGTGCGAGGACGTTCGTGATGCGCAGCGACACCGGCGAGGCGGTATGCGACGCGGCGCCACTGGAGCTGAAACCGCTCTCATGGTCGCTTCCCCCGGGCCTTGTGGTCAGCGTCACCAAGGAAGTGAATCAGCAGACGGTGAGTCGATTGAGTGCAGATTGCACAGTAACGCCGGTGGTGCAGGGCGCCTATCCCACGCCGGTGGATGGCGGATTCTCGCTCACCGTGGACCGAGACCTTCCGAGCGCGCTGCCGTTGCCGAGCATCGTGGAAGGCAATCCGGCGCGCCAGCAGCTCGTCGTGTTCGACGCGACCGGGCTCGCCACGCGCGCAATTGCTTTGCCAGCGGGGACGGTCATCGCCGTACCCACGCGAAACCTATCCCGGGTTTTCACGCTGGGGGCGAAGAATGACACAACCGTGCTCGACGTCGCTACCGGTGCGCGCGTCGGGCCCAATGCGCAGGCGGGCTTCTTCAGTCATGCGTCCGACGACCGACAGTTCCTCTTCTTCTCGAGCGGGGCCAACCTCACGAGCCTCGACGTCGCCACGGGCGCCACCGCACGTGCGAAGGTGGGGAAGGTGGCGGGCATCTTCGACGGCACCGTGGTCGTCTCGGGGGTGGGCGAATATCAGCGCCTCGCCTTCGGCACACTAAAGGTCGTCGATACGGTGCGGATTCCCTGAAGGAAGCCCCCGCGCTCTACTCCTGCGCGCGGTAGTGGAGCGTAAGCCTGATCTCGGGGGAGCCGCCCATGCGGGGCGCGAACGTGGCTCGAAGGCAGCGCGCTGCTCCAGGATGAGGGCTCGGTGGCGAGCGAGACTGGATGCTCGCGGTGTCACCCGGAAGTGGCTTGATCCAGCATCTGCGCGTTCGGGTCGACCGAAACACGCGTTGTTCTGCGCTCGGGCCGATGCACCCGAGGCGAAGGAGCCTGGCACCAGGGGTGCACAGACGGCGAAGATGAACCGTCCCCTGCTTGTGGGTCTCGCGATGTTGGCGCTGATGGCGGGCGGATGCGCCATGGCCGGCGAGGAGCCCGCCGACGAGCAGGTCGAGGTGGTGCCGCAGTCCGGAACCGCGCAGCCAGCCAACGGCTACACCCTGGTGTCGCAGTCGTACTGTGCGAGTGGGTTCCGCCTCGCCTGCAATCCCTTGCAGGGTACATGCAGGTGCGTACGGCACTAGTCCTGCTGCGAGAGATTCCCCTCCGTTTCGCATGTAAAGCGGCCGCTCCCTCGAACGCCGGAAGTTTGTGTGCGGGAATGCGCTGCCGTAGAGTGCGGCGATGCGGAGAGGCGTGGTCGTTGGGTTTTCGGTATGTGGAGCCCTGGGCGTGGTTTCCGCGCGAGGCGAGGGGATTGCACCTGCCCCCGCGGCGCCATCCCCCGCGGCGCCCGCAGCTGCGAGCGGGCCATGCCCGGCCGGAGAAGTGTCTGTGCCGGCCACGCCCTCCGAAGGCTTCACCATGATGAAGGGGCAGAAGGGGGCGCATCGGGTGACGCTGACCCATGCATTCTGCATGGACGCTACGGAAGTGACGGTGGCGGCCTACAAACGCTGCGTCGACGCCGACGCGTGCAAGTTGCCTTGGGAGCACGATCCGTACTCGATGTATCCGGACCACCCCGACTATCCGGTGAACCTGGTGAGCTGGTCCAAGGCGCGCGTGTATTGTGCATGGGTCAACAAGCGCCTGCCCACCGAGGCCGAGTGGGAGTGGGCCGCCACCGGGCCTGAGCAGAACAAGTATGCGTGGGGCAACGCCCCGGAGCCCGATTGCGAGCACGCCGACTTTACCCAGTTCGGCGCGCCGCGTTCGCAAGCCGGTGGCGACGTCGGCTGCCACGGCGGCGGCCCTTCGCCGGTGGGCGCGCACCCGAAGGGCGATCGCCTGTGGTCGGGCGCGGCCCTTCACGACCTAGCTGGCAACGTGTGGGAGTGGGTAGAAGACTCGCTCTCTACCTTCGGCAGCGCCGCCGTGACCGATCCCTTGGTGCGTAGCGAGGGCTCGCCCATGCACCCGCTTCGGGGCGGCGCCTGGAATCGCTCGTTCGGCGGTATGGCCATTACCTACCGAGCCGCTGCGGTTTACACCTATCAGGTGCCAGGCGTGGGCTTTCGCTGCGTGCGCGGTGAGGCCTTTACCTCGGCGCCCCCCAGCCACGCCGTCGACTTCGGCGGCAACGGCTGGAAGAAGCGAAAGTAGCGTTCGGTTGCCGGCCGCCAGGGTCACGCGTATCGTCGTGCAATGAAGCTGGCTCGTACGTTTCCTGGTCGTGGCCTCGCGATCGCCGTCATCGCAACCGCGGGTGTGGCCCTCGCCGGACCGGGCGACAGGCGAGCCATTCCGACTTCCCTGCCGACGGCCACCGCCACGCCCTCCCCTGGTGCCGCCGGGGCTTCGGGCGCCTCGGGCATGGTCGCGCCGCAACCGGGCCAGGCTTCGACGGGCGGCGGCGGGGGCGGTTCGACCGCGCTCGGCTGGCCCCACGACATCAAGTACGGGGCTGTCAGCGTGTGCAACCGCGAGCCGTTCCCGCTCGAGGTCATGGTGTTCGAGAATCCGAACTTCACGGGCAAATGCGCGATTCTCACGCCGGGCTTCTATCCGAACGGCAACCAGCTCGGGGTTCAAAATGACTCCATCAGTTCCATCAAGGTCGGTCAGCTGGTTCGGGCGCGAGCCTTCAAAGACGGCGACTACGGCGGCGGCTTCACCATCTACGGCGCATCGACCCCGTACCCCACGCTGACCGGCGACTGGAACGACCGCATCACCTCGGTGCGCGTGGAGCCGGCCGCCAGGCACGTGACCTGCGACGACGTGCTCCCTGGGGAGATCGCCCTGTATCAGCAAGAGAACTACGGCGGCGACTGCGTGGTGCTCCCGGGCGATGGGAGCGCAAGCTTTGCCACGGCAGCGCAAATGGGAACTGCCAACGACAGCATCTCTTCCATCTGGAACAACAGCGGGAAGGAGCTCTTTGCGTACGACGAGACGTCGTTCTCGGGCATTCACTCCATCCTGGTGCCGGCGCGGACCAAGGTGCCGGAGCTCTCGAAGGACCGGCGGACCTATATCATCGCGGGCATCGACGGTATGAACGACCACATCTCCAGCGTGGTGATGCGCTAGCCCGTACGGCCGAGACGCCGGCGTGGCGCGACGGCGGAAGTGAGCGCATGCTGGGGAGCATGAAGCTGGAAGAGAAGGGTCGTTTCGCGCCGCCGCCCACGCTCGACAAGGTGGCGCAGCGGGTGTCGGACGCGGTGGCAGCTTGGGAGGGCGTTCACGCGCGCACCCACTGGCTTCTCGGCAACGAGAACGAGGTCGACGGCGCCGACTTTTACCTGGGCGACGAAGAGCTCGGGCACATCCACCTCGACTCCGAGGCGCATGTGTTCCTTTCACGCCCGCTGGTCGCATCGCTGGTGGCGGCAGGGCTCGGGCGGCCCTTCCAATGGAGCCGCAACGTGGTGGTCTTCTCCATCGATCGCGCAAAAGACGTCGAGCACGCGCTCTGGCTCTTCCAGCTCTCCTACGACCGCCGCCGCGGAGCTACCGCCGACGCCCTCGCCGCCCGCGTGGCCGCCCGAGCCGGGCAACCGCTCGCGCTCTAGTACCTCGCGCCCGAAGTTCATGAGGGGATCGTAATCAGATCACCGGAGATGCGGTAGAACGGCGGGCTCGGGGGGAAGTTCCTGGCCAGGGCGGCGGGCTCGGTCTTCTCCCAGGCAGCCAAGAAGTCGCGTGCGGAATACACGCGAATTTCGACGCACCCGTCGATGGGTTCCTTGCCGCCCGGCACCCGAAGCGTCTCGGCGGGTGCCGGGGGTGGCTCGGCAACCGCCTCCGGCGCCGAGGGCGGCGGCGTGACGATGGTGGAGCGACGCTCGTCGGCTTTGCACGCCAAAAATGCCACCGCCAGCACGGAATATACCGCTCTCATGGCATCAGCCTATCGAGCTGCATCGGGCTTGTCATCGCGCGTGGCCGCGGACTTGTGTGGCCAGCCGAAGCGCTCTACCTTCGTGCGCATGCGAAGGCATCTTGTGTGGCTCGCGGCTCTTCTCTTCGTTGGCTGCAGCGGTAGCTCGGCGACCGACCCCTCCAGCTCCAGCTCCGGTTCGGGCTCCAGCAGCGGAGGCAGCTCCGGCTCGCTCGACGGCGGCGGCGGCGGCGACTCTTCGGTGCCGAGCGGGCCCTACAAGAGCTACGTGACGATCGGCGACTCCATTAGCGATCGCGGCGGCGTGGCGCCGTTCTTCTACGATCTGCTCGCTTCCAACGACGACGCCACCTGGCCCGACTACAGCGGCAAGGACTTCAAGTCTGTGTATGGTGCAGACTTCAAGGTATACAAGCATGCGGTCTCGGGGTCCGTGAGCTCCGGGCTGCTGAAGCAGATCGACGGCATCCCCGAGGGCGTGGTGCCGCCGGTGGTGGTGACGCTCACCATTGGCGGCAACGATCTGCGCGCCGCGATTCTCCGCGTGCTCCAGGGGCAAGACGGACCGGACCGCGAGGCATTCCGCGCGAACCTCACCGCCGCGTTCGCCGCGCTCAAGAAGAAGCTGCCGGGGGCCCGTGTGTTCCAGGCCACCATCTACGATCCCAGCGACGGCACCGGCGACTTTTCTCGCTGCGGCTCGCCGCTCAACCTGATTCCCAAGCAGAATACCAAGCCCTTCTTCGCCGCCTGGAACCAGGTGGCAACCGAAGTAGCCGCCGCCGAGGGCGTTACCCTGGTCGACGCCTACGGCGCCTTTAACGGCCACGGCGTGGTTCCCACCGCCGAGAACTGGTTCGCCGCCGACTGCATCCACCCCAGTCGCATCGGCCACAACGAGATGCGAAAGCTGTTCTTCCCCAAGATCACCGGTCGCTGAGCTATCCCAAGAACGTTTTGCCGAGGCCGCGATAGGTGGGCGCGCGGCCTTCGACGACGGCCCCGCGCACCAGCAGATACTCGGCAAAGTGCTCGGCCAGCTCGCCGGCTTTGGCGTGGCGAAAGAACACGGGATCGCCCACGCGAAGGTGCACGTCGGGAGCCAGCTGCAGCGGCGTTTGCACTTCGCCTGCGCCCTCCAGCGCCAGGAGCGACAGCCCGAAAGGCAGGGTGGGGACGGGCAGGCGGTCGACGCCCGCTTGCCCCGAGGCTGCGTAGCCACCGCCCATACATGTGGCCAGACCTGGGCCCGGAATCCGCACTACCGGCAATACGAAGTAGCAGGCGGGCTCGAGGCGAACGTCGCGGTAGCGATCGAACAGGTGGCTGCACAAAAAGCCCGACCCGGCAGTGATCTCGGTGAGCGTTGGGTCTTCGCGGCTCCAGGCCAGGCTGCCCGTTCCGCCGCCGTTGACGATGTGCGCCGCGCGGCCCGCCGCTGCGAGCGCGTCGCCGAGGCTCTGGCGAAGCTGGGAGACTGCAGCCTGCGAACGCGCTTTCATGGCTCGACCGGCAGCGCTCTTCACGCGTGCGCCGAGCCCGCCTGGAACGTCGTCGCCGAGCCCGGCTATCTGCGCCTCGTAGCCCATGATGCCGCGAAAACGCAGGCTCGCGCAGGTGGCGATGCGATCGACGAACGCCATCACGTCGGAGACCGTTCGCAGCGGGCTTCGGCGCACACCGAGGTGAAGACGACTGCCGAGCGGTCGGAAGGCGAGGTCGACCTCCACCACTACGTCGATGGTCACGCTGGCGGCGCGGGCTGCGGCGTCGAGCATTTCCAGGTGCGGGACGGCGTCGACCACCACGCTCGACTCTGCGCCGGCGGCTGCGAGCCGTGCCAAGAGCGCGGCGTCGACCGGCCGCGCAATGGGATAGGCAAGTAGCAAGTCGTCAAAGCCCAGTGTGTGCAAGAACGCCGTCTCCTGGGCCGTGTAAGTCATGAGCCCGGAGCCCGGCGCGAGCGCGAGAATGCGCCGGAGAAGGTCGGGCACGCGCACCGATTTGGTGGCCACCCGGAGCTTCTTGTGTCGCTCCCCGGCGAGCCGCGCGATGGTGCGCGTGTTGCGCTCGAAGGCGTCGAGATCGACCAGCGCGCAAGGCCACGCTTCGCCGACGATTGCCTGCTCGTAGCGCCTTCGCAGCTGGGTCGAGGTTTCCACGAGCCGGAGTGTAGAACGCCTTGCGCTGAGGGGCGCTACGCGATGTGTTACAGCCCGCGAACGCGAGCCGGGCGGGGTGTGGTCTTCACGGGGCCTTGCCCGGTTTGACCCATGGTGCCGTTGCCCCAGCACCATACGCTGCGATCGCCCCGGAGCGCGCACTGGTGTCCCGCGCCGGCGGCGATCTCGATCACATCGTCGAGGAGCGGCACTTCGACCGGCGCCGGGCGCTGTTCGGCGGCGCCGTCGCCCACCTGGCCCACGCCGTTGCCGCCCCAGCAAAACACGTGGCCACCGCGGAGCGCACACGTGTGCGCGCCGCCCACTGCGATGGCGGAGACGTTGCGCAAGCCAGCCACCTGCACCGGCCGCACCGCCATGCCGTCGCGTGGGCGCTTCACGCCATCGCCGAGCTGACCGTCGTCGCCGAGACCCCAGCAGTGCACGGTGCCATCGCCGCGCAACGCGCAGGTGTGCGCCTTGTACGACGCGATTCGCACCACGTCGCCGAGCCCCACGACGGGCTGCGGCGCGCCGCGCGATAGGGTCGTTCCGTCACCCAGCATGCCTGCTTCGTTGCTGCCCCAGCAAAGGACCTTGCCGTCGCGTCGAAGCACGCAGGTGTGGCCGATACCGAGCGCGAGACCGATGGCGTCGGCGATGCCTGCGACCTGCGTGGGCTTGGCCTCGGGCGCGCTGTTCCAGCAGACCACGTGCCCGCCGTCGACGATGGCGCACGCGTGGTTGCTCGCGACGCCAAGGGCAACCGCGGCCGCGCCCAGCTCCACGCGCTCGAAGTCGCCGCCCTGGCTGCGGCACAGCGCACGCCCTGCGCCGTCGATGGCGCACTGGTAGCCGAGGCCGCCGTCGACCTGCACCGCGCCCACCACGCCGAGCGCCCGTGCGCGCACCGCTTCGGGTACGGGCGCCAAACCTGGCGTTGAAGTTTCGAGCAACCCCCAGCAGGTCACGCGGTTGGCATCGACGACCAGGCAGGTAGAAACGTGTCCGGCGCTCAAGTGGGCATAGGTGACGCTGCCGCGCGTCGGCACCGGAGAGCTCGCCGGCGCGGCATTGCCGCCGCCGCACGCTGCCGTCGTGACCACACACAGAAGGAGCGCGACGCGACCCGAGCGAACCATGGCGCGCGTCAGATACCGGGGAAGCGGTGCTCTTCGGCGAGCTGGCGCGAGAAGCCCGGGGTGCGGCGCAAACGCGCTTCGCGCTCGATGCGCTCGTGGCGAATATCGCGCCAGCGCTCGAGGTAGGCGTCGAGCACGGCGGGCTCGATGTCGTAGCGGCGAAGAGCCTCCGCGTTGGCGGCGCGCAGGGCCACGGCGCCGTTGTAGCCGCCAAAACCCTGGGTCGGCACCAGCACGCCGCCGTCTTCGTTGCCGGGCACCGGCTTTTCGCTGAGGTGAAAGTACTCGGCGGGATCGCCCAGCTCGTTGTCGAGGCGGCGCAGCGTGGGAATGCCGACGCTCTCTTCGCCGAGCAGATAGCGAATGGCCTCGCTCACCGCCTTGAGGCCGGTCTCGCCCATGGAGTGGCCGTCGCCGATGGCCTTGGGCGCACCCACCGTCATTGTGGGAAGGCGACCGGTGAAGCCTTCGAGCTCGGCGGCGCCCTGGCGCGCCCAGTGGGCTGCCGCGAGATCGGTGCGCGAGTTGGTGCGCGTGCCGGTGGCGTGCGCTACCAGGTGCTTGAAGTCGGCGATGCCGTAGCCGTGGCCTTCGCGCGCCATCTGCAGGGCGAGCATGGGCGCGTTCTCGCCGCCGAAGCCGACGCCGGCGAAGTGCGCCTTGCCGCCGGTTTCGCCGCTGTGGCCGAAGCCCACGATGATCGACGTGATGTCGAGCTGGTTCTTGAGCGCGAACTCCAGTGTGGTCACGAGTACGCCGGAGCCGCCGTGGCCCACCACCGTGCCCTGGGCGTCGACGTCGAAGGGCGCCAGGCAGTCGCCGATGCTGCGCTGCTGCGCGGCTTCGCGCCCCACGTTCATCTCGGCCAGCTTCTCGCGGCTCATCATGGCGGCGAGCCCGAAGGCCTCGAGAATCCGGGCGTCGGGAGCGAGAGCGGTGTCGGCGGCGGTCCAAAGAATGACCTCGGTGCGCCGGCCCCCGGGAAGCGTGCAGAGTGCACTCGATGCGGCATCGGCCATGGCGATGAGCGCGCTGGCGCAGGCGCCGCTGCTCACCAGCGGAGCCTGGGGAACGCGCCGGTAGGGCGAGGCGGGCGTGCGCAGGCTCTCGAGGAGCTCTGGATTGCGACGGATGCGGCTCAGGCTATAGCCTGGCGCGAGCATGGCGGAAACCAGCGCTGGCCCGTGGGTCGAGAGGCCGGTGGCCAGCCGGTAGGCGAGCTTGTCGGTCTTTCGATCGGGGACCGTCTCGTGCTTGGGCTGCATGCCCAGCAACTGTCGGTCGTAGGCGTCGTTGCCGGCGAAGGCGCAGCCGGCGGCCACGCGGAAGCGCCCCGGATCGCCGAGCATGCCCGAGAGCTTCTGCGGAAGCGCGGCGAGCGCGCCCAGCGCCCCATAGATGAAGAGCTGCGTTTGCAGGCTCGGCGCCAGACGCGGATCGTCGTCGAACAGCCCGAACATGTCCATGAGCGCCGAGTGGCGAATCTCGGCGAACGAGATGCCCGCCAGCCGCCGTAGGCCGCCATCTTCGAGATCGTGCGGAAGCGGGGCAGCCACGTCGAGCGGCACGTGCGGGGCCATCTTGCTCGGCGAGAGACGCCGGATGCCCAAGTTCGCCCGGAGCGGCGCGCCCCACTCGCTTTCGATCTGCGCGAGCGTGAGACGGGCGCGATCGCCGTCTTTGCGCACGAACACGGGCTCGGCGGCGGTGCTTGCACCGAGGTCGACCTCGACCAGGCCTGCATCGAGCGCGGCAAAACCGACGAAGAGAGGGCTGCGCGTGACGAGGGCCCGGTGCGTTTCGGTGCTACCGACGGCCGACATGGTGCACGCGGTCCCCACGGTAACCAGAACTTGGCTCGGGTGAAGTCGCATGATGGCGCCGCGCGGAAACCTAGCGCAAGTAGCCTCGAAAGCGCACGCGGCGAGTGCCCTTGGTGAGCGGAATGACACGAGGAGGCACTGAGTACCCTTTATGCTTGGCGTGCGACCTGTAGTTCGCACCCGACCCTCTTGCGCCAAGCGTTCGACCCCGGCCCACGATCCGCGGCATGCGGTGGGAACATATGCGTACCCATGCCCGGTAGGCAGCGGCTCAGCTGGCCGTCCACCCGGCAGCGCCGGCGTCCTCGAGCGATCGCGTGGGCGTCGTGCTTGCCACCGAAGGCCGCGCCATGGCGCGGTCGACGCAGGCGGCAATGCGCGCGTACCGCCCCGGCTCTTCGACGAGCCCGTAGTGCACGAGGTGCTGCCACAGGCATACCAGCGCCAGGTCGGCATACCGGAACCGCGGATCGCCCTCGTCGACCCGGGCTTCGAGCCAGTCGAGCCCGCCGTCGATGGCGGAGCGGAGCTTGCGAAAGTAGGCCACTGCTTCGAGGTCGGCTACGCCGGCGCGCTTGGCGAGGAGCAGCACCACCTCGTTGTTCATGATGCCGGTGACGACGGCCAGGCGATTCAGGTCGTCGACCGCGAGGCTGTTCACCTGCAAGCGGTCTGCCGGGTCGTAGAGAGAAACCAGGTACCGCGCGATGTGGTCCGAGTCGATGAGGGTCTCGGCGCCGCGCACCAGCGTCGGCACGCGCAAGAGCGGGTTCTCTCCGTAGCTGCCGCGGGTAGGTGCGAGCACGCTGCCGGTGCGCACGAAGTCGAACGCCAAGCCCAGCTCCGCCAGGACGATGCGAACCTTCCGCGTGAAGTGCGACAGCGGCGTGCCGAAGAGGCGCAGCGTTTCCATGGCCCGACTATGCTCCACCTTTCGGCGGCTTGGTAGGCGCGGGGGTTGATGTGCGGGTGCCAGAGTGCGAGCATCGGCGCCTCGATGCAGAAGTATACGGCGCGACTATCGCAAGACGAGAACGGCTCGTGGCTCGGCGTGGTCGACTTGCACAATGGCCATTGCGCCATGTCCGATGGCCATTCGCTCGCCGAAGCGCGGATTCGCGTGCGGCAGGCCCTCTCGGTCATGCTCAAGCAGCGTGGCGGCTCCTTCATGCTCGAGTACGTGGTCGAGGCAACCGCACCCAGCGCCGGCGGGCGGAACGGCGGCGGTGCTTCGTGAGCTTCTTCCGCCAGCCGCCGAAATTTCCAGCGAGGAACGAAGGCGCCGCGCAAATTCGCGACCGGGCCTCGCTGGGGCTTGACGGTCGCCGTCGGTCTGTTACTTCATTCTGACCGCCGCGAGAGCGAGCGTAGAACCCGAGCGTGCACCCCCCCGTGCGCTCGGGTTCGCCCTTTCTGGGGTCTGAAGTCTCGACGAGCTCAGCGGCCGCCCACGCACTGGCCGCCGGCGTTGCAGGTCTTCACTTCGGCGGTCTCGATGCAGGTGGCGTCGGCAGGGTTGCACAGTGTGCATTGTGCACCGGTCTTCTTGCCGGCGCAGGGCGCGTAGGCCGGCGGCGAAGGCAACTTGGTTCCGCCGACGCAGCGGAGCTTGGTGCTGCCGCCGGGGTCCGCCTGACACGTCTTCACCTCCGCGGTCTCGATGCACGACGGATCGGTGGCGGGGCAGAGGTGACAGGTGTCGCCCAGGTTGCGGCCCTCGCACCCCTTCGCTGCGCGTAGCTCGGCATCGGTTTCGTCGACGCTCTGCGCGGGCGCGGAGCTCGCGGCGCAGGCCATGAGCGGGAACAGGGCGGCGAACGAGGACAGAAGTGCAAAGCGCGGCATGGTCATCGGTGAACCTTTCGGTGAAGCGGAACGTGTGAGCTTCCTATTCCGCCCGCTGCGACCTTTGATCACGCCGTTGGACGATTCTTCAGGAGCAGGTAACTGCGCCTTCGACGCAGCGGCCGCTGGCGTTGCAGCGCTTGGCGACCCGGCGCTCGCTGCAATCGGTGGAGCCAGCCGGACAGAGCGTGCACGCGTCGCCGCAGACCTTGGCCTCGCACGGGTCGGGGCTGGTCGGCGCGTCGCAGCGTACCGGGCTGGGGGCAACCACGCAGGCGCCCCAGTAATCGCACGAGCTCAGGAACGCCGGGCCGACACCGCGCGGCGGGCAGCCTTCGCCGCACTTGCGATCGACGCACCCCGGCCAATCGTCGGTGCTGCCGGCGTCGGGCTCAGCGAAGGGCGGAGGCAAGCCCGCGTCGACGCGCGCGCGTCCCACCGAGACGTCTTCGGTGCAAGCGGTCGCGAGGGTCGCGGCAACGATGAGCGCCACTGAGGTGCGCATCACGGGTTGGCGATGCGCTCCATTTGCGCGCGATACGGGCTATTGGGCGACTCGCGCAGGAACGCCGCGGCCTCACCGCGGGCCTTCGGGGGATCGGTGCCGACCAGGGCTCGCACGCGCAAGACGCGGGCTTCTTCCAGGAGGTACCCGCGAGGAAACTTTCGGGAGTGGATGGCCAGGAGCGCGAGGGCTTCGGCGGGCGCGCCGGCACGCAGCCGTTCGCGCACGTGCTCCAGTGATGCGACCTCACTCTCCGCGCGGTGGTTCGGAGCGGCCTCGAGCTGCGGCTTGCTCGCTGTAGCCGAGGCGGTCGCATCGGTGAGCGGAGAAGCGAGCGGCACGCGGAGACTGCGCGCAGTGCTCGCGAGCGCAGGCCCGGCCGCTACGCTCAAGGTCAGCGTTCCGGTGGCAGGGTCGCTCGTCCACGCGCGCCAGCCGCCGAAGCTGCCGACCAGCCCGACCAGTATTGTGCCCACCGAGAGCACGAGCCACGCTTTGGCGCTCAGCAGCGTCTTGGCGCTGACGGCTGCGGCGGAACCCGCACCCGCTGCGCCGAGCATCGAAGTCGCAACGGCGTCGGCCATGTGGGCTCGGGCGCTCTCGCGCATGCGCTCGCGCTTGCCGGCCCGGAGAAGATCTGCGGTCGAGAGCTTCATGGTGCTTCCCTGTCGCCTGCTTCGCCCTGTGCCGCTGCGGCCTGTTCGAACCAAGCGCGTGCGCGCCGGAGCCGCGAAGCCACTGTGCCCGGGGGTATCTCGAGCGCCACCGCGATATCGGCCATGGTCATCTCCTCGAGCTCGGCCATCACGAATACGTCGCGGAGATCGTCGGCCATGGACGCCAGAATGCGGTCGAGCACCCTTCGTGCCTCGGCCTCGAGCAATGCCTCTTCCGGACCCTCGGCTTCGGAACGAGGACTCTCCCACGGGTCTGCAGAGGCCGGCTCCCGGCGCGCAAGGTCTTCGAGGTTGCGAGCGAAGCTGCGCCGGGCGTGGCGCGCGACGTTGGAGAGCACGCCGAAGAGGAAGGCCTTTTCCTTGCCGGGCTCAACGTGGGCGACCTTGGTCACGGCGATCATGAACACCTGTTGCGCCGCGTCCTCGGCAGCGGTGGTACCGAGGCCCAAGCGACGAAGCGAACGAAAGACGAAGTCTGCGTGCTTCAGCACGAACGCACGCGCTGCCGGCGCGTCGAGCCCTGCGGTCTCGCGGTGGCCAGGCGCACGCTCCTGCACGGTGTCTTGCGCTACCTCCAAATGGCCTCATGCCCGCGTCGCAGGTTTTTGATCATCGAAACTGAATTCCCCCGAAAATACTCAAATTCGGGCTCCAGGGCGGGGTGCGAAGGAGCGTCGGACCGCCCTCGACGCGGTAGGTGGGGCGAGTCGCCACGAGCAAGAGCGACCCCTCGAATCCCAGCGTGAGCCGGAGTGGGTCTTGCGGCGAGCCGGAGACGTACCGTGCTCGGCTCAGCGCTCCGGCGCCGAACCAGACGCGCTGTGAGGTCTCGGCGTCGAGCGGGCCTTCGATGTGCTGCACCCAGGAGATGCCCAGCTCTGCCGCGGCGCACAGGCCGACCTCGAAGTGGCCGTAGGGCACCACGCCGAGCGCGCACAACGAGGGTCGCGCGACGAACCACCGGAGCGCCAGATCGTAGGCCTCGCGCGAGACGTCGAGCCCGCGCAGCACGCCGTCGAGGCCCAGGCCCAGGCCCAGACCCGGCCGCGTGCGTCCATTGTGCACGCCGAGGCGCAGCTCCGGAGCAAGCGCATCGCTCACCGCGGACGCGCCGCCGCCCAGGGCAATCCAGGTGGCTCGGTCCGGCTCGGAACCGGCGTCGACCTCTTTTCGCCGCACGCCACCGTCGTAGCTGTCGCTTGCGGGCTCGGCTTCCCGCGCCGCATCGGCGGTGCGCGCGTCAGCGTCGTGGGGAGCCGCCGCGCGTTCGCGGTCGATCTCGAGGAGCATGGCGGCAGCCAGCCCCAGCGCCGCCGTGAGCTCCTTGCAGGTCGACGCCGCCATCGTCCGCGACAGATCGCCCTCGGACGTGTTGGGATCGCCGAGTCGCACCGTCCCTTCGTATCGAGGGGCGCCCGGTTCGTGTGTAATCTGCACGAGAATAGATCGGGATTCGGCGGCCGGCGGAATTCGGCTCGAGAACGTCGCGCGATCGCACTCGGCGGGGGCTTGCCAGTCGAGACGTTCCGGCGCCTGCCCACGGGCGGGGCCGGCGATGGCTCCCGCCACCAACATGGCGCCGATGCCCAAGGGCCACGTGCGCCGTGGTTGGCCGCGCGCGCTCACGCGCCAGAGCTCGGGTGCGGGGCGCTTCGGTACACCGCCAGGTCGCCGGCGGCGGGAGTCACCCGCGAGAGCCAAGAGCATGGTGGCAACGGAAGGTCGACGCAGCAAATGCGGATGGGCCCGGTCCGGGCAACCCGCTCGAGCTGGGCCAGCAGCGCGGTGAGACGTTCGCCGCCGAATGGGCAGTAGAGAAGGAAGACCGTGCCGCTCGTTGCCGGGGCGGAGAGCCACGCGGCATCGCCCTCGATGGATGTAAAGTGCAATTGAGGAAGTCGGCCTCCGAGGCTCCGCGCTTCGCGCACCAGGGCGGGCTGGATCTCGAGGCCGACGCTCGCCGCGCCGGTGAGCAAGCCCACCAGCGCCGCGGCGCGACCCACCCCGGCGCCGACGTCGACGAAGAGATCGCGTTCGCCTATCGAGGCCAGGTCCACGGCTCGGAGGATCGCATCGACCGGGCAGGGCAGATAGGGCACGCAGCCGCGCGGCAGATCGGGGCCGTCGTCGGGTACCTCGCCCAGGCCCAGCACCACGTCGAGCCACGCGTCGCGGTCGTTCGGTGGAATGGCGAGCAGCGCCGTGCGGAACGTGGCCGGAGGCGTGCCGTGCGCCAGGAGCGAGGCGAGAGCCTCGGCGCTCGTGCGGTGCAGGTCGTCCACGCGCCGAGCATACGGCACATCGGGCGGCGCGTCAGGGCAGCTCGCGGATGCTCCGCACCGGGCCGTTGACGAGCGCGTACACGGTGTGTTGCGGAATCGGGAGCTCGAGCATCGCCGCGTCGGTGAGGCCGAGGAACACGCCGCGCACGATGCGCGCCACGAGCCCGTGCGATACCGCCAGCACCGGACCGCGCACCTCGGCGAGCCACGCAGCGACCCGCTCCCGTGCGGCCTCCAGGCGCTCTCCGTCGGGCGAGCGAAAGTACCAATCGAAGGCCGTGGTTCCGGCGCGCACGCCGGGATACTCCACCTCGATCTCGTACTCCGTGAGCCCCTCCCAGCAGCCCAGTGACACCTCCGCGAGGCGCGGCTCCTCGCGCAGCTCGAGCGCAACATGCCGGCCCAGGATGGCCGCCGTCTCCTGCGTACGACCCCGCGGGCTCACGTGCGCCACCAGCGGCGCCGCGCCGTTGCCCAAGGTCGCTGCCAGTACGCGCCCCACCGCCGCAGCTTGCTCGCGACCTCGCTCGGTGAGCGCCGAATCGCGCGCACCCTGGAATCGCCCCGCAGCGTTCCAGACCGTTTCTCCGTGGCGCACCAGATAGATGGTATCGAGCATAACGCGGGCCTCCGCGGACCCTACTGCAGCTAGATGCCCGTCGCATCCCTCTCCGCACCGAGTCGCGCACGAGATCGGGGTTCCTTGACGGGCGTGCCGGCGCATGGTCAGGTCCACGCATGCTCGAGCTTCGGGCCGAAGACCGTCAATTTCAAGTGTGGGAGTATCAGGTCAGCCATGGCCAGCTGCTCATTCGCAGTCCGAAGTCGCCACCCACCGAGCGCGCCCCTGAGCGGACCACCAACGTCGATATCTCGTTTCTCGGTGTAGAATACATGAGCGTGCCGCGCGTGCTGCGAGGCCTCGTACTGGAACAGGCGACGCCGGAGGAAGTACGAGAGCTCGGTGCGCTGCTGGGGAAGGCTCCGGAGCGTGGTGCGGTCGTGGTGCTGGCGTCGGCGGGGCGCCGGTTCTTCGTGGTGGCCCACTCCTTCGCGGTCTCGGAGAACGACTGGGACATCTTCGAGTCGCCGTTCGAGTTTCGTTCGACATTCGAACACGGTCTACCGTGATGTACCTGTACACCGCTTGGTTTCGCGATCCGCGGCTCGCCGCCGACGACCAGGACTATGAGTGGCCCGCATGCTTCGTCGTCGAGGCCGAGAGTGCCGATGCCGCGCGGGCGTGGGGCGACGTGCTGGCGAAGCGCCGTGCATTGCGGCGCGGCGAGGTGTTCTTGTCCTCCGAGGCCGGCGTCGCCGATGCCTCGGCCGACTCGTTGCCTCGGGTCGCACACGGAGTCGAGGTCAGTGATGGACACATCGGGTGGTAGCTTGAGTGAGAGCAAGGACGCGGGGATGCTGCGCGTTCTCGATGCCGCCCGCGGGGTGTTGCCGGAATCGCAGGTGACGGAGATGTTCGAGCTGGTGCGCGCCGGCGAGCCGGGGGTGGCCCTCGAGACCCTGTGCGCGCAGCTCGAGGAGCACGATGCGACGCTGCCGCCCGGCGCACTGCTGGAGCTGGAGGCGGCCGCGGAGCGCATGGAGATTCATCTCTCCCCGTGGATCGTGCGCGAGCTCCGGCGCGGCGGGCGCGCAGACCCGTAGCCGACTTGTCGTGTACGCGGTCAACGCGTACCCTCTCCCGAGGAGAACCTGGGGTGGAGGCGCTATTCCGAAAGTACATTCGCGACGGCATCCGCGATCTGCTCGCGCCCATGGTCTTTCGCTTTCGTGGCACCACCTACCGCCGCATCGGGGCCGAGGCCGTGCATCTGGTGCAAACGCAGCGCAGCCGGGACAGCACCAGGACGGCGATCCTCTTCGCGGTCAATCTCGGCGCGGCCTCGCGCACGCTTCTGCGGAGGCAGCACGTCGAGCCCGAGAAGCTTATCGCGAGCCAATGCCACTGGCAGTCACGGCTCTGCGCGCCTGGGCTAGGCGACCGCTGGTGGACCATTGGAGACGAGACCTCGGCGCGCAGCGCGGGCGAGGAGGTGCAGGGCCTGCTGCGTGAACACGGTCTGCCCGCGCTCGAGCGGCTGTCGAACGAGTCCGCCTTCGCCAGCCGATGGGAGGACGCAACGGGCCTCGAGCTCCTGTATGCGGCACAGCTCTTTCGCGATACCGGCACGCGAGAGGCAGAAGCCCGGGCGGTCGCGCGAATCAAGGAGAGTTGCCGCACCACGCGTTGGGTGGGCTTCCTCACGTTTCTCGACGAAATAGGTCAGCCACTGCCGCGTCCGGACGAGCGGGTCCAAGATATCCTGGCGGAGCTCGAAGCGAGGGACCGCGCCGAGAGCCGGATCGCGGAGGCGATCCGTCAGCTGGAAGCGCTCCTCGGCGCAGCCCCTGCGAGCCCCGAAGATGCCTACGCACTGGGCTACGCGCTGTATCTCACTCGCGACGCATCGAAGCAGGAGCGCGTGCGCCGCCTGCTCCTCCGTGTGGTAGCCGCCGAGCCTCTCCACTTTCGCGCGCTGCTCTACCTTGGCTATGGCGACTACCGCCGAGGGCACTACGAAGACGCGCTCGGGTACTTTCGAGCGGCGCAGTCGATTGCGCTCGACGATCGCCTGGGCCTGCGGTCCCACGAGATGGTGATCGCCACGCTCTGGGCGCTCGGCCAGGTCGACGAGGCGCTCGCGGAGCTGGCGCGGTTCGCGGCGCTCCCGAGGCCTCGCCTGCACCATCACCTCGACCCCACCGAGCTCGCCACCGAGCTGGAACGACACGCGCCGCTTCGCACTCTGCATGGCGCCATGGCGACGGCGCTTCGCGAGAGCTGCGCACGTCTCGACGCGAAGGGACGTTGGGAGCCCTGGTTCGTGCCCCTCGCCGAACGCATCATCGAAGCATCCGCGCGCTCGTCGTGACGCTTCACGCGCGATAGAGCGGCAAGTGCCCTCCCGCTTGCCGCTCCGGTGGATCGCGCGGGGGGAGGAGAGCTCCCCGTTCTTTCCCACGAGCGCTCCGCGTGCAGGGAGCCGAAAAACTGCGCGCTCCTACTCGTACCATCGCGTGCGTCATGCACACAGTAGGGTCCACGAGTCGCGCGCGGTCAGGCAGGAACGACCGAGCACTCAAGCCCGGCAAGGCACCAGCGTCGACGCCGTGAAGGGCGCCGAGCTCTCGCCCACGACGGAGCAAGTGGTTCGGGTGTCGGGTGTCGGGTTCGGGGCTGAGGTTCGGGGCTTGGGGGGAAAGGGCAGAAGGGATGAGGGCAGAAGGGTTGAGGCCAGAGGAGCAAAGGGGTGAGGCCAGAAGGGCTGAGGGCAGAAGAGGTGAGAGCAGAATGGTTGAGGAGAGACGGCTTTTGCCTGGCCCAAGTTCAGCGCGCGGGCTCCGATGACCTTCTGGCCTTCTGGCCTTCTGGCCTTCTGGCCTTCTGGCCTTCTGGCCTTCTGGCCTTCTGGCCTTCTGGCCTTCTGGCCTTCTGGCCTTCTGGCCTTCTGGCCTTCTGGCCTTCTGGCCTTCTGGCCTTCTGG
>JBBQWQ010000091.1:0-21197 GCA_038210445.1 Polyangiales bacterium
CCCGCGAAGCGCACTCTCTCGGCGACCCGCGAAGCGGCAGCGCACTCTCTCGGCGACCCGCGACCCGCGAAGCGGCAGCGCTCTCGGCGACCCGCGAAGCGCTCTCGGCGACCCGCGAAGCGGCAGCGCTCTCGGCGACCCGCGAAGCGGCAGCCGAGCCACCAACTTCCGCGACCGCGAAGCGGGAGCCCGATCACACAGTCTCGAACTGGCGCAGAAGCAAGCCACCTGAAAGCGTCGCCCGAGCGCGCGAACGGGCGATGGCTAGGGAGGGTCGCGCGCAGCGTACTTCCTGTAAGTGAGCACGCCCGACCGACGCCATCGCCCGTGCAGCCGCTCGGCGACGCTTTCAGTAGGAGGGGGGGGGCGTGGAGGCGTCCGCCGGCGTCGTCGGCACAGGGCACGAGGACGAAGCGGAGCGGAAGCACACGTTGGTGCCGACATCGCAGCAGTTGCTACCGCTGGTAACGGAGGGACAGCTGTTGGCGCAGTCCGAATCCGTCTTGCACGTCGGGACGCACGTCTTGGGGGTCCCGGTGTCGGGCTTGGCATTGCCAGCGTCGACGACGGGCGTCGTGCCTGCATCCGGCAAGGTGTCCGGTTCTTCGCTGGTTGAGGTGGCGCAAGCAGCCGCCACGGCGAGGGAGAAGAGGAGGACGAGGGCCGGTCTGGCGTGTTGCATGGCTAGTGAGGTATATGCGGGCGACTGGGTCGGTGCAACATCCACGGAGCTGTTTTTTGCCGATGTTTGAAGTGTTTTCCGAGCGATGTCCGCGCCCATGAAACCTTTGCGTCGGGGCTACCTCTTCCTTCGCAATCGCCCCTTCGCAATCGTTCTGCTTTTGGGCGCGCTCGTGTTCTTGCCTGCCCTATCTGCGCCATACCTGCTCGACGACTACCTGCAGGCGTCGATGGTTCGCGGCACCTATCCGGTGCCGAGGAATCCTCTGGACCTGTACAATTTCATCAACGCTGCGGATCGCGGCGCGCTCCTGGACCGCGGCATGCTCCCTTGGTGGTCGCACCCGGACCTCACCATCCGGTTTCTGCGGCCGCTTCCCAGCGCCCTCCTTTGGCTGGATCACCGGCTCTTGGGAACGCATGTATTTTCCCTGCATCTCCACTCCTTTGCGTGGTGGGCGGCGGCCACGTTCGCGGCGGCCCTGCTGCTTCGGCACCTGTTTTCCCCGCGGGTGGCAGTGCTCGCGACGGTGGTGTTCGGCCTGGCCCCGTGCCACGTAGTGCCCCTGGCGTGGCTCGCCAATCGCGAGGCGCTCATCTCCCTCACCTTCGGCTTTCTCGCGCTCCTCGCGCACGTTCGCTTCCGGGCCCGGCCAAGCCTCGGGCGCGCTCTCCAGAGCGCGGCCGCCTTTGCGCTGGCCTTCACCGGCGGCGAGTACACACTGGGCTTCGCCGGGTACGTGCTGGCCATGGAGGTATGGGGAGGCGCGGGCCGGCCGCTCCGAGAGCGTGCGCTCTCGGGAGCGCCGTTCGTGGTTCCGGCGGCCCTCTACCTGGTCATCCGCAGCGCGCTCGGCTGCGGAGCTGCCGGCTCGGGGTTCTACTCCGACCCGATTCGCGATCCGGTGGCCTACCTGCAGACCGCACCGCGGCGCCTCTTCACGCTGCTCGTCGAAGCCTGGTGCTCGCTCGACGCCGACACCCTCACCGGAGACACGCCGGCGTGGCTGCTCGCGCTCATGGGCGGCGTCCTGCTCTTCGCCATGTTCCGCGGCCGCCGCTACCTCGCCTCCACGCTCGACGCCGACGCCCGGGCGCACGCCAACTGGCTTTTCTGGGGCTCGCTCCTCTCGCTGCCGCCGGTGCTCGCGGTGGTTCCTTCGCCGCGGCTCCTCGGCGCCAGCATGCTGGGAGTGGCTGCGCTCTCGGCGCTGGTGATCGATCGCGCGTGGTTCGCGGTGGCCGAAGATCCCGACCCCCGACGCCGCGCCTTCCTTGGCTATGCGGCGCTGGCGCTGGCCTTCGGCCACGGGGTGCACGCGCCGATCACCTCGTGGCTGCTGGGGCGAAAGTTCCGTACCTCGGCCGAGAACTTCGGCGCCAACGCCGAGCTCCTCCGGGAAAAGATGCAGAATCCACGCAGCGCCCAGGTGGTGGTGGTGCGCGGCATCGGCGGCGCCTTCTTCTTGCCCTTCGCGCTCACGCCCGATGGCACCCCGCCCAAGCGCTGGCGCATGCTCTCGCAGGCGGGCCACGTGCTCGCGCTGCGAGAAGATGCGCAGACCTTGGTGCTGCTGGCGCCCAAGAACCGCAGCCTCTTTCCCGGCGGGCACGGCAACCTCTTTCGCAACGAGCGCGACACCATCGCCGCTGGCGCAACCTTCGACCTACCCGGCATCCACGTCACGGTGGTCGACGTGAACGACGCCGGGCCCCAGCGCGTGCGCTTCGTCTTCGACGAGCCGCTGGAGAGCCAGACCTGGCTGGTGGAAGAGTACCGTGGCTTTCGCCTCACCGAGCCCCCGGAGCCGGGCTTCGGCCTGCCCTTCCCGGTCGAGTAGCGCGCCGCGGCACAAGGAGATGCGAGGCGCGCGCGTCGTCCGTTCGGACGACGCGCGGGCTCGTCAGGTTCGAAGCGTTCGCGGCGCAACCGGTCTTGCCGCAACGACGCGGCACTTCAACCGCTCCGCTCGCGGCGCGCCGAAAAGGTAGTTCTCCCATGAAGACGAAGAGTGCATCCGGATACGTGTTTCCCTTGCTCGCCATCGCCATCGCCCTCGGCGCATGCGCCGCGCCCACCGGACCGGAGGTCAGCGAAACCGCCGCGGCGACGGAGCCGACCGCGAGCGCACCCGATATCGCCGGAGCCGGTGGCGACGTGGTCTCGGAAGAGGTTGCGCCGGAGCTCGCGCGCATCACGCTCGCCCAGGACCACGCGGTGGTCTTCAGTGATCTCGACGGCGGTGTGCTGGTAAGCGAGCTCGCCAAGCCCGGCATGGTGTCGGCGCTTGGGGCCCTCGGGCTCGACCCCGCACACGCCACCGCGCGCGACGTGTTCGAGGCGCTCGCGCCCGCAGGTACGGTCGCTCCGGAACGTATTGCCAGGCTCGAGTCACGGGTCGCGCGTCCGCTCGGCTGGGGCCGCGAAAAGGCCGACTTCGGAGCGCCGGTCAGCATCTCGGGCGGAGACCAGGCCTGCAACAACACGGCGTTCACCGCCGCCACCTACGGCGGCATCCTCCCCAACAACCTCGCCTGGCTCGATAAAAATCCGTCCGAGGAATACTCGCAGTTTCTCTACCAGTACCAGGACGGCATCCTCCGGCAGAAGTTCAGTCCTCGCTTCGAGCTCAATCTCAAGCGAGCGGGCGTCACCCAGTTTCGCGCCAAGGGCTGCCTCCAGGTCAAGGAGGGCGTGGGCCTGTCCCGCCATGGCTACTGGAACCACGTGCAGAACAAGTGGATCGACATGGACCCGGAGATCGGCCTCTTTTACCGGAAGAGCGGCGCTGCGAACTACTCCATCGCCATCGCACCCTCGGTTCCGGTGGGGCAAACCGGCAGCATCGAGTGGGCGTTCTTTGGCGACGCGGGCAAGAGCTACGACTGGTGGTTTCGCGTGACCCGCGCCTTGCCGCAAGACGTCGTCGACTACATGCGCTCCTACTACTGAGCCATCGAGAGCACGGGGCGCCACCACCACCACCACCAGACGGTGGCGCCTCGGACGACTCAGGCGGCGAGCCGTTGGCGAACCCGCAGCGCCGGCTTCTCCACAAAGATGTGGAGCAGGTAGCCCACGAAGACGGAGCTCGCCATGAGCATCACGAGCGAGAGCGGCCACACGAGAATCATCGAGACGTGGCGCGCCTCCAGACGCTTGGCGATGGGCACGATGAAGTGATCGCACAGGGGAATGTGCACAAGGTAAACCCCATAGCCGAGGGTGGCGATGCGGCGAAAGATGGGCGCCGAGAGCGCACGCTGGATGGGCCCCTCGCCGTGCAGCAAGAGGAGCACCGCACAGAACCACATGACACTCGTAACGGTACCCCAGGCGAACACGTGCACCAGCTGCACGTACTCCGGGCCGAACATCGCGGGCCGGAGCAGCAGCCACAAGCAGGCCAAGGCCGGCAGCGCCAGGAGCGCGCGGTGCAGCGGCTTCTGCAGCCACACGTGTACGCGATCGCCGAACCTTTGCTCCACGAACGCCAGAATAATGCCGCACACGATGGTGTCGAAGCGAGTGTGGGTGCGGAAGTAGAGCGCGCCGTAGAGAATGAAGTCGTTCCAGGGCCGGTGGCGGTAGAAGATAACCAGGCGGATCACCAGCGCCATGGCCCACACCAGGGTCAGCAGCCCGATGCGCGCCTTGTCGGTTGTGAGCTTTTGCAGCACGTAGAAGAGCGCGGGCACCGTGAGGTAGAACTGCTCTTCGAGCGCGAGCGACCAACCCCAGAACATGACGATGTCCTTGCGCTGGAGTGAGAAGAAGTTGGTGGCGTAGATGTACTCGTACACCAGGTGGCTCTTCTGCATCGCGCTGAGCGTGGTCACCAACGCAAGGAACGTGAGCACCAGGTAGTACGAGGGAAAGGTGCGAAAGATGCGCCGCAGATAAAAGCGTCGGATGTTCTGCGAGCCGCTCGTTCGCAGCGAATGCAGCAGGATGGACCCGATGAGGAATCCCGAGAGGATGAAGAACAGATCCATCCCGAAGAAAATGGTGAGCGATCCGTCGACGAACCCCTTGTCGAGGACGATGCCCTCTTCCCCGGCAAAGATCCACGTCACGTGGAACTGCACCACACTGATGATGGCGAGGACGCGAATGCCGTGGAGCGTCGGGTAGCGGTTGTCGAGTAGGTCGAGGCCGAAGAAGGAAGTGCCCGCCATCGACGCTCAGGCCGGTCGTTCTTCCGAGGGAGTGCCCGGCGGGCCGCCACCGCGAGCGGCGCTCGAGCTGCCGAGGCGAAGGCCCGACGAACCCGCGAGCGTCGGTGCGCCATGGGTCGCCACCTTGCGCTGGTGCTGGAGAGCGCGGATCAAGGCGGCCGGCGCGGCGTCGAGGGGCTGCAGCCCTTCGAGGGTCCAGCGGGCGAAGGTGGGGGCGACGTGCTCGGGGTGCTCGGAAGCGCCGGCCGCTCGCTCGGTGAAGAGCGGCGAGTGCGCGACCGGCACGAAGACGCCAGCGGCACGGTAGCCGATGGCGGCGCGCACCACCGCGTCCGTCGGCAAGTTGCGAACGTAGTAGTCGCCGAGGTCGGCATGTACTTCGATGTCGCGCTCGTCGCTCCGTGGACCGTCCCACGAGGGCACCACCGTGAGAATGCGGAGCACGACGGTTCCTTCCCCGCGTTCGCGCTGGAGCAGCTCGAGGGTGCGCGGTCGCACCTCCCAATACACGAAGAGGGTGCGCGGATCGACGGTGAGCGCCACGCACTCATCGACGTCGTAGCGCGGCGGAAGCGGCTCATCGTCCAGCATCTTGGGTGGGATGGTGGGCACCAGACCCTCAGGGTCCGCGTCGCGGGCGTCGCGCCCATCTCGGCTGCTCTCGCCGTCGGGAATGGTCGTCACTGGCTCCTGCTCGTCCTCGTCGGCGAGCGCGGCGGCGCGCGCCTCGGCTTCTTCCTCCGGAGGAAGGAGCGGCCGGTCGGGCACGGCGTAGGTGTGCTCGACGAGAGCGGCGAGCATGACCGCCGCAGCGGCGTTATCCGGATCGGCCTCCACCACGCGGCGCAGCGTCTCGACGGCGCGATCGGTGTGGCCCTGCGAGGCGTAGATCTCCGCCAGGGTCACGGTGGGGATGGCCGACTCTACGGTGCGCGGCGCCGGCGGCGGCGAAGAAGCCCCGCGGATGCGCGTAGCGGCGTCGGGCAAGTGGAGCCCTCGCTCCACCACCCGCGCCAGCAGATCGCGCGCCAGCCCGAAGAACCCCCGGGCGAGGCGCACCGTGTCGGCCTCGCCGCGATGATCCCGGAGCAAGAGCTCGTCGACCAGCTCCGCCCGCGTCAGGTTCCGGGCGCGCGGCACGTCTTTGTGCTCTGCCAGCGCGATGAGCTCATCGCGCGATAGTTTCTCGAGCTCTACCCGGTTCATGGCTTTACCTCGAAGAACGGCTGCCCGCGGTCATAGCTCCCGTGGGCGGCGGTCCGCGTATCGGTCATCTCCCGTGCCACCACGACGTCGCGCGCGATCTGCGCCGACAGCGCGTCGAGCCCGGCAAACTTCATCTCGTCTCGAACCTTGCCCACCAGGTGCACCAGCAGGCGCTCGCCGTAGAGGTCGGCGTCGGGCGGCACCGAGAACAGGTGCACCTCTGCGGTGGGCTGGGCGTCGCCCCCCAACGTGGGCCGCAGCCCCAGGTTCATGACGCCGGCAGAGAGCTGCGTCACCACCGTCGACATGCGTGCAGATTGCACGGTATCGACCACCACCGCGTACACCCCGTTGGGTGGCAGCGCTTCTTCCGGCGTGCCAAGGTTGGCCGTCGGAAACCCGATGGTGCGCCCGCGCTGGGCGCCCTGCTGCACCACGCCGCCGAGCGCGGCGTCGCGCCCGGTAAGGCTGCGGACGAGGTCGAGATCGCCGCTCGCCACGGCCTCGCGAACGCGGGTGCTGGAGAGCGGACCGCCGGCGTCGGCCACCTGGTCGTGCACCTGCACCGCGAAGCCGTGGCGGGCGCCCAGGTCACGGAGCGTGCCGAGATCGCCCTGGCGCTGGTGGCCGAAGCGGAAATCGTAGCCCACCAGCACCAGATCGGCGCGCAGGCTCTCGACCAGCAGCGTTCGCACGAACGCCTCCGGCGAGAGGGCTGCGAACTCGAGATCGAACCGTTGCACGATGCACTCGGCAATACCCAGCGAGAGCACCAGGTCTTGCTTTCGCCAGAGCGGCGTCAAAACCGCCGGCGTCTTGCGGCCGAGCACGGCGCCTGGATGCGGATCGAACGTGAGAACGACCGGCTCACTGCCGCGCTCGTTGGCGAGGTCGCGGGTCACCTCGAGGACCGAGCGATGGCCCCGGTGGACCCCGTCGAAGTTTCCGATGGCAATGGCGCGTTTCATCGGCGACTCATGGAGCGGACGTGCACTCGTCCGGTACGCGGCCAGCGCCTTCGCAGAAGGCGCGACCTTCGGGGGTATTGGGTGGCACCACTTCGAGCACCGCGCGGGTACCTTGCGAGAGCAAGACGGCGCGCGGCTTGGCGAGACACTTTCCCGGTGAGCTCGCGCTGTCGAGGGCGCCCTCGGACTTGGCGCAGCTGCCCGCTTCGTTGGGAATGGTCCACGACTGCCCGGTGGGATAGAGCGCGCTGATGGCGTATCGACCGGTGGGGAGGCACGCGTTCCTCACGCCGCGGACCAGGCCGCCGTTGGCGGTGGCGAGGCGCGCCTCGTCGTAGAGCGGCTTCTCGGTGGTCTCGGCCGGGTCGGCGCTCTTGCCGGTCTTGTAGGGCGTCACCAGCACCGCCGAAGGCGGGCCGCGGTCGTTGGCGATGCAGAGCGCGCTGGGGCGCACCAACACGCGGACGTGATCTCGGGGTGCACCGGGCTTCTTCGGCACCAGCGCGTCGGTGGTCTGCGAAAGTGCATCGTCGAAGAGCGTAATGCCCTGAATGAGCACCAGCGGCGAAGGCTGCACGGCGAGGCCCTGGGGATCGTTCTGGTGGGTCGGGTCCGACTTCAATCGTGTGAACACTACTTCGGGCCACAGCGCAGCAATCAACGGGTTCTCGGCGATGGTCTTGCCCTTGGAGAAGAGCTGGAAGCCCAGGCTGGGCGAGGGCTCGAGCTGGAACAAGAACGGCTCGCGCGGGTCGAGCGATGCGTCGAGCTCTGCCGCGGGCACACCGAAGTCGAGGCGCGCCGACACGAAGCTCTTCTCCAGGGTCGCGAGCGTCTCTTTGGTGGGCGCGGCCGGCGCCGCAAGGACGTGATGGTCCTGGGTCATGGTGAGCACCGGCATGAAGTTGGCGTCGCCGTCGGGGTTCTCCGGCGTCGGGCCCAAGGGCTGCGGCGGCAGCGCCACGTTGAAGTACGGGCGCGTGAGCGGCACGCGCTCGAAGAGCGACACCAGCACGCTGTCGGCGACGAAGCCTTGGGAGGGAATCTTGTAGGTGGGCGGCGTGTCTGCCGGCGCCCCTTGTGGCACTTCTTCGGCAATGCCGATGTCTACCGGGAAGTACACGTTCTGAAAGTTCGGGTTCTGCGCGTTCTGGGTGGCAAACGCCACATCGATGTAGCCGCCCGCGACGTCGCCGGCCTCGGGCTGGTTGCGCACGCCGAAAGAGGGCAGGAAGTTGCCCGAGCGGTTGTAGAACGCCTGCACGATGTAGGAGCCGCCTTCGAGCGGCGAGAGGGCGAAGGGCGCCGACACGCTCACCACCTCGGTCTCCGCGGGGCACGAAAGCTCGGGGCCCGTGAAGCGTGGCTCGTCGACGAAGAGCTCGTCGCCGGGCACCACCGTGAAGTTCACCGGTCGCAGACCAAAGCCAGTGGGCGGCGGCGGGTTGCCGCGCTGAAACACGAAGACCACCACGCTCCCCACCACGTGCCCGAGACGCGAGCAAGGCCGCGGCCCTTCGTAGCGAATGCTCCCGCGCATGGCGCCGCGCGCCGGAAACGCCCGGTTGTCGCGGCGCGCGTCGTCCAGCGGCACGCTCTGGCACGCGCCGGCCGCGTAGGCGGTGACGAAGGCGAGCAGGAGTGCGAGGGAGGGAAACTTCATGGGTCAGAACCGGTAGGAAAAGAAGCCCATCACGCGGCGGCGTACCAGCTGCCCGAACGGGTGCTCGCGGTGCTGGATGTCGAGGATGTTGAAGCCCGAGGCGCTGATCTCGGCGCGGTCCTTCAAGAAACGATAGCCTACCCGGGCGTTGAGCAGCGTGTAGGTGGGGAGCGCGAACGCTGCGCTGGTGACGTTCTGCGATTCCACGTTGATGACGCGCTCCGACCAGGTCTGTGCCGATAGAATGTGAAAATCGATGGACCCGTCGAAACCCGGCTTGGTGCGCACCTGCACTCCGAGGTTGACCTTGTGCATGCTGGTGCGTTCGTCGGCGTCGGGCGCCTGGCCGCTGGGGCACGCGCTCGAGTCTTGCTTCACCACGTTCAGCGTGTAGTTGCCGTAGATGTCGAGGCCGTCGATGGGGAACGCCCGGAGGCCCACCTCGCCGCCCACCACGTTGTACGTTTGACACTGGTTGGCGTAGCCGCCGAAGAAGAGCGGGAAGAGGCCGGTCTCCGGGTCGAGGCGCCCGGCGCCGCGGCGCACGTCGCCGAGCGTCACCGGTCGCGCGTCGGCGAGCTGGATGAGGTTCGAGACGCGGTTGTAAAAGGCCGCACTGTCGACCACCAGGAAGTCGTTGTCGTCGTCCTTGGTGAAGTGCTGCAGGTACCCGAGCTCGGCGCTGAAGATGCCCTCGGGCTTCAGGCGAAACGAAGGGTCGTCGCTGCGGAAGCCCTGCGAGAGCAGCGCGCCGCCGGCCACCGGGAGCTGTACGGGAATGTCGAGGTACGACTCCAGGAAGGTGGGCGGACGGAACGAGGTGGCCACCGAGGCGCGAAGGGTGGAGTGCTTCGAGGGGTGCACCAGCACCGCGCCGCGCGGCGAGTGGACGAACGAAGCCAGGTAGGGCACGTAGTCGAGGCGATAATCGCCAATGATGGCGACCGCGCTGCCGATCTTGGCCTCTTCCTGGATGAAGAACGCGCCGTGGTGCTCCACCCGGAGCGAGTCGAGGAACGTGTAGCTGATGTTCTTGTAGCGGTAGGTACCGCCCAGCGTCAGCTTGTGCGAGACCTTGGGGCCGGTATTGAACGGAATGTGGAACAGCGCGTCCACGTTGAGCACATTCTGATCGGCCCGCGAGGGCAGTAGCGTCTGCCCCACCGAGGCCGCATTCAGCGCGGTATCGGCCTCGAAACGATTGTAATATGCACGCGTTTCGAAATACTTGCTGTTGAAGGTCGCGGTGACGTCGCTGGAGACGAAGCGCGGGAGCACCAGATCGTTGAGCGTGCCCACGCCCAGCGTCTCCAGCATGCCCTGCGTGTAGCCGCCGCCCAGGCCCACCGAGTAGCCCTTGACGATCTCCCGGCTGCCGCGAAAGTCGAAGCGCACGGTGCGGGCCGCGGCGTCTTGGTCGCGAATGCCCAAGCGCGCGTCGGCGCGGCCGTCGCCCACCTCGCGCGACCAGCGGGGGATGTAGTCGTAGCCGCCGGAGGCGCGCCACCCGAAGCCGGCGTCCTTGCCCGCGGCCCAGATGCTGCCGTGGGTCTGGTTCTGGTTGCCGTAGCCCACGCGGGCGCCGCCGCGGCCGTCGTCGGGACCCTTGGTGATGATGTTGATGACGCCGTTGAAGGCCACCGCGCCGTAGAGCGCTGAGCCGGGGCCGCGCACCACTTCGATCTGCTTGATGTCCTCGACGCCGATGGAGAACGACTGCCAGAAGGTGGCGCCGAGAAAATCGGCGTACACGCTGCGGCCGTCGACCAGCACCAGGACCTTGTTGGAGAGGCGCTGGTTGAAGCCGCGGAGCGAGACCTCGGTTTGGCCGCCGGTGACCTGCATGATGTCGACGCCGGCGAGGCGCCGCAGAAGCTCGGGCACCTTGGTGATGCCCGAGAGCTTGATGTCTTGCTCGGTGATGATGGAGGTGCTGTTGGGCGCTTCGAGCGGGCTCTGCGCGGTCTTGGAGGCGGTCACCACGCTCTCTTCGAAGACGTCTTCGGTGCGCGCCGCTGGGGCCGCCGGGACGACCGCGGGAGGCGCCGCCCCGCTGTCGACGCTCGCCGGAGCTGCGGCCGCATCGGGCGCGCCCGCGTCGTTCGACGCCGGGGGCTTCGGCGGCGGCTGCTCTTTGGCGGCGTTCCGTTCTGCCTCCTCGCGCGCGAGGCGCTGCTCGAGCTCGGCCAGCGTCCTCTCTGCATCCTCTTTGTCGGGCGGCGCGCCTTCCAGATATTTCTTGTAGCCGGCAATGCCGCCGCGCAGGTCGCCCGCGAGCACCTTGGCCCGGGCGATATTGAAGAGGACGTTGGGGTGCGGGAGAATCTCGTAGGCGAGCTCGAGCTCGGCGATGCCTTCCGGGAACCTCTCGGCGGCGATCGACTGCATGCCCTTTTTGAAGTGGGCCCGGGCCTCGGTGCGCGCATCGGCCCGAGCGACGCCGGCGGTGAGCCAGACGACGAACAAGCAAAAGACGGCGATTGCCCGGGCGAGCCCTCCGTGGGGGAGGAGCCTCCGGGCCGCCGGATGGGGCCGAACGCGCATGAGAATCGGGCGCACTTCATCACGATCCGACCGGATTCGAAAGACCCGAGGCGCCAAATCTGGGGCAAAAGCCGGCGCTGGCTTTGGGAGGCGCTCGGGCCGGTGCTACCATCTCCAGGTCGCCGTGGACCTGCCGCCCCCCTCGCATCGTCCCCCCGCTTCGCTGCCCACAGCGTTTCGCGCGCCGCAGGCGCTACGCCGCTTGAACGTGGTCGCGGTCGCCGCGTCGCTCGCGGCATGCACCGGTGTGGTGTTCGCCATGCTGGGGCCCGGCACGTTCGTGGACCCAGAGGGCGAGGCCACGAGCCCGCTCCTCTCGCCGGCCATCATCTCTGCGCTCTCGACGCTCGGCTACGGCCTCCTCTGGGCCCGCGTGGTGCGCGTCCGTTCTCGCCGGGGCTTGCCGTTTGGGTGGCTCGCTGCGGTTCCGCTGGCCGCCATGAACGCCGGCACCGCGCTCGGTATCCTCATGGAAGCCGGGCGCGGCGAAGGTTCGGCCGACGGCTTCGCCGTGGGCTTTTTCGCCGGCGCAACCTTCGGCGCCATCCTGTGGATCCCGGCGCTCATCGTCACCCTCGCCTGCTACGGTCTGCCGCTCTTTCTCGCGCAGCGCGCGGCCGATCGCGGCATCGGCAGCGAAGATCGCGGGGAGCGCACGGTGGGCGTCGCCGCCGCCACTTTCAGTGTATGTGCCACGCTCTTTGCGCCGTTCGTCACCCACGATGCGCGCGAAACGCTGGTGCTCCTGGCGCTGGCGCTGGTGGGCGTAGGGGCCGGCGTGGCCAGCGCCGCCTACTCGAATCACCGAGAAGAGAAGCGACGCGCCTTCCTCCGCGAGGTCGAGAGCGGCGCCCAGGACGGCTATCGGCTGGAGCGCCCGATCGCCGAGGAAGAAGGGTCGCTCGCCCCGCCGTCGATGCTGGTGCGCGTGTACGAAACCGGTGAGGCCTACCGCTCGGCCACGATGGCGGAGCCGGTGCTGGAGCTCGACGAGGAGGGCGACATGAAGCGCGCGCTGGTGGCCGTTTCCGAACCCAGTCGATGAACGCGCGCATTGCGTGATGTCGCGGCGGCTCGCTGCGGTCTCAGTACGGCGTCTTCTTGAAGCCCGCCGGCGTCGACTCTTCGGGCTCGCCGCTGCTCTTCGCGCCCGAAGGCGCGGGCGCCACGGGCCGACCCGGCACAACCGCAGCACCTGCCTTGCCCTTCGCGAGAAACACGTGAACCGGCGCGGTGAGCGCGGTCTGCCGCGTCTCGGCCACGAAGCCGGTCTTCGAGAAGACCAGGGTATGCGTGCGCTCTACATCCTTTTGCTCGAGCGAAACGGTGCACGGGGTGGACGCGCAGATCTCGGCCGCGCCCTCCTGCACCCGCGCGCCGCTGGGCTCGCTGGTGAAGCGCACTTCCTTCAGGGGCGAGGCAAACGGCGCCATTGCGGTCGCTGCGTTCGGCGGCGCGTGCGGGGCCTCCACCGAGGTTCCGGGCCGCGCCGCGTGAGGCGACGACGGCGCCTGGGTCATGCGATACGCGACGTACCCCAGCCCACCGCCGATGGCGACCGCCAGGCCCACCAAGCCGAGCACGGCGCCGCGCGAAGGACCCGAGGCCCGCATCGACCGCGGCGCTTCGAGCTCGTAGCCAGGCGCCGGCGGAATGGTCGAGGCCATGACCGGCATGGGCGGCGTGAGCGGCTGCGACATGCCCGCATTCACCGGGGTGAGCGCCTGGGTGTCGTTGCGAACGTGGACGCTGGAGATGGCGTGCGCGTCCGAAGCCGAGGGATGCCGGCTCGGTGAGCGCGCCCGCCAGGAGCTCCGCGACTCGTAGGGCCCGCTGCCGCCGAGCCCGTCGATGTTCTTCAGGTGGTTGAGCAGATCGTCCATCGACGCGAAGCGCTCATCGGGCTGCTTGGCCATGCAGCGCATGATGAGGTGCTCGAAGGCGCTAGAAACGTCGACCGTGGGATTGGTGATCCGCAGCGGCGGAACCGCCTCGTGGACGTGGGCCATGAGCGTGTTGACGCTGCTGGCGCGTTCGAACGGGACTCGGCCGGTGAGCATCTCGTACATCATCACGCCGAGGGAGTAGATGTCGGTGCGGCCGTCGACCTTGTGGCCCTCGATCTGCTCCGGCGCCATGTACTTGGGCGAGCCCATGAAGAGGCCGGTCTGGGTGAGCTGCTCCTCGGGTCGCTCGTCGACGTTCTTCACAAGGCCGAAGTCGAGGACCTTCACGAAGTCCTTTTCGTCGCCGTGGGTGACCAGGAACACGTTGGCCGGCTTCAGGTCGCGGTGAATGACGTTGTGCCCGTGGGCCTCGCGGAGCGAGCGGCAGATCTGCCGGGCGATGTGGAGCACGCGGTCTTCGGTGAACTTGCCGTCTTCGCGGAGCGCGCGGTGCATGGTGCGCCCCTCGAGGAGCTCCATGGCCATGTAGTAGATGTCTTCGGTGGTTCGGCCGTAGTCGAACACCGTGACGGTGTTGGGGTGGGTGAGCTTCGAAGAGATGCTCGCCTCGAGGAAGAACCGTCGGTGAAACTCCGGATCGACGGCGCCGAAACCGGCGTTGACCACCTTGATGGCGCAGATACGCCCGAGCGGCGACTGTTCCGCCTTGTACACGCGCCCCATGCCACCGCGGGCGATGAGCGAGACGACGCGAAAGCGGTCGCCGATGAGCTTTCCGATGAGCGGATCGGGGCCTTGTTCAGGCGCCGCTCCGGCGGCCGGCACTGCATGCATTGCAGCGTTACTGGGGTGCTCGGCCATGGCGGAAAACGGTTTCGATGCAGACAAGTAAAGTGCCTGATCACCCTCCGGGGTTCGGAAATTCTGCCGCGTAGGCCATGAACTGTCAATGTTTGGCGCGGAAAGGACGCCGTCTGGCGTGAGCGGCGAGAGCCCCATGAGCGTGGGCTCGCTCGCGCGCGCCGCAAGTTCGGCGCTCGCACCTGCGGGTGTAGGCGCAGGTACGCAGGCGCGAATGACGCCGCTGATGTTGCCGAGAGACGCCTCGTCGAGCGCGGGCATCCGCACGGTGCCGTCGACAGGACCGGCCGGCATTCCGCCCCCAGTCCCATCTTCCAGTACCGCTCTTCGGATCATTGCCATTTGCGCATCGCCCCGTCTTTTCCCGCTTTTCCCGCTCGTCCGTGGCTTGCGACGCCGCGCCGTTCCGGGCTACGGTTCGCGCATGGTCTCTTCGCAAACAAGGCCGCAGAACGCGGATCGCCTACTTCGTACCCTGGCTCGTACGGTGTGGCTGGTGGCAATCTTCCTCGCTGCGCTGGTGGTGGCGCCCGAAGCCTCCGCGGCCGGCGGGAGCGTGAAGTTCAACAGCACCGAGGTGAACGAGATCTCCGGGGCGTGGCGCCTCTTCGTGACGATTCAGCTGACGAAAGCTCCCCCCACCGCCCACTTGCCCCTCAAGTTCCTCTTCACCAAAACCATGGTGTACGAGCGCTCCTTGGTGGACGGCAAGAGCGATCCGGTGACCACCCGCACGGCCCTCAGCGGACAGAACCCCTCCATCGAGAGCCTCGATGTCGACTTCGCCGACGGCAGCGGCAAAATCTTTAAGGGTACCCGCTTCGACTTCGGCCTCACCCGTCAGCGCGGCTACGAGGCCGGCGAGTACAAAGTGCAGATCCGCACCGTCGACGGCACCGACGTGGGCGCGCCGCAGACCATCATCCTCAAGGGCGACAACGAGGTCGTCGACCGACGCACCATCGCCTTCAACGCTAAGGACCCGAAGATCAAGAAGATCGACGGCGTCGACGGTGGCGCGAAGTCCGGTGGCGGCGACGACGTGGCGCCCGCCAATGGCGGCGGCGATGTGGCCCCGGTGGGCAGCGGCGAGGCGTTCATCCCCAAGGACGCCTACAATCACACCACCGAAGAGGACATCAACGTGAAGCCCAAGAGCGGCTGCGGCTGCGACGTCCCCGGCGCCTCGTCGATCCCCACACCGGTGGTCCTGGTGGGCCTCGGTCTCGCCGCGGCGCTGCTCGTCGCGCGCCGGCGCAAGGCGGCTTGAACCCGGAAAAAGCCGCTGCGCTCGCCCGCAAGGGTGAGCTGCTTCCGCTCTACGTCATCGCTGGCGAAGAGCGGTTTTTGCGTGACCGCCTGGTGGCGGAGATTCGCGCCGCGGCCCTCGGGAGCGGTCCGCCGGCCTTCAACGAAGACCGCTTCACCGCCGGCGAGAACGACATCGATCGCGTCCTCTCGGCAGCGCGCACGGTGCCCATGATGGCGGCCCGGCGCTTTATTATGGTGCGGAGCATCGAGCGGTGGGAGTCGGCGAGCGAAGGCGGCTCCCCCTACGACAAGCTGGCCGCCTACGCCGAGAACCCGGTGCCTTCCACCTGCCTTGTGCTGGTGGGCGACAAGGTCGACGGCCGCCGCAAGCTCATCGCCACCGCGAAGAAGAAGGACTTCCTGGTGGACTGCACGGTGCTCGGCGACGCCGAGCTGGTGGCCTGGGTCGAGGGCGCCGCAGAGAAGCGGGGTAACCCCATGACCCTCGAGGTCGCCGAGAGCATCGCGCGATTGGTGGGCCCCGACCTCGCAACGGTCCACGACGCCATCGAGCGCCTCTCGCTCTACGCGGGTGCGGGCGCCCCCATCGACGAGGCCGCGGTGCGCGAGTGCGTGGCCCGGGTGCGCATGGAAGACACCTGGTCTTTGGTGGATGCCATCGGTCGCCGTGATCTCGGCGCATCGCTCCGGCTCCTGGCCGATGTGTACGATCCGCGCGATCGCGGCTTGCCGCTGGTGGGCGCGCTGGCGTGGTCGTTTCGCCAGCTCTTTCGCCTGAAGCTCGCCCTGGCCGCCGGCAGTCGCCCCGACGAGGCCGCACGGAAGGCGGGAATCTTTCAGGTTTCCAAGGTGCGGGAGCTCACGCAGCGGGCCGAGCGACTCTCTGAAGCGGAGATGGAGCGCTGGCTCGTGGTGCTGGCGGCCACCGATCGCGAGCTCAAGAGCTCCCGGCGGCCCGCCGACGCCACCCTCGAGAGCATGATCCTGCAGCTTGGCCAGGGCGGGAAAACCAAGCAAAATCAAGCATCCAGAAATTAAACCGCTCAGAATCGTTCATGCCCCAGAACGCGCGCGTCTCCCCTATCATCGGATTGCACGGGGAAGGAGACACATGGAAGTTTTGACGACACGCAGCGTGGCCGAGATTCTGGGGGTCAGCGAGGCCACCGTGAAGCGATGGTCCGACAACGGCGTCCTCCGTTGCTTCCGCACCGCCGGGGGGCACCGCAAGTTTCGCCGCCTGGACGTGGCGCAGTTTCTCGGCGAGGCGCCGGCCAAGGAGCTGTGCGCCATCAGTGTGGTGAGCGACGCCGAGACCGAGAGGCGCATGCTCGCAGGCGACACCGTAGCGCTCCGCGGCTGCATCGCCCAGAGGGGCACCGAGCCGGCGTCGCTCGCCCAGTGCTTCGACGAAGTCTTCGCACCGGCGCTGGCCGCCATCGGGGCGCGTTGGGCCGCTGGCCAACTGAGCATCTCCGAGGAGCACATCGCGTCGCACACGGTCATCGAGGCGCTCGCCCAGGCGACGGCGTTGCTGGTGCCACCGACCAAGGTCAAGGGCGTGGTGGCCCTGGCGTGTCTCGGTGACGAGCGGCACGACATCGGCATCCGCATGCTCACCTTGGTGCTGCGATCGCTCGGGTATCGCACGGTGCTCCTGGGCGCCGAGGTGCCGGCCCTCGACCTTGCGCAGCTGGTCGCGCGAACGCGCCCTACCATGCTCGCCCTGAGCTCTTCGCCCAACGTGAATCTTACGGCCCTCAAGGGTGATCTCGCGGTCATCTGCAGCGCGGCGAGCACCCTCGGGGTGGCGGTGGTCGCGGGCGGCGCGGGGTTCGGCATGCTCGACGAGGTGCCCAGCCGGGTTCGGCGCTTCGGCTCGATGCAAGCCTTCGTCACCTATGCGGAGACCCATGGGGAGGCGGCTTGAGCGCAAAGATGCAAACGTTTTCCAGTAGTTACAATTCTACCCTCGGAGCACAGGTTCGTACTTATGTTGATGGCTGCTCCAGAACTGCAACGAAGTCTGCTAACCGACGTACCTTCCAAAGGAGACATTGAGATGCACGTCCCCAATCGGGTGATCCGGCCTCACGCTGTGTGGCGCGCCGCGACCGACCTTCCTACCCGCCACGGCATGTTCAAGATGCACGTTTTCACCGAGGCGCCCGTCGCGGGCGACCCGGACGGTGTGGTCAAGGAGCACGTAGCGATGGTCTTCGGCGACGTCGCCGGCGCCCATGCTCTGCCCGTCCGCGTGCACTCGGAGTGCCTCACCAGCGAGGTGTTCGGTTCGCTCAAATGCGACTGCCGCGAGCAGCTCGAGACCGCGCTCACCGAGGTCGCCCGTCGCGGCGCCGGGGCGGTGCTCTACCTGCGGCAAGAGGGCCGAGGTATCGGCCTCATCAATAAGGTGCGCGCCTACGCGCTCCAGGCCGAAGGGCACGACACCGTCGACGCCAACCGATTGCTCGGTCTTCCCGACGACACCCGCGACTACACGTCGGCGCAAGACATGCTCCGGCACCTCGGCGTCGAGAGCGTCCAGCTCATGACCAACAATCCCGAGAAGGTGAACGCGCTGCGGGCGCTCGGGGTCGAGGTCGAAGGTCGCCTTCCGGTGCTCATCGCGCCGAACCCGTTCTCGCGCGGATATCTGGAAACCAAGCGCGCGCGCATGGCGCACCTGATCCCGATCCACGGCGAAGCCGCGCCCAAGAGCACGCCGAACCCCGCATGGAACCTGGCGCGGGCTGCGAACTCCACCGCGGAGTAAGCCCCAAAAGGCACAAAACGACGTACGACACACGCGCCCGCTTTGGGTAGGATGGGCGCGTGCGTCTCTCCTTTTGCGCCTTGATGGCGCTCGGCGTTTGGTTGGGTACGGGACGAGCTCAGGCCCAGGAGCCACTTCCTTCGATCGACGTGCGCGCGTACCGCCCGAGCATCGACCCGCGCGCCCAGATGTTCACGGAGCCGGTGGCCCCTCCGCACCACCTCGACTTCAACCTGCAGGGCATCGTGCACTACGGCCACGGACCGGTGCTCCTCTCCCGCGGCGACGGCAGCATTGCCTATCGCCCGGTGCAAAACGTGCTCGCCCTCGACGTGGGCGCCAACGTGGGACTCGGAGGCATCGCGTCGGTGGGGCTCACGCTCCCGGTTATCCTGGCGCAGGCGGGCTCAGACGGGCTCCCTGCCACCGTGTCCACCAAGGGGCAAGCGCCGACCACCGCGGTGGGCGATCTCGGCCTGCTGGGCAAGGTCATGGTGGTCGACAACGACACCGGCGGCTTCGGCCTGGCGTTTCTCGGCGGGGTGACGTTTCCCACCGGAACGCCGGGGAGCTTCGCCCGGGAGAGCTCGCCCACCGCCAACCTGCGCGCGTTGGTGGACTACTCGCTCATTATCGCGGGCGTCCAGGCCAGTGCAGGATACACGCTTCGCACCGAGCGCAACGTGTGGCCCGATCGCTCGATCGGTGGCATCACCTTCGGCGACAGCATTCCCTACAGCTTCGGTCTTTGGTTCAAGCCGGCGATCCTGAAGCTCGACGGCGAGAACCGCCAGCGCTGGGAGCTGGGGCTTCGCGGCGCGCTCCCGGCGGGTCCCGCCGGCCCCTTCGGCTCCGGCGACCCGGGCAGCGCGCAGCTCTCCCCGCTCTCGCTCGGCGTGTCCGACCGCGTGGAGCTCGGCAAGGGGCGTGACGTGTACTTGATGGGCGGCGCCGAGGTGGGGCTCACCTCGGCAGTGGGCGTTCCCGCGTTCCGCGTGGTGGTGGGCATCGGCTACTCGTTCCAGCGACACGATCGTGACGGCGACGGCGTTCCGGACGACAAGGACGAGTGTCCCGACGTGGCCGAAGACAAGGACGGTTTCGAAGACGCCGACGGCTGCCCCGATATCGACGACGACGAAGACGGCATCGTCGACAAAGAAGACGCCTGCCCCCGGCAGAAGGGCGTCAAATCCAGCATCCGCAGCCAGAACGGGTGCCCTCCCAAAGACTCCGACGGCGACGGCATACCCGACGACAAGGACGCCTGCCCCAGCGAGAAGGGCGAAGGTAGTTTGGATGCACAGTGCAACGGCTGTCGCATCAACGACCGCGACGCAGACGGCATCGAGGATGAAAAGGACACCTGCCCGGATCAGGCTGGACCACCGGCCAACAACGGCTGCCCGGTGCTCGACACCGACGGCGACGGGCTGAACGATGCGGAAGACCAGTGCCCGACGCAGAAAGGCGAGGTGGCGTTCAAGGGCTGCCCCAACCCCGACCGCGACGGTGACACCTACGAGAACAGCGTCGACCAGTGCCCCGACGAACCGGAGACCTGGAACGGAATCGACGACGCGGACGGCTGCCCCGACGCGGGCGGCAAGGCGCTGGTGCTGGCGCGCCCCGATCTGACGCCGCCGGTCTTCGTGCTCGCGTCCAAGCTTCAATTCGAGGGCGACGCCGACGCGCCGGCGCTCAAGAAGGAGAGCGTGGTGGTGCTGCGCGCGCTCTCCACCGTGCTGGCCACCCACAAGGAATGGACGTTGGCCATCGGCGTGCGTCCGGATGGAACGGCGCAAGGCGGCGCGCGGGCGCTGGCCAAGAGCTTTGCCATCGTGCAGCAGATCTCGCAGTTCGTGCCCCGCGACGGCGCCGCCGAGACGGTCTCGTGGGATGCGGTCCGCAACCTCAAGGGTGCGGAGGGCGGGGTGGGCATCCTGGTGCTCCGTCCGGGCCCCGCGCAGCCTGCCGCCAGCGGAGCAGCGCATCCATGAGGCGCTCGTGAAACGGAGCGGCAAGGGGCTTTCGCTGGGGCTGTGCCTGCTGGCGCTTCAGGGTACGAGCGCGGCGCAGCGGCAACCGGTGTTTCCGGTGCCGCCCATGCCCGCCCCCGGTCTCTCGCTCGCGGCGAGCAGCTCCACCGTCACGGTGAAGGTCAACCCAGCTCCGAGCACCACGACGCACTCGCTGCGCGACAGATTCGTGACCAAGGAGACGCGTCTCCTGGCGTCTTCCGATCCCGACGAGCGACGCCGGGCCATCGATCACGCGGCCAGCGACGACACGCCGGAGTCCACCGCGTTCTTGGTGCACGTGTGGGAATCGCGCGGTCCGTCCAACCGAGATCCCCGTGCGTTTCTGTCTCTTGCACGCGCCCTCGCGCCGCGAGCCAGCGACTCCAAGGTGCGCGGCGTGCTCACCACCATGCTCACCGCCGCGGCGCCGAGCGCGCTGCACGGCGTCGACCTGGGTCTCTTCGAGCTGGGTCGACGAACCGTCGCCATGGGGCTTGCAGCGTCGAGCGAAGCCAATGCGCTCGAGAGCCTCTTCGCCGCACTGCGCATGCCAGTGGCGTCGGACGCCGCCGCCGGAGCGCTTCGTGCGTTCCCGCCGCGGGGGCGGCCCAAGCAGGGCCCCCAGAGCCGAGTCGTCCTCGCGCTCTACGAGTCGCTGGGCGACCTGCGGGCACTCGGCGCATTCCTCGACGCCGCCCACGCAGACGATCCCGAGGTGCGCGCGGCCGCCATTCACGCGGGCGGGGCGATGGGCGATGGGCGCATGGCGCCGCTGGCGCGCAAGGCGCTCACCGACGGCAACGTGGCGGTCCGGAGCGCAGCCGCTTTCGCGCTCGTCCGCCTTCACGCCAAAGACGCTCCAGCGGTGGTGGAGGCGCTGCTGAAGGACGAATACACGCTGCGCGCCGGCATCGAGCTCGCTGCCGACGTCGAGAGCGCGGCCATCACCAAGCTCCTGGCCGCGCACGCCAAGAATCACCCGGACCTGGGGCTCCGCGCCCAGGCCATGCTCGCGCTCGCGCAAGGGCGCGCGCCGGAGGCGGCGCGCGCCCTTGCGGAGCTCACAGGCGACCGCAGCGGCGCGTCGCTCGCCGGGAACGCGCTCGCGCGTTCCCGGGC
>JBBQWQ010000092.1:0-21032 GCA_038210445.1 Polyangiales bacterium
ACAGGAGTTCGCTCCGCGCGCTCCTCCTTGGCCTCCCTCGGTCTTGACGAAAAACACTTAGTCTCCTGCTTGGCGCTTGTCAGCCGCCGTGCACACTGCACAGAAGAATCAAGTAGCGTCACGAAAAACACCAGCCACCTAGGTGGCTGGTGTTTTTGGCCGATACCTTCGGGATCCCGGCGTCGGCCGTCCTCACGAGAGGAGAGAGCGAGCGACCGGCGAGCCTCCAGCGAACGCGCCTCCCTCGGTCTCGGCCAAACCCCTCAGTCTCGTGCTGGGCGCTTGTCAGTCGCCGCGCATTCGACCGGACCGGAAGACTCACCACGAAGAACACCGGCATCTGCGGGATTGCGCAGCCGCGCGGTCAGACGGAGCGCCGGCGGAGGGCAGCGATGGCGCGCTCCGCGTCTTCGGTGATGGCTTCCCGTACGCTCGCTTCGTCCATCGGAAGGTCGGCCAGGCTCGCGGCCACGCGCACCCGGCCCTCCGGCGTTTCGACCCGCGTGAGCAGCCGCCCGGCGGCGATTCGCTCTTCGAGTGAGGCATCGGGATCGGCGGCGATGCGCCAGAGCTCACCGTGATCGACGCCGGCGCTGCGGTAGCCGGCGTCGCCCAGAGAGTCGACCCGGGCCAGCCACTGGGCGTCGCCCTCGGCGCCGCGCTGCAAGACGCCGCGTGCCACAACTTCGTCGTGCGCCCGGTGCGCGCGCTCTGCGGCGCTCTGAATCTGGGCGAGCAAGAAGGCCTGGTGCATGGGCGCAAGACTACCGGTGGGAATGAGCGATACCGGGCCCGAGTGCCGCTGCACGAGCAGGCCGCCCATCGTCGCGGCCACCGAAGCGACGTCGGCGAAATGCACTTCCATCGACACCTGGCCCTCGCGCCAGCGAATGCCGTGGGGCACCAGCACCACGTGCGCTGCGCCTACCGCGCTCGGAATGGCGAAGAACGGAAGGATCCACACCGCCAAGCCGCCCAACGGCGCCACCAGCAGCGAGGCGATAGTGACGCCGAGCCCGGCCCAGAACCTGGGCGGGCGCGCGGTGGTCCAGCGAAGCCCCCGGGTACCATCGAGCGCCACGCCGAGGGCGCGCCGCACCTCGTCGAGCTCCGCCCGGGTGGCAAGCTCGATGGCGTGCGGTATGTCGCCTTTCGTCGTCTCCACACTGAGCAGGTAGCCGCCCGGCTGGTTGCGGGGGCCGAGCCGCGCAGTCGAGGCACCGACGATGTCAGAGGCGCGCAGCCGAAAGCCCTGACCCTCGACCACGCCCTTGCGGCAGGTGAGCTCGATCTCGCGCGCCTTGGGGGTGAAGGCAAACATGTGCGCGAGACCCACCGCGGCGTTGCCCAGCGTGGCGAGCGCCATGCCGAAGAGCGCGAAGAGCATGAAGGCGATGGGCGGCTCGGCTGCGCCGCCCACCGCCGCAAAGCCGGCTGCGACGAAAGAGGCCAGCGAGAGCAGACCGACAGCGGCCGCCCCACCGATGGAGCGCAGCCGGTACTCCGACGGCGTAAGCGCTCCGGGGGTGACGCGAGCTCTCATCGACGATGATGGTAGCCGAGTCTGCGGTTCCCGTCGCTCCGGAGGGGCGCGTCTCCATCGTAGCCAGTGGCTACTGCGCCGGCATGGCGCCGCGGAGCGGAACGCCCAGATCGTCCAGAATGCGCAGGTCGACGCGGCCCACCCGATAGCGCGTGGCGTACTTGTACACGATGCCGTTCATGAGGGCGTCGTCGTAGGGTGACTTCGTTTTGGTGTCGCCGTAGTGGTAGACGTTCTGCGTCGTGTTGTTGCGGGTGAGGGGAATCGGGCCGAACTCGGCCTTGGTCTTCGGCCCTTCGAACGTGAGCCCGTCGGCGGTGACGACCACTTGGTCGTCGTAGAGCGAGAGGAACACGGGCGCCGCGCTCGGACCGTAGGTGTCGAGCGACCGATAGCCCACGATGCCGAAGGCGTGCCCCAGCTCGTGCGTGAAGACCGAGATGGCGTCGAGCTTGTCGGCAGGCACGGCGGCAGTGCGAGCCTGGGGGTCGGGGTCGACCCAGATGAGCTTGCTCCAGTAGTCGGGCGACACGGTGACGGCGATGTCGGGCATGCCCGGCTGCGCCTTGTTGTCCTTGCCGGTCTGAAGCCGGTGAATCGCCTGGTCCTGGGCCAGCGTGCACGGCGCCGGGGTGTTTTTGCAGGTGCCGATGGAGATGCTCGAGGTGCTGGCGCCGGACATGCGGTTGGTGGCGGTGGCGCCCACCCGGAGCTCGACGGTGAGCGTGCCCTGACCGCTAAGGTACTGCCCCCACTCGTCGAGGGCTGCTTCGAGGCACTTCACCATGTCGACGTGCGCGGGGGTGAGCAGACCCTGGGGATCGGAGACCGTCACCTTGTAGGAAAACGGGCCCGCCGCGGCATCGGCGTCGTCCGGCGCGGAGCCGGCATCGGCGGCGGCCGCGTCGCGAACGCCAGCGTCGACGGGTCCGGCGCTCGATATTGTGCATGCGCCCGCAAAGGAGCCTGCGAGCGCGACCAGAGCCACGAGCGCGGGGCGAAAGACAAGACGATGAAGAATCACCGACCCGACCATAGCAGGCGGGGCCATTTGCGCCCGCGGGTTCTGCGCACTGTCCCCGCAATTGTTGCTCCATAGAGAACAATGACTTGCGCCTGGGTCGACTTGTGATCTTGGCCTGGCGGGCGCACCCTGATGCAGTGAAGCTATCGCGTCGCCATGCCCTGGGAACCTTCGCCGCGTTGCTCGCGGCCGGGTGCACCCATGCACCCAGGGAGAGCCCGGCGCAGCGAGGAACGTCTGCCATGAGCCGCCGTATGCCCGTGTTCTTCGTGGGCCACGGCTCACCCATGAACGCCATCGAGAACAACCCCTGGAGCCGCGGCTTCCGCGTGCTGGGCGAGGGAGCTCCAGCGCCCAAGGCCATCCTCGCGGTCTCCGCGCATTGGTATGTGCCGGGAACGCTGCTCACCGACAACGCCCAGCCGAAGACGATTCACGACTTCGGCGGCTTTCCGAAGGCCCTCTTCGACATGCAGTACCCAGCGCGCGGGAGCCCCGATCTCGCCGAGCGCGTGGTGCGTCTGGTGGGCGAGCGCAGCTCCCTTTTCAGCGAGTGGGGCCTCGATCACGGCACGTGGTCGGTGCTCCACCACATGCGCCCCGAGGCCGACGTGCCGGTGGTGCAGCTCAGCATCGACCGGCGCCTCTCGCCGGCCGAGCACCTGGCGCTGGGCAAGACCCTGGCGCCGCTTCGCGACGAGGGAATCTGGATCCTCGCCAGCGGCAACGTCACCCACAACTTGCGCGAGGCCATGACGTCGCGCGCGCGCGGCGAGACGGCGACGCCCGGCTGGGCCGCTCGCTTCGATGCGGCGGTGGAGAAGGCCACGTCGCAACACGACGGCGATACCCTGGCCAAGATCATCGCCACCGACGATGGGCGCATGTCGCACCCGAGCTTGGAGCACTACCTGCCGCTACTCTACGCAGTGGGCGCGGCCGGCGGCGAAGGCGCCGTGAAGTACCCCATCGACGGCTTCGACTACGGCTCGCTCTCCATGCGCTCTGCGGTCTTCGGAGCGTAGCGGCTACCAGACCTTCCACCACGGCTTTGCGCCGGCTTGCGCGGGGGCCGCAGGCGGCGCGGCCGGGCGCGGTGCGTCGTCTTCGATCATCGACAGGACCATGGTGCCGCCGCACGGGCAGAACGCGGTGAAGGCGATGGGGAACGCGCCTGCCGGTGCGTCGGGAAAGCGCGTGCGGGCCATGGTGGTCGGCGGATCGAGGGCCTGGTCGGCGCCGCACTTGGTGCAGGGAACGAAGGTCCACTTCTCGCGCTCGCTGCGATACGCGGGCGAGACCATCAGCGGGTGGGGCATGCCCGTGCAGCACACGAAGGCGACGATCTCGCCGGCCCGCACCGAGGTGAGGTTCTTCGGCTGGTTGAGCAGCTTGCCGCCGTACACGGTTCGCTCCGCCCATCGAATGGCGCGCTGCGGAATGGGCGGCTTGGCGTCGGGCGGACCGTTCGGCACCTTCAGGGTGCCCATCACGCGATCGACCTGGACCCAGCACGCCTCCGGCGGCTTCTTGGAGCGCCGCGGCTCGCCGTCGTGGACCATCACCTGGACGTCGTTGGGGTGGTCTGCGTGAAACTTGTCGCGGAGATCAGGATCGATGCGCCAGCTGCCTTCGCTCATGGGGCGAGGATACGGCACGTCTGCGCACGCTTCAAAGGCTACGCAGCTTTCTTGGCGTCGAGGGTCTTCACCACGCGCGTCGCATCGCGCAGGTTGAGGGCCGCGTAGCCGCCGAAGAAGCAGAGCCCGCTGATGACCGCCAGCACGTCGGAGCCCACGCCCACTGCGCCGCCGGCCGCCCGGTACACCAAGAGCGCCGAAAGGAGACCGATGCTCAGCACCACGCCCCGCTCCAGCGGCGGCCGGCGCTTCTGCAGCCGGATAGCCAGGCTGCGAACGCCGAGGAACACGTAGCCGGCGACGCCGAGGATGGTCGCCGCGAGGGCCGAGAGCGCGCCGGTGGCGGCGCACAAGAACACCGCGATGCCGAAGCCGGCCAGCGGGACGAACGCGGTGAGCTTGCCGCCCTTGCGCCACACCCGGTACGGCCCCTGGAGGATGCTCACCAGCGCGTTGCCGCACAGAAACACCATGAGCACCTCGCGAATCGATACCGTGAAGCCCGCCGGCCCAATGCGGTGCGCGAAGATCTCGACGCCGAAGGCGCCGCTGAGCATCAGCAGGAGCGACAGCGCGAACACCGACTCGATCTGGTTCAGCCAGCCGAGCTGGAACATGCCGCTCTCGGCTTGCTCCCAGTACGTGGCCGCGGCAGCCCCTACCACCACCAGGATCATAACGAACGTCCACACCGGCGGCGCGCCCACCGCCATCGCTCCCATCGCAGCGATGTAGGTGGCGTTGAACAAATCGAGGCCGTGATCGAGGAACTCGCCCATGGCCGAGGTTTGACCCGTTGCGCGCGCGTGGGCGCCGTCGGCGTTGTCGCACCAGTTGTAGAGCTGCACCATCGCCATGGCGAAGAAGAAGGGCCAGCCGCCGCTGCGCTGCCCGAAGGCCACGAGCACCGCGAAGCCCAGCAGGTTGATGACGTGACCGCCGTGGGTGATGGCGTTGGGATTCACGCGGCGCGGAATGAACGGCACCGATGGCCCGATGATGAGCTTCTTGTAGGAGGGAAGAAGCAGAGAGCGATCGGTCACCGTGTACGAAAGCCGGTCGTTCTTCATGGGCCTTGGGGAATGGTAGTCCTTGGCTCCGGCGGCGCAACTGCGTGCCGTTCTTCGCAGGCGCCCGCTCCCGCGGGGGCGCGCGCCGTTGTGCCGCCGCAGCGACCGGCCGATCCGTGCATTCTTCAACGGAATCGGCCGCCTGGCGCGCGCAAGCCGAACGACGCCGCGGAGGCCGCGGGTGGCCGCGGGAGGCCCTGCGTTGCTCGAAAAATCGACGCTGCGCAGGATGGTTCGCGAGCGCGTGCTGCGGAGATCGCGCGGTTGGGGCTAAGCTAGGGCCCGTGCCTGATCTCGTCGAGCTCGACCGCGACCATCCCGGCTTTCGTGATCCCGTGTACCGCGCCCGGCGCAACCACATCGCCGAGCTGGCGCTCGCGTACCGGAGCGGCGACCCGTTGCCCCGCGTTCCGTACACAGCGGAGGAGCAGGGCGTGTGGAGGACGGCGCTCGAGCATCTCGCGCCGATGCACCAGACGCGCGCCTGCGCCGAGTACCTGGCGGGGTATCCCAAGCTGGGCTTCACGGCCGGGGCGATTCCCACCTTCAGCGAGGTCAATGCGCGTCTCGCGCCGCTCACCGGGTTCCGGCTGGAGCCGGTGGCGGGCCTGGTGACGCCCCGGCAGTTCATGGAGCGCCTGGCCGAACGCGTGTTTTTGGCCACGCAGTACATGCGCCACCACTCGGCGCCGCTCTACACGCCTGAGCCGGACGTGGTGCATGAGCTTTTGGGGCATGGTCCGCTCCTGGCCGACCCGACCTTTGCCGAGCTCAACCGCCTCTTCGGCGAGGTGACACTGCGCGCCGACGAAGTGCTGGTCGAGAAGCTCATTCGTCTCTACTGGTACGCCCTCGAGTTCGGCGTATACGGCAAACCGGGCGACTATCGCGTGGTGGGGGCGGGGCTGCTGTCGTCGTTCGGGGAGCTCGGTCGCTTCGCCGAAAGCGCAAACCTGCGCCCGTTCGACATCGACGTCATCGCCGAGACACCCTTCGACCCCACCGACTACCAAGGCGTGCTGTTCGTGGCCGAGTCGAGCGAGCGCATCGTGCGCGATCTGCGCGCGTTCCTGACGGCGGCGTAGCTCCTGGCGCTTCCGCCCTTGGATGCGCGCGGTGGCGACTCTATAGTCGCCGCGCAATGGGCTATTCGTCGCTTTCTGCGTGCGTGTCGGATCTGGATCGGGCGGGGCAGCTGATCCGGGTGGAAGAAGAGGTCGACGCGAACCTCGAGGTGGCCGAGGTCCAGCGGCGCGTCTTCCAGGCCGGCGGGCCGGCGGTGTTCTACCCGCGGGTGAAGGGCTGCGCCTTTCCGCTGGTGAGCAACCTGTTCGGCACCATGGAGCGCGTCCGTTTCATCTTCCGCGATTCCCTCGATGCCGTGCACGCGCTGGTGGCGGCCAAGGTCGATCCGCAAGACTTCGTGAAGCGGCCGTGGGCGGCGCTGCGGCTCCCGAGCGCGGCGCTTCACCTCTTGCCCCAGCCGCGCTGGTCGGGAGACGTGTTGGCGAAGGAGACGACCGTGGGCGCGCTCCCGCAGGTGGTCTCGTGGCCCGGCGACGGCGGCCCGTTCATCACGCTGCCGCAGGTGTACTCCGAGGATCCCGACGCGCCGGGGGTACGCCGCTCGAACCTCGGCATGTACCGGGTGCAGCTGGGCGGCAACGACTACGCGCAAAACCGCGAGGTGGGCCTTCACTACCAGCTTCACCGGGGCCTCGGGGTGCACCACGCAGCGGCCATTCGCCGGGGTGAGCGGCTTCCGGTGAACATCTTCGTGGGCGGTCCTCCGGCCATGATGGTGGCAGCGGTGATGCCGTTACCGGAGGGCCTGCCCGAGCTCTCGTTCGCGGGCGCGCTCAACGGACGCGCCATCCGCATGGTGCGCGCGGGCAAGGGACCGCGGGTGCATGCCGACGCCGACTTCTGCATTCGTGGGTCCATCGGGCCCAGCGAAACAAAGCGCGAAGGCCCCTTCGGCGACCACCTGGGTTACTACGCCAAGGCCCACGACTTTCCCGTGCTGCGCGTGGATTCGGTGACCCACCGGGAGGGAGCCATCTGGCCCTTCACCACCGTGGGGCGACCGCCGCAAGAAGACACGCTCTTCGGCGATCTCATCCACGAGCTCACCGGTCCGCTGGTGCCCACGGTGCTGCCGGGCGTGCGCGGGGTGCACGCAGTCGACTGGGCCGGGGTGCATCCGCTGCTCTTCGCCATCGGCAGCGAGCGATACGTGCCGTACGCGCGCGCGCGCCGGCCGATGGAAGTGCTCACGCAGGCCAATGCCATTCTGGGGCAAGGGCAGATGTCGCTCGCCAAGGTGCTCATGATCGCCGCCACCGAAGATGCGCCCGGCCTCGACCTGCGCGACGTCGGCGCCTTCCTGACCCACGTGCTGACGCGCTTCGACCCCACGCGCGATTTGCACTTCCACACCAAGACGACCATGGACACCCTCGACTACTCGGGCTCCGGCCTGAACCAGGGCTCCAAGGTGGTCATCGCCGGCGTCGGCGAGGCCAAGCGAACGCTCGCCCGGGAGCTGTCGGGGGACTTCGCGCTGCCGGCGGGCTTTACCGGCGCGCGGCTGGCAGCGCCCGGCGTGGTGGTGGTGCAGTCGCCGGCGTTCACCGATGCCAAGACCGGCTCAGAAGACGCCGAGCGCTTCTGCCGCGAGCTCCCCCGCGGCGCGCACCTCGCGGGCCTGCCCCTCCTGGTGCTGGTGGATGATGCCGCATTCGCTGCCGAGACCCTGCGCAACTTCGTGTGGATTGCATTCACCCGCGCGAACCCCGCCGCCGACTTCTACGGCGTCGATGCCTTCACCGAGCAAAAGCACTGGGGCTGCCGCGGACCGCTCGTCATCGATGCCCGCCGAAAGCCCCACCACGCGCCGCCGCTGGTGGAGGATCCCGCGGTGACCCGGCGGGTGGACCGACTCTTCGCCAAAGGTGGCTCCCTCGCTCGTTGGGGGTGACAGAGACCAGTGACAGAGCAGACCCAGCGGCGCGCCGCAGTCTGCCCGGTTCGGGGCTCGTCGCAACCGCGTTCGTGCTGGCTACGGTTCGGTGACGAAGTTCTTCCAGCGGCGCATGTAGCCAATGAAGGGGAGACTGAGGCCTTCTGCCTGGAGGGCTTCGGGCGTGAGCGGAGGGCGCTGGGGTTGCCAAGATGGGTCCCGGATGCTCTTGGGCCAGGCGGCGTTGGTGATGGCCGAACGGCCGAGCGCGATGCCGTCGGCGCCCAGCGAGAGCAGGTGCTCGCCCTCCTCCTGGGTCCAGATGCCGCCGGCGACCAGGAGCGGCACCGAGACGGCGGCGCGGAAGACGGCGACGGGGTGCTCGGTGGGTCGCTTCTGCGTCATGGTGGCGGAGCGCCAGAGCGAGAGGTGGATGAAGTCGGCGCCATCTTCCTCCAGCCAACGTGCAGTCTGCACGCTTTCGTCGAGGTCCATGCCCTTGGCTTGACCGAAGTCTTCGGGCGAGATGCGCACGCCCACCACGAAGGACGGGGGCACCCGCTTGCGCACCGCTTGCATCACCTGGCGAAGGAGTCGCGCGCGGTTTTCCAGCGAGCCGCCCCAGACGTCGGTGCGGCGGTTGTCGGTGACGCTGAGGAACTGGGTGAGCAAGTAGCCGTGGGCGCCGTGGAGCTCGACGCCGTCGAGGCCGGCCTTGTGACAGCGCTCGGCGGCGTCGGCGAACTGGCCGATGATCCGCGTGATGTCGCCTTCGGTGGCGGCGCGGATGCCCTCGCCTTCGCTGGCGCTCCAGGGCCGTTCGCCGGTGAGCTCCGGATCGGCGCGAAGACCGCCGTGAAAGAGCTGCGCGAACGTGAGGGCGCCTTCTTCTCGCATCGCCGCGGCGAGGCGGGTGAGACCGGGAACGTGCGCGTCCGAGAAGGTGCCCAGCTCACCCACCCAGCCCTGGCCGTCCTTCGCCACGTGCGATGCGCAGGTGGTGATGATGCCGAAGCCGCCCTTGGCGCGGTGCGCGAGCCAGGTGAGCTCGTCGTCGCCCAGCGTGCCGTCTTGGTGGCTCTGGGAGTTGGTCATGGCCGCGAGGGCGATGCGGTTCTTCGCGGCAATGCCGTTCTTGAAGACGAGGGGCTCGAGGAGCTTCATGGAATGTCCAGGCGGGTGGTGCCGACCGGGCACCCTTCGGCGAACCAACGCAGGTGGAGAGGACCGGAGCGCGCGGTGCCTTCGAGCTCCAGCGACAGAAGGGTGGGCATCGCCACTTCGGACCAGGCGGCGAAGCCCAGGAGCTTGAGCTCCGCCAGGTATTCCGCGGGCGCGCCCGCCGGCACCTCGACGCCGAACATAAACGTGTTGCCGTTCACCAGCGCCTCGCGCGGCGGCTCGCCCCCTACCGTGAGCCGGGCGGCTCTGATGCGCGCGTCGCCCTCGACGCGCAGCGTGAGGCCCAGGGCGCGTGCGCCGTGGTTGCGAAACGTGCCGTTCCAGCCGAACGAGCCCGACTCCAGCGGATCCATCACCACCGGGGCGATGGCGGCGTCGATAGGGAGCGCCGGCGGACGAAGCTGGTAGCGGCGCGTCTCCTGAACCGAGGAGTCGGCGATTCCCGGGGGCAGCGACGCATAGCCCTGACGCGCTACGTCGGTCGGCAGCGCGAGTGCGCCGAAGAAGCTGGGAAGGCAGTCTTCGACCCTTGCACTGAGAAGGCTGACGGCGCTGCGAACGCGGGTGGCGTCGTGCTGGGGGAAGGCGCGCGCGAGCAGCTCGAAGACGTCGCCATCGACGCGAATATCGTCGCCGTCCTTCTCGACGAAGCCGCGCCCGGTGCCGCCCTCGAACAGTCCGATGCGGAGAAAGTCGGAGTCGTGGCACAGCGTCGTGAAGACCACCCCGCCCACGTGGAGCGAGAGCCCCACGCCGAGCGCTTCGAGGGCATCGGCGTCTTGCTCGTCGGTGCCTTCGTCGTAGAGTGCGACCACCGGCTCGCGCCGCTGGAGTACAACGCTGCGAAGCCGGGTGCCGGCGCCTTGCACGCGGTCCCAGCCTTTGGCGTGCAGGTGCTCGTCGAGCGCGGCCACCACGAACGGGTGGTCGGCGGCGCCCCGACTGAGGATCACGTTGGTGAAAGAGCGTCCCACGACGATGGTGCTACTCCCCTCCAGTCGGTTTCGTCAACGGTGTGCAAAAGCGGAGAATGACGTCAGAATCCCCGCATCCAGGGGGGCTGTGCGGGGCGCGCCCCGGAGCGCGCACCACCACCTCCGGAAGCCTGATTCGCGTGCGCCCCGTGAAAATGGGACGCGGCTCGGAACTTTCTTCGGAGAGCCCTGTCATTCCCTGCCGAACTGCATGTGGGGTGCCGGTCCGCAAACGCGCGTGACCGTGACCGCATGCGCTAGCGATTTTATCTCGGAGGCTCCCGTGCAGAAGGCTCTTGCGTTCTTTTTGGCTGTTGCGGGCGTCGTGGTCTTTTCCCGCGCGGAAGCCGCCGACCCCACCGCCAACGACTGCGTGACCCTCCTGCGCTCGACCCACGAGCTCGGCGTCTCGTTCGAGGCTGTCAACAAGTGCGACCGGCCGCTGGCCTGCGCCATGTCGTGGACCGTGCAGTGCGAGAGCGCTGCCGGCAAGATCACCTACCGCGGTCGTTCGGAGGCGAAGTTTCCGCTGGCCAGCGACGAGAGCCACGAGACGTTCGCCTCCGCGGAGAAATGCACGTCGAGCTGGGACATCGCCGACGTGAGCTGGAGCTGCGTGAAGAAGTAGCGGGGACGGTCACGCCAAGCGCGCTGGGTGCTCCGCGCGCACTGCGCAGGATCGCCCCAGGTGGGGCGCGCCCGTTGCCCCGCGACGTCGTACGAAGCCTCGGCGGGGCCGAAGTGTGCGCCGCGGGTACGAAAGTAAGGGGTGGCACGCGGGTTGCGATACTTCGGCGACATGTTCATTCGTATCGCCGCACCTCTCGTCCTCGGAATCGCTGCGGCTGTTGGCTGCGCCGAAAACCCCAACACGCAGCCGCCCAATAACGCGTCGGTGAAGAACGCGCCCCTTCCTGACCCCGCTTCGCCGAGCAACTCTCCCGAGTCGCCGCAAGAAGTGAAGAGGGCGCCGGCCTCGGCGCCGACCCCTGTCGAGCCCAAGGTGGAGGAGAAGAAGCAACCCGGCGGTGGCAAGTGAACGAGCCCAGCCTGCCTAGCCAGCGGGCTCCCGGCGCCGACGTGCTCCAGCTCGTGGTGCTGGGCTTTGACGCCCAGCTGAAAGCCCAAGAGGCCTTCTTGGCGGCGTTGCGCCTGCACTCCGAGCGGCATCTGGCGCTCCACGACGCAGTGTTCGTAAGCTGCGACGCGAACGGCAAGACCTCGGTGCAAGAGACGACCGACGAGACCATCGCGCAAGCCGCCCTGGGCAGCGGTTTTTGGGGCCTCTTTCTCGGGACTCTGCTCGGTGGGCCCATCGGCGGACTGCTGGGCGGCGTGATCGGCGCCGGCGCCGGCGCGGTGAGTGCCGAGCTCATCGACGTGGGCATTCGCGACGCGACGATCGCCGACGTGCGCCGCATCGTGCGCCCCAATAGCGCGAATTTGATGCTCCTGGTGAGCCAGGTGGAGACCAACGTGGCCCTGGAAGAGCTGCACCGCTTCGCCGGCGCCCAGCTGGTGTGGGCTACGCTCGACCCCACCGCGGTGGCCACGCTGCAGCGCGCGCTGATGACGAGCTGAACTCCGTAATTCTGTGTAGAATGCACATTTCGCCGCGTTCATAGGAGCGCGAACGTTTGGCGCAACTTCGTCGCTGCGCGGGGGGCTCTCCCGTGCTGTACTTTCCGCCTTGAAGGAGCGCACCATGCCGAAGCTGAGGATCGCCGGGCTCATCGCCATCTGTCTCGTGGGGTTCGCCGCAACGCCGGCGTGCAGCAGCGATGACGGGAGCCAGTTCGACGACGCGGGCTCCAGCGGCGGTGTAGTCCCGGACGGCGCGTTCGGCACCTTCGGCGACGCCGGAAAGCCCGACGTCGATCAGTACGCCAACGATCCGCCGGCGCCCTGGTGCGGGCCGTCCGGGCAGCCGCAGCCGCCCCCGCCCGGCGGAACCCTGGAGTGTCCAGACGACAAGAACAAGCCCGGTTGTCCCTGCGCCAAGGAAGGCGAGACCGCGCCCTGCTGGACCGGGCTGCGCAAGCAACGTCGACTCGGCGCGTGCAAGGACGGTGTGGCCACCTGCCAACGCCTGAACGAGACCTACAAGGGCTGGAGCTCGTGCGAGGGCCAAGTGCTGCCCAAGGCGGGCGCGACCAAGGGCGCGGCCGCCTGCAGCTGCTTCTCGGCCGGGCAGTGGAAGATCGACAACACCTCGCCGTGCTTCATCGACTACTCCGCCGGCCAGACCTACGCCGTCTCTACCGTGGTCGACGGCGCCGGCAAGGCGGCGTGTCCCACCGTCGCCAACACGCCGCCGCCGGCGGCTCCGGGTAGTCCGTGGTCGAAGAGCTCGCTCAAGGTCGACTGCGCCGGCAAGTTCAAGCTTTGCTACTCGCTCAAGGCCGGCAGCTTCGATGCTCCGGCCGCGGGCGATTGCGTGCTTGCCACCACCTGCACCGAGGCCACCTACGACAAGGAGAACGTGGAGCAGGCGTTCCCCGACCTTCCGGCCTGGGTCTCCACCGACACCGCGTGCGCCAAGAAGTTCAAGGACACCGGAGGCTACGGAGAGATGACGGTCGTGGGCGAGAGCGTCCGCTGCGACAAAATCGACGACGGCGGCGGCAAGGCCCTGGTGTTCAACCGCGTCCGCTACTGCGAGCTCGCCTGCAACGCCAACCCCAGCCTGCCCCAGTGCAAAGACTGCCAACAGGGCGGTAGCGGATCGTTCTGACACACCCGTCGCCGGCGGAGGCGGCGGCGGCAGCGGGGAATGGTTGCTGCACCAACGAAATGGTATGAAGCAAGGGTGAAGCTTCGCATGCTTGCGTTCGCGACCTTGCTCGCTTGCGCCGCTCCCCAGCCTTCCGCATCGTCCCCGGTGGCGCACTCGAGCCGCCCGGCCTCGGTCGTCCGCTCCGTGGGCGCCGGCGCACCCGAGCTGTTTTCGGGTGCCGCTGGCCTTCCCGACGCGGCCGCGGCGCAGGCCTGGACCTTTCCCCTGGGCGACGTGCCCTCGCACTGCGCGCTCTTCGACGAAGCCGCGCACCTGCGCTGCCTCGTGCAGGGGCGCTTCGGGAGTGATCCGCGGGCGCTCCGGGCGGCGCTCCGTCTGTTCGACGATCTTGGCGTCTTCGTGGGCCAGGACGAGCATCGGGTGATGGAAGACGGCGACTACCGCGGGCGCGTGATCATCGCGCCGGCGCTCCCGGTGGGCCGCTACGTGGCCCACCTGGAACAGGTCGACGCTGCGCTGCATGCGGTGGACGCGTTCGTGACCGAGCTCGAGGCGCGCGCGTCGGAGCCGGTGCGTTTCTCGGTGCGGCGGGTGCCGGTGCGCTTCTTCCGCACCGTGGGCAAGACCACGCCGTCGGCCTTCGTGGACGAGGGGGCTCTATCGTACAACGTCGCCGGGGAGCTGAACCGCACGCTCGAGAGCGCGCGCGATACGCTGGTGCACGAGCTCTTTCACGTTCACGACGCGCGCCGCGACGCATGGTCGGTCAGCACGCTCGACCCGGTGTACCAGCGCATCTTGCAGCGCTGCGGCGCCGATCAGGCCTGCCTTGCTCCCTTCGCCCCGCACGACACCAAGGTCGACGGCGGCATCTACTACGCCTTTCACCCCACCAGCGACGTGAGCGAGTACGCCGCCGAGCTGGCCATCCGCTTCTACCGCGAATCGAACGCGGCGCTCGCGGGCGTCGCGGTGGCCGCGCCCTTCAAGTGCAACAGCGACGACAACGCCGCGGCCTGGAGCGCGCTGGCGCGCGAGTTCTTCGGAGGCGCCGATGTGGTGGGCGACTGCCCAGTCACGGTCCCGGTCACGGTCACGGCCCCGTAGTTTCTCCGTCGCGCGGGCCGAGCAGGAACGCCAGCGCGCCGGGCGCCCTTTGCGCCCAGTAGGTCTCGTTGTGCTGCGCGCCATTCTGCACGACGTAGTGGAAGGTGCGCCCCTCCGCGTACCCCAGGGCCTTGTATTTGCCAGCAAGCAACGCGGTATTCTCCACGTCGTCGCTGCTGGGGCCGGCGTTGCCGCTGTCGAGATACACGCGGAGCGGCCGCGGCGCCTTGGTGGCGGGGACCTGACCCAGCAGCCAAGTGCCGTTCCACCAGGTGGACGGCGACAGAACCCCCACCAGTCCGAAGACATTGCCGCGCCCAACGCCCGCCCACGCGGAGATGAGGCCACCGAGCGACGACCCCATGATGGCGGTGTGCTCGCGATCTGCCAAGGTTCGGAGCGCGCCGTCGACCAGCGGCTTCACCTCGCTTGTCAGCATGTCGAGGTATGCGTCGCCCTTGCCGCCGCCGTACGAAGGGTCCGCCACCGGCGTGTACTCGGCGATGCGGTCGGCGTTGTTCTCCACGCCCACCACGATGGCCTCGCGGATGGTCCCGTCCTCGGCGCCGGCGTTCATGGCTTCGTCGATCTTCCACTCGTTGCCCCCGAAGGCTTGGGCGGGGTCGAAGAGATTTTGGCCGTCGTGCATGTAGACTACAGGGAATCGAGCCGCTGTGTTCTCGGTGTAGCTCGGCGGCAGGTACACCCACAGGCCCCGGGTGCTCGGGAGCTTGGTGGAGGTGAACGCGGGAAACCGTTTGCTGTAGGAGCCGGCCGCAGTGGTGAAGCGCGGATACAGGTCTACCGTGGTGCGCGGCGCGACCTTGTAGTTGGGGCCGCGCGACCAGACCTCGCCCAGCATGGGCTTGAGCTCCACCGGCTTGTCGAGGTTGCCGCGGAAGACCCACAGGGTGGGGTCGGTTGCGTCTTGCACCAGCGGCGCGCTCACGTTCCAGTCGAGGGGCGCGCTCGATCCGCGAATCGACAAGGCGCCCAGCCCTGCCGGGTAGTGCACGCGTACGGTGGTGAGCACGGGACCTTGCGGCGCGTCAGGCATCGAAGCGTCGACGACCGGGGCGCCGGCATCGCCACCCGCATCGCTCCCGGGAACGCGCGTGACGGTGGCGGCGGGGCTGTCGCTGCAGGCGGCGGCGACGACGAGGAGCGGAAAGAGGAGGACGTGGCGCACGGAGACGGGTGTAGCACTCCGTGCCGCAATGGCCAGCCGGCTCTTCAGCCCTCCTTTTGCGGCCCGCGAACGATTTCGATGCCTGCTTCCAGCGTGGGCGCCTCGTCGTCGTCGAGCCGGATGCGGGGGAGCGTCGGTGCCTCGTCGTCGAAGTCGTCGATCATGGGGAGCCTCCGCCCCGGAGATTTGCGCGAACCGTGCCATCCGGTGCGCGCGGAAGAGTGCGCTGTCGACGTGCAGGGTGGCGCTTTTTGCCGAAATTCGCCGCACGTTGCCGGGTCGCCGGTGGAGCTTGCGATGTCCAGGTGGCGCGCCGGTGCCTCAGCGCCGTGCTTGACGCCACGCCGCGCTGCGCGCAATAGCTACGCCGTGTCCGACGCCCCCAAGAAACGGGTACCCCCCAAGGCGTTGGCCCGATTGCTGAGCCTGGCCCGGCCCGAGTGGGGCAACCTGGTGGCCGGCACCTTCTTCCTCATCCTCAGCAGCATCAGCGGCCTGGTGTTTCCTCAGGGCATTCGCTTCATCATCGACGAGGCGCTCCAGGGAGGGTCCACCGGCAAGATCGATCGCGTCGCGCTGGTGATGGTGGCGGTGTTCTTGGTGCAGGGCGCCTCGGGCGCGCTTCGCTACGTGGCCTTCACCCGGGCCGGCGAGCGGGTTGTGGCGCGCCTGCGCGAGGCGCTCTTCGAGAGCTTGATGACCCAGGAAATCGCCTTTTTCGACGGGCAGAAGACCGGTGATCTGACCAACCGCCTGGCCTCCGACACGACCGTTTTGCAGAACGCGGTGTCGGTGAACATCTCCATGGGCCTGCGCAACGCCGCGGCAATTCTCGGCGGCCTCACGCTGCTCTTCTACACCTCGCCGCGCCTCACCGGCCTCATGCTGCTCATCGTGCCGCCGGTGGCGATTGCCGCCATGCGCTACGGGCGCAAGGTGCGAAAGCTCTCGCGTGACGTGCAAGACTCCCTCGCCAAGTCGACCGCCATCGCCGAGGAGGCCCTCTCGGGCATTCGCACGGTGCGCTCGTTCGCCGCCGAGCGGGTGGAAGTGGGGCGCTTTCGCGTCGCCGTCGAAGAGTCGCTGAGCCTGGCGTTTCGCCGCATCCGGCTGGCGGCCACCTTCTTCGGCACCGCCTCGTTTGCGGCCTATTTCGCCGGCGCCGCGGTGTTCTGGTACGGCGGTCGCCTGGTGGTGCGCCACCAGATGAGCGTCGGCGCGCTCACCTCGTTCCTTGTCTACACCCTCATCGTGGCCTTCTCGCTGGGATCGCTCTCGGACCTGTGGGCCGACTTCAACCGCGCGACCGGCGCCTCCGAGCGGGTGTTCGAGCTGCTCGACCGTGTGCCGACCATCGCCGCGGGCGGTGCGCGCCTCGACACTGTCAATGGCCTGGTGCGCTGGGAGCACGTGGGCTTTGCGTACCCCGCGCGGCCCGACGTGAAGGTGCTGGCGGACTTCTCGCTCGAGCTCTTGCCCGGCGAGGTAGTGGCCCTGGTGGGGCCTTCGGGGGCCGGCAAGTCTACCGTGTCTTCGCTGCTCTACCGCCTTTACGATCCCGATGGCGGCGAAGTGACGCTCGAGGGGCGCTCGCTCCGCGATCTCGATCCCGAGTGGCTGCGCACGCAGATCGGCGTGGTGGCGCAGGAGCCCTTGCTCTTCTCCACCAGCATCGGCGACAACATTCGCTACGGCAACCCGGGCGCCACCGACGAGGCCGTGGAGCGCGCGGCTCGCCTCGCCAACGCCCACGACTTCATCGCCGCGTTCCCCGAAGGCTACGCCACCCTGGTGGGCGAGCGCGGGGTGCAGCTCTCGGGCGGGCAGAAGCAGCGCGTAGCCATCGCCCGCGCGGTGCTGAAGGACCCCAAGGTGCTGGTGCTCGACGAGGCCACCAGCGCCCTCGACGCCGAGAGCGAGCACCAGGTGCGCGAAGCCCTGGAGCGCCTCATGAAAGGGCGCACCACGCTGGTCATTGCCCATCGCCTCTCGAGCGTGAAGAACGCCGACCGGGTGGTGGTACTGGAGCACGGGAAGATTGTGCAGAGCGGCACCCACGACGCGCTGGTCGCCGAAGAAGGCCTCTACCGCCGCCTGGTGGAGCGGCAGTTCGCGTCGCTGTCCATCTGACGACGCACGCGGAAACGAGGTACGCTCCCCGGCCACGAGGTGATCGCGATGGAGAAGATTGCGCTCTTTTGGCCGGGTGATGCGCGGGCCAAGCCCAACGAGCTGGCGCTGCCCAACGTGACCGAGGCGACGGTCCAGCTGGAGCGGGCGTTCAAAAAGCTCGGCCGGCTCACGTACCGGGTGGAGGGCTTTCTCGACAAGCCGCACCTGGCCATCGAGAAGCTCGGCCCCATCGACGACCCGATGGTCGGGGTGTGCGCCCACTGGTTCTATGGCCCGCACACCACCGACGGGGTGGTGGGCAAGAAGAGCCCGCTGCTGCTCGCCAGCAACTTTTCCGGCAAATGGCCGGGCTTGGTGGGCTTGCTCAACACCGGCGCCTGCCTTGAGATGTTGGGGAGGCCGTTCTCGCGCGCCTGGACCTCGTCGGAGGACTTCACCGCCGACGAAGCGTTCATGGCCAACTTGGATGCATGGTGCACCAAAGGCGCGATCGCTTACGACACCGCGCAGATTCACGCGCCAGGGCCGGTGGCGCCGGCGGCGGCTGCCATTGCCGCCAAGGTCGCCGAGGGCTTTCGCCAACGGCGCGCGCTTTTGCTCATGCTGGGCGACACGTCGATGGGCATGACCAACGGGTACTTCGGGCCACGGCTGCTCACCCAGCACGCCTTCACCGAGCACAAGGTCGACCAAGCGTGGATCCTGGACCGCGGCCCGCGCATCGCGGCATCGCGCATCGACGATGCGCTCCGCTTCGTGAAGGATCGCGGCGTCACCTTTCACTGGGGCGAAAAGGATGCCGAGGACTTCGACGAGAACGCCACCCGCGAGCAGCTTCGCGACTACCTGGTGGTGAAAGATCTGATGGAGGAGTTCAAGGCCGACTGCCTGGGCTGGCAGTACCAGCTGGGGCTCATTCCGCTGCGCCCGCCGTCGGATCTGGCCGAGGGGCTCTTCAACTCGGTGTGCCGCCCGGAGACGGACGGGGACACCATCGCCTGCGCCACCGAGGCCGATCAGGGCAACGTGGTGCCGATGGAGCTGATGAAGCGGCTCTTGAAAGAGAAGGGGCTGCATCAGGCGGTGATGTTCCACGACGTGCGCTGGGGCGCCGAGCACGACGGGCGCTTCCTGTGGGTGCTGCTCAACTCGGGATCGTGCGGCGCGTACGCCTTCAACCACGATCCCGACACGCTGAAGGGCGTTCACTCGTACCGCCAGCCGTCGCTCTACTTCCCCACCCCCGGTGGCACGTTCGCCGGTGAGAGCCTGCCTGGCAAGATGACGTGGGCCCGCGCGTACATCAAGGCCGGTGTGCTGTGGATGGATATCGGCAAGGGCGATGTCGTCAAGCTCCCTCCCGACGTGCGCGAGGCGTGGTGGCAAGGGACGACGCGCGAGTGGCCGTTCATGGCGGCCGACATGGGGATATCGCAGGAGACGCTGATGGCTCACTACCTGTCGAACCACGTCGCGGTGGCCTATGGCGACATCTTTGACGAGATGGTCGCCCTCTCGCAGGAGCTGGGCTTCAAGGTGCGCATCCTCGGGGCTCGCTGATCAGGCCCGGCGGCTACGCGCTCTGTCGACCACGACGGCGGTGACGATGATGCCGCCGGTCACCAGATCTTGCACCCAGCTGGGCAAGCCGACGTGGACGCAGCCGGTCTTGATGACGGTCATCAGGAATCCTCCAATCAACGCTCCCAGGATGGATCCCGAGCCGCCCGCGAGGGAGCCTCCGCCGATGACGACGGAGGCGATGACCTCGAGCTCGAGGCCGGCGGAGTCGGTGGGATCGCCGACGGTGAGGGTGCCAAACTCGATGACGCCCGCGAGGCCGGTCAGGGCCGCGGCGAGGGTGTAGACGAGGATCTTCACGCGGCCGACCTCGATGCCGCAGAGGCGCGCTGTCGCCTCGCTGGAGCCGATGGCGAAGATGTGGCGGCCGAGGCGGGTCCACCGCAGCATCGCGGCGGCGAGCAGGGCTGTGAGGATCAGCAGCCAGACGCCCGGCGGGAAGAGCATCCACTGGCGATCGGGCGGGAGCACGGCGACGAGGGCGTCGAGGCCGTGGGCGTCGACGTCAATCTTCTGCTCGTGCGCGAGGCCTTTCGCGGCGCCGCGGAGGATGCGCATCGCGCCGAGGGTGATGATGAACGGCGTGACGCGGAGGCCCGTTATCAGCGTGCCATTGACGAAGCCCGTGAGCGCCGCGACGACGACGCCGCCCAGGGCTGCGGTGAGCGGGCCCGCGCCGCTCTTGAGCAGCGAGGCGATCACCACCGTCGTCAGCGCGACCGCGGATCCGACCGAGAGATCGATCCCGCCGAGGATCACCACCAGCGTCATCCCGACCGAGCAGAGGCCGAGCGCGACCGTCTGGCGGGCCATCGTGACGAGGTTGATGGGGCGCGCAAACGTGTCGGGCACCAGGATCACGAACAGCAGGTAAACGAGCGTCAGCGCGATCAGCGGGCCGAGCCACGGGTTGCGCGAGAGCGTGGACCACGCGCGCCGTGCGCGGCCTTTGTCGGGCTTCGTCGTCGCGGTGTCGTCGCTCATCCGGCGGTGGCCTCCAGCAAGATGTCGTGCTCGGTGAGCGACGCGACGGGCCGCGCGGGACCGAGGCGGCCGCGGCGCATCACGGCGACGCGATCACAGACGCCGAGGAGCTCGGGGAGGTAGCTCGACACCATCAAAATCGCCTTACCTTTCGCGGCTTCACGGTCGATCATCTCGTAGATCTGGGCCTTGGCGCCGACGTCGATCCCGCGCGTGGGCTCGTCGAGGAGGAAGACGTCGGCGTCGTGGTGGAGCAGGCGCGCGAGGGCGACCTTCTGCTGGTTGCCACCGGAGAGATCCGAGATGGGCTGGAGAGGATCGCGGCTGCGGATCCCGAGGGCTTCGATCCACCGCGACGTCGCGGCGCGCTGCCAGGCGCTGGTGACGAAGCGCGGGAGATCCGAGAGCGTGAGGTTGTCGGCGATCGACAGGGCGCCCGCGAGGCCCTCGCCTTTGCGATCTTCGCTGAGCAGATCCATGCCCTGCGCGAGGCGCTGCGCTGGCGAGGCGGGGCCCACGTAGGCCTTGAGGCGCACCGTGCCGCTGCGGATCCGATCGAGGCCGAAGAGCGCGCGCAGGAGCTCGGTGCGGCCGGCGCCGACGAGGCCGGCGATGCCCAGCACCTCGCCGCGATGCAGCGTCAACGACGCGCATCGCGGCTTGTCGTCGCCGACGAGATCGGTGACGTCGAGCACCGCTTCACCGCGGGTGCGCGGCGTGCGCGGGTAGAGCGCGTCGAGCTGACGCCCGGCCATCTTCGTGACGATCGCGGCGGGCGTGGTCTCGCTCCGGGCGCCGGGCGCGCCCCGGCGGCCCGCGCGCCGCACGGGGTACGTGTGCGCACGTGCCCGAACTTAATGTAGAAAATGCGCGCTGTAGAGCACCCGGAGACCACGTTCGGCGCGC
>JBBQWQ010000093.1:0-20017 GCA_038210445.1 Polyangiales bacterium
GTAGGCCGAGGGACCGCAGGCGAGCACCCAGCTTTCGCTGGTCTCCGGGCAGAGCCGTAGGGCTTCGGCCGCGGCGGCGTGGGCGCGCTCTGGATCATCGCTGTAGAATGCAGCTACCGATTCGACGGCCCGAAGCTCGCCCCGCTCTTCGCCCTCGGCACCCAGCTCGACGGCCCGCGCGCACAGGCGCAAGACTGCGCCTGCGTCGTCGCGCTCGAGGGCGATGCGCGCCGCGCGGAGCGACCAGGTGACGCAGCGAGCGTGCTCCTCGGCGTGGTCCAGATGGTCGGCCAGAAGGAACGGATCGGGATCGGCCTCCGCCTCCAGACGGTCGGCGGCCAGCCGGTGGCCGAGGCGACGGTCAGCCTCGGTGAGCGTGGCATAGGCGGCCTCGCGAAAGAGCGCGTGGCGAAAGGCGAAGACCCGCGGGCGCCCGCGCATCGGTTCGAGCATGTCGCGCCGCACCAGTTCTTCGAGGTGGCCGTCGGCCTCGCCCTCACCCCTTCCGATGAGGTGGGTAACGGTGTCCGCGTGGACCCGTTCGCCAAGGATGGCGGCGGCCCGCAAGACGTGCCGTGTGTCGGGCTCCAGCTGATCGATGCGCGAATGAAGCATGGCGAGCACGGTATCGGGCAGCGCGCCCTTGCTACGCAAGGCGACGAAGCGGAGCAGCTCTTCCAGGAAGAACGCGTTGCCGCCCGCGCGCTCCACGATGCGCGCGACCACCGAAGGGGTGCTCGCGCTTCCCAGCACGGCCTCGGCGAGCCGCTCGCTGGCGCGCTTCCCCAGGGGCGATAGGGGAAGCTCTTCGTACAACGCCGACCGCGCGAGCTCCGGAAAGACCTCGTGCACCTCGGGGCGCGCGAAGGCCACCACCAGGAGCGGCTTGTCGGCGTGCTTCTCGAGCGCTTCGAGGAGATGTTCTGCGCTCGGGGCATCGGCCCAGTGCAGATCTTCCACCAGAACCAGCGTGGGCTGTGCGCTCGCCAGCGCGCCCAGCCACTCGACGAAGCAGCGCGCCGTCCAGCTGGCCATGAGCTCGCCATCGGCGCGGGCTGCTCGCAACGCGACCGAGGGCGCACGCGGCGAGGGGAGGCCCGCCAGCTCACCCAGGAATTCAGCGGCCTGGGGTGTGCGCGCGAGCGCCGGCAGGGTCTTCACGTGCGCGAAGAGATCGTCGTAGCCCGCTTCCTTCGGCAGCCGCTCGCGGAGCAGCAGCCGTCCGAGGGCGAACGGCGTGCGCACCGGCTCGGCGCGGCCGCTGACGATGCTCGCGGTGCCCTCGCGGCGCACACGCTCCGCCAGCTCGTTGCGGAGCCGTGACTTTCCCGTGCCGGGCGGCGCAACCACCACCACCAGCCTGGCGGCAGCGTCGCTCGTCGTCTGCGCCACGGTGGCGACGAGGTGGGCCATCTCGCGCTCGCGCCCCACGAAGGGCGTGGGGCGCCCCAGCAGGGTGCGCGCCCCGTACGACGACGACGCCCGCCCCACCAAGGTCGAGAGCCCATCGGCCTTGCCGAGCTCGAAGCGCGCGTCGAGCAGGCGCTCGGTGACCTCGTCCAGGCGAATCCCCGCCGGTCCGCGGGCTTGCACCAGCTCGGCGGCGCGATCGATGACGGGGCCTATCATGACCGGGCCGTCCTTCACCATGCCGGTGGCGATGGCGATACGCGAACCGCTCAGTGCCTCGCGTAGCGCGAGCGCGCAGTCGGCGGCGTTGGCGGCGCGGTCGGTGGCAACCCCCGAGCCGCCGACGGTCACCAGAATGGCGCCGCCGGCCAGCGAGGTTGCGACCGCCTGAAAGCGCCGCGCAATGTCGTCGATGCCGTCGATACCCACCCACCGCTGTGTGTCGTCTTGGTCGGCCACCACGGTGGTGACCGGCGACTGCACCAAAAGGACGCAGGCCAGACGCTGCTCGCCAGTGGTCATGGCCCGGCGAACGATGGTCTTGGCCGCAGGCATGTTGACGCAGCCGAGTGAGGCGAGGCCATCGAGCCGGCGGAGCACCGCCATGGCATCGGCCGGTCGCTCGGCGGCGGGCTTGGCCAACATGTGGGCTACGAGCGCGTCGAGATCGTCCGGAATTTCGGGTCGCAGCGTGCGCACATGGGGCGCCGACTCCATGAGTAACTTGGCCAGTACCGCGACCGCGGTGCGACCCTCGAACGCCGGCCTGCCGGTGAGCGCTTCGAAGAGTACGCAGCCGAGGGCGAAGACGTCGGCGCGGGCGTCGACCGCCGTGCTCCCGGTGGCCTGCTCCGGCGCCATGTAGCCCACGGTGCCGATGACCGCGTTGGAGCCGGTGAGCGCGCGGGTGCGGAGCAGCGTGCGTGCGACGCCCAGGTCGAGCAACATGGCGCGCTCGGGCTCGCCGTCCAGGAGCAGGATGTTGTCGGGCTTCACGTCGCGGTGCACCACGCCGCCTGCGTGGAGGACCGTGAGCGCGGAGGCGATGCGCCGAACGACGGTGAGGCTGCCGGCGACGTCTACCGCTCCGCGGGTGAGGGTGTCGGTGAAGGTCTTGCCGTCGAGCCACTGCATCGCCAGGTACGGCGTTCCGCCCTCGACGCCATGCGCCACGTGGCGCACCAAACAAGGGTGGGTGAAACGCTCCAACAGCTCCGCTTCCTGAAGGAAGCGCGCCGCGTCGGTGCCTGCGAGCGCCAGCTTCAACGCGATGCGATCGCCCGAGCGGAGGTCTCGGGCCTCGTAGATGGCGCCCATGCCGCCTTGGCCGGAGAGGCCCTCGACCAAGAAGCGCTCGGCGAAGGTGGACCCTAGCGCTAGGGAGTGAGTTCGAACCATTCCCGTCGTTTCCCAGTGCTCAGGTGGTGCTCGGCAACCGCAGCACGCGCCCACCCGCGGGTCGCGGGCTCACCGCGGCGACCATCACGCCACGCGGCGATGGCGTAGCGTTCCCCGCACGCAGGCTTGCCCGTCGCTTCGGTCTCCCTGCCGCAGTGAAGCTGCACGATACACCCGAATCGGGCGCGCATCTTTCGCCGTAGAACCAGCGGCAGCCCGAAGGGGCCAGGTAAAGCGGAAGACACCGCGTCAGGGAACCGTAGCGACGACCTTTCGTCAAGGCATCCGGGGGGATGGCCGCGCTCGGTCGGGGCCTCTGGCGCGCGACGTCAGCGCGGGCCGGTGGGCACCACGACGTCGTTGATGGGCTTGAGGCTGCCGCCGGCGGGGTAGGCGTAGCTCACCGCCTGACTAAAGCCGGGGGCGCCGAAGCTGCCGCCGGAGGCCGCGCTGCCCCAACCCCAGACCGTGAGGCCGAAGAGGCCTTCGCTCTCGATTTCGTGGCGTCCGTTGTCGCAGGCGCCCTGCGGCTCGAAGTTGCCGCGTGAGAGATCCACGCGCGCGTACTCGTACTGTCCGCCGCTGCCGAGTGCCTGGAAGCCGCCGATCACCCCGGCGCAGTCGAGGCGCACGTCCTTAAACGCTCCTTCCGTACGCGCGCGCACCAGCACCAGGTTGGTCTCGGGGTAGGTCGGATCCGTGAAGAATACATACGACTTGAGGAACTGGGCGGCCGGTAGGACGTTGACGAACTCAGGGTCGCCGCGGTGGTCGGTGCCGGTGGAAACCTCGCCCCACCCGGTCATGTGCGCAGACATGTAGAACGGATGCTGCGCGTCCTGGCTCTTGACCACGAAGGGGCCGGGGGATCGGAACTCCGCGACTTGCCCGAAGCCGATGGTGCTGGGGGCGCCGGACGGCGCTGCGGGCTCGTAGCGGAGGGTGGTGCCTTCGACCGCGCCCACGATTCGCCAGGGCGGGCTCTCCTCCTTACCGTCGAAGCGATTGCGGTACCGCACAGCTGTGTACTCTGCACCCATCGCGCGAACCGGGGGAATTTGCTGGTGCGCGGCGTCGCAGGCGCTTCCCTGGTCGGCGTCGATGCTGGCGCAGGTGGAGCCGCCCCAAACGCCGATGGGCTTGTCGGCCTCGATGGCGCTGCCGGTGAGCTCCGCGTCTTGGCCCAACTGGAGAACTTCGCCGCGACCGAGACCGTAGCGCACCGGCTTGCCTGCGGCGCCGCTGGCGACGGTGCTGCTTCCGGCGATGTTGGCCACGGGGTTCACGGTGACCGTGGTGCCGTCTTCCTTGGCCACGATAGCGAGGTACGGTTGGTCCTCGGCGACCACCCGGCTCTTGCGGTAGGCGTTCATGGCAACGTAGTTCGTTTCCCAGGTGCTGGTGGGGAGGAGGAGCGTGGCGCTGGTCACCGCGCTCGAACCACCGCCGTAGGGGAAGACGTCGTAGGCCACCACCGGCGACGAGGTTCGTACCTTGAACGCCTGGCCGCGCCCGGTTCCCACCACCGATGCTGGGTCGGTGGTGGCCGGCGTGATGCCTGCGGGGCAGGCGGTGGAGAGACCCCCGCTCTTGTTGAGGAAGAGGAGCGCGACCTGCCCAGGCCCGAGCGGCCCGGCGAGCGGCTCGTAGCGAAGGGCGGTGCCGGTGCCGCGGGGAATCATGGCGTACGAGGCGAGGGCCGGTGGGAGCGGCGCGCCGCCGCGTGCAACCTCGATGGTGGCGGGCGCGTTGGCGGTGTTGACCAGGACCACGGCGTAGCATCCGCCTCGGCTCAGCGTGATGGCATCCGGCGCGAGCGCGTAGAACTCGCAGCCCATGGTGCTCTTGGCGGCCTCGGCTTCGGCGCACGAGGTGATGAGCCCCCCCGGACCCGGATCGGCGTCGGCGAAAAGTGGCGGTCCACCATCGCCCGAGGCTCCTGGCGGACGCTCGTCGCCGAAGCCGCTGCCCGGGCCTCCACAACTCGTCACCAGCGCGCCGGCGGACGACACCATCAACATCAGGGTCAGGCCTTGTGCAGCTACGCGATGCATTTCCACTCCTCGGTGCGCGTGCGTGCGCGAGCGCGGCTGAAGCGAGTCTCGTGCCAGCAGAGCCCAAGTGCGCAGAGGCGAAGAAACACCGGGCGAGGTGCTGACGTGCGAGGCGCGGCGTGGGGAAATGCCGGCGCGACGATCCACCTCGCGTGCACCATGGTTGCGGTATGCATGTAGTTTTCCTTCGGGCGCCAAGGAAAAAGGCCGCCGAGCTACGCCTTGGCAAAGCGCGCTTGGAGGTGCGCGACGAAGCTCTTCACCTTGGGCACGTTGCGGCGGGCCGGGAGAAATACAGCCCAGATGGTGGGCCCGCTGGCTCGCAGCGGCGCCAACACCTCGAGGAGACGCCCTTCGCGCAGGAGCTGCGCGGCCATGAAGTCAGGGACCTGGCACAAGCCCGCGCCGAGCAGCGCAGCGTCGAGGAGCCAGGCGCCATTGTCGACCACCAGCCGTCGGTGGGCGGGGGCTGCCAGCGGCGCCGGACCCGTGGCGAAGGTCCAGGCGTGGAGATCGCCGCGCGGCATGACGAAGCGCACGCACTCGTGGCGGGCGAGATCTTCGGGCCGCTTCGGCTCGCCGCGGCGGGCGATGTACGAGGGAGAGCCCACCGTGACCCACTGCGTCTGCCGCAGCTCCCGCGCCACGAGATCGTCGTCGCTCACCGGCCCGACGCGGATTCCGATGTCGATATCTTCCCGGTTCAAGCGCGAGAGCTGGTCGGAGCCGCGGAGCTCCAGCTCCACCTCCGGGTGGTCGGAGAGCCAGTCGGTGGCCATCGAGAGCACGTAGCCCGCGACGACGTACGAGGTGGAGACGGTGAGCTTGCCGTGCGGGCGCTTGCGCGAGGCACTCAGGAGATCGCGACCGGCTTGCACCTGAGCCAGGGCTTCGCGGCATCGCTCGTAGTAGGCGCGGCCATCGGACGTGAGCTCTACGTGGCGCGAGGTGCGGTTGAAGAGGCGCGCGCCGGTGTCGCGCTCCAGCACCAGCACCGCCTTGCTGACGGCGGCGGCGGTGACGCCGAGCTGGGAGGCGGCCTTGCGGAAGCTGCCGGTCTCGGCGACCGCTACGAAGGCCTGCGTCCCGCGAAAGAGGTCCATGGGCTATCATCAACCAAAAGTTGACGATGAAGCAATGGAACTGACCGTTGAGTCGCTGGCGTTTGCGGATACCTTTTGCCCGAGAGGCATCCCCATGAACATCGCAGTCTTCGGAACCGGCGTCGTAGGTCAGGTCATCGCGCAAGCGCTCACCGAGAAGAAGCACGCCGTGGTGATCGGCACCCGAGACCCTGCGGCGAGCAAGCAGAAGAAGGCCAAGGAGGGGTGGGGAACGCCCTTCGGTGTCTGGTACGAGTCGCACGGCGACATTCGCGTCGGTACCTACGAAGAGGCTGCCACTTTCGGCGAAGTCATCATCAACGCCACGAACGGCGGAGGATCGCTGGGCGCGCTGGCGCTGGCCGGTGAGGCCGCGCTGGGCGACAAGGTGCTGCTCGACATCGCCAACCCGCTCGACTTTTCCAAGGGCGCTCCTCCCACCCTGCTCGTGTGCAACGACGACTCGCTGGGCGAGCAAATTCAGCGAGCTTTCCCCCGCCTCAAGGTGGTCAAGACGCTCAACACCATGAACTGTGAGCTCATGGTGAATCCCGGGCGATTGCCAGGCGAGCACGACGTTTTTGTGAGCGGCAACGACGAAGCCGCCAAGACCCGGGTGAAGTCGTTCCTGACGGAGTGGTTCGGCTGGCGCTCACGGAACATCATCGATCTCGGTGACATTTCCACCGCGCGCGGCACCGAGCAGATGCTCCCGCTGTGGGTGAGGCTGTACGGTGTGCTCAAGACGGGCGAGTTCAACTTTCACGTCGTGCGCTGACCGCCACAGCGGTTTTGCTACCGAGAGCGGCGGACCGGGGGCACAATAGGAGAATGGGTTCGCCGGGTCCCGTCGACGTACCGATGCGCTTCGAGGACGAGCGACTGCTCTGGTGGGTCGATGACGTGTACAGCCCCGAGGAGTGTGCAGCTCTGGTGACGCGCATCGAAGCCGACGCGCCCACGCTGGCCACGAACAACCCGCTCTATCGAGACCAGGATCGGGTCATGCGCGACGACCCCGCGTTCGCCCACGAGCTGTTCGGACGCCTGCGGTCCCATCTTCCGGAGCGGATGGGGCAGCTGCGACTGCTGCGCCTCAACGAGCGCCTCCGCTTCTATCGGTATCGCGCCGGGCAGCGCTTCTCGCCGCACATGGACCACTGGTACCGGCCGAGCGACGACGAGATTTCGCTGCACACCGTGCTGGCGTACTTCAACGACGGGTTCGTCGGGGGCGAGACGCGGTTTCAGGAGCAGCTGGAAGAGACCGTCGTGCCGCGAACCGGGCGCGTGGCCATCTTCCAGCACAAGCTGCGACACGAGGGGCGCGAGGTTACGCGGGGGATCAAGTATGCGATGCGCACCGACGTGATGTACGGACGATAGGTCGGTGGCCAGGGGCAGGCGAGAAGCGTCTCGGCCACCGGGCGACGAGACCCAAGTTGCGGAAAGGTGCGGGCGTGGGGCGCTGGCACGCGCGGTGCTCGACGGCGGAATGCGGAGAGGAGGGCGAGCGCGCCGTCGTTCTCGCCGCGGTACCCGCAACGAAAGGAGCATTCGCGATGTAACGAGGAGGACCGCGATTCACGAGGGCAGCTCAAGAGGCCGGGCGCAATGGGGCGCCCGGGTGCTGCACCGGGGAGAGCGGTCGAGATCTGGCATATACCGCAGCGCCGTGTCGAGGTCTGGAAAGCGTAGGGGGTGCCTTCACCGGCATGCTCGTGCGCCTACGCTCGGGGCGGACGCAACGCTGCGGTGTGTCGAGACGCATAGCGCTCGGGGACATGTGGGGAGTGAGCACGACGCGTCTCGACGCGCCAGGTTGACACCACTCTCCCCGGTCGGCGCCGACGAAGCGCCGCCGGGGAGCCGAAGCTGACGACCCATCAGTTTCGCAAAGGTTACGCCCCGTCGGCCCAAACCGACGGCGCAAGACTGCGCACGATTCCGCCGCCGAGGCCGGCCGCCAGGCCGGCGCTGCGAGAAATCGACAGTTGAAAATCTGTGAATCGCCGCCGCGAGGCCGGCGAAGCAAACCGGGGGGCCGCTGGGGCCCCGGCCCGGACGGACGCGCTGGAGAAAGAGAAACGCGCGCCCCGCGCCGCGCCTGAATAGAAGCGCAACTTCGGGCTGTTGCGTGGTTTCTAAGAAATCCGAACGGTCGCGTCATACGGCAGGGGTCGTCGCGGACACCCATCCCCATGAAGCGCAACCCTTTCCTCTGGTCGGTCCTGTTCCTCGTTCTTCTTCTCGCGCTCGGAAGTGGCTGCGCGAACCGCTCCCATGACGCGGCGGCGACGTCGTCGTCCGCAGCGGAGGCATCGGGCGCTGTCGTCACGGGCAAGCGAGACCGCGCCATCACGGTGAGCACCACCTTGACCGTTCGCGAAGTGGAGGTCAGCACCAAGACTCTACGCGAAGCGGCGGAGCGAGCCGGCGGCTACGTGGCAGATGCACACATCTCTGGCGCCGACGCCTCGCGCATCTCGCAGCTTGATCTGCGGGTTCCGGCAACTTCCCTACCGGCGTTCCTGGCGACGGTGGCGGCGGCCGGAGAGACCGTGAGCTACAGCGAGCGCGCGGAGGACGTGACCGAGCAACGCGCCGACGTCAAGGCGCGGCTCGGCAACGCGCGGGCGCAGGAGAAGCGCATCCTCGAGCTCATGTCGACGAAGGCGTCGACGCTGGGCGAGACCATCGAAGCCGAGAAAGAGCTGGCGCGCATTCGCGAGAACATTGAACGACTGGACGCGCAGGAGCGGGCGGTCGACGGGAGCATTGCCCTCGCTACCGTCCACGTGTCCCTGGGAATGCGAAGCATCGACGCCTGGCGCACGCCGGGGCAGAGTATCGGGCGTGCAGCCGCAGCGGGCCTGCGCGGCGCTGCGGCGTGCGCCGTCTACCTGGCCATGGCCTTGGTGGCCGTAGCGCCCACGCTGCTGCCGATCGCGCTCCTCGCCTTCGCCGTCGTCGTGGTCTTTCGTCGCCGCGCGCAACACAAGCGCCTGGCCGCCGCGACCCGCGAAAATTGACCCTCCGTCGGCGAGGTGCGACCTTCGACGCCGCCCTTCCGCTGCGCAAATCCTCCCCTGAGCACCTTCGACGACGATATCGCGATGCTGCACCCCCAGAGCTTCGGCTGGGCCATGGTTTGCTGCGGCCGCGATCGCGAGCAAGCGGCCGAAGTGCTCCAGCAAGCCTACTTCAAGGTGTTCTCTGGTCGCGCCAGGTTCGAGGGCCGCTCCACGCTTCGCACCTGGCTGTTCGGCGTCATTCGCCTCACGGCACAGGAGAGCCGCCGACTCCTTTCGCTCCGATGGTTTCGCGGTGCTCCGGTGGCCGATGCCGGTGAATCGACCGCGGCCGAGGGGCCGACGCCGAGTGAGTCGGTGGCCGAACGCGAACGCGCGAGCGCCATCGAACGCGCACTCGCCGAGCTCGCCCCACGGCAGCGGGAGATCCTACACCTGGTGTTCTACGAGAACCTCACCGTCCGCGATGCGGCCGAGGTCATGGGCGTCTCCGCGGGGGCGGCCAGCCGACACTACGAGCGAGGCAAGGCGCGCTTGCACGAGCTCCTCAGTCAGCGAGGTATTTCATGAGCGAACCCGACGACGAACGTATCCGCCGCGCCTTTGCTAGCCTGCGCGCCGCCGATGCTCGGAGGGTGCCCTCCTTCGAAGCTTTGCGGAGGCCGCCCGCGCGCCGGCCGGTGCGTCCGCTCCTCGTTGCCTCTCCGATCGTCGCGCTGATGGCCGCTGCAGCGGTTTTCGTAGCCGTCTGCGCCCCGCCCACACACGACCGACCGACGAGTACCGCGGTCGTCGTTGCTTCCGCGCGCCGAGCGACCGCACTCTCGGCGCCAGAGACCTCGATGCCCGAGCCGCTACCGCTCGACTTCTTGCTCGACGACACGTTCTCCTTTTCCGGCAGCGGGCGCGCATTTCTGGCGCGCGTTCCAGACTTCGACTCCGACCCTACCCGAGGACCCGTCCAATGAGCTCTCGCCTCCTCCTCTCGGCCTTCTTGCTATTACTTGCGGCCTCGGCGTGTTCGCGCTCGCGTTCGGGCGCGCTACCAGGAGACTCCGTTGCAGACGACGGCGGCGTGGGCCTCTCGCCGCCGCGGATGAGCACTGCGCTGCGGGAGGCACCGGGCGCGCGCGAGCCCCTCGGCGCCATCGAAAGTCGCCTCTTTCCCCCGGAGCTGGTCATGGACCACCAGGGCGAGCTCGGCATCGACACCGCGCAACGAGACGCGATCCTCCGTGAAGTCCAGAAGGGCCAAACCGATGTGCTGCGACTCCAGTGGGACCTCCAGGGCGAAAAAGAGAAGCTCGTGAAGGTGCTGGACGGCGAGCACGTGGATGAACGGGCAAGCGCCGACGCGGCATCGCGCGTGATGGAACGCGAGAACCGCGTAAAGGCTTCGCACCTGGCCATGCTGGTGCGCGTGAAGAATCTTCTCACCGGGTCGCAGCAGCGAAAGCTCCGCGAGCTCCGCGATGGCGCGCCTTCCCCTGCCGACGGCGGCGCCTCGAATACCGGAAAGACCGACGCCGAGCCGGCGAAGGATGCGAGCGACCGAAAGTAACCTCGGCTGCGCGCGGTGATACGGTGCGGCAGAGCCGTTCTAAGCCAAGGGGCGCGCCGCATCGCGCCAGTGGCAGGAGACCCCCGCCACGAGGCATACTGCGTTGCGTGAGAGTGCCCGTCCTCAAAGCCCAGCTCCGCGCCGGCGCTCCCGATTTTCTCGACCTTCCATGGGGCCATCCGGTGGCCGAGTGGCCGACCCTCTCGGGTCGCGTACTCGAGCTGGAGCGCGGCATTTCACGGCACGAGGTGATGTTCGTCTCCTACCACCCGCGCATCTTTGCGGTGAAGCTGACCACCGCCGCCGCTGCCGCGAAGGAGTATGCGACCCTGCTTCAGACCGAGGAGCGCGGCCTTCCCGCGGTGCGCGCGGTGGGTTGGCTCTCGGTCCTCGGGGACGCCGACGAAGGCGATGGCCCTACTGGGGCGCTCGTCACCGAGTATCTCGATGGCTCACTGCCGTTTCGCACGATGTTCCGGGGCAACGGCCTGGAGCGATACCAGAACCGCCTGCTCGACGCGATGGCCGGCCTCCTGGTACGGCTGCACCTGGCAGGTTGCTACTGGGGCGACTGCTCCCTCTCCAACACCCTGTTTCTGCGCGATGCCGGGGAGCTCGCAGCGTACCTGGTGGACGCCGAGACGTCGGAGGTGCACCCGTCTCTCAGCGAGGGCCAACGCCGGCAAGACCTGCTCATCCTCGAAGAGAACGTGGCCGGCGAGCTGGTGGACCTTCAGGCGAGTGGGGCCTCCACCCGCGATCTTGATCCCTTTCGCACCGGCGCGCTCATCTGCCAGCGCTACGAGCGCCTCTGGCGCGAGGTCACGCGGGAAGAAGTGCTGGCCCCGGGCGATACCTGGCGGGTGCAGGAGCGGATCCGGTCGCTCAATGCGCTCGGCTTCACGGTCTCCGAGGTGGAGCTGGTGGCGGAGGCCGAGGGCTCGCGGCTCCGACTCCGGACGATGGTCACCGATCGCAACTACCACCGGCATCAGCTCCACGGCCTCACCGGCCTTTCGGTGGAAGAGCACCAGGCGCAGCTGATGCTGAACGAGATCCGCGAAATGCGCGCGGAGATGAGCCGCGAGCGCAACCAGAGCGTGCCGCTCACGGTGGCCGCCTACGCCTGGCGAGGCCAGCGCTTCGCCGCGACCACCGCGCGCCTTTCACCGCTCATTGGCGACGACGCCGATGCCGCGCAGATCTACTGCCAGGTGCTGGAGCACAAGTGGCTGCTTTCGGAGCAGGCAGCTCGCGACGTCGGCCTGGAGGGCGCGGTGGAGGACTACCTCGCGCGCTTTGGCTCGCCGACCAGGAAAGCCTAGGAAACTGGTGTTTTTGGCCCTCGCCAGGGACATCCCGGGGTCGCCTCGCGCGAGAAGAGAGAGTGAGAGACCGGCGCCGCACCCCGTCAGTGCCCTGCTGGCGCTCTCCGCCGCCGCGCAGTCGCCCGGACCAGAGGAATCACATAGCTCACGAAAAACATGCCACCGAAAACGCCGACACGGCCGACAACGCGTAGGCGAGCCCGTTGCCCGGAAAGAGAACCGCCGCCGATACGATTCCGAGCCGCTGGACGCCGGCCGCCTGCATCGCGCGTACCGTGCTCCGGGCGAAGTCGGTCATGAGCGTGCTCGGTCGGAGGGCTTCCCGCGGCGGCGCCCCGAGGGAGGAGAGAACCGCGTCGTGACCGGCAATCGCTCCCTCCAGCGCCTGCGGATCCTTGGGATCGCCGGCGACGATGGTGAGGCCGCTCCGGGCTGCGAGCTTGTATGGGGAGCGAACGAAGGCAGTGACGTCGTGACCCCGAGCGAGGGCGACGTCGAGAATGTGGCCGCCGGTGCGACCCGTGGAACCGAGGAGGAAGATGCGCATGCGATCCCAAAGACCGGATAGCCCCCGCGAACGTGACACGTCATTTCACGTTCCGAAGGCCTGCCGTGAATATCTGCTGCAGGACCCCGAGCGCCCCGCCGCCGCCCGCCTGCTTCGCATCTTCCGATCCTTGCGTCACGTTCACGAGATGGCCACCCTCTTGCGCGCTGCCGGTGGGCTCGACCTTCCGCCGTCGTTCGACGCGGAGCGTGGGGAGCTCCTGCATCGCCTGGAGCGGGGCCCGGGCGCGACCCTCCCGGACCTGAGCCGCTTCGATGCCGAGGGCGCGGCTCGCTGCTTGCCGCTCATGGTGGGCGGCGGTGGGCGGCATGGTCACGACGCCAACAGATGGCGGCGCCGCTTGAGGCGTACCGCTACGTCGGCGATGGACTGGATGGCCGGCATGAGCTCCATGCCGAGGTCTGTGAGCGCGTACTCCACCGACGGCGGCTTTGAGGGCACCACCTTGCGCGTCAACACGCCCTTGGTCTCCAGGCCGCGCAGGCGCGCGCTCAGGACCTTGGCGGAAATGGCTGGAATGTCCGAACGAAGCTCGCTGAAGCGCCGCGGCCCACCACTCAAGAACCAGACCACGTTGACCGTCCACGTACCGGCGAGAAGGGCCAGGCACAGCGAAAGAGGGCACTCCGGGAGTCGGGCCGTGACTTTGCTCTTTCGCCGAGGTAGCGACATGCGTTCTAGGTTACCACCTGGATACCGAGAAGGCACGAGTAACCAAAGGTTACTTGATGCACTCTGGTTACTCGATGTTACCTTCCTTCGCGGCCAGTCAACCTTGGTCGTCCCATCATCGTCACGGAGGATTCCATGAAGCTCTACGTCGCGCCCGGCGCCTGTTCGCTCTCGCCCCACATCACGGCCTGCGAGGCCGGCATCGCGCTCACCCTGGAGAAGGTCGACCTTCGCACCAAGGTGACCGCAGGAGGCAAGGACTTCGCCGCCATCAACCCCAAAGGATACGTGCCGGCGCTCGAGCTCGACGACGGGCAGCTCCTCACCGAGGGTCCTGCCATCGTGCAGTATCTTGCCGACCTCGTGCCGGAGCGTCGGCTGGCACCCGCCAACGGCACCCTGGCGCGCTACCGGCTCCAGGAGATGCTCGGCTACATCAACTCGGAGATTCACAAGTCGTTCAGCCCGCTATTTTACCCGGGCACCAGCCCGGAGGTTCGCGCCGAGAAGGAAGCGTACCTGAAGAAGCGCTACGCGCTGGTGGAGCAGGCGCTGGCCGACAAGCCCTTCCTCTTCGGCGACGATTTCTCGGTGGCGGATGCGTATCTCTTCACGGTCACCAGCTGGGCCGCGATGGTGAAGCTCGACCTCTCCGGGTTTCCCAATCTAACGGGGTTCCTGGCGCGGGTTGCCGAGCGCCCCGCGGTGCAGGCGGCGCGAAAGGCCGAGTCGGCTCTCAAAACCGCGTAACACTCCTGAGCGACTTCGAGAAGGTGCGCCGATTCCGCAGCGCAGGCTCGCCCAGGAGAACTAGTTGAGGATGGCGGCGCCCTCTCTGGCGCGCGCGTGATCGCGGAGGCGCACCCGCACGCGTACGCCGTGCTTCGGCCGGAGCGTCGCCGAGGGCTCGGGCTCCTCTTCCCCCAGGAGCTCGAAGCGATAGGTGCGCAGGAGCACCGCCATCGCCAGCTGCGCTTCCATGTACCCGAAGTGATTGCCAAGGCACACGCGCGGGCCGGCGCCGAAAGGCAAGTAGGCATACCGATGCCGCGCGGCTTCATTCCTAGGCAAGAAGCGATCGGGATCGAAGCGCTCCGGATCGGGCCAGATGCTCGGTGTATGATGCAGAGCCCAGGGGGAGATGAGCAGGTTGGTGCGCCGGGTCAGATCGTACCCGGCCACCGACACTCGCTCGCGGCTGTCGCGCCCGAAGATGTACACCGGCGGCGCGATGCGCAGTGATTCCTTGAAGGCGCGGAGGCAAAGATCCAGCCGAGGCAAGTCGGCGACCGTGGGGCTGTCTCCCACGGCGTCGACCTCGCGCTCCAGCGCTGCGTAGAGCGCGGGGTTGCGGCACGCGTAGTACAGGGTCCAAGCAAGGCTGGTCGCGGTGGTCTCGTGCCCGGCGACGAACAGCGTGAGCACTTCGTCGCGCACTTGCCGGTCGTCCATCCCCGCGCCGTCCTCGTCACGGGCCTCGAGGAGCCGGCTGAGCAAGTCGGCGCGCCCGCGCGTGCCGGCGTGGCGGCGATCGTCGATCATCTTCTGCACATGGTCGTCGAGGAACGCGACGGCGCGCGCAAGCTCGCCGCCCCGCTTGCCGAGCAGCGCCACCGGGCCGTGGAGCCGGGCTATCGCTGCCTCGATGGCGCCGCGAACCCTTCCGCGGGCTCCGGCGCCCTGGAAGCGCCCGGCAAGACCTTCGAGTGCGCGACGAACTGTCACGTGTCCGATGGCCAGCGGGCGTCCCATGATCCATCCGGTCCACTCGAGCGCCACCGTGAGCGCGTGGCCGATCTCGTCGGCGTCCGAGAACGTATCCGCGTCGAAGAGGGTTTTGCCGGCGATGCCCATGGTGAGGCGAGTGGTCTCCGCGTGCAGCGAGAGCTCGCGGCCGTCGGCCCAGCCGGCGACCGTGCGCTTGGCACACGCCACCATGTCCGGTGCATAGGCTTCCAGCGCCCTCGGCGTGAACAGCGCCGCCATCAGCTTGCGCTGCTTGCGCCAGAGCTCGCCGTTGGAGGTGAACAGGCCCTCGCCGGCCAGGTTGTACAGGCTGAAGCGGAGCATATCGGACTTGCCGAAGCTCTTCGCCTTCTCCACCAGTACTTCCTGCACGGTATCGGGATCGTTCACGGCCATGGCTTGTACGCCAGGCATCGGCAGCGTGAGCCGCAACACCGGCTCGCTGCGCTGGGTAAGCAGCGCCAACGTGCCCATGCGATCGTTGCGGAACGCGGCATTGTGGCCCAGAAACCCTTCACCGCCCGGCGCCACCGGCATTTCGCGGAACTTCATGGTTCGAGGCTACCAAGGCGGGCCTGGGCGCGCGCGCGGAAACGTGGCTACGCGCCGGACATCGGCATGAGCGCCAACATGGCTAGGTCGTTCTGAGTCCCGCGAGACCGCGGCTGCTGCCACGCGCCCGCGGTCCTCTTCGCTGCGGTTCTGACTCAGCTTGAGCTTGCCCTCCAGGTGGCTGACGGCGATACGGATTCCGACGATCCCACGGACCAGAGCGGTCACCAGCTCCGACGGGAGCTGGTCGACGCGCCAAGCGTCGTCGGTGCTCGAACCCTCGACGTGAGCAAGCGATCCGCCGCTTCCTTCGTGCCGCTGGACTTCACGGCCTCGCTCGATGCGTCGGCCATGGCCATCGACGGGTTTCATCCGGGTCCGCCTGCGTACGCAGCCTGGGCCGCGCGCATCGCCGCAGCGATCGACATCGCCCGGTAGCCGCGTCGCGTCATGGGCCGGACGATGCCGGCGCGCGGAGGGCCCATGATAGGCTGCGAGCCCTTCATGAAAGCCGCCTATTGGATGCTCGGCGCGCTCGCGGTGCTCGCCATCGCGTACCGCTATTACTCGGCGTTTCTGGCCGCCAAAGTGCTCTGCCTGGACGACGAGCGGAAGACCGCCGCCCACACGCTGGAGGACGGCGAGAACTTCCACCCCACCAACCGCTTCGTCCTCTTCGGGCATCACTTTGCAGCCATCACCGGCGCAGGTCCCCTCATCGGACCAGTGCTGGCGGCGCAGTTCGGCTTCTTCCCTGGGTTCTTCTGGATCCTCTTCGGCGTCGTCATGGCCGGCGCTGTCCACGATTTCATCATCCTGGTGGCCAGCACTCGGCGCGGTGGTCGCTCGCTGGCGGAGATCGCCCGCGAAGAGCTCGGACCCACCCTCGGCGGCATCACAGCGGTCGCCATCCTGTTCATCGTGGTCATTGCGTTGGCCGGCCTCGGCAACGTAGTCGTCGGCGCGTTGGCCGAAAGCGCCTGGGGCGTCTTCACCGTGAGCTCGTCGATCCCCATCGCGCTCGCCATGGGCCTCTACATCCAGAAGGTGCGCAAGGGCTCGGCCCGCGGCATTCGTGAGGCCTCCATCGGGGGCGTGGCGCTCCTCCTGCTCGCCTTGGTGGTGGGCAAATGGGTCGGCGATTCCCCGTTCGCGGTGCACCTCAAGCTCTCGCGCGAGGTGCTCACGCTGGCCATGGCCGGCTATGGCTTCGTCGCGAGTGTGCTGCCGGTGTGGATGCTCCTTTGCCCGCGCGACTACCTCTCGAGCTACATGAAGATCGGCACCATCGCGCTCTTGGTGGGCGGGGTGCTCATCGTGAACCCCACCATCCAGATGCCGGGCGTGACCCAGTACATTCACGGTGGCGGGCCCATCGTGAAGGGGCCGCTCTTTCCCTTCATCTTCATCACCATCGCCTGCGGCGCCATCAGCGGCTTCCACGCGCTGGTGGCCAGCGGCACCACGCCGAAGATGATCGACAAGGAGCGCGACTGCCGGCCCATCGGCTACGGCGCGATGCTCATGGAGGGCCTGGTGGGCATCACCGCGCTCATCGCCGCCTGCGTGATGCCGCAAGAAGACTACGTGGCCATCAACACCGATCCGGAAATCGCGGTGGTCGCCAGCGAGGCCACCAAGGGCGCCGGCCTGGCCCGCAGCGAGGCGGAGCTGGCTTCTCTGGGCGTAGTGCTCGATGCCCACGATCGCGCGCTGCTCGGCCTGCGCGACGGGCAATCACCCGCCGAGCTCTCGGGCAAGCGCGTGAAGCTCTCGAAGGCGCTGGCGCTCTCGAACCGGTCGCTCGCCGCGCTGGGCTACAACGCAGACCCCGCAGAGGCGCGCGCCACCTCGCTCGACGACGCCGACTTCCTCCGCCTGGGCGTCCACGTGAAGGACCTGGGACGCCTGCAGAAACAGGCCGACGAAGTGGTGGTGGCGCGCACCGGCGGTGGGGTGTCGCTGGCCATCGGCATGGCCCGCGTGTTCTCGGGACTTCCCGGCATGAACACGCTGCTGTCGTACTGGTACCACTTCGCCATCATGTTCGAGGCGCTCTTCGTTCTCACCACCATCGACACCGGGACGCGCATCGGCCGCTTCTTGATGCAGGATTTCCTCGGTCGGCTGCGCCCGCGCTGGGCCGAGTCGACCAGCCGGCCGGGAGCCATCATCGCCACCGGGCTCATCGTGGGCGGCTGGACGGCGTTCATCCTCACCGGGAACATCCAGACCATCTGGCCCATGTTCGGCGTGGCCAACCAGCTGCTCGCGTGCACCGCGCTGTGCGTCGGCACCAGCATCGTGCTGCGCGAAGCGAAGAAGCGCGTCTACGCCCTGGTGACCGTTCTTCCGCTGGCCTTCGTGGGAACCACCACCATCACCGCCGCCGTGCACAGCGTGCTCTTTTTGTATCTACCGCTGACCGAGAACAAGGCGACGCGTACGCTGGGCTACGTGAACGCCGCCCTCACCTCCTTGCTCCTCGCGTGTTTGCTCATGGTGCTAGTGGGCAGCGTCGCCCGCTGGGTGAAGGTGCTTCGAGCCCCGCCTGCGGTACCGAACGAGGTGCGCTCGTGAGCGCCTTCTCGGCGCTGGTGCTGGTGGTGCTGCTCGCGTGCGTGGGCACGCACGGCGCGCTCTGGTTCTTCGTTGCCAAGCGCGGACCGCTGTGGCGCGCCGGGCTGGCGGCGCTGCTGCCGGCGCTGGTGCCCATCTGGGGTTGGGAGCTCGGTCACAAGCGCCTGGCCCTGGGCTGGACCGCGGCCGTGCTCGCCTTTGGCGCGTGCGTCGCCGTGGCCTGACGCGCTTGTGAAACCCACAAAATGCAATCGAGCCCCGCGTGCGAAAAGCAGCGAGGCTCGAGAGCAGCGCGAGGCGCGAAGGGCTTACTCGGCCTTCTTCGCGTCTGCAGCCTTGGCGTTGTAGCCTTCCGGGTGCACCGCAAAGGCGGGCGTACCGAAAGCGCGGCGCTCACGCTTGTTGCGCTTGCCGTTGGTAGTGGCCTTGCGCTTGCGGATTCGAGAGAACTGCTGCGTCGACGAAACCATCGGGAAACCTCCGAAATGCCTCCCAAACGGTCGGCGGGGTCGCGTAAATTGCTCGGGCCAGCCCCGGAAGTCAAGCTCCGTAGAAAGGCGCAATAATGTCGTGGGCTTATAGGTCGCGAACGATGGTGAGCGCCGACGACGAGACCGTGCGCAGGATCGGCCCCGGCAGGTGGTACTCATAGCCAGTGGGGGCTGGCACACACTTCGCCAACTCTCGGCGGAACACCTGGCGGGTGACCGGCCCGACGTTCCGGATGTTGAAGGCGTTGTCGCCCATGGACTCCAGGAACACGTCGCCCGCGCGGAACTGGGCGTAGTTCGCGCACCCAAGGTAGTACGTGGGAAATCCCACAGGCTCGGAGCACGCGGCGTCGGCAAAGGCTGACTCGACCATCCACGCGAAGTTGTCGCGACGCCTGGGCAAGCAGGAGCCGCTGCCATCGGCTGCTTCGCGCGGCTCGCACGTCACGTCCTGTCGTGCGTCGTAGAAAAGGGTCGCCTGCGCGATGAAGCCTTGCTCCCCGGTCCATCGCACGGCCCGGAACCGCTCTTGGGTTGCGTCGATGGTCAAGTGCAGATGGGCCACGGCAATGGGCTCGCCAACCTCGAACCGTGGTCCATCTTCGCCCCCCGGTGAGCACGGTCCACCTTCCTGTCGCACGTAGCAGGGGCCCGGCGCGATTGCCTTCCCGACCCTCGAAAGTGGGCCCATTCCGCAACGGTGGTCGTGTACCGCTACGGCGGGCATGGACCTGCACTTGCCCTGCGTTCCCGCCGTCGAGACGATGCGAGTGGTGCACGTGGCGTCGGCGTACTTTGCGGCGACGACGTTCAGTGGGGTGAGCCCCGGGGCGTCGGTGCTTCCCAGCCGCACGTCGGGAGCGGTCAAGGTACCGAGGAGCTGGTCCCGCACGTAGCCTGCAAGCGGCACGACCATGCCGTCGGCGCTGGAGACTCGCACTTCCTGCAAGCGCTCCGCGCCGAAGCCCTCGGTAAGCGTCAAGAGCGCGAATTTGCCCTGCGGTGCCGGTCGGGAAAGGAAGGCCTTCGGATTGCCCTGCGCTTCCATGCACGTGCCGTCGGCATCGCGCCGGAATTGCCGCGCCGTCCCGACGACGGTGGTTGCCTCGAACACTCGATAGGAGCATTCCTCCTGCTTCACGGCGAAGCGCACGGGCGCCCCGTCGGAAGTCGGCGCCAGCAGCGGCGGCCCGGAGCACGTGGGGTCCGCATACGCATCGAGGACGTAGGTCCGCCCTGCGGTGGGCACGCACGGCTGTTGTTCCGCGTCGGACCAGCTATCGGACGGCCAACAGTCCTCCTGCAGCACCGCATCGTAGAGAGCGGGTCGTAGGAGTCGCGTTCCGTCCGGAGCTTGCCACCAGGTCAGCTTCAGGCGGCTGCCACTGCGCGGCTCGGTGACGCGTGCCGTCTCCTCCGCGGTCTTTCCGCAGGCGCCGAGCAGGCACGCCAAGACGACCGCGGAGGTCATCGCTCTGCGTGCCGCCTCGATGTTCAGCGCGGCACCGGCGGCGTGCGCCGC
>JBBQWQ010000094.1:0-19850 GCA_038210445.1 Polyangiales bacterium
CGCGTTCGCAGTCGCGTTCGCCAACTCCTGCGTCGGCGGCGCATTGTCGCTCCCCGCCGCCGGCTGCGACGTCCCGTCCGTCGATGATGACGGGTCCCCACTGCAAGCAACCAGAGCAAGGACCAAGAGACCTGCGACGACGTTTGCTGAATTGCGCATCGCGGATCGTTCTAGCGACCGCGACCAAACTTGGGACAGCAAACAACGCGTGCGAATGCAGATCGGTCGCGTCATTCGGCACGCGTCGGCACCCGCCCTCCCGATGTGCCGCCCTCTGCGCACACCAGCAAACGACTATTTTTCAAGCATCAATTACATGCATTATACATGTTGATGCATGTACCCCGCAACCATCGCCCTATGCTCGCGCTGGAACGCTCCTCGCGGAATCCAGTGAACAAAACGAAGCGAGGCGAGCCGCGTGAGCGACTCGCCTCCTTCGATCAAGGTCGCGTGTCTCGGGGTCAGAGGGGGCGGAGCTCCTCGTCCTGACTAATCGCCCGGGTTGAAGATGATCGGGTACACGACGGTGACGATGCCGCCTTCAGGTTGCGGGAACGAGAGGTTGCCGAAGCCGCGAACGACGCAGCCGACGACGCCCTGATCCGGAAGGTCCGAGCCTCCGTCCGATGCCGTCGAGACGGCTCCGGAGCGGTCGATGACGAACTTCACGCCGACGCGGCCCTGGAGGTTCGGGTTCGTGCGCAGACCGTTCTCGTAGCAGAGACGGAAGCGACCGAAGTTCTGGCGAACGATGCGCTGGATGACCTCCGGCGGGAGGCGACCGTTCACCTGGGTCGCGCCCTGACGGATGCTGGGTGCACGGGTCTGGTGCGCGCCGCCGAGGCGACCGTGACCATTGCCGAAGCCTTGACCCGTGCCGGTGCCGGCGCCGTGACCGATGGTGCCGATGTTGCCCAGGCCGATGCCTTCGCCGCGACCGCCGCCGCCTTCGCCCACGCCGGAGAGGCCGAGGCCGCCCGCGCCGAAGGAGTCGCCGATGCTGTCGCCCCACATGTTGCCGCGGGCGCTCATGGGATCGTTACCGAGGGATTCTTCACGGCCCCAGGGAGCGGTCGGGGCGTTGGGGTCGCCGCCGGCGCCGGTGTTGAGGAGGCCGATCATGCCGAACTCGGCAGCTTCGCGGAGCGCCGCCTGGCGAGCAATGTGCGGGTCCGCGTTGTCCTGCGGACCCTGGACGCCGAAGCGGTGCCCGGTGTCTTTGGTGTTGGGGTTACCCATGGAACCTTCTTCGCCCTTGGCGCGGGTTCCGGTGCCGCCTTCCTTGTTGTCGGCGGCGTTGTCGGCTTGCGGGGTCTCCTTCTCTTCCTGCTCACGCTCGGCAGCGGCGTTGAGCATCTTCTGCATGAGAAGGAGCTGGTCGCGGTCGATGGCCTCGGCGTCGTCTGCGCCCATCTTCGGCATGAAGAAAGCGAGGCTGGCGATGATGCCCGCGTGGAGAAGGAACGACAGACCCGTGAACATGTAGGCAGCGGGCTCGAAGTTCGCGAAGAAGCCGCCGGCCAAGGACTTGCCAGCGTTGCCTGCGGTCACTTGGAACGCGAGGCCGTTGGGGAGCTCGATGCGGGCCTTCGCCCCGGCCGGAAGCTCGAACTCGTGCGCGCCACCGAGCTCGCCCGAGGGACGGGCGCGGCCAGAGGCGATGAGGTCTTGCAGGGAGATCTTGCCCTGGCCCGGAAGCTCGACGTAGCCGGTGCTGTTGGGGAGGAGCACCACCGCCGCAGCGCCCATGCCGCGAGAGACGACCACCGGAGCGCGCGTGGTTCCGAGTGCCTCGTGCGGAACGAAGTAGTCGCAGAACGCTGCGTTCTCTTCCCCGACGTACCAGGAGCGGGGCGGGGTGAGGTGCTTGCAGTGCAGGACGTTCGTGTCCCACATGACCATGACTTCGACGGTGGCGAGGTGCGCCATCTCGACTTCGTCGGGGTTGACGTCGGGGCCGCTCTTGACCAGCGAATACGTGTAGGGCGCATTCGGGTTGAAGTCGCTGCCACCCGGAGCGTTGAGCCCGAAAGAGGGAGCCGGCACGGCCTGGGCGACGAAGGGGTTCGCCGCGGTGGGGACGTTGAAGGGGTTGGCGGGCGGCGGCACTGAAGCGGGCGGCGCCGCGAACGGGTTCGCGGCCGCGGCGACGGGCGCCGCGAAGGGGTTCGCTGCGGGCGGGGGCGCCGAGGGCGGGGGCGCCGCGAAGGGGTTCGCTGCCGGGGGAATCGAGGCGGGAGCCGCTTCAATGGTGGGCAGTGCAGCGACTTGGGTCTGCGAGCCAGGACCGGCCGCCGCCATCTCGACGGTGGAGGTCTGGCCGACGGGCGCAGCGGCTTCGAAGTGAAGCAGCGTATTGCCGATCTGGATCTGGTCGCCCACCCGGATTTTGCACTTGTTGACCCGCTGGCCATTCACCAGGGTGCCGGGCTCGTTACCGAGGTCGATGAGCGTGATGTCGCTCTCGCCACCGACCTCGATGACCGCGTGCATGCGCGAAGCAAGTTCGTCGTCGACGCGGAGGTGGCTGCGGGGATCCTTACCGACCTTGACGATGTCTTGGGCCACCGTCTCGCGGCGAATGAGATCTTGCCCCTGGTAGAGAGCGAACGTGAGGGCGACCTTGGACTTCTGCGCTTCCATCTTTCGAACTTTCTGCCGCTCATGGGCGGCACCAACGCGACTGTGCGATTGCGCGATCTTCGCGGAGATTAGAGGTTCTCGACCGACTTCAGCATCTCGGGGACGAACGAGGTGCGGGGGCGGATGAGGGTGGTTCGCACCGGGCCGGGGCGAACGCGGATCGTCGCGTCGGAGGGGCCGAAGCCACCGGCAGCGAGCGGATCGTCGGAGAATTCGTAGCCGTAGCCTTCTTTCGTGTCGCTCGACTTCGCGCCGTCTTTCTTCTCCTGCGCGAAGGCCGCAGACGTCGAAAGCACGAAGAGACCAACCACGAGTCCGCCGAGAATTTTCTTGTTCATCGCTCGCCTCTTTTCATTCCAACGGGGGATCCGTCCCGTCTTAGGAAACACGGAGGATTTACAACGGATTGGGTGCCTCCGCAGGTGTTTCGCATGGGACCCTTTATTACAGCGCGAGTGTATCGCTTCGAAGGGCCCCCGGCGAGCCTGGGGAGGCAACATCGACATGCGGACCATGCCAACGCAGAGGTAGAGACAGGGGGTGCCGGTGAAAGTTCCGAAAAAGTACGCGCGTGCCCCAAGGTCCCGCCAGGCTCCGGTGTTGGCTTTCTTGTGCCGCACGATTGACCTGTAAAACCATGCGGTTGCGTCGTTTTGCGTGGGTCCTGCATTCATCTGCTATCGCGCGACGCTACGGCGCTCGAAGCGACGCGGACGATGCCGGCACCCGTGGCGCCGTGCTCGGCCCCGGCGGAGGAGAGGGTCCGCAGGGCGAGGGGAGGGGACGCGGACGCGGTGGAGCGCCGGTGGAAGTGCCTCCCGCCGCTATAAACGCCTTCATGCGTTCCTTGTCCTCGATGCGCTCCGTCGCGCGCTGGACGGCGCCATCGTACTGCGGCTTGCCGGTCGCCTTTTTGGTGAACGCGGCGAGCAGGGCTTGCGCTCGCTCCAGGACGGCGATGGTGCGGCGTGCTTCCGGTAGAGGGCGAGTCTGCGGAAGGTGCTCATCGGAGTTGGACGCGCGCTCGGCCCGGGTCTTGGGTCTCGTCGTGGTCAGCGGTAGGCGACGCAGACCCGGCGCACCTCACCCGCGTTGCAGTTGCACAGCTCGAGCTGGGCGTTGCCGTTGGCGGGCGTCCAGGAGGGCGGGCCGTTCTGGATGCACGAGCGGAAGAGGTCGAGGTCCTGCGGTTTGCGGCCCGGCGTGAAGTCGACGGCGCAGGCGACGTTCCGGAGCGCCTTGTCGAAGGTGCAGGTATCTGCAATCTGCACCAATTCATCGGTGCACGCGCAGTCGACGGTGCCGCCATCGATGGGCGGCGTCGCGGGCGCGTCGCGTCCGGCGTCGCGGGGCGTGGCGTCGTTCGTCGCAGCGTCGCGCGTGATGCCGCCGTCACCCGGCGCTCGTTCGCCCGCATCTGCGTTCACCGACGGGGGCTCCGTGAAGGCCGTGGTCGCGACCGCTCCGCCGCAGCCGGAAAGGAGGAGCAGACTCAACAAAATGTGCAGCTTCATGATCCGGGGGCATGTCCCAATGGGAGGGGGGGCGAGCTCGCGCCCGGGCCGGAGCTGGGCGGAGTGGGGATAGGACCAAGCTCGTCGAACCCGTGGAACTCGGTCCTGAAGTTCTTCGAGAGCCACAGCTCGCAGCCACGCGAATATGCGTCGAAGTACTGCAGCTTTGCCGAACGACCGACGCAGGCGACCAGGGCGGGCTTCGCCTTCCGTTGCTTGATGCGCTCGATCTTGTCCTCGAGCCCGGCGTGGTAGATGCCCCGAAGTCGGGCATTGGCGCGCCACGCCAGGGGAATGGGCGCGGTGCGGGCCTCGTCGACCACGCTCCCCCACAAGAGGCCGACCCGAGAGCTGGCGGCGATGACCCAGCGCGGCGGCGGCGCGGGCTGCAAGTCGACGACCTTCGTGTACTCTGCAGACACGTTCTCGATCGCCGAGCTCTTCCTTCGGACCCAATCCTCTACCTTGGTGTTCACGTACGCGAGGATGTCGTCGCTCGTGCCGCGGCCGCGGTACACGGGGAAGTCGATGGTATCGACTTCGCGCTGCTTCTTCTCCTCCGCGGCCATGAACGTCGCCTCGCCGACGGCGGTGAGGGTCAAGGCCAGGCGCCGAAGCCGCTGGCCTTCGTCTTCGCCGGGATAGCTCGCGTTGATCGCCTGGACCGCGCCCTCCGGGCTCGACCAAATCGTGCGGACCTTGGCGAACTCCCTCGAGGCCTGCCGCTCCCCGCCTCTCATCTTGGCATAGGCGCGGCCAAGTGCGGCGTGCGCTTGCACCTGAATGTCGGGGGCCGCCGTTTTGTCGATCGTGGCCATGGTGTCCAGCAGCGTGGTGCGGACCTTCTCCCATTCTTCCTTGCCGACGTAGTGCGCCGCGATGGCGAACTGGACGGAAGCGGTGTACGCCGGTCTGCTGCCGCCGAATTCCGCCGACAAGGCGCTCGCCGCGCATGTGGCCTCCGCTTCCTGACCCAGGCCGAGCCGAAGCAAAACTGCGGCCGCCAGCGCTTGGTCGGCATCGGCGTCCTTGGCAGCGAGCTTGCAAACCATCGGCCTCGTGTTGGTGTCGACCCCGGCGAACCGCTCGTAGAGCTCGGCGGCCCTGTCGTAGACCGCGATGGAGCGGTAGTTCTCGGCGAGCTCGTAGAGCGCCCTGCGCGCCTGCGGTAGGTGGCTGCGCGTGGCGGCGTCGAATGCGATGAGCGCAAAGCGGACCTGGATGGCCCGGGCGACGAGGTGGGCGGACTGGAAAAGGCGCGCCGCCTTGTCGGCCAGCTCGTTGCACTTCTCCGCTGGCAATGGCAGTGCGCTCGCTGGTGGCTCCTGGCAGTACCTCTGGAACAGGTCGAAGTATGCTGCCGCGCCCCTTTCGCGACTTGCAGACGCTTCGGCGCCGCCTTGACGTTCGGCCTTCTCCGCCCACGCTGCGGCCGTCGCTGCGAGTGCGTCCGGAGTGGCGGCTGCGGGCTCGATGCGCTTCGGAGCATCGTCGCCCCTCGCTTCAAAGGGGAGGCTCTGCATCGTGCCCGCGACGCACAACAAGATGAGGAGCCCCGACGGGGCGCGCAGCTTCATGAGCCTCGGTATAGCAACGCGCACTGGTCGAGCCACCAAAGCAGAAGCGCCGCCGGAGCGTGAGCTCGGCGGCGCGTTCTTCTCGTTGACCCGAGCCTTACGGCTTGGGGGCGGGGGCGCCAGGAGCCGGATCGGTGGTGGCGCCGCCGGCGGGTGCCGCCGTCCCTTCGCCGGTGTTGACCGGGGGCGGAGGAGCGGCCGTAGAGCTGCCGCCAGCCTTGATGAACTCCTTCATGGCGTCCATGTCCTCGACCCGTTCCTTGGCGCGCTTGACGGCGCCGTCGTACTCGGGCTTGCCGTTCGCCTTTTCGGTGAACGACTTGAGGATGGTCTGCGCCTGCTCGAAGGCGGCGATGGTCTTGTCCTTGTCGAGGCCCTTGGACTTGTACTCCTGGACCAGAATGCCTTCGTTGTAGAAGGCATCCGGCCGCGCGCCGTCGATTTTCTTCGCGGCGTCGAGCTCGGCCTGAACCGCGGCAACTTGCTTGTCGTAGTTCGAGTCGCTGATCTGACCGCGGAGCGCGAGGGCAAGCCCCAGGTGCGCGTCGTAGTCGTTGGGGCGCATTTCCAAAGCCTTTTGGTAGGCCTTTTGCGCCTCTTCGAAGCCCCGGAAGGAGAGGTTGACGGCGGCGTAGTTCATCTGCGCCTCGAAGAGCCGCGCGTCGAGCTGCGCTGCGGCCCGGAACTCGGTGACGGCGCCGTTCACCAGGCCGAGCTCGTTCTGGATGAGCCCCGCGGTGTTGTGGATGGGCGCATAGCCTGGGTTCTTGCGAATGGCTTGCGAGCACACCAGCGCTGCGAGCTCGAGCTCCTGCACGTTGGCGCGCTTGCCGATGGCGGCGTTGGTGGCGATCTGACGCTTGCCCTTGCCGGACTTGATGGCGCCTGCGCGCTTCTTCGCCTGGTTGAAGTAGTAGAGGGCGAGCTGGTTGAAGGCCGGCATGAAGCCGTCGTCGATGGCGAGGGCGCGCTGGAGGTTCTTCTTCGCGCACTCCATGTCGTCCTTGCAGCCGTCACCGCCTTGGGCGGAGTCGCGCTGCATCTGCATCATCGCCAGGTTCACGAGCGCCGGAACGTTCTGGAACTTGGCGTCGAGCACTGCTTGCTGGAGCGCGGTGATGGCCGCGTCCTCGTTGCCGTTGGCCTTGTACTCGTAGAGCGCGAGTTGGGCGCGGGCATGGTGGAACTGCGAGTTCTCGCTCAAGGCCTTCTCGAAGCGCTTCTTGGCTTCGCCGTCCTTGCCGCAACGCTGAAACACCAGGCCGGCATTGAAGGTGGCTTCTGGGAGCGAGCCACCCTTTTGCTCGGCGGCGGCCGACTCGAACTGCTTGGCGACATCGTTGCAGGTCGCTTCGTTCCAGTCGTTGGCCTTGTCGTGGGCGATGAAGGCGTCCATCGCGGCATTGAAGCGGTTCTCCGCCTCCTTGCTGACTTCGTCCTTCTTGGTGAGGCCGTCGCCCTTCTTGGTGCCACCGGTGTTCGCGGGCTTGTTGTCGCCGCCGCCGCAGGCGACGAGGACGAGGCCGATGGACGCGATCCAAAGCTTTGCGTTCATGGTCTTCACTTACCCTTCTTGCCCGGGGGCTTCTTCTTGGGGGCGTTGTCGTCGTCCGGCGCCGCCGCCGTCATGGGCTTGTCCGGGCCACCCGTTGCTGCGGGGTGCCAGAACGTTCCGCCGATGAGGAGCGGGGGCGACTTCTCGTCGAGCCCGCTGTTGGCCAGAGTGGGGGCGCCGCGGAGCTCGTCCACGACGTGGTACTCGGCCTTGTAGTTCTTCGAGAGCCAGACCTCGCAGTTGCGCGAGTACTGGTCGAAGTACTGGAACTTCACCGAGTAGGTGAGGCAGGTCACGAGGGCGGGCTTCGCCTTCTGATCCTTGATGGGCTGGCTCTTGCCGTCGAGCGCGTCGTAGTAGATGCCGCGGAGCTCGGGGTCGGCCTTCCATGCCTTGGGAATGGGCGCGCCGCGGAACTCGTCGACGAAGCTACCCCACATGAGACCCACGCGGGAACCGGCGGCGATGACCCAGCGCGGCGGCGCGTCGGGCTTGAGGTCGACGATCTTCTTGTACTCTGCAGCCACCTTGTCGATGGCCGGCATCTTCTTCTCGAGCCAGTCTTTGACCTTGGTGTTGATGTGCTTGAGGACGTCATCCTTGGTGCCCGGGCCGTTGTAGGCCGGGAAGCGGATGGTATCGACCTCGCGCTCTTTCATGTCCTCGGCGGCCATGAAGTAGGCCTCGCCGACGGCGGTAAGGGCCTTCGCCACGCGCTTGCCGATCTGGCCTTCGTCCTCGCCGGGGTAGCTCGACTTGATCTTGCCGAGCGCGTCGTCGGGGTTGGACCAGATGCCGCGGACCTTGGCGAACTCGCCCGAGGCCTGCTTGCCGCCGCCCTTCATCTTGGCGTAGGCGCGGCCGAGGGTGGCGTGCGCTTGCACCTGAACGTCGGGGGCTGCGCCCTTGTCGATCATGCCCATCGCGCCCACGAGGGCGGAGCGGGCCTTGTCCCATTCTTCTTTGTCGGCGTAGTGGGCGCCGATGGCGAACTGAATGGAGGCGGTCTGGGCCGGCTTGCTGCCGCCGAAGCTCGCCTTGAAGGCGTTGGCGGCGCAGATGGCCTCTTCTTCTTGGCCGAGACCAAGGCGGAGGACAACGGCGTCGGAGAGGGCCTTGTCGGCGTTCTCTTCCTTCGTCGCAATCTTGCAAACCATGGGCTTGCGGGTGGTGTCGACGCCGGCGAACTTCTCGTAGAACTCGGCGGCCTTGTCGTAGACCGCGATGGCCTGGAAGTTACCGCCGATTTCGTAGACAGCCTTGCGGGCCAGCGGCGAGTTGCCGTTGGTCGTGCTGTCGAAGCTGATGAGCGCGGAGCGAGCCTGGATGGCGCTGGCGATGAGGCGAGCGGCCTGGAAGGCGCGGGCGGCGTTGTAGGCGAGCTTGTCGCACTTTTCCGACTGCGGCTGCTGCTTGTTGGCCACCGGCTCCTGGCAGTACTTCTTGAACATGTCGAAGTACGCGGTGCCGCCCTTCGTGTAGTTCGCGATGGCGTCGGGGCCTTGCTGCTTGTCGGCGACCTCCACCAGCTTGGCGGCCTTGAGGGCGAGAATGTCGGCCTGGACCTTGTTCAGCGAGTTGCAGTTCTCGGCGTTCTTCGTCGCCTTCTCGGGGGTGCTGCAATAGAGCTCGATGAACTTCGGCACGTCTTGCGCCATGTCGTCGAAGCAAGACGGGCGGGGCGGCTGGTAGTTGGAGCCGACCACGTTGACGGCTTCGAGGTAGAGCTGCGCCGCGTAGATGCCCACGTCCTTGTCGGAGTGCTCGAGGGCAATCTCGCGGAACGCCTGACCGGCTTCTTCCCAGTGAAGGGTTTCGAAGTAGGTGCGCGCCCGGGCGTACTTCACTTCAACCAGCTGGTCTTGGCCCTTTTGGTCGGCTTTGTCCGGCTTGATGTAGCAAATGTAGCGGTTGAAGGCGGTGACCATACCCTTCTGGTTTTCGGTCATCTCCTTGGGCTTGAGCTTCTCTTTCTCGTCCTCGATCTTCTTCTTCTGGGCCGCGTCGGCGCCAGGTCCGAGGTTGTAGCCCTTCTTCGCCGAGTCCTTGGGGTGGTTGGCGTCGTAGATGTTCTGGTAACAAAGCACCGAAGCGTACGCGGCCTCGGCGGCGTCGGGGCTGGTGGGGTTCTCGGCCACGACGGAGTCGAACGCCGGCCCACACTTCGCCCAGTCCTTCTGGAAGTACAGAAGGTCGGCCATGTTGTATTTGATCTTGTAGATCGACGGCCAGTCGTCCTTCACGAGACGCGGGAACTCGAAGGTCCCGTACTCCTTGGCGTCCCAGGTGTCGGCCACCTTCTGGTAGAGCTGGGCCGCGAGGGCCATGGTCTTGGGGTCGCCGGTGCCGCGCTGCTGGTTGGAGCCCACGGCTTCGATGTGCCAAGCCATGGCCGTTTCGGTGATGAGCGCGGCGGTCTTGCTCGCGCACTCGTGCTTGACGTCGGCGCTCTGGCCGCCACTCTTGAACTCGTTGTAGGCCTTGAGCTGGTTGCCGAGCTCCTGAACGATGAAGTCCTTGTTGCCGGACTTCATGGCCATGGTGGCTTCCGAGATGTGCACTTGGTAGTTGCACGCACGGGCGCCGCCGCGGTCGCGGTTCATGAGGTCTTTGTAGAGGTCGATGGCTTCCGGGTAGTGACCGGTGTCCAGGTAGTTCTGGCCCAGGTCGTCCATCATCTTGTAGGTCTTGTCGTTGCCGCCGCTGTCACCCGAGATCGGGTGGAAGAAGCCAAACGCCGCGCGCGGGTTGCCGCGAAGCGCGTAGACCGGGATGATGTCGCGGCGCGCCGCATCGGCGAGCTTCGCCGCGTTGGGGACTTGCGAGTAGTTCGTGCCGTAGTCGATGGTCTTCTTGAAACCATTCATCGACTTGTCGTACTCGCCCTGGTTCCAGTAGACGTAGGCGAGCTTGTACCAAGCGTAGCCGTAGACCTTGTTGTTCTTCTCCGGCGGGTACTTGATGACCTCTTGGTAAGCCTGGGCTGCCAGGTCCCACTTGGTGGGGTCGCCCTGCGCTTCGTTGAAGAAGAGCTCGCCGAACGCCAGATACGCGTTGGGAATATACTTCGAGTCCGGGCGTTTCTTGATGAGGTCGTAGTAAACGCGGCGGGCGTTGGCGTTGTCGCTGGCCTGCTCGTACTCGTAGGCGAGGTAGTACAAAACCTCGTCCAAGGCCGGGTACTGCGGGTAGTCGTTGACGACCAGCGTGTAGTAGTCGACGGCCTTCTTGCGCGCCGACGTGAGGATCTTCGCGGCCTCATTGGCGGTCGCCTGCTTCTTGCCGGCGGCGGCGGGATCCTTCTTCTTCAGCGCGTCGCGGTCGATCTCCGCCTGGGTCTTGTCGCGGAAGGCCGACGACTCGAGCTCGACGTAGTCTTCGGCGAGCCGACGGGCGAGCTGCGGGCGGTCGGGCGAGTTCTTCGACGTGGTGCCGAAGAGCTGCTCGAGCTTCGCGATCTCGGTGACGAGGAGCGCCTTCTGGCGAGACTGCAGGCGCGCCTTGCGGTCGTCGCGCACCGCGGTGCCTTGACCGAAGGAGGGGTCCTTCGGCTTGTTGTCGGCGCCCGGCTTCGACGGATCCTTCTGCGGGGCCACGCTGTGAAAGCTGACCTCCGCCTTCTTCGCGCCGCCCTTGAGCTCTTTCGGGCCCGTGTTGGGGCATGCGCTCAAGGCTTCCTTGGCCTTGGCGTCGATGCAAACGGCGTCCGCCGCGGAGGCGGTGGTGCCGGCGCTCAGCGCGAAGACGCCGAGAAGGCCGGCTAGCGAAAGCTTATGGAGCTGGTTCATGGGAGCAATTACCTCGCGCACTTCGTCGTGATCGACTGACGATAGAAACCTAGTTCGTCGCGCCAATACTCACCGTCGAAGGGCCACAGGAGGTGCTCTTCGTCGGGCTTGACGCGGTTGCGTTCCGACTCGACGGCGTCGACCTTGGTACCGGCCAAGGCGGCGTCGAGCTGGCCACGCTGGGCGGCGGTGATGTCGATTTGGATCTTCACACCGTCGCGAAGGTGCTCGTTGAGCTCATCGATGTTGCGCTGGTAGCGCTCGCGGGCGAGCTGGCCGGCGTTGCGGACGGCGATGTCGCGGGCGAGCTGGAGCGCGTCTTTGACGTCGTTGCCGAGCGCCGAGTTGACGAAGTCGGGCTTCGCCTTCTGAAAGCGCTTGGCCTCTTCGTCGAGGAGCTCGACATACTTGATGTGGCGGAGCAGCTGGCGGTCGGACAGGGCGTTGGTCACGACCGTTTTGATGCTCGCCGGCAAATCGGCTTTGTTATCGCGGACGTCTTTCAGGAATTTGTAGAACGCCTCTTCCTGGTTCTCGCCCTTGAAGCCGTCGAGCTTCTTCTTGAGCGCGTCGAAGATCGGCTGGTACTTCTTCTGGAATTTCGCGACGATGGTGCCGGCGTCGTCGTACTGGCAGTTGGAGAAGTAGATGACCGCCCGAAGAATTTCCGCTTCCGGGTAGTAGGAATTCGGAAAGTACGGCGCCTGGATGGTGTGGATGTTTCCGAGCGCGTGGGCGTAGTCGCCGGCCATGAAGTAGGCCCAGGACTCCTCGAAGAGGCCGTCGAGCCAGTATTCGGAGGCCACGTCGATCTTGTTCCAGTACTTGACCGCGGCCGAGAGGCGGTTCTGGTCGATCTTCGGGGTGTTGGTCTCGGGGTCGAGAATGACCGACGCGGAGTAGTAGGTACGCGCCATCGAGAGGTACGCCAGATCGCGCATGCGGGCGTCGTCGTCGACGCCTTCGACGCCGTTGTCGATGGCCTGCACGATGTTCTGGAAGCCCTTCACCGCGGGCACCGACTTGCGCAGCTGCACGTAGCTGATGCCGGTGAAGAACTGGCTCTTGATGTAGTACTTGCTCTGCTTCGACACGTTGGTGAAGAGGCGGATCGCGTCGTCGTACTGGCGGTTGCGGTACTTGTAGCGGCCGAGAAGATAGTTGAGCTGCCAGTAGAGCTCGATCTGGTTCTCGTTCTTGAACTGGTTGATCTGCGCTTCGTTGTAGCGACCGATGCGCTCGACGATGTCGGCCGGCTCGGGAAGCTCGGTGGCGAGCTTGGCGAGCCAGAGCAGCGTCTGGTTGAACTTCAGGTGGCTCGGCTTCTCCGCGATCTCGGAGAAGATGCCGTAGGCGGCCTGGTAGTACTTCTTGTTGTAGAGGGCGATCGCGAGGTCGAACTGCGCGAGCTGCTTGTTGCCCTCGTCGTCCTGCGTCTCGCCCTTGTAGACCTTGTAAAGGCCGAGCGCCGCGTTCTCCCAGTCGCCCTTGTTGAAGGCGCGCTTGGCGGTCGCCGCCGCCTCCGTCATCTGCCCTGCGGTGGGCGTGACGCCGTTGTCTTTGGGGCCCGCTGCCTTCGGGTCGCCCGCCTTCGGATCGTCGAGCTCGATGTCGGCTTCCTTGCCGCCCTTGCCCTTGTCACCACCACCTTTGGCCGTGCCAGTCGGCGGCGGCTTCTTCTTCTGGGCGAACGACGGATCGGTCGCCAGCGTGAAGGAGAGGAAGGCCGGAATGACCGCCAGAACGAGAGACCGCAAGAGCCGTGTTCGCATCGAAATCTCCTAGTGGGGAGCGGGGAGCAGGCGTGGCAGACGAGCCAGGTCGAACGAGATGAGCAAAGAAGAAGGGGCGAAGTCGAAGGCGATGCCCGGGGAGGGGACTGCGCGAGCTCCGTTGACGGCCGAAAATCGTCAACGATGTTGAAAAGATAGTACTCGCCGAGCGGCGCGATGGTAGGAACTTGCGAGGCTTCCTGTCAAGGGCGAAAAACGGAAGCCGCCCGGTGAGGCATGCGTGACGCATGCAGGATGCGCCGGGGAGCGCGGCTCACCTTCGAGTGATCCCGCGCCGCCGTTTCTGCCACATACCAGGACGCACGCGGCAGGGTTTTCTTGGACGGGTCCACCTTCTCGCCCACGCTGGCATAAGCTTCTGCTCTGGTTGTGTGTTCCCACACCCACCTCGATGTAGCAGGGTGCACCTGTGGAGTCGCTGTCGTGCAGCTCGTGCTGCGCCACCGCGCACGAGCCGCTTTTTCCGACTCCTCTCGCTGCTTTGCCTTGACGCTTCTTCCCCCGCCCGAATAAGTTCCGTCCGCCACCGCGATGCGCCTCCGCGCACCGCGCACCTGGGAGATCCAATGACCCGATCGATCATCGCCGTCACGCTCTCTGCCGCCGCACTCTCGGTCACCCTTGGCCAAGGCTGTCGTTCCGCAGGCGTCGGCGATCCGTGCGTACCGGATGCCGAATATGACGAGACCTTCTCCGGCTTCAGCATCAAGGAAGTGAACGTCGAGTCGAAGAGCTTTCAGTGCCAGACGCGTCTCTGCCTGGTGAACCACTTCCGCGGTCGTGTTTCCTGCCCCAAGGGCCAGGCCCGCGACGGCAACGGCCCGGGCGGTTCGCTCGACGACGCGTGCAAGGTACCGGGAACCACCACGCCCATCGTGGGCGGCACGGTCGACGGCAAGTCCACCGGCGCTTCTTCCGACCCCAAGAAGCTCAAGTGCGTGCAGTCGCAGTGCAGCAAGCGCGTGCCCGACAAGGCCGTGTACTGCTCCTGCCGCTGCGCCAACGTCAACGGCAAGACCGACGACGGCGCCAACTACTGCACCTGCCCCGACGGCTTCGGCTGCGAGCAACTCGTCTCCTCCACCGGCCGCGGCAACGAAGGCCTCACCGGCGGGTACTGCATCAAGGCCGGTACCAAGTACGACGCCAACGACGATCCCTGCGGCGATCCGGTCGCGGGCGGTCTCACTACCTGCCCGGATTGAAGTCTCTCGGCGATCGCGCCGAAGAAGAGGCCGCCCGCTACCTCGAAGCGGGCGGCTTCGTCCTTTTGTGGAAGAAGCTCCGGCTGGGGCCGCTGGAGCTCGATCTGGTGGCACGCAAGGGGCCCCTGGTGGTGGTCGTCGAAGTGCGCACGCGCAGTCCGCGAGGCTTCGAAGGCCCCCTCGCCAGCATTCGTCCGGAGAAGCAGGCGCGCCTGCTGCGCGCCACGTCGCGCCTCTTTCGTGAGCGGCTCGAGGCCGACCCCACGGTGGAGCGCATTCGCATCGACGTGGCGGCGGTGAGCTTCGGCCCCTCGGGCGCGACGGTCGAGTACTTCGAGGGTGCGATCACCGGGTCGTAGCTTGCAGAGGGGCGCTCGCCGTGACCCCTAAAGATGCGTGTAAGCTACACGTCGAGGCTGCGCTTCATCTCGTCGCGGACGTCGGTGAGCGCCCGGAGGACGTCGTCGGTGGCGCCCTTGGTACGGGCGATCTCCAGGGCTTTCTCCAGCTTCTCGACCTCGCCGTGCTGGCGGGTCTTCAGCTTCTCCACCATGGTGGCGAAGGTCTCGAAGAAGTCTTGCAGCTCGTCGCCCTTGCGCAGACGCCCGTGGAAGTTGAGCTTGCCCTCGCCCACCTGCCCCAGCAAGAGCTTCATCTTGTAGATGGGGCCCGCCACCTTGTGCGTGAAGTAGATGCCGAGGATGCCGATGAGGACGACCATGATGCCGAGCACGCCGACGATCATCGCGCGCATGTGGGTTTGCTGCGTGACCAGGCCCTCTTGCTGGCGAAGCACCTCTTCTTGCTGCTTCTTCACCTCGGCGTCGCTCACGGCGGCGCCGCCGCCGAAGGCTTTGGCGAGCTCGGGATCCTGCCCGTAGATCGGATCCTTCTCGATCTGCATCTTGACGATGTCGGAGACCTTGCGGCTCTCTTCGGCGACCTTCTTGCTCTGCTCGGCAACCTTGCCGCTCTGCTCCACCACCGACTGGCTGGTGCGCCACAGGAAAGCGCCCAGCACCGCGCTGATGAACAGCGTGAGAATGAGGATGAACCCCGTGTACTTGAGCTGAAAGCGCGAGTCGACGAGGTAGTTCTTGATGCTCCGCTTGTAGCGGGGCTTGGGAGGCGCGGAAGAGCTCGCAGTTGCCATGGGGTCCTCGCTACGATGCTACGGGAGATCCCGGCCGACGCCAACTTCGTCGGCCACGTCGCGCCCGGTCAAAACTGGTCCACGCCCTGCACGAAGGCCTCGAGCGCGCTCTCGGTGGCGGCCGCTAGCAGGCGGTTTTCCGCGTCCTTGTCGCCTTTGGACGCGGACGAGCGGGCCTTGCCCGGCGACTCGCCCCGTAGGTCCTTGTTGGGGTACGTGAAGATGGCGATGCGAACGCTGGCCTTGGTGCCCGTCGCGTAGTCGAACGGATCGACCGAGATGGAGAGGTAGAAGCCCTTGAGCTTGCGCTTGGTGATGTTGGCCTTGGCGGCCGCCGGCGTCTCCTTGTCGGGGGCGACCTGGAAGAGCGCAGCGTTCTCGAGACGCTTCTTCACGGCTGCGAGCACCGCGGCGTCGACTTCTGCTTGGGCCTTGCCCGAGCGATTTTGTACCGCCGACAGCGCGACGTAGTACTTGGCCTGCGCGTTGGTCTTGGGCTCGCCGCCACCGCCACCGCCACCGCCACCGCCGCGAGCGGCCTCCAGTGTTTCAACGGCGCGCGTGAGCTGCAGCCGAACGGCGTCGCTTCCCTCGCCCGCGAGGCGCTCGCGCAAGCACGCGATGCCCTGCGCCCGGCCCAGGCGCTTCATGCCCGCAGCTGCGGCCTGGCGGACCACTTCGTTTTCGTCGGAGAGCGCGCGACAGAGCGGCTGGACCGCGTTGTCTTCGTTGGTGGCCCCGAGCGCGAGCGCGGCGTTGGTGCGCACGCGGAAGTCGTCGGCCTTGAGCTTGTCGGCGAGGAAGGCGATCTTCGCGTCGTCGGCGAGGGCGCTCCGCCCGAAGATCGACACGAGTCCGAACACCAACGCGCACGCGGCAACCATCAGGATCGAGTGAGAGCGAGACCCCATGCGATCTCTGAGCGTATCACCCGCACCCCCTCGTCTGGAAAGCCCCATCCGTAACTCCCTCGCTCACTGCAGCGGGTTCGATGACGATGACTCGTACGGCAACCGAACGCACGCGCTCAGGCCGTATTGAATTAGACGAACGGACAGCGCCTTCGATGCAACATGCAAAAAGGTCAGTGGGCGCTCTTGGGCGGTACCGAGGACGTTTTGGAAGAGAATGTCTGCGCGCGTCAGAAGGCTCCCGACACCGTGAGACCACCGGTGCGGGGTGCGAGAACTGGCGTGACTTCCACACGCTGCCAAACGCTCTTCGCGGCCGCGCTCTTCCCGCTGGCGGTGGCGCTGCCCCCGTTGGTCTTGGGGCCGAACAGATACCAGGCGCCGGCGCCGACGAGCCCCACCACCATCACCACCGCGGACACGTTGGCCACCGTGGCGTCGGTGTTCACGGCGTCGACGTTGTCGCGCAGGGTGACGCAAGCGTTCGCGAAATTTGGCCGCGGCGCGCTGCACTCGCCGCGCTGGGCGCCGGCCGCGCGGAGCTTGGCGGCCACGTCGTCGGCGGAGCTCTGGGCGCTGCCTTTGGCCACCGCGAACGCGATGGTGCCGATGAGGCCCACGCCGCCCACACCGAGCCCGATGTAGACGGGGATCATGGTGTCGGGCGGTGAGAGGAAGCCCTTCTTTTTGCCCTGGTCGGAAGGTGGCGGGCTGATGTCTTTGCCCGGACCGGTCATCTGCGGGTCGGAATTTTTCGGGGGCTCGACGACCTTGGGGGGCTCGACGACCTTGGCTTCGCGGGAGAGCCGAACGGCGACCTTCTGGCCGGCGGTGACGCTCACCTTCTGCTCCATCGGGCCACCGTCGCCGCCTTTGGAGGTCACGGTGTGCGCGCCGGGATCCACGTCCAACGCTTCGGTGAGAGGTGCCGCACCGACGCGCTCGTTGTCGACGAAGATGTCGGCGCCGGTGGGCGCGCTCACTTCGAGACGACCGAGCTTTTGCCGAACTTCGGCCAGGCCGCGCTCGCCCTCCGCGCGCTTCTCGGCGGTGAGATTCGAGGACTCGCGGAGGAATTGCTGAAAGTACTTGGACGCTTCGAGTGCGTGATTCGCCTTGCCGCAGGAGAGCGCGAGATTCAGGAGCACCGCCGGGTGCTTCTTGAGAACGTAGGCCTGCAGAAACGAGGCGCGCGCGTTCTCGTAGCTGCCCTTGTCGTAGGCTTCGACGCCTTCTTGAAAGCGTGCACGGGCAGCCCGCGTCGTGGCGTCGTCGGCGGGCTGCGCCATGGCCGGCGCCGCCCGAAAGAGGACCGGTGCTCCGGTCGTGGAACAAGCGAGAAGGAGGAACGGGAAGAGGCGTCGCTTCATGCGTGCAGCTCTCGGATCTCGTCGGAGAGGTCCGCTCAGAAGGGGTTGTCGCGAACGATGCCGCCTTTGGCGGGCGGTTTGGTGACGGGTGCTGCGGTGGGCTTGGGCTTGGGCGGGTCGACCTTCGGCGGTGGCGGCTTGACGGCCACCGTGGCCTTCGGCGGATCTTTCTGCACGACCTTCGGGGGATCGACCTTGGGGGGATCGACCTTCGGGGGATCGACCTTCGGGGGATCGACCATGGCGCTCTGCGCGGGCGGCGGCGGATCCACCGGCGCGGGGATATCGGTGGGGACGAGCGCGGCCTTCGCGCTGGTCGTTGTCTGCACCGGCTCGACCACCGGCACGTCGGGCATCCGTGCGGCCACCGGCTCTTCTTTGGGGGTCAGAGCATAGCGAATCCCGCCGCCCGCCACGATGAGCATGCCCAACGCGACGGCTCCGATGACGATGTTCCGCCCCATCTTGTTGGGGGGACGGCGCATCGGCTCGAAGTCGTCGTCGGGAATGGAGGCCGTCGCCGGTGCGCCTTCGGCCTCGAAGAATTCTTTCTCGAGCGCGGTGGGGGCGGGCGGGGGCTTCGAGGGAGAGCGCGCCGTGACCAGCTCCGCTTCGAGCTCGTGGAACGAAGGCATCCGAACCGTCTGGTCCGGGAGCGGTTTTTCGAGGGCGACCGCGGTCGCCGTCTGGATCTCGACGGTCTTCGTCTCCGCAGGCGCGGCGGTGGCGGTGGCAGCGCCGTCGGCGGGCTTCGTCTCGGTGGTGGGCGCGGCCTTCGTCTCACTCGGCTGCATCACCAGGGTCTTGGTTGCGAGGGAGCCCATGAGCGCGCTGCCGCTCGCGGCCAGGGCCGCTTCGAGGGGCGTCGCGGGGGCGGGTGCAGAGGCCGCTGCCGTTGCTGCCGTCACCGGTGCCGCGGGCGCGGGTTCCGCGGCCGGGGTCGCGCCGATGGCCGCTGCCGCCGCGTGGACCGCAGCCTTCGACGCCTTGCCGGTCCCGTTGGCGCCGTTGGAAACGGCGGCGCCAGCGAGCGCTGCCGCGCCACTGGCCACCGGGCGCGGCACGACCACCGCGGTCGCGACCCCGGGCGTAGGGCCGGCGGGCACGGGCGCGGCAACCACCGGCGCTGCCGCTGCAACGATGGGCGCAGCAATCGCCGGCGCTGCGGCTGCTACGGTCGGCGCGGCAACCGCCGGCGTCTCGAAGGTCGGCGCTTCGCCATCGCCATCCCACGCGGGACGGATCATGGAAGCGAGTCGATCCGCCTCATCGGGATTGATTTTGGGCGGAAGGCCCGAAGATTCGCCGCTCATTGATTCCAGGGTAGCACTGCTTTTCCGTCAAGCGAAGTCGGTACGCAGCACATCGTCCCACTCGTCGGCGACCCGGGCGACGGTCGCCAGCAGGTCTTCGAACTCCTCGTAGTCCAGGCCAGAAAGGCGCCGCAATGCGCGCACGTATACCTCATCCTTCTGGGCGTCGATGGCGAACGAAGCGTCGGCGGTGCTCAGAAAGGAGAGCTCGAGGAGCTTTCGGTAGAGGTCTTCGCGCCGCGCAGCGGGGATCTTCGGGACCTCGAGCACCGGCGCCAGGATGAGCAGCACCCCGTGATCCTCGAGGACGTTGACGCCCACCGATGCCGAGCCCTTGCGAACTTGGGTGTAGCCGCTCTCGTCGAGCGCCGGCACCGAGCGCTCCGAGCGCTCGCCGAAGCGCGCGATGTAAGCGTTCACCATCGCACGGGCGTCGGTAAAGACTTGGCCGGTCTCGCGATCCTGGTAAAGCGGTTGATCAGTATGGGTCACGGGGCATCCCTTCCAACCCGAGGAGTATCAAAGCTCGCACGCCGTGTCGTGGGTGCATCGCTCCTGATTGCGTGCAGCCAGAAAGTCGGGCCTCCCGCGGGGGCCGGCGCTTCGCCGGTGGAGGCCGCCCGCGGCTGGCTCTCTCCGGGGCCGTTTCCGGCGCGGCCGGTCGCGATTGCGGGGGCGGCGGCGGTGGCGCTGGAGGCCCAGAAGGACCAGTCGAGCGCGCGCGGCGTGGAGCTTCATACCTTGGCCGCTCGCGTCATGGAGCGCGTGTACCGCGACGGAGGGCGCTCCCAGGACGGCAAGGAGGCCATCGACCTCTATCGCGCGGCGGCCGTGCGCCTGGAGGAGCCCCCGTCGTGCGACGCGGCCATCGTCGGTGCGCGCCTCACCGGCGAGGTGGCCGGCGATCCCGAGCAGGCGTACGCCGAGCTCTATCGCGTGGACCGGCGGCTCGAGGGCAAGCCCGCTCCCGCCTGCCGCGATCGGGTGCAGGGCGAATTGTTGCATCTTGCACTCTTTCGACCGGC
>JBBQWQ010000095.1:0-19266 GCA_038210445.1 Polyangiales bacterium
TGTGGTGTGCTTTTCTTATATTTTTGGTGGGGGGTCCCCCGATATCAACTGTGTGTGGAGCCGGCTTGATTCTTGACGCCCAACCCGGCCTACAAACTCCCGCCGACACCCCGACGGGTGTGCGGCACCCCCTCTGCGTTCGGGGTGACCGAGAGCAACCGAGTGAGGCGCCGGATTGCTTCTCTTCCAATTTCCGCCGTCATCCCGAACGGAGTGAGGGACCCCCTCTGCGTTCGGGGTCACACCGACAGGGAACGTCAGCTTGATGCGCGGGGCCGTACCGCGTAGCGCGATTCGCGATTCGCGGGCGCACTGGCGAGGGCTTGGGTGATTTCCGCAATCGACGGGCGCGAAGGAAGTTCGACGGCGAGGGCGGTCGTACGATCGACCATGCGCAAACGTAACTTGCTTCTTGTTCTGAGCTGGATGGCAGCGGCTTGCGGCGGCGCCGGGGAAGCGCCGCCGGCGATGGCGCCGTCGGCTCCGCTGGCCGCCCCCGTCGTGGAGGCGCCGAAGCCCTCCGCAGCGCCCGCGGCGGCGAAGACTGCAGAGCCCAAGGCCCCGGAGGCGGCAGTGGTCGCGCCAGGCTTCGCCGACGGGTCGACTGCCGTGCAGAAGCTGCTCGCGGGGCTCAAGGCCAACGACACGAGCGCCATCGAGTCGGCCATTTACCCCGACGTACAGTGGCGGCGCATTCCCGAGAAACTCGGAACGCTGCGCTCCTTCGAGCTCGGCCCGGTCGACGAGACCACCCACTTGGTCATCGCCAAGATGGGGTTTCCCGCGTCGAAGGTGGTCTTCGCGTTCGAGACCAAGGCCGAGAGCGGCACGTGGCGCGTGCGCGACTTTCGCATGACGGAGGTGACGCACGCCGGTGTCGACGGTGTGCTGATTTCGCGCAAGGGCAAGGAGATCAAGATGCAGAGCAAGCGCGGCTGGCTCCCTGAGGTGGGCGCCGAAGGCCAATTCTCCCGCGAAATCGACCAGTCGGTGCCCCTCTTCGGCGGCGGCATGGTCGGCATCGCGCGCGCCCGCGTTACCAAGGTCGACGGCGAGACGGTGACCCTGGAGATGCTCGAAGAGCTCTCGAAGATGAACGTGAACGGCAAGAAGCTCGACCACTTCACCAAGGGCGTCCACGTGCAGCTGGCCTGGAGCATGAAGATTCCGCCGTAGCCGCGGCGAAACACGGGCCGCACGTGCACGCCTGAGCAGCCATTGGTGAACGCCGGACGCCGAATCGCCGACGCCCCACCCACCGTGCATTCGCTAAAAAGCGAGTAAGTCTTGCCGCGGTGCGCAGCGCCTACTAATACGCGCCCGTTATGCAGCTCCGCAATGTCGCCATCGTCGCTCACGTCGACCATGGCAAGACCACGCTCGTTGACCAAATGCTCAAGCAGGCCGGCACGTTCCGCGAGAACGAAGTGGTCGCCGAGCGGGTCATGGACTCGAACGATCTGGAAAAAGAGCGCGGAATCACCATCCTCGCCAAGAACACGAGCGTCCGCTGGAAGTCCAAAGACGGCGAAATCGTCAAGATTAACGTGGTCGACACCCCAGGCCACGCGGACTTTGGTGGCGAGGTCGAGCGCACCCTGATGATGGCCGACGGCGCGCTGCTGTTGGTCGACGCCGCCGAAGGGCCGCTCCCGCAGACCCGGTTCGTGCTCAAGAAGTGCCTCGAGCTGAACTTCCCGGTCATCGTCGTCATCAACAAGATCGACCGCAGCGATGCGCGACCCAACGACGTGCTCAACGAGGTCTTCGACCTCTTCGTCGACCTCGAAGCCAGCGAAGCGCAGATGGACTTCCCGGTCATCTATGCCATCGGCCGCGACGGCGTGGCCAAGCGCGAGATGTCGGAGGAGGCCACTTCGCTCAAGCCCCTCTTCGAGACCATTCTCGAGAAGGTGCCGGCCCCCAAAGCCGACGGAAACGCGCCGCTGCAGATCGTCATCAACAACATCGATCACGACGACTACGTCGGACGCCTGGCCATCGGCCGCATCGCCGCCGGCACCATCAAGGCCAACCAGCAGGTGGGCGTGCTCAAGGCGAACGCCAAGAACAAGGCGGCCATCAAGGTGCTCACCACCTACGAAGGCCTCAAGCGAACCACCACCAACGAGGCGATCGCAGGCGAGATCATCGCCATCGCGGGCATCGACGACGTCGACGTGGGCGACACCATCGTCGACCTCTCCGAGGGTTGGGAAGGCCGCGCGCTTCCCCGCATCATCGTGGAGCAGCCCACCATCAAGATGCGCATCGGCGTCAACACGTCGCCCTTCGCCGGCAAGTGCAAGCTCTCGAAGTACCTTACCAGCCGCCAGCTCCGCGAGCGCCTCGTGCGCGAGACCCGCAAGAACCTGGCGCTGCGCTTCGAAGACACCGAGTCGCCCGACACCTTCACGGTGCTCGGCCGCGGTGAGCTCCAGCTCGCCATCCTGGTCGAGACCATGCGCCGCGAAGGCTACGAGATGCAGCTCGGCAACCCCGAGGTCATCACCAAGAGCGAAGGCGGCGTCGACTACGAGCCGTACGAGATGGTGGTGGTCGACGTGCCCGACGCGTACATCGGCGTCGCCACCGAGCGCCTGGGCCTACGTCGCGGCCGCATGACGAAGATGGGCAACCACGGTCACGGCCGCGCCCGCCTCGAGTTCCGCATTCCCAGCCGTGGCCTCATCGGCTTCCGCGGTGAGTTCCTCACCTCGACCCGCGGCACCGGCCTCCTCACCACCCTGTTCGACGGCTGGGAGCCGTGGGGCGGCGTGATGGCCAAGCGGCAGCTCGGCGCACTGGTCTCGGATCGCCAGGGCGTTTCAACCCCCTACGCCATGAACCATCTCCAGGCGCGCGGCGAGTTCTTCCTCAAGCCGGGCGAGCCGGTTTACGAGGGAATGATCGTGGGCGAGCACAACCGCCCCAGCGACTCCGACGTGAACTTCGTCCGCGAGAAGAAGCAGACCAACGTGCGCAACCACGGCAAGGACGACAACGTCGCCCTCGCGGTGCCCCGCTCGCTCTCCATCGAAACCGCCATGGAGTGGATCGACGCCGACGAGCTGGTCGAGGTGACGCCGGACGCGGTGCGCGTGCGCAAGCAGATTCTCCGCTGCAACGTACGCCCGAAGCGGGCCGAGGCCATCGAGGACGCAGGCGGCGTCAAGACCGCCTCGGTCGCGCCCCCTCCCATGGACTGAGCAGCTCGCGTGGATGATGAAGGCGGCGCACGGGAAGTTCCCGGGCGCCGTCGCTCTTTCGGGGGTGCGCGAAATTTTCGCAGGGCCCCGGACGACCTGGCTCCCATGGGCGGAATCGGTGCATTTCTCGTGGGCTTCCTGGTCCTCGGTGCGGTGTTCTGCGCGGTCGAGCGCCGGTGGCCGGCGCGTACCCCTACCCCGCTTTTGCAGCGGCGGCGGCTCCTCGACCTCGCCTACTGGACGCTGGGGCAAACCGCCGGCAAGTGGATCGCCGAAGCCGCGACGTGGGCGCTGCTGCTGGGCGCGGTGCTCGTGCTGCGAATTCCTGTCCACGACTTCGACGCGTGGCTGGCAAATCGCTCCTTCTTCGGCCACCTCCCGTGGCTCCTGCAGGTGCCGCTGGCGCTCCTGATCTTCGACTTTCTCGGCTACTGGCAGCACCGCCTGATGCACGGCACGCGGCTCTTCCGGCTGCACGCCATTCATCACTCGGCGCGGTCGCTCGACTGGCTCTCGGCGGCGCGCAACCATCCACTGGCCGAAGCGCTGGGCCGGGTGTGGGCCGTGGTGCCGATTCTCTACTTGGGTATCGACCCGCGCATCGTGGCGCCGCTGGTGCCGTTCATTGGACTATGGGGGCTCTTTGTCCACGCCAACGTGAGCTTCCGCCTGCATGGGCTGCGCTACATTGTGGCCACACCGCACTTTCACCGCTGGCACCACGCCGCCGAGCGCGGCGCGCTGGGCAAGAACTTCGCAGGGCTCTTCCCGGTGTGGGATGTGCTCTTCGGAACGTTCTATTGGCCAGAGCGGCGCCCCATGTTCTTCGGCTTGATCGAGGACAATCTCGACGATCGCCTGCCCGACACGTTCGTCGGGCAACTGCTCTATCCGTTTCGGCGCCGCTGACCACCTTCCCCTCACTCCTCGTGGGGAATGCGCTCCAAGCTCCGACGCTTGGCGAGAAACTCGACGTACTCGCCCATGAAGCGCTTGACCAGCCGCGACACGGTTTCGTCCTTGAGCTCGCCTTCGGGCCCGAACACGTCTTTGGCGCCCGACACGTGCACCCGCGCGCCAAGCCACGGTCGCACCCCCAGCGCGAGCAGCGTATGCAGGACCGCGGCCTGCGAGAGGAACGTACCGCCGCGGCCCGGCGTGGCGCCCATGATGGCCACCGCCTTGTCGCCGAAGACCCTGCGCATGTCGGCGGCCGGACGCGACAGCCAGTCGATGGCATTCTTCAGCACACCGGGGATCGACTGGTTGTACTCGGGCGTCACGATGAGAATGCCGTCGGCCTGCGCGATCTGATCCTTCAGAGCCGCCACCGCCGGCGGCGTGCCCTCGGCTTCCAGGTCGGCGTCGTAGAGCGGGAGCGCGCGAATCGAAGCGACCTCGACCACCGCCCCCTCCGGGCACGCGGCCTCCGCTGCGCGGAGCAGCGATGTGTTGAACGAACCTTTGCGCAGACTTCCAGAAATTCCGACGATACGCGGCATGGATGACCTCCTCGGGATGCGAGAGCGAAGGCCATACCAACGCTGGACCTCGCGATTCGGCCAGAATCGCCCAAGAGCGCCCCACAAGTCTGCCCCAAAGGGGCGATTGTGCGCCGCCGGACCCCTAACGCATTCGTAAGAAAGAGATCACCTGCGGGCGATACGCGCGTTCAGCCGAAGCGCGGGCCGCGCATTTCCGCAGACGTTCGTCTGGGGCGCGCTATACGGAGCGGCGGCGAGCGGCCCCTTTCACGTGCCTCGCCCGGGAGCAGCGATGGCTCGATTCGTAAGGCGAATGGCGTTCACGGCGGTGTTGTTCGGCGCGGTCTTCGGCGGCGCTGCCAGCGGTTGCAACCAGGAGCGCGACCCCATCGACCGCACCCAGCCCAACGGCCTGCCGAAGTCGTTCTTCGTGGGGCAGAAGTACGCCGAGGCCGCCGACGACCCCGAATTTTACATGAAGACCACGGTGGTCGACGTCTCCGCCGGCGCCGGCTCCGAAGAGCTGTTCACCAACTCCGACGCCCAGCCCACCGTGCGCATCCGCTGGGAGATCGCAGAAAAGCAGCTGGTGGCCCGCCTCTCCTACGAGCTCATCGACGACACCGACCATAAGGGCGTCAGCAAGAGGCCCGCGCCCCCGGAGCGGCAAGCAAACGTCAACGACGGCCAGGTGGTGGCCGCCTTCCGCATCGATAAGCAGTTCGACCTGCGGCGCGAATACAACCCTTCGACCGGCGAAGAAAACAATGTGGTGGTCGAGAACGACTTCGACCGGCCGTGGTTCTCTCGCGACTGGATCCGCGTGGACTGGTCGGAGAACCTCGTCACCTCGGCCTACAGCCTGGATGCCATCTCGCAGCTGGGCCTGTTCGGCGGCGTAAAGTGGGAGTCGCTCCGCTTCATGGTGAGCGACACCGATGCCGAAGACCGCATGACCATCGACAGGGACGGAGGCTACTTCGATGTCACGGTGAAGGCCCAGGCCAAGCCGCAGATGATATCGGACCCAGAATTCGGCGATTTCCCCGCCTGCTGGCTCCTCGATGCCTCGCCGCGCGAGAGCTGCGACCCCAGCGAGGTGAAGCTGCGCATGTCGTTCCGCAAGGTGGTCGACCACGACTACGAGCCGCTGGATTTCGACGGCCAGAAGATGGAGCTGTTCGGCTACTTCTCGAGCGACCGCCGCGGCTACGATCGGCGCTACGGCCTGGTAGACGACAAGTGGCATCGCTTCGCCACCCGTTGGAATATCTGGGAGAGATCGCACACCGAGGCCGCGTGCAACACTGTTGCCACCACGCCGGGAGGCCAAAGCCCGCACCGGGACGACGATCAGAACGGCACCGAAGACGAGTGCCAGGGCTCGGGTGCTGGCGCGCGCTGCGACGAGTTCACCCAGAAGTGCACGCTCCCCTTTGCGGCCCGCAAGGTGGTGACGATTCCCTGGTACGTGAACAAGGGATTCCCGGAAGAGCTGATCGCCGGTGCCCGCAAAGTGGTGGGCGCGTGGAACGACGCCATGCGGGTCTCGGTGGTGGCCGCGCGCCTCGCCGAGTGTCGCCGGGTGGGCGAGCAGGGGTGCGAAGCCAAGCTGGGCTGGCCCGAGGCCTGGGCCGACGACTACGTACCGGCCAAAGAGGCAGTGCCCGACGTATTCGTGCTCTGCCACAACCCGTCGAATCCCGAGACCGACGCCGCCATCTGCGGCAAAGGCGTGGCGCCGCGGCTGGGCGATCTTCGCTACAACCTCTTCTCGCTCATCGAGAGCCCGCAGCTTCACGCGCCGTGGGGCATCATGATGGACAGCGACGATCCGCTCACCGGCGAGAAGGTCGCCGGCAGCGTCAACCAGTATGGGGCCACGCTCGACCGCGCCGCCAACAACCTCACCGACATCGTGGAGCTTCTCAACGGCGGCATCGCCCCAGATGCGTTCATTCAGGGCGAAGACGTGAGCAGCTGGGTCAACTCCACCAAGACGGCTCCCAAGGCCATGGGCAAAGAGGAGCTTCAGGCGCGTCTGGGCGCCTTCGATGCGAGCACCATGACCGCCTTGGCAACAGGCAAGTCCAAGTCGCGGCTTCCGCCCAAGGTGCGCTTCAAGCGGCGCCTCGACGCGCTTGCGGCGAGCGGGCGCATGGGCGCTGGTAACCCCACCCTGGCGACGCGGCTGCGGGCGCTGGGCGGGAGCGAGCTCGAGACCAAGCTCCTTACCCCCGAGATGCTGCAAGTGGCCGGGCAGAAGCCCGACGAGGCGGCTTCGCCCACTGCGGTGCTGCGCGCGTCGCCCTTCCGCACCATGAATCCGCTCCTCCACCGCGCCCTCGAGCGGCGCCGGAAGATGGGCCGTCTGCGCAGCCACTCGTGCGTGCGCGAGGCCCCGGAGCCGGACCACCTGCTGGGCCTCGCCCGCAATCTGCTGCAGAAGTTCCCGGCGCCCGACCGCAAGAACCCGAAAGCGGTGCTCGACTACCGCACCACCATCTTCCAGTGGGCCAAGGAGCACTTCTCGGTGGGTGTATTCTCCCACGAGTTCGGCCACTCGGTGGGCCTGCGCCACAACTTCGCCGGCACCTTCGACGCGCTCAACTACGCGCAGGAGTACTGGCAACTTCGCACCAAGAACGGCACCGTTACCCAGCGCTGCGCCCCCGGCAACACCGACGGCGCCTCGTGCGTGGGCCCGCGCTATCAAGACCCCATCACCCAAGAAGAGATCAACGGCCAGATTGGCAGCTTCGCCACCTCTAGCGTGATGGACTATCCGGGCGACGCCCAGCTCGACATGTTCCTCATGGGCAAATACGACAAGGCCGCGGTGCGCTTTGCCTACGCCGGCGTTGTCGACGTGTGGAACGCCAAGGCGCTCACCACCCGCGGCTTCGGCGAGGGCAAGCGCAAGGCTTATGCGCTCACCGGCCTCACCGAGCAGCCGGGGCTCTTCGCGGTGCCGTATCTGCCGACTCCGGGTGGCGGCGACTACGCGTTCTTGCACTATTCGCACTACGCCTCGGAGTACGAGCTCATTTCGGGCTGCGGCGCAGCGGGCGATTCGCCCACCGGCATCCGGTGCAAAGAAGCGCCCATGGACGTGGTCGACTACCGCGATACCAAGGACTTCGTGGCCGACCCCAACTACCCCGACGTGGCGCTCAAGCGCGCGGTCGACGCTGGTGGTCGGGTGCGCCGCGGGTACATCTTCTCGTCCGACGAGTTCTCCGACTCCGGCAACGTGCCCTCGTTCAGCACCGACGCTGGCGCCGACGCCTACGAGCAGGCGCGCTTCATCGAGTCGGCCTACGAAAACCGCTACATCTTCGACCATTTCCGGCGCGGGCGTAGCAACTTCAACTCGTACGACGTCACCACCCGTACCCAGCTCCACTACCTCGATACGTTGCAGCAGATCGCCAAGACCTTCGGCTTCGCCATGGTGCTGGAAACCGAAGATCCGCAGAAGCCCGACCCGGCGCTCCTCGAAGAGGGTCGCTACGGACCGCTCTCGCTCGCCTCGACGGTGGCCTTCGATACCTTCGGACGCAACCTGGTGCGCCCGGAGCCGGGCTCGTATTGCGATCCGGCAAACCCCGATTGCCTGGCCATCCAGCCGGTGGGCGTGAAGAGGCCAGTCTTCGGCGCGGAGTCTTCGCCCTTCCCCGGCGCCGCCTACGACTTCAAGCTGGGCCTGGGCGCCGGGCGCTTCGTGCACAACGACTTCGACTACGGCCAGGGCTATTGGTGGTCCGACTACCAGAAGCAGGTGGGCTCGTTCTACGACAAGGTCTGGGCCATCTATTACCTCTCCGAGGCCTTCGACACGTTCATCGCCAACTCGCGCGAAGACTTCATCGACGGTCGCTACAAGAACGTGAACTTCGCCACCGTGTACCCGGCGCAGGTGCGCAGGCTCTTCGCCAACATCCTCACCGGCGACGTGACCACCTATGCGCCGTGGGCCGCGGTCACCGGCGGCGCCGGCACCCCCAGCGCCGACGTGGTGTACCCTCCCTTCCGCGACAATGCCGCGATGGCTGCGGCGCGCCCCGGCACCCTCTCGCTGATCAATCCCACCTTCGGCTTCAACGAGCAGCTCTACGCCATGGTCTGGGGCAGCATCTTCTTTCCCACCAGCTGGACCACGGATTTTATGCAAGATGCACGCATCGCGTCGCACCCTGCGGATCTAGTGACCTGGCCGCCCGACGCCACGTACACCTTCGTGGATCCGCTCACCAACCTCACCTACCGGGCTCACACCGTGGGCACCGAGAAGGTGTTCGGGGTGGACCACCAGGTTGGCATCGGCGCGCGCATGCTCGAGTGGGCCAACGAGCTTTTGGCGCTCGCGTACGTGGTGCAGAAGGACGGCAGCGGCAACGTGCTGAAGAACACCGACGGCACGCCCATTCTGGTCCTCACCGGCGGCAAGCCCACGCTCGACGCCGCGGCGCCGCAAGCCAACGCCGCGCTCCGGCGCTTCGTCACCAACCTAGAGGTGATGCGCCAGCTCTCCGGTCAGTTCGCCGGCCCCTTCCTGGGCGAGCTTCCGTAGGGGCCCTACGCACTTCCGGGTTCCTCCGGCCAATAGGCAAGCATGATGGTCGAGGTACGTGAAAGCTTCGATGCGAGCGCCGCCTGGTGGGTGCTCGGCACGTTGACGGCCCTGTTCGTCGGCGTGGTGGTGCTTGCGCTCGCCCGGCGCCGTGCGGCGCTCGGCAGCGCGAAGGTCGACGCGCGCCCCTCGGGCACCGTGGTGCGCACCGGCACCGTGGCCTTCGCCCGCGGCGAGTCGGCGGCCATGCAGGTGACGGTGTTCCAGGTGGGAATGGAGCGCCGCGAGAAGAAGGGAACCTACACCGATTGGGTGGAGGTGGCGCGCGAACGGATGGTGCTTCCCTTCTACCTGGTGCAGAAGGACGGCACCCGACTGCGGGTGGAGCCGTCGGACTGCTCGCTCCTGGCGTGCGCCATGGCCACCGTGCGCGACACTTCGGTGGAAGAGCCGGGCCGGTTCGCGAAGGTCGAGCGGTTCCGCGCCGTGGGCCCGGTGGCGGGGCGCCGGGGCGTGGCCGCACTCGCGGACGGCGAGCGGGTGTGGGTGCGCGGTACGCTGGGAGAGGGCGTGGACCCGGAGGCGAGCGGCATCTACCGGGGCGCTGCGAGCGCGCCTGTGCTGCGATGCGCAGCGAAGGCCCCGCTGGTAGTGTCGACGGTACCGCTCGAGCACGACAGCCTGAAGCTGGCGGCAGCGCATGGTCGTTTCGCGGTGGTGTTCGCGACGCTCCTGGCGATCTTCTCGGCGTTCGTGGCGATTCCCTTCGTCGACGTGGCCCTGGGTACGCCGGAGACCGCCCGCGTCACCGGCGTCGTTCCGATTCATCACAAGAACGGCAGCGTGATCGGCTACCGGGTGGACGCCGAGGGCCGCGCCGGCACCGTTCGCGACTCGCTCGTGAGCGCGCCGGCCGTGGGATCCGACCTGCCGCTTCGCCGGGGCCGCCTCACCACGCAGGTCGGTGAGACCCCTAGCCTCTACTTTCTCGGTCCGGTGCTCGCGGCCATGGCGCTGTTGGTCGCCCTGGCCCTGTACCGCACGGCGGTGAAACGCGCGACGCCCTGGTACGCGCGTGCGTACTTGCTGTCGCAAGAGAGCGGCACCGTGGCCACCACCGCGACCACTGGCGCGCGCATGCACGACGACGGGTAGAAAGCTCGGGCCCGACCTCGCCGGGCTGCCCTCGGTGGTCGCGGGGTGCTACGGCTTGCGTTGCATGGCCATCACCTTCCCCAGTCCCCGCATTCCCATCGGCTCGCTGAAGCCCATCGCCGCGTTCCTGGTGCTCGCGCTCGTGGTGCTGGTGGCTGGGTGCACCTCCACCACCCGGGTCGACGCCGGTCACGTAGGCATTCGCGTGCATCTTGCAGGTAGCGAGCGCGGCGTCTCCGACATGCCAGTGGTCATGGGGTGGGTCATCTACAATCCCATCACCGAGCAGATCATCCAATTTCCCACCAGCGTGCAGAACGTGGTGTGGACGGCCAGCCCTCACGAGGGCCGCACGGTCGACGAGTCGATCAATTTCTCGTCGATGGAGGGCGTGAACATCAACGCCGACCTGGGCCTGTCGTTTCACATCGACCCCATGCTGGCGCCCAAGCTCTACGGTCGCTTTCGGCAGAACGATATGCTCGAGCTGGCCGACCGCTACATGCGCAACGTGGTGCGTGAGGCCTTCGGCGAGGTGTCGTCGAAGATGCCAGTGCAGGAGATCTACGGCGTGGGCAAATCGAAGATGCTCGCCGACGTGACCAAGCGGGTGGCCGACAACCTGGGCAAGGACGGCATCATCATCGATCAGCTCACCTTCAACGGCAGCCTGCGACTGCCGCAGAACGTGGCCGACGCCATCAACCGCGCCATGGAAGCCACGCAGAACGCCATCCAGAGCGAGAACCGCGTGCGCCAGGTGCGGGCAGAAGCCGATCAGGCCATTACCCAGGCCCACGGTCAGGCCGAGGCAACACGGCAAAAAGCCCAGGGCGAGGCCGATGCGCTCCTCATTCGCGCGCGCTCCGAGGCCCGCGCCAACGAGGTGATTCGCCTCTCCACCACGCCTGCGGTACTTCAGTATCGGGCGCTCGAACACTGGGACGGCAAGCTACCCACCTACAACGGCGGCGCGCTCCCGCTCCTCACCTTCGACGCCTCGCGCTTCGCCATGGGCGCAGATGACGCGGCCCGCGAGAAGAAGCTGAATCAGCTCTTGGCAGAAGATGCCGCCAAGGCCGCTGCGCCCCCTCCGCCTCCGCCGCCGCCGGAGCCGGTGGTACCCGCCGCGCCCGCTCCGCCGCCCGCTCCGAAGAAGTAGAGCGCGAAGTACGAGCAGGAGACGGCGAGCTTCAGGGTGTTCCGCAGAGCGTCTTGGTAAGGGGCCCGTAGCTCGATTCGAAGGTTCCGCCGGCGTCGGCGCCGGCGCCACAGAGTGGCGCCCAGGTCGCGCGCGAAAGCTCGAGACCGATGGTGCAGGGGGCGGCGGCACGCACGGTTTCGGCGCAGGGCAACCGGGCGGCTTCGAGACACGCTGCTTTGTCTGCCGTATCGCAGGTGCCGCACACCGCGGCGCGGCAGTAGGCTTCGTCGGCCATCCGGGGCCCGCAGCAGCGGTTTCCGGTCACCGCTGCAGCGCAGGCACCCACGTCGAGGAGCACCGAGCCACCGGCGGAGATGAGCGCCGGTGGCGCAAGGCGCGCAGGATTGGCGGTGCCTGCCGTGGGCCCAAGAATGCACTCTACACACGCTTCGTTGCCGGCGGCCTTCAGGAACGCGTTGCAGCTGGCCTGCGTGGCGCCGGTGGCCAGGCACGCCTGAAACAGCCCCGTTCGTTGGGCGTCGGTGCAGAGCCCCGGATGCAGAGTCGGCTCGCCGCGGGTGGGCAACGTACCCGCCAGCGAAGGGTCGATGCACGCGCTGCCCGCATCGCCCGCATCGCTGCTCGCGTCCGAAAGGCCCGCGTCGGTGGGCAGCGGCGGACACAGCACTTGGTTCGACCCGGCATCGGCGTCGCGGACACCAGCATCCTCTATCTCCAGCGCTGCGTCGTCGAAGAGCGTCCCCGACGCGTCCGCCGGGCGGAGCGGACCTTCCGGCGCGCCGTAGACGGCGCAGCCCGAGGCGTAGGCCGCGAACGCGGTGCCGGCGGCAGCCGCCGCCGCAGTCGCGACGCGGGCGCCCCAGGCGAGCCGAACCGGCGTGCGCGCAATGCTCTCTTCCGGTGGCGCAGCCGCAGCGCCGCAGAAGGGACAGGTATTTCCACGCACGTGCCGACGGCAGCCCCCACAAGCGTTCATCCCCATGCGAGCTACGGTAGCACGACTCTGCGTGACGACAACGTCGCGCGGAAGAATACTTCGATGTCGCGGTGCAGAATCGGCTGAAATGCAGCGCGATCGAAGCCGGGTGGATCTTGCGACGGCGGAAAGTCTGGGCGCACCATGGCCGCGGGAAACGGCGTTTGAAACGAGAAGTGCCCGGCGCCGGCGACGATCCGATGATCGACCTGCGCGCGGTCCGCCACGCCCCGGAGAATCACCTGCGCATGCATGTCGGGCGCGAGGTCGTCGAGCTCGCCGCTCTCCAGGAGAATCGGCAGGTGCACGTCGGCGAGGGACCCTTCGGCCCAGAACCACCCTGCGGCGGGAGCCAGAAGCACCAGGCTGCGCACTCGGGAATCGGCCTTCACCACCGGAAGGGCGAACGGCGTCCCATCGGGCGACTCGTTCGGCGCGCACGAAGCCTTGCCACCTGCCACCGCGAGCGCGGTATAGGCGCCAATCGAGTGACCGACGATGCCGGTGCGGGCAACGTCGACCGCGTTGCCCATCGCGCGTTCCACCGCATCGAGGGTGAGCCGCACGTGGCGCGGTCGGTTTTGCAGGTTGGCCACGGTTCCGGTGAGACTTCCGTCGGTGCGACTGTTGCCCAGGTGCTCCACCAGCGCCACTACGAAGCCCGCCTGCGCCAGGTGCGTGGCCAAAGCGCGGTGCGTCCAGGGAGATCCGTTGTTGCCGTGGCTCACCACCACCAGCGGCCTCGGCGGGCCGGCGGCAACGTCTGCGCCGGATGCCAGCTCCAGCGCGTAGGGTCCGAAGCGCGTGGTCCCCGCGGGGGCGTGCGCCGGATACAGCATCGCCACCGGGAGCCGCACGCCCTGCTCCGCGTCGTCGACCTCGAGCGCCCGATATCCAACCGTGGATGCAGTGGTCATGGCGACTCCAGGGGCAAAAAGAAATCGGTCATCGCGTCGCTCGCCGCCACGTCGGGAAAGAACGAGATGCGCTGGCAGTAGAGGGGGTATTCCCGGAGCGATTCACCGCTCGAGGGCAGCCATTCGCAATAGAGATACGTGAGCGCGCGTCCGAAGGTTTCTTCGGGGCCCACGTGGCGCAAGACGGCGCAGCGGCCGCCGGGGATCACCTTGTTCACGACGCCGGGCGCGTCCATCGGGCGCGGCGTGGATGCGCACAGGTCGAGGCGGAAGAGCGCCGGAGGCGTGGTTTCGGGATCGTCGTACAGGATATTGAACGTCGCGCTGGCGGCCGGCGGAAGACGCGCCGTGCGCCGCCAGGCAATGAACGCGCGGATGGTGTCGCCGAGGCGCGCCGGATCGCCCCGATGCTCCATCGCCGCGACCGGTACGTCCTCCGTCTCGCGCACCTGAACGTCCACCGGCGCGACCTTCGTGCCGCTGCGCCGCACGCTGCCCACCGGAGCATTGGCGGCCTCGAGCGCCTCCCACGCCGGCGCCTTCCGAAACTCGCTGGGCGATTGCCCCACCCGCTGTTTGAAGGCCCGCGTGAAAGCCTCGGGGCTCTCGTAGCCGGCATCGAGGGCGATCTCGAGGACGGGCAAGTCGACGCGGTAGGCCAGCCGATACGCCGCGCGCTCGAGGCGCACCAGGCTCACGTAGCGGTGCACGCTGATGCCGAAGAGCCCAGTGAACTGCCGATGAAAGTGGAATGCCGACATGCCCGCAACGCCCCCGAGCGTCTCCACCGTCAGCGGCTCACCCAGGTGCGCATCCACGTGCGCCAGCACCCGCTGCATCCGCGCGCGAACGGCGTGAGAAGAGGCGAGCAACATGCGACGAAGCATAGGCGCAGCCGTCGTGCGCTACCTGACCGTTCTTGCTACGGTGAACGCGCTTCGAGGCGTGCGCGCTTCGTGACCGTCTCTTAATTGTTGCTTGCCATGACGCCACTCGCAGAGTAGGCATGAGGACGAAAGCGAGGGGACCATGGCGAAGAAGGTGGGTTCTGGACGTCCATTGGGCGTGGCGACGGTTGCGTTGCTTGCAGCCTGTTCCGGCGGCGGTGGCGATTCATCGGACACAGTAGGTATTGGGAGCACGCGCGTGCCTCTTGTAGAGGCGATCCTCGAACGCGTGACGGTTTCGACGTAGTCGCCATAAACGAAGTGTTCGACGAGGACGTTCGTACGGAGTTGGCATCGCTGTTGCGTGGCGAGTTTCCGTATATCGTCAAGAAGGTGGACCACTTGCCCTCGATCGTTGGCGGTGAGGACTCTGGCCTGATGCTCTTCAGCAAGCTGCCTTTTCAGACGTTTCCTGCGGTTGTCGGTGACGGAATCGAAACGATCGTGAACTACGAATCGAATACGGCGCACTACACGACCAGCGGCGCCAACAACATCGTACCCGCGCAGCACCTGTCGGGACCAATTACTCTGGTGTCGGAAAGTACAGGTTCAGCTACAATCTGGCGCACGGATTCGACCCATGACACGAACAGCACCCACCGTCGCAGCTCTCCTTCTCGTTGTCGCGTGCAGCAGCACCGACCCGGCGGCGCCCGCCGATGGCGGCGCAGACGCGGCGGCCCCCTGTCCATCGAAGGGGGACCCCATGGCGCGCGTGCGCGGTGCGTGCATCGACAAGACGGAGGTCTCGAGACGGAGCTACGCGGCGTTTCTGAAGGACTCCGCAACACTGGATCGAAGCAAGCTTCCCGCGGTGTGCCAGAACCAGCCGTCGCTCGTGCCGGACGCCGCTTGCGAGGTCGATGCAACCAAGGGTTGCGGAGCAACATGCGACCAGCATCCGCAGACCTGCGTCACCTGGTGCAACGCCGCAGCGTACTGCGCACAGATGGGAAAGAGCCTGTGCGGTGGCACCGACGGGAAGCTACTCGAGGGAACGCAGCAGGACGTCGCGCGGGCATCGTACTGGGTAGCCGTATGCGGCGATGGCGTGACCTCGCCCCCGGGGGCGATGCTGGAGACCCGCCGCAAGTATTGCTACGGTGACGTGAAGGATACAGTGCGCTGTAATGTCGGTCCGTCCTCAAATTGTCCTAACGGCACTTGCCAGAGCGAGCCGGTGGGCAGCCGACAGGCCTGTCGCATACCGGAGGGTGACGTGTTCGACCTATCGGGGAACGTGGAGGAATGGCTAGCGATGCGCGACCCCGCACGCGACGCATACTTCTCCGCCGCGGCATCATGGAGCAATGGCCTAATCACGGAGTGCCGCGAGCTGGGTTCAAGGACAATCGACTTCGTGTTGCCGTATATTGGGTTCCGCTGCTGCGCGCAGTAGGGAGCGGACGGTCATTCGTGCACCCACAGTTCAGGGATCTCCCGGAATGAAGAATCGAGCGCTGACCCGCTCAAGCTCATCTGCGAGGACGAGACCGGCGGAAACATGTTCGGTTCGGACGAGCTCCGGATGGGTTTTGATGCAGATGGCACGCGGGTGTGCGAGTACTACAACGACGACTTCGACACGGACGAGGCGTCGCCGACCGATGGGCAATCCTGGGCCCCGGTGCCGTTCGTGAATAGCCTCCAACTTGTGCTTGATGAGCTGGGCGGCGGCGGAAGCGTTGACAACACGGGTAGTTTCGCCGTCCCGCTACTCGCCCCCGAAGTTGAGGCCATCCGCGAGCAGACCGTCCTGGTGGTACTGTCTGGCTCGGGCGTCGGTTCAGGTGTCGGAAAGTACCGGTTCAGCTACAATCTGGCGCACGGATTCGACCCATGACACGAACAGCACCTACCGTCGCATCTTTCCTTCTCGTTGTCGCGTGCAGCAGCACCGACCCAGCCGCGCCCACCGATGGCGGCGCAGACGCGGCGGCCCCCTGTCCATCGAAGGGGGATCCGATGGCGCGCGTGCGCGGTGCGTGCATCGACAAGACGGAGGTCTCGAGACGGAGCTACGCGGCGTTTCTGAAGGACTCCGCAACACTGGATCGAAGCAAGCTTCCCGCGGTGTGCCAGAACCAGCCGTCGCTCGTGCCGGAAGCAGCGTGCGAGGTCGATGCAACCAAGAGCTGCGGCGCAGCATGCGACAGTTTTCCTCAGACCTGCGTCACCTGGTGCAACGCCGCAGCGTACTGCGCACAGATGGGAAAGACGCTCTGCGGCAGCGCAGATGGGAAGCTACTCGAGGGAACCGCGACAGAGGTACTTCGCGCATCCTACTGGGTCGCGGTTTGCGGTGACGGGGTAACCTCTGCGCCTGGGGCGACGGTGCAGACTCGCCGACAGTACTGCTATGGCGACCAGAAGGACGAGGGGCGATGCAACATTGGACCTGCATCCAATTGCCCTGGGGGTAAGTGCCAGAGTGAAGCCGTTGGCAGTCGCTCTGGGTGCCGAATTCCTGAAGCTGACGTGTTCGATCTGACCGGGAACGCTGAGGAGTGGCTGTTCATGCACGACCCGGTACGCGATGTCTACTTCTCCAATGCCGTATCTTGGAGTGATGGACTGGTTACGAAATGCGCTGAGCTGGGCTCGGCACCGTTGAACGTTGTACTGCCGTCTATTGGATTTCGCTGTTGTGCGCAGTAGTGCGTGGGGTGAGCGGTCGACCCTTGACCCGACCTCGCCCCACCGTCGCGGTTCTGCGCCCCGGAATGTCGTCTGTTGGGTTCCGCTGCTGCGCGCAGCAGCGCGGCGAGTGAATTGCCCAGATGACGAACGTGCCCCTCCGCGAAACATGCACAAGGTGGGCGGCAGCGCTCCCGCTCTTCTGCCTGTGCGCCGGGTGCTTCGCGGGGACGCCGCAGACCACGGCCTACCCGGTGCACGCGGGAAGATCGAGGGCCTTGCGGCGCTGGATGGTACCGGCATCGTGGGCAACTACGCCGACGCGGTCGGCTTCATGGCCGGTGGCGGCGCTCGCCTGGGGCTGGGTCACAACATGGATGTGGGGGTGCGCCTCAGCTACGTGTGCGCGGCGGCGGACTTCAAGCTCACGCTCTGGAAAGACAGCATCGCCGCGGTGGCGCTCCTGCCGCGCGTGCAGGGTTCCTGGCCGGTGATGGGGCTCATGCTGGATGCGCCGGTGCTGTTCACGGCCCGCTTCGGAGACGTGGTCTCGGTGAACATGATGGGCGGCTATCGGCACTTGCTCAGCAAGACCATGGACACTCGCCAGTTCGGTGCTCTTCCAGCGACCGTCAACGGCGGCTACTTCGGTGTCGCCTTCGGCCCGCTCTTCCCCATCACCGAGAGCTTCGGCATCGCGCCCGAGATCTCCGGCGCGTACCCCATCGTGGGACGCGCCGCCCCCGGGACGTTCATCGTCTCCGGCTCCCTCGGCCTCCGCTTCGGCGCCGTGCGCCCACAGTTCAGGGATCTCCCGGACTGAAGAATCGAGCGCTGGCGCTGACGCTCCCACTGCTCTGCGCGGGGTGCTTCGCGGGGACGCCGCAGACGACGGCCTATCCGGTGCCGCGTGGGAAGGTGGAGTGGTTGGGCTCCCTCGACGGTGTGGTCATCGCTAACAACCTCACCGATGCAGCAGGCTTCACCGGCGGGGCTGGCGCGCGGCTGGGGTTGGGGCACAACATGGATGTTGGCGTGCGCCTGAGCTCGGTGTACGCGGCGGCCGACTTCAAGCTCACCCTCTGGAAAGACAGTATCGCTGCGGTGGCGCTCTTGCCGCGCGTGCAGGGCACGTGGCCGCTCCTGGCGCTTCTGGTCGAGGCGCCGGTGCTCTTCACCGCGCGCTTCGGCGACGTGGTGTCGGTGAACATGATGGGCGGCTATCGACACCTGCTCAGCAACACCATTCGCGCGGAGCGGCTCGGCGATCCGGCGCACTCTGTCAACGGCGGCTACTTCAATGTCGCCTTCGGCCCCCTCTTCGCCATCACCGACGGCTTCGGCATCGCGCCGGAAATCTCCGGGTCCTACCCCATCCTGGGGCGCGCCGTTCCGTCGACGTTCATCGTCTCGGGCTCCCTCGGCCTCCGCTTCGGCGCCGTTCGCCCTCAGTTCCGTGATCTCCCGGAATAGTCCTCTGCTCCTGCTCCTGCTCCTGCTCCTGCTCCTGCTCGTGCTCCTGCTCGTGCTCGTGCCCTCTTGCTTCTGCCCTCTTGCTTCTGCCCTCGTGCTCTTGCTCGTGCCCTCTTGCTCGTGCCCTCTTGCTCGTGCCCTCGTGCTCTTGCTCGTGCCCTCGTGCTCGCACGATCGGGCATGGCCGGTTGCAGGGACTCTGCAACCTCACCCTCGTCGGGCCCGTCGCGTGCGGACCGATCAAGTGGTTCCGACGTCGGGTTCGGGCGAGAGGCCAGGTGGAGTTGGGGAATAGGCCAGATCGGCTGAGCGTCGGGGCTTGGGGAATAGACCAGATCGGCTGAGCGTCGGGGCTTGGGGAATAGGCCAGATCGGCTGACGTTCGGGGCTTGGGGAATAGGCCAGATCGGCTGAGCTTCGGAGCTTGGGGAATAGGCCAGATCGGCTGAGCTTCGGAGCTTGGGGAATAGGCCAGATCGGCTGAGCTTCGGAGCTTGGGGAATAGGCTAGATCGGCTGAGGGCCGGCACGGCGCGTTCTTCCGTGGCGCAAGCTCCGCGCACCGCGGGGCTCCCGTGACCTTCTTCCCTTCTTCCCTTCTTCCCTTCTTCTCTTCTTCTCTTCTTCTCTTCTTCTCTTCTTCTCTTCTTCTCTTCTTCTCTTCTTCTCTTCTTCTCTTCTTCTCTTCTTCTCTTCTTCTCTTCTTCTCTTCTTCTCTTCTTCTCTTC
>JBBQWQ010000096.1:0-18459 GCA_038210445.1 Polyangiales bacterium
ACGCGTGGTCTCGTTGCTCGTCGGGTACAGGCCCCAGTTGATATCGACGGCGCTGGCGTAGTCGGAGAGCTGCCCCTTCGTACCCGGGAGCGAGACCAAGTCTCCATTGACGAGCGGCGAAGCGCCTTGAACGTCGATGCGCCGCGAGAACTGGCCATGCGCGTTGCCCCACGCCTGCGCGTACACCACCTGGAGCGTGGCATCGCGGTAGAAGGTGGTGCGCGGGCGGCCGCGCGACAACATCTCCACGTTGGAGAAGCTCCCGACGCCGATCTGGTACTCGCCGTCGGCGAGCGCCGCGGTGGCGTCGGTGGAGGGCGCTCCGCTGGGGCGACTGGCGAGGAAGCTCGTGCCTGCGTAGCCGCCCGATTGGGGCGTGGCATGGGTGTGCGCCTGCGCGCGACCCAGGGCGTCGAGCGCGCCGGTGAAGCGTCCCTGCGCGTCGTACGCCATGGTGTGCGTGCGCCCGAGCGCGTCGATGGCTTGCGCGAGCTCGCCGGTGGGCTTGTAGCCCAGGCTCGTATCGCGGCCATCGGGATCGGTGATGCGAATCAGCCGACCTTCCGGCCCGTATCCGAAGGTCCAGGATTTGCTCGCCGGGAGGTCCGGAGTGTGGATCGCGGTGACGCGATCTTCCTGCGAGCAACCGCAGTCGGTTGCGTCATACCGGTACGTGGTGGCGTTGCCGGTCCCATCCAGCGACTGCGTGAGGCGGCCATTCAGATCGAACGTCTGCGACGCCGAGGCCTGGCCATCACTGGTCGTGACGACGTGTCCCGCGGCGTCGCGCGAGAGTGCTACCGAGCGACCGAGCGCGTCCGTCGCGCCGGAGAGCAAGCCGCGACTGTCATAGGTGAAGGACGAGGCGAAGCCGCGGTCGGTGGCGGTATCGACGAGCCCGTCCGGACGATACGTGTAGGTTGCCTCGACGCGGATGGGCGCCCCGAAATTCGGGGCCTCATCCACCTGCACGAGGCGCCCCTCGGCGTTGTACCGGTTGACGAAGATGTTGTTGCCGCCCGTGCTGATGCTCTCGACGCGGCCATCCGGTCGATAGAGCGTCGCGACGTCGGTGGGCCCGGTTGCGCTTGCGTACACGACCGCGGTGCGCCCCAACGGATCGGTATCGAACACCTGCCCCACCGGCATCCCGTTGGTCGTGCGGTAGCGTACCGCGCCTATCGTGTTGGCGCGCGCGATGCCATCCTGGGGAATCAGTCCGCCGAAGAGCGAGGGCCGAGGCTCGGTCAGCACGTCGTCGAAGACGGTGCTTCGGCCGTAGGGAATGCCATCGGGCGAAGAGACGTCCGAAACGATCTGCCCCAGGGTGTTCACCTGGAACGTGTGCGTCACGCCATGGCTGTCGGTGTACACGCCCTCGCGGACGGTATTGCCTGCGGCATCGCGCCCCGGCGCGCGGACGTACGCCGGCTCGACGCTGAAAGTCTCCCCCGCCGGCTTCTTGGTGCCGCGGAGCGTCCCGTCGCTTGCGAACGTGTAGGTGGTCACATCGCCGCGCGGGCTCTGCCGTCGCGTCAGCTTGTGGTCCGCGTAAGTGAACAGGTGCTCGTCGCCGTTGGGTAGACGCAGCCGGGCCAGATCGCCGCGAGCGTCATAGGCGAGAAGCGTGGACCGGCCGGCCGGATCGGTGATGGTCGAAACGCGGCCATCCGTGTAGGCGAACTCGGTAGCGTCGCCGATGGCGGTGACCATCCGGGTGACGCGACCGCTGGTGGGGCTCGCGTACTCGAAGGAGACGATCGGATCGTTCTCGCGGGTGCGCCGCTCGACGAGCCGACCGCGCGCATCGTAGCGCTCGATCTCGCTCGCCTCGGTGTCGAGCAGCGTGAGGCCGCCGCTGGGCTCGATCTCGATGGTGCGGGTGGGCTGGTACTCGCTCGAGTAGCGGACGTCTTCCCGGAAATACCAGCCTGCAGCGCGGTAGAACGAGGTGCGACTGGCGGGCGCAAATGGCTGCCCCTGAATGAAGATGGCGTCGAGCAACTCGCTCGATGCGGCACCGCCGTCATACAGCCGGACCTCGGCCTCCCCCGTGCGCGGATCGAGCATGGTGAGCCCGGTGGGCGTGCTCGTGAATACGAAACCGTCGGGCGATACGCGCACCGAGAGCGGCTGATTCAGCGGGAAGGCCGAACCGAGGAAGCGCAGGCCGGGCGGCGCTTGCATCGCGCCGGCCCCGTCTCCAAAGGCGCGCTCGATGGGGCTGTCGGCGTCGATGACGCCCGATGCGTTGGGGCTCACGCGGTAGACGACGTTGCGCCGTCGGTCGGCCACGTAGAGGAGGCCATTCGGCGCAAAGCCGACACCGCGCGGATGCAGGAACTGGAAGGCGCCGAGCACTGCGCGGGGATCGAGGCCAATGTCGCCCGTGGTGGCGCCGAGCGGCACCGGCACCGGCGTCGCGTCGGTGAGGTTGAGCGTGAAGAGCGTGGTATCGGTGACGTTGCCCCTCGTGAACACCACCTGCGCGCCGCGCGCGGTGATGGACGGTGCGTACAAGCCCTCGCGGCGGAAGCCGGAAGAACCCGAGCGCGCAGCGAGCATGCGCGTTCCCGCGGACGACGCGTCGTACAGCGCGTCCTGGGTGGCGAGCAGGAAATGACGCTGCGCCCCAACGAGAGTGGTCGCCATCTCGAAGACCTGGCCGGTCGTCGCCACGCCCGAGAGGACGTCTACCGGCGCAGCCTCGTCCGTGTGCTGCAGGATCTTACCCAGTCCCTGCTGGTACGTGAACACCTCGCCCGTCTCCGCAACGGTGACGGCCTGGACGGGAACGCCGCCCTCCACGCCGAAGCGCCGTGTGAACACGCGCGGAATGAACGCTTCCGGAGTGCCCGCCGCATCCATACGGACAATCTGCGAACCGCGCGGGTCGACGAAGGTTCGGGCCCAGCCATCGAAGCTCCACCCGGTGCCGAAGGGAGAAGACAGACGATGCGGCACGAATACGCTTCGCTCGATGGTCCCAATGGGTGACGGCGGAAGCGGTACCGTGGTCGGAGGGTCGACGGAGGCGCGAGCGCCAAAGGGTCCGCCGCTCCCGGCGCAGCTCGTGGCACCGCCCACCTGAATCGCGATGCGCTGCGTGACGAACGCAGGCGCGTACGGTGCGTCGCCCGGAGTGCCCGGTAGATCGAAAGACCCATCGATGACGAAGTCTGCCGCTTGCGGATCCCCGGGCTGCGTCTGCTGCTCCGTAAACCCAAACCCGCTCGCGAGGAACGAGGTGGGCAAAACGAAGCGCCCGCCCTTGGCCGAGCACGGTGTCGAGGTCACGCAGGCCGTGGGGTCCGAACCGGCGAGCGCGTCGGCGGCTGCGGCCTCCATGCACGTGGCCTGCGCCAAGATCGACCGCCCGCTGACACGAACTCCGCTCGACGGCGTGGCGCCCGAGGTAGTGCTCGGCGTTGCACCTGGGGTTTTCGGTGCAAACGTACCGGCCAGGTTGCTGGCGTAGACGAGCCGCGGCGCGAAGGTTTCGTTCCGTCGCGAGAAGGCCGGGAGCGGCATCGCGACCTTGAGAATGCCGCTCGCGAGGCCGGCGGAAGAACCAACGTTGTTGGCATCCGGTTGACCCGCCTCCGGTGCGCCGGCGCTCACCGGACACGTGAGCGAGCTCTGGCTGCTTCCGCCCTCCTTGAGAAACAGCACGAACCGATCCGCACGCGAAGGATTGATGTCCCAACGGGAGAAATGCGTGATCTGCGTTGCCCACTTGGCGCCGTCCCACAGGGCGAGACCTTCGTGGCGCCAGCTCGCCGTGGTCGGGTCCACGGAACCCACGGGAATGCGTAGGGTCGTGGGCAGCGCCTTGGTGTTGCGCACCCGTACGGTAACCGGCGACGCGAACGCCTGTCCGTCGGGCTCCAGCTCGAAGCCGTAGGCCGTCAGCGTCTGGTCCGGGAGCGGCGTGGGGAAGTCCTCGCGCCTGCGGAACGGTGTAATCTGCACTGGAATGTCGGCGGCGAGCGCGCCCGCAGGAATCACCACCTCCACGTCGCCGCTGGTATCCGTAGCGGTGCCGCCCGCCGGACCGATGACCGTCACCTTCGGATCACGCGCGACGAGCGAAACCGAACCGATGTCGAGCACCTCCGTCGGGTGAAGTACAACGTCGCGTTGGGCGGTGATGGTTCCGGGCTTGGAGAACTTCAGGATGACGTGCACCGGCGGGGTGCCGTCTGGCACGCTCGAGGGCACGTTCATGAGCCGCGCACGGAAGCTCCCATCGGAGGCCTGCGACACGGTGAGGTCCGCCCGCGGCGCGCCGGTGGCCGGCGCATCGAACGCCTCGACCACCGCCCCGGTCAGTGGGGCGCCTGTCTGGTCGACCACCCGCCCCAGAATCGAGGCGTGGGGCTCGAACGCATCCTCGTCGGCGAGCGGCGGGGGCACGTCGCAACCCGGCAGCGTGAAGTCCGGCACGTGAGAGACGCCGACAATCGGATCGCACGCGTCGCGCGTACACGCGTTGCCGTCGTCCACCGCGAGCGGAGTACCCGCGCTGCACACGCCCGCGCCATTGCAGGCCTCGGCGCCGTTGCAGACGTTGTTGTCCGTGCAAAGGGTGCCGGCGGCCGCCGGAGCGTGCACGACCCCGAGCGCGGCGTCGCAGCTGTCGATGGTGCAGGGGTTGCCGTCGTCGACGGTGGGCACCGTGCCGGACGAGCAGCCGCCCGCGCCGTTGCATACCTCGGCGCCGTTGCACGCGTTGCCATCGGTGCACGAGCTGCCGGCGGGCGTCGGATTGTGGGTCACCCCGCCGGTCGGATCGCACGCGTCGGCGGTGCAGGGATTGCCGTCGTCAAGCAGCAGCGGCGGACCGGCCACGCAGACGCCCGTACCGTTGCAAGCCTCCGCGCCGTTGCACGCGTTGCCGTCGCTACAGACCGTGCCCGAGGGAGCCGGAAGATGCGTGACGCCGGATGCGGCAAGGCAACCGTCGACCGTGCACGGGTTGCCGTCGTCGACCACCGGAGGCGTCCCGGGCACGCACGCGCCCGTTCCGGTGTTGCAGGTCTCGACGCCGTTGCAGGCGTTGCCGTCGTCACAGCTGGTCGCCGTACAACCCGTGGGGCCTGCGTCCGGTGTCGCGTCGGGACCGGCGTCGGTGCTCCCGTCCCGCCCGGCATCGCCGCCGCCGTCTCGCCCTGCTTCCACTGCGCCGTCGCGCGCATCGGAATCCGGCTGCGCATCGCGAATCCCCGCTTCTGCGTCGGGCTGGCCGTCGGGTTGCGCGTCGCGCGTGCCCGCATCGGGACAGGGTGCGACCTGCACGAGCACGGCCTCGACCTCGGCGCCGCGCGGCCCGCGCTCGATCTCTAGCTCCACCTCGCGTGCGGTGAACGTTTGCCCTGCGAGAAGGCCCGTATTGCACGACGCGAGCCGCAGCGGTCCCGCTCCGCTGCGCCGATACGTGCACTTCAGACGACTCCCGCTTGTCCCCTCCGCCTTCAGCTCGGCCTCCACGGCCTGCACGCCGCAGCTTCGCGCCTCGGCGGTCAGCGTGGCTGGCAGAACGAACGTGCGCGTCGGCGAGAAGGACCGCTCGTCCTCGCGGCTGCGCGTTGCCGTAAGCCGCACTTCACCGCAGCTGGAGAGCGCCTCGCTCGCCTCGCCGAGCTCCGCGGCCTCGGGCGCTTGCGCGCAGGCCACGATGATCGCAGGCAGAAGCGCGAGAAACAACCAAGCCTTGTTCACTCGTTGCGTCATGTCCATCCCCTTCACGCACAACCGTTCGAGTCCTCGAACGGCGATTCTCGGCCACCGCGAACACCCTGCAAGGCCGAAGATTCGGCGCGCGACAATTTGTGCGCAACTCCGCCGTGAGTCGTGAACGCCATCGGGACCCCCCTCCCAAAGACCTAGCTGGGTTCTCGAGGTCCGGGTTATCGCGGCAGGAAGAAGCTTGCCAAGCTGGCTTGCCGGCGCGGTTGCCGCGGCAGCCGCCCTGGCAACTTCACGGGTCGTGAGTTTTCGCGCAACGCGGTATCGGACCGGTCGATGGGCCTACCGAAGACCAGGCGTTGGCGTCGGTTTGGAAGGCTCGTCGAACATGTCCACGAAGAGGTACACGCGAATCCAACTGGCGAAGCTCTTGGGTTGCTCCGTATCCAGCATCCGCAGGCTCGAGGGCAAGGAGCTCTTGCCGCGCAAAGACAATCGCGGCGTGTGGTACTTCGACGCCGAGGACGTCGAAGACTTCGTACGCCGTCGACGTGGGCGTGTCACGTCGAGGCCTCGCCGCTCCTCCGAGTCGGAAGAGGAACGCAAGCGCCGCATCCACCCCCTCGCGCTCAAGCTCTATGAAGAGGGGAAGACGCCGAGCGACGCAGTCAAGGAGCTACTCCTGTCTTGCGACGAAGCGCTGTACCTGTGGGAGTTCGCCAAGCGCTTCGACAAAGGCGGCGTCGAGTAAGGCCGCTGCGCTCAGCAGCCGCGAATAGGCGTCAGAACTTACCCGAGAGCACGCTGAGGGTCAGCGACGACGCCTTGTCGGGTGCATGATACACGCGATGCGTGGCCGCGCGGAAGTCCGCTGCGGTGGCGTGGTAGATGTCGACGAAGGTCTGCGGATTGCGATCCACCAGGGGGAACCAGCTGCTCTGCACTTGCACCATGATGCGGTGGCCGGCGCGAAACGCGTGGCAGGTGTCGGGGAGCGTGAAGTGCACCAGGGTGGGCTCGCCGGGCTTGAACGCCTCCGGCTTCTCGAAGCTCTTGCGGAACTTGCCGCGCATGATCTCGCCGCGCACCAGCTGCTGGTAGCCGCCCATGCGAACGCCCGTCGGGTTGGGCTCGGGGTCGGCGAAGTTCTCAGGATACACGTCGATGAGCTTCACCACGAAATCGGCGTCGGTGCCGGTGGTGGAGACCCACAGGTTGGCCTCGATGGGGCCACCCAGCGTCACGTCGGCCGAGAGCGGGGGCGTCGCGTAGGTGAGGACGTCGGTGCGGCGCGAGGCGAAGCGCTGGTCCTCGGTCATGTAGTCGGCGTCGATGCGGTCCGAGTGCTTGGCCCGGTAGGGAACGGGCTTCTTCGGATCACTCACGTAGCTGTCGCCGTCCTCGCCGGCTGCGGGCGGCGGTGCGGCACCCAGCTTGCCGTCGGCGAGAAAGAAGAGCGGCGTCTTCTTCACGCCCTTGGGCGGCCACGCATCGAAGGTGCGCCACACATTGGTGCCGGTCTCGAAGATGTAGGCCTCGGGAAGGGGCGGAGCCGCCTTGCCGCGCAGGTGATGGTCGAAGAACGGGAACTCGATCTTCTCGCGGTAGAAGAGCGAGGTCTTCTGTCCGAACTGCACGTCACCCAGGCGATCGCCGTCCCAGCGGGCCCAGCCGCCGTGGCTCCACGGACCCATGACCAGGGTGTTCTGCGCGCCCTTGCTCTGGGTCTCGAAGGCCCGGTAGGTCTCGAGGGCGCCGAAGAGATCCTCGGCGTCGAACCAGCCGCCCACGGTCATCACCGCGGGCTTGGGGTTCTTGTAGAAGGGTCGCGGATCGCGGGCCTTCCAGAAGGCGTCGTAGCTGCCGTGCTGCACCAGATCGTTCCAGAAAGGAATGTCCTTCATGTACTTGGCCGAGGCGTCGGCGAGGGTGCCGAGGCCCAGGAAGAAGTCGTACACGTCGGCGACTTCGTGATCGAAGTCCCAGCTCGATTTGGGCGTCGGCTTGGGGCGCGGTTTTCCGAAGTTGACGTAGAAGTCCAGGGCGTCGGCCACGAAGAACGCACCGTTGTGGTGGAAGTCGTCGCCCATGAACCACTCGGTTACCGGCGCCTGCGGCGACACCGCCTTCACCGCCGGGTGCGCGTCCACCGCGCCCTGCGCCGCATAGAACCCCGGATACGACACGCCCCAGAGGCCGAGCTTGCCGTTGTTCTGCGGCACGTTCTTCACCAGCCAGTCCACCGTGTCGTAGGTGTCGGTGCTCTCGTCGATGTCGCCCTTCTTGGCGGCGTGGGGCCGCACGTCGACGAAGGTGCCTTCGGACATGAGCCGACCGCGCACGTCCTGGTGCACCATGATGTACCCCTCGCGCACGAAGCGCGTCGACGGCGCGAACCGGCGGAGCGCGCGGATGCTTTGGCCGCCCGGGTAGTTGTCGATGCCGTAGGGCTGCACGCTGTAGGGCGTGCGGGTCATGAGCATCGGGTAGCTGCGGGTCGCGTCCTTGGGTACGTAGGCCACGGTGAAGAGCCGCGCGCCGTCGCGCATGGGAATGCGGTACTCGTACTTGGTGTAGTGCTCACGAATCGCCTTGGCGGTGTCGGCGTCATCCTTCAGCTCGCCGGCGATGAGCGGGCGGTCGTCGGGGGCAGCCTTTCGCGGCTCGGCAACGGCGCGGGGGGCGCCGGCGCAGGCGAGGGTGCCGAGGCCGAGGGCAAAGAGGACGGTCGTGGCGCGCATGGCGCGCATGTATAGCCGAGCCCGGCGGGTTTTGCGCGCGACCTGCAGCCTTCTGGTGTTAACGTCGAAGACCGGCATGACTCGACGCGCCTGGTTCGAATCCCACGAGAAGTCTCCCTTTGCATTGGCGCGTCTGGAGAGCTGGCAAGAAGCCATGGCCGACGGCGTCATCGAACCCCACGAGCTCGAAGCGCAGAAGGCGCGACTCTTGACTCTACTGCGCGAGCTCGAGCCGCTCCTCGACGACGCGGTCCACGAGAAGGTCACGCGCGTCCTGGAAGAGTGGACGGTGTTCACTGCCATGCAGACCACGCTGCTGGTAGACGATCTCGGCACGGGGGCTACGTGAAGCAGCGGGCCTATCCGGCGCCCGGCGTCTCGCTCCCCCATCTGGCCGAGGCCATCGCACTCGACCTGGGCTCCGCCGGCTACGACGTGCGAACGCATCGCGCGCCCACCCCCGGCGCCGATCTGGTGCAGCTCGAGGTGCGGCGTGCGAACGCCGTAGTGCAAGAGACCACCGGCCAAGGAGCGGCCCTCAAGGTGCTCATGATGGGCGACCACGCCGGCTTTCGCGTGCAGATTGCAACCGAACGCTGGGGCGACAAGGCGGCCGGTGCGGTCGAGTGGCTCATGGCCACGCCGGCGCTGGTCACCGAGGGCTACGCGGCGTTCCAGCGGTCGCAGCTCGACGAGCGCGTGTTTCGCACCATCGACGCCTATCTCGCCGGCACCATGGCCTCGCCTCCGAATCGCGCCCCGGCCGCGGTTCCCACCGCCGGTCCGTGCGCCCGGTGCAAAGCGCCGATGCCCATGGGCGGCCGCTTCTGCCCCCGCTGCGGAAACGACGCGCATGCGGCAGCTGCCGCGTCCGTGCTCGCCGCCGCCTGCCCCGGCTGCAAGCATCCGGTGGATCTCGACGCCGCGTTCTGCCCCGGCTGCGGCAAGAGCCTCGCAAAGACTCCGGCGCAGACCTGCGCCCAATGCAAGACGCCGCTCGAGGACGGCGCTGTGTTCTGTCCCGGCTGCGGCACGCCCGCGGCCTCCAGCCCCCAAGCAACCGGAGCCCCATGAGAGATCTTCCGCAAACCCCCAGCGGCCGCCGCATCTTCCGCGATCTCTCCGCCCTCTCGTTTCAGCACAAGGCCGACCTCGAAGCCATCGAGGCCATCAAGAAGGTCCCCATGGCGGCAAGCGTCATGCGCAAGGTGAACGAGCTCTGGACCGAGAAGTTCTTCTACGTCAGCACCATCGGCGACGATCTCAAGCTCGGGCCGCAGCAGCTTCCGCGCATCTACGAGATGTTCCGGGAAGCCGCCCACATTCTCGACATCCACGACCTGCCGGACCTGTACTTGAACACCTCGTACGAGGTGAACGCCTTCGCCTTCGGCATGAAGAAGTACACCATCGTCCTGTGCTCCGGGCTGGTGGATCTGCTCGACGACGACGAGCTCATGGCGGTGCTGGGCCACGAGCTCGGACACGTGAAATGCGAGCACGCCCTCTACAAAACTCTGGCGGCCATCGTGGCCAATATCGGCGGCGATGTGCTCACCAGTTTCTTCGGCGTCACCCAGCTGGTGGCGTTCCCCATCCAGGCCGCCCTCTTCGCCTGGTCACGCAAGGCCGAGCTTTCGTGCGATCGCGCGGCGCTCATCGCCACCCAGAGCCCGGAGGCGAGCGCGCGTGCGCTGGCCAAAATAGGCGGCGGCGGTCTGCGCAAGCGCATGGACCCGGTGAACCTCGACGCCGTCTGCGCGCAGGCCACCGAGTACGAAAAGCTCGACGACAGCATCTTGCTCAAGGGCATCAGCCTCTACAACGCCTGGCACAAGACCCACCCGTATCCGATTTACCGCGCCAAGGCGGTGCTCGACTGGTCCAAGGGCGAGGAGTACGCGAAGATCCTCTCGGGCGAGTACATCACCCACGCGCACGCCGCAGCGCTCCGCAACAACCAGTCCACGAGCTGCCGACGCTGTGGCATGACGCTGGCAGCGCACACTGCGTTCTGCCCCGGGTGCGGCGAGCGCGGCGCCATGGCGCCGGCCGGCTGCCCGAGTTGCCGCCAGCCGGTCGACCCTTCCTGGGCCGTCTGCACTTCTTGTGGCGCGTCGCTGCGCGCCGAGGCCGCGCCCGTGGCGTGCGCGTGCGGCACGCCCATCAAGGCCGGCTGGCGCTTCTGCCAAAAATGCGGCGCCACCACGCCCGGCGCCGCAGGGCCGCCGCGAGCTGGCTGACGTCGTCATCCAGATGACCATGGCGCCCGAGGCGCGGCCGCTTCTACGCTCCGCCGAACAACGACATGAAGAACAAGATCGTCCTCGGAATGGTCGTCACCGCGCTTGGTCTTGCAGCTTGCGGCGGCAAAGGTGAAGTCCCCAAGAACATCCAAGGGAGCTACACCGTCAACCGTTTCCTTCTGGGCAGTCAGACGGTGGTCGTCGAGGCCAACCAACTGCGGACGCCCGATTGCAAAGTGAACTGCGGCGTCGAGGTTCTGCCCCTCACCAACATCAAGTGCGAGCCGGTCATCAACCCCACCAAGTGCACCTACAAGTCCGAGCATTGCACCGGTACGATCGAGCTCGACTCGGGAGGCAAGTCGGCTTCGATCTCGGCCAACGTGGTCCCGGGCGCGACCGGTGAGATGGTTGCGAAGCGCAACATGACCTGCGCGGGAATTTCGGGAAACTCGCTTCCTCGCAAGTAACGTCAAAGCTCCCTCACCCCACGCGAACCGCGGGCACGCGCCAGATGTCGCGCGCGTACTCGTGAATCGAGCGATCGGAGCTGAAGGGACCCATGGCCGCCACGTTGAGAACGGCCCGGCGGTTCCATTCGGTGGGGTCGTTCCACACCTTGGCCACGTCGGCTTGGGCCTTCAGGTAGGCGCGAAAGTCGGCGAGCACGCAGAACGGATCGTGATCGGTAAGCGACCGGACGATGGGCTCGAAGAGGCCGTACTCGCCCGGTGAGAAGTGATCGCCGCCGAGCCACGGCAAGATGTGCGAGAGATCGGCATCGTGCGCGGCAATATCCCAAGGTCGGTAGCCGCTCTCCTTCAGAGCCTTCACCTCCTCGGTGACCATGCCAAAGAGAAAGAAGTTCTCGGGCCCCACCGCGTCGCGAATCTCTACATTGGCGCCGTCGAGGGTGCCGATGGTGAGGGCGCCGTTCATGGCGAACTTCATGTTGCCGGTACCCGAGGCCTCCATGCCTGCGGTGGAGATCTGCTCCGAGAGATCGGCAGCCGGGTAGATGCGCTGGGCGTTCTTCACGTTGAAGTCCGGCACGAACACCACCCGCAACAGCTCGCGCGCCTTGGGCGCCTGGGCGATGGCCTTGGCCACGCCGTGCACCATGCGGATGATGAGCTTCGCCATGCGGTAGCCGGGGGCGGCCTTGCCCGCGAAGAGGAACGTGCGCGGCACCATGCCCGCCAGGTCGCCGTCGAGCACCCGGCGGTAGAGCGAGACGATGTGCAGCAGCGCCAGGTGTTGGCGCTTGTACTCGTGAATGCGCTTGCATTGTGCATCCACCATGGATCGCGGATCGAAGGCCAGGTCGTGGGTCTTGCCCAGGAAGTTCGAGAGCGCCTCCTTGTTCTGGCGCTTCACCGCCAGGAAGCGATCGCGAAAGCCGGCATCCCCGACGAAGGCCCGTAGCTCGCTCAGCCGATCGGTCTTGGTGAGCCATCCGGGGCCGATGGTGTCGTCGAGCAGCTTGGCCAGCGGCGGGTTGGAGAGCGCCAGAAAGCGCCGCGGCGTCACGCCATTGGTGACGTTGGTGAAGCGCCGCGGGTAGGCCTCGGCGAAGTCCTTGAGCACGGTCTCCTGGAGCAGCCGCGAGTGCAGCGCCGCCACGCCGTTGACGGCGTGGCTTGCCACGGTGGCCAGGTTCGCCATGCGCACCGCCTTCTCGCCGCGTTCGTCGATGAGCGACATATGCGCGACGCGCGCCTCGTCGCCGGGGAACTGCGCGCGCAGCGAGGCCAGAAACCGCTCGTTGATCTCGTAGACGATCTCGAGGTGGCGCGGAAGGAGCCGCCCGAAGAGCGGGAGCGGCCACGTCTCGAGGGCCTCCGGCAAGAGCGTGTGATTGGTGTAGGCGAAGGTGTTGGTGGTGATGCCCCAGGCGGCGTCCCAGGTCATGGCGTGCTCGTCCATGAGCAGGCGCATGAGCTCGGGCACAGCCAGCGTGGGGTGGGTGTCGTTCAGCTGGATGGCGAACTTCTCGGCGAACTTGTCGATGGTGGTCTTCTGGAGGAGAAGGCGAATGCAGTCTTGGAGCGCGCACGAGACGAAGAAGTATTGCTGCTCCAGGCGCAGCTGCTTGCCGGCGGCGCTGCTGTCGTTGGGGTAGAGCACCTTCGAGATGTTCTCGCTCCGCACCTTCTGCTCCACCGCGCGCCAGTACTCGCCCACCTGAAAGGCCTCGAGGTCGAACTCCTCGGAGGCCACCGCGGCCCACAGCCGCAGAAAGTTGGTATTGGCGGTGCCGTAGCCGAGCACCGGCGTGTCGTAGGGCACGCCCTTGACGATACGCTCCGGCTCCCAACGAACCCGGTATGCGCCGGAGGCGTCGACGTCGTGGCGCGTGATGCCGCCGAAGCCGACCACGTGCGCAACCTCGTAGCGCCGCACCTCCCAGGGGTTACCGAGGCGTAGCCAGCGATCGGTCCGCTCCACCTGGGCGCCGTCCTGAATCTCCTGGTCGAAGATGCCGAACTCGTAGCGAATGCCGTGGCCAATGGCCGGCACGTCGAGGGTGGCCAGCGAATCCATGTAACATGCAGCGAGTCGCCCGAGGCCGCCGTTGCCCAGCCCAGGCTCCTCTTCGTGCTCCACAAGCTCGTCCAGAGAGAGCCCCAGCGCTTCGATGGCCTCGCGCACCTGCGGCTCGATGCCCAGCGCCAGCAGGTTGTTGCCGAGCTGCGGCCCCATCAGGTACTCCGCCGAGAGATAGATGACCGTCCGGTGCTGCCCTTCCAGAAAGGTCCGTGCAGAACGCACCCATCGATGGAGCAGCCTATCGCGCACCAGGTAGGCGAGCGCCAGGTAGTGATCGTTGCGGGTGGCGACTCCGGGAAACTTCGCCAGCTCGAAGAAGAGCTTCTGGATGAAGTCGCGACGAATGGCCGGTGCGTCGAGCCCCAGGGAGATGTCGTCGGCGGTCACGGACTTGGCTTGAGGGATCATCGGAGCGCGAGAATAGCCCCACGGTTCTTCCGATTCGGTAGCATTCTCTCGCGATGACCCTGAGCGCCTGCCCTCGGCGGCGCGCAACCCGCCTCCGCAACCCGGGAGAGCGGCGAAACCCTCGAAGAAAACCCGCGCCGCACCGTGCTGCGCTGCGGCAAGAACGATGCGGCGAAGCGCAACGCTTTCGCGTAGCGTCGAGCGCATCATGCGCCAAGTCCGGATCACCAAAGCGGGCTCTCCGGAAGTTCTCCAAGTGCGCGAGGCGCCCGATCCCGAGGCGAGTCCCGGCGAGATTCGCATTCGCGTGCGCGCCGCCGGCATCAACTTTGCCGACCTCATGGCCCGCGTGGGCCTCTACCCAGACGCGCCGCCGCTCCCGTGCGTGGTGGGCTACGAGGTGTCGGGGGTGGTGGACCAAGTGGGCGAGGGCGTCACCGACTTCAAAGAAGGCGATCGCGTCTTCGGCATGCCGCGCTTTGGTGGCTACACCGACACGCTCGTCATCTCCCGCGAGCAGGCGTTCCACATGCCCGAGGCCATGAGCTTCGAGCAGGGCGCAGCGCTCCCGGTGGTGTACGTCACCGCCTACTACATGATGCTCTTCACCGGGCACCTGCGAGAGGGCTCACGCGTGTTCATCCACTCGGCGGCGGGCGGCGTGGGGCTGGCCGCCATCCAGCTCGCGAAGACCAAGAACTGCGTCATCTACGGCACCGCATCGCCTGGCAAGCACGACTTCTTGAAGGAGCAGGGCTGCGACTACCCGCTCGACTCCGGCGCGCCCTACGCGCCGGCCCTGCGCGCCTTGGTGGGCGATCGCGGGGTGGACCTGATCCTCGATCCAGTGGGCGGTCCCTCCTGGAAGCAGGGCTACGATCTGCTGAGCCCGGCGGGTCGCATCGTGTGCTTCGGTATGTCTTCGGCCGCCAGCGGCAAAACCCGCAACCTGCTCAACGCCATCGTGCAGTTCGTACAGATCAAGAAGTACAGCCCAATGGACCTCATGAACGACAACAAGACCGTGGGCGGCTGCAACATGGGCCACTTGTTCGGTCGCCTCGACTTGCTGCGACCGCAGTTCGAGGCGCTCCTCGAGCTGTACCAGGCGGGCAAGATCGCACCCCACGTCGACAAGAGCTTCTCGTTCGAGAAGGCCGCCGAGGCCCACCACTTCATCCACGATCGCAAGGCCGTGGGCAAAGTGCTGCTGGTCCCCTGAGCCGCTGCGGGAAGGTTTCTCGGCGCTCGGCGTAGAAGGCGTCAGCATGGAAACCTACGAGACCAGCACCCACGCTGCCGCCTTTCCCCTCTTCACGCTGCTGCTGCTGGGGGCGGCGTTCGCTTCCTACGCTGTGTGCTTCGTGCTCGCCGCGCTCACCAAGCGCCTCACGGTGGTCGACTACCTGGCCGGCACCCTCGGGCTCTTTTGCGGCTTCGGGTGGATGTACTTTCTCTACCGCGCCAACGCCGTGACCCTGCAGCAATCCTTCGACATCATCGAACAGGGCGGCGAACCGGCGCAAGCGCGCGCCGTCAATACGCGGTTCAAGATCGCAGCCGGGCTGGCCATCGTGCTGGGCGTGGCGAGCTTCTTCGCTCGCTAATCAGCGCCAGTCCATGTCGAAGGTGCAGATCTTGGCGCCCCGCGCGCGACAGGCCACGTGCCGCGACACAGCGCCTTCCGCGCCCACCAGCTGAAGCAGCCGTTCCAGGTACCCGTTGAGCGTCTCGCAGGCCGCTTCGTCCACCACCCGCCAGCCGGAGAGATCGCCGGTGGCGCGGTTGACGGCGACGCGGTTCATGGTCCACCGGCCGCTGTCGTGGTACCGGCTCCATAGCTGCGTGGCCTTCTCCACTACGAAGCTGGGGTTGGCCAGGCGCAACATGACGCGATACAGCGTGGATACGTCACGATCTGCCGAGAATCGCCCGAACATGTCGAGCACGTGCGGCTGCGGCGAGAACGTCCGCAGCGCGTGGAGGGTCCGCACATAGAGGCGGGTGTCGTACCAACCGACCGCCACCGCGTTGCGAATGGCCTCCGCGTCGGCGGCTTCCATACAGCCCAAGAAGCGCGCCCAACCCGCTTCACCGCCCATCGTTTCGCGCACGAAGGCCGTCGCGTGGGCGAGCAGCGTCCCGCGCCCCTGGGGCACGGCCGAGGATTCGAAGGCAAACGTCATTGGGCGCATATCGAAGAACGGACGCCCCGAGGGCGACCTTGAGGAAGAAAGCTCAACCGTGCATGAGCGCGCGGTACGCCAGTTGGTCTTCGTGCATGCGCAGGAAGACCGCGTGCTTGCGGGCGTGGAACGCTGCGACGTCACCCGTCGCGGGAACCACCACGCGGTCTATCCTGGACATGGCGGCCATGGCGGCCGGCACCGAAGCTGCGTCACCGGAGGCGACCGCGCCGAGCATCGCGGCGCCCAGGAGCACCGACTCCGGCTCCGCGGGAAGCACCAACCGCGCCCCGGTGGCGTCGGCGTGCTCCCGCACGAAGACCGGGTTCTTCAGATCGCCGCCGCAAGCAAAGAGCGTATCGATGCGATAACCGCAGGCGTTCATCGAGTCCAGGATGTGCTTGGTGCCGTGCGCGATCGCCTGGATGGTTGCAAGATACACGCGCGCCAGGTGCTCCACCGAGTCCGACAGCCGGAGCCCGGAGATCATGCCGCGCAGCGAGGGGTCGGCCCGCGGCGAACGATTGCCGTGGTGATCTGGCAGCACGTGCATGTCGGCGGCCACCGCGGCGGAGAATGCGCAGCCTGCGCCGAGCGCTTCGAGGCGCGCGTTGAGGAGCGCATACACGGTGGTGCCGCGGCTCTTCGCCTCCAGGGCCAGCTCGCCGCCCCGCGCGTGGCTCTGGATGACGTGGTCCAGAAGCGCGCCGGTGGCCGACTGCCCGCCCTCGTTGAGCCACAGGCCGGGGACCATGGCCGCGTAGTAGGGGCCCCACACGCCGGGCACGAAGCGCGGCTCGGCGGAGACCGCCATGTGACACGTCGAGGTGCCGCCGATGAGCGCCAGCCGCGTGTCCCAGTCGATGGGGCCCGACCCATCGAGCGTGGCCCCCAGCATACCCAGGCCGCCCGCGTGGGCGTCGATGATGGCCACAGAAACCGGCGTTCCCGCGGCCAGACCCAGCTCCTTCGCCGAGGCGGCGGTGAGCTCCCCTGCCCGCTCGCCCAGCGGCCGCACCTGGGTGCCGATACGCGTGTATCCTTCATCCACCAGATCGGCCAGTCCCTCGCTGCGGAAGTACGCGTCGTCCCAGCGCCGCTCGTGGCCCAGGTAGGTCCATTTGCAGGTGGTGGTGCAGGCCGAGCGCACGTCACCCGCAGTGGCCCGCGCCACGAGAAAATCGGGCAAATCGAGAAACCGCCGGGCTCGCTCCCAGGTGCGGGGCAGGTGCTCCTTGAGCCATGCGAGCTTCGGCGTTTGCATCTCCGGCGAGATGGCGCCGCCCACGTAGCGCAGCACCTCGTGCCCGCCGCCGTTGATGCGCGCCGCCTGCGCCTCCGCCCGGTGGTCCATCCACAGGATGACGTTGTGCGCGTCATCGCCGGTGGGGCTCACGGTCACCGGCGCGTCGCCGTCGCCCAGCGCCACCAGCGAGCACGTGGCGTCGAAGCCGATGCCGGCGATCTCTTCGGGCCGCACCTCGCCTTCTCGAAGCGCGATGGCGATCGCGGCGCACACCGCGCGCCAGATGTCTTCCGACGACTGCTCCGCGAAGAGCTCCGCGGGTCGGAAGATCTGCACCGGCGCGGTGCCGAGCCCGTGGCGGGCGCCCCGCCCGTCGAAGACCGCTGCGCGGGCACTCGCTGTGCCCACGTCGACGCCCAGATAGAGCCGCCGCGTCACGCTGCCGCTCCGAGGATGCGCACCCGGAAGCCCAGCGCCTGAGAGAGCGCGACCATCTCGTCGAAGACGTCGCCGTAGGCCACCGCCACGTGGTTCGAGAGGTAGTGCGCCATGAGCGTGTCGCGGGTGATCCCCATGTCGGCGGCCATGAACGGCCACTGCCGGGTGGTGCCTTCCCACCAGGCGTCGCGCACCGCCGGCGGCAGCTTCACCACCTCGCCCCGCCCGATGTCCATCACCAGCCGGTCTTCCTGCACGTAGGCCCGGGCCCAGGTCATCTTGCCGGGCAGGCTCTCGCCGGCGAAGGTGCCACCGGGCCGGGGAAAATACAGCGAGGGCTGGCGGTAGCTGTGCACGCCGCGGAGCGAATCGGCATCGTGATTGAACGCGTAGGCCCCGCACGAGCCAGAGTTGAGGAGCACCCACAAAAAGCGCCCTTCGTGGGCGGCGCCCCAGCGCACGTCGTGGAACATCACCGCCGGGTGCAGGCCCTTCTCTTGCAGCAGCCGCTTCATCATCTCCATCGGCACGGCGTTGCCCTGATCGGCCTCGGTGGCGCAGGCGATGGGCTGACCGTTCGACTCGGGACGGCAGGCGGAGTTGAAGAGCCCTTCGGCGAAGTCCGAAGGCGGCCGCAGCGGGATGAGCCCCAGCTGGTACTGCCATCCGAGGCAGTCGGCCTCGAACTCGCCCATCATGTCGAGCACCGCGAGGTAGTCGCGGAGCTGCTCGCGCGTGCTGTTCTCGGTGAAGTCGCCCGCCGCGGTCTCTCCGCCGATCGCCTCTCCCCAGTGGAACGTGACGCCCTTCTCTCGCACGAACGCGAGCGCGCCGTCGATGCGCTTGCTCTCGATGCGCTAGCCGCGATCGAGGATCCACGCCTGGTCGTCCTTGTGCTCGGTGAAGTGATGGCGATTGAGCAGGCGCGGCCCGAAGTAGCCATTGATCTTGCCCAT
>JBBQWQ010000097.1:0-18095 GCA_038210445.1 Polyangiales bacterium
CCAACAAGACCCTCGTGGGCGCGACCGTGAGCGCGAAGTGCGACGCGTGCGGCGCGTGCAAGGGCGAAGTTCAGTGTGACGGGACGCTCAGCTTCTTCTCGGACAACGCGTGCACGATGGGGCAGGTCGACATGCCGGCCGACAACATGTGCGTCGCGCGCCCGGTGAACTCGACCGGCGTCGTCTACCACGCGTACACGTACAAGGGCTCGGTCAAGTCCGCCACGTGCACTCCGCCGCCCGACACCAAGGGCGCTCCGGCGCTCGACGGGATGACCTCGGTCTGCTGCGCCAACTGAGCGCGCGTCAGTTTGGGGCGAGGAGGCGCGCGACCAGATCGGGCAAGGAAACGCGGGCGATGCTCGTGTGCGTGTCGGACGCCGCGTAAGGAATGATGAGCTGATCGCCGTAGCGCATCGGCCCACAAGAGTAGACGACGTTCGGCACGTAGCCGTCGCGCTCGTCCGCCGTCGGGGAGAGGAGCGGCTCGGTCAGCTCGCCAATCACACGTGACGGATCCTGGAGATCGAGCAAGAGGGCACCGATGCAGTACTGGCGCATTGGGCCCACGCCGTGGGTCAACAGCAGCCAGCCTTGCTCGGTCTCGATGGGGGAGCCGCAGTTGCCGACTTGAACGAACTCCCACGCGTGCTTCGGGCCGTGTACCAGCTTCGACTCGTTCCAGAAGTGAATGTTGGCCGAGCGAAGCAGGTAGATGTTCTCCCCGTCGAGGCGGGACGCCATCACGAAATCCTCGCCGATCTTCCGGGGAAAGAGCGCCATCCCCTTGTTCTGCACGCACCGACCGTTCAGCGTGCTCACCTTGAAGTGGCGAAAGTCGGATGTCTCGATGAGCTGCGGCAGCACGCGCATCCCGTTGTAGGCCGTGTACGTCGCGTAGTACTCCACGCGGCCATCGGGGTACGTGAAGCGCACGAAGCGGGCATCTTCGATGCCGCGACTCTCGTTCTCGCTCACCGGGAAGATGACGCGCTCCGACAGCGGCAGGTCCGGCGAGAACTCGAGCTGGTAGTTCGAGTGTGCGAGCCAGAGCATGCTGTCGGCCAGCTCCTTGAAGGGCGTGCCGCCGCCGTCCTTCGGGCGGCACCTCTGGATGGCGTCCTTCAGATCGGTGATGGTGAACTGGTCGTCGAGCAGGTTGAGGACGGGGGTCGCGCGCTCGGTGTGCGCCTTCATCTCGACGAGCTTGGGGACGTAGACGGCCTTGTCGTAGAGCGCGTCATCGACCGGGCGGGCGGTGGTCGCGAAGCGCGGTCGCGCGTCCAGGGTGACGCTGGGCTCGTCCTCGACGAGCTCGAGGAGGCCCGTGCGGAACTCGATGGACGAGATGTGCCCCTCACCGCATGCGCGAAGGCTCATCACGAAGCGCGTCGAGCCGTGCGGGACGCCGTTTTGATCCGGGTGCAGGACCATGGACGGGTTGAAGAGCGCGACCGACTCCAGCGAATATTCGCTGCTGAAGTACGCGCCAGCGAGCATGTGGCGCTCGTCGTCGGGCTCCGGACGGGGGGCCACCAGCGCGGTCGCCAGGGCGTAATTCTGTCGAAATATCCCGCGGATGTTCCGGTGCCGCAGGTGAAAGTCGGCGAGCACGGTCGAGAGCAGCGTCGAGACCTCGGCGTCCGGGAGCGACTGCACACGGTCGAGGATGGCGGTGATGCGGCTCGCCCCGCCCGGGATGAAAGGGCGGGCGATGACGCGCCGTGGGTCCGCGGTGATCCGCAGCGGCAGCCGTGCGACGTTCAGCTTCGCGTCGCTCACTGCCTACCGCTCAATCGTTCGTCGAGCCGCGGCATGGGATCCGCCCACGGTACCACCTCTCATTGCCAAAAGTGCTGCGCCGTATTCGGAGGGCTCAGCCCTCTTCGTCGTCTTCCATCTCCCACAAACGGAGCTGAGTGAGGCCGATGGCGGCGGCGCAGTCTGCGCAGAGCGGCGGCTCTTCGTACCGGAGCTCGTCGCCTCGGGCCCAAACGTAGAGCCCGCTTCCGCTGGGCGCCTGGCTGCCTTCCGCGTCCTGGGGCACCGGCAGGCCGCAAGCGTCGCACACGGGCTCGCCCACCTTCTGGAACAGCACGTCATGCGTCGCCGTGACGAACGTGGTCGTCGGCGTGGGCGACGGGGGCGCGGGCGTCTCCGAGTCGCGACGGCTCTCCGTCGCGTCTTCGCGGGACATGTGCGGCGCGGCGCGCTGACTCATCGCGAAGGAGACTCTAGCACCGTTTGGCCGACGGGGTTGCGCGGGGGGCCGGCCTGCGGCATACCGCATGGGCCCCCGGGGGCAGAGGAAGCGTGCAGATCCGCTCTCTTGCGCGCGGCACTGTCGTCGAGTTGCCGTTTTTCCTTGGAAAGGGCTAAGTAATCCCCGTGAGAGAGCCGAAAAAGCCTGCTCCCCCGGCGTCGCCGGATCTGGCCCGACCGAGTCGGCGCGAGCTGCTGCTGCGCGCGGGCGCGGCCGCGGGCGTCCTCGGCGGCTCGGCGCTGGTGGGGCGCTTGCTCTGGGATCGCGGTGGGTTCGGTGTCGCTGCCGGTGAGGGCGCGCGCCAGGTGCGAGACTACCGCGATCCGGATGGGCAGAAGGACCTCCGCCTCGCCGAGCTGGCCATCGCCAAGGGCGTCGTGGGCGGAGACGGCAAGGCGCCCACGCAGCACGCGCTCGTCCTCCGTGCGCTCGAGGGCCTGGGCGGCATGGGCCGCTTCGTCAGCAAGGGTGACGTCGTCGTCATCAAGCCGAACATTGGGTGGGACCGCCTCCCCATCCACGCCGCGAACACGAACCCCGACGTGGTCGCCGCCGTGGTGCGGGCCGCCTTCGACGCGGGCGCGCATCGGGTCGTCGTCGCCGACGGCTCGTGCAACGATCCGAATCGCTGCTTCCAGCGGTCCGGCATCTGGAACAAAGCGTACGCCGAGGGCGCCGAGGTCGTTCTCCCGGCCGAGCATCGCTACCGCACGATGCGTCTCAAGGGTGACGTGCTCGATGAGTGGCCGGTCTTCACGACCCTGGTCGACGCCGACAAGGTCATCAACGTCCCGGTCGCCAAGCACCATAATCTGGCCAAATTCACGGCGGCCATGAAGAACTGGTACGGCGTGCTCGGCGGCCGTCGCAACCGGCTCCACCAGAACATCGACACCTCCATCGCCGATCTGGCCACCTTCATGCGCCCGACCTTGACCATCGTGGACGCGACGCGCGTGCTCCTCCGGAATGGTCCGCAGGGCGGCAACATCGACGACACGCGCGAGCTCCACACCGTGGTCGCCTCCGTCGATCAGGTGGCCGCCGATGCGTACAGCTGCACGCTCATCGGCCAGCATCGCGACAACCTCCCATACCTCAAGCTGGCGCACGAGCGCGGCATCGGGACCATGTTCTGGGAGAACCTCCGTGTGAAGGAGGTCTGATCATGGGCAACGCGACGCAGCCCTCCCACTCCGGGATCAAGCTCGATCCGCGCGTCACCTCGGGCGCGGCGCCGGAGCTGCACGCCCCCGTCGAGCCCATTCCCTGGAAGACGGGGAGGGTGGGCGCCGTCGACGCCATCGATCGCGACACGTCGTGGAGCGTGCCGGCCCCCGAGCAGGGCGTCTCGGTGGTGGCACCGGCTGCGGCGGGAACCAAGGAAAAGACCGAGACCGGCCGCTGCGGGACCGGCGCCTGCGGCTGCAGCAAGACGAGCGCGGCTCCCGCCGATGCGGCGGCGGCGGTGGCGTCCCCCGTTGCGCCGGGCGCGAAGAAGAAGAAGATCGATCCCAAGCTGCCCGGCTCCGGGATCCCGGCGCGCAGATCGATGCGCGTCCTCGTGTGGGTGCGCCGTGTGTCCCAGGTCTTCTTCTTCGGCCTCTTCTGCTGGTTCCTCTTCCAGACCGGTTTCCGCGGGAGCTTCGCCGCGCAGGCCGATCAAGCCGTGCGTCTCCCGTACCCGGTCGAGGCGTACCTCCTGGCCGATCCCTTCGTGGGGGCCATGACCGTCCTGTCGACGCACACGGTGTACCGTGGGCTTCTCTGGAGCGTCGGCCTCCTGGCACTGACGCTGGTGTTCGGCCGGGTCTTCTGCGGCTGGATCTGCCCCTTCGGGACGCTGCATCACTTCGTCGCGTGGCTCTGGCCGTCGCGCGTGGGTCGCGGCGGCTCACGCGTCGAGGCCAACAAGACGCACGGGTACCAGCGCGCGAAGTACTACCTGATGTACGCGTTCCTCCTCGCGTCCATCGGCGGCAGCGCCATTGGCGGGATGTTCGATCCCATCTGCATTGCGGTGCGGTCCATCGGCCTCGGCGTCATCCCGGCGGCGCAGTACGTCACCGGGCGCACGGCCAGCGGCGTGTCGGCCCATGTCCCGGTTCGGGCCGTCCAGGGCGCGGCGGACAGCACGCAGGACTTCTTCTCGCACACGGTGTGGCAGTCGCATCAGTTCTACTTCCATCAGACGTGGCTCATCCTCTTCTTGCTGGCCGCGGTGCTCTTCGCCAACCGCTTCATCCCGCGCTTCTGGTGCCGCGTGCTCTGCCCTCTGGGCGCGTTCCTTGGTGTCTTCTCCCGGTTCGCCCTCTTCGGCATGGAGAAGGATCACGCGAAGTGCACCGACTGCAACCTGTGCCTCGTCAACTGCCAGGGCGCCGACAGCCCGCAGGGCGGCGTGAAGTGGCGGCAGGACGAGTGCCACATGTGCCTCAACTGCGAGACCTCGTGCCCCGAGGACGTCATCAAGTTCCGCTTCTTGCCCAACCGCCGGAGCGCCATCACCAGGCCCGACCTCGATCGCCGCACCACGCTCGCTGCGGCCGGCGCCGGTGCGCTCTTTCTGCCCATGGCGCGCGTGGCCGACTCGCTCGACGTGAACTACCACTCGAAGGTCATCCGTCCGCCGGGGGCCGTCGAGGAGCGCGCGTTCCTCGAGCGCTGCATCCGCTGCGCCGAGTGCATGAAGGTGTGCCCCAACAACGCCCTCCATCCGGCCTTCCTGGAAGCCGGCCTCGAGGGCCTGTGGACGCCCATTCTTATCGCGCGCATCGGCTACTGCGAGCACTCCTGCGTGCTCTGCGGCCAGGTTTGCCCCACTGGCGCAATCCAGAAGATCACCGAGCGCGAGAAGCTGGGGCAGGGGACGCCGCCGGTGAAGATCGGCACCGCGTTCTACGACCACGGCCGGTGCCTGCCCTGGAGCATGCAGACTCCGTGCATCGTATGCGAAGAGTTCTGCCCCACCTCGCCCAAGGCCATCTGGGTCGAGGAAGTCGAAGCGCCGGTGCGCGACTCCAAGCCTGGACCTGCCGGCGAGCCGCCGGAGATGAAGACTGTGAAGCTCCAGCGCCCGCACGTCGATCCCAGCCTGTGCATCGGCTGCGGCGCCTGCGAAAAGGTGTGCCCGGTGCAGGATCAGCCGGCGGTGTACATCACCAGCGTGGGTGAGTCGCGCTCGAAGACCAACGTCATCCTGCTCGAGAATACCAACTACAACCAGAAGACCTGATGCCCGAGGAGCGCGTCGAGATCACCGACCTGATCATCGACTACGATCCCGAGACCCTGGCCCGAAGGCCGGTGCGCAAAGACGCCGTGCTCGCGGCGCTGGCGCGGCGGCGAATGGGGCGAGCGGCGCGCATCGTCCGTGCCTTGCCGGCCCCTGGCGGCGTGTTCGACGAAGACCACCTCGACGCGCTGTTCGTGCGCATTCACGCCGAGCTGCAGCGCCTCAACGAGGAGTTTCGCCAGGGCGAGCGACTGCTCATGCTCTTGGGGCCAATGCTCGGCATCACCCACGCCCGGCGGGTGGTCGATGTCGGGTGCGGTCTCGGCTATGTGGTGCGCTGGCTCGCCGCGCACCGGCAGGCCGCGAAGGCGACCCGCCGCGCCTGGGGCGACGGCGTCGAGCTCATGGGCTGCGACTACAACCGCGCGCTCATCACCGAGGCGCAGCGCCTCACCGAGGCAGAGCAGCTCGACTGCAGCTTCCGCGTCGCCAACGCCTTTCGACTGCGTGAGCAACCGGCGATCTTCACGTCGTCGGGCGTCATCCACCATTTTCGCGGCGAGGCCCTGGCCGCGGTGTTTCGCCAGCAGGCCGAGAGCGGGGCCATCGCCTGCATTCACTTCGACATCAAGCCCTCGTGGGCGGCGCCCGTGGGCGCCTATGTGTTTCACGAGGCGCGCATGCGCGAAGCGGTGTCGCGGCACGACGGCGTCCTCTCGGCGGAGCGGGCGCACCCCGCGGCCACGCTGCTGCGGGCCGCGCGCGAAGGCGCTCCCGAGATGGTGTTCGCCATGTTCGACGGCGCCGTGGGCCTGCTCCCGATTCTGCGCGTGATGCACGCCGTGGTGGGGGTCCGCCGGGAACATGCCGAGGCCTTTCGCGCCTCGCTGGGGCCGCTCGCGGCTCGCCTCTCGGAGCTTTCGTGATTCCGGTGCTGCTGGTGGGCCTTGCGCTGGTGGACGTCGCCTTCGCCGCTTTCCGCGACGCCGCCGGGCGCGACGGGCGCATTCGAAAACGTGCATTTTACATCGATGCCGTCGTTCGCGGAGCGCTTCTGGGGGCAGCTCTGGTGGCGCTGCTCGGCGCCGTCACCGCGGCGGCGGTTGCGCTGGGGCCGCCGGGAACGTACGACGCGCTCGTCGGCATCGGCGGCCGGATGGTGGGGGTGTACGGCGCCTACGCCACGATGGTGGCGGCAGCCCTCGGGGTCTACTTCGTCGGCTCCGGCGACGTGCGCGCGTTCGCCACCGTGGCAGTGCTCGGCCCGTTCACCGGGCTCCGGGTGCCGGTCATTCTTGCTGGCGCCGCCTGGGCGTCGCTCGCGCCCACAAGCTCGCCCGCTGCGCGCGCCTGGGCGGTGCCCGTGACGCTCGTCTGCGCCGGCTCCGTGGCCGCTACCGAGCGGGCCTTCGGTTGGCTTCGCGCACGGCGCCGCGGGTAACCCGTTCGCCAAGCCACCCAGCACTTGACATCGGTCGTGGGTTGAAGTCTTCTCCGGCTCATGCAGGGGAATTCCAAGCTTCGCGCCGAGTACGCGTCTCCACACTTCGTGTTGCCGGCGATGGTGATCATGGCCATGCTCATCGCTGCGTTGCTGGCGGCGTGCTCCGCCGGCGTGAGCAGCGGCGGCGGGTACTACTACTACGAGTGAGCCTGGGCCTCGGCCCGGCTGCGCTCGCGTACCTTAATTCGTGGAAAGGTCGTTCGGACGCCCTTTGGGGACGCTGTCTCGCGTCCCGGAGTGGGTGTGGCTGCTGGTCCCCGGCATGGTCGTGGTGGCGCCGCTCTGGTTCGCGCGCTACCTGCCGTTCGCCGACCTGCCGGAGCACGCGGCGGTAAGCGCCGCCCTGGCCCACTGGGGCGACCCGTCCTGGCGCATTCCCGAGTACTTCGCGTTCGCGCCGCTTTCCACGCCCTACTGGCTCTACGACTTGGTGGGCGCACTTGTGGCGCGGCTGGTCGGCGATGCGATCACCGCGCATGTCGTCTTGCTCACGCTGGTGGGGCTGGCTTTGCCCTGGTCGGTGGCGGCCTTCCTCGGGGCGCTCGGGCGCGATCGCCGGCTCGGCGCCCTGGCTGCGGCGCTCTTCTGGAGCCGCGCGCTGCAGTACGGTCTCTTGCCCTTCGTGGCGTCGATCCCGGTGCTGCTCTACGGGCTCGCCTGGTACCTGAGCTTTCTCCGCCGCCGGAGCGCCCGCCAGGCCTCGCGCGCCGCGCTCCGCGGGCTCTTCGTACGCGCGTGCGCTGCGGCCTTCGTGTTGCCCTTTCTTCACATCACGAGCTTCGCTGTGTACTGGCTGGTGGCTGCCGGGTACGCGCTCCTGTGGTGGCGACGTGCGGGTGGGCGCTCCCTCGCCTGGCGCGCTGCGCCCCTCGTACCGCTCCTCAGCGCCGGCATCGTGCTGGCGTACATGTTCTCTGCCGCGCGGACCGGTGGGTTCGACGGCGAGATGCGCTTTCTTTCGGCGCGCACCACCCTCGCCTCGATTCCCGAGTGGAGCTTCAACGTGTGGCGCCGCCGCGACGAGAAGGTCTTCGCGGTCGTGTACTGGGTAGGGTACCTGGGGGTGTTCGTGAGTGGCTTTCGACGGCGCATGCGCTTTGCCTTCGTGCGCCTCTGGCCGCTCCTCGTGGCCGCCGTCATCTTCGCCATCGTGCCGTTCCAGATCGGCGCCGGCATGATGCTCAACATTCGTGTGGGGCCGCTCCTGTGGGTCATGCTGCTCCCGCTCCTTCGGCTCCGCGCGTCGACCCTCTCGCGCCTCTCCGTGCTCGCCACGCTGCTCGGCACCGTGGGGCAGGCGCTCGTGGCGCGCGCGGTGGTGCAAGCCTCGCAAGCCGATCTCGGCGACTTCCGGAGCATCGTCGACGCCGTGCCGCCCGGGAGCCGCATCCTGTATCTCCCGTTCGACAGGCGAACCCCCCAAACGCACTTCTTCCCGTGGATGCACGTGGCGGCGGCGATTCGCGCCGAGAAGGGAGGGCTCTCCCAGTTCTCCTTCACCGTGCTTCCGCACTGGCCGCTGCAAGATCGCGTGAGCCCTCGCAAGCCAGGCTTCTGGGACCGCTCCCCCTGCTGGTTCGAGGCGCAGGGCGATGGCGCGTTCTACGACGTCCTCCTGGTGCGCGGCGCGTTCGACCCGTTTCAGGGGACGGGCGACGCCCTGCGCCATCCGATGGGGTCCGAGTTCGTGCTGACGGTGGCGGCGCCACCATTCTATCTCTGGCGTAGGCGGCCCGCGGCGGAACGGCTCCCGACGCCCGATCTCGAGCGGGCTCCGTGCGCGATGTGGGGGCCGCCGGTTCGTCCAGGAGCGCGCAAGTTACCGGTGCAGGCACCTCGTACACTTCGGTAAAGTCTTTGAATTGCTGAGTATTGTCGCCGCTGGTAACTGGCGCTCCCCTTGCTACGCTGGAGCCCAGTGAATGCTCCGGTAACCCTCCACCACCCGCGCTATGCGCCGCTCTCCCCCAGCGCGCTGGTGGGCGCCGGCGGGCAGGGATCGGTCCTTCGGGTCCGCGACGCCGAGGCGCCGGAGCGCGCGCTGGTGGCCAAGGTCCTGCATGTCGACGCGCCGCGCGAGCCGCTCCTCGGCGAGTTTCGCTTGCTGGCGGGGCTGGGCGTTCCGGGCCTGGTGGTCGCGCGCGATCTCGGGTGGGACACCGAGACCGGCGCGCCGTTCCTGGTGGAAGACTACGCGGAAGGGCAGGACGTCCAGTCCTATGTGCATGATGCACGCAATGTGGACGAGCGCAACCAACGTCTCGAGGCGGTGGTCGTCGAGACGCTCCGGGTGCTCGCGGATCTCCACGACGCCGGGTTCCTCCACGGAGACTTGAAGCCGGCGCACCTGCGCTGGACGCCGCGGGGGATCTGCGTCCTTGACCTGGGTGCCGCCGTCTTGCGAAGCCTCGAAGCGCACGCATTCACGCCGGCGTTCGCGCCGCCGGAGGTGCGCGCGGGCGGGCGTCCTGGCGTTGCCAGCGATCTGTTTGCGCTCGGCCGCACGGTGGTCGCCGTGGCCACCGGCACCGTCAGCGAGACCTCGGTCCGTCGTCGGGCGCCCTGGGTAACCCCCATGCTCCGCGATCTTCTCGCCCACATGTTGGCGGAGCACCCTCGGGACCGGCCGGGCTCTGCCGAGCTGGCGCTGGCGGCGCTCGGGCGATCCCGGACGCGCCAAGGGCGTCCGGCGCTCCTCGGGCGCGACGAGGAGATGGCGCGCTGCCTGGGCTCGCAGCTCCCGGTGCTGTATCTGGTGGGACCGGCGGGGAGCGGCAAGAGCCATGTCCTCCGGGAGATGGCGTCGCGCGCGGCGACGCAGGGGCGACCCGTTCGGCTCGTATCGTTGGCGGAGGAGCAGCCCGAGCTTCTGCTGGCGCTCGGGGCGTTCTTGCGCGGCGACGCCTCGTCGTGGCCCTTCTCGGAGCCTCCGCGGGCAGGGGCCCTGCTGCTGATCGACGAGCGCGAGCACGGAGGCCCGGACTTCGCGGCGGCGGTGGAGTCGTACCGCTGTCGTACCGAGGGCGCCGCCGGCGTGCGCCTCATCGTGGCCGCCTACAACGCCGAGGGCACAACGTCACCCTCGGCAGAGCCCTCGGTGGAGCTCGGCCCGCTGCCCGAGCCTGTGATGCGCGATCTCGCTGCGGCGGCCGGCATCGCCTGCGGGCCCTCGGAGCTCCGGGAGGCGGCCGGGAGCCCCGGCTGGCTCCTGGCCAGCGCCGGGCGCGCGACGCTGCCCCCTCGGGCGGCGCTCGACCGAGCTCGCCATCTCGCGAGCGAGGCCTCTATCTTGCTCGGGGCGCTGGGGCTTGCCGGCGGCGCGCTGCCGCGACACATCGCGAGCGCTTGGGGCGCGGCCCATCTGCCGGAGCTGGTCGCCCAAGGGCTGGTCGTGCGGCGCGTGCAAGATGCATCTATATCGTTGGCGTCGACCGCGCTGGCCTCGCCGCTGGCCGAGGCGCTGGGCAGCCCCGCGCTGGCCGACGCGTTGGCGGAGGCGTTGCTGACCGCGAGCGGCGTGACCGCTCGGTCGCTCTTTTCGCTGGCCAGCGGCCCGCACGCGCCGACCCGCCGGAGCGATCTGCTGCGCGCCGCCGCCGACGCCGCGCGGGCAGAGGGACAGCGCGCGCTCGAGCACGAGGCACTGCGACTCCTGCTGGCCGACCCCAAGCGCCGGGGCGCCGCGGCGCTGGTGCGTTTCGAACGTCTGTGCCGCGATCTCGGCGGCGCGCTCCACCCAGAGGCGCTGGGGTGGCTGTGCGAGTGGGCAGAGACCGACGCGTCGCTGCGGGTGCTTGCGCTGCGGCGCCGCGCCGAGGCCCAGGCGCGCGCTGGCGAGCACGACGCGGCGCGCAGCAGCGCGGAGGCCGCCCACATCGCGGCGGGAACCGACCTCGGCCAGCGCGGCCTTGCCCGCAGCACCCAGGGCGCGGTGGCCTTGTTTCGCGCCGATTGGCCCGCCGCAGCCGACCATCTTCAGGAGGCCAAGGCGCTCATCGCGTCGGCGGATCTCGACGACCAAGAGGAGCTGGCGCGGCTGGAGCACAATCGCGGCGTGGTGCTCCTCTATCGCGGTGGCTTCGCCGAGGCGGTGGCGTCGTTCGAGCAGTCGCTTGCGCGCAAGCGGCGCCTCGGCGATCGCGCGGGCGTTCGCTCCTGCCTCCTCAATCTTGCGCTCTCGCGAACAAAACGTGCAGAGTACACTGAAGCGCTCGCAGCGCTGGCGGAGGCCATGCGCCTGGCGCGCTCGCTGGGGCAGGTCGCGGGGCTCGCCTGGTGCCTGGCGGCGAAGGCCGAAGTGCACGTGCGCCAGCGCGACGCAGGCAGCGCCGAGCGCGCCCTCGCCGAGGCGGCCCTTCTTGGCAGCGGCGTTCCCGCGTCGGTGCGCGCCGACCTGCTGATTCTCCGGGCGGAGGTGGCGCTGCTGCGGGGCGCGCCCGTCGATGCGCTCGCGGCAGTGAGCGAGGTGCCGCTCTCGCTCGCAGAGGGCGACGCCATGGTTCGCGCGAAGGTGGCGCTGGTGCGGGCCGAGGCGGCCCTCGAGCGGGTTCCGGTGGACGGCGCGCGTGCGGCCCGGGAGGCCATCGCGGCGGTGCGTGCAGCGCGCCGCGGAGAGCTCGCCGATCTGGAGGACCGCGGGCTACATCTCCTGCGGCGTGCGCGAAGGAGCGCGGCGGCGCCGATCCGAAGAATCGCTCCCCGGACGCCTTCGAGCCCGCTACCGTCCATGGTCGTGCAACTACCTCTGCTGGAGCTCTCCCGCGGCGGCGATCGCCCTCAGGCGCTCCTCGCGGCCGCCGTGCGCCAGTGGAAGGCGGAGCGCGCGTTCCTGGTGGCGCTCGACGAAACCGGCAGCGTCTCCCTCGCGCATGGTTGCGATCGCGAAGGCCTGCCCATCGTCGATGCCGCCCGGCGGGTCTCGCGCAGCGTCCTCGATACCGCGGTGGGGTCCGGCGATCCCGTATACCTCCCGGAAGTGGCCTTCGACGACGACGTCGGGAGCTCGCTTTCGATGGCGGCGCCCGAGCCCACACCCGGCCTGCTTCGGGCGGTTCTGGTGCTCGAGCATCGTTTCCGTCCACGACACTTCGACGACGCTTCGCCGGAGCTGCTGGCGGCCTACGCAGCGTTGGGGCAGCTGGCGCTGCACCTGGGAGACGCCTCCGCCGACGCGGCGCCGCGGCCGCTCGGCGCGCGCGATGCGCCTTCGAACGGCGCCGCTACCGGTACGCCTTCCGCCGCCACCACCGCCTTGCCCTACAGCGCGCGCCGGCGGCATTTCCCGCACATCGTGGGAAGCAGCCCCATGCTGGAGCGGGCCCTCGGCAAGCTCGATCTCGCCATCGACGCGGACCTGCCGGTGCTGCTCACCGGCGAGACCGGCGTCGGCAAAGAGCTGTTCGCGCGGGCCTTGCACGACCACGGGCCCCGGGCGCGGGCTCCGTTCGTTGCGCTCAACTGCGGCGCGGTCCCCGACGCTCTCTTCGAGGCCGAGCTCTTCGGACACGCCAAGGGAAGCTTCACCGGCGCCGAGCGCGCACGGCCGGGGCTTTTGGCGCGCGCCGAGGGCGGGACGCTGTTCTTCGACGAGATCGGCGAGCTGCCGCTCGCGCGCCAGGTTTCGCTGCTTCGCGTGCTGGAGACGCGGGCGTACCGGCCCGTGGGCAGCGACGACGAGCGCACCTTCGACGCCCGCATCGTCGCGGCCACACACCGCGACCTGGCGCGCGAGGTCGAGAAGGGCACGTTTCGCGCCGATCTCCTGTTTCGCCTCAACGTGGTCGAAGTGCGCATTCCCAGCTTGCGCGAGCGCCGGAGCGACGTGCCGCTGCTGGTGCGGGCCTTCGAGGAAAAGCTCGGCCGGTCGCTCGCCCTCTCCCCGGAGGCGCGAGCCGCCCTCGTCCACCACGACTTCCCCGGCAACGTGCGCGAGCTGCTCCACCTTCTGGAGCGCCTCTCGCTCCTGCGAACCCGCGTCGAATGGAGCCATCTGCCGCGTGAGCTCCGGCGCCGGGGCAAGGCCCTCGCGAGCCCCGAGCCCGATCCCGCCGGCGCGGGCCCGCGTGCTGCGCCCCGTTCGGTCGATGACGACTCGGCCCGCGCCCCGTCGCCCCTCGGCGCGGTCTCCGCCGAGCACCGCGAAGTGGAGCACGCGCTCTGCGCGAGCGGCGGCAACATCACGCACGCGGCGGAGTCCCTGGGGATCACCCGGCACGGTCTCAAGAAACGCATGGTGCGGCTCGGTCTCCGGCCTGCCAAGAAAGACCCCTCATGAAGCGCCTCGTCTCCTTCGCCCTCCTCGTTGGGTGCAGCAGCACGTCTGCGGGCCCGGCCCCCGCTCCCGACGCCGGCGCCGCCGACGTGCAAGCGGTGGGCTGCTACGGCCGAGCGGAGGCGTTGGTCGGGGTGGCGCTGCAGCCGGTGGCGGGCGACAACCCGGTAGACCCGCTCGGCTACGCTTCCTTCGCGGTCGACGAGTGCGCCGTGCTGTACGTCCGCGCGGGCGGCGATCTGGTGCGCCAAGCGCTCGATCGAGACGCCGCTCCGGAGGTAGTCGCCCAAGCCTCCGACAAGCCGCGCCGCCCCAGCGCCAGCGCAGGCCTCGTGGCCTTCGAGACCGACGGCGCAAACGGAAGCGAGGTGCGGGTCTGGGATCGCAAGACCGGCGCCCGCGTCACGCTCGGCGGCGCCTTTCACCATGCGGGCGAGCCGCGCGTCACCGGCGACGGCGTCGTCTTCACCGGCTGGCTCGCCGCGGGCGCCGACGCCGACACCGACGTTCTCCACTGGCGGCGCGACACCGGCGCCATCTCCGTCGTATTCGGCGGCCCCGGGCAGCAGCGCTTTCCCGACGGCGCGGCGGGCTATTTCACCGGCACCGATTTCTCTGAAGACCCTGCGGGCGCGTTCTCGCTGGAGGCGTTTCGCGCCAGCGACGTGCTCGTGTACGACGCCGCTTCATCGCAAGTCATTCGCCGGCAAGCGCCGGGCAAGCAAGCGTTCGCCACCCTCGATGCCGCGCACCACCTTGTGTACCTCGACTGGGAGTTCGTGCACCCCGAGCCCAAGCTCAGCGCGTACAAGATTCGCGCCGGAACCGTCGCCGGGCCGCCGGCCGACGACGAGCTGCTCGCCACCATTGCGCTCACGCGTCCCTACGTGCGGCCGGTGGTCGACGATGGGCGCGTCTTCTACGTCGACGGCGACGCGCTCTTCGTGCGGGTGGTTGGCGCCGCTGCGGCCGGCGAAAAGCAACTCGCGGGCGGAACCTTCTTCGGCTCGGTGGTGCTCGGCGACCGCCTCGTGGTGGCGCGCACTTCTAGCGGCAGCGATCTACAGCTCGGTCTGGTTCCCGGCCGCTGAGCGGCGTTTGTCGCCCCGAACGGCGGGAAACGAGCTAGCCTCTCGGGTCACGATGAATGACGTTTTCCTCCGCGCGTGCCGTCGCGAAAAGGTCGAGTACACCCCGGTTTGGATGATGCGCCAGGCCGGCCGCTACATGGCCGAGTACCGCGCCCTTCGCGAGAAGCACACGCTGCTCGAGCTGTGCAAGACCCCGGAGCTCGCCACGCAGGTCACCCTGCAGCCCATGCGTCTGGGCATGGATGCGGCCATCCTCTTCGCCGACATCTTGCTCCCGCTCGAGCCCATGGGCGCCCCGTTCTCGTTCGAGAAGGGCGAGGGCCCGGTGGTGCACGAGCCGGTGCGCACCCGCGAGCAGGTAGAAAAGCTCCGGGTCATCGATCCCGAAGAGGGGCTCGGCTATGTGCTGGCCGCCATTCGCATGCTCAAGAAGGAGCTCAAGGTCCCGCTCATCGGGTTCGCCGGCGCGCCGTTCACGCTCGCCAGCTATCTCATCGAAGGGGGCAAGAGCGCCCACTACGAGAAGATGAAGAAGATCATGTACGGCGAGACCGACACCTGGAACCTGCTCATGCAGAAGTTTTCCGAGGTGGTGCGCAAGTATCTTCGGGCGCAGGTGGAGGCCGGCGCCGACGCAGTGCAGCTCTTCGATTCGTGGGTGGGGCAGCTCTCGCCGGCGGACTACACCGAGTACGTGCAGCCGCACGTGGCCTACATCCTCAAGGACCTGGAGAAGACCGGCGTGCCGGTGCTCCACTTCGGTACCGGCACCGCCACACTCCTCGAGCTCCAGCGCGACGCCGGCGGCACCGTCATCGGCCTCGACTGGCGCACGCCCCTCGCCAACGGATGGAAGCGCGTGGGCTACGATCGCGGCGTGCAAGGCAACATGGACCCCACGGTGCTCTTCGCGCCGGTAGAAATCGCCAAGAAGCACGCGTTGCGGGTGCTCGACGCCGCCGAGAATCGGCCAGGGCACATCTTCAACCTCGGTCATGGCATCCTCCCCGGCACGCCGGTCGATACCGTGAAAGCGGTGGTCGATACCGTTCACGAAGCGAGCGCTCGAGGCTGAGCCGCATCGAAGGACCCATGACCACCGGCTGCCTCCTCATCTCCCACGGCACCGTGGACGAGCTCTCCGATCTTCCGGCCTTCCTCCGCAACATCCGGCGTGGCCACGAGGCGCCGCCGGAGCTCGTGCACGAAGTGACGCGCCGCTACCAGGCCATCGGTGGTCGCTCGCCGCTCAACGCCATCTCCGCAACGCTTGCCGAGCGGGTGGGGGTAGCGTTGGGCGTTCCGACCCGCTACGCCGCGCGCCTGTGGAAGCCGGAAGCGGCGTCGGTGGTACGAGAGCTGGTGGACGCCGGCGTCGACCGCCTGGTGGTGGTGCCGCTGGCCCAGTTTTCTGCGAAAATCTACGTCGAGCACGTGCAGAATGCATGCAAAGACCTGGTAGCCGCGGGGCTCACCATCGTGGGTGCCGAGAACTGGGGGCTCACCGACGGCATTCTTGCGGCCTTCGGTCGGGCCATCGAGGCGGCGCGCACCGCGGCCGGCGATCCGTACGTGCTCATGACCGCACACAGCCTGCCCAAGTTCATCGTCGATCAGGGCGATCCCTACGAGCAGGAAGTGCGGGCCACGGCGTCGGCGCTCGCCGCGAAGCTGGCGCTCCCGCGCTGGGGCGTATCGTTTCAGAGCCAGGGTATGAGCACCGGGCCCGGCGGACGCCCGGTGGCGTGGCTCGGGCCCGACCTGCACGCCGCGCTGAAAGAATTGCGCGAAGCCGGCGAACGCACGGTGCTCCTGGCGCCCATCGGCTTCCTCGCTGATCACGTGGAGATTCTCTACGATCTCGATCTCGAGGCGCAGGGCTGGGCGAAGGAGCTCGATATTTCGCTGTCGCGCACCGCCTCGCTCAACGCGTCGGACGACATGGTCGACGCCATCGCTCGTGTCGCGAGTCCTCTTCTGGCAAGATGATGGCGTGAAGATCGTCATCGTCGGCGGCGGAATTACCGGGCTCTCGGCTGCGCACTTCTTGCGGAAGCGAGGGCTCAACGCCACCGTGCTGGAGGGCTCCGGGCGGCTCGGCGGCAACATCCGCACCGAGCGCGCCGACGGTTTCGTGATGGACGCAGGGCCCGACTCCTGGGTCTCGCAGAAGCCCCACGCCACGGCGCTCGCGCGTGAGCTCGGCCTCGGCGATCGGCTGGTCGGCACGCTGCCTTCGGCCAAGCGCGTGTACGTCGTCAAGGACGGCGCGCTGGTGCCGATGCCCGACGGGCTGGTGCTGGGCGTACCCACGCGCTTTTCCTCCATGGCCACCACGTCGCTGTTCTCGCTCGGCGGCAAGCTGCGCATGGGCCTCGAATACTTCGTGCCGCGCCGCAAGGAGGTCGGCGACGAGTCGGTGGGGGCGTTCTTGCGAAGGCGCCTAGGCCACGAGTGCACCGACGTCATCGCGGGGCCGCTCCTGGGCGGCATCTTCTCCGGCGACGTAGACGAGCTCTCGCTCAAGGCCACGTTCCCGCAGCTCATCGAGGCCGAGCAGAAGCACGGATCGCTCATCCGCTCGATGCTGGCTCGCAAGCGCGCCGCCGCTGCTGCACCTGCCCCCGCAGCCGGCAACACCAGCACCTTCACGTCGCTCGCGGGAGGCCTGGGCGAGCTGGTCGATGCGTTGGCGAAGACCCTGACCGATGTGCGCCTGGGCGAGCTCGTAACCTCGGTAGAGCGCGAGGGGAGCCGCTATCGCCTCCACACCGAGAAGGGCTCGTTCGAGGCCGACCAGGTGCTTTTCGCCGGCCGCACGCAAACCCCCGGCAAGCTCCTCGCGCCGCTCGACGCCGAGGCGGGCGAGCGACTCGCCGCGGTCCGCTACGCGTCGGCCGCCACGGCGTTCTTCGCCTGCAACCCGTCGGCGTTCCCGCGGCCGCTCGACGGCTCGGGCTTCATCATCCCGCGCACCGCGGGTCGCCGCATTCGTGCGGGCACTTGGGTCTCGTCCAAGTGGGCGGGCCGGGCGCCCGAAGGAAAGCTGCTCGTGCGTGTATTCTTCAGCGGCCGCGAGGCGGAGGATGCAAGCGACGCCGAGCTCGCCACCATCGCGCAAGAAGAGCTCACCAGCCTCATGGGTTTCGACCCCGCAGGCGTGCTCTTCTCTCGGGTGTTTCGCCTGCGCGGCGCCAGCCCGCAGCCGACCCTCGGTCACCTCGACCGCGTCGACGCCATTCGCGCGCGCCTCGCCAAGGCGCTCCGGGGCATCCATGTTGCCGGTCAGGCCTACGACGGCGCCAGCATTCCCGATTGCGTGCGCCAGGCGGAAACCGTGGCCACGGCCATCGCGGCCGCAGCGCCCAAGGCCGAAGCGAGCGGCGCGGTATCCAGCGTCGCTTAGGAGACTGGTGTTTTTGGCCGATACCTTCGGGATGCCGGCGTCGGCCGTCCTCACGAACAGGAGTTCGCTCCGGGCGAGCCTCCTTGGCCTCCCTCGGTCTCGGCCAAAAACCCTCAGTCTCCTGCTTGGCGCTTGTCAGCCGCCGCGCAGCCTCCCGGACCGGAATGGCCACGTAGCCGACGACAAACACCGGTCATCTAGGTGACTGGTGTTTTTGGGCTTCGGGATGCCGGCGCCTCCCGTGCTCACGAACAGGAGTTTGTTCCGCGCGCTGCACCCAGCGAACGCGCCTCCCTCGGTCTTGACGAAAAACCCTCAGTCTCCT
>JBBQWQ010000098.1:0-17983 GCA_038210445.1 Polyangiales bacterium
TTCGGCGCATCGGAGCTCCTGGTTTTCGAGGTGGCTTTAGCGATTCACCGAGAAAGCAAGGACTCCGATGATTCTATTTCCATGCGCTATACAAATGTTTCCGATTAATTCCGGACACTTACCGTTCTGGGATGAAAACTATCTAAAGGCTGGCCTAGGCGGCGAGCGAAATCTCTCGCTAATTCCAGACTTCAATACCCTGATTGCCAAATCGCAAAAAGCAAGAACACCGGTATTTGCACTTACTAAAAAGCAAATGGAACGAGGGGGTGTCGTCCTCAAGAAGACCATCGAGAATCGTGACGCATTCAAGAGACTGTTTGAGGATCTTGCCGAGAAAGTAATCAAGTTGGCCGAGGCCTAGAATGCAGCCGGCACGAGATCAGTTCTTGAGCAACATTGAGCGCGCGAGACTACTTGGTGGCGTGTATGCAAACCTTGCTTCCTCCACCACTTCAATCCTGGACGTATCCGATCTCTTGCGAGCACAGTTCGTACTGACACTCAGCGCGTTCGATACACTAGTTCATGAGGTAACTCGGCTCGGCATGCTTGAAGTCGCAGTCGGTGTGCGTGCGCCGACCGATGCCTATCATCGTTTTCAGATATCCCTGGAGTCCGTGCAGCTAGCAGTGTCCGGGCTACCTCCGTCCAACTGGTTCGACAACGAAATACGCCGGCGACACGGATACTTGACATTTCAGATGCCAGACAAGGTTGCGGACGCAATTCGCTTGGTGTCACCGATCGATCTTTGGCCAACAGTGGCAGCATCGCTAGGAAAGGGCGCGCAAGACGTGAAGTCGCAATTGAGACTCATCGTAGAGAGACGCAACAAGATAGCGCACGAGGCGGACATAGACCCGTCGTACCCAGGTAGTCGTTGGCCCATTGACAAGCCGTCGGTGGATGAAGTGATCGCATTTATTGAGTCCGTAGGTATCGCAATCGTTTCGGTAATCTAATTGGCATCGCCCTTCTGGCCAACCTCGATGGCACTCGAACTTAGTTAGTGTATATATCGGGCTCGACTTGCCTCGAGGGCGAGACATTCGAAGCGGGCAACTGAACGAGAGGTAGGCATGATTACTGTATCGGCAAACGCGCGAGTAGCGGTGATATTGCGAGGGCCGCCCGGCGGCGGCAAGACGACTGTGGCTGAAGACCTCATGCACGAGCTTGGCGACCGAGCATCTCTGGTAAACCTGGATGATGGCTGGGGCAAAGACGAAAGTCGGAACCCGATGAAAGTGGGCTCCTAGCTCCTACGACGACCTAAAGTCGACAACATCAGTGATTGTGATCGAGCTTGGCTATGGCGAGCCTGGCGACAGCACTTCCGCCGGCGCTACGATGGCACCCTGGGAGTGGGTAGATGTACTAAGGAGCGACGGACGGAACTGCTACTTTTTTCTCCTGACTGCGTCGAAGCAGACGTGTATCGGGCGCGACGCTGCACGGGGTTGCAATAGCATTGATCCAATCGGCTCTTGCTGGGAACGTTATCGCGCCGGAGGCGATTGCTGCTGGCTGTCATTCAGTCGGCGACTCCGATACGGCTCTTACACCGAGACGGAGCTCAACACGGAGTACTGCGACCGGTCTGGTACCATTAATGCGATTATCGACAATGTTGCGGAGTTCAGCATAGTCCGGTAGCTCGCCGAAGAACCCGGAGAAGTCGGTCGACGTTTTGATTGGTGTGCCCGCGCGTTCGACGGTGCAACCCAAGGCTGCGTAACGTTGGTCTGAGCACCACCTGATCTTGCCCCTGTCACCGGCGGTACCGACGGCTTGCTCGCGGTGAGCCCGTGCCGACCTTCACGTCGATCGAAGCCAAATGGTGCCGATCGCTGCATCGCTGCAACCGGATTTCCGAACGCCGATGCCCCCACTCACCCCATCATCGCCGCCGCCTTCCGACGCCACTCGCCCGCCGCAACGCCGGACCACTGACGAAACGCGTGGCTGAACGAAGCCTCCAACGCGTACCCGGTCTGCTGCGAGGCCTTCGCGAGCGTCGCACCCTCTCGCAGCAGCGTCGAGGCCCTCTGCATCCGCAACTCCGCAACCGCATCAATTGCCCCAGCGGCGGCTCTCCCACGAGCTGCGCAAACCGCGCTGCGAACACCGAACGCGAAAGCCCCACCTCCTCCGCAAGGGACGCGACGGTCCACGCCGCCTCCGGGCGATGGTGCATGACGCCGAGGGCTGCGGCGGTGCTCGGATCGCGGAGGGCGCGGAGAAAGCCGCCGTCGTCGTCGGAGACGCGCGCGAGGTAGGCGCGGAGGATCTGGATGAAGATGACGTCGGCCATGCGGAGGAGGACGACCTCAGAGCCGGGTCGGTCGGTCTCGACCTCGCGGGTGATGAACTGGATGTTCTCGAAGAACGACGGCACCCCCTGCTCGGCTTCGGGGGTCATGCGGATGATCGGGGGCAGCACCGCGAGAATCTGCCGAGCCGTCGCTCGGTCGCTACGGCGCCCCCGATGACGTGGCGGAAGTCGTCGCGCTGCTCACGTCGCACCGCGGCAAGTGGATGACCGGGGGCATTCTCAACGTCGACGGCGGAATGAGCGCGCGGTGAAGTTCGATATTTACAAGTCCGGACTCAACGAAAGATGCATGACATGAACAGACTGAATGGAAAGACCGCCGTGATCACCGGGGGCGCAACCGGCATCGGCCTCGCCGCAGCCAGGCGCTTCATCGAAGAGGGCGCCTTCGGCTTCATCTTCGGGCGCCGGCAAGGAGCGCTCGACGCCGACGTGGCCGACCTCGGGCCCAATGCCTGTGCGGTGAAGGGCTCTGTATCCAGCGAGGCCGACCTCGACCGGCTCTACGCCGACGTGAAGGCCGAGCGCGGAACCCTCGGTATCGTCTTTGCCAATGCCGGCGTGGGCAGCCAGCTCGCGCTGGGCAAGATCACCGCCGCCCACATCGACGAGACCTTCGACGTCAACGTGAAGGGCACCATCTTCACGGTGCAAAAGGCACTACCGCTCATGGGCAAAGGCGGCTCCATCATCCTCACCGGCTCGAGCGCCGGCACCACGGGCGCCCCGGCATTCACGGCCTACAGCGCGAGCAAGGCCGCCGTGCGCAACCTCGCGCGAACCTGGGCGGAAGACCTCAAGGGCACCGGCATCCGCGTGAACGTGCTCTCGCCCGGGGCAACCGCCACCGAGCTCGCGAAGGAAGCCCTGGGCGACGCGGGCCTCGCAGCCTACGGCGCCATGACCGCGCTCCAGCGCATGGGCGATCCGGCGGAGATCGGCGCCGCAGCCGCGTTTCTCGCGTCGTCCGACAGCAGCTTCATGACCGCCAGCGAGCTCGCCGTCGACGGCGGCCTGGCCCAACTCTGAGCCGCCCATGAGCACCATCAGCATCATCGGCTCCGGCGGCATGGCCGCAGCCGTCGGCGCCCGAGCGGCCAAGGCCGGGCACACCGTCGAAGTGGTCAGTCGCGATCCCGCCAAGGCACGCGCGCTCGCGGAGAAGCTCGGCGGCGGTGCGATGCGGGCACGTACGGCGCAGTCCCCGCAGGCGATCTCGTCATCCTCGCCGTGCCGTACCCCAGTGCGGCCGCCGTGGTGACGGCGTACGCAGACGCGCTCTCCGGCAAGGTGATCATCGACGTCACCAACCCCATGTCCCCCGACCTCACGGGCCTCGTCACGCCCCACGGCAGCTCCGGTGCGCAGGAGCTCGCCAAGCACCTCCCCGCCGGCGCGCACGTCGTGAAGGCGTTCAACACCCTCTTCGGTCACGTACTTGCCAAACGTGAACGCCTCGACGCCTTCCTCGCAGCCGACGATGCCGCAGCAAGGGCGCGCGTCTCGACCTTCCTCGAGAGCCTCGGCCTGCGTCCACTCGATGTCGGCGGACTCCACATGGCTCACTCGCTCGAGGCGCTCGCCCTCATGATGATCGGCCTCGCAAAGAACGGCGCCCGCACCTGGGACCTCGCCGTGAAGGTCGATCTCGGAACGTAGACGAATCTGCGACGGGGAGATGGTGGTGGATCGGATTGATTCTGCTAGCGTCGATGCGTTGTTCTCCCGAACCGACGCCGTCGCTTTGCTCGACGCCGTCTCCGATCCGCGGTTCGCGGAGGCGGCCGGGCTCCTGAGGGCGGCGCTCCAAGCGGGAGCGAAGTTCGCGTTCTCCGACCGCGAGGTGCCAACGCGCGAGCTGAGGGATATCTGGCTCATGCGTCGCGATCGCTGCAGGGACTTGGGGGTCGAGGTCCTCGGTCTCGAAGGCCTCGCCGACGCCGTGGCCCAGACCGAGCTCAGCACGCTGCGGATCGCGACCGTCGCAGGCACGCACTCCGGCGGCATCTTCTTGACCCCGCAGGGAGACTTCGTCGGGTGCGTCATCTCGGGTTCGGCCGAGCCCGAATGAGTGGTACCGTGGTCGGGCGTCGGGCAGAGCGAGGATTGCGCCATGGGACTCTACAACACTGTCACCGCAGACCTGGAGTGTCCGAGCTGCAGCGCCACGGTGCCGGCCGAAGTTCAGTTCAAGTACGCGCGCGTCAACCAGCTTCACTATGCGCTCGGTGACGCGCTCTCGTGGAGCCGAGAGGTGAACCCCAGCCCGCACGGCAAGGTCATCCTGGACGGAGAGGCGGAGCGCTGCGCCTCGTGTGGCTACGACGGTGACTGGCAGGTCTACGTGGTCGTGGTGCGCGGCGTTTTGGTGAGCGCGGCCACAGGCAACGGCAGCATCGAATTTGGCGAAGATACCTTCGTGCACGAACCGCTACGCTACCGCGTGGGCGATGCGGATGACATGGCGCGGGCATTCGTGCAGGCGGGGATTGCGAAGGCCGTGACGGCCCAGCCCTTCTTCGATTTGCTCGAGACCTGGTTCCCCATCGGCTTCAATCGAATCCGGTGGGACATGGTGGAGCAGCACAGGTTCGTGAAGATCTTGCCCGAGCCCCGAAGCATCGCGCCGCACGAGCTGCGCGCGGCGCTGGAGAAGCATGTTCCGCTGGTTCGAACGTGGGTCCGCGAGTACGGGACCGGTGACCACGAGCGCGTGACGTGGATTGGTGATTCCACGGACACGGGGTTGGATATGCCGCTTGAATCGGCCGTTTCCGCCCTGCCCGAGCTCATGGCGATGGCACAGCACACGTACATTCTCTGTCCGGCGCGGCAGTGGTGCCTCAACTACGTGATGGAGGGGACGCTGTACTTCGGCATCCGCGGTGGCGTTCGATTCGGGTCGCCGCGAGCGTAGCTCATCGACCATGCGCGAGATTGCCCTCTTCGGAACATCCTGGCCTCTGCCCGACGACGTCGTGGAACAGAGCCCAGGCCGATTCATCGGCGCGTCCGGCTTGGTGGAGATCCTGGTCGAGGAAGGCGACCTCATCGACCCCGCGAGATGCGCGGGCGCCAACGCGCGAGGCGACGTCGAGTGGGAGCTCGTCCGCTGCCGCAACGGCGTGGCGCTCGCGGGCACGCTGCGGGAAGAGCGCACGTGCTCGCTGGTGTACGTGCTTCGCGCGGACGTCGCCGATATCGATGGACCTGCGTTCGACTGGCCGGAGGTCACGGCAACCTATGTCCTCGTGCGCCCCGATGACGTGGAGGCGATTCGGAGCGCCCTCGAGGTGCGCGTCGTCGACCCCAAGGACTACGGCGAGCTCGACGGCCCCGGATACGCCTGCGCCGGTCCGGTTCCACTGCTGCGAGATTGGCTAAAACCTGGCGCTGCCGACGCGGTACGTCCTCTAAAAGAGGTGGAGTCCTCATTCGTAGGCGGCGGCTTCATGTATCTCACCCACCCGTCGGGTTGCTCCTGCTGCATGAACCTCATGCCACTCCAGTGGCGAACGCTCGACCTCGGGCGGCTGCAGCGGACTCTCGATCGCGGCGCCCGCGGCACCGGCACGACCTACGCTTTCCACTGCACCCGCCACGCGGGAGTGTGGCGCTGTCCCATCGGCGCGGGCGTGTCTTTCAACATGACGGGTTCCGACGGCGAGCAGCGCGTCGGAGCAGCGTGGACCGACGCTTTTGGCCAAGTGTGGCTGCTCGAATACTGCGTCTGTGCCGAACACGCCCCCGACCTACTCCCGGCGCTGGAAGCCATGGATCCATAGGCATGCTGCACTGCATCTCTCTCGAGGACGCGCTCGCACGATTGACGGTCGGCTGGACGCCCTCGCCCACGGAGCTTCAACCACGTGCGGCGCTGGTGCCGGACAGGCTCGCGGAGCTCGCAGGAGAGGCTGGGCAGCGCGTCACCGTTCAGCCCATCGCGCCGTGGGAATCGAGCACCGACCTCGAGATGGTCGTGGCGGTCGAGGCACTCGAGGGTCCGCTGCGGGGCGAGCTCTTGTTCATCACCGAGGCGTCGTTCGGGGTCGGCATGGGCGCATTCTTGGTCGACGCCGCCGAGCTCCGTGCCCCCCCCGAGGAGCACCAGCTGCTCCACGAACCCGTCTTCAACGGCGACACCATCATCGGCATACCGGAAGAAGGCCGGGTGATTTGCCTGCATCACGGAGACGTGCTCATCGCGATCCGTCGGCCATAGGCCGAGAGCGAATCGGTTTCCCCGAAGCGTGACGCACGTGTGACGTCTTCGCCCCGGACGACTTTGTCCGCGCGGTCCGCTACCCTGCATGGAACATGGTGGGTCGAATTGCTTCAGCTTGCGTCGTCGCGTTGCTTCTCGGATGCAGCTCCACGCAAGGCGCCCCTTCCGCGGACGCCGGTACCTTCGACGCATCCGCGGCGGCGAAGGTCTGCGCCGACGGGTGCACGACCCAGGGAACGTGCTTCGCGTCCTCGACCGGCGGGCAGACGCCGAGGCAGATCGACCAGGCGAGCTGCGAGAAGCAGTGTGCGCTCGAGATTGCGGGCCAGGGCTACCTTCGCGCCGAGGTAGCCAACAAGGCCTTCGGGTTGCTCGCCTCACGCGTCTCCACAGGAGACCCGGAGTGCAAACTGGGCGGCGGCCTCTTCCAGTATGTGGATGCAGATTACACCGGACTCGAGGGCCAAGCCACGCAAGACAAGTGCGTCGCTCGGTACCGAACCGTTTGCTCCGAGCTCGCGGAGACAGTGGCCAAGTCCGAATGCTTCGACAAGGTCTACCAGTTCAACGCGCAGCTCGGCGCGCGCATGAGCGAGTGCTTGAACGCCGCGGACTGCACGACGGCGACCCAATGCCTCGGTGAACGTACGTACTCCGTACTCCCGCGCTGCCAGCCCTGGTTCGGCCCCACCGGCCGATGCCCGTAAGTCGGCTTCAGCGGCTCCTCTGCGTCGTCCTCCCCCTCAGCGCCACCGCGTGCGTGAGCGGAAACCACTACCTCACCGGTCGCACGCAAGACCCAGGACGCATCCAAGCCGGCGCGGCCGTCGAGGTGGTCCAGTTCGGCGACAGGCTCGCCCCGACGCCGCGGCTCGACGCGCGGGTGGGCCTGGTTCCGCGGCTCGACATGGGGGTGTTCTACTCCGGAGCCTTCGGGGCAGACGTGCGTGTGCAGCCGATCCGCAACACCTGGTTCGATGTGGCTCTCGCCACGCGGCTCCACGTCTGGCCGATGCTGCCGGGCGCGGGCGTAGCGTGGGACGGGTTTGCGATCCTCTCTCCCAACCTCGGCATCGTCACCCCCACCGTGTCGCCGGGCTTCGCATGGCGCCTCACGGACCCGTCGAAGCTCGTTCCGCGAGTGGGGCTGGGTCTCCAGCTACGCGTGACCGACCGGATCGCGCTCGCAGCGGAAGTTACCTACGTCAACGAGCTCTCCAACGCCGACGCACCCCGAGGCCTACGCTTCGGACTCGGCATCCGCAGCCGCGACGGCGACGGCTACCCCTAGTTCTTCGGGTATTCGATGGCCGTCCAGCACACTGGACGATTTCGTCCAGTGACTGGACTGGGGCCATGAGCGTCACCTCACACGGCCAGCGTCGCAGGCACGGACTGCGGTGCGGTCACGGCCGGTGCTTGATGAGGCCATGTGCGTACTCAAACGCGCCCCCCTGGGCGTCGGGGTTCCAGCCAGCGTCGAGCGCCGACGCGATGATCTTTCGAACGACGGCTGGGGTGAGCGCGGTCTGGTGAGGCTCGATCCAGTTGTCGGGGCGGCTCACGCGCAGGTTCACGAGGAGCACCGTGGTCGTGACTGACCGCCCGGGACCCTTTCCGTGGAAGCGACATGCTCTGGCTTCAGGATAACCACACCTCGGCAGCACCGTCACCCGGGTCAACCAGCCGCACTGGAGGCAGTTGGCCGAGCGCGTTTGTGGTGCATCGTAGTGAGGGGCCCTCGACCCCTGCTCGCTGGAGGCCCTGGTCAGCGCGCTCCCAAGGTGTGCGGCCCGTGTGACCGGCCGTCCAGCACACTGGACCATTTCGTCCAGTGACTGGACTGGGTCCGCGACCGTCACCGTCGCTCACACGGCCAGAGTCTGATTCCACGGCCACTCCATGTGGACGAGATCATCCGGATCGCCAACGATGAGCTCCGGCAGCGTGCGCGGCCTGCTGCGCTTCTTCCGCGCGGGTTCGGCCCGCACTACGCTCGGCTCCCTCGCCCGTCGCTTCATTCAGCGAACGGTAGCAGCGCCCCCCGCTGCGTCAAACCAAGCCGCCCCTACGAACCCGGCCTGGCGCGGATGAAGACGCGTCAAGCTTGTGTGCGGTGCTCCCGCTCCCGGCATTCAACGACGACGGCCTGCTTCCTGCCGGCGATGAGGTCGCTGGGAATCACCCCTTCTGCCTTCAGGGAGAGGGGGCAGGGGGTTAGGTTTTAAAAGCGGCGATTCGAACCGTCCCGCGCTTCCCAGGCCAAGCACAAGGAGGCGGCGCTCCGCTAGCGTCACTCGCCCTGAAAAGGGGCGCTTCGAGCGCCTACAAACCCAACCAGGGCTGCGGCACGATGGTCTCCGTCCGATGCCGAACTTCGAAGTACAGCATGGCGCCGCCGTGTCCCTCGTCGCCGACGGTACCGATGCGCTCACCCGCGGTGACCTCGGCGCCGACCTTCACGTCGATGGAAGCCAGATCGCCCGACACGGTATAGTAATGATCCCCGTGGTCGACGATGACCAACCGCCCATACGGTCCGTAGCGATCCGCAAAGGCCACGCGACCGCCGTACACTGCGCGCACCGAGGAGCCCAGCGGCGCGCGAATCTCGAGGCCCGGACCATCGGTGCCCTCGCGTCGCGCAGGTCGGGCTTCGGCCCTCCCGGCCACCGGGAATAGCAGTCGCCCCCGCGAGGCCGCGAAGCCGCCATTCTGGGCCTCTGCGGCGCCGTTGCCGCCGTAGATTGCCACATACTCGCCCCCGCCGCCGTTGGAGGTCGAAAAGGCACTATCGAAGGCTTGTTGGCGGCGCGATTCGTCGGCCATGGCGAGGCGCGCGGCGTCCATGGCGGTGCGCTGGTTGCCCATGTTGGTGCGGTCTTTGGCCAGGTGCTCGAGGCTGCGGGCGAGCTCGCCGCCGCGCTCGCGGAGCTTGCGCTCGGTCTCCATGTCGCTGTCTAGCAACCTGCGCGCGCGCTCGACGCGCATGGCGTGGGTAACCAGGGAGTCGAAGCCGGCGCCCACCGGGAGCATGCCGGCGCGGGTGAGCTTGTAATACGAGCGTCCGCGCACCAACGTGCGCGCATGGGCGGCGGCCAGCTTGCCGCCCAGCTCCGAGAGCTCTTTGCGCGAGGCGCTCTCTTCCGAGTCCAAGTCGGCAATTTTGCGGTCGAGAGCGGCGAGTGCCAACGACGACGACGTATCCCGAATAGGAATCGTGTTCGCGGGCTCCTGGGCAAAAGCACTCCCGAGCACCATCGGCACCGCCGCAACGCAGAGGAGCGCGCGGAGCGTTTTCATACCGCCACCAGGCGACGGAGGCCGAGCATGGCGGCCAGGGCGCCGAGCACCGCGCCCACGCCCACCATGCCGAGGGCGATGGGCCAGGGCAAAAACGATGGCTCGATGCCAATGAGCGACGAGAGCTCGCCGTCGAGGCGACCCTTCACCAGGAAGAAGAGTGCGGCCAAGAGCACCAGCGCGCCCATGGCTCCCATGGCGCCTTGGGCGCTGCCTTCCACCAGGAACGGCCCTTTGATGAAGCGATCGGTCGCGCCCACCAGCTTGAGCACTTCGACTTCGGTGCGGCGGCGCTGGAGCGCCAGGCGAATGGTCGAGCCCACCACCGCGAGCACCGAGGCGAACACCACCAGGGCCAGAAGGCCAGAGGCTGCAACGCCGCCGCGCACCAAGCGGGCCAGGCGATCGGTCCACGCTTGGTAGGTTTCAATCTCGTCGACGCCCGGCAATTTCTCGAGCTTGGTCACCATCTCGGTGAGGTCTGCGTCGGCCATGTCGGGCTGCACTTCGACCTCGATCGAAGAGGGGAAGGCCTCTTGCGCCAGGCCGGCGAGGTTCTTCTTCTCGGTCTGCGCAAAGTCTTGGCGCGCCTGACCGCTGGAGACGTAGCGCACACTCTTCACGCCCGCGGTGGCGGTGAGGGCGCTCTTGAGCGCCTCGACGTCGGGCGTCGAGATGCTGTCCTTCAGGTACACCGAGACCCGGCCCGCGTGGGCCCAGCGGTCTTCGACGGCGCGGAGGTTGGTCACGACCAGCAGCGCCGCGCCGAGGCACACGAAGGCCACCGCAAGAGAGAACACCGAGAGCGCGTGAAGGCGCCATTCGCGAAGCATGCCGCGCTGTGCGCGCCGTGTCGTACCGATAGAAAGCATCTGGTTCTCTCTCTTCAGAGCGGGAGCTGGTTGTCGTAGCCTTCTTCGGCCGGCGCGATGCCCATGGCCACGTCCATCGCCTTGCCTTCGTCGAGGACGATGAGGCGGCGCGAACGCACGTCGAGCAGCGAGCGATCGTGGGTCGCGAACAGCACCGTGGTGCCCGATTCGTGAATCTCCTCGAAGAGCCCGAGAATATCGATGGCGAGCTGGGGGTCGAGGTTGCCGGTGGGCTCGTCGGCGAGAATGAGCGCCGGCTCACCGACGATGGCCCGCGCCACCGCGACGCGCTGCTGCTCGCCGCCCGAGAGCACGCCCGCTACGTCGACGCCGCGACCCGCAAGCCCCACCCGCTCGAGGGCCTCGCCCACTCGGGCCTTGATGAGCCGCTGCGGAAGGCCGAGCACCTCGAGGGTGATGGCCACGTTCTCGAACACGCTCCAGGTCTTCACCAGCTTGAAGTCCTGGAAGATGACGCCGATGTTGCGGCGCAGGAACGGCACCGAGTCGTCTCTTAGGCGCGCGATGTCGCGGCCCATGAAGAGAATGCGGCCTTCGTCGACGGTCTCGCTGCGATAGAGCAGCCGAAGGAGCGTGCTCTTGCCCGAGCCGCTGGGCCCGGTGATGAACACGAACTCGCCGCGCTCGATGACCAAGTTCATGCCGCGAAGCACCGGCGCGCCCGGGCGGTAGGATTTGTACACGTCCTCGAACATGAGGATCGGCCGCGCCGCGGCGTCCCTCGCGAACCGGGGTCCCTGGCGGAGCAGGGGCCGAAACGGTCGGCTCTCCTGCGCGTCGTCTTGGTCGTCGAATCGCGGCATATTCCAGGCGGTACCAGGACGCGGCGAACAGCTACAACTTTTCGGCCACACTCTTTGGCTGGGCCTTGGTGTGCGCCCCCAGAGTTTCCACGCATCACCCGCAACGGCAGGGTGTCAGGGGGGAGAAGGCAGCGCAGCCCGCGCACCTGCTTCCCAAGGAGACCTCATGAAGACTCAGCTCGGCCGTTCGCGGCTCCGCGTCACTTCCTACCGAACCCTGACCGCCGCCCTCGCGATGTCGCTGTGCGGCGCGTGCGCCGTATCGGCCGACGGTACCGAAGCCGAGCTCGGCACCGCCGCAGCAGCGCTCCACGACGAGCTCACGCTCCCCAGCGTTCCTTCCACGCCGGTGCCCGCCGGACTCGGCACCTATTGCAGCGTCACCGATGCCACCAACGGCGGCTGGGCATTGCTCACCCGCGGTCCGGGCGGCGATCCCTGCGGCGAGCTCGCCTCCAAGGTCGGCCCCGCCACGGTCATCCGGCGCGCCGGCCTGTGGTCGGTGAGCGGCACCAACAACGCCATGGCTCGCTGCGACGGCAACGTGCTCTCGGTGCGACGCGGCACGGGCGACAGCGCCATCAGCGGCGTATTCGCCGACGCCCAGCGGGTGGGCGGAAAGAACTGCTACTTCGCCATCGCGCCGACGCGGATGCCCATCTTCGGCTTCCCGTACGATACTTCGGCGCATGTCACTGGCACCACCGTGTTCGGCTACGACTTCACCGGCAAGCAGCTCATGACCGGCGACTTCGGACGATTTCCTAGCGTGCCCGTCTGTCAGGTCGACCGCACCGGCTTCGGCTCGCAGGGATGCAACGGCGGCCCGAGGCCGTGGCAACCCTACACCCCGCCGTACGGCTCCGACGAGGCCGCCTACGACTGGACCATGGCCCGCGACACCCCCATCATCGCCATGGCCGACGGCGTGGTCCGCGGCGCCCAGGCGCGACCGCTTCCGGGCCTCACCCCGCAGCTCGAGGTCTTCATCGAGAGCCAGGTGGGCACCGGCACCTACGCCGAGCACTTCGTGGCGGCCTACCATCACATGGATCCTGCACCCTTCAGCGTCGACCCGGTGAAGATGAACCAGATCATCCAGCACATCACGACCTGGAACGCCGGGTGGGCTGCGCTGGGCAAACCCGCCCTGCCGCTCGCGCCCCCCGGCACGGTGGTGAAGCGCGGCGACGTCGTCGGCTACAACGGCACCAGCGGAAACTCGAGCAGCTACCACCTCGACCTCTCCGTGCACCGGCTCACCAACCTCTCCGACGCGCGCGCCTACGCGTTCAAGTCGTCGCCCGACCCGGCAGTGTTCCCCAACGGCATCAACGGCTGGCCGGGCCAGATCGACCCCTTCGGCTGGGCCGCACCCGCCGGCATCGATCCTCTGGCGTTCCGCTTCCTCGACAAGCTCACCGAGGCAAACCCCATCCACCTCGGCGCCTTCAGCATCAATCTCTGGGCCAACCCGCCGCCCGACGGTTATGCCACCCCGCAGTCCTGGCCGCTCTGGCCCCCCACCAACGGAGGCGCTTCCTGGTAGCAAGGGCCCGCGAAATCATGGCGGAATTTACCTGAGCACCGGTACCGTGGGCGGGTGTGGCAGCGAAGGTGAGGCACATTGCATCACTTTCTCGTCGCATCCGTCCAACCCCCTGTCCGCTCTTGCTTCCGCCTTGATATCGTCGCTGGCTCACGTTCGTTCGGAGGAGATTCCATGAGGTTTTGGCGGGCTCTCGGTTTCGGTGCGATTGCGACTCTTCTCCCTTTAACTGCGTCGGCGCAGGCGAAGTTCGGCGGAGGCGGCGGCACGGCGCCCGCGGGCAACAGCGGCAGCGCGGGTGGCTCCTCTCCCTCGGGTCCGGTTTCCTATGCAACCCGCTTCGCGCACCTGGCGCCGGTGGCGCACTCGGTTGCCGATCCGGTGAACGTGCAGCGCTTGCAGGCAAAGGCCGGCGTGAAGGGCTGCGGCGTCTCCGAAGTGGCCCCCGGCGTGTTCGTCCGCATCGACTGCCAGGGCTACACCAAGATCTCCAAGGTCTCGGTGCACATGGGCGCGGCCAAGTTCCGCCTGCTCCAGCAGCACAAGCTCATCACGCGCCCCATGGCCTCCATGAAGGCCAACGGCGCCCTCAAGGGCTACACCGGCGGCGCCACCCAGAAGATCGGCACCAAGCCCTCACCGGTACCCGCCCCCGCGCCCATCGCCCCCACGCCCGTGCCCGTGCCCGGCGACGTCAAGGCGGGCGGCGCACCCGGCGACATCAAGGGCGGCAGCACGGTGGCCGAGGCCTTCCCGGACGTGGTCGACCACCGCGCGCTGGGCCTCTCCGGTCCCATCAAGAACCAGGGATCGGTCGGCTCGTGCACGTCGTTCGCGCTCTCGAGCGCCGTCGACAACGCCCTCCGCCGGGCCGGCAAGGAAGAGACCATCTCGCCCACCCACATCTGGGCCGCCTACGGCGTGCCGAACATGCAGGATGCAGGCGACTACAACATCGGCCGCGGCCTCGCGACCTTCGAAACCTGGCCCTACAGCGCGAAAGAAGCTTGCCGCCTGGCGCGCCACCCGCGCGAAGAGTGCGACGAATACCTGGGCGTTCCCAAGAACTCGTGGACCAAGGACCCCGCGCTCATGGCCTCGATGGCCAAAGCCGACAGCACCGGCAAGGTGAAGATCGCCAGCTTCGAAGAGCTCACGCCCAAGCCCAGCAGCACCGACGAAATTCTGCAGGTGCTCGCCAGCGGCAGCGACGTGTGGGCGGCGATGCTCATCGACGGCTCCAAGTGGAGCAACAAGGCCATGAAGAACGCCGTCATCCCCGATTGGAGCGCGCCCAACGGCGGCCACGCCGTATCAATCTCGGGCTACCGGCAAACGCCGCGCGGTCGTGAGTTCATGATTCACAACAGCTGGGGTGAGAGCTGGGGCGACAAGGGCTACGCCTGGATTTCCGAGGCGATGGTCAAGAAGAACCTCATGTTCGGCTACCGCGTGAAGCTCGAGGGCGACCAGGTGAAGCCGCTCGAGCTCACCGACGACGACTGCGCGTGGGACGAGCTGGTCGACGGCGGCACCGGCAAGTGCGGGAAGATTTGCGCCGACGACTCGAGGCCCACCAACGGCGTGTGCCCCAACGTCGACACCGAAATGGGTCAGAAGCCAAAGAAGAAGTAAAGTACACGCACTTTACGCAAAGGCCCCGAAGGAAACTTCGGGGCCTTCTTCCATTTCAGCGCCGCCTTCTTCCATTCAGCGCCGCCTTCTTCCATTCAGCGCCGCCTTCTTCCATTTAGCGCCGCCTTCTTCCATTTCGAGCCCCGCTTCCTCCCCATCTCCCCTCCTCACCCCGGGAGTTCGCTCCGGGCGCACCCTCCTCACCCATCTCCCCATCTCCCGCACCACCCACTCACCCCAGAGCCGGGCGGCAGGGTGGGGGCGTCGCAGCGGAGGCGGGCGTACGTGGACGCCGCCTTCCATACCGCGCACCTCAATGCGGCGCTTGATGCAGTCGTCCAAACGCCCCCGCCTCGAAACTCCCCTCCAAGCATTGGACGCCGCTACCTACCCGCATCACAGGCGGCTCGCGTAGCCCGCTCTCCGCGCGGCGCCCCACCTCGCCGCCCGGCGATCGGCACGGCTTGCAGACGAGAACCAGGCCGTTTCCCCGCGATTTATAGCCTTTTGTGCGCGGTAGGCAAGCAGCACGAAAGGTAGCGCGAGCAGGTCGGTGGGGTCGGTGACGGCGCGGAAGCGATGGGCGGGAACGAGATGCGTGAGGATCGCGAGGTGCGCGTGGGTGGCGGGGGCGTACGTCTTCACCAGCACGAAGTAGGTGGCCGCGAGAAGGCACGCGAACGTTGCGTGCGGCGTGATGGGACGGCGGAGGAGGACTTGCGCCCACTCGAGCGCGGCCGCGATGACCAGGGGCAACAGGATGCAGAGACCCACGTCGGAGAGCTTGCCGCTGACGAAGCCCGGATGCTGGCGCTTGAGCCACAGATCGTTGCCGGCGATGAGCGCAATGCTGCCGAGGGCCAGCGGCGAGAGCAGCACGGCGCCCGGGGTTTCGCGGAGCATCAGAGCGATCTCGCGGCGGGCACGAGCATGCGCCTTAGCTCGCGGACGATGACCTGATTGGTGAGCCACTCCACCGGCGCGCGATCGTCGGTGAGCACGGTGCGCTCGTCCTGCGGTACTTCCCAGCGGTGCAGGCGATCGAGCTGCTGCAGGTGGTCGATCTCCGCCTGGGGAATGCCCGCTGCGGCCAGGCCACAGCCCTGCTCGAGCGGGTGATCGCTGGCGACGAGCATGCTGGTGGTGGTGGCCGATACGTTGGTGCCGTATACCCGCGGGAACACCGTTTCGAGGGTGGCGGCCACCGCGTGCACCACGCCGAGCTCGCGGTTCTTGCGCCCCACGTTCATCATGAGGGCAGCGCCGGGGCTCATGTGGCGTTCGAGCTCTCGGAAGAACTCCTGGGTGGTGAGCTGGAATGGCACGTAGGGAAACTGAAACGCATCGACCACCACCAGATCGTAGCGACTCTTGTCGGCGAGCAGCTGCGTGCGGGCATCGCCCACCCGCACGTCGACCCGCGCCGGCACGTCGAAATAGGTGCGAGCTACATCGACCACGCCGGGGTCGAGCTCGATGGCCACCACCTCGGCGTCCGGCAAGCGCCGCGCGTAGTAGCTGGCGGAAGCGCCGCCGCCCAGGCCCACCACCAGAATGCGCGAAGGAGGCTTGGCGGGTAGCCCCACCGCCGAGGCGTAGTGGCCCCACACGCCCTCCAGGTACGGGCGGTGATCCTGGTACATAATCGTCTGCGTGGCGAACCCCTCGTTGAGATACAGCATACGGCGATCGCCGCGGTCTTCCACGCGCAGGTAGTTGTAGGGCGTCTCGCGCTCGTGCACCGAGGTGCCGGCGTGCACGGCTTGCGAAGGCAGACCCAGCGCGGCGCCGAGCACGAAGAGCACCGCCGCTGCGGCCGTGACCCACGAGCGCGTGGCCGGTGCGGCCTTGCGCTCTCGCAAGAGCACCCAGCCGACGGCGCCGAGAACCAGCGCGATGGCGCCGCACGCGCGAAACGTGAAGTCGGTGCCCAGGCAGGGAACCAGCACAATGCCGCAGGCGAAGGTGCCGGCGAGGCTTCCGATGGTGCCGTAGGCGCCCAGCTTGCCGGCCACGGTGCCCACCTGCTTCACGTCTTTCGATGCATACTGCACCAATGCCGGGCTCAGCATGCCCAGGAGCACCACCGGCGTGGCGATGGCCGCGAACACCACCAGCGCGCCCAGCGCCAAGGCGCCCATTGCGCCGCTCATGAACCAGCCCATAGTGCCGCGCATGATGGGCCGGGTGGCTGCGGGGAGCGCGAAGAGGAGCGCGCCGGCGACGCCCATGGCGAAAAACACCTTGGGCGCGAAGTCCTTTCGTTGCGAGAGCCGACCGCCCAAATGCGCGCCAAGAGCCAGCGCGCCCAGCACGGTGCCGATGAGCGCCGACCAAACCGGCGTGCTGGTCCCAAAGTACGGCGCCAGAAGGCGCCCGGCGGCGACCTCGCTGCCCATGACGCAGAAGCCGCCCCCGAAGGAAGCCAGCAGCAAGGCGCGCGGGATGGCTGTGTTGACGCTCATTTCGCGAGGGGCTTGAAGTGGAGGGAGCAGGTGCCGCTCGCCGGGCCCGCGTCGCCCAGCGCAGCGGCGTCGGCGCCCTCGGCGTACTTGCAGGTGGCGGTCTGCTCGATGGCGTCGAGGGTGATCCTGCATTTGTCGTCGGTCGTGTCTTGGCCGGGAAAGCGCATGTCGAGCGCGACCAAGTCGCATTTGTCCTTGCCGGTGGTCTGCGGATACGCGCTCACCACCTTGATGCCCGCCGCAGCCAGGCTGCCGGCCACGGACTCACCGCCCGTGAGGGCAAGGCGCAGCGTGCCGGCCGGAGCCACCAGGGTGGGAGGGCAATCGGAGTCGTAGGCGGCCGCGAAGGTTTTGGCGTTGTAACCATCGGGACACTCCGCGGAGTCGCCCACCAGCACGGCCGTGGAGCCCACCAGCGCTCCCAAGCTCAATACGGCCAGAGCCGGACGCGCGGCCCGGCGAAAAGGAAGAGAGTTGCTCATGACCGCCCCTCAGCAAGCTACGTGCCGCGCGCATTTATGCGCACTTCAGGGCCCGCGCTGGGCCTGTTGCACCGATCCGCGTGTCATGGTGACCGCCAACGCCAAGCGCCGCCCCGTGCGGCGACCAGGGCCGTCTTCTCCACCGAGATACGCATGCATACTGCACTAAACCGATGACAAGGGCCCCTCCTCTCATCCCCTCCTCTCATCCCCTCCTCTCATCCCCTCCTCTCATCCCCTCCTCTCATCCCCTCCTCTCATCCCCTCCTCTCATCCCCTCCTCTCATCCC
>JBBQWQ010000099.1:0-17301 GCA_038210445.1 Polyangiales bacterium
CGCGTGATGGTGCGGCCGCCCACCGAGGCCGGCACCGCGGAGTCGGCGAGGCCGCCGCCGGCGAGCTTGGGTCGCTGGTCGGCGAGCGTGACGTCGCCGTTCTGCTTCAACGCGCCGAGCGCATTGTACGTGTAGGTTGCAACGACGTCGGCCTGACCGGTTACCTGCCGCGTGATGGTGGTGAGGCGATCGAGCGCGTCGATGGCGACGACGTCGGTGCCCTCTGGGTCGACCATGCGCGTGACATTTCCGGCAAAGTCGTACGTGGAGGTGTAGCAGCGGTCGAGGCCGGTCTTGCCGGGATAGACGTAACAGCGCGACGTGATGCGGCCCTGCACGTCGAAGACCTGAATGCGTTCGTGACCATCGGGGAACACCAGGCGCTTGCTGCGCCCCATGGAGTCGTGCTCGTGGGTAAACGTTCCCTCGGCCGCCGCCACGCTGGCCACCTGTCCGCGCGTGTCGTAGGCGATGCCGTGGGGGCCGTCGCCGTTGGTTACCTCCGAGAGGTAGCCCTGCTTGTCGTAGGCGTAGTGGGAATTCGCGTTCGCGTCGGCAAACAAGACGTTGGGAAAGCCGCCATAGACGCGGGTGTCGGTGAGGCGGCCTCCGCCCTCGCGCGTATAGTCGGTGAGGCCACCGCCGTTGAACCACTCGGACCGGGTGGTGTTCCAGTCGGCGTCGTAGGTGAGCTGGGCAACCGAGTAGCCGCCGGGCCGCGACGTCTCCACTGCGGTAGGGTGGGTACCGAACTCGATGTCGTAGCTCTGGTTGTGATAGAGGAACTGCCCGGTCGCGGGAATGTCGACCAGCCGACCGTTCACCGTCGCGGCGGCGCCCTGCGCGTCTGCCCTCCGAGCGACTTGCCCGCGGTAGGTGTAGTCTTGCACGTGCACCAGCTGAAACGTTGCGTCGCGGTAGAACGTGGCCCGCGGCAACGCCAGTGAGCGGTGCTCCTGACCCGAGAACGAGCCGACGCCAATCTGGTACTCGCCATTTCCGAGCCCCGCTTCTGCGTCGAGCGAGGGAGCAGTGGCGCCGGGAGCTCCGCCCACGAAGGCAGTTCCTTGCCAGGCGCCGGCGCCCGGTATCGGATACGTGGAGCCGTGCGCGCGGCCGGCCGCGTCGACGAAGCCCATGGCGCGCCCGAGCTGGTCGAACGAGGCGCGCTCGATGCGCCCCAGGCGGTCGGTGGTTTGCGTGAGCTCGCCGGTGGGCTTGTAGGTGAATAGCTCGGCGCGGCCGTCGGGGTCCTTGCGGGCGATGAGCCGGCCTTCGGGGCCATAATCGAAGGTCCACGCCCTGCCGGCGGGTAGATCGGGCGTATGAATCTCGGTGATGCGGTCTTCCTCCGAGCACCCGCACGAGGTGCTGGTGTACGCGAAGGTCGTGCGGTTCTTGAGCGCGTCCTCGGCGGCCACCATGCGGCCGGTTGCGTCGAACGAGAAGCTCGCGCTCGTACGCCCGTCGCTGGCGCTGGTGACGTTGCCGGCAGCATCGTGCTCGGCAGTGGACACGCGACCAAGCGAGTCCTCCACGCGGTTCACGAGCCCCAGCGGATCGTAGCCGAAGGTAGTCGTAAGACCGTTGGCGACTGCCGTCTCGAGCAGCCCATCGGCGCGATAGCCGAAGGTCGCTTCGGTGCGCACCAAGGAAGCGCCGCCCGGCATGTAGTGCTTGGTGACCCTGGTCAGTCGACCGTTTGCATCATACACATAGCGGAGCGCGTTGTTGGCACCGGTCCATGTTTCGAACGGTCGATCGTCGGCGCCGTAGAGTGTGCGTTCGAGCACCGGAGGATTGGCGTCGGAGGCGTTGGTGAGCACGTGCAGCACGCGCCCCTGCGAATCCCAGGTGTACCTCCGCCCCACCGGCGTGCCGTTCACCTCGACGTGGTCGACGCGACCGATGTTGTTCGCGTAGTTGACCGAATATCCGTAATCGAGATTGGGTACGCCTTGAGGAATTACGTCCGTCAGGCTCCCCGCATACACCGTAGTGGATGTGTAGCTCTTGCCGTCGGCGGTGTACTGTTCGGTGGCGAGCTGGCCGCGCTCATTGCTGGTAAATACGTGCGTTACCCCGCGCGCATCGGTGTACTGCCCGGTACGCACCGTGCGACCGCTGGCGTCGCGGGTGATGGGCTCGGTGAGCGCAGGCCGTATTGTGAAGACCTCGCCCGCGGGCTTGGTGGTCCCGCGGAGCACGCCGTCGTCGCCATAGCGATACTGCGTTACGTCACCGCGCGGCGACTCGCGGCGCACCAGCTTGAAGTGGTCGTAGGCGAGCTTGTGCACTGCGCCGTCGGGCAGCTTGAGCTGCGCCAGGTTGCCCAGTCCGTCGTAAGAGAGCTCGGTGCGCCGACGGGCAGGGTCGACGATGCTGGTGACGCGTCCGCCGGTGTATCCGAAGATCGTGGCGTCGCCGTTGGGGGTAGCGATGCGAGAAACGCTGCTCGACGTCGGGCTGACGTACTCGAGCGTCCGAAGGGGATCGCCCTCGCGGGTACGCTCCTCGGTGAGTCGTCCACGAACGTCGTAGCTGGAAACGGTGCCGGCGGTCGTGTCGGTCAGCACGCTCTCGCCGGCAGGCGCAAACTGCAGCGAGCGGGTGGGCGCATACTCGCTCGCAAGGCGCACGGAGCCCGCGTGAATGGTGGCCGAGCTCGGCGGCAGGTAGTACAAATCGCCGCCGCTTCGTGGTTCGAAGTAGCCTCCCGCCATCAACATCGGCTGGGCCAAGTCACCGTCGTCACCGCTGCTGGCGTCCGCAATGGTGAGCGCAGCTTCGCCGCTGCGCGGATCGAACACCACCATGCCCACGGCGGTGGAAACCCACAGCATGCCATCGCCCGCGACCACCATGCGCGTGGGCTGGTTGAGCGGGAACCGCTCGCGCGAGAGGCGCATGCCCTTGGGCGGCAGAATCCGGCCTACGCCATCGCCGAAGGCGCGCTCGACACGGCTATCGGCGCCGATGCGCCCGCCGGCATTGGGCAATACGCGGAATACCAGGTTGCGTCGTCGGTCGCCCACGTAGAGCGTACCATCCGCGGCGAATGCCACGCCATGCGGGTGCCCCATACGGAGCATGCCCAAAGGCACCTTGGGATCGGAGGCTGGCTCGCCGGTCGTTGCCAAGAGCGGCGAAGCCACGGGCGCCGCATCGGCTAGGTTCGCCGTCAATATCTGGGGCGCGAGGGGGTCGCCGGAGGTGAAGATCGCCTGATCCCCATGAGCGGTGATGGCAGGGGCGTTGAGCGCCGAAGGCGTTCCGCTGTCGCCGAGTACCCGCGTGCCCAAGTTGCGCGTGCCGGCTGCCGAGATGTCGTAATAGGCATTCACCGTGGCGAGCAGCACGTGTCGCGCGCCGCCGACGTATGTGGTCGCCATCGCCATGGGGAAGCCCGCTACCGTCGCCGGAAAGACGTCGGTCGTCGTGCCGTCGTCACGTAGGGAAACAACCTTGCTCGCGAAGCGATCGAACGCCAGCAGCTCGCCGGTCGTTCGGTCCATCGCGAACGTAAGGATGGGTCCGTTCAGCGCGCTGAAGATCGGGCGGGTGAAGAGCCGAGGGCGGAAGTATTCCGGCGTACCATCGCCGTCCATGAGGACCGACTCGGAGCCGGTGGGATCACGGTACAGGTGGCTCCAGCCCGAAAGCATCCACCCCGGTCCGAAAGGCGAGCCCATTCGATGGGGCAGGAACACCGGTCGCTCGAGGGTGATGGGCCCGGGTTCCACTTGGGCCTCGACCGGCGCGCCGCCCGCGCTCTCCATGACACCGAACTGGCCGCGGCGCGAGATGCAGCTCTTGCTCTGCGAGAAGCCAATGGTGAGGCGCTGCGTCTGGTACCCGGCGGAGAATGTGTCATTGCCGGCGCCCGGCACGTAGAAGAGCCCGTCGACGTACGTATCGCCGACGCCTGCCGGTTGGTCCTGCGACGACGACGCGCCTCCGCCTACCGCGCCCACGGAAAAGCCGAGCGGCCCCAGCGTCGTTGCACCCCCGCGGCACGCGCCGATGGCGCACGATCCCGGGCTGGTCGAGAAGACCTCGTCGACCGCGCTGCGGGGCACGCACGACAGGTCCACCTTGGGCGATCGGACGAGGCGCTGCATGCCGCCGGTAGCGGGGTAGCTTCCCGCGGGCGCAGACGCCGGCGCGGCGTCGGGCGTCTGCGGCCGGAACGTACCCGCCAAATCGCTGGAGTAGCTCAGGCCTGGCTCAAACGATGCTCCGCGGCGCGCAAACGCGGGAAGGGGAATGCTGGCCTTGAGCACGCCATTGGCGATGCCCGCGGAACTTCCGACGCCGCACTGCATCTGCGAGCGGTTGGGGTCGCGTCCGGTTCCTACGCGGGCGACCCAAACGCCGGCCTCGGTACCGTTTACGTCATGAGGCGAGAAGTGTTGAACCTTGGTGGACCAGCGCGTGCCGTCCCAGGTCGCGAAGCCTTCGTGCTCCCAGCGGCCGGTCTTCAGGTCTGCGGTTCCGACCGGGATCTCGATGCTGGTGGGGACGTTCTTGGTGTTGGCCACCCGCACCGTCACCGGCTGCGCGAACGACGTGCCGTCGGGCGAGAGATCGAACCCGTACATGGTGGTGGTGACGTCGGGCAGCGGAACCGGGAAGTGCGCGCGTTTGCGGAACGGTGTAACCTGCACCGAAATGTTGGCGCTCAGCGCCCCCGGCGGAATCGTCACCTCGATTTCGCCGCTGGTGTCGGTAGCGACGCCGCCGGCCGGCCCGATGACCGTCACCTTCGGATCGCGCTCGATGAGCGCAACGGCCCCGACATCGAGGACCTCGCCCGGGTGGAGGTACACGTCGCGCACCGCGGTGAGCCGATTCGCCAGCTTGAACGCCAGGAGCACGTGGGCCGGCGGCGTGCCTTCTACCGCGGTCTCCGGGATACCGGTGAGGCGCACCCGGAACGAGCCATCGGCAGCCGTCGTGAGCACTCGGTCGCTACGCGGCGAGCCGGGGATATCCGAAGCTTCGACGGCGTACCCGCCGAGCGCCGCGCCGTTGGCGTCGACCACCCGGCCGAACACCGACGCGTGCGTCTCGAGCGGCACGTCTACCAACGGAGGCGGCGCGGGGTCGCAGCCGCCTTCGGGGCACGCATCGAGCGGCAGCACGACGACGTCGGGCGGCCCCGCATCGCCTTTGCCGGGTCGGTCGTCGTCGTCGCCCGAGCACGCCGCGAGGGCGACGAAAACAGCGCACCACGCCAGCCAAGCCGCGGAGGCCCCACCCCGATAGTCCATGGAGGGCGTTACATCATGGGAACGCGACCTTGTCAACGCGGCGCACCGAGGCTCCCCCCATCGCGGCGACCTTGGTACACTGCCGCTTCGGTATGGGTTCGCACACCACTCACTGGTGCAGCCTCGCAGGGCTGCTCGCCATCGCCACGCTGCTCACGGCGTGCATGCCCATTCGCTACATCACGCAGGCCTCCGCCGGCCAGGGCGACCTTACCAAGCGCGCGGTGCCGCTGGAGCAGGCCGCGGTGGCGCAGCACCTCAAACCGCGGGTGCGCGCGCTGCTTTCGCGGGTGCCGGAGATCAAAGCGTTCGGCGAGCGCTACGGCCTTCGCGCCACCAAGAACTACACCACCTATGCCGATTTGGATCGCCCGGAGGTGCTGTGGGTGGTGAGCGCCTGCGAGCCTTTGGGCTTCACCCCCAAGACCTGGCGCTTTCCGGTGGTGGGGAGCTTCACGTACCTCGGCTGGTTTCAGCGGAGCGAGGCCGACACCTTCGCGAGGGGGCTCCGCAACGACGGCCTCGACGTCGACGTACGGCCCTCGCATGCGTACTCGACCCTGGGGTGGTTCAAAGACCCGGTGCTCTCCACCATGATCTCTCCCGACGAAGACGCGCTGGGCGAGCTGGCCGAGGTGATCCTCCACGAGTCGCTGCACGCCACGTTCTACGTGAATGGCCAGAGCACCCTCAACGAGAGCGTCGCCAAGTTCGTGGGCGACGGCCTGGCGCTCACCTACCTGGGCGAGACCCTGGGGCAAGACTCGTTCGAGCGCGTGCGCTACCTCGACGCCCAGGCGGAAGATGCTTCGCGCGGCCGCGCCATGCGCGACGCCTACGAGAGCCTGGCCAAGCTCTACCAGAGCAAGGCGAGCGATCGCGAGAAGCGCACCGACAAGGCGCGCATCCTCGGGGAGCTGCGCGTGCGCGGTCAATTTCGACGCGCGCCCAACAACGCAACCCTCATCCAGTACAAGACTTACGGGTCGGGCCACGCCGAGCTGGGGGCGCTGCTTTCGGCCTGCGGAGGATCATGGCAGCGCTTCTTGAAGACCCTGGAGGCCTCGCGAACGCACTTCGAACGCCAAAAGGAGCACGGCGAGCCGAAAGATCTGCTCACTGCGGTGGTGGCCCGCGGCTGCGCTGCGGGGCCGTGATCCCGCGCGAGAACCTGCTACCTTGAGCGGTATCGTGATGGCCTCCCCTTCTCGCTCGCTCTCCACTCGCTTCCTCCTCGGGCTCGCTGCGCTCACGCTCGGGCTCGCCACCCTCGGGTCGGCGTGCTCCTCCAGCGGCGCCGACGCGAAAGCGTGCAAGCCCGGCGATCTGGTCTTTTGCCGCTGCGCGGATCGCTCGTCGGGCACGAAGCGGTGCAAGGCCGACGGCAACAGCTTCGAGCAGTGCCAACTCGGTGAGAATCTGCCGTGTGGCGAGAGCAGCAGCGGGTCGAGCGGCAACATCGACCCGCCCTACGACAGCGGCCCGTTCGCCACCGAAGACAGCGGCAAGCGCGACGGCGCCACCGACGGGTCGACCAAGAGCGACAGCAGTGTGGTCTTCGGTCCTGAGTGCACGTCGCTCGACGTATGCTGCGGGCAGATCAAGAAAGCCGGCAACGACCCCACGGTCTGCCAAGCGACGGTGATTCGCGCCGACGAGGCCGCCTGCACGCGGGCGCACGACGGCTACAACACCTTCGGCGACTGCTTCTGAGCTCCGCGCGCGCGCAAACAAAGTGACCATGATCGGGGCGCGTTCCTGCTGGACCCGGCGGGAGCGCGTCGATACCCCTTGAGGTAGCGATCGCAGGCGCAACGTCTGCGGCTTTGCAAGGTGGAGAGCTTCATGACCAAGCGCGCACGTGGGTTCGGTGTGGTGGTTCGCAAGGGTGCTCTGGCGGCGACGCTCTCGTCGGCGACCTTCGCGGCGGCAATGCTCGCCGGCTGCAGCGGCGCCAGCGAGGGCGCCACGGAAGCAGAGCTGGGCACGACGCAGCAGGCCTATGGCAGCCCGGCCCCCAACGGCGAGCGACTCTTCGAGCGCGAGACCTTTGGCGGCAACGGCCGCACCTGCAGCACCTGCCACCTCGAGGAGTCGGGCACCGTCTCGCCACGCGACGCGCAGCGCGAGTACCGTCGCAACCCGCGGGGGCCGCTGTTCCGGTCCATCGACAGCGACGACGGCGTGGGCAACAACTACGCGAAGCTCCTCGCCGACGCGACCATTCGCGTGACCCTCAAGCTCCCCACCGGCTGGTCGTTGCAAGACGACCCCACCGCCACCACGGTGACCTTTCGTCGTGGCATCTCCACCACCCTCAACGTGCCATCCCTCGACACCATCTTCATGGCCGACGGCCGCAACGACTCGGTGCAGGGGCAGGCGCTCGGCGCCATCAATGCACACTACCAACCGCTGCGACAGCCCACCACTGCCGAGCTCGACGCCATCGCCGCCCACGAGAAGACGAACGACTTCTTCTCCGACGGCGCGCTGCGGCGCTATGCCCGCGGCGGCGCCGCCCCCACCCTGCCCGCCGGCCGCACCGCTTCGCAGCAGCGCGGTCGCAATTGGTTCGTACCGAGCGCTTCCGGTGTGTGCGGCCACTGCCACGCCGGGCCGATGCTCAACCAAACGAGTCAGTTCTTGCTGGCGCCGCTGCCGCCGGGGTCGCGCTTCTTCACCGCGTTCGTGTCGGAGCTCAACAAAGCGGGCAATCCGGTGCACACCTTCGTGGTGCGAAACGCCGACGGCACCACCCAGAACATCGCCAGCCCCGACCCGGGCCGCGCGCTCATCACTGGCAACCCGGCCGACGCCAACAGCTTTCGCATTCCCACGCTGTGGGGCGTAAAGAACACCGCGCCCTACTTCCACGACAACTCGGCCAAGGACTTTGCGCAGCTCACCGCGCACTACTCGGACTACTTCCAGATCATCGGCCTGCCGGCGCTCACCGCGCAGGAGCAAGCGGACATCAACGCCTACCTCGAGCTCCTGTAAAGCCGAAGGCAGCACGGCGCCGGCGTACGGCATACCCGATACGCCCGCGCTTTTTTGTGCATTCTACACGCGATACTCAGTTGGCGGGGGGCTCGCCCAGCGCCGAGGGCGCCTCGGTATCCGCCACGTCGGACGAGGGCGCCAGCGCAGCCACGATGGGATCGCCCGGGAGAGCGGGCGAGAGCGGCAGCTTCTCGTGAGCTCGGGCGAAGAACGCCAATGCCGTGTCGATATCCCAGTTGGAGAGGAAGTGGCCGCCCGCGGTAGAGGCGGCAACGAACGGCCACTTGGCCGCCGCGAGCGCGCCTTGCAGTCGCACCATGTCGGTGTTCGCCGGGTCGGCGTCTGCCGAGAGCAGCAGCATAGGTGTCATCGGATCGCGCGGCGCGACGTTGCCCGCGCCGCCCGGACCACCGTGGGCCACGGCGACGGCATCGAAATACCGTGCGCTGGTGGCGGCGATGAGCGCCGCGAAATACCCGCCGTTGGAGAAGCCGAGAAGGTAGCTGTGGCCCGAGGCGCCGCGATCCTTGGCCTCTCCAATGGCGTCGTCCCAGGCGCCCACGATGCGCGAGGATTCGCCGCCGTTCTTGGCGTTACTGGGCCAGCAGAACGTATCGGGGAGCGAAGGGCCGCAAAGGCCTGCCTCACCGCGCAGCGCCAGCACCGAAACGCCGGCGGCGGTGGCGCGTTTGGCCACACGGGTCTGCCGCTCCATTTCCTCCGGCAAGGTAGCTGGAGCATACAAGCCGTGCAGGTAGACGAGGAGGGGCGAGCCCTCGCCGGCATTCGCGAAGCATCCGCCCCCGGGAATCGCTTCCAGGCCGGGCGCACACCATGCAACCGGGGCGCTCCGAGCCGCGGAGCGCGAGACCGCGGTCGAAGGTACGACCACGTGCGAGGCGGACTTGCGGGTGGACAGCCAAACTGCCCCAACTGTGGCAACGGCGAGCCCGAGGGCCACGCCATGGCGCCAGTAGGAACGGGTAAACGTAGGATTCTTCGGGGGCGCGGGCGTGTTGGTCATGGCGAGCCCTCGGTACTGCACAGGCGATGCCAGCCGTAGCGCTCGACGTCTGCGCCATCGGATAGGCTCGGAGCGTGCGCGCAGCTCGCCTCACCTACGCGTCCATGGCGGTTGTGACCTTGGCGGCGGGTTACCTGTCGCGCGCATGGTCGCACCCGGGAAGCTGGGTCTACGACGACGCCGGCGACGCACTCTGGGCCATGATGGTCGCGTGGCTGGTAAACGCGCTGCTTGGCCCCCGAAGGCCCGGTGCCCGCTGGCTGGCCGCCATGGGCATCTGCGCCACGGTGGAGCTATCGCAATGCCTGGACTGGCCGTGGCTCGTCGCCGCGCGCAGCCATCGCTTCGGGGCCTTGGTGCTGGGCCACGCATTCTCGGTGCACGATCTACTGCTGTACGCGCTGGGCTGCTGCGCAGTGGCGGCTCTCGACGCGGGGCTGCGTCGCGCAGGGCCGGGCCATCGATGAGGTCGATGGGTGCTCCCCCACCCATTCATTCGACGATGGCGCCCGCGCGGGCTAAGCGCTCCTCCATGATCATCGAGTACATTCGTTACGACATCGCCGAAGACCAACGCGCCGCCTTCGTGGCCGCCTACAGCGACGCCGCCGCCGAGCTCCGGGCAGCGGGCCAATGCCTGCGCTACGAGATTGCCCAGGGCGTCGAAGAGCCCAACCACTTCGTGGTGCGCCTCGAGTGGGACTCCCTCGAAGGGCACGAGGTCGGGTTTCGCAAGGGCCCGCAGTTTCCCGAGTTCTTCCGCAAAGTGAAGCCCTTCTTTGGAAACATTCAGGAGATGAAGCACTACCGAGCCACCGCGGTCGTCTCCGGCTGAGACCGCGGCGGATGCAGCGTAGACTGCGGCCATGACCAACGCATCGCTGCGCGGCATCGACACCAACCTGGTGGTTGCCCTCCACGCGCTGCTCCACGACCCCAACGTCACCCGCGCGGCGAAGACAGTGGGCATCGGGCAGTCGTCGCTCAGCCACGCGCTCGCCCGGCTGCGACTGCATTTCGGTGATCCGCTGCTGGTGAAGGTGGGGCGGGGAATGGTTCTCACGGAGCGCGCCAAGGCGCTGGTGGGGCCGGTCGACACCGTGGTTCGTGATCTCACCGCGGTGTTCGCGCCGCCAGCGGCGTTCGACGCCCGCACCAGCCGGCGATGCTTTCGCGTAGTGTCGACCGACAACGTCGAGGTTTTCCTGCTGCCGCACCTGATGCCGCTCCTCGCCGCAGAGGCCCCCGGCGTCGACCTCTCGTTCCACCATCTGCGGAGCGACTGGCAGAACGAGCTTCGGCGCGGAGCCTGCGATCTCAAGCTCGGTCGCAAGGCGCAGCTGCCGGATGGGCTGCGCAACCAGGACCTGCTGCGCGAGCGCCTCGTGTGCGTACTGCGCCGCGGGCATCCGATGGCGCCCATGCGCAAGAAGCCGGTGACGCTCGAGCGCTATCTCGCGCTGGGTCACGTGGTGGTGGCGCCGACCACCGCGGTGGGCGAGCCGGTAGACGACTGGGTGGACCGCGCGCTGCGGGCACGCAAGCTCTCGCGCCGGGTAGCGCTGGTGGTGACGCATTTTCTCGCGGCGCCCTTCGTGGTGGCGAGCTCCGACCTCTGCCTCACGGTATCGGAGAGCCTGGTGCAGGCGTTTCGCCCGCTCTTGCCCATCGACGCGCACCCGATGCCGTTCGGTCGGGGGGAATACCGACTCAGTCAGGTTTGGTCGACGAGTGCCGACGGCGATCCGGGCCACCGCTGGCTCCGGGGAATGGTGGCGCGCGCAGCCCGCGCAGCGGCCAGCGAAGATCGGACAGTCGGTCCGTAGGTGACGTGTGTTTTTCGTGACGCTACGTGGGGCCTCGGAGAGGCAGCGTTGGCGACCACGCCGCCGAGTGACCCGCGCGCTCAGCCCCAATCTGTTTTTGCACCGCCCTCGGCAAGCTGTTTGAGCACGCGGTTGCGCTCTTCCAGAAGCTTGCGCATGTAGCGCTCGAGGAACAGACGGTTCGCGAGGCGCCCCAACGGACCGAGCGGCGCGTCGAAGTCGAAGACGTCTCGCATCCGGGTTGACTTCTCGCGTTCGGCCTCGAAGAAGTGGTCGTGGTCAAAGCGGGCGAATGCCCCCTCGACCATCGAATCGCGAAAGTGTGTTGGGCGCGACATCGTCACGATGCGACTCGACAGGCGTTGGCGGATACCGAAGTGGGTCGCCTCCCAGGTAACGCTCTCGCCCTCCTCGAGGAGCCCCGACGTGCGGCCTGCGGTCGTGCCCCCGCCTCGCGCGATCGCCCGCTCGTTGTGCGCGGTCTGACTCTCGCGGTGGGCGTCGATGCTGCGGGCCAAATCGAAGACGATGGCGATCGGCGCCTCGATGAGGGTGACGAGGTCGATGACGGGCACGCGTCGGACGGAACCACGTCCGTCCTGAGGAAAGCAAGCGCACTGACCACTCACCGGCTGGCGGGGCGAAGCGATCGTTGGGCCTCTGGCCGCCGGAGCTCAAAACCCAGCGTATATCGGCCAAAACAACACCGTCCTACCAGAATGCGAGCACACGCGCCGGCGCGCCGGAAGCCCCGCGCACCTTCACCGGCGCGACCACCGCGGTGGCTCCCTGCGCCGGCACAGTCTCCAGGTTGGCGAGGCACTCGAGCGCCCACTTGCCTGCGGCGAAGAGCCGCTTGTGAACCGGGTACCGAACGTCGTGACCGGGATCGATGGATAGGGTGTCGATGCCGATGCCCGCCACCGCCCGTTGCTCCACCAAGAAGGCAACCGCCTCGGCGGAGAAGCCGGGAAAGTGCATAACACCGCTGGCGTCCATGTTGACGAAGCGGCCGCCCTCGGCGATGCGCGAAGCCCAGCCGGTATGCAGGAACAGGGCGCCGCCTCGGGGTACCGGGCCGTGAATGGCCTCCCATCGGCGCAGATCGTCCAGCTCGAACAAGGCGTCGGCGTCTTCGGCCGCGCGTGGCGCGATCGTCGCGACGGCCAGCGGCACCACCAGAGCTTCGAGGGGAATGCCTTCCACGAAGAGGGCGCCTTCGACGAAGTGGCACGGCGCATCGAGATGCGTGCCCACGTGCTCGGTGAGCTCCCAGCGATTGGCGTATACGCCGTCTGCTTCGTTGGTGGCGATGGGCGTGAGCCGAAACGGGAAGGTCTTGTTCTGCACAGGAATGAAGGGAAACGCGGGCGAGAGCGTGTGCGTGAGGTCGGCCATGCGGCGCGAAAAAGCCGGCACGCCAGCGCTCGAGGCGGGGCTGCTACGGCACGCTGCCGCCGCCAGAGCCGCCGCGCTCCCGGCGAGGAGCCCGCGGCGTCCGAGCGCCTCACCCAAGGTAGGGCCCCTTCACCTCGCCCCAACCCCAGCGCGGCATGGGCGCTTCGGTCACCACCTCGGCGCCCGGCTGCGAGTTGACCACCGCGAGCCGCGAGCCCCACTCCAGATAGCCCACCAGCGCCGAGCGAAACTCCGGGTCTGCCGGCACGCCCAGCTCGTCGGCGCACTCGAGCAGCAGGTCGACCCAGCGCTTTCGCTGCGGCTCGGCCAGGCTGCGGCCGAGGTGCTTGCGAATCATGTGCGGGTGGCCACCGAGCTCGGCGCTGTAGGCGCCGGGGCCGCCGAAGACCTCGGCCAGGAACGCGCCCACGTGCGGAGCATGGTCGGCGGGCATTCCCGCGAACACCGGGCCCAGTACGACATCATCTGCAACCCGCAGGTAGAAGAGCGAAACGAGGCGGGCGATGGCGGGCATTCCGCCCATCCAGTCAAAGAGCGTGGGCACCGGGGGCGACGTCGTCATGCCGGAGACCATAGATCGCATGCGACCGGTGGCACATGAATCGTTGAGAGACGAGCCATCGACGACATCGATGGGTCGTGGGTCGACGCACCGGGGGGAATCTACTTTTGCGGCGGGTCCTGGCAGCAGCGAAAGCCGGTCTCGACGTTCACGTACTTGGGGCCGTGACCGCGGGTTTGCGGGCGGCAGCGGGCGCGCACGTAGCTCCAGTGGCCGCCCTTGAGGATCATCTTGTAGCCCCAGGTGCGCACCGAGCGCGTCCACTCGTCGACATTGCCGGTCATGTCGGCGACGCCGAAGGGGCTCACGCAGCGGGCGAAAGCCCCGGAGCGTTCGCCCTGCCACATGGTGTCGATGCCGCGCGCGGTGTGACCGTTGGTGCGGGGGATGAAGGTGTCTTCTGGTGGCTCGATGCGTGGGCGGTCGATGGGGCAGGCAGTCGCGTCGCGAGCGTAGCCGTAGGGATAGGGCCGCCCCTCTTCGCCTTCGCACGCGAGCGTCCACTCGTTCTCGGTGCAAAGGCGCTTGCCCTCCTTGGCGCAGTACTTTTCCGACTCCGAGAACGTGCTGACCACCAGCGGAAACTCGCCGTGCCGATTGGGGTACTCGTAGTGGTCGACGCAAAAGTGCATGTCTTTCCGGGGAAAGCCGGCGGCGAGAGCCTTCCACTTCTCTTCCGAGAAGCGATCGCAGACGCGCTTCGGCACCCGCCACTGCTCGCACGCGGCGTCTTGGGCGGCCTCCACCAGATCGGTGTCGTCCTTGCCCTTCTTGTCGAGGAGGAGCCCGCCGCGAATGGAGATCATCCCGCTGGGGCACTCCGAGGGTGCGAGCGGCGCAGGTGGCGCGAGCGGCGCCAGGCCCTCGGCCACGGCCTGCCAGTTGAGCGTTTGCACCTGACGCCAAGAGAGGTGCGGCTCCTTGTGCACCTTGTTGATGCGGTAGCCCAGCTCGAGAAGTCGCGGTCCGGCGGGTCCGGCATCTGCGGCCGGAGCGGGCGCCGCGTCGGGTGGCGCGGCGCCAGAGGGGCCGGCGTCGCGCGCGGTGCTGTCTTGACCGTCGGGCGCCGCCTCGGGCGAGGCGGGACGCGCGCTCGTGTGCCCCGGCGTCTCGCCGGTGCGCGTGGCGCAGGCGACGGCGACGATGACCAGCGGCAACGAAAAGAGGGCGAGGGAGCGACGGTTCAAGGACGAAAAGTAGACGACAGAGGTGGCCAGCCTACCAAGAACGCCGCAGCTCCGGGGGCGCTTCCCCGATTCAGGCGGCGGGCTCGCGCGGATCGTCCAGATCCGCGGCGTCGAGCATCTCCCAGGTGGCGTAGCCGTACTCGTCGGCCGTATCGAGCCACCGCACCGCCTGCTCTCGGGTGCCTTTGATCTCTTCCGTGAGAATCATCACGCCCAGGGTTGCCGCAGCGCGCCCATTGCCCAAAGCCGCGGCGCGCTCGTAGTAGGCCGCCGCCTTCTCGAGGTCTTGCTCGCCGGAGGAGCCCGAGGCATAGGCTGCGGCGATGTTGTAAAGGGCCCGTGGATGGTTGCCTTCGGCGGCACGCTGAAGCCAGGCCTGCGATTTCTCCGCGTCGGCCTCCACGCCGAGCCCCTGCGCATAGTAGATGTACAGCTCGAACTGGGCATCGAGGCTACCGCGCTCCGCAGCCAGCAAATGCGTGGCGGCACTGGCCTCCAGGTCGGATAGCCAGTTTTGCACCAGACCCCGTTGGTAGAGCTCGGCCGCAGACGGGTCCTGGTTCTTCAGAAGCAGCGCCAGGGCCCGCTCCTGGTTGTCGCGGCTGCTGTGGCGAGACGTGCGTGCATAGTGCATCGATGCCTCGCGATCGCCGGCCCGCGCCGCTTCGAAGTACGCGCGCAGGCCGGCCTCGAGCGCCGGAAGCTCGGCATCGACGATGGCCTTGGCGTCGCTCGACCAGGGTCGGCCCTGGGCGTCGTCGGCCGCAATCCCTTCGAATGCGCCCACCGGCTTGAGCGCCGCCATGTAGCAGTCGCCGATGATTCGGTAGGCGGGCAAGTGACCGCGCCCGGCCGCGGCCCACAGGCCCTCGATCATCGCCCGCTCAGCGCCGGGCACGTCGGCGACGAGCCCGATGACCGCGTCGCCGCGCACGAACTGCTGGTACTGGGTTTCCGCGAGGAGAAAGTCTTCGTCATCGGTGGGGAGGGCCATGGGTGCTCGCAGGTGTGGGTGGGGAGCGTGCAGCGACTCGGTATCGTACGCCGCCGCGGGCCGCGTCTTCCTCGGAACTGCCGGAGTTGACGCCCTTTGCTCTGGCCCCGTAAGTAGAGGTATGGCTCTCCGCTTCGCTGCTCCGCACTTCTCCCTCTGCGCCGCGCTGGTCTTGGCGCTCTCGGCCTGCAGTGGGTGCCACGGGAATCCTTCGCCGGAGGCGCCCGCGGGCTCGTCTACCACCACGGGCACAGGCACAGGCATGGGCGCCGGCGCTGGGTCCACCGTGGCGACCGCGTCCCCGAGCGTCCCGACCGTCGACGTGTCCAAACCCCTCACCGGCAAGTGGCTCATGGGCTACTGGGCCGGCTACGAGGCGGCGCTGCTCCCGCCGGAAGCGGTGGACTACGCGGCGCTGACCCACGTTACCGTGACCCGCGTGGTGCCCAAGCCCGATGGCACGCTCACCACCACCTTCGACACCGACAACGGCCTCGCGCTGGCCAAGAAGGTGGTGACGCTTGCCCACGCCCAGAAGCGCAAGGCGCTGCTCATGGTGGGTGGCGACGGCGCCCACGATGCCTGGGTCTCCGCCGCGCAGGAGAGCAAGCGTGGGGCGCTGGTAGAGGCGCTCGTGACCTTCGCCAAGGCCAACGCCTTCGACGGGCTCGACCTCGACTGGGAGCCCATCGACGCGAAGGACGAGCCGGCGGTGCTCGCGGTGGCCAAGGCCATCCGCGCCAAGGCGCCGGAGCTGCTCCTCACGGTGCCAGTGGCGTGGGCGGGCAAACCGCGGCCGTTCTACGGCGAATTGGCGGCGGTGGTGGACCAAATCAACATCATGACCTACGTCATGGCAGGCTCCTGGGAGGGCTGGAAAACGTGGCACTCGTCGGCGCTCTACGGCGAGACCAAAGAAACCCCCAGCTCCGTCGACGCCATCGTGAGCGCCTATCGCGGCGCCGGCGTACCCACCGAGAAGCTGGGCGTCGGCGCGGGCTTCTACGGGCAGTGCTGGCGCGGCGCGGTCGAGGGCCCGGGCAAGCCCATCGGCAAGGCCGCCATCGTGGCCAGCGATCAGGCCATCAGCTACGCCAACATCCTCGCCGACTACCTGCCGCTGGCGCAGAAGTCCGGCGGCGCCAAGTGGGACGAGCAGGCCCATGTACCCTACATGGTGTTTGCTGCGCCCTCCGGCAAGCAAACCTGCAACTTCATCAGCTACGAAGACGGCCGCTCGCTGACCGACAAGGCCGCCTACGTGAAGAAGACCTCGCTCGGCGGCGTCATCGTGTGGACGCTGGCCCAGGGCTACCTGCCGAGCGAGCCGCCCGAGAAGCGCAACCCGCTCCTGCGCACGCTCCGCGCGAACCTGGAATAGCCGTATCGCGAAGGGTCATCCCGAGCGAAGCGAGGACCCCCTCTGCCATTTCGCGGCAACGAAGGGCACAGGTCCATTCCCTCCCCCCGGCCCGCAAGCACTCGCCATTGGGCTCATCGCACGGCTCAATGGCTCCGCATTCGAAAGACACCGCATTCCCCGTTCTCCCCGAAGAGAAGCGCCGACACCAATCAGCCGGGCGGCGTGGGGGTGTCGCAGCGGAGGCGGGCGTACGTGGACGCCGCCTTCCTCACGCGCACCTCAATGCGGCGTTTGATGCTGTCGTCCAGGCGGCTCCCGCCTCGAAACTCACCTTCAAGCACTTGGTCGCCGCTACCTACCCGCATCACAGGCGGCTCGCGTAGCCCGCTCTCCGCGCGATGCCCCCCGACGCTCGGCGTTCCCTGCAACCTGCACACATACCCCCTCCCCAACCCCTCCCACTTCGCGCACGTTCGTGAGAAGGGAGCGCAGAGCCGGGCGGCGTGGGGGCGTCGCAGCGGAGGCGGGCGTACGTGGACGCCGCCTTCCTCACGCGCACCTCAATGCGGCGTTTGATGCTGTCGTCCAGGCGGCTCCCGCCTCGAAACTCACCTTCAAGCACTTGGTCGCCGCTACCTACCCGCATC
>JBBQWQ010000100.1:0-17173 GCA_038210445.1 Polyangiales bacterium
GCGACGCCCTGCCCCGCCGGGCAAACGCGCGTCGAGCGCGGCGACGGCGTTCCCCGCTGCCAGGCGCCCCTCAAGGCGTGCCCCACCGGCACCGAGGACATCGGCGGCGGAAAGTGCGCGACCCCCTGCCCCGCCGGGCAAACGCGCGTCGAGCGCCGCGAAGGCGTTCCCCCCTCCCCGGCGCCGCTCATGGCCTTCCCCAACGGCACCGAGGACCTCGGCGGCGGACAATGCGCGACGCCCTGCCCCGCCGGTCAAACGCGCGTCGAGCGCGGCGTCGGCGGTCACCGCTGCCAGGCGCCCCTCAAGGCCTGCCCCCCCGGCACCGAGGACATCGGCGGCGGAAAATGCGCGACGCCCTGCCCCGCCGGGCAAACGCGCGTCGAGCGCGGCGACGGCGTTCCCCGCTGCCAGGCGCCCCTCAAGGCCTGCCCCCCCGGCACCGAGGACATCGGCGCCGGCCGGTGCGCGCCGCCCTGCCCCGCCGGGCAAACGCGCATCGAGCGCGGCGACGGCGTTCCCCGCTGCCAGGCGCCGCTCAAGGCCTGCCCCCCCGGCACCGAGGATATCGGCGCCGGCCGGTGCGCGACCCCCTGCCCGGCCGGGCAAACGCGCATCGAGCGCACGACTCGCTGCGGCCCCGCCGCCAAATAGCAAATTCGTTTTCACGAAACGCTGCGACCCGGGCACAGAAGGCATATGCGCTTCTTCTTCCTTGCGCTCGGGCTCGCGATGGTCGCGATTCTGGGCCCTCTCCGTGTGGCTGCCGCCGCGGGTCCGCCGGCCGCGAGTGTGCGACCGCACGCCTCCGTGGCGGTGGCGGCGGCGGTGGCGGTGGCGGTGGCGGTGTACTCGGACGATCCGCGGGTGACGGTCGAAGCGGTGCGCGCCCAGCTGGCCGTCGAGGGCATCGACGCGATCACGCCGGGCGACGCAACCGCGAGCGCCGGCACCATCACCGTGGCCTTCCGGCCTTCCCGCGGGGAGCTCGCGGTCACCTTCGACGCTGCCGGCAAGGGCACGGTGTCGCGCATCGTGGCAGCGCCCCCGGCGGCCGAGGCCGCGCACGTGGCGGCGGCGCTGGCCGCGAACCTGGTCCGCAACGAGGCCGAAGATCTCCTGGGCAAGCCCAAGGAGCAGCAGGTCGCGCCGTTGCCGGCGCCGGCAGTTCCGCAAGGCCCCGCCACGCCGGCAGCCACCGAGCCGGGCCGGCAGCCGGCGCGCCCACCCCCCACCGCGGGCGCTTCGGTGTTCTATCCACTGGCCACCAACTACGGCGAGCCGGACCGCGACATGCATGTACAGTTCAACCTTTTTCACGGCCTGGCCGGCAACGTAGAGGGCGTGCAGACGGGGCTGGTGAACATCGCGCGCGGCCGCGTGCGCGGCCTGCAGATGGGGCATCTTCTGCTGTTCGGCGTGAACGTGGCCGAGCAAGGCCTCGACGGCGTGCAGATCGGCGCCGCGAACACCAGCGGCAAAGGCGCCACCGGCGTGCAGATCGGCGCCGCCTTCAACTGGACCGACCAAGACTTCGTGGGCCTTCGGGTGGGCGGGTTCAACAGCGCCGACGGCGCCCGCGGCGTTTCCGCCGCGCTCCTCGCCAATCACAGCGGCAAGGAGAGCGTGGGCCTCGTCGCGGCGGTGGGCGGCAACTTGGTGCTCGAGCGCGCCGACGGGCTGCACGCCGCGCTGGGCTTCAACTTCGCGCGCAAGGGCTTTCGCGGCCTCGCCGTCACCTGGGGTGGCAACGTGACCCAGGGGCCGGTGGAGGGCGCCGAGATCGGCGCGCTCAACATCGCCGGCGACACCGAAGGCGCGCAGGTGGGCTTGGTGAACATCGCGGGCAAGGTGAAGGGCGCGCAAGTGGGCCTGGTGAACATCGCCGACGACGTCGACGGCCTGCCGCTCGGCGTGGTGAGCGTCACCAAGACCGGCGGCGTTCACCCCACCACCTGGGCGTCGAGCTCCAGCCTGGTGAACATCGGGGTGCGGTTTCGCACGCGCTACACCTTCACCATGGTCAGCGCTTCGATGCACCGCACCGAGGGGCACTGGGTTGCGGGCCCCGGGTTCACCGTGGGCGCTCGCGTGCCGCTGGGCGAAAAACCGTATTTCGAGGTCGATCTGGGGCTCACGTATCTGAACGGCGGCGCCTTGTGCTGCGCCCGGAGCGACGGCCGGTATCCGGATCTGTTCCACACGCGGCTCCGCACCACGCTGGGCTACCAGCTCTTCCCGCATCTGTCGGGTTACGCCGGCGTGGGCGGGCTCCTTGCCACCACCATCGTCGACCCGCGCACCGAGGCGAAGTTCGCGGTGGGCCCAGAAGTCTTCGGCGGAGTGGAATTCTGATGGCGCCCCTGCGCGGAGACGACCCATGATGGGGCTCGCGATCTTCTTCGGAGCCTCCACCGTGTCCCCCGAGCCTGCAAAGCCGAGCTTGTCGCCGTTGCTCCAAGCCGCAATGCGCGGCGACGAGCGCGCGATGCGCGGGCTCTACCAGGACCACGAGGTGGCGGTCCGCACCTTCGCGGCGCGTTTGGTGGGCGACGCCGATGGCGCCGAAGACCTTGTGCAAGAGGTCTTCGTGGCGCTGCCGGAGGCGCTGCGCCGGTTCCGCGGAGCCTCGAGCCTGCGCACTTTTTTGCTTTCGATGACAACGCACCGCGCCAGCCACTACGTGCGTGCGGCCGCCCGAAGGCGCGCAGCGCACGCGCGGCTGGAGACAGAGGCGCAACCCCCGCCCGCGCAGCCCGACGCCACCCTGCGCCGCAAGGAGCTGGCGGCTGCGCTTCAGCGCGCCCTCGACGATATTCCGCTCGACCAGCGGGTGGCGTTCGTGTTGTGCGAGGTGGAAGAGCGTTCGAGCCCAGAGGCCGCGGAGATCGTGGGCGCCGACGAGGCCACCGTCCGGGCGCGCGTGATGCTGGCCAAGAAGAAGCTGCGCGAGCTGCTGGAAAAGCGAGGCGCCCGATGAAAGATCTCCTGGACGAGGCCACCCGTGCGCTTCGGGAAGAGACCCGCGCCGAGACCAACCCGGAGACCCTGGTGCGGGCGCTGGCGGCGCGGCAACGCGGCAAGGTGCGAACGCTGCGCTGGCTTGCCTGGCCCCTCGCCGCCACCTTGGTGGTGCTCACCGCGCTTGCCGGTGCCAGCGGAAAGCTCGGGCGCGTGCTGGCGTTCATGGCGCTCGATCACGGCGCCGAGGAAACCGCCGCAAGCGGCGCCGCGAGCGAGCAACCGCATGCAGCCGTCGCGAGCGCGGTCGCCGAGCCACCGGACGCGCCCCCTGCGGCCACCACGGTCGCGGTACTGCCCGCGTCCGCGCCGCTTCCAGCGCGGGCGATCGCCCGCCCGAGCCTCCCCGCGGCGGCGCTTCCGGCTCCGTCGAGCAGCGCCGTCGAGAGCGCCGACGAGCTCTACCGGCGCGCGAGCCAGGCGCATTTCGTGGACCACGACTATGGCAAAGCCGTCGGGCTCTGGGACCGCTACCTGCAGGGCGGCGGGCCGCTTGCGCTCGAGGCGCGCTACAACCGGGCGGTGGCGCTCTTGCGCGCCGGTCGCACCGCCGAGGCACGCGCGGCCCTGACCCCCTTCGCCGCCGGCGAGTACGGCGCTTACCGAAAGCAAGAGGCGCAGGCTCTGCTCGACGCCCTTCCTCCGCGCTGAAGCGCGCCCCTACTTCGTTCACCTCTCTTCCTCACCCTTACCGTTCTCGCGGAGGCTTCAATGCGCGCGCTCCATTTGGTTGCAGTTTACACTCTTTTTACCATCGGCTGCATGATGGACATCGACACCGGGGCCCGGCGACGCAACCCGGGTGACGAGCCTGCGCCGGCGCCGAAGCCAAGCGCGGCGGGCGGGGAGAGCGGGGAGAGCGGGCCGCGGCCGGTAGACCGGTGGAAGGAGCTCATGGTGATCGATGCGTCGGTGCGCATGTCGCCGTTGACGCGCGGTGCGGGGGCGCCGCTCTCGTTCGCCACGGTGGTGACCGAGCTCGCCGGGAGCCCGTCTGCGGCCGAGCGATGGGTGCGCGGGTGGCTCGAGACCATGACCGCCACCACGCACTTCACGACGCCCAACGGCACCGAGCTCCAAGCGGCGCCGCGGCCGAATGTGGAGAGCCAGCTGCTCTGCCCGTGGCTGCGGCTGCGATCGCAGAACGCCTGCGAGGTGGGCTGCGGCTACTGCCGCGAGCGCGTGCTCGACCTGGAGCAGGCGCCCTTTGCGCTCCTGGCCGTGGTCAACCGACCCGACCTGGGCGAGCCTTGTGCAGAAGGCTCCGCCGAAGGCCGGCTGGTGTTCACGGCCTTGCGCCCGGGCACCACCACCACCCTGCCCTTCACCCTCATCTTCGAGTACCTGCAGCCCGGCGCCGGACGCGACGTCGCGGCGCGATGGCACGCCCTGGGCTCGCTGCCGTTCGGACGCGACTACGGCAACGCGCTGACCGCGCTCACCGACGCTTTCGTGCGCCGGAGCGGCGCGGTTGCCCCGCCGCTGCTGCGGCTGCGTACCAACGAGGGCGCGTTCGCGAGCGACGGCAGCTGGGAGCTGCGTGAGCTCGCGGTGGGGCCGAGCGGCTTCGTCCCCACGCCCCTCGCCGCCACCCCAGCGCAGGTGTGGGACGGCTCGTCGGCGCTGGCCGATCTGCTGCGTGGCTCGCAGCCGCCCACGGTGCCCGAGTCGATGAGCACCCTCGCTTCGCCCATGCCCAGCTCCACCTTCCGCTGGCGCGCAGATGTCTCGGAGAGCGCGCGGCGCGCCTTCAGCGCCGGCACCTGCAACGGCTGCCACGGCGGCGAGCGACCAATCGACGGGCTCCGCTTTCAGCACGTGGCGCCGGCGGGTTCGTACTATGGATCGCTCACCGAGGCGCCGCGCGTATCGCGCTACCTCGACGACCCCAGTCGCAACGGCGACGACGAGCTGGGGCGCCGCGCCGGCAAGCTCGAAGCCGCGTGGAAGTCTACCTGCACGACGACGCCGGTCGCTCCCGGCGGCTATCCCGCGCCGCACATGGACCACGCGCGCGCCGCGCACTGACAACCACGCTCAGCCGTCGCTGCGGTTGCGGCCCGCCTGCTTGGCGGCGTAGAGCTTCTTGTCTGCGGCGTCGTAGAGCGACACCGGCAAGTTCAGGTCGGCCTGCCACTCTGCGACGCCCAGGCTCACGGTGCAGGCGATCTCCTTGTCGCCCGCGCGAAACAGCGCGGCGCCAATGAGCACCCTGAGGCGTTCGGCGACGGTACGCGCGGTGGCGAGGTCCGACTCTGGCAGGATGAGACCGAACTCCTCGCCGCCCACCCGGGCGAAGATGTCGACGGTGCGGAGGCGACCGCGGATAAGGCCCGAGAGCTGCCGCAGCACCTGATCGCCCACCACGTGACCGTAGGAGTCGTTGATGGTCTTGAAGTAGTCGATGTCGAGGAGGATGAGCGATACCGGCCGCTCGTAGCGACCCGCGCGGATGATCTCGCGCTCCAGCGCGTCGTCGAAGTACCGGCGATTGTACGCGTCGGTGAGCGCGTCGACGGTCATCATCCGGTAGATGGCTTCGTGGAAGCTGGCCTCGATGTCGTCGCCCGCCATGTACTTCATGATGGCGCGCCCGACGCGCAGAAAGTCACCGTCGGTGAGCGGCGCCACCGACACCTGAATGTCGTTGATGTGCGTGCCGTTGGTGCTCCCCAGATCGGCCGCGTGGTGGCGCTCGCCGTCCCAGGTGATGCGCGCGTGGTGGCGGCTGATGCTCGCCTGGTCGATGACCAGATCGCTGCGCGGCGAGCGCCCGATGTTGAAAGGCTCGCGGCCGATGGCCGAGCGCTTGCCAAGGTCGGGGCCGTATACCTGAACCAGGCACGCGTGCTCGCGGAGCGCGGGCGGCCGTTCGAGGGTCCACGCGTCGGGCCTCGTTCGAAAGGAGCTACTGGGGCGATCGCTTCGGCGCACGGCCACGGAGCTTAACACTCCCGCGAAACCAATTCGACCTTCGGTCCCGATGCCGCGGTGCGATTGCAACGTACATGCAAGTCCACCGCGAGTCTCTCTCCGTAGTGTCCAGGCCCGCAAAGCACAGCCTGACCAAGCCACCCACACTGCGCCTTGACCAGGAATCGCCGCGCCGCGCCTTGACCGCCGGGCACCGGGGTGCGGTAATGGGTCATGAGCAGAGTTCGAGGGGCACTCGTGGGGGCTTGGCTACTGACCACTGCGTGCTCGGACGCATCGCGCCCGTTGGTCACGCCGATTGCACAAGGTCGAGGCGAGCGGACCACCGACGGAACCGCGCCGACCATCCAGAATGCCGCATCGCGGCCCGACCTGCTGCTCCTGGTGGAGTCCGGCGGGGTGCACGGAGCGCTGCCGTCGTTTCGCACGGTCATGGCGTCGCTCGCCGGGGGCCGCGACGTCGCCGACTTCACCCGCGCGTGGCTGCGCACGTACAACACCCCGCAGACCCTCGAAGTGGGGGGCGTCACGCTCACCGCGGCGCCGCGGCCGCGTGGCACCGAAGCCCTTGAATGCGCCTGGCTCCGCCGACGCACCGCCAACCGCTGCGACGCCGCCTGCGGCGTGTGTGACGCGCGCATTCTCGACATGGACGCCGCGCCGTTCGAGCTGGTGGCGGTGGTCAACCGGGTCGACATCGGCACCGACGCGTGCGTCGAGAGCGGCGCCGAGGCGCGCCTCGTGTTCGGCGCCATCGATCCACTCAACGGCGCGCCTTTGGCCCTCACGGTCATCTTCGAGTACGGCCTGCGGGGCGCGACGCGCGACTGGGCCACGCGCTTCGCCGGCGTTCGCCGCATCAGGAAGGTCGAGGACCAAGAGATCGCGATGGGCGGCATCGTTCGCAGCTTCGCCCTCGAAACCCCGCACCTGCTGCGCATGCGCACCAACGAAGCCCTCTTCGGCGCGACCTCCAAGGACTGGGAGTTCCGCGAGTTCAACGTCGACCCGCGCGCGCGCGCGTTGGTGCCGGCGCCGGTGGCCAGCTCTCCGGCCCTCGCATTGAATCGCTCGCCAGCCCTCGGCACGTGGATTCGCGAACATCAGTCCGACATCAAGACCGGCAAGAATCCGCTACCGGCCGAGTACCAGACGCTGGCGCTGGGCTTCCCCGATGCGCGCTTCGACTGGGCGGCCAGCGGCGACGCGCAGCAAGACAAGGCGTTCAGCAGCAACACCTGCAACGGTTGCCACGGCGGAAGTCGTCCCCAGGAGCCCTTCGAGTTCCAGCTCTTGGCGCGCGCGCCGAGCCCGGTCGCGCCCCCCAGCTCTGGTTCGGGCGGTCTGGTGTACACGCCTTCGGTGCCGGTAACGCCGCCCCCCGCCAACGTCGCCGCAGACCAACCTGCGCGCCCCAGCACGGTGCTCGTGTCGCGCTTCCTCTTCGATCCGGACCGGCCCGAGAAGAGCGAGCTCGCGCACCGCGACACCGCAAGTCGCGCGATCTTGGAAGCCGACTGCTCAGCGCCGAATACGGTCTGGCTCACCCCGCGGCCCTTCCCCAGCCGCGTGCACTAGTAACGGTGCGACGAAGGTGACGACGAGGGCGCCCCGGCTACGGAGCGCCCTCTTCCTTTTCGCTCAAGCGCTCACCCTTTAGCGCTTCTTGCGCGCGGCGCGGTAGAGCTCCACCAGCGCCTGGGTCGAGGCGTCGTGGTGGGCGAGGCTCGCATCGGTCGAGACCTCGCCGAGGATGCGCGTGGCCAGCTCCTTGCCGAGCTCCACGCCCCACTGGTCGAAGCTGCAGACGTCCCACACGATGCCCTGGACGAAGATCTTGTGCTCGTAGAGGGCGACTAGCTGGCCGAGGGTGCCCGGCGTGATGCGCTCGGTGACGAACGTGGAGGTGGGCCGGTTGCCCGAGAACACCTTGTGCGGGGTGAGCGCGTCGGCGGCGGCCTCGCCAATGCCCTTGGCCAGCAGCTCGGCTTTGGCCTCGGCGGCGGTCTTGCCGCGCATGAGCGCCTCGGTCTGGGCAAAGCAGTTGGCCACCAGCTTGTCGTGATGATCGCCGATGGGGTTGTGGCTATGGAGGGGCACGATGAAATCGGCCGGCACCACCCGGGTGCCCTGGTGGATGAGCTGGTAAAAGGCGTGCTGCCCGTTGGTGCCCGGCTCGCCCCAGAGGATGGTCCCGGTGTCGTAGCTGGTGATGCGCTGGCCGCTGCGGCTGGTCGACTTGCCATTGGACTCCATGTCGGCCTGCTGCAGGTACGCAGGAAGGCGCGACAGGTACTGGTCGTAGGGCACCACTCCCAATAAGCCCATGAGGAGCGGCACGTTCTCTTCCGGCGCTGCCGTGCGGAAGTGCTCGTCTACCTGGTGGCCGCCGGCCAGCATCTCCTCGAAGGAGTCCATGCCGATGAGGCACGCGATGGGGAGCCCGATGGCGCTCCACAGCGAGTATCGACCGCCGACCCAGTCCCAGAACCCGAACATGTTCTCGGTGTCGATGCCGAACGCCGCCACCGCTTTGGCGTTGGTGGAGACCGCCACGAAGTGCTTGGCCACCGCCGAAGGATCGTTCGCCGCCCCCAAAAACCAGGTGCGGGCGGTCTCCGCATTGGTCATCGTCTCCTGGGTGGTGAAGGTTTTGGAGGCCACCACGAACAAGGTGGTCTCGGGGTCGACCCTGCGCAGGGTCTCGTGCATGTGCGTACCGTCGATGTTCGACACGAAGTGCGCGTTCATGCCCGGCTTCCAGTACGGACGCAGGGCCTCGCTCACCATCACCGGGCCGAGATCGCTGCCGCCGATGCCGATGTTCACCACGTCGGTGATGGCCTTGCCGGTGTACCCCGTGAAGGCCCCGGACCGGAGGCGATCGGTGAAGTCGCGCATTTTGGCCAGCACGCCGAGGACGCCCGGCATCACGTCGGCGCCGTCGACCTCGATGGGGCGGCCGCCGCGGTTGCGGAGCGCCACGTGGAGCACCGCGCGCCCCTCGGTGACGTTGATCTTGTCGCCGCGAAACATCGCGTCGCGGGCCTCGAGGACGCCCGCCTCGTGGGCGAGCGCGAAGAGCAGGCCGAGGGTCTCGCGGGTCACGCGGTGCTTCGAGTAGTCGAAGAGCCAGTCGCCGGCGCGCGTATGCAGCGCCTCGAAACGACCGGCGTCTTGGGCGAAGAGCTCGCGGACGGAGGTCTTGGCGAGCGTGTCTTTGTGCCGAACCAGGGTCGAGAAAGTAGGGAGATCCGTGAGCATGGCTCATCCGTTGATATCACGGGTGCGCCCCGGCGAAAGGCCCCCGAGGTCGACGGGGGCGCGGACCCAATGGCGCATAGATGGGGCTGCACGCGGGGACGGACCTGCTAGGGTCCAGCCCACAATGCGCCAAATCGTCGTCTTGGGTTCGTTCGTTCTGGTCTCTCTCGTCGCGTGCGGCGAAACGGCTTCCGTTCCCGATCCCGACCCCACTGTCGACGGCGGCGGCGCCACGCGGCAGGACGGCTCCGCGCAACCCGGCCCCGACGCCGCCAACCCCGGCGACGGCGGCCCCTTGAGCGACAGCGGAACCGCGCTCGACCCCAATCTTCCGGGGCCGTACACGACGGCCTCCAGCGACGCCACCATCACGCCAGCGACCGGCGATCGCTTGCCCATCCACGCGGTGTATCCCAACGGCGTCGCAGGGCCTCTCCCGGTGGTGATCATCGCCCACGGCTTCCAGCTCTCCGCCGACCTCTACTACGGGTACGCCGAGCGGTTGGCGACCCATGGTTTCCTCGCGTTGGTACCCGACTACCCAACTGGGTTCGGGGCCAATAACGTGAAGGATGCACAGAATCTCGTCGCCGCCCTCGACTGGAGCTTGACCGCGGCACCGGTCAAGGGCGACGCAACCAAGGCCGGCGTCACGGGCCACTCGCGCGGCGGGAAGGCTGCCATCCTGGCTGCGGCGCGCGACCCACGCTTCAAAGCGCTCATGGCGCTCGATCCGGTGGACTCCAAGCCTGGCGGCTTCATCAACTGCGACGTCGCCACCGAGTGCCCACCGGCCACTGGCGAGCTTGCCAAAGTGAGCGCACCGGTGCTCTTCCTCGGCGAGACGCTCGACGCCACCGGTGGTTCGTTCAGCCCGGCGTGCGCGCCGGCGGAGCTGAACTTCGCAGTGCTCTATGCGGCGGCCAAAGCTCCGGCCATCGCCGTCGACGTGCTCGGCGCCAGCCACATGAGCTTCCTCGACAATCCCAACTGCGGGCTCGCATGCTCCGCGTGCAAGAGCCCCACCGCGAAGGCTGCTGACGTCTTGGCCCTGGCGCGGGCGTACACGGTGGCCTTCTTCGCGCGGCACCTCCAGGGCAACGCCGGAATGGATGCGTACATCACCGGCGCCCAGGCGCAGGCGCGCTACGTCACGCCCAAGGTCGTCACCATCCAATCGAAGTAGCCGCTCAAGCGGATGGCGTGCGTCCTTCAGCATGCGTTTCCTGCCCCGGCAACGAGAGCTCTTCGCCGCAGGCGGCGGCCTCCGAGAAGATCTTGATTTGCCGCCCCCGACTTCACGAGGCAACGGCCGTCGATCTCGGTCGATGGGCGTGGCATGAGGTCGTTCGAAGGCATGCGGGCACTGGGGGTGGGTTCGGTGATGGTAGCGAGTGGATTTCTTGCTGGCTGCGGTGGCATGAGCTCCGACGTTCGGCTCTCCGAACCGCGCGCAGAGGAACCCAAGGCCCTGGTGAACTTCCGCGTCGACCATGCGGTCAGCCCCGGTGACCACAGTCGTGATCGGCTGAGCTACGACGGATTCGAAATCGATGCGGGCGAGCATGCGCTCTTTCCGCAGCCTGCCCGCCTCGCGTTTGCCACGAAATTCTGGCACGAAGAGTCACATACCGAACGCCGGTCCGTACCTGTTACGTCCTACGAGTACAGTTCCGAATCTCGCTACAACTACTGCATTTCCACGGACCGGCGCGGGCGCTGCGAGTCGGGAACGACGACCGAACGCGTACGCCGAGCCGTGACGACCTACGAGATGCAGAACGTCCTCGTGACCACCGAAGTTCCGGACGGCGCTTGCTCCGCCTCGCAGGCCTATCGCTTCTCGGCCGGCCGCCGCTACCAGGTCGTCTTCACGTTTCGCGCCGACGGGCAGTGTGAAGTGTCTTGCAACGTCGACGATGGTCAGCAGTGCGATCCGCTTGCGGCTTCGGTGGCCGTTCCTCCTCCGGTACGAGACAAGTACTCGGCGCACCCACTGCACGGGGTTGGAATCGGACTTACGGCGCTGGGCGTCGCCGGGCTCGCTACCGCGGCGGGCACGGGCATTGTCGCACTCGCCCAGAAGCCGACGATTCGTGACCATTGCGATGCGAACAAGCTCTGCGACGGCGAAGGAATCCGCGCCAGCGCGAGAGGCCTCGACTACTCGATCGCAACCACGATCCTCGGGCTCGGCGGCGGCGCTGCACTGATCGCGGGTCTCGTGTTGGCGGGCAAGCCAGGCACGTGGACGCGGCTCATGATCGGCGCAAGCCCCACGTCCGTGCAGCTCTCGGGGAGGTTCGAATGAATCTGGGACGCTCTGCGGTTGCCATGTCACTGGCCGGCTTCGCCGTCGTCGCCGGCGGGTGCTTCTCCGACTTCACCGGCTACGCCGCTGCCCCCACGCAGTGTAACCCTGTCGCCCTGGGCACGGATTCTCCGGCAGAGTTTCTCTCGTGCCGCAGCGGCGAGGCCTGCCTGTTCGCCGACGCGACCCTATCGTTCGACCCGGCGCACACGAGCTGCGTCGCGGTTCGCGGTGACCTCCCCGTAGGCCACGCCTGCGCTGCGAGTGGTGAATGCGGGCGCGGCAAGATGTGCACCAACCTCGGGTGCACCGAATTGTGCTTCGCCGGCGATTCCTGCCGCGACGGTGAGCGTTGTCTTCCGTCCGAGCTCGCGGTAGCCGGACGCAGCGTTGGCTATTGTCCAACGGCCGCGTGTGCGCCACTCGCCCCCGATAGCTGCGCCGACGGCTGCACCATATTTTCCGAAGGTATTGCAGCATGCCGGAATGGCGCGGGACCAGGCCGACGCGGGAGCGCGTGCTCGGCCGACACCGACTGCGCTCGTGACTTTGCGTGCGACACCACGCAGGGAAGGTGCACCACGTACTGCCGCCTTGGTCAGAGCGATTGCCCCAAGGGAAAGGCATGTTTGGCGGACGGGGCGGTGGTCGGGGGTATAGCTTACGGAACCTGCGCCCTATGACGTTGTGGGGTGCAGGGCGGCGCCATCTGAAACGACGAAGCCTCCGCTCGGTGGGAGCGGAGGCTCGCGCCTTCGGGGCGATGGGAGAGGCCGAGCGTTGCCGTCGGGGCCTCGCTCAGACGGTGTGCTCGAGGAGCTTGATCTTGGCGCGGTCGGCGATGCCGAGGCCGAGATCGGCCGCGGCGCGAATGTAGGCGGGCGCACGCTTTTCTTCGGTGAGGGACTTGAGGCCGTAGCCCTTGCGGAGCTCTTCGACCAGCTCCCAACCCACCGTGTCGAGCGCCACCGGGTCGGTGGAGGCGTAGATGCTCTCGTGGACCTTCACGTGATCCGGTGACTTCCACAGGGGGCCACCGTGGGCCATGACCTTGAAGGCGTCCTTGATGCAGAGGCGCACCCGGGACTTGACCACGTCTTGCGCGTACATGAGCGCGATCTGCGGGCTGGCGTTGTGGGCGTGGAAGTCGTGGGGGTTGATGCTGCAGCCGTGCGTCATGTTCTTGAGCGCGCCGGTGTAGCCACAGATGGAGTGGTCCTTGATGAGCGCGAAGTTGATGGCGGCGGTCGACTCGGTGAGGGCGCGCACGAACTTGGTGTGGGTGCCGGTGCCGGGGATGAGCCGGTCGGGCATGATCGCATCCTTGTTCTGATGAATGGCGATCTTCACGCCGTTCGGCACGTTCTGCGCCGATACGCGGGTGCCCGCGAGGAAGCCGCCGTACTGCTCGAGCACGGTGATGTTCTCGGGCTTCACGCCGGAGAGGATCATGGCCTCGAGGAAAGGAATGACCAGCTCCTTGTTGGTCCCCATGTTCTGCTTGGCGATGCCGTTGACCTTCACGCAGACGATGTCGTCCTTGTGGACGAACTGCCCGATGGCGGTCGGCAGATCGGACTTGCCGGTGAGCTCGGTGAGCGCTTTGGTGAGCATCGCCCTGGCGTCGTCGGCCTTGGGATAGAGCTTGTTCTCCTGCAGTGAGTCCTTCTTCGTGACCTTGACGATGCGACCCGGCGCAGCGAAGGGGACGAAGCCGGGCGGCGGCGAGGCCGCGAGGCTCGGGTCGGCCTTGTCGCCGGCGAACGCGGACGTGGGGAGCGAGGCAAGGGCCCCGGCGATCGAAGCGTAACCCAGGAATTCTCGGCGAGAAGCAGACATGGCCTTCACCTTTCCACGGGCATTTGCCGAGAGCAAGTTGCGCGCGCGAGTAGCACGCACGACGACAATCGTGCCACCCCTGGGATCACCCCAGCGCGATGCGAACGATGAACAGAAAAATGGCGATGGCGAAGACCACGCCGAAGTAAATGCCGATGGCGGTGCCGTTGCTTCGACCGGTCTTGCCGTTGTAGCCGAAGCCGCAGCCGTTGCAGACTTGGTGGTTGAGGATGGCCGGGCCGATCATGCCGCCCCACCACGTAAAGGTCGGGTGGTGCGTATTGCCGCTGCCGCACTTGGGGCAGCCCTGACCGCTCCACGCGCCCGGGCTGAACGGCTGCGGCGCGCCGAAGCCGTAGGGCTGCGGGTACTGCCCCGGCTGCGGGTGCCCGAAACCTCCGGCCGGAGGCGGCGCTTGTCCGTAGCCCCCTGAGGGCGGCGCACCGTATCCAGCCTGCGCGGCCGGCGCGCCGGGATACTGCTGCGCGGGCGGCGCAAAACCGTTGGGCGGAGGTGCGCCGGGACCGGGACCGGGAGGCGGGGCATTGCCTTGCATCGAGAAATCGTACCGGCGACCGCGGCCACCGTCCACCCCCCGGCGAAGCCTTCGCTCGCGGCGGCCCCGGGCAACCACCGCGAGCATCGGAGCTGTGCAACGATTCGCTATGCCTTCTCAAACACAGCCCTCCGGCGCGGACGCATCCGCCCTCGCCCTCGCACCCGAGGCGACGGTCGCCATCGCGGGCGCCTCCGGCTTCGTGGGCAAAGCGCTGGTCGAAGCGCTGGCGACGCGCTTCCCCGTCATCGCGCTGGGCCGGAGTGCGTCGCGGAGCGCGGCGAGCGAGGGCGTCGTCTTTCGAAAGTGCGATCTGTACAACGCCGAGGAAGCGGAGAGCGGCCTGCGCGGGGCAACTACGGCGGTGTATCTGGTGCACTCGATGGTCCCGTCGGCGCGCCTGGTGCAGGCTTCGTTCGCCGACCTCGACCTGGTGTGCGCCGACAACTTCGCGCGCGCCGCCGCCAACGCGGGCGTAAAGCACATCGTCTACCTGGGCGGGCTCACCCCGGAGAGCGAAGGGGGGGTAGACGCGCTCTCCCGTCATCTGCGGAGCCGCGAGGAAGTGGAGCGGGTGCTGGCCAGCCACGGTGCGGCGGTGACCACGCTGCGGGCGGGTATGGTCATCGGCGCCGGCGGCTCGTCGTTTCGGATTCTGCTCCGGCTCGCGCAGCGGCTTCCCTGGATGCTCATACCCCGCTGGGGCTCGTCTCGGTCGCAGCCCATCGGCCTGCACGACGTGGTGCGCCTGCTGGTGCACGCCATCGAGCATCCGCAGCTCGCCGGCCAGGCCTACGACGTGGGGGCGCCTTCGGTCATGTCCTACGCCGACATGCTCCGGCGTACGGGTGCGCTTTTGGGGCGCCGCCTCTGGATCAGCGAGCTCCCGTTCAACGTGCCGGTTGTCTCGCTCTTGTGGGTGAGCGCCATCACGGGAGCCCCCCTCGACCTGGTGATGCCGCTCGTGGAGAGCCTGAAGCACGAAATGGTGGCGCGGCAGAACCTGGGCTTTCAGGAGGGTGCGGGCTTCGCGCTTGCGCCCTTCGACGAACTCGTGACCGCAGCGATTGGCGAAGAGAAGGCTCGGGCCAGCTTCGCGCCGCCCTCTGCCCTCAAGCTTGCCATCGTGGAGGCTGGCGCGCAGCCGCGACCTCGGGTGCTGAGTCGTGCGGTGTCGCTCCAGCGATTTCCTCTGCCGGAAGGGCTCACCGCGCAGCACGTGGCCGAGGCTTACTTTCGTTGGCTGCCGCGGGCGATGCGCCCTTTCATTCGTGTGGCCCCGTTGGCAGAGCCTGGCTGCGCGTTCTGGATAGCGGGGTTCCCCCACGCGCTCCTCGAGCTCACGCTCGACGCCGCGCGCAGCGACGCCGACCGCGCAGTCTATCGCATCTCCGGCGGCAGCCTGCTGGCCCGTGGCGGCACCGGGGGCGGGAGCCTGGAGTTCCGGGCGGTGCTCGAGGGCAGGTACGTCATGGCGCTGGTGTCCAACTTCGAACCGCGCCTGCCATGGTTCATTTACAAGGCCACCCAGGCGCTGGCCCACGCGCTCGTGATGTGGGCGTTCGGCCGCTATTTGCGAAGCCGCGCGGAGCGAAAACGAGATCGGCGCGAGTAGCCGCGCGAGCCGGGGCGTTCTACTTGCGCAGCTTGGGCGACTCCGCGCGCTCACCCTTGCCGAGCGCCTTCGCGGCGGCCTCCTTGCCGGTCAGGCGGAGGCGCTTGCCGTCGCGGTTGTATCCCCAAGCGTAGAGCACACCGCAGGCCGCCGACCCCAGGTTCACCAGCGCGAGCAGGTAGAAAAGGACGAAGCTCGGGAGGATGTAAACCGCCAGCGAGTACACGACGACCGCCGGGATCGCCTCGACCCAGGCGCCCGAGTAGAGCCAACCCCAGGGGCCGAAGAAGAACGAGAGCGCGCCCGAAAGCAGAAGCGACTTCTTCCCCTTCACGCCCTTCTCCATGCCCGTGGCGCGCAGGGCGAGCGCGGCGCCTTCTTTGAGTCGCGTAAGATCCTCGCGGGCGCTGCCCTCTCGTTCGGCCATGCAGCGACTATAGCCCCCCGCTGCCTCCGCCGTGAAGCCGTGTCCAGGGACGGGCGCAAACCGGCACGGCCTGCGGCCCCAACGGGAATCGCCAGTGGTTTCCACCCGGCGGGCGCTGGCACGACGCGCGCAATACCGACTTCCACGCACGCCCCGCGGAGGGAAGCGTGGCGAAACGGAGGAATGGGCCATGGACGGAAAGCAGATCAAGGTGGTGTACACGGTGGTGGAGCGGAACTCGAAGTCGTTCTGGGTGCGCATCGGCATCGGCTCGGTGAACCGCGACGGGTCGATCAACTTGAGCCTCGACGCGATGCCGGTGAACGGCCAGTTGCAGATTCGCGATTGGGAGCCCCGCGAGGAAGGCGCGGGCGCGGGGCCGCGAGGGACCGGCGCCGACTACGGCCCGAGGGCGAACGCTTGAGCGATCTCACCGGTCAGCAACTGGTGTTCCACCGGCGCACGCGGGGCGAAGCGCCCCGCGTGCGCCTGGAGGGCGCGCCGACGCCGCACTTCTTCGCGCGCCTGGTGGCGCGGCTCCGCGACGCGCCGCTGTTGCGGCGCGTCGCGGTGGCCGCGCTGGCCTTCGCGGCGCTGGCCTTCGTGGGCCGTTCGCCCCTCGCCGAGGGGCGAACGGCCCCCGTGGCCGAGGCGCCTTCTGCCCGACCGAGCACGCCGGCGCTGGCGGCCGCACCGGCCGCCAGCGCCGAAGCGACCACCACGCCCATCGTGGTCACCGCGTCCGCGCCGTCGCGGCGCGCGACGCCCGACGACCCGGTGTACCTGAATGTGGCCTCGCGCGAAGATCTCCGGCGCCTTCCCGGCATCGGCGACAAGCGCGCCGAAGCCATCCTCGCGCTCCGTCAGAAGCTCGGTCGCTTTCGCCAGGTGGAGGACCTGGCGCGGGTGAAGGGCATTGGGCGCGCCACGCTGCGCAAGCTGCGGCCCTTGGTGCGGCTCGACGCGCCGGCGACGGCGCAGAGCGCCGACGCCGGCGCGCCGGCGCGCTGAAGACGCCCTCGCACCCGCCGGTGCCCGTGGACACGGGCACCCGGCGTGTGCGAGGAAGGGGCGTGCAGCTGCGCTCCCTTCTCCCCGTGGCTCTCGTGCTTGGCGCGGGCGGCAAGCCCGAGAGCCACGCGGCGCCCCGCCACGCCCGCGCCCCCGCCCCGGCGCCGGGCGCGCCCCCCCCCCCCCCCCCCCCGC
>JBBQWQ010000101.1:0-17031 GCA_038210445.1 Polyangiales bacterium
GGAACGCCGCGCGTCGGGGGGCATCGCGCGGAGAGCGGGCTACGCGAGCCGCCTGTGATGCGGGTAGGTAGCGGCGACCAAGTGCTTGAAGGTGAGTTTCGAGGCGGGAGCCGCGTGGACGACAGCATCAAACGCCGCATTGAAGTGGGCGTGAGGAAGGCGGCGTCCACGTACGCCCGCCTCCGCTGCGACACCCCCACGCCGCCCGGCTGTTTGGTGTCGGTGCTTCTCTTTTTCGGGGAGAACGGGGAACGGGGTGCCTGTCGAATGCGGAGCTATTGAGTCGTGCGATGAGCCCAGTGGTGAGCACGAAGGTGGGAGGGGTCGGGGGAGGGGACATACTCGAAAAGTGTATGCAGTATGCACGGACAATGCCGCCGGGTTCTGTCTGGGCTCCCACGAAGGTGCACGAAGCTGTGAGGGCACGGTGCCCGTCTGGGCTCCCACGAAGGTGGGAAGCGCCGGGGAAGGGGAGGGGGCCGCGCCTCCCACGAAGGTGGGAGGGGCCGGGGGAGGGGACATACTCGAGAAGTACGTGCAGTATGCACTTACTCTCCCGCCCGGCTATGACTGGGCTCCCGCGAAGGTGTTCGAAGGTCGGAGGGGAAGGGGCCGCGCCTCTCCTCCCACGAAGGTGTTCGAAGGTCGGAGGGGAAGGGGCCCGCCTCTCCTCCCACGAAGGTGGGAGGGGCCGGGGGAGGGGACATACTCAAGAAGTGCGTGCAATATGCACGTACAATGCCGCCTAGCTCTGTCTGGGCTCCCACGAAGGTGGGAGGGCCGGGGGAGGGGACATGCGTCTACGCTTGCGCGCGGACTTGCATGCGGGAGGGCAGCGACAGGAGCTCGCCCTTCGCGTCCTGGTCCTCCCAGATGACGGCGTGGATCGCGCGGAGGAGCGGCACCCCCTCCACCTTCTGTTCAGCGACGTAGCGCATGGCGCTGGCGATGGCCGCATACCCCTCGGTGAGCAGACCCTCGGCGGCCATTTCGCGCGCCACGTCGCTCGCCTTGCGACCCTTGCCCACCCGCTCGCCGAAGATGCGGTTCCGGCCGGCCGCCGCGGTCACGTGAAGATCGCCCACCCCAGAGGCGCCATATACCGTCTCGGCCAAGCCGCCGGCGGCGCGCACGATGCGCTCCATCTCCACGATGGCCTGCGTGAAGCACGCCGCGCGCGCATTGTGTGCAGCGGCGCCCACCGCGCCGTCCCACAGGCCGAGGCCGGTGGCGTACGCGTTCTTGAGCGCTGAGCAAAGCTCGGCGCCCGCGATGTCGGGCGTCTCCGTGACGTGCAGCGCGTCGCCGCGCATGGCCGCGGCGCACAGCGCGGCCTCGTTGCCTGCAAAATGCATCCAGGTGAAGACGCCGCGGGCGACCTCCATGGCCTTGGCGGGGCCGGAGGCGTGCACCCAGCGGGCGTCGCGACCGAGCACCTCGGAGACGCACTGGTCGATGCGCCCCATGCGCTTCTCGCCATTTTCGAGGAGCCCCTTGGTGACGGCGAGGATGGGCACGTCGGGCAAGAACGGGCGGGCCCGCCGCATCACCTCTTGCACGCCGTCGGAGTTCACGCCGCAGATCACCAGCTCCGCCCCGCGCAGCGCCTCTTCCAGCGCCGGCGCACGAAACACCGCCAGATCGCCCAGCGGTAGCTCGAGCCGCGGGTGCAGCTCGCCGCGGGCCGGCGGATCGAGCATCGGATCATCGAGCCACGTGCCCCATAGGCGCACTTCGTGTCCCCGCTGGCGCGCCACCAAGGCCATGGCCGTACCCATGTATCCTGCACCGAGAGCCGTGATTCGCATGGCCCTAGATGTACACCAAACCCGCGCGGTCGCGGTATGAGGCGTCTGGGCACCCCCGGTACGACTCGAACGTACGACCGGCGGCTTAGAAGGCCGCTGCTCTATCCAGCTGAGCTACGGGGGCGCGGAGGCCTGACGATAGCATATTCCTTGGACTCAGGGGCGTCGCCAGAGCTGAGGGCGGCGCAGAGGTTCTGCAGGTCGGCGATGGCCGCGTCGTGGCGGGCGGGTTCGCAGAAGAGGCGCAGGGCGGGGATCATCTCCCGCACCACCGGGCCGATGGTGTTCCCGTTGACCTGGTCCTCGGTGAGCGCCAGAATCGCCAGCGACCGCATGAGCATGGCGCGCACCATGATGGGGCTGGCGTAGGGCTCGAGGGCCCCGAGCAGGCGTTGAATGGCCACCGGCACCGGGGCTAGTTCCGGCGAAGAGCCTCGGCCCTCCGGAGCGCCGCGCGGCGCGATCCGGCGCTGGCCGGTTTGCGGCTTACCTCGGCTCATGGCGTCCCCTTGGCTCCCCAGCCTGTGCGTCCCCGTCCCCGATGCACTTCCGCATACCTCGGCAGAACGGTCGCGCTTGCGTGAACGTGAGCGCAAACATGCGTGAACGTGAGCGCAAACATGCGCGAACGTGAGCGCCTTTGGCAACGCGGCGCGGCGAGCGTGACGGCCGCCGGGGCACGCTGGTACACAGGAGCTGCGCCCATGCACTACGTAGACATCGAGACCGAGATGCCCGCGCCACCGGAGGTGGTGTGGAGCCGCCTCGTGGAGCCGTCAGGCTATGGGCTGTTCGTCGACGGCCTGGCCGAGACCAGCTCGGCCGACGCGCTCACCGCCGATGCCTCGTTGCGGATCGTCATCGTGCGCGGCTCGAAGCGACACTCGCTCCTCCTCGAGGTGACGGCGTTTCGTCCGCCCAGCACCGGTGACGGGCTGCTTGGGCTGGAAGCCCGGCTATCGCAGGGCGATCTGATCCTGATGTCGGTGCGGCTTGCCCCGGCGAGCACGCCGGCCACCTTGACGAAGTTTCACCTGACCCTCGAGCTCATGGTGGGAAACCGCATCCTCGCGCTCTTCGAGCGTCCGTTCGGGCTCCTGGGCGCGGCGCAAGACACGGCGCTCCGGGCACCGGTCGAGCGCAGCGTCGCGGCCTTTCGGAAGGTTGTGGAGAGCCACGCACTGAAGCCCTATCGCGGCCGCTCGGCCCCCTGACGCGCGCGCGCCGCGAGTAGCTGCTCCAGGAGCGGGTCCACGAGATCCGCACCCCGCAGCGCCTGGCGCCAGCGAGTGGGAATGCCGCTTTGACCGAAGCGAATGCCGGCCACGCCGCCGGCGACGCAGGCGGTGGTGTCGGTGTCCCAGCCGAGCGCGATGGCGTCCTTCACGATGCCTTCGTAGCTCTCACCCCGCTCGAACACCATGCGGGCTGAGCGCAGCGTGTCGACCACGTAGCCGGAGCCCTTGCCCTCGGGCGCGTCGTCGGGGCGGACGTGGTACTCGAGCGCTTCTTCTTCGTCGCTGCCACGGGTGATGAGCCCGCGGAGGGTTCGTGTGGCGTGCGTCCACGCGCCGGGCCGATCTTCCAAGAGGCCCCGGGCCCACAGGCAGTAGAGCGCGCAGCACACGCGGGAGCGGGCGTGGCCATGGGTGATGCGCGATTGGTTCATGGCGTCTTCCACCAGCGCGGCGTCGTCGCCTCGGTGAAAGAGCGCGAGCGGCAGCACGCGCATGAGCGAGCCGTTGCCGTTGTGCCGCTCGTCGCTGGGGCCCGCGGTGAGCGGCGCGGCGCCCGCTTCGAGGACGCGAAAGGCCAGCTGCGTCTGCACGCCCACGTCGAAGACGCGGCCATCGATGGCCATGGTTCCGTCGTGGTACCAGCCCAGAAGGCGCGCCGCGAAGTCTGCCGCGTCGAGGCGCCCATGCTCGAGCAGCGACGCCAGCAGACAGAGCGCCTGGGCGCCGTCGTCGGACCAGGTGCCCGGCGCCACCGACGCATGCGCGCGATCGAAGCCCGGTGGCGGATCCATCTCCAGCATCTCGCGGGGCGGCAAATGCTCGGGTGCGGTGAACTCGTAGGGCACCCCGAGGGCGTCGCCCACGAGCATGCCGTAGAGACCGCCGGCGACTTTTTCTCGGGAGATGGTCATGGAACCCTCGGCATGGTGAGCATGGCTTGTACGGCCTCGATGGCCGCGTGGGTGCGCGTCTCGAACGAGCCGCGCAGTACCTGGGTGCGGCGTCCGGCGGCCTCGAGCGAGGCCTGGCAGCGAAGGAAGAAGCCCCGGCGATCGTCGGGCAGGTAGCGCACCGGGTCGGCGACCCAGGGTACGTCTACGTCGAGGAGCAGCGTCAGATCGTACGTGCGCGCGTCGGCGATGCGGCGAACCTCGGGCGCCACGGTACCGAAGAGCGTCTCGCTCCACACGCAGGTTGCCAACGGATCGGTATCCGTGAATCCTACACGGTTCGCTTCCTCCGCCAGCGCGTCCTCGGCAGCGGCCTGTCCGCGAGCGATGATGGGCATATCTTCGGGCGCCACCTGGCCGCCCCGCTGGGTGAGCCAGGTGCGCGCGAACTCCGGCACGTGAACCGTGCGAAAGTGGGTGGCGAGGTTTTGCGCGAGGGTGCTCTTGCCGGTCGACTCCGGTCCGAAGATGCTCACCCGCCGCGCGTAGTAGGGGCGTACCGGCGCCGGGAGCAAGTCGAAGTGCCGGAGCGGATCGGCGCGAATCGCCGTGCCCGACACGGCGAGCGCGGTGCGGTCTAGATCAAGCGGTACGAAGGTCGCCGAGAGCTCAGCGGCCAGCCGCGCGCCGTAGGGCTCGGAGGCGAACACGTAGTCCACCGGCCTATCCACGATGCGCTGGAGGCTCTCGCGCCAGATGTTCCAGAAGTCCGGGTGCTCGCTGGGGTCTTGGGGGTTTTCGTCCTGAAGGTGCAGCACCCGGGCCGCGGGAAAGAGCCGGCGCATCCACTGGAAGCGCAGGGCGCCGGGGATCGGCTCGCGGGCAAGGGTGCCCACCACGATGGTGAGCTCACTGGCGAAACGTGACGCGAAGTTTGCAAGATACACGTGACCGGCGTGCGGCGGCATGAACTTGCCGAGAATGAGGCCGTGGCTCATGGTCGGTCCATGGCTTCGAGGTAGAGGCGCAGGAGCGCGGGGGTGGGTACGGGCGCGGGCCCGGTGAGCGCCGTGGCGCGCGCGGCATCGAAGGCGACGCCGGTGGCGAGGAAGAGATCGCTCGCTTGCGAGCCCCCGCCCAGGAATCGATGCTGCAGCGAGGCCAGCGTGGTGGCCACCGCGCGGGTTCGCGGCACCTCACCTACGCGCGCGCGAAAGGCTGCGGCCGAGACGGTGCGGAGCGGAACGCCGTGGTCGCGGAGAGCGGCGACCAGCGACGAGAGGGCCAGCGGCGCGGCGCCGCACACGTGAAAGACGCCAGCTTCGCGGCTCTCGGCGATGCGGGCCAGGGCGCGCCCGGCGTGGTCGATGGGCGTCACGTCGACGAAGAGCTCTTGCGACGCTTCGGGAACGCAGCCCAGCTCCCGGAGGCCTCGAACGCAGGTCATCAGATGGCAGTGCGGCGCTGCGCACCCGGTGCGCGAGTCGCCGGTGAGGAGCCCGAAGCGGATGATCTGTGCTTCGTCGACGCCGGCCTCGTGGAGCGCCGCTTCCGCGGCCCACTTGCTCTGCGCGTAGCCGCCGTGAAGCGTAGCGCCCTCCTCGAGCCCGCGCTCGTAGGCCACCGGGGGGAGCGGCGATTGGCACGCCACCACCGACAAAGTAGATGCAAAATGCAGGTGCTTGGGCCTTCCGGTTCGCAGCAGCTCGAGCACCGGCCCCAGGCTGCCAAGGTGCGCGGCGCGCAGCTCCGCATAGGGCTTCACCAGGTTCACGTCGGCTGCCAGATGAAACACGCCATCGACGGTGTCGGCCAGCTCGGCCCATGTGCGTGCGTCGAGTCCCATGCGCGGCGCCGTGACGTCGCCCAGGAGCACGCGGGCCTCCGTCGGCGCGGGCGGCGGGCGGCGGCCCAGGCCGTAGACGCGCGTCTCGGGAGGGAGCGCAGCGCGCAGTGCACTTCCCAGGAACCCAAACGCACCGGTGACGAGAACGGTCGTCGAAGGGGAGCGCGGCTCCTCCCGCCGCCCCCTCCCGCAGGCGCCGCCCGCCAGCGCCGAGGCAAAAGAGTGCGCGTCGGCGCGGAGCTGCGCTGTGGTCATTGGCGCGGGTTCGCTGGCCGCGGCCATGCCCGCCACTGTCGAATCCGCGTACACTTGCGCGGGCGAGAGGGCGATGCCCGCGGCCTGAGCCGCCGCCGCCAGCTCCAGCACCGAGAGCGAGTCGCCGCCCAACGCAAAGAAGTCTGCGCGCAGCGAGGGAAGCCCGATGCCCAGCACCTGCGCCACCAGCGCCTGCAGCTGCGACGCGCGGTCGCCCGCCACAGCCTTCGGCGCAGGCCCCTCAGCGATCTCCCGCCACAGTGCCACGGCGTCTACCTTGCCGCTCGCGGTCTGCGGCAGTGCGTCACGAAGATAGAAGCGTGCAGGGTGCATGTGATTCGGGAGCGCCGCCGCTACCGCCGCGCGCAGGGCCTTCTCGCTCACTCCCGCCGGCGCCACGAAGGCGCACAGTCGACCTCCGCCCGCCGGCTCCTGGCCCACATGCACCCGGGAAACGCCGGCGACCGCCGCCAAGCACTGCTCCACTTCTTCTGGCGCCACCAGCGCTCCGTGTATCTTGCACTGACGGTCGATGCGCCCCGCAAATACCAGGCGCCCACCCTCGCGCGCCTCTACCCGATCGCCGGTGCGAAAGTATCGTTCGCCCTGGCGCACCACGAAGCGAGCGGCCGTGAGCTCCGGCTGGTCGACGTATCCCAGCGCCAGGCACCGGCCGCCGATGAGCAGCTCGCCGTCTTCCACCAGGTAGCGCACGCCGGGCAAGGGCTGGCCGAGCTCGGGCGCATTCCAAGTGGCCGGCTCGCAGCGCATCATGCTGGTGCAGATGGTGGCCTCGGTGGGCCCGTACACGTTCACCACCCGCACCCGCGCGGCGAGCGCTCGGATTCGCGCCGGATCGCTGGCTTCGCCGCCGAGGATGAGCGTCTCCAGCGAGGCTGGCAGCTCCGCCGGGTCGAAGAGCGCGGCCCGGGCCGGCGGGAGATCGGCGTGGGTGATGCGCCGCTCCGCCAGCACTTCGAGCAGCGCGCTGCGGAGCCGCTGCGCGTCGTCGACGACCAGCGTCGCGCCCGAGAGCAACGCCGTGCCGATGTCGGAGAGCGACGCATCGAAGCACGGGGAGAGGAAGAAGAGGCTGCGCTTCCCCGGGCGCAGGCCGAAGAGCTCGATCTGCGCGCGCAGCATGGGCGCGAGGCCCGCGGGTCCCACCCGAACGCCCTTGGGCCGCCCGGTGCTCCCCGAGGTGAAGATCACGTACGCGCGCTCCTCCCGCACCTGGCGCGCCCGCTCCAGCTGCGCACGCACCTGCGCCAGCCGCGCGCTGGGCGTCTCGGGGTCCACCGGCGCGAAGGCCGCGTCAGCCATCCACACGCCGAGCATCGCCGTTACGTACGCCGCGCTGCGCGCCGCCGCGAGCTCCACCAGATCGCCCGGTCGATGGGCGCCCGCCGCCGTCTCCGCCGCCCTCCAGAGCTCCGCGTAGGTCAGCGCCGCGTCACGCGACTCGATGGCCACGCGGTCGCCATGCGCGCGCACCACCACGCCAAAGGCCTCGATAAACGGGTTCAAGAGCCACCCGGCGCAGGGTGCGTGTAGTCTACAAGTGCCGAGCCGCGCGAGCGGTTGTCGGTATTGGGGGCACCCAGTCCGGCTGCCTCGTCGCGCAGGTCGACCACGCGAAAATCGAGGCTGTAGCGCGTGCTGCCCAGCGCCTGCGGCCGCGTCTGGTGGTAGTGCGCGCCGGCGAAGAGCAAGTTTTGCGCGCGTCGACACGAAAACCCCGTGCCCTGCTCCAGCGGGGTCTCTTCGAGGGCCCGCGGGTAGCGCGCGGTGCGGCCGGCTTCGGGGTCTTGCCAGCCGATCTTCAGACTCCAGCCCCTGGCCACCCACGCGTCGTAGTCGAAGATCTCCGAGTCGTTGGCCACCGGGCGGTCGAACGCCTCCGGATAGAACACGAACGTCTCCTCCTCGCGCAGATCGTCGAGGGGAATCCACCAGGTGACGATCGACTGGGGGTGCGCGTACCAGGTATCCCGGTGCGGGTAGTACACCGGCGCTGCCCGCGGGTTCTCGTGGCCTCGGTGCGAGATGATGCGGAGCCGCAGCGGATCGAACGCCACGTGCGCCGGGTCGAAGCCCGCCGCCGCGATGACGGCCCGCGCGTGCGCGTGAAAGCGCGGCTCCATGAACAGCGTCTTCCGCAGGCGGCCCATCCGCGCGAACAGCTCCAGGGGGTCCAGCTCCGCGGGCGCGTGACGAATGTCGCGGCTCTCGAGGGCGTGCTCCAGGAGCTCCCGCACGTCGGCAACCAGCGCCTCCGACGCCGCGGTAGGGCCGAGCGCAAACACGTCGCCCGCGTACAAGCTTCGCCGGAGCGACGCGTTGTTGGCCGGCGCATCGATCAGCATTCTCATCGGGGCCTCCGGCCCACCACGATGCAGCGCTTGGTGTCGGCGTCGAGTGGCTCGCCGCAGATGCCCCCGTGGAGGGTGATCTCCTCGAAGCCCACCCCGCGCATGAGCGCCACCAAGGTGTGCGGCAGGTAAAGGCGCAGCCGGCTCTCGTGGGTGACGCGCCGCCCGTTCGGCAAGAAGTAGGTCCAGACCTTGTTCATGAACCCCGCGGCCAGGTCGAGCGAGGTCTCGCGCACCAGGACGATCTCTCCTTCGCGGGTCTGCCGACGCGTCACCACCTGCGGCTGAAACCCCCGCAGCACGCCCGGCACCCCCAGCGTATCCAGGGCGAAGAGGCCGCCCGGCACCAGCGCCTCCTTGGCCCGCGCCAGCATCTCGGCATTGCGCGCGTCGTCGCCGGTGTAGCCGAAGCTGGTCCACCAATTGAATGCACCCTGCACGGGCCTGTCCGGCAGGAACGCGAAGGCGTCGCCAGCGAATAGCTCGCACCGCAAGCTTGGCGTCGCCAACGCCTCGCGGTTTCCCCGCTCCACGTAGCGCGCGGCCTGGTCTACGCCCACCACCTCGAAGCCGCGCTGCGAAAGCGGGATGGCCAGGCTCCCGATGCCGCAGCACTGGTCGAACACCCGGGCGCCGGGGGCGAGCTCGAGCCGCTCCACCAGAAAGCGCAGGGTGTCCTCCACCTCGGAGGCGTCGTCGCGCACCAGCAGCAGCTCCGCCAGCAGATCGTCGTACAGACCGCTCCACCAGTTGGTCTCGGTCGCGGTCATGGGAGCTCCATTCGAAATTGGGTGTGCAGAAGGCAGAACGAAAGGGCGAGAAAGAGCGCTGGCTCGGTGGCCACTTGCTCGGTGCGCGAGAGCGACGGCAGCCGGGTGACCAGGGCCTGGAGCCGCGCGCGATCGAGGAACGGCGGCGCAGTCGCGAAGACGCTCCGGAGGAACTCGGGCGCTCGCGCGGCGATGGGCGGCGCCAGGAACGGATGCTTCTCGCGCGCCGCGATGGCGGCGGGCAGGCGGTCACGCACCGCTTGGCGCAACACGTACTTCTCCGTGCTCTCGTGAATCTTCAGGTGCGTCGGCAGCGAGCGCACCAGCTCGAAGAGCGGGTGGTCCAGGAAGGGGAGACGGCCCTCGATGCCGTGCGCCATCTCCATGCCGTCGCCCAGCGTGCGCAGAATGTACCCGTCGAGCGCGGTCTTCGACCACAGGTACAGCGACTGCTCCACCCGTCCGCGACCCGTGAGCTGACCAAGGTCGACCGCATCGAGAAGCGTGCACCCTGCATCGGTCTCCTCGGCGTAGCCAGCGAAGTCGGCGGCCAGGAGCTCTCGCATGCGGCGCCCCAGGGTGGCTTTGGCGGCGAGCCAGGTGGGCACGAAGCCGAGGCGCGCGCGTACAGATTCGAGCGAGAGACCCTCGCCGGCCGGGAGCATCAGGCCCGCCGACGCGGGATTGGGCGCCGCGAGCACGCCCAAGTCGCTTCGCAGATGCGCGTAGCCGGCGAACACCTCGTCGGCGCCTTCGCCGGTGAGCGCGACCCGGAAGCCTTCTTCGCGCATGGTGCGGTTGAGGAGGTACTTGGCGACGCCGTGCCCGTTGATGGTGAGCCCTTCGCCCGCCGCCACCATGGCGGGAAGATGCGCGATCACGTCGGAGGCGCCCACCTCGAGCACCCGAAGGCGCGCGCCCACGTGCGCGGCCATGGTCTCGGCCAGCGCCAGCTCGTCGTAGCCCTGTTCGCGGAAGCGCACCGTGTAGGCAGTGGCCGGCGCGCTCAAGTGCGGCGCCGCGCTGGCGAGCACCGCGCAGGAGTCCACGCCGCCGCTCAGATGAAACGCCACCGGCACGTCGGCCCGCAGGCGCACGCGCACCGCGTCGTCGAGCCGCCGCCGCACCTCGGCGATGGCGTCGTCTGGCGCGATGGCGCGCACGTCCTCGGCGCGCGGATAGTCGAGATCCCAGTACCGCTCCACCCGCACGTCGCCCGCTTCCGCGAGGAGCATGCATCCCGGCGGAAGCGCGTGAATGCCGTCGAAGAGCGTGTCTTCCGGCAGCGGATACTGAAGGCGTGCGGCCTGGGCCACGGCCCGAAGGTTCCAGCGCGCGGGCACGCCGGCGGCGAAGAGCGCCTTGGCCTGCGACGCAATCAGGAGCATGCCCTCGTGACGCGCCCAGCAAAGTGGCTTCACCCCGAAGCGATCGCGCGCCGCGAACAGGCGCTTCTTGCGCGCGTCCCACAGCACGAACGCGTACTCGCCGCGAAGATGCTGCAAGGCCTCGACGCCGTGCTCCTCGTAGAGATGCACCAGCACCTCGCTGTCGGTCTCCGTCGCAAACCGATGCCGCGGTAGAAGCTCCGCCCGCAGCGCCTCGAAGCCGTAGAGCTCGCCGTTGACGATGGCCACCACCTGGCCGTCTTCGCTGGCGAGCGGCTGCCGGCCGCCCGCGAGGTCTAGAATGGCCAGCCGGCGATGCCCCAGCGCCACCGCGCCGTCGCTCGACGACCACTGGCCCGCCTGGTCGGGGCCGCGAGACGCGAGGCCGTCCATGGCTCGCTGCATCGCGTCGCCCCGGGCGCGCGCGCCGGGCATCAGCGCGAGAAAGGCTGCCAGGCCGCACATGCTAGGCGCCTCCGGCGACGGTGAAGAGCTGCTTTTTGGCGTGTTCTCGGCGGGCCTCGGCGAAGGTCGCGTGCCAGTCTTCGAGCGCACGCTCCGGCCCGAACAGGTCGGCCACCTCGAGGCGCTGCTCGGCGAGGAGCGCGATGGCGCTCGCGAAAGAGCCGTAGTGCACCGCGGCCACCTGAATCTCTTTGGCCACCAGCAGGCCGACGTCCATCGCCACCGGCTCAAAGGGCCGACTCTTCAGCACCAGCACGCCGCGGGGCCGAATGCGCCGGATCAGATCGCCGATGACCGCGTGCGACGTCTCCACCCCGAAGTCGACGTCACCGTCGCTCGCGGCTTCGACGTTCCATCCGTGCAGCGCGAGGACTCGGCGCGTGAGCTCGGCGATGCGATGCTCGCCCGGTACCAGGCCGCGCCCGCCCGGCGACAGCGGCGCGCGCAGCACCGCCAGCGCAGCGGCCACCGGCTCCACGAAGGCCGCCGTGCGCAGCGATAGCGCGTCGGGAAGGGGGAGCAGCATCGAGGCCGGGACCACCAGCTCTTCGGCGAAGGCGCCGTCGCGCTCGATCCCCAGTCGCGCCGGAGCCGAGCAGGGGGCCCGCTCTTCGCCAGCGTTTTCCGGGGCTGGCAGCGAGCACCCCGCGCAGCGCTCACAGCGCAGGTACGGCCGCACGGTCACGCGGGCGCCCACCGCGATGCCCGGCGCCGGATCCATCGTCGTACCCGAGAGCTCGTGCCCGAGAATGCGCGGCAAAGGCGCGGCCAGGCGGTCATCGGCCACGTACAGATCGGTGCGGCACACCCCGGCGTACGCCACCCGCACCCGCACTTCGCCGGGGCCCGGCGCCTGGGCCGCTACGTCGCGCAGCGCGAGCGTACTTCCTTTCACGATGGCCTTCATACGCTCCTCGCCTTCAGGGTAGCAGAAGAAAGAGTCTACAAGACTCTTTTTGAGTAAGTGTGACTTTTTCTTCTGCTGCCAACGACCGGTGGGAGGAGAACATTCCCGCCCGGAGAGCGCCAGCGGGAGTGGCCCCAAGAGTCGCCATGACGCTTCCAAGGCCCATCGGACTCTTTCCCCTTGAACCCATGGACCCGCCGGGCCAATCATGGGCCCCATGAGCGCAACCAAGTCTGCCCGCCGCGGGCGCGCCGCCGAAGGGCCCGCTATCGACGGCGAGGAAGCGGCGTTCCTCGATGCCTATGTGCCCGCCGAGTTTCCGCGCCCCTCGGTGAGCGTCGACATTGCGGTGTTCAGCATCGTCGACGCCGAGCTGCAGGTGCTGCTGGTGCGCCGCGGCGTGCACCCGTTCAAGGGCGCCTGGGCGCTCCCCGGCGGCTTCGTGCGGGTGGGCGATGGCCACCGCGATCAGGGCGAGGACCTCGACGCTGCAGCGCTCCGCGAGCTTCACGAGGAAACCGGCCTGGGCGCGGAAGCTGTGTTCCTGGAGCAGCTCGGGGCCTTCGGCAAGGCCGGCCGCGATCCGCGCATGCGCATCATCACCATTGCCTACTACGCGCTGGTGCGGCCCGACCTGGTGGTGCGGGCCGGCGGCGATGCCACCCACGCCGAGTGGGTTCCGGTGAAGGGCCTTCGCGCCAAGGCGCTGGCCTTCGACCACGCCGAGATTCTCGAGCGCGCAACCTCGCGCATCGCCGAGCGCATCGACGCCACCGACATCGCCCAGAGCCTGGTGCCGAAGACCTTCACCATCCCCGAGCTCCGGGCGGTGCGCGGCATCGTCACCGGTGAGCCGCAAGATCCGGGCAACTTCCGCCGAAGGTTTCAGCGAATGCTCGAAGAGGGGCTCATCGAGCAGGCTCCAGGCAAGCGCATCACTGCGTCCAAGCCCGCCGCCGTGTACCGCTTCGTCACGCCCAAGAGCCGCATCAAGGCCTGAGGTCGGCGCGCGTCGTCAGCGGCGGGCGGCGACGTGCAGCGACATCACCGCAGGGACCGCCACCAGGCCCGCCTCTGGCAAATCGATGCTGCCGTCGGGGAAGATTCCGGCGTCGCGGCGGAGCGGCGCGAAGAAGCCGGGCGGCACGTTGTCGGTGCGAAATGCCGGGTAGTAGTAGCGCCGAATGCCGTCGGCGTAGGCCATGTCACCGGCCTTGACCATGGCATATGGCTCACTGGGGCCGGCCCCCTGGGCGCTGAAGTCGTGTGAAGCAGGCTTGGCCGAGAACGTCGCCAGGTCCTTCGAAGTGTGCTTCCAGATTCCGTAGTAGGCATTGAAGGTCGACGGCGTGCGCGCGGCATCTTCGGCGGAGTCGTACACCGCGTAGAGCTCGTAGTCCGCCTCGGTGCGAATCACCGACGGCTGCGATGCGCCGGGGATCTGCGGGCTTCCCGCGGCCATCGCCAGGCGCGGTACGGCGGTGGCGGTGAGCGTGGCGTGGCTCACACCGAACGCGAGATACGAGGTCCGGTCGGCCTTCGATGCCAGCGACGAAAAGAAGAGGTGATACCCCGAACCATCGAACACCACCTCGGGGTCGGCCACCACGCCGCTTTCGACGTTGGCAGTGCCAGGAAAGGCGTCGCGGGCGAGCAGCAGCAGGCCCTCGTGCTTGCGAAAGCCGGTTACCTTGCCGGCATACGGCGATTCTGCCGCCGGCATCCGCGTGAACTTCTTGCCGTCTGCGCTGAAGGCGACGCCGATTTGGTACCAGGTGTAGTCGAGATTCGCAGTGCGCGGGAAGTCGACGTCGTTGCCGCCGGCATAGAACATGACGTAGCGCCGGTCTGGTGGATTTCCTGGAATCTTCACCACGCTGGGGGTCTCCACCTTGGTGTCGTCCCAGTTGGTGGGGTCGGTGCCCGAGAGCAGCACCGGCTCTGGCTGAACGGTCCAGGCCACGCCGTCGGGGCTCTCGGCATACTTGATGTAGATGGGCGCGTTCGTGCCTTCGCCGAAGCTCTTGGCGGCGCCGGTGGACCACCATGCCTTCCACTTCTTCTCCTCGGCGTCGTACATCACGTCGGGATCGCCCACCGAGAGCTCCAGGTTGCCGTCGGGCAGGCGTTTGCCTGCAACATACAAGGGATTCTGCGGGCAGCGCTTCCACGCAGTACCCACGTCGCCGCAGGGGAACGCCGCAGCGCCGCCGTCGATGGCTCCCTCGGGACCGGGCGCGATGGGCGCGTCGCTCTCGGCGTCGAGGGGCGCGAGCTGCGCAGGTTTCGGGTCGTCGCTGCAGTGCACGAGCGAGACCGCGCCGGCCAGCGCACACACTGGAAGAAGAAAAGAATGGGGACGCATCGCCCTAGCTTAACATCATCTTTCCGCAGCGCCGCTGCGCTACGCTCGCGCGCGCGATGCCCAGACCCACCCACGTGCTCCTGCCCCTGCTCGTCGCGGCCTGCGGCGCAGCCCCCGCGACGCCTCTCCCGCCGGAGTCTCCGTCGGCGCCGACTCGGCCCGAGGTGGCGGTGGTCGACAGCGCGCCGAGCGACCTCGACGCGGCCGCTCCGGCCGATGTGGGCGCGCCGCCGCAGCTCTCGCCGGGCGCGCTGGTGATCTCGCCGGGCCCGCCGCATAGTTTCGCGGGCGCCGCCGGAAACATCGCGGGTAGCTCCGGGCTCAGCGGCCTCTTCACGGTGGGCGATAGCGTCTTCGCCAGCGGCACCGGGTTCGTGCTGCGCTCCACCGATCGCGGGCTGCACTTCCACCGCACCGAGGTGGGGCCGCGCTTTCCGGTGGTGTGGGCGCCGTCCGAGCGCGAGGTCTTCGTGGCCGGCGAAGGCGGCGTGGTGCGCTCTACCGACGGCGGCGTCTCGTTCGCGCCCACCGGCCCCGCGCCCGGCTCCGCGGTCACCGGCATCTGGGGCCCGAGCGCCGAGCAGATCTACATCGTCGGCGCGGGCGGCCGGGGCGGGCCCTTCGTCGGTCGCTCTACCAATCACGGGGCAACCTGGGTGCAGCTGCCTATTCCCGCGCTCCAGGGCTGGCTGCACGACGTGGGCACCACCGACGGTCGCGACCTGCTGGCGGCCGGCACCGAAGACACCGCCCGCGTCACCCCCTCGGGTATTCCCCAGAAGAACGCGCTCGTACTCCGCTCCACCGACGGCGGCGCCCACTGGAAGCGCCTCCCCATATTTCCCAAGGGCGGAACCCACTATGAAGAGACGCGCCGCATCTGCTTCGCTCTGGGTACGCTGTTCGCCTCGTCGGCGTATGGGCTCTACGCCACGCGCGATCTCGGCAAAACCTGGCGCCTCGCAACCCAGGTGGGCGCCGAGGTGCTGGCTCTCGCGTGCCGCGGCAAGGACGTGGTGGTGGGCGGCCGCAATCGCTCCTTGTTCGTCTCGGCCGACGGGGGCGCCACCTGGAGCCGCGATCCCCTGGGTCCGCTCTTCAGCGAGCCGTCGCTGGTCTCGGTGCAAGCTGCAGCTATTTCGGAAGCCGGCGAGATGTACGTGGGATTCGAGGGCCTGTACACCGACCATCGGGGAAGCCTTTTCCGCCGTAGCCCCTGAGGCCATATCGGCAACTTCTACGCCTCGTCGTCGCATCGATGCGGCAAATGTGCCGCGCGGTCCAAAGTTGCGCGGCGCGTGGTAGAACCAGGCCACATGCCGCCATCGCCATCGCCATCGCCATCGCCGCCGTCGCCCTCCAAGTGGGTCGCGCTCATGTTGTTCTTCAACGTGTCGCTGGTGGCCGCGCACTTCGTGGTGTTCGGCCTGAGCGGAAGCCACCTGGTGCTGGCGCAGGGCGCCGACTCGCTCATGGACGTAGCGGTCACCGGTATTCTCGCTTTCAGCGCGCGGGTCGGGGCGCAACCGAAGGACGACAACCACCCGTTCGGCCACGGCCGCGCCGAGCCCATCGGGGCCCTGGTGTCGGCGGTGCTCGCCTGCGTGCTCACGCTGGAGGTGGGGCGCTCGGCCATCGAGGCTGCCATCGCCCACGAGCCGCTGAAGATGGATATCTCGGTGCTCGCTGTATTGTGCGCGAAGTTTGCCGTGAAGTCGGGATTCCTCATCGTGCTGGCCCGGCGCGCCAAGGGTGAGAAGAGCCCGGCCATCGCTGCGGTGGTGGCCGACAGCCGCAACGATCTGGCAGCGACGGCGGCGTCGGTACTGGGCTACTTCGCGGTTCGCGCCGGCGTACCCTATGCCGACACCGTCTTCGCGCTGGCCATTTGCGTGTATATTGCCCGCAATGGCCTGGGGCTCTTCCGAGAGAACCTGCGCTACCTCATGGGCGAGGCCCCCGATGGCAAGGTGATCGAGCAGCTACGGCGCGCGGCCGCAGGCGTCGATGGCGTACACGCGGTGGGGAACGTGGCGGCGCACTATGTGGGAAGTCTGCTGCACGTCGAGGTCGCGGTGGTGGTGAGAACCGACATCTCGGCGACCCAGAGCCACGACATCGGCGAGCGAGTGCAGCGGGCGGTAGAGGAGAGCGAAGAGGTCGCGCGGGCCTTCGTACACGTCGATACCCAGGAGAGCGCGCAATAGGAGGGACATGTGTGCAGGTTGCACGGAACGCCGTGCGTCGGGGGGCATCGCGCGGAGAGCGGGCTACGCGAGCCGCCTGTGATGCGGGTAGGTAGCGGCGACCAAGTGCTTGAAGGTGAGTTTCGAGCCGGGAGCCGCCTGGACGACAGCATCAAACGCCGCATTGAGGTGCGCGTGAGGAAGGCGGCGTCCACGTACGCCCGCCTCCGCTGCGACACCCCCACGCCGCCCGGCTCTGCGCTCCCCTCTCACGAACGTGCGCGAGCGGGAGGGGTCTGGGGGAGAATGGGCCTATATTGGTGCACTATGCACGTACATGGCCTGTGCTTGTAGATATTGCAGTCCGCAGTCCGGGGCCTTGGCGAGAAGGGAAGAAGGGAAGAAGGGAAGAAGAGAAGAAGAGAAGAAGAGAAGAAGAGAAGAAGAGAAGAAGAGAAGAAGAGAAGAAGAGAAGAAGAGAAGAAGAGAAGAAGAGAAGAAGAGAAGAAGAGAAGAAGAGAAGAAGAGAAGAAGAGAAGAA
>JBBQWQ010000102.1:0-16833 GCA_038210445.1 Polyangiales bacterium
ATCGCCGCAAGGCGATGCTTGAGGATATTGCGATCCTCACCGGCGGCGAGGCGATCATGAAGGATCTGGGCGTTGAACTCGACAAGATCGAGGTCAGCCAGCTCGGCCAGGCCAAGCTTGTCCGCATTGACAACGACAATACGACGATTATCGAAGGCGCCGGCGAGAGCAAGGCCATTCAGGGCCGCATCGCTCAGATCCGCCGCGAGATCGACATCACGACCAGCGACTACGACCGCGAGAAGCTCCAGGAGCGCCTTGCCAAGCTCGTCGGCGCCGTCGCCGTCGTCAAGGACGCCGCGGCCACCCAGACCGAGAAGAAGGAGAAGAAGGCCCGCGTCGAAGACGCGCTCCACGCTACCCGCGCGGCCGTCGAAGAAGGCATCGTCCCCGGCGGCGGCGTCGCGCTCATCCGCGCGCTCTCTTCCCTCGACAACCTCAAGGTGAACGACGAGCAGAAGTTCGGCGTCTCCATCATCCGCCGCGCCGTGGAGGAACCCCTCCGCCAGATCGTCGCCAACGCGGGCCTCGAAGGCTCCATCGTGGTGAACAAGGTCAAAGAAGGCAAAGACGACTACGGCTACAACGCCGCCACCGACAGCTGGGGCAACCTCCTCAGCCAAGGCGTCATCGACCCGGTCAAGGTCGTGCGCTCTGCCCTGCAGAACGCGGCCTCGGTCGCCAGCCTCATGCTCACCACCGAGTGCCTCGTTGCCGAGCGCCCGAAGGACGACAAGGGTCATGGCGGCGGCGGTCACGCGGGCCACGGCCACGGCGACTTCTGATCCCCACCGTTAGCTCACGCTAGCGAACCAAGACCCCGGCGCCTCGCAAGAGGCCCCGGGGTTTTTTGCGTCGTTCGCCGGTCAGCGGGTAGTCTCATCGGATGAATGAGGACGGGGGGTTTCTGCAGTTCGCAGCGGACAGCCAGTTCATCGGCGGCACGCCCGGCAAGGCATACGCGCCCGACCCGCGCATGAGCTCTACCTGAGGCACGCGCCGACGCAAGCAGCTACGGGAGCGGCGGAAGCGCGATGGCGTGGAGTCCCACGCTCTCGAAGCCTACGTATACCGTCCTGCCGACGACGACCGGGAAGCCCACTTCGGTGGCGATGCGCTTCGGTGCAGCGCCCTTCTCGAGGTCGACGAGCGTGAGGTCGTGTTGGAAGCTCGCGGTGTACTCGGACACGATGAGCTCACTCGAGCCCGCGACGCGGGTAGCGAAAGCTCCGTTGCTGCCGAGCACGATCTCCGCACCCCCCGCCACGGGCGTGGCGCGAAGCTTGGGGTCGAGCGCGCTCTTGCCAATGTCGGTGACGTAGATCGCGTGCTTGCTCGAGGGAGAGAACCCCCACGGCGCACCGGTGGGCGTGGCGAGGAGCGTGGTCGTCGCATAGGGCGGTGTGAGCGACACCAGGTCCATCGCGTAGTTGACCTTGAGGTTGATTCCCGTGCCGGTCACTACCGCGTCGGACGAGACCATGACGGCGCTTTGGTCGGGCGCGAGGGCGAGGATGTCGCGCACCCCGGAAGGGCGTATTTCCGCGGTCGTTTGGGGGCTGGTGGTGGACGCGCGACGTAGCGCCTTGGCTTGCGTCGTGAAGAACAGCGAGGTTGCGTCCGGCGAGAGCAGCGCCGACTGCGCTTCCGTAGACACGCGGGTCGTGGTTCCCACCGCCACGTCGACCAAGCTCAGCTCGCCCGTCGCCGACACCGTGGCTGCGTACTCGCCCTTCGCGCTCGTCGTGAAGGTGGGCATCTGACCCTCGCGCACGAATGCGGGCTGCCCCAGAGGGTCGAACCCGCGCACGGTGGCCGTGGCGACCGTGTTGCGGCAGGTCGAGGTGAAGAGGCGCATACCGGCGAAGCGAAAGGAGACGAAGCATCCGACCCCGACGTCGGGCGCGACGATGGTGGGAGGCTCGGCCGAGCCGAGCTTCACGATGGCGACGTTGGTAATGCTCCCGCTCGAATACGGTCCGAAGGAGATGGCCGCCCGCGTCGAGTCCTCGTTCACCGCGAGCACGCCGCCAATCGAGTCTCTGCCCGGCACCACTTGCGACCCGGTGGCCTGCGTCCAGAGGGTGAGAGAGCCGTGTGCGAAGGGGGCGCGGGTCGAACCCCAGTGGGCGACGACCTTGCCCGCAACGACCGCGCGATCCGAGTTGGCGGCGAACGGGGCCAATACCGTTCGCACCTTCGACTGGGTGTCGTAGACCTCGAACCGTTGAGAGCCGTTCTCCCTGATGAAATACGCGAGGACGCCGTCTTCGGTGGCGCCGACGACCTCGACCTGACCCGGAAATACCAGCGTGCCTGGCCCGATCGGCGTCGCAGCGTCGGGGAGCGGCGGCGGATCTGGGGGAAAGGACGGGCCGCCGTCGCGGTCTGTGGGAGGCGGCCGGGGTGTGCTCGAGACCGAGCTCGGGTCTTCGGAGCACGCGGAAACGAACGGGGTCAGCGCTGCACATGTGGCGAGGACACCAAGCGCGAAACCAACGTGCCTCGAGCGTGAACGGAAAGTACCCAAAGGAAGCGGTGAATAAGGCATGCGCGGAAGCTAGCTGGGGTCCGGGTAGTGTCAACTGGGTCAGTGATCGAAACAGTTGTGCGCGCACGCCATTGCTTTGTCCGGTTGCGCCGCGCCCGAGCGCGCTCAGTCGATGCCCAGGGCGTCGATGCGGTTGTAGAGGGTGCGGCGGCTGATGCCGAGGACGCGCGCGGCGAGGGTGCGGTTGTTGTGGCTCCTCGCCAGGGCTTGCACGATGGCGGCGCGCTCGGCGTCGGCGCGTGAGTCGGAGAGCGTTCCACCGGAGGTCGCGCCGGAGCCGGAGGGCTTTGCGCTCGGCCGCGCCTCGGTGCGCCCGTTGGCGAGGTGCAGCCGCACCTCGTCTTCGCCCACCTGCGGGCTATCGCAGAGCACCACCAGGCGCTCCGCGAAGTTGGAGAGCTCGCGCACGTTGCCGGGAAATGGGTGGCCTTCGAGCGCCGCCAGCCCTTCTTCGGTGAGCTCCATGTGGCTCCGCCCCTGCTCGCGGCAGAAGCGCGCCAGAAACGCCCGCGCGAGCATGCGCACGTCGCGTTTGCGCTCGGCCAGCCGCGGCATGACGATGGGAAGCACGTTGAGCCGATAGAACAGATCTTGCCGGAACGTACCCGCGGCCACCATGGCCTCGAGATCACGATGGGTAGCCGCCACCACGCGCACGTCGACGGTCACCGGCTCGGTGCCGCCCACGCGGTCGAACTGCCGCTCCTGCAGTGCGCGAAGGAGCTTCACCTGCATCGAGAGCGGAATGTCGCCCATCTCGTCGAGAAAGAGCGTGCCGCCGTGGGCCAGCTCGAAGCGGCCGGGCTTGCGAGCGATGGCGCCGGAGAATGCGCCCTTCTCGTGACCGAAGAGCTCGCTCTCCAGGAGCGCCTCCGGCAGCGCCGCGCAATGCACGGCCACGAACGGGCCATCTCTTCGCGGGCTCTCCGCGTGAATGCTGCGCGCTGCCACTTCCTTGCCGGTGCCGCTCTCGCCCAGGAGCAGCACCGATGCGTTGGTCTTGGCGACCCGCGCGATGAGCGTCCGCACGGCGGCGATGGCGTCGCTCTCTCCATCGAGGCCGCCGCTCGCCGCCGCGGTGCGTTCGCTGCCTTGCGCCAGAGCTTTCTCCACCACGAACGCGATCTCGTCCTCCGAGAACGGCTTGGTGACGAAATCGCGAGCGCCCCTTCGCATCGCCTCCACCGCCAGCGGAATGCTCCCGTGCGCGGTCATGAGCACCACCGGGAGCCCCGGCGTTTCGCGGGCGACTTCTCCCAGCAGCCACAAGCCATCTCGACCGCCCAGGCGCAGATCGGTGAGCACCAGGCTCGCGTCGTGGGCGCGCAGGTGTGCCAGCGCGCCCTCCGCCGAGGGGAACAACGTGGCTGCGTGGCCGCGCTTCTTCAGGAGGCCCACCACCACCCGGCCCACGGCGGTGTCGTCCTCGACCACGACGATCGGAGCGTTCATGGCTGGAGCATGCCATTTCTCGGGGAATTCAGCGCTTTTTCGTGAGAGCCCTTTCGGCGACGTGCGAACCTTGCGAAGCTCTCCGGGCGGATGCCCTTCTCTCGGCTGAACGACGCGTTCTTCTTGGTGTCGTTCGGCGCGAGCCTGCTCCTGGGCGTGCTCGTGCTTCGAGGGCCGCGCAGCCCGCTGCGCACGTCGCTCCTGCTCTTGTGCGCCAACTTCGCCGGTCTCACCGGCGCTTCGTTCGTGCATCACCAAACCGGCATTTCCGCGGCGCGGGCGGTCGACCAGACCTGTACGCTCCTCGGCTCGCTGGCCGCGCTCCACGTGACCGTGCGCTTCGTGGGGCGCTTCGCCGAGCTGCGCCGGGCGCTCTCGGTCGTCGCGGCCATCTTCGCGCTGGGCGCGGCGCTCACGCTGGGGTCTGCCGTTTCGGTGCGCTTGCACACGCTGGTGGAGTCGGATGGATTCTCCAAGGGCGTTAGCGTCCTCATCTTGCTTTGCCTGTGCGCGGCGCTGGCGCTCTTGCGGCGGGCCCTTGGCGAGGCGGTCGACGCTGCCGAACGGTCGCGTACGCGGGCGATCATCTGGGCTTGGTCGGTGGGCGGCGCCGCAGGATTGCTCGACCTGCTGCTGCCGCCACCCTTCGATCGCGGCGGCATCGCGGCGCTCGGATCGCTGTTCGCGCTGGGGCTATTGGCGGTGGCGGTCACCCGGCAGGGGCTCCTCGCCGGAATGGCAGGGAACGGCCGCGCCTTCGCCGGGGCGTTCGTGGTGCTCGCGCTCTCGTTCCTGGCGCTGCTCTTCGGGGGCGCGCCGCAGGGCGCTCTGTGGGTGCTCGCCGTGCTCGCTGCGACGTGGATGGTCCTCGGCATTCGTGAGCTCACCCGCGCCACGCGCGCCGAGGCCGAGGGGCGCGCGCGGTTCGTCACGATGGGTCGCATGAGCGCGCAGATGGCCCACGATCTGAAGAATCCCCTGGCCGCGCTGCTGGGCGCCACCGAGTTGCTGGCTGATCCGGCGCGCCTCGACACGGCCGAGATAGCCGACTACGCAGGCCTGGTCCGCGAGCAAGGCTTGCGCCTGCTGCGGCTCGTGGAACGCTACGAGAAGCTCGGGCGCTTCGAGCTCGAGCTACGGCCCATCGACGTTGCCGCGCTGCTGCGCCGGGTGGCGCAGGCCCGCTTCTCGTCGCACCCGCAGCTCGCAGTGGAAGATCGCACGCCGCCCTCGGCTCTGCTCGCGGTCGACGCGTCGCTGCTGGAGAGCGCCCTCGAGAATCTCGTTTCCAATGCGGTCGATGCGCTCGCCGGCGGCGAGGCACCTCGGGTGGTCATCGAGGTGGCGCTGCAGCCGGGCTTTCTGTGCGTGTCGGTGCAAGACAACGGACCCGGCATGTCGCCGCGCGATCGCGAGCGCGCGGTGGTCTTCGGCTTCTCTACCAAAGGCGAGGGCAGGGGCCTGGGCCTCGCCTTCGTGAAGCGCGTGGCCGAGGCGCACGGAGGCCAGCTACGGCTCGAGAGTCAGCTCGGCGGGGGCACCACCGCCACGTTGCGTTTGCCACGCGCGTGAGCCCGACGGTCTATGTCCTGGGAAAGCGCGCCGCAAGGTTGTCGAGCGTACGGTCGGTGCCAGTGTGCACGCCCATCTTCACGAACTGCTCCAGGTGCTCGGCGGAAGCGCAGCAGATGTCGACGCGCATGTGCGTCGCCTCGCCTTTCGCCGTGAGCGCAACCGTTCCCACCGATCCGAGCGCGTCGAACACCAGCTTTCCCGGGCGCTCCACCACCCGATAGACCCCCGCGAAGGCAGGGCCGTGCGCGCTGCTATTTTCGAACAGGAAGGCGCCGCCGACGCGAAGGTCGATCTCGCACTTTGCCAGGCGGGCCCCGGTCGGGTCCCACCACTCTGCGATCTCCTCCGGGCGCGTCCACGCGTCGAACACGTCTTCGCGCGAGGCGTGCAGTGTACGCTCGAACGTGATGGTGAGGGTTTCGCGGTCGATGGTTGCGTTGCTCATTTCTTTGCCTTCGTTTCTTTCATGGGTTCAGTCGCTTCTTGTCTCGTTCGCTTCTTCGTTTCGAGCATCCCCTCGAGTCGGTCGAAGCGGCGCTCCCACTGCTCCCGAAACGGCCCGAGCCACACGTCGACGTCACGCAGGGGCCCTCCGAGCACCAGGGTTCGCGGACGCCTTTGCGCGTCGCGCCCTTGGGCGATGAGCCCCGCGTCTTCGAGGACCTTCAGGTGCCGCGAGATGCTCGGCTGCGCCATATCGAAGGGCGCTGCCAGCTCCGACACGGTGCTGGGGCCGCTCGCAAGACGCGCCAGAATCGCGCGACGCGTCGGGTCGGCCAGAGCTGCGAACACAAGGTCGAGGCGCGCCGTGGATTCCATAGCTCATAGGCTATATAGCTGGCGTGCTATGTTGTCAATGCGCTGCGTTCTCCAACAAATCCAACGACGGCGGCACTTTGCGGGCTGGGCGAAAATGTCGGTGGACCGATGGCCCTATCGCACCTATACCGCCACTCAATGAAGGCATCGATGTTCGGCGCGGTGGGGCTCGTGGGTCTGTTGGCCGGTTGTGCGGGCGCCGCGAGCGACGTGCAGGACGACGCCGACGAGACGCGTGACGATCTCTCCGCCGGCCGCGAGACCTTCGTGGTCCTCCGTCACGACGATCGCAAGTGCGCCGCGCCCCGCTGTGGCGGCTTCTGGCTCAAAGATGCCAACCGCCGCACCGCGGAGTCGTACGTCTCGGGCCTCGACGTCTCGCGTCTCGACCTGCTCGCGCAGGAGCAGTTCCGCGACGCCCCGGCCCAGGAGCTGGTCCTCAAGGGCAAGCTGGGTCCCCTGAGCGCGTCCTCTGGCACGCGCGCGTTTCTGGTGAGCACGGCCTACCGCGGCCTTCCGGGCTTCACCGTCGATGCGGGCGATGGCTTCGCCACCATCGCGTACGTGCCCATCCGCTGCATCACGGCTCCCTGCAACCAGTTCACCGCCACGCGGCTTAACACCGGCACCAAGACCTCGCTCACCAGCGTCGACACTTCTGCCGTGGCATCGGCCGCCCTGAACCCCGAGTGGCTCCGCGATCGCATCGACAACCAAGGCGCCATCGTCGCCGCGCGCACTGCGCAGGGCGTCAAGCAACCTGGCGGATACGAACGCAACTACGACGTCTCGCAGGTGTTCGTGAAGCTGCCCGACGTCCGCGCCACTTGCGCGGCGCCCGCGCTCCCCAAGTGCGCGGGCGGCACCGTCGCCGGCTACGATCTCGACGTGAGCTCGTGCCAGGTCCTCGCCGGCTGCTTCACGCCCCGCGCGTGCCCCAAGATCATGCGCCTGTGCGGCGAGGGCTACCACCAAGTCACCCGCTACCAGCCCTACGAGGCCTGCCCCGGCCTGGTGTGCGAGCCCGAGTTCCTCGATCGCTGCACGGGCCCCATCCCCATGTGCGCCGCGCCGCCCGAGGGCTGCCACTACGAAGGCGGCGGATGCGCCGCGGGTCGGCACACCTGCGGCCACCTCGTGTGCGACGGCACGCCCTGAGCGAGCGCCCCCTGCGCTCTCCTCCGGCGTCGGCGCCTCGTAAGGTATGTCGCATGTCGAGGCGACGCGTGCGGGGGAAGTAAGTGTTGACTACACGTAGTTGGGTCAGCGCCGAAGCGATATCGATTCGGTCGCGGCGGTTGACGTGGTGGAGGTAGACCGCTCGGGCTCGGACGGCCAACCGATCGACATCGACCACGACGCGTTGGCGTCGGCGCGCAAGTCTCCGTTATGCGGAACGTGCGAGGTCAGCGCGGTCTTGATCGCCGTCGCGTAGGCCTGGGCCCCGTCATGATTCGGATGGCCCATCGAGGCCTGCTCGCACTTGAACATGTCGCTCACGTCCGCGGCTTTCGCGGTCGCCGCCGGGAAGCCCACGCTGCGATTCAACGTTCCGGCCGCGTGACACTGCGCCGTGCTGTAGGCGCTTTTGGGGGCGAAAGGGAGAGGGCTAGGGCACGTACGCTTTTTGCGCTTCGCAGCGTTCCCACATATGCCAGAAGTAGTCAGCACTGCGCGCAAGGTTGTCGTCGACGAGCTGCGTGCCGGGAATGCTCTTGGTCGCGCTCGAGGGCGCCGTACGCACGTCCTGAACGAAGTCTTTCATCATGCCGTAGTGCGCGACGCCTTCCTTCTGGTAGTCCCAAGTACGCGTTCCCGTGGTGCTGGCCGGATTGGCGCTCGAGTAGCCAACCGTCCAGGTGCGGCCCGATGCGGCGGGTGGTTTGGGCGCGGCGACGAGCGAGTTCATGTCGGTGCCGAAAGCAACGCTCCCCGGTCGCGAAGCCCCCATGGCCGTGGTGGCTACCATGTAGCGTCGCGCCCAGTCGAAGGCGTCGGTGCCGTCGGTGCCCAATCCGAACATGCCCCCGAGCTTGCCAATGCGCTTGAGCTGGGCCACGGAGCGAGCGGCTTCACTGCTCGCGCCGGGCACGTTCTGTTCGCGAACTGCGGAGTGGCCCGACAAGAGCGGATATCCACCGTGCGATACCAAGGTCTCTGCGATCCACAGGGCACGCTCCGCGGTCTGCTGCGACATGTGGTCGATGTCGACCAGCATGCCCAGCTGCATCATCTTTCGTACCGCGAACTCTCCGAATGGATTCATTCCCACCTGGTTGCGGTGCCCGGTTTGCGGGCACGACGCAGCTTGCGGCCCATTGCAGATGGGGGGCGGCAGCGGGACCGGAATCTGTACGAATCCGAGGTTCAAGGTTTGCCCCGAAATCGGCATTTTGAAGCCAATTTCGTCGCCGCAGGGCGCGCATTCAATCTTGTACAGAGAGCCGGCCTGGTCGAAGTTGGCCGCGTTGAACATGGGGCTGTAGACGGCAGATCCGCCGAAGGCATTGTCCGTGAGATGGACGGGAAAGATGTACCGTACATCTTTCCTGTACAAGCGATCGATTTCGTCGCCTATCTGCGTGAGGGTGGTCGCGCCCGGCGTCGTCGGAAAGTCGCCGATGCGGTCGAGCTCCACGCCCAGTACCACCGCGATTCGGTCGCTCTTGGCGATGCGTGGAATGTCGGCGGCGCTCTTGGCGAGCTCCATGAGCGTCGGGTGATTGGCGACGAAGCGCTTGATTTCGTCGATTTGAAGGTCGCCCGAGTCTTTATCGTTCTTGGGCAACGGGCCGCCGCGGGCCTTGGCCAAGGTGGAGTTGTTGTGGGCAAGTGCGACCATGACGCGCAAGCCTCCGTCGCGCGCGCGGGCGATCCACTCGAACCACATCTTCTGGTTCCACTTGTCGTCCCAGCTCGGCCAGGTGAGGAAGTCTGGCGAGCCAGCGACGCGGGCTCCCGGGAATCCAGCGCCTGCGAGTGCGCTCACGGCGCCGTTGATGACATCGCCGCAGGTGCCCACCGGTCCCAAGGCGTGGTCACGCGACGTAGCGATGGTCTTCTTGCATGCTGCGTCGCGCGGCAGTACGGCGCCGACGTCGGGGCCTCCGTGGAAAATGAGCCCCCCGAAGGCCAGGTTCGACATGGGGTGGGTATGCAGGTCGACCCAGCCCGCCAGCGGCGGCGGCGGCCGCGGATTCTTCGGAAGTACGGCGGGCGGCGTAACCTGCGGAAACGGAGGCGTCTTCACCGACGTGGCGCCGCATCCGATGCGCCCGTCGGTCAGCTTCGCGGAGACCGTATACGTGCTCTTGAAGTCCGGTTGCGCGCCGTAGTGGGCAATCGTCGCCGACTCCAGCTGCGGCGGCAGCGGAGCGCTTCCTCGCGGGGTCTTGAGCAGTCGTGATTCCACCACCTGCACCGTCGCCGCCATGGCGCCGGAGATCACGTACTCACCGGGGTACCCTTGCCAGGAGAGCTGCACCGTCGTTGGGCCGGTGGCCGTTGCCACCATGGTGATGCGGACCGCCTTGCCGTCCATGACCAGCTGCGTGCAGGCTTCGATCTGCGGCCCCTTGGGAATCACCGGCGCTCCCGGCGCGCCCGGCGGCGGTGGTCGCTGGGCAAAGGCCAGCGACGCAACGAGCACCAGGCTGCCCAGCACTTGCGCGGCGACCACCGACCGGCGGCGATGTGGCCGCCCCTGCGATGGCCGGCCGTTGGGTGCGGCTCCGTCGCGGAGCTCCGGATGGCGATCGCTATCGCGACGAGGCGTGGTGGGCATGGTTCGGGTTCTCCGTGCGATGGGCAGCGCGTGCATCGAGATGGCGCCGCTCTCCATCAGGTCGCACGCCAAACCCCCTCGCACAAGGACTTCGACCAACCATTTCGCGTGTCGAGGTCTGACGAGAATCGACGATCGCGAAGGGGCTTCGAACGCCTACCTGTCGAAGTTCGTCGCCCCCACGTTCGTCGGCGATCACGCGCTGCGCCAAGAAGTGTGCGCTACCATCGTCGCATGAACCTCGATGCCGCCGTCTGCACCGTGGAAGAGGCCGGCATCCTTCTGGTGTTCCCCAACCAGAACCGCGCGGAGCCGCCCTCGCTCTGGGGAAAAATGTATCCTGCACGCAAAATGCGATGGGACTGGGACCAGAGCGCAGATGGCCGCGTGGTCGACCTGTGGCGCCTGCGGGAGCGGCTCGCCGCGTCGCGCAGGGTGGCGTACGGCAAGTGGTACCGGGGCCGGGCCACGCTGTTCTCGCACCCGGTCTTTCGCGGTATGCTCGCTTCGTTCACCGAGATCGCCGAGCCCACCGTGCGCCTTTCGCGCGAGGCGCGAGAGCTGCTCGAAATTCTCGAAGACGACTCACCGCAGTCGACCAAGGTGCTGCGTGAGCGCGCGGGCATGCGCGGCCGTGAACGCGAAGGTGTTTACACCCGCGCCATGCGCGAGCTGTGGACGCGGCTCCTGGTGGTGGGCGTGGGCGAGGTGGCCGACGGCGCGTTCCCCTCGCTCTCCATCGGCGCCACCCGTCTGGTGTTCGAGGACCCGTGGGAAATGCGAAAAGACCCGAGCGTCGCTGACGCCCGGGCCCTTGCTGCGGCACTCGAGAGCTCCAAGGGGTTTGCGAAGCAATTCGCGGAGACCCGAGAAGCGCTACGCAGCGCCGCGTCGTTCGTCGAGTAAGGTCGAGGACCTCACTTCTTCTTGGCGGCGCTCTTCACTTCGAGCTGGTTGTCGACGTCGGTGACGCCGGGCGTGGCCTTGGCCTTGGTGGCGACCGCGGTCTTCTCCGCTTCCGACTTGACGGTTCCGGTGAGCGTCACCTTGGCGCCGCTGGCAGCGATGCTGATGGTCTTGGCGGCGGCCGAGAGCTTCTTGTCGCTCTCGAGGGTCTTCTGCACCGCGGCCGAGAGCTTCTTGTCGGCTTCCGGGTCGGCGGGGGTGCCGGCGGTGTTCATGGCGGTGTTGCCGGTGGCGGGGGTCGCCGCGGGCGCGGTGCCGGTCACGTCGGCCGGCTTCGCGTTGGGGTCGGCAGCGGGCGTGGCGGTGTCGGTCGAGCCGGTCTTGGCCGGATCGGTGGTGCCAGAGGCGCCGGTGGTGTTCTCGGTGCTGGGATCGTTGGCGGGCTTGCTCTCACCGCCACAGGCAACGGCTCCACAGATGGCAAACACGACGGAAAGGGCGCGAACATTCAGCATGAGAATCCTCCAAGGCGGGTCGGTATGAGTCCGGCCCCGAGCAACATGCGGACCACACCCGCCTACCCCTGCGTCAACATGCTGGAATCATAGGCCAAAGGCTCTTCCAAACACGCATCGCAGAGTGGCGCAAAATGCCTCAGTGTGGCAAAATGGTGTGTCATATATGTCAAAAGTACATATTTGACACACGCTTTTTGCCGCTAGCGAAGCGCGCAGGCCTCGCTGCGCAGCGTGAGAATGCCTGCCGCATTCGACGACGCGCTGGCCCCGGAGACGAGGGTCAGGAAGAACTTGCATCCTGCACCCTCTGGGGCGGCGCTCACCTTGAAAGCTGCGCGCGGTGGCAGCCCCACGACGTAGTGGGTCAAGGGGCGACCGGGCGCCTTCGGGAGCACGTAGTCGAGCTTGATTGCGGCGTTCTGCGCGCCGCTCCGCGCGAACATGTACACCTCGTCGTCGATGCGCGCGCCGTCGGCGCCGCTGCCGGAGAGCAGCTCGGGCAGGGCGGTGGCGGTGGCGGTGGCCGCGCCTGCGCTCGCACCGACGACGATGGTGTGGAGGAAGCGGCGCTCCACGTCACCCTTGGGTGAGGCGGTCTCCAGGCGAATGCCGGCGACGCCCTCCGCAGGATCGTTCTTCATGAAAGGGTCGTCGGTGGTGAGCGAGGGCTCGCGCGCTACCCCGAAGGTGCTCGCCGTGGGGAGCAACGTCGTCAGCTGCGCGCTGGAGCTGCCGACCACGATGCGCGCCTTGTTTTCGCTGATGGTGGGGGCGTCGCCGGCGTGGGCGACCCAGGTGACGGCGTAGCCGGGCTTGGCCAGGGTCACGCGATCGTAGAGGATCAATCGCGCGGCGCCCCCGCCACCGATGCCTCGCGAGAAGAACCATTCGCGCTCGGCGCGGACCACCGAGTGGTCCTTCGACGTGTCTTCGGGGTCGGCGTCGTAGGCGGAGCCGAAGGTCGCCAGCCCGTATACGTAGCGCGCGCTCTCGTCGAAGCGGGCAACCCCAGCCAATGCACCATACACATACTGGTTGGGCGCCTTGGGCATGTTGTCGCCGCCGTCGTCTATCAGCAGCGTGTTGTGGCTCATGGTGGCCTTCGAGCCGTGGCCACTGGGGTCGACCAGCAGGCGATCGCGACCCCGCACTACCTCGAAGTGCCCTTGGTCGAGGTGCTGGTGATCGGCGTAGAACGGCGACGCGCTGAGGGTGGCCCAGGTGGCATCTTTGGTCCAGTCGGTGCGGGCCAAGACGGTGCCGGTGCCTTTGGCGAAGTGGCTGGTCACGCCTTTCCGGGGATCGTCTGCGGCCTTGCCGGGAACGTCGGCCAAGAAGGCGAGCCAGTGCCACAGCGGATCGTCGGCCTCGCCCGCTTGGCGCCCGAGAAAGAGCGCGCGCCTCTGTGCGTCGAGGTCGGGCATCGCCACCGAGAGCGCCCAGAAAGGCGCCGCCGAAGGGCGCGCCGGCTTGCGGCTCCAATCGCCGCCATCGAACATGAACCCGCCGCTCGGGTGAAGCGCATGGGTTTGAAAGACGATGGTCTCTCGCAGCCAGGGCAGCTCGTCGGCGATGCCCGGCGTGCCGCCTGGTGCGCGCGATTCGGCGTCGACGTGCATGGAAAGGGCCGGCGCTACGGTCTTCGCGTATTGCCAGCCCTCGGCGAAGTCGCCACCCGCGAGCTTCTTGGCGAAGGTGGGGACGATCTCGCTCGCCCACATCTTGCGCGCGATGCCCCGCAACTCGCCTGCGCGCGGATCGTCGCCGGCGAAGGCGGGCCCGGCCACCGCGGCGGTGGCAAAGTGGCCCATGTAGAGGCTGCTGGCTGCGTCTCCGTTCCGCGCGCCGGCCTTCCGGTATCCCGTGAGGTACGCGTATACGCGCCCCACGATCTTCTTCTTGGCGGCGTCGTCGAGCGCCGCATCGTCGTGAAGCCAGTCGTACACCAGCGCCGCGAACACGCCGCGGTTGCCGATGGAACCGCCACCCAGCCGCGCCACCACGTCGTCGCCGCCCTTGTGGTCGCCCACGCTCTCTGCGTCGTCCACCAGGGCGAGCGCGTAGCCTACGGCTGCCTTGGCGTAGCCCGCTTCGTGGGTTACCAGCGCGCAGAGCGCGAGATCTGCCGCCGCGTGGGCCCACGCTTCTGCCTCGAAGCCGGGGTCGATTTTCTTGGCCACGGCTCGGTCGCATCCGCCGCGCAATCGCACGAACGCCGGGTTTCCGGGGGTGGCGACGCGGGTGAGCTCGGCAACGCGCGCCGCGGAAAGCAGCACCCGGGGATGGGGCCACGCGCCATCGGGATCCGGAACCGGCCGCACCGTGCGGTCGTCGCGCGCGCTACCCGTAGGCGCCGGCGCGCGCTCCGGTTCCGTCGCCCCCTTCGTCGGTGTAGGCGGCTGGCCATCACGACACCCACCGCAGCCGACGACGGAGGTAGCTATCGCCAAACACACCACGCCCAAGTGTCGCATGGGGGGGAGCCTACACCAGTGCACCGGCGCCTCGGGCGCTAGCTTCGCGGGGATTCGCCGCTGCCTCCCCCGAATTCGGCGGCACATCGTGCTAGACCGACAAGCATGGCGCTGCGCGAGAGCACCCGCGAGGACTACGCAGCGCGCATCGCGCGGGTGGAGCGCTACCTCGAGCGCAACCTCGATGCAAAGGTAGACCCGGCTACGCTGGCGCGTACCGCGCACCTCTCGCTCCACCACTTTCACCGCGTGTTCCGCGGGCAGCTGGGCGAGACGATCATGCAGCACCTGCGGCGCCTGCGCCTGGAGCGAGCCGCGCGACGTCTGCGGAATGCAAGCGACACGGCGCGGCTCCTCGACCTGGCGATGGAGGCCGGCTACGAGTCGCACGAGGCCTTCACCCGAGCTTTTCAGGGGCGTTTCGGCGAGGCGCCTTCGACCTATCGCGAGCGGGCAGGCGGGGCAGGCGGGGCAGGCGGGGCGGGCGGTCGGCCAGCGCCGCGGGCGGTCGACTGGCAAGCCGAGCGCATCGCGCGGCCCGCAGCGCCGGTGTCGGTGCGTACCTTCGGTGAATTGCATGTGGTATGCATGCGTCATCGCGGCAGCTACGCCATGGTGGGCGAGACCTGGGCCCGCATGCTGGCCTGGGCAGCCGCGCACGGGTTGGCGGGGGCTCCGCTCTATGGCATTTGCCCCGACGATCCCGAGGTCACAAGCGAGCCCAACCTACGCTTCGATGCCGCCGTGGTGGTGCCCCCAGGTTTCGCGTCGACGAGCCCGGGGCTGGCCATCACCCAGATCCCCGCCGGCACGTACGCCGTCGGCCTGCACGTGGGGCCCTATCACCGGCTCCACGAAACCTATCTCGACGTGATCGGACGCTGGTTTCCCGAGAGCGGCTACGAGCTCGCCACCGACGCAGTGGTCGAGCACTATCTCGACGATCCGTCGTGCAAGCCGGAGTCGGAGCTTCGCACCGAGGTCCGCGTTCGCATCGCCGAGTAGTCGCTCGCTGGCATGGCGCTCGCATCTCGAGCATCGCGCAGCCGGCGTCGCGTCTCGTTCCCGAAGAACCGAGAATCGCACGGGGATTCGGGGTGTGATCGCGGCGATCATGGGATGAGCTTGGCGATCATGGGGGGGCGCCTTGTCCGCCCCGGTTGCCCCTCGACCCACGAAATCTGCGTAAAAATCGAGGGTCAGCGGAGCGCGCTGCGGGGCACGGCGCTTGCGAACCAGGAAGGGAGCGCCGGCAGGTTCCTGCCCCGCGCCTCCTTGCAAACTCGAACCCGGAGCACTCTTCATGCGCATCAGTCTTGCCCCCATCCTCGCCTTCTCCCTGTTCGCCGGATTCGCCGGCGTCGCACCGCAGGCTCGCGCCGACGCGCCGCCCGCCGCCGCCGCGCAGGGGCGCTGGGAACAGCTGGGAGAACGCACGGTGGACGCGAAGGTCGATCGCGATGTCATTGCCGTAGAGCGCGAGGACGGCGTCTTCGACGCGATGCAGATCAAAGTGGAGGGCAGCGCTCTGGTGATGCTCGACATCAAAGTGGTATTCGGCAACGGCGAGACGTTCGAGCCCAAGACGCGGCTGGTGTTCGACAAGAACAGCGCCAGCCGCGTCATCGACCTACCCGGCAACAAGCGCACCATCAAGCGCGTGGAGTTTCGCTACGTCGACCTGCCCGGCGGCGGCAAGGCCCGCGTTACGCTCATGGGCCACCAGATTCCGAGCTGGGAGCAGCTGGGCGAGCGCACGGTAGACGCCAAGGTCGATCGCGACGCCATTGCCGTAGGGCGCGCCGACGGCGTCTTCACCGCGATACAGATCAAGGTGGAGGGGAGCGCCATGGTGATGCTCGACGTGAAGGTGGTATTCGGCAACGGCGAGACGTTCGAGCCCAAGACGCGGCTGGTGTTCGACAAGAACAGCGCCAGCCGCGTCATCGACCTGCCCGGCAACAAGCGCACCATCAAGCGCGTGGAGTTCCGCTACGTCGACCTGCCCGGGGGCGGCAAGGCCCGCGTTACGCTCATGGGCCGCTCCTGATTCCCACCACCACGTCGACTGCGACGTGGTTCTGCGCGAGGCCGGCGAGCGCTGCGGGATCGTAGCGTTCGAAGTCGGCGGCGTAGCGGCGCTCGCTCCGCTGCAGCCACTCCTCCCAGAAGAAGCGCCAGGCCCCCCAAATAGCCTCTTTGGGCGGGCCTTCGGCGCGAACGGCGGCGTAGGCGCCGGCGGGAACCACCGCGCGCTGCATGCCTTCGGGCACCGGCGTGGCGGCGTCGACCGCTACGCCGATAACCATGGTGTAGGCGCCGCGATAGTCGCTCTCGTAGTCTGTGTAAACTGCATATACATTTTCGTCTGTGGTCAGCCGCTGCACTCTTTCGAGCGAGCCTTCGTGCATCACGCGCTGCCAGAGCGCGGGAATGTCGGTAGGCGCGCCGGAAAGCGAGGTGCGCACCCCCAGGCCGATGACCACCCTGTCTGCGGGTTGCTGCGTGTTCTGTACGTTCATGGGTTCCTCCGGGTTACCCAGATATCGATAGAACCTCGCGCAGCTACGCGCTTGACGGCCCGTGCGCATTTGCGCCCGCGACGTTGCCGAACGCGAAGTATCAACGTTCCGCGGCTGCCCGGAAGCGCCTCAGATCGACGTGGTGACCGGTGTTCCGTGGCACTCGTCGGACCTCCATTCGAGTGGAGCGCGGGCGTCGAGCACCAGGTTGCCGTTCGCGTCGCGTACTCGC
>JBBQWQ010000103.1:0-16114 GCA_038210445.1 Polyangiales bacterium
TCTCGCGATCTAGCGGGCTCTTCCGGTCCGGGAGGCTGCGCGTCGGCGGAGCGCGCCAAGCAGGAGACTGAGGGTTTTTGGCCGAGACCGAGGGAGGCGCGTTCGCTGGGGGCAGCGCCCGGAGCGAACTCCTGTTCGTGAGGACGTCCGACGCCGGCATCCCGAAGGTATCGGCCAAAAACACCAGTCTCCTAGGTACGTCGCAGCCAGGTGCCGCGGCGCGGACCGAAGGATGCTTCGCCGCGTTCGTCGCGGGTGAAGATGGTCTCGCCGCGGAGCACCGTGCGCACCACGCGCCCCTGGAGTGTGCGCGCGGCGTACGGCGTGATGGGGTTGCGGTGCTGCAACTTCATGGCGTCGACGGTGAACGTCGCATCTTCGTCCCACACCGCGAGATCGGCGTCGCACCCCACGCGAATCTCGCCCTTCTTGCCGGCGAGCCCGGCGAGCTTGGCGGGCGCAGCGCTCATCCAGCGCACCACGCTGGCGAAGGGCACGCCGCGCTTCTTCCCCTCCTGCGCCACCACCGAGAGGCCGATCTCGAGCGACGCGATGCCGCCCCAGGCCTTCATGAAGTCGCCCGAGCCGCTGCACTTGAGGTCGAGCGTGGAGGGCGAGTGATCGGTGACCACCTGCACGATGGTCCCTTCGCCGAGGGCGGCCCACAGGCGATCGCGGTTCTGGGCGTCGCGAATGGGCGGCGCGCACTTGAATGCAGTGGCGCCGTCGGGGATCTCCTCCGCCGCCAGCGTGAGGTAGTGCGGGCAGGTCTCGGCGGTGATGTCGATGCGCGCGTCCATGGCGCGGCGAAGAATGTCGAGGGCATCGGCCGACGAAAGGTGAACGATGTGAGCCCGCGCCCCGCGCGCCTGGGCGGTCCGCACCACCAGATCCACCGCCGCATCCTCCGCCGACTTGGGTCGCGAGGCCAGGTACGTGGCGTAGCGCCGCGCGTCCTCGGCGGTGACGATCCCGAGGCGCTTCTCTGCCTCGTCGAGGGGGCCCGGCAGCTCGGCGTGCACGAACAGCGGCGCGCCCACCGTTGCGAGGCGCGCCATGCCGGTCGCCAGCTCCACGTCGCTAACGTGCGAGAACTCGTTGACCCCCGACTCCGCCAGAAAGCATTTGAACGCCAGGATTCCCTCGCGAAACAGCGTATCCGCGTGGGCGGCGTTCTGCGGCACCAAGCCCCCACACAGACCCACGTCGACGCTGGCCTTGGCCTCGAGGGCGCGCACCTTGAGGGCCACCGCCTCCGGCGTCGTCGTCGAGGGGATGCTGTTGAGGGGCATGTCGACGAGCGTGGTCACGCCGCCGGCAGCCGCGGCGCGGGTGGCGGTCTCGAAGCCCTCCCAGTCGGCGCGCCCGGGGTCGTTGATGTGCACGTGCGTGTCCACCAGCCCTGGCAAGAGATAGAGGCTGCCCAGATCGTCGAGCGGAGCCCCCTCGGGCACGTCGTCCCAGGGACCCACCTTCACGATCCGACCGCCCTCGATGTGGACCGATGCAGCCTTCACGGAGTCCGGGAGCACGACGCGCTGGGAGCGCACGATGGTGGTCATCGGGCGAAGCTAACAAATCTCGGCGCTTCTTTGGAGGGGCCGCCGCTCCGGGGTCTCAAGAGGCGCGGCCCGTGGCATGCTGCGCGCCAAGCCCATGATGGTCAGCTATCGCCCTTCCCTCTTCTCGCTCCTGGCCTGGCAATGGAGACGCGCGGCCCTGTTCGTAGCGGCCGCTATCCTCGCCCAGACCCTCCACCAGTACGTAGGGTGGAGCCACCTGGTGGTGCCGACGCTGCCGCTGGCGGTGACCGGCGGCGCCATCGGCATCTTCGTGAGCTTCCGCACCAACTCGTGTTACGCGCGCTGGTGGGAGGGACGGCAGCTGTGGGGCCGGCTGGTCAACGCATCGCGCCACTTCGGGTCACAGGTCGCCACCGCGGTCCCGGCCGCCGAGGCCAAGGAGCTGGTGCGCCTCCAGATTGCCTACGTGCACCTTTTGCGATGCGTGCTCCGTGAGCAGGATCCGTGGAGCGACGAGAAGGTGCGCGGCGCCACCACCGAGGCCGAGCGCGCGGCGTGGAAAGGCGATCGCAACCCGGCGTCGGCCATCCTCCACCGGGAGCGCGAGATCCTGGTAGGGCTGGCCGACGGGGGCAAGCTCCCCGAGCTGCGCCTTCTCGCCATGGACCAGACGCTGGCCAACTTGCTCGACGTTCAGGGAGGCTGCGAGCGCATCAAGCGAACGCCCTTCCCGCGGGGCTACGCCTTCATCTCCGAACGCCTGATCGTGGCGCTTGGGGTGCTTTTGCCCTTCGGCATGGTGAAGGACCTCGACTGGGTCACGATACCCATCAACCTGCTGGTCTGCGGCGCCTTCACGCTCATCAGCGAGGCGGGCCGCGTCCTCGAGGATCCCTTCACCCTGTTCTTCAACGGGTTGCCGCTGTCGGCCCTCTCCACCACCATCGAGGTCAACCTGCGGCAGCGCCTGGGCGAAACCGAAGTACCGGCGATTCCCGGCCCGGACGAGCGGGGGATTCTCATGTAGCGGGCGCGGGCACCTCGCCGCGCGCCTCTACGCGCGCTTCGCCTCCGCCGAAGGTCACCTCGAACACCGGCAACCCGGCTGCGAGCGCCGAGAGCGTCACCCCCAGCTGCGCGCCGCCGATCTCCTCGAGCGCGGCGGTGAGCGCAGCCTCGCCGCCCGGCCCGAGCTGAACCACGTCGCGCTGCACCCCGAAGAAGCACACCAGCTGCTCGCGCAGGTAGCAGCTCACCTGCGGGTGATTGATGAACATCTGCGAACCCTGCGCATTGGGGGAAACCAGCGGAATCCGCGCGAAGGCCTGGGGCTCGTCCTCGAGCAGCACGTTGACCACAGCGCCCTCCGCATGGCCGCCGGGGAGCACCGACACCTCGTTCTCGTCGACGCCCTCCCAGCGCAGAGAGAAGAAGGTGCGCAAGAAGCTCTCGACCAGCTCCCGGCGCACGCCGTACTCGCCTGCGCGCTGCATAGAGAGTCGCAAGTGCCCGCAGCCCACGTGCGCCGGCGCCACCATGTGCTCCAGCAGCGCAGCTTGCACCTCGCGTGGCGGATCGCCCAGGAACTTGCGCCACTCGAGCGCCTCGAAGACGCCCTTCAGCGCCGCGTCGAAGCGGCGATCGGCGCGCAGTACGCCGATGAGCGCATTCGATGCTTGGATGTCGGAGTGGAGGTAGAAGTTGCCGAAGGCGTCGAGACGCCGGAGCAGCAAGGTGCGCAGCGTGGCGTCGTCGAAGCGGACGCCGGAGGTGCGCTCGAGCGCAGCCAGGGCCAGCAGGAACTCACCCGCATCGCCGCCCGGCGTGCCGATCACCCCGCTGTCGTCGCGGCCATCTACGCAGGAGAGGCGCCCGCTCACCAGCAGCGCCGCCAGCTTGATCCAGCGAATCGAAAGCGGATCGCCCACGTGCCGCGCAATGTCGTCGCGCCCCAACAGCCGCTTCTCCGAGACCCAGCGCGCGCCGAGATCACGGAGCTGACCGCGTCGTCCAACAATGGCTGCGTCGCGCACCGTGGCGAAGCCCACCTGTCGCCAGGCGACGATGCCGCCCATGAGCGCAGAGACAAAACGAAAGCCACGGTCTTCCAGGGCCTTCGCCACGTCGCCCGCGCGCTCGCCGCCGCGCGATACGAGCAGGATGGGATCGTCCGGACCCTGGGTGGCGAGCGTGGCGACGGCCTCTGCCGCCGGAATCCAGTCGGAGCCCGGAATGTAGCCAAGCGGCCCCAGCAGCTCCTCCTCGGTGCGGAGATCGACGATGCGCGCGGCGTGCCCCAGCCGTGACGCGTAGTCGGGCGAGTGCAGCGAAATTCCGCTGGGGGAACGAAGCTCGGCGGCGATCCAGTTGATACGGAACATACGCTCCGCTTGGGTCACGGTGCCGGTGGGAGGAATGCGCGAGGCGGGCGGGACAGAGGCGACCATGGGGAGGAACTATAGAGAGGTTCCTCGGCGACTCAAAACCCGGAGTCGCCCGGTGCGGCGCCACCTACCGCGCGCCGCCGGCGATCCACCCCACGATCACCGAGAGCTCGGCTCGGGACACCGGCTCGCCCGGCGGCATGGGCCCGCCGCACCCTGCGGACGGGTCGCACCCGGTGGCGCAGAACGGCCGAACGAGCTTGGCGACCAGCCAGCTTCTGCGCGGATCGCCGGGGGCAACCAGGGGCACCGCCGGATTCTGCCTCGACGGCACCCCCACCACGGCCGCAGCCCACCGGGCGTCGAGCACCAAACCGCCCGCGCCTGGCGCGCTCAGATGGCACCCACCCACGGCGCACGATCGCGAGAGGATCGCCTGGACGTCGGCGGCAGTTGCGCTCGCCACCGGTTCGACATCGAGCGGGGCATCGCACTTGGAGGCGGGCAGCCCCGCGTCGGTGCCACAGGCGAATGCGACGAGCGCGAGCAGCGAGGTCACCTTCACGGCAGCGTGTTCGTGTGACAGGTGCCGCAGGTGCCGGCGACGGCGGCGGCATGGCCGAACGACACCGGATCTCCGCCCGCACGGCGGCGCTCTACCAGCGGCTTGAGCGGCCAGGTCGCGTAGTCGTTCGCGCGGGTCACCGCGTCGTAATACGCCTTTGCCGCCGCAGGCTCGCCGTTGAGCGCGTGCAGGTCGGCGAGAATGAGCACCAACCCCGGAGATCCGTGGGGCGCGTGATAGCCGCTGTAGCACTCGCGCTGCTTGAGAGTGCCTGCATTCTGCTTGGCCACGAATGCAGCAGCCTCTGCGCCGCTGCGGTCGAGCGGTCCTCCGTTGCAGTAGTCGAGCAACGCATAGTGGTCTTGCAATCCCTTCTTTGCGTCCTGGGCACCGAAGTCGCCGAGCACGTTGATGAACGCGGTGGCGACGAAGTTGTTGCGCGCCGCTGCGGCGAACCGGGGTCCGCCCTCGGCGGCATTGCCTGCGCGGAGCTCGAGACTCGCCAGAAGACCGCCCGCGAACCCGAGGTAGAACGGGTCGGCGAGGGTGGCCAAGGCCTGCGTGAAGAACGGGCCATCGCCCTGCAGCGTCGGGCCACCGGAAGCCGATGGCTGGGTACCGTTGGCCACTGCCCGCAGCGCGTCGGCCGGGGCCATGAAGGCGTTGGCCCCGACGAGAAAGTGGCTGTATCCGTTTTTGGAGTCCGCCGCGATATCCGTCTTGAGCCGGGCCACCGCAGCGGCGCGACCGACGTCGTCACCGTTTCGCACCGCAACCCAGAACGCGTTCTCGTTGTCGCTGGCGGTACCCTTGTAGGCCGCATTCGAGTCTTCTGCGCCGGGACGTAGCGAGGGGCTGGGTCTGGCGCTCTCTTCACTCGAAGAGGAGCAAGCCGCAAGTACCGTGAGCATCATCGTCGGAAGTAGCGAGTTCTTATTCGGCATATCGTAGGTATCCATTACGGTTCGATTCGGCCACCGAGTGGCGCCGGCGTCTGCCGATGCGCTCTCTTCGTGGCACGGCCAACCTATGGACTGAACGCAGGCCCGCCCAGCGCGGCTCGACGAGCGGCGGCCCGCAACCGACCAACGGCTCGAACCTCCGGAGCGCGCGTGACCAACGGTCGATAGTGACCGACGGACGGTCGTGCTTCGCGCCGTCCATTCGTCGGCTGCGGCGTACCGCTCGTCCGATTGCTTGCGGGTTCGTAGGCCTCGCCGCTACGTTCACCCGATGACAGGTTCGCGTGGGTCCGCGGCAGCGATCGGCGTGGGAGAGGACAACCTCCTCCCGCGCGAGCTGTGGTGGTTCTACCTCGCCGCGCCCTGGATCGCATCGCCGGTGCTGAGTCACGAGATGGTCCCAACCGCGGCTTCCTATGTGGTGAGCTCGCTCAGGCTCTACGTGCCGTTTCTGGGGATTCCTGCGGTTTGCCACGCCGTGTACGCGTGGGTCATGCCGCATGTGCTGCGAAGGCTCTCCACGGGCTGGAGATACCCGGCACATGCTGTAGGGATCACGCTTTCGGCGGTGCTCGGGGCGGTGGTCGTCACGCCGGTATTCGCAGGCCTGTTCGAGGGCGCGGGCAGGGCCATGCTACGGCCGCACTTCATCGTCACGTCGGTGATCGTGACCTGGACGTTCATGCTCCCGTCGCTCCTGGTGCAGCAGCTCCGCGCGCGCGGACGGGCCGCGGAACGACAGTCGATGGCGGCCCGCCAGGTGGCCCTGGAGATGCAGCTCCAGTCGCTGCAGGCGCGGGCGAACCCGCACTTTTTCTTCAATAGCTTGAACACCATCGCGAGCCTGATTCCCGACCAACCAGAGCTGGCGGAGCGGACCCTCGAGCAGCTGGCCGAAGTCTTTCGTTATGCGCTCGACAGCGGACGAATGCGCATGGTCCCGTTCGGCCGCGAGATCGCCATCGTCCGCGACTATCTGGCGATCCAGGCGGCGCGGTTCGGGGGCAGCCTGCGATACGAGGTCATCGTCGACGAAGCCTGCAGCGCGGTGGAGGTTCCGCCGCTGGTGCTGCAACCCCTGGTGGAAAACGCGGTGCTGCACGGCCTCAGCAACCGCGGCGGGGCCGGCTCCCTGCGCGTCGAGGCGCACGTTCACGACGGCGTGCTCGAGATCTCCGTGTGCGACGACGGCCCGGGTCCCGGCGCGTCGCAGCACGCAGGCACCGGCACCGGCATGCGCGACCTTCGGGAGCGCCTCGCCATCATCTACGGCGGGCGGGCCGAGCTGGTGACAGGCCCGGCCGAAGGCGGCGGCTTCTTGGTGCAGCTCTGCCTACCCATGGCGCCAGCGGCGTGAGAGTTCTGGTGGTCGACGACGAGCCGCTCGCGCGGCGGCGACTGGTGCGCATGCTCGCCGTCTTTCCCGACGTCGAAGTGGCCGCAGAAGCTGGGTCCGGGCTCGAGGCGCTCCAGCTCGTGCGCGATCTGCCTGCGCTCGACGGGCTCTTGCTCGACATTCGCATGCACGATCTCGACGGCATCGCGCTGGCGCGGTCCGACGTACCTTTGCCTCCCATCGTCTTCGTGACCGCATACGACGAGTTCGCGGTGAATGCCTTCGAGGTGCGCGCGGTAGACTACCTGCTCAAGCCGGTGCGCGCGGAGCGGCTGGCCGAGGCCATCGCGCGCCTGAGCGCCCGGCGCGCACTCGGGCGACCGGCCGAAGGGGCCGATGCGTTGTCGATGCTCGCCGCGCAGCGGCCGGGTGCAGCGGCGCGCATCGTCTGCGTGCATCGCGGCGTGGTGAAGTTCTTCGACGCGCGGCAAATCGCGCGCTTTTACGCCGAAGACAAGTACACCATCTTCCGCTTCGAGGGAGAAGAGCACCTGACCCAGGAGTCACTCGACTCGCTGGAGGGGCGGCTGGCTCCCTTGGGCTTCGTGCGCGCGCATCGGGCCGAGCTGGTAGACCTCGCCAAGATCGTGCGCCTCGATACCTCGGAGGGCGCCGTCACCGCATGCCTGCTCGATGGTCAGCGCGCGCGCGTGAGCCGCCGCATGGTGGCACCACTCAAGGCCAGGCTCGGCGTCTGACGGCAGAAATTCGCTTGCAGCGCTGAAAAAGTCATTTACACTCTTTCTATGCGCGGATTCCTCGATCTGAACGGCCCCTTCATCTGGACGGCGGACGACGTCTTCTCCCCCCGCGAGTGCCGGGCCTTCATCGCGCGCATCGAGGAAGCCGGTCCGGTGCCGGCGCCCATTACCACCGGCGGCGGCTTCGTCATGCGTCCCGACATCCGCAACAACACCCGCGTCATCCTCGACGACGCTCCGCTGGCGGCCGCACTCTACGACCGCGTGCTCCCGCACCTTCCGCAGGTGCTTTCGGGATGGAACGTGTGCGGCGCCAACGAGCGCTTTCGCTGTTACCGCTACCAGCCCGGGCAGCGGTTCGCGCTCCACTACGATGGCGCCTTCGAGCGGTGCCCCACCGAGGTGAGCCGCCTCACGTTCATCGTGTACCTCAACGACGACTACGCCGGCGGCACCACCGATTTTCCCGATCACCAGCGGCGCATCGAGCCGCGCACGGGCCGCGCGCTCTTCTTCCAGCATCGCATCCTCCACGAGGGGTGCCCGGTCGAGTCGGGGGTGAAGTACGTGCTCCGATCGGACATCATGTACCGCGCGCCCACCGCCACCCCAGCCGAGCGGTGACGCCAGAGCGCTCGCGCACGGGTGCACTCGGAACACTACAGTGGCTCTCCGGCAAGCCGGACAGACGAGGCTCAAGTGGGTCATGGCTCCATGTCGGCCTGACTATTCGACGGCTCTAGGTCGGAAGCGGGCCGACATGCCGTAGTAGCGGCACACTATCCCAATGGAGCTCTAGGGCAGCTCGCATCCTGGCGGGAGCGAGGGCGCGCATATCCAACCACGCAGCACGAGCTCGATCGATCCCGTCGAGTACTTCGCCCTTCGCCCATTCGGCGCTAGTGCCTTTGGCGAAAGCATCAAGCGTGACGGGAGCAACGAGCCGAAAAAAGCGTTCGCCACCAAGCGATAGCGCCGGCCTGGGCCCCCCAGGGTTCTGCCATCCAAACTTGTCCCACGATATTGTCGACACCAGATCGTAGCAGGGCGTCAGCGTCGGCTTGACCCTGTCACCCCAGAGCAGGCTCCAGTTCTTGAGGTGCGCATCCGTGTTGCCACACGCGAGCATGAAGCCGATTCGGCGCGCCATTTCGCGCCCGTCCGCCTCGCCGCACGCATCGATGGCGAGCCGGAGCGCTCCTTCGAAAGAGACACGATTTCCCGCATCTCCATACTTTTCCCGAGGCCGGAGGCCGAGGGCTTGGCAGAAGTCCTCCTGGTGAATCTTGGTGCCATCCTCACGACGATCGAACCGTTGCACCGCAAACGCGGCTGCGTCGCCTTCAACCCAACCGTTCGGGATTCCTTCTAAGGCGGAAATTGGAACCACATGGTGGTCGGGCACTTGAAAGCCCGATGCTCGCGCCCACGTCATGGTGGCGACCTCGACCTCCGCGAGCTCTGGGTACTCACGAGGAATCTTCACAATCCACTGGGTCTTGTTTGCCCTCGCAGGAAGGACGAGTCGTTCGTTCACCATCGACATGGAGAACTTGAGCTGCATTCCAGTCAGGGCCGACATCCGATCGAGGCTGTCGGCCACCACTTCTTGCCCAGGCACGTGGTCGGACGCGGCAGAGTCGTAGTTCGACGCGGAATCGACGGCTTCGGCTGCACCGATAAGGTCGCCGCCGAGCACCCGGAGCAGGGCAAATGATTGACCGTCACGAAGCGCGTGTAGGGCGCACAACCTTGCCCGGAGCTCGCTCCCGCGTTCGGGAAGCAAGTTCTCGAACCACGGCAAGAGCTCGCTCGCGTCGGAGCGCGCTCCTCGAGTACGCAAGAAGTCGAGGCCGAGCCGCGGCTCCTGTTGGTCCCTCTCCCACGCCGGGTCAGGCGTCCAGCGAACCAAGCCACTTCGTTCTTGCACAAGTGCGCCAACCACCCGACCCGGCAAGGCGACCTCGAGCCGCTTTGCAGTCAAGACGTAGGCTCCACGGTCGCGACTTCGAAGTACGTCGAAGCAGGGAGGACTCGAGGCCCGTTCAGGCCTGCGCGCTGGGCGATGAAACGGGACACGAGCGACCGTACTCGCGAGGCGCGACGCGCGACGAATTTTTCGGCATCATTCAGTCGCAGTTCGTCAAGGCCCGCCTGATCGACAAGCTGACTTTCGAGCGCCTCGCGGTCGGAGTCCCAGTCCCACTTCTTCAGCTCAACCTGGAGGTCCGTGGGGCGAACGTCGAGCAGAACTCGATTCGCCGCGGTTCTCGCCAGCTCCCGCTCTCGTCCCTTCGGGAACGCGCTTACGCGAAATATCTCTCGTGCGACGCGCTGGCCACTCGACACCAGAGACCGCCAGGAGATTGGACCCCGACGATCGCGCGGCATGCGAGAGAGCAGGGCAAGAATTTCGACACGACTCGCTGCGTGATCCATATGAAAGGGGTCGAGGCTCCACTCCCCGGGGCTCGGTTCTCCCACGGTCTCGAGCAGTCGACGAATGGACCCGCCCATGTCGCCGTCTTCTATCTGACGCACTTGGAGACGCATTGCGGATACTGCGGCGCGCTGGTGAACGGCATTCGCGACACCGCGCCAAAGCCAGTGGCTAAGCTCCCTCCGCGTCGCGTTGTCGGGGGAGGGAAACAGGTGAAACCACCTCGCCAACAGCGCAAACACGACGGGGTAGGGAAGAAACGCATATGCCGGCACCCCGGCGCCGGGCTCATCGGCTTGCTCCGGCGATGCCTGGAGGAACGAGACCGTACGCCGGAGAGCCTCAGCCGCATCGTCTGGGTGGACGATCCGCCCGATAGCGGCATCCCCAAGGTCGTCCAAACGGCGAGTAGGGTCGAGCCCACTCATTGCAAGAACTGCTTTCAGAACCTCGTTTCGCGGGGGCTCTCCGAATCCCTCGACATCCGCGGCTTTCTGCAGCTCTCCGAAGTCGACCGCGCGGCGTCCACTGGTCGCCGTATCACTGTGGCTGCCGAGGAGCGCATGGAATACCTCATCCGCTCGCATGCGCACGCCAGTGCTGTTGAGGCGGGCGAACACTCCGCGGAGCGCGTCTACGTCATCGGTTTCCATTAGGTAGGCGGGCAGCTCGTAGTCCAGCAATCGCTGCTGGACATTCTCGACACGCTGCTGCAACTCTTCGTTGAGGTCGCAGTCGCGAAGCCACCGACCCAACCTGCGGAGGTCGCCGAGTGTGTGGAGGGGGACATGACGACGAATGTTCTCTTCGTCGATGGGACCTCGCATGATGGCGCTGCTATTCGGGTCGAAATACACGTCCCACCGGCGGTCACCTCTTTGGTCAAGGGCCAATAGGCTAGCCGCAAGCGCTGTGGTCCGCTGCTGGCCATCGACGATGAACCATCCGTCGCTGACGGCCCCCGCATCGATCTCGGCACTCCCGATTCGGACATGCGCGTCGGCCGGGAGAGGCTGCTTCCAAAAGAGCAAAGACCCCACCGGATACCCTTTGAGCAAGCTGTCGAACAGTTTGACGACATCGTCTGCCGTCCACCGAAGCGGCCGCTGAAACGTCGGAACCCGGAGGGATCCATCCTCGACCCTGCCGAGTAGTTTGCGGACAGTCAGCGAAAACGCCGTCGGCGGCCTAGGCAGGGGGACGTACAGCGACTGCGGAGTGAGCCCGCCGCGCGCGCCCTTGATATCGCTGCTGGCCATAGGCCCAGTATGTCCTACGGTGCGAACGAAGGAAAGCTCGAGCTAGGCGACAACCGACCTACTTCGCCGACCACGCCTGACTTCGGAGCACGTGGGGCGGCGTGCCGCACACCACCTCGGCGCGGCTGCCCAGTGCTTGCGCAGCGCGCGCCGCGAGCTCCCGGGCGAGCGCCACGTTGCCGGTCGAGGTCGAGCGCGCCGCGAAGCCGACCCAGGTGGCGCCGTCGATGTCGAAGTCGACGACCGTGAGCTTCTTCGCCAGCGGGAGCACCGCCGCGGCCAGCTTCGGGTAGTCGGAGCCGGCGTCGCCCTCGTGCGGGCCGAAGGCGACCACGAACGGAGTGATGCACGCTTCGGTGGCGGCCGGTGGCCACGGTCGGAACCCGTGCGCAGAGGTAGGTCGGTAGGCGTCGCGGCGCGCCGCAAGTTTCGACCGCTCGTCGCAGCGGAACGTCTGGGCCGGGCGACGCGTGCGCAGGACCGCGCGGAACGTCACCGGCGCCTTGCCGCCGGGCAGCACCGCCGACGAGGTGGCCGTGACCAAGGCGTCGCCTTTCCCCACGACCACCACCCCCGACGCGCGATAGGTCGCCTCGCCGAGAAACGGCGGTCGCGGTAGAGCCACCGGCCGCCAGGCGCCGTCCACCAGGTGATACACCTTGCCGCTGGCGCCCACCGTCCACGGATCGTCGCTCTCCACCCCGGCCACCACGTGGCTAGGGTCTTCGCGGGTCTCGGCCTTGCCGCCAAGGAGGGCGAGCAGGGAGCTCGTTTCCGGCGGAGGCTCTGGCAGCGGTCGCTGCTCCATGGTTCCGTCGCGCCTCAGGATGCGGATGCCGTCCGCTCGCACGGCCCACAGGTCGCCACCCGGCGAGCGTACGAGGTCGACGACCAGGCTCGGGGGATCGGCCGCCAGCTTGGTGAGCGCCAGCGCGTCGCCCACCACGCGCCACAGGCCGCTGCGCGAGCTGGCGAAGACGGCGTCGGGAGCCAGCGCGAAGAGGCCGAAGAGCGACTCACCCGCCGGAACCTTGATGGTTCGAACGCCCGCTGCGTCGGAGATGCGCAAGGCGGTGCCGACGGCGCTGCGCGAAAGCGCTACCACCCCGCCAGGCATGGTGCGCATGCGAACAAGATCGGCGTCTGCCAGGACCAGGTCGCTGAGCCTTGGCTCGGTGCCGTCCACACGCACCGCCCGCACCTTGCTGCTTCCGCCCCCGGAGCTACCCTCGATGAACGCGACGCCATCACTGCCGTACGCGCTCGCCTCGTGACGCGACATGTCGGGCGCGAGCAGGGTCTCCCAGGCGTCGTTCCGGCGAACCCGCAGCGATACGTTGGAGACGGTGCGCCCGGCGTGCTCCGCGAGCACCCAGGTGCCGGCGACGCCGTGCCCGCCCACCGCGAGAATGCTCCCGCTGAACGAAATGTCGCCATTGCGGGCCGAGGGCTGGAAACCGAGGTCGAACGCGCCGGAAGCGTCTATGCCTGCATCTTGCATACGTGCAAGATGCACGTGTCCGTCGCCCAAGGCATCGTAGCGATCGCCGTAGGTAACGAGCGGCCCGTCGGCCAAGGACCACACCTCGAGATTGCCGCAGTCGCCGTCGGCCAGAGGAAACAGCGCCGGCGGCTCGGTGCCAGCTGCGACCCAGCTTCGCGTGCTCCAGGCGGCCGGCGGCTCGCTCGCCGGCGCCGCGGCGGGGTGCCCCGAAGGCGTGCGATCGGTGGGCGGCGGAAGGGAAGCGGCTGCCGACGCGGAGGCCTGGGCCGAAGGGGCGCCGCGGTGACCCACGTAGGAGCATCCGGCCAGAAGCGCGGTTGCCAGCGCGAGTCGCGCGGCGCCTCCCCTCACGGGTGCAGTCTCCGCTGGATGGTGGCGAAGATGGCCTCGTGGGTGGCAGGCGCGGGGAGCAGCACGTCGCCCCCCGGGGCGCCGAAGGCAGCGATCGCGTCCTTGAGGGCTTCGCGCACCGAGAACGCCAGCATGAGCGGCGGCTCGCCCACCGCCTTGCTCCCATGGATGACGCCGGTCTGCGTGGCGTCGGCCAGGAGCGTCACCCGGAAGTCCTCCGGCGCGTCGCCGATGCTCGGAATCTGATAGGTGCTCGCCGAGTGCGAGAGCAGGCGTCCTTTGGGGTCCCACTTCAGCTCTTCGCCGGTGATCCATCCCATGCCCTGCACGAAGGCGCCCTCGATCTGCCCGCGGTCGACGCCGGGGTTGAGCGAATCGCCCACGTCGTGCAGCACGTCGACCCGGCGCACGCGCTTCATGCCCGAGAGCCCGTCCACCTCCACCTCGGCCACCGCGGCGCCATAGGCAAAGTAGTGGAACGGCTTTCCCTTGCCGGTCTTGCGATCGTAGCCGATGCCCGGCGTGCGATAGAACCCGGTCGCCGAGAGCGCAATCTGCGCAAAATACGCCTTCTCGGCGATGGCCTCGAAGGGCACCACAACCTCGGGCTGCGCCGGATCCTTGGCGCCGCCCCCCTCGAACGTCACCTGGGCGACCGTTCTTCCGAGGCGCTCTTCGAGGAGCGCGCGGGCCACCGGCGTGACGCGTTCGCGAATCTGCACGCACGCGTCGCGCACCGCCTGGCCGTTGAGGTCCGACCCCGCCGAAGCCGCAGTCGCCGAGGTGTTCGGCACCTTGTCGGTCACGGTCTTCATGACCCGCACTGCGCTCCGCGGGAGCCCGAGCTCACGCATGGCGATGCCGAGGATCTTGGTATAAAGCCCCTGCCCCATCTCGGTGCCGCCGTGGCTCACCTGCACCGTGCCGTCGCGGTACATGTGCACCAGCGCGCCCGCCTGGTTCAGGTGGGTGGCGGTGAACGAGATACCGAACTTCACCGGCGTCATGGCGATGCCGCGCTTTATGTGCGCGCTCTGGGCGTTGTACGCGGCGAGCTGTGCGCGCCGCTCTGCGAGCGAAGCGCTGGCCTTGAGGGTCGCCCAGATCTTCTGGATGCGGTTGTCGTCGAGCGCCTGACCATAGTGCGTGGTGTTGCTGTCGCCGGTGCCGCGGTAGAGGTTTCGCTCGCGCACCACCTCCGGCGCGAGGCCGAGCGCCCGCGCGATGCGGTCGAGCACGTCTTCCATGCAGGCCATACCCTGGGGACCCCCGAAGCCGCGAAACGCCGTGTGGCTCACCACGTGCGTTTTGGCCACCCGCCCTTCGTAGCGCGAGGCTGGCACGTAGTACGCGTTGTCGAGGTGAAAGAGCGCGCGGTCGCAGATGGACTCCGAGAGATCGAGCGCGTAGCCGCCGTCGTTCCACACCTGCGCGCGGAGCGCGAGCAGGTGCCCCTCATCGTCGTAGCCGGCCGCGTAGCGAAAGAGGAACGGGTGACGCTTGCCGGTGAGCGCCATGTCGAGATCGCGATCGAGCTGCACGCGAACTGGCTTTCCGGTTCGCAGCGCAGCAAGCGCCACCAGCGCCGCGAAGGCGTTGCCCTGGGTCTCCTTGCCGCCAAATCCTCCGCCCATGCGCGGAGCCTCCACCACCACCTTGTTTCGGGGGAGCGCCAGCACGTGCGAGACGACCGCCTGAATCTCCGACGGGTGCTGCGTCGACGAAGACACGAACACGTCGCCGTCGTCGCCCGGCTCCGCGTAGGCCGCCTGGGCTTCGAGGTAAAAGTGCTCCTGGCCGCCGATCTCGAGCTCGCCTTCGATGCGGTGCGGGCTGGCGCGAAGCGCCGCCTCGACGTCGCCGCGGGCGATGACGTGGGGCGCGGTGTGAAAGCTCTCCTTGGAGAGGGCGTCGCGAAGTCCGATGACCGCCGGCTCCGGCGCGTAGTCGACCTGCACCTTGGCGGCGGCGCGGCGACACGCGTCGTAGCTCTCGCCCACCACCACCGCCACCATCTGCCCATGAAACTGCACGCCGGTGGCCACGCTGGCCAGCAGCGGCTCGTCGTGGCGAATGGCGCCCACGTCGTTGGTGCCGGGAATGTCTTCGGCGGTGAGCACCAGCGCAATGCCGGCCTGCGCCCGCGCTTCCGAGGCGTCGATGCGCAAGATTTTGGCATGCGCATGGGGCGCCATCACCGGCCAGAGTGAGAGCATCGGGCGACGCGACGCCACGTCGTCGACGTAGCAGGCCGCGCCGGTGACGTGCCCCACCGCGCTCTCGTGCGCCAGCGCGCGCGAAGCATCGGTCTCGGGCCACGGCCCCACTTCCTGGTACCCGAGCGGCAGGTCTTGCGACTCGCTGGCGAGGCCGCGGTAGAACTTCTCGAAGAGCGACGCACAAAGCGACACCCGGTACGCGCGGCCGGAGCGCACGTCGTCGATGGGCGCGAACTCTTCCCGGAGCAAGGCCGTCGCCCCGGCCAGGGTTTCGTCGTTCCAGGCGCGGCCGGTGAGGTAGGCCTCGGTCTTCGTGGCCCGGGCCGGCGTCGCCGCCACGCCGCCGTAGCCTAGACGCGCGTGGGTCACCCGGCCCGCGTCGTCGAGGTCGACCACGAAGGCTGCAGCCACGATGCTGATGTCGAGCTCGCGCCGCTTCGAGACCTTGTAGCTCTCCATCTTGCGCGTGGCGTTGCGCGGGTTACGCGGGAACGTGATCCAGCGCACGACCTCGTCGGCTGCGATCACCGTCTTCCGGTAGCCGGTGAAGAAGTCGGTGAGGTGCACGGTGCGTTCGCCGCGCGCCTTGCTCACGAGGACGACGTCCGCGTCGAGCGCGAGCATCAGCGGAGGCATGTCGCCGATCGGCGAGGCATTGACGATGTTGCCCGCCAGTGTCGCGCGGCTGCGGATCTGCCGCGACGCGAACGCCCACAACATCTTCTCGATCATCGGGTACTCGCCGGAGCACGCCTCTTCGAGCGCGGTCAGCGTTGCCGCGCCGCCCACGCGCCAGCGATGCTCATCCTT
>JBBQWQ010000104.1:0-15987 GCA_038210445.1 Polyangiales bacterium
GAGGCCGAGGTCTGCCGCACCCGCGAACCTTTGGTCGTGCGAAGTATGCGCAAACGCTCACGTTCCGGCCGCGAGCTCATCCTCGACAAGCGCTTCGTGCCGTTGCTCGACGAGCGCGGCGAGGTGTCGCACATCGTCACCATCTTCGACGACGTCACGGAAAAACACGATGCCGAACGCCGCCTCGAGCAGCAGCGCATCATGCTCCAGGCGGCGCAGACCATCGCCAAGCTCGGGAGCTGCTCGGTGAACGTGGCCACCGGCGAGGCGGTCCTCAGCGAAGAGATGCACGATCTGCTGGGGGTGGCGCGCGGCGTCAAGACGAGCCTTCAGGACTACCTAGACGCCGCCCACCCGGACGACGCGCCGCAGATCGTCTCTGGCCTCTCGCTGCTGCTCGAAGGCAATCCGATGTTCGTCGAGCACCGGCTGCGCATGCCCGACGGCACCATCAAGCACGTGGCCGTTCACGGTATCGTCTCGGAGCGCGACGAGACCGGCAAGCCGCGCAGTCTCATCACGACGCTGCAAGACGTCAGCCGCGAGAAGCTCGATCAGCTGACGCTGCGCGTCGCCAAAGACCAAGCCGAAGCCGCCAACCGCGCCAAGAGCGCGTTCCTGGCCACCATGAGCCACGAGATTCGCACGCCCATGAACGGCGTCCTTGGAATGACCAGCCTGCTCCTCGACACGGTCCTCGACGACAAGCAGAAGCGCTACGCGAACCTCATCAAGTTCAGCGCCGAGAACCTGCTGGTCATCATCAACGACGTGCTGGACGTCTCGAAGATCGAGGCGGGCCGCATGGTGCTCGACGAAGGCGACTTCGATCTGGAAGAGCTCTGCGACGGTGTGGTGGAGCTGGTGCGTCCCCGCGCCGACGCCAAGAAGCTGGCGCTCACGCTGACCATGTCGGGCAAGCCTCCGGCCATCGTCCGCGGCGACGGGCCGCGACTTCGGCAGGTGCTGGTGAACCTGGCGGGCAACGCGGTGAAGTTTACCGACGCAGGGTCGGTGAACATCCACGTAGAGATGCGGCAGCAACTGGGCGAGCGTTGCCGCCTGCGCTTCGCAGTCTCCGACTCGGGCATCGGCATTCCACAGGTCGAGCAGGCCAAGCTCTTCCGGGAGTTCGTGCAGGTCGACGGCTCCGCGACCCGGCGCTTTGGCGGCACCGGCCTGGGGCTCGCCATCTCGAAGAAGCTCATCGAGCTCATGGGAGGGGCCATCGGCGTGGAGAGCGAGGCCGGCTCCGGAAGCACGTTCTGGTTCGAGGTCGACCTCACGGAGGTGGTTCCGAGGCACGGCTCGACGCGGCCCACCCGCTCCTCGCGTCCGTCGCGGCCACTCCGCACATCTACCCACGCGCTGGCCGTGCGCTCCTCGGTGCGCCCGAGCTGCGTCCACGGCCCGGCCAACGTGCTGGTCGCCGAAGACAACGTGGTGAACCAGATGGTGGTGCAGGGGTATCTGGAAGACGCCGGCCACCGCGTGACCCTGGCCGCCAACGGCCGCGAAGCCCTGGAAAAAGCCCGACGCGGCTCCTTCGATCTGGTGTTCATGGACATGCAGATGCCGGAGATGGACGGCCTCGAGGCCACCCGCGCCCTCCGCAACATGGGAGGCCCGGTGGCGCGCATTCCCATCGTGATGCTCACCGCCAACGCCATGGAGGCAGACAGGCAACGCGGCCTCGACGCCGGCGCCGACGAGTACCTTGCCAAGCCCATCGATCGGCGGGCCCTCGCGGACACCGTGGAGCGCCTGGTGTTCGGAAGCGCGCCCGTGAGCGCGCCCACGCCGCGGGCGCCGGTGGTGCCGATGGTAGACACGGTGCCGCCCCACGAGGTGAACCAGGCGCAGGTGGCTGATCTTCTCACCGCCCTGGGTGCCGAGAGCCTTCGGGCGCTCATCGGGCGGGCGCGAAGCACCCTCGACGGTCAGCTCCGGCAGGTGGACGCCGCATCGTCGCGGGGCGACCGCAGTGAGCTGGCGAAGGCGGCCCACGCCTTGCGCGGCGCAGTGGGATCGATCGGCCTCGTCACCGCCAGCAAGCTCGCCGGAGCGCTGGAGACGGGAGCGCCCGACACGCCGCAGATCGCGAAGCGCCTGCGCGAAGAGGTACGCGACGGCCTGCAGATACTGGAAGAGCGCGTGGCCGCCGCCGGCCGCAAGTAGTGCAGTCGGGAGTCGAGGCCAGGGCATTGCCGCGATGGCCGACGCGGCGCCGCCGCAGCCCTGAGGTGAGTGCGAGCGGCGGGTCGCGAAGCGCACAACGTGTCCGTCGAAAGGATCTCGTTAGACGCTCTCGAAGTAGCGGCGAAGCTCCCACTCGCTCACCTCACGCTCGAACTGGCGAATCTCCCAGTCGCGCGTGCGTACATAGTGGTCGACGAAAGGGGCGCCGAGAATCTCCCGGGCGCGAACGCTCTGCCCCAGCAGATCGGTGGCGGCGCGGAGCGTGCGCGGCAGCGGAAGGATCCCGCCCTCGCTGCGCGAGCCATCGCCGGTGGCCGGCGGCGGCGCAATGGTCTTGTGCTCCATGCCGTAGAGGCCCGCCGCCAGGCAGGTGGCAATGGCGATGTACGGATTCATGTCGGCGGCGCTCTGTCGGTACTCCAAGCGCGTTCCCTTGGAGCCTTCGGCGATGGCGCGAATGGCGCACGTGCGATTGTCGATACCCCACGACGCGGTGAGCGGCGCCCACACTCCGGGAACGTAGCGCCGGTAGCTGTTGATGGTGGGCGAGTACAGCGCCGTCAGCTCCGGCATGAGCTCCAGCTGCCCGCCCAGGTACTGGAGCGCTAGCGCGGAGAGCCCGTGGTCGCCCTGGGCATCGAAGAAGACATTGTTCCCGTCCTTCCACAGCGACTGGTGCAGGTGCCCGCTGCTCCCCGGGAGGTCCTTGTTCCACTTGGCCATGAACGTGACCGAAAGCCCCAGCCGCGATGCCAGCAGCTTCATCTGGGTCTTGAAGAGCGCGGCCTTGTCGGCCATGGCCAGCGCCTCGTCGTAGCGAATCGCCACCTCGTACACGCCGGGCCCGGTCTCGGTGTGCAAGCCCTCGATGGGAATGTCGAAGGCCGCCATCTCGTCGAGGATTCCGTGGCAGAGCTCGCGCTGCTGCCCTTCGCGCACCCACGAGTAGCCGAACATTCCCGGCGTGAGCGAAGCAAGGCCGCGGAAGTGCTTGTCGTGGAGGCTCTGGCTCGTCTCCTTGAAGATGAAGAACTCGAACTCGGCGCCGAAGGTCGCAGTGTAGCCGCTATCCTTCGCGCGCTGGATGACGCGCTTGAGCAGCGAGCGAGGGCACGCGGGGTGCGGCGCGCCCGTCTGATCGCAGAAGTCCACCAGGAAGGCGGCGGTGTCGGTCTCGCCGGGGATCACCCGAAAGGTGCCGGGGTCGATGCGCGCGCGCACGTCGGGAAAGCCGGTGGGCCCGCTGGTCACCCCGGCGTTGTCGTACACCACGTCGGCGATGTCCCACCCGAAGAGAACGTCGCAGAAGCCGAAGCCGCTCTCGAGCGCACTCCAGAACTTCTCGAGCGAGATGTACTTGCCGCGCAGAACACCGTCGAGATCGAAGCCGCCGACCTTGACCTTGCGGATGTTCCGTTCGTCGAAGAGAGCCCGCAGTTCTTTGGCGTCCATTCCCCGAGGCTAGCGTAAGTGGAAAGGGCCGGGTCAACGATAGGGCGCGTCGACCCGGCGATCGCCGCGAAGCTCGAGAAAGAAGTCCACCAGACCGTCGGCCGCAACCAGGAGGTCAGCGGGGTCGGCGGAAATGCCGTCGCGCTCGGCGAAGAGATGACCGCCGGCGCCGAAGGCCAGGCTCGAAAAGCGTGCGCGTACCGCGGCGAGCGGCGCCTGGGCCAGCGCGGCTTCGGCATTCTTGGGGATCTCCAGGTCGGCGAGACCGAGGTCGAGGCGCGTGCTCGGTCCGCTCTTGCGCCACACCGTCGAGAGCGAGATGCGGAAGCAGCGCGGCTCGCCGAACGCAAGGCGCACCGTGCGCTCCACGCCGAAAAGCGCCGGCGCATGAGGAAGCAGCGTTGCGCCCTCGGCCCGGGCGCACGCAGTCCAGGCGCTGGCGAACGCCGCGAGCTCGGCCGGAAAGGGCATCTGGCGAAATGCCGCATCGAGCAGCTTGGCGCGCTCGTGAACCGCCTTTGCGAAGGCTGCGAAGTGGCGCGCGTCGTCCTGGGCTATCTCGGTGCGAAGTTGCAGCTCGTGATTGGTGAGGTGGAGCTCGACGTGGTCTTCGAGACCAGACAGCGCGCTCGCGAACGCCAAAGCCACCTGCGCGCGGGGAACGTGCGACTGCGACGATCGCAGCACGTAGCGCCGCTCCAGCGACGGCGGCAGCAGGTTTTCTCCACGAAAGCCTTCGAGGAGCCCCACCGGGTGAAAGTCGAGACCAAGGTCGAGGTCCGGAAACGAGAAGCTGCCCATGGCGCCCACCCGCCCGCCACGCGGCGAGTCGTACACTGCGAAGCGCACCATGCCGGCGCTGCCCACCACCAGGCAGGGCGAGCGGCCCACCGAAAGGCCGGTGGCGCGCGCGGTCTCGGCAGCGACGCGCTGAAGCCTGTCGAAGGCCGGATCGCTCCCGAGCCCTGCGACGTCGTGCAGCTGTGAGCCCGGCGGAAATCCATCGAGCGGCACCGAGAAGCTCGGGTCGAAGGCCCAGGGCACGTCGAGGCTCACCGAGAGCTGCGGCCGCACCGCGAGGTAGCTGTTGAGCGCCGTGGTGAGCGACACCGAGGTGTTGGGGGGAAAAAAGAAGGGCACCGGCGCGCCGCCGAGCAGCGCCGCCTTGGGAATGCGCACCACCGCAAGCTCTTGGGTTCGCACGTCGCCGCGTCCCATGTGCACCGTGGCTCCGAGGACAAAGGCGAGCACCACTGCGTCGAACTTGGACTCGTGGCCCGAGCGCAGGAGCACCGTGCCGCGCACCCCCTCGTCGGGGAGAAACCCGGTCGACGCGAGCGACAGCTCGAGCGTCACCGACTCGTGGAACCCCAGCGGCGAGCGCAGCGAGATCGGCGTTCGCTGCCCGACCCGCGGCCGCAGGCGCACCGGCAGAGGAATGGTCGACGTCGGATCGATGGCCCAGTCGACGTCGAGGCGAACTTCCGCCACCGTGCGAACGCTGCAATCGGGCCCCGAGAAGTTGGGCGGGAGCCAGTCGGGAATGTGCACGTCGACTGGGTAGCGATGCTCCCCCGCCGGCAATCCGCCCGGCGGAAGGTCGACCCGAAAGGGCAGCACCAGCATGTCGCGAATGAGCACGCTGCGGTTCTTCCCCGACCCGTACCCTGCGACGGCCTGGGTGCGAAAGCAGATGAACAGGTGCTCGGCGCGCTCGATGCGTTGCGGCGCCACCACCCGCAGCTGGCCGCGATTGACGCCTCCCGCGGTGAGCGTACCTTCCTCCATGAACAGCTCGAAACGGCAGGTGGGAAAGAGCGACATCGCGCGCAGCGTACCTCAGCTCATCGACGGGCTACCAGGAAGCGCGCGAAGGCCAGGGCCACCACGCCCGCGAAGGTGAGCCCCACCAAGGGGTGGGCGATCACCACCGACGCCGCGCACAACAACGAGAGCAGCGCCGCCACCACGGGCACCAGCGGATAGAGCGGAGCGCGAAACGGGCGCACCAGCGCAGGCTCACGCTGCCGCAGGCGCATCATCGAAAGGCTGGCCAGCGCGTAGAGCACCAACGCGCCGAGCACCGAAAGGTTGATGAGATCGCCGGTTTTGCCGGAGAGAATGGCGACGATGCCGCAGACCATGTTGAGCAGCAGGGCCGACATCGGGGTTCGCCGCTTCGGATGCACGCGGCCGAGCACGGCCGGCAAATACCCGGCGCGACCGAACTCCATGGTGACGCGACCGGCGGCCAGCACGATGCCGTGAAACGACGCGACCAGGCCGAAAAGGCCAATGAGCACCAGCAGATGGAAGAGAAGGTGCGAAGGCCCCACCACTTGCGCGAGCGCCAGCGGGAGCGGCGAGTCGCTCGCGTCGCCGCCACCCGGCGGGTACACCACGGCCGGCCACCCGGCGATGCCCGCGGAGCAGACGAGCACCGCGAAGGCGAGCGCCACCAGCGTGCCCATGGCCATGAAAAAGCCCCGGGGAACGTCGCGCTCTGGTCGCTTGGCTTCCTCGGAGACGTTGGTGATGCCCTCGATGCCCAGGTAGAACCACACCGCGAACGGCAGCGCCGCAAAGATGCCCCACGCGCCGTGCGGGAGCGCATCCTTCGCCAGCGCCGCGTAGCTCACCCGCGGACCGGTCATGGCGAAGTAGACGAGCAGCTCCCCCACCGCCAGCACCGTGAGCAGAAGCTCCAGCATCGCCGAGAGCGCCACGCCCCAGGCGTTCACCGCGGTGAAGACCAAGTAGGCGCCGATGGCCAGGGCGGTTTTCGGCACGGAAGGGAAGAAGAGCTGAAAGTAGGCGCCGATGGCAGCGGCGATGGCCGGCGGGGCGAACACGAACTCGACCCACTGGGCCACGCCCGCGAGCAGCCCCACCCGCTCGCCGAAAGCCCGTGAAGCATACACGAATGCGCCGCCGGCCCGGGGAATGGCGCTGCCCAGCTCGGCGTAGGCCAGCACGAACGTCACGTAGAGCACCGTGACGATGCAGGTGGCGATGCCCAGGCCCAGGGTGCCGCCTTCCGGGAGGCCCAGGTTCCACCCGAAGTACATGCCCGAGATGACGTAGCCCACACCAAGGGCCCAGATGAGCACGGGCCCCAGCGTGCGCTTCAGGGCGGGCGAACCGTCAGACGCACTGGCGGCCGCCTCCTCGGTCACAACGCGAGCCGGAAGTGAATCGCCTTGGGGCGGGTCAGCTGATCGAAGCCGAGCGCGCTGAGCGAAACCCCGCGGCCGGAGTCCTTCACGCCGGTCCAGGGGAGCGCCGGATCGAGGGCGTCGCAGCGATTCATGTACACGGTGCCGAACTCGAGGGCGCGCGCCATGCGTTCGGCGCGGGCGGCGTCTTGCGTCCACACGCTGGCCGTGAGCCCCAGCCGGGCGTCGTTCATCTTCGCCAGCGCCTCTTCTTCGGAGTCCACCACCGTCACCGGCAAGATGGGTCCGAATGCCTCTTCGCGCATGAGCCGCGCCGTCTGCGGCACGTCGGCCAACAGCGTGGGCAAGAAGAAGCGCCCCTGCCCTTCCCGCGCCTTGCCGCCGGCAACCAGGCGCGCGCCCGCAGCGGTCGCGTTCTCCACCAGCGCCGCCAGCTCGGCCACGTGGTACGGCTGCGCGATGGGCCCGAGGCTGGTCTTGGCGTCGAAGGGATCGCCGAGCACATAGCCGCGGATGAGTGGCTCGGCCAGCTCCAGGAACTTCGCGTACACCGAGCGCTGCACGTACACGCGCTCCACCGCGCAGCAGCTCTGGCCGGCGTTGTAGACGGCGCCGTCGACGATGTTCTCGACGGTCTTGGCGAGATCGCAGTCGTCGGCCACGTACGCCGGATCGTTGCCGCCAAGCTCGAGGCCCACCCCCACGAACGACTGCGCAGCGGCCGCCTGGATGCGATGGCCGCCGTGAACAGAGCCCGTAAAGACCACGTAGCCGATGCGGCGATCACCCACGATGCGCTCGCTGGTCGGGTGGTCGCAGTGAAGCGCCTGCACCAGGTTCGCGGGCGCGCCGGCCTCGGCGAAGGCGCGCGCGAAATGCTCGCCCGCCAGCGGGCTGCGCGGCGAGTGCTTCACGATGACGGCGTTGCCGGCGAGGACGGCGGGGATGACCGCGTTGACCGCGGTGAGGAGCGGGTAGTTCCACGCCGGAAGGTTGAAGACCACACCGAGCGGCACCTTGGCGATGCGGCGCTCGAAGTTCTCCACCTTGGGAAGCGCGAGGTCGGCGAGCGAGGCCTCGGCAATGGAGATCATGTGGCGCGCACGCCCGGCCATGCCGCGCACCTCGCCCAGCGCCTGCGCGAGCGGTTTGCCCATCATGCGCGAGATGTCGGCGGCGATGTCCTCGGCCTTGCTTTCCATGGCCTGCACCGCCCGCTCGCAGAGCTCCTTGCGCGCCGCGATCGGCACCTGCGCGGCGGCGCGCGACGCCGCCACGGCGCGGTCCAGGGTGGCGTCCACCGCGCCCCCTTCGGCGAGCTCCACGGTGCAAGCGGTCTCGAGCGTGTAGGGATTGTCCACGGTCAGCGTCGGCATGGCCGCATCCTATCGTGTGACCGAACGTCGTCACCACAGAATCCCGAGGGCGGCGGCATGGGAAGACGGTACCGTTGGCGCCATGCGCACGCCGAGCCCCGCCCATCTCTTCGCCGCCGCGGGCATCGCCGCCGCACTCGCCTGCGGCAGGCCCAAGACCACGCCGGCGCTTGCGGCACCGCGTGGCGAGCCGACCGTCGCGGTAGCGGTCGCGAGCGCCGCGAGCGCCGCCGCGGCCCCGGCCTCGGCCCCAGACGCCGGCCCTGGGCCCGACCCCGAGCCCATCACCTGCAAGACCGAAGACGACTGCTGGGTCGACGCGCACAACGCTCCCGCCCGGCGGCCCAAGGCGCTCCGCGGCAAGCGCCCCAAGGCTTGTCACGGAACCGAGCACACCCCCACGTGCAGAGAGGGCGTCTGCGCCGTCACCGCGTGGAAGTGCTGAGCGCCCGCAGGCGCAGCGCGAACGCAGCGAGCCGGCGACCCGCAACGAGCCACTCCTTGCGCGCCCGGGGCAGCTTCTTCACCGCCAGTTCGAGACGCAGGGCCTCGCCCTTGCCCTGGCACCTCCGTACCGCGCACACCGTGAGCGGCCCGCGGCCGCGGGTGTAGCGGGCGCCCTTTCCTGCATCGTGGGCGGCGATGCGCGCCTGCACGTCGGTGGCGATGCCGGTATACAAGCTCTCGTCGGAGCAACGTGCAATATACACGAACCACGTGGGTTCTCTTGCGCCCACCACTCAGGGCAGGTCCGTCACCGAGACGTCGCCGAACACGTAGCGGTCGAGGAAGCGATCGGTGAGCGCGAGCGCCTTCAGGTTGTTCTCGGTTTTGGTGAAGCCGTGCCCCTCGTTCTCCAGCACCAGGTAGTGCACGTTCACCTTGCGCTCCTTGAGGGCGGCGACGATGCGATCCGACTGGTCCTTCTTCACGCGCGCGTCCTTGTCGCCCTGCACCACCAGGAGCGGGCGCTTCATCTGGGCCACGAAGTGAATCGGTGAGCGATCGTGCTGGTAGGCCGCGTGCGCGGGGTTCTTGGGGTCGCCGAACTTTTTGTAGATGTACGAGGCGCGGCTGGCCCAGTACGGCGGAAAGCTCTCCACCAGGGTCTTGAGGTCGGAGACGCCGAAGAAGTCCACGTTGGCCACAAACTCCTCCGGCGCGTAGGCCTCGGCCGCCAGCGCCATATAGCCGCCGTAGCTGCCCCCCATGACCACCACCTGGTGGGCTGCGACGCCCGCGCTCTCCACCAGCCAGCGCTTGCAGGCCACCACGTCCTTCAGAGGCCCGCCGCCCAGATCCATGTTGTCGAGCCGCGTGTAGGTTTTCCCGTAGCCGGTGGAGCCCCGCACGTTGGGCACCAGCACCACATACCCCTTCGAAACAGCGTACTGCCGGAAAGCGCTGAATCCGCGCTTCGATTGCGCGGTAGGCCCGCCATGCACATCGATGATGGCGGGAAACGGGCCGCTACCGCTGGGTTTGTAGAGGAACGCCGGCACCTTCTTTCCGTCGAACGAAGGGATCTCCACCGCCTCGCCCGCCACCATCGGGCGATCGCGCAGCGACTCGGGCATCGGGTCCACCAGGCGAACCACTTTGCCTGTTTTGAGGTCGGCGACGAACGACGAGGCAGGCACCGTGTCGCTCACCAGCGTGAGCCCGAGGTACCGATCGCCCTTCGAGAAGGCCAGCGGCCGCCAGGCCGATCCGTTGCCGGGGGCCGCGGGAATGGTCACGGGCTTTTCCTTCGTGGTGACCACCATCTTGGGTTTGCCGTTCTCGTTCACCTCGGTGACGAAGTACTTTCCGGTCTGCGAGTGCATGGCCCCGTCGACGTCCCACGCGTCGGTGAGCACGCGCGTGCGCTTGCCGGAGGCGAGGTCGGCGGAGAAGAGCTCGGTGGTCTCGCCGCCTTCGTCGGAGAGCACCAGCAGGGCCTTTCGGTCGTTCGAAAAGCCGGTGGGCTGAAAGAGAATGTCGCCCTGATGCAGGGTGAGCAGCTTCGGCGTCTTCTGGCCACGGTCGAGCGCGTACACGTCGGTGTTGGCGTCGGAGTGGGTATCGACGAGCGCGAAGCGCTGATGATCCCTGCTGGTGGCTTCGAAGCTCAAGCCGCCGCTGGCCTCCCAGAGCACCGTGCTCTTCTTGCCCTTGAGATCGTACTCCGCCAGATCCATGGCCTTCTCGTCGCGGCCATTGGAGAGGTAGAGAAACGTCGCGCCGTCCTTGGACCACTCCACAAACTGCGTGCGGCGCCCCTTGGGCAGCTCCGGCAAAAGTTCGCGGAAGGTGGTGCCGGTGCTGTCGGTGGCGTACAGGCGCGGCAGCTCGTCGCCGCCCCGGTCGGCCTCGAACACCAGGATGTCCTCGCGTGGCGAGAACGCGAACGAGTGCACGAAGCCTTCGACGTGGCTCACCTGCACCGCCTTCCCCTCTCCGCTCACTGGCTTGACCCAGATGTCGACGCGGCCGGTGTCGTCGGCCGCGAACGCCACCTTGGTCTCGTCGGGCGAGAACGAGAGGAGCGGCAACCCCGAGCGTGAGTAGCCGGGCACGCGCCGCACCTTGAAGTACTCGGCCAGCGGCACCGGCGCTTTTGGCGCGTGGCCGCTCGGCGCGGGCGCAGCAACGGTGGCAGACGGCGCGGGGTCGGTGCGCGAGAGGCTCGTCGCCGGCGTGACCCCCACCAGCGGTGCGGGCGCTTCTCCGCCGCACGCGAAGGCCAAGGGAACCCAGAGAGCAATTGCGCGAAGGATTCTCATGCCCCTGGCATAGCGGTACGTCGGGGCAGCCCGCAACCTCGGTGTCGACGTGGCGAAAGTGCGCAACTCCGCCACACCCTGGCCGAGGGGGTCACATGTCCCGCATCGACAGCAGCCAGAGACGCGCCGACGACGCCGAGCGCTACTTGGAACAAGAAGTAGCCAAGGAGCTTCGGGCGCACCCCCGCGATCTCGGCACAGTTGCCCAGCATCGCTACGATCCTGACAGCGAGCAGGCGGCGGGCGAGGCCATCGACCGCGCCTACGACGGGCTCCTCTCGCGCATGGCAAAGAATGGCGCCCTGGGGCGCATGGCCGGCGCCATGCCCGCGGTCACGGCATCTGTCGGTGGAGCCGCTGCCGCCGGTGCCCGCGCCGCAGCCGCCCTCGAGCCCAAGAAGCCCGCGCCGACCAACGACGAAATTCTGTACGTCGGCATGAACCCCGATAGCAACGCGGTGGAATCCCGGTCTCTCGGCAGCGTCGCCAAGACCACCCGCGTCGACGGCCAGGGCCTCCCTCCGCTTGCGACCCCGGCCGACGTCAAAGCCTTCGTGGGCACCCTCGCGCTGCCCAAAGAGGTCGCCGAAAAGGCAGAGGCGGCGCTGCTCGCGCAGACGCAAGGTCGTGAAGAGCTCGCGCAGATCACCAAGAGCTGGAGCGCGGTCTATCACGGCGGCACCGCGCCCTCGCGCATCGTGCTCTCGGGCCACTCCACCGGCGACAGCGTGTGGGGCGAGGGCAAGGCCGGCCATCGAGAATTCTCCTTCGCCGGCCTCCAAAGCCTGGCCAAGGCCATGCCCGACGCCGCCGCGCAGGTGAAGCACATCCAGTTCGCGGGATGCTTTACCTACCGGCAAATGGGCGTCGGCGAAAAACGAGACGGATGGCTCGCCGCCTTTCCGAAGGTCGAGACCATGTGGGGCTACGCGAGCAAGTCGCCTCCGGCGCCGCTGGGCCAGCTTCAGCAGTGGCAAAAGGGCACGCGCGGGGCCTCGACCTCCATCACGTCGAGCGAGAAGCAGCTCCCGCCGGGCGTCGCCAGCTGGGACCGCGCCCACGGCTACCGCGCCAACGCCGAGCCGCTCGCCGATCTGCAAAAGAAGAAGGCCGGCTACGACAAGGACTTCGAAGCCCTGCTCGCGGGCCGGCCGGAGATCACCGGCCACTACGATCCCCGTGCCGACGGCCCCTATCAGGTGTGCCGCAAGCTCGAGGGTCGGCCAGATCTGCCGGCCAGCGCGCGCGCCGAGATGCACGCGCGCGGCGACACCTATCTCCGCCTCCGCTTCTACGACGCCACCCGCAGCAACTTCGCCGAGGCGAACCAGGCGCCGCTGGCCCAGGGCTATCGCGCGCTCGGCATGGACGTCCCGGACTTCGGTACCATGACGCGCGCCAATGCCATGGCCGCGATTCGCGACACCGAGCGCGCCATGGCCCAGAAAGACGCCGCGCTCTCGCCCGACCAACGCGCCGCCGTGCAGGCGCTCCGCGATCGCCTGCAAAGCTTCGCCCGCCTCGATGGCCGCTACTGACCCTTCCCGCTACGCTTCCAGGAGCCTCCCATGCGTATTCGTACTGCCTCGCTCATCGCCCTTGCGCTGGTCGCCCTCGCCGGCGCCGCGCCGCCGCCCGCCAAGACGCCGCCCAAGGTCGCGCGGCTCTGGGTCAGCAAGTCGAAGCACGAGCTCAAGACGCTGGCCGCCGACGGCAGCACCATCGACACCTACAAAGTCGCCATCGGGCCCGGCGGCAAGGGTCACAAGAAGCAAGAGGGCGATCTCGTGACGCCGGTGGGCCGCTACCACGTGGTGCTCCACACCATGACCCGCTGGCACCAGTTCATGCTCCTCGACTATCCGAACGCCGCCGACCGGGCGCGCTTCGCCGAGCTGAAGAAGAGCGGCGCGCTCCCCAAGGAAGCGACCATCGGCGGGCAGATCGGCATCCACGGCTCGCCCTCGCAGGCGGAGCGCAAGCCCAACCACAAGGCCGCCGACTGGACCCTCGGCTGCGTCGCCCTCGACGACGACGAGATCGCCGTCCTCGCCTCCAAGGTCAAGGACGGAACGCCGGTGGACATCGAGGACTGACGCGAGACGCGGGGCGCGCCTGTGCTAAGGGACGACCCGATCATGCCCGAGCCCGAGCCGCGCCAAGTATGTCAGCGATGCTGGAGGCCAGCGCGCGTCTGCTACTGCGCGCACCTGCCCTCGCTGGAGACGAAGACGCGGGTGGTGCTCCTCCAGCACCCGCGGGAGCGCGACAAGCCCATCGGTACCGCGCGCATGGCCAGCCTGTGCTTGCCCCAGGCCGAGCTCCACGTGGGCATTCGCTGGGACGACTCCAAGGTGCTCGCGCGCGCGCTGGCCAATCGCGAGGCGCCGCCGGTGCTCCTGTACCCCGGCGAGGGAGCCCGCGACGTGCTCGCCGATCCGCCGAAAGGTCCGGTCACGCTCTTCGTCATCGACGGCACCTGGTCGCAGGCCAAGTCGGTGGTGCGCGACAACGCGCAGCTCCGGGCGCTCCCGCGCTACGCGTTCACCGCGCCGAAGGAGAGCGAGTACCGCATTCGACGAGAGCCCAAGGCCGCCTACGTATCGACCATCGAGGCGCTCATGTTGGTGCTCGGCGCCCTCGAAGGCGATCCCGCGCGCTTCGAGGCGCTCCTCGCGCCGTTCCGGGCCATGGTCGACATGCAGCTGGCGCACATCGGCAGCGGGCTCCGGCGACCCGGCGTGCGCAAGCCGCGGCCCCCCTCTTCGCTCGCCGATCGCGTGCCGGCGATCCTGCGCGAGCGCACCGCCCACCTGGTGTGCGTGGTGGCCGACGCCAACGCGTGGCCCTACGCCGATCGCGCGGAGCACCCGGACGAGCTGGTTCATTGGGCCGCCACCCGCCTCGGCACCGGCGAGACCTTCGAGCGCATCGCGCGCCCCGAGGGCGAGCTCGGCCCGAACACCATCCTCCATACGCGACTCGACGGAAGTGAGCTCTCGGGCGGCGTACCGCGAAGCCAGCTATTCCAGGACTTTGCGGCGTTCTTGCGGGACGATGACGTGCTCTGCGCCTGGGGCCACTACGCGCCCTCTCTCTACCGCGCGAGCGGGGGCACGCTTTCGGAGGGCACGGTGGACATTCGCGAGGCCGGTCGCCGGTTCCTGCGGGGCAAGGTGGGCACCCTCGAGGACTTCTGCGCGCGCCAGGGTATCGTGGCCGATGCGCTCGGCCGCGGACGCGCCGGCGCGCGGCTCGGGCAGCTCGCGGCGCTCACCCGCAAGCTCGCCATGACGGACCGCGACTGACAGCGCTCGTCACAGCGCTCGTCAGGTCGCTGGCCGAGCTCGGATCCTCGTGCCATCGGGTAGGTTTCGGACGTGAGACGCGAATTTTCCCCGCATTCGCATGGCCCCAACCTCATCTTTGGCGATCAAGTTGCCCACCTCATACTCGCCGCCGATAAGAAATGGCTTCCGAGGGACGAGGCGAAAGCCTTCGGGAAGTGGTCCGTGCTCCTTCTGCCAATCCCTCGCCAACTCGTAGCCCGTCTCCGCCTCAAACTCCTCCAGCATGAGAGAAGCCCAGGCCTCCAACGAGTCCGCCACCTCCGAAAATTGGCCCGTCTCCGCATTCATACGCTCCACGCGGCCATCGCGAAGGGAGAACTGGTCACCGAACACATCCTCAGCAAAGAACGTACGCTCCGCAAGAGCGAGGTCATTGTAGCTGTCGATCCACCGCGTTGGAGCATTCCAAGCGACAAGACCGTCGCCTCGGTTGGGCGTATCTCCAACAGCGCGAACGTGGAGCGCGGAAGCGAACGCGTAAAACCCGTTCCGTTTGCCAAGGAGCGCCACGAGATCCGCGGGTATGCCCGGAGGCCAGGCCAGTGGCTGCTCCGCCTTGGCCTCGGACCCGATGCTCACGAGTCGGTCGATGTTGGAAGGTCGTAGCGTCATGGCGAGGGTCGTCAGGCGCAGAGGCGCACGCTGGCTCCGTTCGGAAGGCCGTTGATGCCGTGCCGCGGGGTCGAAGCCTCGGGATTGTCGTCCGGGTTCGTGTTGCGGACGAGGCTGGGAGCGTCGGTCCTCATTCGTGAGCCGATCCTACCCTCGCGAGGAGCACCGTCGTGCCGCTGCGCACGCCGAAGAGGATGGCGCCCCATCCCCAGGTGCCGGGGCCAGCTCCTCGACCGGGTCGAGCAGTTTGCAGAGCGTGCGACCAGAATGCAGCGCGGCGCCCCCACCTTGCCCCAAGTCAGAGGCACCGGGCACGATTCACTCAAGGCTCCGCGGCCCCGACGCGCAGCCCGTTGAGGATGAACGTACGGGCCGCGGGGTTGGAGCGAGCCTCCTCCATGCATCCAAGCTCGAGCCGCTCCAGGCTTGCCATGGGGTCCACCCCCACCTGTGCAAGGCCCAGGCGCGCGGGATCGCTTGGGGGTCGAGGCGCTCCCCACCACGCGCGGAGCGTCTCCACCGACGCGCTCGTGGCAACGAGGAACGACGCGAACCCGAGCCGCAGTGTTACGCCTGCTCCCGGCAGTGCCTTCGCAAGGCGTGCCAGAGCATCCACTTCGTCAGCCGAGGCCCCCTCCGAAATGCGCTCCGGCACCGCGAAGACCAGTGCCAGTACCGAGTTTGGCGGAAGAGCAGCCACAGCGGCGAAAAATTCGAGGCGGGAGGAGGATGACATATTCACGGCACGTGCTCGGGTGGCTGACCGGGTCGGAAGCGGATGTATGGCGCCTGAGACGGTAGGCCGGTGCTGCTGGACACCCTCCCCGCACCGTTGCCAATGGTTCGCACAGCGTCGGAGAGTGCGCCTCGCGTGTCAATGTCAACCTGACCATCAATCCGGAGGTCGATGTCACTTCGGAACGTGTCAACGCGTTTGAGACAGGGGTCACGAGAATTCTATGTAGCGAGGCGTGAGGGTTGAGCTCTGGATTCGTGCCCGTCCGCGCCGTCGCCTCCGGGCATGTTGGTGAGTCCGTGCTCACCCGCGTCGAGGCGC
>JBBQWQ010000105.1:0-15694 GCA_038210445.1 Polyangiales bacterium
GCCTGGGTGGCCGCCGGGCCCATTCTCAAGCACTGGGACGGCACCACCTGGTCCGACGCTCCGGTTCCGCTGCCGACCGGCTTCTCCGTCGGCAACCTGCGAACTTTGGGCACCAACGATGTGTGGGCTTTCGGGGACGGCGCGCGTTACCACTTTGACGGTGTGAGCTGGCAAGGTGCACGCGATGGCTCCGACGTTTTTGCCTCGCCGGTGGTCCTCATGGGAAGGTTTCTGGCGCCGCCCAGCGTGCTGACCGGTCTCAATGCCGACCGGCTCTACATGGGGCCATGCGCCACGGGCTCCCAGCTGAATCCGGTTCCCACGGGTGCGTGCAACGTCGGGCTGCAATTGTCCAACGGTCACTACTGGGTGGCCGGCACGTACCAGGTGCAACCGGCGGGGCATGGCGCGCCCCTACGCGACGCAAGCCTCACCTATCTCGGCAAGTACCCGGAGTCCGTCGAGGTCCACTCTCCCTCGATTCCGCCGGAGGCGATCCGCGGCGAGCCCATGGCAGGCACGCTCGAAGTCCGCATCGATACGCGTCCCGGCTACGCGGGCTTCTTTCGGAGCACCGTTCCCGGCTCCTGGGAAGCGGTGCCGCTCGAGGTGACGTTGGGTGGCGCCACGTTGCCACTCGTTGCGGAGCAGCTCGCGGTGACCGCCCCCGCCCTGGCGTGGGTCATCGCGCGCTACCAGAGCCAGCCCACCTACGTGGTCCGCTACGACGGTACGTCCAGCACATACGATCTCCTGCCGGGGCACGCCATCCAGCTCTCCGTGAAATCGGGCGCGGACGCGTATGCGCTGCTCGACGGGGCGAAACGAGCCCACTTCGACGGGACCGCGTGGTCGGTAGACCTTGCGCTTCCTTCTCCGCCTGGCGACAAGCTTGCGCTCGCTGGCGAGGAAGTGCTCGCCTATCAAAAAGGCGGGCCATTGTTTCGTTTTCAGGGTGCCAGCTGGATTGATGCTTCGCCACCCGCACTCTCGAGCGGCGGCCCCGCGCCGCTTCCGCTCCGACACGCGTTCGATAACGCCCACACGGACCTCGACGTGCTCTTCGACGACGGCGCTGTGCGCCGGCGCACGGCGGGCACTTGGCAAGTCATGGCGCAGGGCTTCTCCGTCGAGGCGGAGGTGCTCTACACCGACCACGCGCGCAGTCGCTTCTGGACCCGGACGCCCATGGGACCGCGAATGGAAGTCTGGTTCGCCGAGCAGGGCCAGGCGGCAGCCCCGCAGCTCGTGTGGCCGGAGCAAGCCGCCATGCTCAGTGAGGTCACGATGGGACGCCGCGGCGCCTCGATGTGGCTGGAAGCCAGCTACGCGCGCGGGGGTCGCCTCGCCTTTCGACAAACGCTGCCTTGAGTGCTGGATGAGGCGCAAACATTATGAGCGGCAATCATCATGAGCGGTGATATACATGTGCCATGGTGGACTTCGTCAATCGCAGCCTCGAGCTCTCGGAGCTGACGGCGCTCGCGGAGCGGGGCGGCCTTGTGGTGGTGTACGGCCGGCGCCGGGTGGGCAAATCGCGGCTGCTCACCCGGTGGCTCGAGACGTGCGGCGGCCAGTACGCGCAGGCCATCGAGGGCTCGCCGGCGATGCAGATGGAGCAGCTTCGTCGCGATCTGCGGGAAGGCGCGCCGGCAGGCGGTCCCGACCTCACGCCCCGCACTTGGGTGGAGTTCTTCGAGCTTCTGCGGCTGGAGGGGCCGCGGGCCGTGTGCATCGACGAGTTTCCGTATCTGGTGCTGGCCGATCCCTCGCTGCCCAGTGTGGTGCAGCGCTTCGTCGACCACCGCATGCCCAAGGGGATGACGCTCATTCTTGCCGGCTCGAGCCTGCGCATGATGCACGACACGTTCTTGAACCGCGCCGCGCCGCTCTTCGGCCGCGCCGCGAAGCTGCTCCCGGTGCGGCCCATGAGCTATCTCTCGTTCGCCGAGTCGGTGGGCGACGCGGCCACCGCGCGCACCACGTTCGAGAAGTTCTCGCTGGTGGGCGGCGTGCCCAAGTACTGGGAGTTCGTGCGCCCGCGGGCCTCGGCGGTGGAGCTGGCGGAGCGGCTGTTCTTCGGCTTCGCGCCCTACTTCGGCGAGGAGCCGGCGCGGCTCCTGAAAGACGAAGGCATCCAGGGGCAAAACCCGCTCTCGGTGCTCGAGGCGGTGGGCCGCGGCGCCGCCAAGCCCTCGGAGATCGCCGCCCGGCTGGGAACAGCCCAGAGCAACCTCACGCGCATCTTCGAAGCACTGGTCGACGCCGCGCTGCTCACCCGCGAGCTTCCCTTCGGCGAGAGCTCGCGCACCACCAAGCGCGTGCTCTATCGCATCGCCGACCCAGCGCTGCGCTTCCACTTTCATGTATATTCCCCGCATCGAACGCGATGGGCGCACTATGCGGCGGAGGAGAAGGCCCGCCTCGTCTCCGCCCACGTGGGGCCGGTGTTCGAGGCCTGGTACCGCGCCGCGCACCCGGGTAGCGGCCGCTATTGGGAAGGGGAGCGCGAATTCGACGTGGTGCGCCTCGAGACCTCGCGCGGCAAGACGCGGGCCATCGTGAGCGAGCTCAAGTGGGGTGAAGTCACCAAGGCCGAGCGCGCGCGTCTCGAGGAGCGCACGGCGCTCGCCTGGGCCGCCTCCGCGCCGGGCAAGAAGTACGGCCCCTGCGAGGTCGAGATCGTCGACCCCACGCTGCTCAAAGACGCGCCGCGCATGAAACGCCTCTGCAGGGCGCACGAGGGGTAGGTCTTAATGATGCGCGCCAAACATCATGAGTCGCGCTCATGATTTTGCGCCCGGTGTCGCCTCGCGCGGTCAGGCGGGCGGGGCGAGTGGGTCGGCGTAGATGTCGCCGAAGGGCACGGCCACATCGATGGACTGGAGGCGCACCAGGCCGCCGGTGAACTCGTGCAAGGTCCACGTATCGTCGGGGTTGCGGCGAAACACTTCCACGCGCGGCTCCGTCTGGCCCACGAGAACGTACTCGCGCAGGCTGGCGATGCGCCGGTAGTGCGCGAACTTCTCGCCGCGATCGTAGGCCTCGGTGGTCTCGCTCAAGACTTCGACCAGCAGCGTGGGGTTGGTGGCCGCGTTCTGGTCTTTCGGGTCGGCCTCGATGCCGCCACACACCACGGAGATATCCGGGTACGTGGCAAGACCCGTGTCGCGCACGCGTACGCGAAGGTCCGGGCTGAAGACCGCGCATGGCTTGCCCTTCAGCGCTGCATGCAACGCCGCTCCGAAGTTCAGCGCAATTCGCGCGTGGCTCGGCGTGCCGCCGGACATGGCGTAGATAGTTCCGTCCAGCCATTCGTGCTTGAGCTCGGCGGTGGCCTCGAGAGCGAGGTAGGCCTCGTAGGTGACAAAGGGCAGGGGGGCAGCGGTTGCCATGACGGTCAGTCTAGATCACCCGGACCGCCCATGCGACGCCTGCCTCCCGGCGCCCCTACTACCCGCGAAAATCCACGATATCCTTCATCTATCACGCCCCACCTTTCGCTTCCGGCGGGCCCGTGGGTCGACTATATGTGAGGCCCAACTGAACGAAGCTCGCACGCTTCGCAACGGATAGCGGGTCGGAAAAGCTTCTCCATGCGGTCTCTCTATATTGCTCACGCCGGAATGACCGAACCCCTCGGTCGGGCGCAGATTCTCCCGTACCTGTTCGGCCTCGCGGGGCGCGGCGCCGACATCGAGATTCTCTCCTTCGAGCCCCAAGGAACCACCGAAGAGGCGCTGGAGGTAACCCGCGACAAGATGCGCCACGCCGGCATCGCCTGGCGGCCCCGGGTGCGGAGCGCCAAGCACAACCTGGGCACCAAGCTCTGGGAGTCGGCCGGCGCCTCGTTCGAGGGGCTGGCCCGGGCGCTGGCCCGCCGGCCGCAGATCATCCACGCGCGAAGCTACCTGCCGGCGGCGGTGGCCGATCTGGTGGCCACGATCTCGCCCAAGGCCAAGCTGCTCTTCGACTGCCGCGGCATGCTGGGCGACGAGTACGTCGACGGCGGCTACTGGACCCGCGATCGCGTCGAGTACAAGCTGCTCAAGCGCGTCGAAAGGCGCCTGTTTCACCGGACCGACGGCCTGGTGGTGCTCACCTCGGCCTTGCGCCGCTGGCTCGACGCCCAGCACGTGCTGGGGCCCCAGACCGAGGTTGCGGTCATCCCGTGTTGCGTGGATCTTGCACGCTTCGAAGCGAGCCCAGAAGCGCGCGCCGAGGCCCGGGCGTCGTTCGGGCTGGCCGATAGCACGGTGGCGGTCGTGTACTCTGGCTCCCTCGGCAACTGGTACCTGGAGCCGGAGATGGCGCGCTTCTACGCGGCCGTGAAGGCCCGCCACGCAGACGCCCGCTTCGTGGTGCTGTCGCACAGCAAGACCGACTCGCTGCGCGCGGCCTTCGAGGCCCAAGGGCTCCCCAAAGAAGACATCGTCACCCGCAGCGTGGCCCCAGACTCCATGCCCCGCACCCTGCCGCTCGGCGACATCGGTGTATCCTTCATCCGTCCCTGCTTCTCCAAGACCGGCAGTAGCCCCACCAAGGTGGCCGAGTACCTCTCGGCCGGCATGCCGGCGGCGCTCAACGGCGACATCGGCGATCAGGCCGAGCTTGCCAGCGAAACCTCGGCCTGCGTGGTGCTCTCGTCGTTCGACGACGCCGCGCTGGGCTCTGCCGCCGAGCGCGCCATCGCGCTTGCAAAGGCGCCGTTCGAGGCGCGCAAAGTGGCCGCCCGGGCCGCCGCCGAGAACCATTTCAGCCTCGCGAACATCGGGGTTCCGCGCTACGAAGCGCTGTATCGTGCGCTCACTCGGGAGAATTGAATGAGTTCCTTCTGGCTCGACCGTCCGACCTTCGTCACCGGGGGCACCGGCCTCGTTGGGAGCTGGCTCGTGCGGCGTCTGGTGAGCCTGGGCGCGGACGTGGTGTGTCTGGTGCGCGACTGGGTTCCCCGCAGCGAGCTGGTAACCGGCACCACCGAGGGCGGCGACGCGCGGCTCCTCGAGCGGGTGCGGGTGGTGCGCGGCGACGTGTGCGATCAAGCGACCCTCGAGCGCGTGCTCGGTGAGTACGAGGTCGACACCGTGATTCACCTGGCGGCGCAGACCATCGTCGGCATCGCCAACCGCAACCCGGTGAGCACCTTCGAGGCGAATATTCAGGGCACCTGGGCGCTGCTCGAGGCCTGTCGCCGCAGCCCCAAGGTGAAGCAGATCGTGGTGGCCTCTTCCGACAAGGCCTACGGCGACTGCGAGACCTTGCCCTACGACGAGAGCACGCCGCTCCAGGGCACCCACCCCTACGACGTCTCCAAGTCGTGCGCCGATCTCATCTCCACCAGCTACGCCAAGAGCTTCGGCCTGCCGGTGGTCATCACCCGCTGCGGCAACTTCTTCGGCGGCGGCGATCTCAACTGGAACCGCATCGTGCCCGGCACCATTCGCAGCATCGTGCGCGGGGAGCGGCCCATCATCCGCTCCGACGGCAAGTTCGTGCGCGACTACTTTTACGTAGAAGACGGCGCCGCCGCCTACACGCTGCTGGCCGAAGAGCTGGCCAAGAACCCCGCGCTGCGCGGCGAGGCCTTCAACTTCTCCAACGAGATTCAGCTCACCGTCACCGACGTGGTGTCGCGCATCGCGAAGCTCATGAATTCGAACCTCACGCCCGACATCCGCAACGAGGCTTCCAACGAGATTCGCCTGCAATACCTCTCGGCGGCCAAGGCCCGAAAGATGTTCGACTGGAAGCCGCTCTTCTCGACCGACGAAGCGTTGGCGAAAACCGTTGCATGGTACACGCAGTACCTGGGAGCGTCGAAATGAGCGCCATCACCGCCTGCCGCGCCTGCGGCCAAGAAGGCTTCTTGCCGGTGCTCGATCTGGGCAAGACGCCGCTCGCCAACGCGCTGCTGACGAAAGACGAGCTGGCGGCGCCGGAGAAGGAAGAGACCTTCCCGCTCGACCTGGTGTTCTGCCCGCACTGCTCGCTCCTGCAAATCACCGAGACGGTGCCGCCGGAGACCCTGTTTCGCAATTACCTGTATTTTTCATCCTTCTCCGACACCATGGTCAAGCACGCCGAGGCCATCGCCGACCGGCTGGTGCGCGAAGAGAAGCTGGGGCCCGGTAGCCTGGCCTGCGAGATCGCCTCCAACGACGGCTACCTGCTGCAGCACTACAAGAAGCGCGGCGTACCGGTGCTGGGTATCGAGCCGGCCGAAAACGTGGCCAAGGTGGCCATCGAAGAGCGCGGCGTCGACACCCTGGCCGAGTTCTTCGGCAAAGAAGTGGGCGAGCGCCTGGCCCGCGAGGGCAAGAAGGCCGACGTCATTCACGCCAACAACGTGCTGGCCCACGTGGCCGACCTCAACGGCGTCATCGCTGGCTTCGCGGCCTGGCTCAAGGACACCGGCGTGGCGGTCATCGAAGCGCCCTACGCCAAGCCCTTCATCGACCACGTCGAGTTCGACACCATCTACCACGAGCACCTTTGCTACTTCTCGCTCACGGCCATCGACCGCCTGGCGGCGCGCCACGGCCTGGTGGTGCGCGACGTCGAGGAGCTGCCCATTCACGGCGGCTCGCTCCGCTACTTCCTGGCCAAGGCCAGCCACTTCGAGCGCGGCCCCCGCGTCCTTGCCATGCTCGAAGCCGAGGCCCAGTGGGGCGTGCTCGACATCGCCTTCTACAAGAGCTTCGCCGACCGCGTGCAGGCGCTGAAGAAGAGCCTCACCGCCACGCTGGCCGAGCTCAAGGCCCAGGGCAAGACCATCGCCGCCTACGGCGCCGCCGCCAAGGGCTCGACGCTGGTGAACTACTTCGGCATCGGCAAAAGCGTCCTCGACTTCGTGGTCGACCGCAGCACCTACAAGCAAGGGCGCTACCTGCCCGGCGTGCACGTGCCCATCTTGGCGCCCGAAGAGCTCGCCGCGCGCAAGCCCGACTACTGCCTGCTGCTCACCTGGAACTTCAAAGACGAGATCCTCGCCCAGCAGAAGGCCTACCGCGAAGCCGGCGGCAAGTTCATCGTGCCCATTCCCGAGGTGCAAATCGTATGAAGCCCGACGGCGTTTTCCTCCTTCGCGGCGACCGCATGATCGACGGCGTGCAGGTGCTGCCGCTCCGGCGCATCGCCGACGAGCGCGGCACCATCTTCCACATGATGCGAAAAACCGACGCGCATTTTCAGGCGTTCGGGGAAATCTACTTCTCGTCGGTGTACGAAGGCGCCATCAAGGGCTGGCACAAGCACGCCGAGATGACCCTCAACTACGCCTGCATCTCCGGCCGCGTGAAGTGCGCGCTGTTCGACGATCGCGAGGGCTCGGCCACGAAAGGCAACCTCATGGAGGTGTACCTGGGGCCCGACAGCTACCACATGCTGATCATCCCGCCCTTGGTGTGGAACGGCTTCAAGGGCCTCACGAGCGCCATGGTCGCCAACTGCTGCACCCACGCCCACGACCCCACGCGCAGCCAGCGACTCGACCCAGACTCGCCGGAAATCGGCTACGACTGGGCGCGCAGGAACCACTGAGGCGCGGCATGCGTGTACTCGTCACCGGCGCCACCGGCTTCATCGGCTCGTTCGTGACCCGAGAGCTCTTGCGCGATGGGTGCGAAGTGCACGCATTCGTGGAGCACGGCCAAACGCTCGGGCGCATCGCCGACCTCGCCGCCGACGTCACGGTGCACCGCGGCAGCCTGCTCGACGCCGCCGCGGTGGCGCATGCGGCGACCCAGGCCAAGCCCGAAGCGTGCCTGCACCTGGCCTGGTACGCCGTGCCGGGCAAGTACCTGCATGCGGAAGAGAACGTGGCCCTGGTGGGCGCCAGCGTCGATCTGGCGCGCGCGGTGGCGGCCGCCGGCTGCCGGCGCTTCGTGGGCGCCGGCACCTGCATTGAATACGACACCCGCCTGGGGCTCCTCTCCGAACAGAGCACACCCATCGCCCCGCGCACCCTGTACGGCGTGTGCAAGAACGCCCTTCACGGCATGCTCACCGAGCTCGGGCCGCGGCTCGGCCTCGAGGTGGCCTGGCTCCGCTTCTTCTTCCTTTACGGCCCCACCGAGGCGCCCGGGCGCCTGGTGTCCGAGGTGCTCGGCAAGCTCGTGCGCGGCGAAGAAGCGCCGGTGACCCCCGGCGAGCAGGTGCGCGATTTCATGCATGTTGCAGATATTGCCCGGGCCGTGACCACGGTGCTGCGCTCCAAGGCGGTGGGGCCGGTGAACATCGGCTCCGGGGAGCCGGTTACGGTGCGGCAGGTGGTGGCGGCCATGGGCGAGGCCACCGGTCGCCCGGAGCTCGTGCGCTACGGCGCGCTTCCGTCGCGGCCCGGCGATCCGCCGTTCATCTGCGCCGACGCCGCGCGCCTGCGGGGCCTGGGCTTCACGCCGGCGTTCGACCTTCGCTCGGGCTTGGCCGACACCGTGCGGGCGCTGCGGGCTGCGGGCGCGGCGTCGTGAGCGCCCCCATGGTCTCGGTGTGCGTGCCCACCATCGGGCGCATGGACTACCTGCCGGCGGTGCGCCGGGCGGTGGAGTCGCAGACGCTCCGCGACTTCGAGGTGCTGGTCCTCGACAACGACTCGGCGGAGCCAGCCAGGTCGTGGCTCGAGGCCTGGGCCCAAGAGGAGCCGCGGCTGCGCATTCTTCGGCAATCGCCGCGCATTCCCATGTTCCACAACTTCGACCGCGGCATTCGCGCGGCGCGCGGCACCTACGTCACGTTCATGCACGACGACGACGTGTACCTGCCGCACTACCTGAAGGCGCAGGTCGAGCTGCTCGAGGCCAACCCCCGGGTGGGGTTCTCCGGCGGCAACTGGGACTTCGTCGACGAGCGCGACCAGGTGCTCGAGGCCCGCCGCTGGATCACCAAGACCGGGGTGTGGCCGGGCCGCCGCTACATCGACGAGCTCATCACCACCGGCCGCAACATGATCCCCATGCCGGGGCTGTTGTTCCGCCGCGCGGTGTTCGGCGACAAGGGCTTCGACCGCGACGTGAGCCCGCACTTTGGCGACTTCGTCATCTTGGCGCGCATCGCCGAGCGCTACGACGTGGGCGTGTTCGCAGAGCCGGTGATGCACGTGCGCAAGCATGCGGCCCAGGCGAGCGGCGGCTTTCCCGCTTCGGAGTGGGCGCTGCAGCGGCGCGACGTGCTCGCCGCGTACTGCGCCGAGTATCGGGCTCGCCACCCGAGCGAGGCCGCCTTCGTGAAGAAGCTCGAGCGGTCGGTGGCGCTCCGCTACCGGCTGGCACTGCTCTGGGGCTGGGCCGGCGCCGAAGCGCGCACCGAGGCCGACGCCTGCCTGGCGCAGCTCGACGGCAACCTGGCCGAGCGCGCGGCGGGGCGGCTGCTCGCGGGGCTCGATCGCGCGGTGGGGCGGAAGCGCGTGCGCCTTCTGGCAGACCCCGGTACGCTGCGCAGGTTCGCGCGGATGCTTCGCGTGTAGGGTGGAGGAGAGCGTATGCGCATCGTGATTCTCGCAGGTGGATTCGGAACGCGGCTCGGAGAAGAAACGGTCTCCAAGCCCAAGCCCATGGTGGAGGTCGGCGGCCGACCCATCCTGTGGCACATCTTGAAAACCTACGCCCACTACGGCTTCGGCGAGTTCGTGGTGGCGCTCGGCTACAAGGGCGAGGTCATCAAGCGCTACTTTCGCGAGTACCACGCGCTCTCGGCCAACATGACCGTGAACCTGCGCACCGGCGCCGTCGACACCCACGCCGGCGAGAGCGAAGACTGGACCGTGCACCTGGTCGACACCGGCCAAGACGTCATGACCGGCGGCCGGGTCAAGCGCCTGGAAAAGCACCTGGGCGGCGAGTCGTTCATGCTCACCTACGGCGACGGCGTCGCCAACGTCGACGTGAAGAAGCTCTTGGCCTTTCACAAGGCCCACGGAAAGGTCGCCACCGTCACCGCAGTGCGCCCGCCGGCGCGCTTCGGCGGCCTGGTGTTCGACGGCGATCGCGTGGCCGAGTTCACCGAGAAGCCGCAAATCGGCGAGGGCTGGATCAACGGCGGCTACATGGTCTTCGAGCCAGCCATCTTCGAGTACTTGAAGGGCGACGCCTCGGTGCTCGAGGCCGACGCGCTGGAGGCCCTCGCGCGCGATGGCCAGCTCATGGCCTACAAGCACGGCGACTTTTGGCAGTGCATGGACACGGTGCGCGATCTGAACGTGCTCGAGACGCTGTGGAAGAGCGGCGCGCCCCCCTGGCGCGTGTGGGGCTAGGGCCTACCTATGTGCGGCATTTTCGGTGCAGCCTTCACGCAACGTAGCGGCGTGGTCGACGTGCGGGCGGCGCTGCGCGCGCTCGATCACCGCGGACCCGACTCCAACGGCGTGTACTCCGATCGCGGCGTGGTGCTGGGCCACACGCGCCTGAGCATCATCGATCTCTCGGCCGCCGGGCATCAGCCCATGGCCTCGGAAGATGGCGATGTGGTGCTGGTGTTCAACGGCGAGATTTACAACTTCGTCGAGCTCCGCGAAGAGCTGGTGCGCCGCGGCGCGAGCTTTCGCTCCCGCTCCGACACCGAGGTCATTCTCCACGGCTACCGCATGTTCGGCGAGCGCATCGTGGAGCGCCTCGACGGCATGTTCGCCTTCGCCCTGTGGGACCGCAAAAATCGCAAGTTCCTCCTGGCTCGCGATCGCGCCGGCAAAAAGCCGCTGTTCTACACCGGCGACGGCAAGGGCGGCTTCCGCTTCGCCTCGTCGGCCCACGCGCTCCTCGCCAGCGGTCACCCGCGCGAGCCGGAGATGCAGGCGCTGCCTTCGCTATTCACCTTCGGCGCGCCGCGGGCGCCGCGCAGCATGTACAAGGGCATCGGGCAGCTGCCGCCGGCCACGCTCATGGTGGTGGAGGAGGGGAAGGAGAACGTCGCTCGCCGCTACTGGAAGACGCCCTTTCGCTTGGCGCCCATTCCCTTCGACGAGGAAGAGGCGGTGTCGGAGTTTCATCGGCTCTTCACCCGCGCGGTGCGCCGCCGGCTTCAGTCCGACGTGCCGGTGGGCGCGTTTCTCTCGGGCGGCATCGATTCGTCGATCGTCGTTTCGGTGATGGCGCAGCTCTCGTCGCGACCGGTGAAAACCTTCACCCTCGGGTTCTCGCACGACGCCAGCTTCGACGAGACCAAGTACGCGCGCCTGGTGGCCGATCGCTTTGGCACCGACCACACCGAGTTCCGCCTGGAGCCCTCGAGCTTCGACATGGTGGAGCGGCTGGTGTGGATGCACGACGGCCCCTTCGGCGACTCGTCGGCCATTCCCACCGCGTTCGTCTCGGGCCTGGCCCGCGAGCACGCCGCGGTGGCGCTGGGGGGCGACGGCGGCGACGAGCTCTTTGCAGGATACATCCGATTTCTCGCCATCGAGGCCTCGGACAAAGTGCCGGCGTGGATGCTCGCCAGCGGCTCGCACCTCACCGGCGCGTTTCGCGGCGAGGAGCGCAAGACCATCGCGCGCATGAGCCGCATGCTGCGTCGCTCGGCGCTTCCGCTGCCGGAGCGCACCCTGAGCTTCCAGAGCTACTTTCTCGATCTCGAGAAGGTGTTTCGCGAAGACGTGTACCACAGCCTCCCGGTGCACGAGCCGGTGGAGGAGAGCCAGAAAGTGCTCGCCGGCTTCAAGGGCGAGAGCACGCTCTCCAAGATTCTCCACTTCAACTACGAAACCTACCTGCCCGACGACTTGCTGCTCAAGGCCGACCGCGCCTCGATGATGCACTCGCTCGAGCTGCGCTCGCCGTTCCTCGACACCGAGCTGGTGGAGTTCGCGGCGCGCCTGCCCAACCACTTCAAGCGCCGCGGGCTCACCACCAAGTGGCTGCTTCGTCGGGCTTTCAAAGACACCTTGCCGCCCTCCATCCTCGATCGCCGCAAGATGGGCTTCGGCATTCCGCTCGGGGCCTGGTTCCGCACCGATCTGCGCGGCTACATCGAGGATCACTTCGCCGAGGGCTCGGCCATTTACCAATACGTGCGCAAGAGCTACGTCGACCGCGTGGTGGCCGACAATTTCTCGGGCCGCGTCGACTACGGCCACCAGATTTGGCTGCTCCTCACCTTCGCGGTCTGGCTGCGATCGCTCTCGCAGCCCGTCATGACCGCCGAGGCCGCCTAGGAGACTGGTGTTTTTCGTCAATACCTTCGGGTATGCCGGCGTCGGACGTGCTCACGAACAGGAGTTCGTTCCGCGCGCTCCTCCTTGGCCTCCCTCGGTCTTGACGAAAAACCCTCAGTCTCCTGCTTGGCGCTTGTCAGCCTCCGTGCAGCCTCCCGGACCGGAAGGGTTACCTAAAAGCACCAGCCATCTAGTTGGGGGTGTTTTTGGCCGATACCTTCGGGTATGCCGGCGCCTTGCGTGGTCACGAAAAGAGAGGGTGAGCGACCGGCGCTGCACCCAACGAGCGCGCCTCCCTCGGTCTCGGCCAAAAACCCTCAGTCTCCTGCTTGGCGCTTGTCAGCCTCCGTGCAGCCTCCCGGACCGGAAGGATTACCTAAAAGCACCAGTCATCTAGTTGGGGGTGTTTTTGGCGGCCTTCGCCTCTCGTCGTCACGAAAAGAGAGGGTGAGCGACCGGCGCTGCACCCAACGAGCGCGCCTCCCTCGGTCTTGACGAAACACACTCAGTCTCCTCACCACCCGCTTCGCCCGTCCGCGAGCGCAAGAGCGGGTTGAAATGACGAGTTTTTCGCGCCTTCGAGGCGCGAGGAGCAGGCATACTGCGGTGATGTCGACGACGAGCAACGAGCTCGGGGATAGGCCATAGTGTGCGGGATATTCGGATCGGTGTTTTCGCCGCCCATCGCCGAAGAGGCGGTGAAAGAGGCGCTCGCTTCGATACGGCATCGCGGGCCCGATCACGCGGGAACGCACGAGCTGCCGGGCGCCCTGTTCGGGTTCGTTCGCCTTTCGATTCTCGATCTCTCGGCGGCCGCCCACCAGCCCATGGTGAGCGCCGACCGGCAGGTGATGCTGGTCTTCAACGGCGAGATCTACAATCACCACGCCTTGCGGAAGGAGCTCGAGGCCCTGGGGCACGTATTCCGCACCCGGAGCGACACCGAGGTGGTCCTCGAGGGCTACCGCGCGTGGGGTGAGGGGGTGGTGCGGCGCCTCGACGGCATGTTCGCCATCGCGGTGTACGACGCCCCCAAGCGGCGGCTGCTCCTGGGGCGCGATCGAGCCGGCAAGAAGCCTTTATTCTACACGCAACGGAGCGGCGGCCTTCGCTTCGCCTCGGAGATGAAGGCGCTCTTCGCCAGCGGCACGCCGCGGCAGGTGCGCCTGGGGTCGATTTCTACGCTGCTCTCGCTCGGCTTCGCGCCGGCGCCCGAGACGCTGTACGAGGGCGTCTTCGAGGTGCTGCCCGGGCACCTGTGCACGCTCGAAGAGGGGAGCGCCCCGCGTTTCGAGCGCTACTACGAGAGCCCTTTCGCCAAGGAGCCGCTGTCGCTGCGGGTGGAAGACGCCGAGGGCGAGCTGCGAAACCTGATGCACGACGCGGTGGTGCGGCGCCTGGAGGCCGACGTGCCGCTGGGCGCGTTCCTCTCTGGCGGCATCGACTCCACCATCATCGTGGGGCTCATGGCCAAGCACCTGGGCCGCAAGGTGAAGACCTTCAGCATCGGCTTCACCGGCGACGATCGCTACGACGAGACCGCCTACGCGCGCATGGCCGCCAAGGCCTTCGACACCGAGCACACCGAGTTCAAGGTCACGCCCGCGTCGTTCGATCTCGTGAAGCGACTTGTCGATCTGCACGACGGGCCCTTCGGCGATTTCTCCGCCATCCCCACCAGCATCGTCTCCGAGCTTACCCGCGCCCACGTCACGGTGGCGCTCACCGGCGACGGCGGCGACGAGGTCTTCTGCGGCTACCCGCGCTTTCTGGCGGGCGAGGCCGCGGAGCGCATTCCGCGGCCGTTGCGGGCCGCCGGTCGCATGGCCGCGCGCTACCTGCCGCCGGGGCCCAGCGAGCGATCGCTGCGGGCCCGCGCGGTGCGCTTTCTCTCTCGCGCGTCGCTGCCGCTGGCCGAGCGGCTGGTGGGCTGGAGCCCTTACTTTGCCGATCCCGGTGATCTCGTTCGCCCGGAGTACCGCGGTCGCATGAACTTGGGCGGGCCGGTGGCGTTCACCGAAGAGATCCTCGACCGCTCCTTCGGCGCCTCGCCGCTCAGTCGCGTGCTGCATCACAACTACGCCTCGTACCTGCCGTACGATCTGCTGGTGAAGGCCGATCGCTCGTCGATGCTCCACTCGCTCGAGCTGCGCTCGCCGTTCCTCGACACGGCGCTGGTCGACTTCGCCGGCCGCTTCCCCGACTCGTTTCGGCGCCGCGGCCTCTCTACCAAGTGGATCCTCAAGCGGGCTTTTCGCGATCTCTTGCCCAAAGAGATTCTGCATCGCTCGAAGATGGGCTTTACCCCGCCGCTGGGCGCCTGGTTTCGCGGCGATCTCAAGGGCTACGTGGAAGACCACTTCGGCGCCAGCGCCCGCATGCACGAGTGGTTCGAGCCCGCGCAAACTCGCGCGCTGGTCGACGCGCACATGCAGGGGCGGGCCGACCACGGCGCCCGCATCTGGCTTTTGCTCACCATCGAAATCTGGCTCCGCGCCCTCGCCAAGGCCTGAGGGCGCGCTACTTCTTCCGCGCCCAGCCGACCCAGTGGGGCACGCCGTCGGAGAACGTGGGCGCCTCGAACCCCGCGCGATCGAGCATGGCGGTGATCTGCTCCTTGGTGAACCGTTGCTCGAGCCGCGTGCCCAGCCGGTCGAGCGCGTCGTTGCGCATCACGTAAAAAGAGCGATCGCGATAGAAAGAGAGGGGGAAGGTCTTCGGGAGCTTGCCGGCCTTCTCGAGCAAGAGCGCGGTGCGCGCCAGCGGCCAGTACACGCTGGCCGCGAACAGCTGGCTCATGCCGTAGCGGGCGCCGTGGGGTAGCCGCGAGACGCCCTGGCGAATGAGGTCCGAGGCCTGCCACATTCGGCGAAACCAGGCCGGGCGATTGTCGAATGCATAATACAGGTAAAGCAGGAACGGCGCGCCCGGCTTGAGCTTCTTGCCAATGGCGCGAATGGCGCCCTCGGTGTCGGGCATGTGGTGCAAGACGCCCAGCGAGTAGGCAAAGTCGAGCGATGCGTCTTCCACCGGCACCTCGGTGACGCTGGCGTGCTCGAAGGCGACGTTGTCGCGATCGCGGAGGTTGCGCCGGGCTACGTCGAGCGCCTCGCTGCTGGCGTCGAGCAGCATCAGGTGCCCTACCCGCGGCGCCACCAGCTTGGCCCAGCGGCCGCTGCCGCAGCCGAAGTCGACGCCCCGCGCGCCCGCCGGCAAGGTGTCCCAGGGGAAGATGCGAAAGTACGCGTCGAACATGAATTGGAGCTCTTCGGGGGTGAGCTCTTCTTGCGAGAAGCGCGACCACTCGTCGCCGAAGCCATCCACCGTTCGAAGGTCCGCGTTGTCCATGGGCTCAGGGTTCTACAATGGTTCCGCGCGGCTGCAACGCGGGTTCGGCGCTTTGGGATTCGGAACGCCCTTGCCCTCGGCGAAAAGCCCAGTAAACTCCGGTGGGCCGATGACAGACGTGCGCATCTATGCTCCCGGGGTGCTCATCGAGGGCACGGTCTACCGCGTCGTCAAGCTGCTCGGGCAGGGCGGCATGGGCGCGGTGTA
>JBBQWQ010000106.1:0-15567 GCA_038210445.1 Polyangiales bacterium
GTGCTGCGCAAGCTTGCGACGCTGAAGTTCGGGCCGCTTCCTCCTGCGGTCACGGAGCGTTTCGGAGAGGCGACGCTCGCAGACCTCGAGCGGTGGACCGAACGAGTTCTGACCGCGACGACGCTCGAGGAAATGATCGACCGCTAAAGCTCTTCGGTTACCGCGCCAACGACGGGCCCGAGGCCCTTGGCCACGTCGCCGAAGCCGGTGGCGGGGCCGCAGCTCAAGGCATTCTCCAGCACGAAGGTCGTGAGGGCGTTCACCGCTTTGTGCGCGTCGGCGGGCGGCAAGTCGTCGGGGCCACAGCCGTCGGTGCCCAGGCGCAAGAGCAGATCGGGCACGAAGATGCCGGCGTCCTTGGCAATGGTGAGGAGCCCACCGTTTTCCTTGCCGGTCTCGCAGATGTCGCTGAAGGCGAGGTGCCCGGCGCGGGCGAGGACCACCAGGCGCTTGCTCTTGGGTGAGCTGGCAAAGCCGTCGGCCTGCGACTTGGGTACGACCACCGTGTCTCGCTCGGCGCCGAGGACGAGGGTCGAGACCAGGTCCGGAGACGCCGTGGTGCCGCCCGCCGCCATGGGAATGCGCACACGAATGCCCGCGCGCGCGAACCGCGCCGCAGCGCCGCCGCCGGCGCTGTGCCCGACGGAGCCGAGCTTGGTGAGGTCGGCAGAGGCGCCGAGGAACGAAACCTCTGGGGCGCGTGCGGCGATGGCTTCGAGGAGCACGTTCGAGTTGGCGCCGAAGTCGGCGTTGAAGCTCACGTCGAGCTGCAGCGCGTCGGCGAGCTTGAGCTTCGGGTGGTCGGTCGACACCACGACGAAGCCGCGGCTGGCCCAATGGCTCATCTGCGAGAGGCTCTGGGTTCGGAAGCCTGCCGTGCCGTGAAAGAAGACGATGGTCGGGTACGGACCGTGGGCCGCGTCGATGGGCAGGCCGTCGACGCAATCGCAGACCTGCTTCGGGGCCTTCTCGGCGGGGATTTTGACAGCGTCCTCCGGCGAGAGCTGATCCCGGAGATCATACACCTTGTTCGCGCCGGCAGCGCCGGGGGGTGCCGGGTACCACACCTCGTGGACCAAGCCGCCGAGGGTGACCGTCTTGGCTCCAACCGCCCACGGGCCCCGGGCACCTGGATCCGAAGGCGTTGCCAGGCCCGGCCGCTCGCAGCGCTTCTCGCCCGCGTCGCCGCCATCGGTTGCGGCAACCGCCGCGTCGCTCTGCGGCGCCACCGACGACGACGAGCAATGGCAAAGAAGGAGCACCGCGAGTAGCCGAAAGCTTCGTTCCATGACTGCGATGCTATGCGACGCGAAGCTGTCCGGCGAGACGGCGGGCGCCTGGCGCTGCCATCCTGGTATTTCCGAGCGATTCTGCGGCGCCGCGGTTGACGATAGGGCCCCGAGGTGATTTGAGAGACGTCGCCCGAGCCCTCGTACCGCCCGGGAAGAAAAGGAAAAGGTATCGTCATGGCAATCTCGGTCATTCTCCCCGACGGCAAGGCTCTGTCTCTGGAGGACGGCGCAACGGCCATGGATGCCGCCAAGGCCATCTCGCCCCGTCTCGCCGACGTGGTGGTGGTCGCCAAGGTCGACGGCGAGGTGCAAGATCTCCGCGTCGCGCTCAAGGACGGCCAGAAGATCGAGCTGTGCAAGGCCGACTCGCCGGAAGGGCGCGACACCATCAACCACTCCGCCGAGCACGTGCTCGCCAGCGCGGTCCTTCGGCTCTTTCCCGGCGCCAAGGTGACCATGGGCCCCCGCACCCACGGCGAGGAGTTTTACTACGACTTCGACGTCGCCGGCCGCACCTTCTCGCCCGAGGATCTCGAGAAGATCGAGGCCGAGATGCGCAAGATCATCGACGAGAAGGTGGCCTTCGATCGCAAGTCGGTCTCCAAAGCCGACGCCCTGAAGATCTTCGACGCCCTCGGGCAGAACAACGAATACAAATCCGAGATCCTCTCCTGGATTCCCGAGGACGAGGTCTCGCTCTACCAGAACGCCGACTTCGTCGACCTGTGCCGCGGGCCGCACCTACCGCACGCCGGCTTCATCAAGGGCCTCAAGGTCACCGCCGCCTCCGCCGCGTACTGGCGCGCCGACGCCGCGAAGCAGTCGCTGCAGCGCGTGCGCGGCATCGCCTTCCCGAAGAAAGAGGAGCTCGAGAAGCACCTGCACCACCTGGAAGAGGCGAAGAAGCGCGACCACCGGAAGCTCGGCAAGGAGCTGGAGCTGTTCTTGGTATCCGAGCGCTACGACGATCACGACTACCTGGAGCAAGACGAGCTCGACCTTTACGTGGGCGTGGAGGCCGACGCGCCGCTCGATCGCACCCTGGTCGACTTCGCGCTGGGCGTGGCCTCGCAGGCCTTTCCGAACCGCAAGATTCGCCAGACGGTGAAAATCGCCAAGGCGCCGGAGCAGGGCGTCTCCGACAAGGAGAAGCCATTGCCGCTGGCGGACATCCGCCTGCGGGGCGCCATGAACCCCGACGACAAGAAGGCCTTCGAGGCGACGCTGCACAAGCGCACCGATGCCAAGATGGTGGTGAACGTAGAGCCCCACTACACCGAGGAGATCGGCCCGGGGCTCGTCATGTGGCTGCCCAAGGGCGGGCGCCTTCGGTCGATCATTGAAGAGCAGTGGAAGAAAATGCACTTCGAGGCCGGCTACGACATCGTGTATTCTCCACACATCGCCAAAGCCGACCTGTGGAAGGTCTCTGGCCACTGGAACTTTTACCGCGAGGGCATGTTCTCGCCCATGTCGGTAGACGGCCACGACTACTGCTGCAAGCCCATGAACTGCCCGTTCCACGTGCTCATGGTGAAGAGCCGCACCCGCAGCTACCGCGAGTTTCCCATGCGCCTGGCGGAGCTTGGCACCGTGTACCGCTACGAGCTCGCGGGCGTCATGCACGGCCTCATGCGCGTGCGCGGCTTCACCCAAGACGACGCCCACCTGTTCTGCCGCTGGGACCAGGTCGACTCCGAGATCGACCGCGTGCTCGCGTTCATTTTGAAGATGCTCCGCACCTTCGGCTTCGTGGACTTCGAGGTGAACCTCTCGACCCGCCCGGCGGAGTACGTGGGCAGCCTGGAAGACTGGGCCAAGGCCGAGAGCGCCCTCGCCTCGGCGCTGGAGCGGTCGGGGCTCAAGTACCAGGTCGACGCTGGCGGCGGCGCCTTCTACGGGCCCAAGATCGACATCAAGCTGGTCGATGCGCTCGAGCGCAAGTGGCAGTGCTCCACCCTGCAGTACGACTTCAACAACCCCGAGCGCTTCAGCCTCGAGTTCGTGAACGCCAAGGGCGAAAAAGAGCAGCCGGTGATGCTGCACCGGGCGCTCCTCGGGTCCATCGAGCGGTTCATCGGCGTGCTCATCGAGCACTACGCCGGCGCGCTGCCCGCCTGGCTCTCGCCGGAGCAAGCGCGCGTCGTCACCGTCTCCGACAAGCACAACGAGCACGGCGAGAAGATCGCCGAGGCCCTGCGCGCACAGGGCATTCGCGTCTCGTTCACGCCATCGTCGGAGAAGCTCGGCGCCAAGATTCGCGGCGCCCAGCTCGAGAAGATTCCGCTCATGCTCGTCATCGGCGACAAGGAAGTCGAAGGCGACGGCGCCACCGTGCGACTCCGCGACGGAACCGACCACGGCTTCCTCGCGACCGGCGCCCTGGCGACGTTCGTGAAGGAGCGCTGCGCCGTTCCGGTGGTGTCGTGAAGACGGCAGTCGCGGCAGTCGCGGCGCTCGCGGCAGTCTCGGCGCTCGCCTGCAGCCCCGGCCGTTCGCCGGTGGACGACATTCCCACGCCCATCGGCACCGACGGCGGGCGCCTCGACGCCGGCGATGCGGCGTCGAGCGACGCCGGAAGCGTCGACGGCGCAGTGCCAGTGGAGGGCGCCGACGCCGGCATTCGCTGCGGTACGAGCACCTGCGGTGGCGGCGAGGTGTGCTGCGTCGACCCCGGCCCCACCGGCGCTGCGCGGTGCGTCGACCCCTCCAAGGAAGCCTGCATCAATGGGCGCCTCACCTGCTCCCGGCCCGCCCATTGCCGCGCCGGCGAGGTCTGCTGCGGCACCGGCCCCTCGGGAAGCGTGCATAGTGCAAACTGCGCGGCTTCGTGCGCCGCCGGCTCGGTGCCCTTGTGCGGCACCAATGGCGACTGCAACGCCAGCACCTGCTCGCCCATCCCCGGCGATCCCAAGTGGCTATCGTCCTGCAAGTAGCGGTTCAGACCTCGAGACGAGGCGCGTAGGGTCCGGCCATGGCTCCCCGCGCCAAACCCCTTCGTGCCCCGGACGTTCCGAGCGAGCTCCAGCCCTTCTCCCTCGACGTTCTGGAGTCGGGCAGCCTCGTCGAGCACGTCCACATCGACGGCAAGGGGCTGGTGGGCATCCGCTGCGATTCGACGCGGGTCGACGGCAGTCGCATCACCGCGACGGCGTTCGACGACGCCAAGATGACGAACGTGCGCTGGGTCGACGTCGTCTGCGAGCGCTCGACGTTCCCGATGGTCGAGTGGCGCGGCGGGGGCATGACGCGCGCCGAGATCCGCGGATGCCGCCTCACCGGCGCGAAGCTCCTGGAGGCACGCTTCGAGGACGTTCGCTTCGTGGAGTGCCACCTCGACTACGCCGCGTTCGTCGATTCCAAGTTCTCGCGCGTCGCGTTCGAGGGCTGCCAGCTGCGGGAGGTCGACTTCCACGGCGCCGATCTCTCGGGCACCACCTTCGTCGACTGCCAGCTCGACGGCGCCGACTTCACCCGCGCGAAGCTCCAGGGCACCGACGTGAGTCGGTCGGAGCTGGCCGGCATCACCATCGGCGCCTCCGAGGTGCGCGGCCTGGTGGTGAGCCGGCAGCAAGCGGCCACCCTCGCGACCTTGTTCGGCCTCGTCGTCCGCGACTGAGCAGCGCGCTGCGCTCTCTACTTCGCAGTTGGCTTTCATTCGGTTATTGCCATTACGCAGTGCGCAAGACGGTCCGAACCGAGCTTTGGAGAGCGCACTCACGACTATCGCGAACTTCGTATTTCGAAGAAAAGAGATATTGCGCTATCGCGAGCGAAGATAGGCTCTCGCGCGATGCGCCCCATCTGGAAGCAAGTGTCCTGGGCGATTCTTGCGGCGCTCACCACCTCGCTCGCGCATGCAGCGCGTGCCGACGAGGCCGCGGTGAGCGCGCCGAACGCGCATGCCGTGGAAGCCCCCGCCAAGCGCTGCCAGGAGCTGCGGCGTGCGCTCGGAGGCGGTCCGGAGCCGAAGCTCCACCTGGACATCGGTGCACAGTGCATGCGCATCGAGCTACCGCTATCCGCGGCAGTCCGCGGCGAGGGCGTCTCGAGCTTCCCCGTCGACCGCTTCGGCAACCGCTTCGGTCCGACCCCCAGCGTGAGCCCGATGCTGCGGCTCGGCGCGCGCTTCTCGACGGGCCTGGTCTTCGAGCCGGTCCTGCTCCTCGCGGAGGCGGAGCTCGACGTCCCCACCGGCGTGGTCGCTCCGTCTCCCGATCTGGGAGGGCAAGGCTTTCCCGGGAGCGAAGGCCTCGACGTGGAGCTCCGCAAGCTCCACCTGCGGGCGTTGGTGGGCACCGCCTTGCACCTCGACCTGGGCGTGCAGACCAGTCACTTCGGCATGGGCCTGGTGGCCAACGACGGCGCCCACGGCTGGGAGCCCGGTAGCGCGGCGTTCCTCGACCCGCGGAGTGGTGATCGCGTGCTCCGGGCGGAGCTCTCCACCGGGCCCCACACGCCCGCGCACGTAGCCTTGGCGGTGGGCGCCGACAAGGTGCTGCGCGACGACGCCTTGCTCGAAGGCGACTCCGCGCGGCAGTTCTTCGGCGCGGTCCTCTTCGGCGTAGGCACGCCCACCTCCGGCGGCGCGTACCTCGTTCGGCGCCATCAGGAGAGCGCCAACGGGCGGGTGACGGACGTCACCATCATGGATGCCACCGGCAAAGCATCGTTCGATATTCCCGGCGCGCGCCTGGAGCTGGCGACCGAGTGGGCGCTGATCACCGGAAGGACCGAGCTCGGCGCGACCGTCGAGAACCCCACGCACCGGGTCCTCGAGATCGGGGGCGCGGCGCACGCGGCCATCGACGCCGGCGCCTTCGGGACGGTGATCGACTTCCTGTACGCCTCCGGCGATCCCAGCCCTTCGGATACCAGCGAGCACGGCTTCCACGTCGACCCCAACTACGCGTTCGGGCTCCTCCTCTTTCGCCACGTCACGGCGGCCGTGAGCGCGCGCACCGCGGGGCTCGCCGGCGATCCTACGCTGGTAGGGGTCCCGCAGGACGCCGAGCGCGTGGCGGCCCGGGGCGGCGCCAGCAACACCGTCGCCTTCTTCCCGAAGCTGCGCTACCGGCCGGTGCCCAAGCTCGAGCTCTACGGCGGTCCCTTGTTCGCGTTCGCCAACGCGCCCAACATCGACGTCTTCAACACCAAGATCGCCGGCGGCACGCCCCGCTCCCCCTTGGGCGGCGACACCGGAAGATACCTCGGCACCGAGCTCGATCTGGGCGCGCGCTATCGGACCCCGCTCGCGGGGGGCGACCTGATGCTCGGCGCCGAGATCGGCGCGGTTGCGCCGGGCAACGCGTTCCTCGACGCCTTCGGCGCGAAGATGGGCGCCATTTACGGCGGGCGCGCAATCGCTCGCTATCGTTTCTAGTTCGGTGAAGGAGACCACGATGTCGGTGCAGTTCCTCCGCTCTCTGTTTCCTCTCCTGACGCTGACCCTGGCGCTCGGCGCCGCGGGTGGCTGCTTCACCTCGGACGCGCCGTCGGCGCTGCGTCTGGCGGCGCACGGCAATGGTCCGGCGGTGCGCTTCGACGTGTTCCACCGGCCGTTTGCCGACATCCCGCTCCCCAACGACTTTGCCACCCGCTACGACGAGACGTCGCCCACCCGAAGGCGCCTCAATGCGAGCATCCAGGTGGGGCCCACCGAATGGGAGCGCGCGACCCGCGCCGAGCTCGACAAGCTCACCGGTTGGGGCACGCTGGCGCCCATCACCGTGAGCTTCGATGCGCCGATCGACCCGGAGGTGATCCTGGCGCGGCACCACGGCGATCGCTTCGACTACCAGAACGACGCGGTCCTGGTGCTCGACGTGACCGCCGGATCGCCCGGCCTGTGCGACGCGGTGCCGCTCGATCTCGGGCAGGGCAACTACCCCCAAGTGCTCGCCCAGCAAGAGGTCTACGAGTCCGACCCGCGGGCGCAGCTCCAGACGCTGGTCTTCGAGGAGACGGAAGAGGACAAGAACGGCAACGGCGTGCTCGACCCGGGCGAGGACACCGACATGGACGGCGTGCTCGACCACCCGAACACGCGTGACCGCAAGGTCGGCTCGCCTCTGCTGGAGTTCTACGAGCGCGAGAGCAACACGCTCATCATGAAGCCGGTCATGCCCATGCGCGAGGCAACCACCTACGCCGTGGTGCTCACCTCGCGCCTCGCCGCGCCCTCCGGTGCGCCGGTCCAGTCGCCGTTCGCCGGCATCAACCACGTCGACCAGACGCAGGCCCTGGCCCGACTGCCGGGCTGCCTCGGTCGCTACGGCCTTTCGCTCTCCGACGTCGCTTTCACCTGGAGCTTCACCACCCAGAGCATCAGTCACGACTACAAGCGAGTGCGCGACGGCCTGTACGGCGTGGGTCCCTTGGCCCACGTCGCGAAGGACTTCCCTGCGACCCTGTCGCGTCTCGACGACGTGCGCGCTCCCGGGGCTGGCGTCACGAGCACCAAAGTGGTCCCCATGAGCGCGTTCATGCCGTTGGCGATGAAGCTCCTCGAGCTCACCGGCTCGTCGGCGGCGCAAACGCAGGTGTTCGCGGCAACCATGGCCTCGGTCGACTATGTGGTCGCGGGGGCCATCGCTTCACCGCAGTTCTTCCCGCGCACCGACGCGGCCGGCGCGATGCTCCCGCTCTACCGCCAGGTGTGGAACCTCGACGCTCCGCCGCGCGCAGAGGAGGTGCCGTTCTGGCTCTTCGTACCGAAGGGCAGAAAAGGCCCGGCCCCGGTGTCCATCTTCATCCACGGTCACGGCGGCAGCAAGTTCGACGCCCTCCCCTTCGCGGGGCTGCTCGCGAGCTACGGCATCGCCACCATGGGCATCGACGCCCCCGGCCACGGGCTGGGCCTGCCCAAGCTGCAAGCCGCGCTCGTGAAGGGGTACTTCAAGGATGCCGGCCTGGAAGGGCTCGCGACTTCGCTCTTCACCGGGCGCGCCTTCGACTGGGACGACGACGGCACGGTAGACCCCGGCGACGACTACTGGACCGCCTACGTCTTCCACACCCGCGACAACGTACGCCAGACCATGGTGGACGGTATGCAGGTCGTGCGGACGCTGCGCGGCTTCGACGGCAAGGCAACCTGGGCGTTCGATCCCGGAGGGCGCGGCGGCCACGTCGCGGGTGACTTCGACGGCGACGGGGTGGTCGACGTCGGCGGCGACGCGCCGCTCCACGTGCTCGGTGGCTCGCTGGGCGGCATCACCAGCGCCGTCTTCGCAGGCGTGGAGCCGCAGGTGGATACGGCGGTCTCCATCGTCCCCGGCGGAATGCTGGGCGAGATCGGCGTGCGCTCGACCCTGCACGGCATCGAGGACGCGCTCGTCCTGCGGGCGCTCGGCCCCATCTTCTTCGCCGACAAGGGTGCGCTCATGGTGCGCGTCAACGTCGGGCAGACCAAGGACGTGGCGGTGAAGGTGGCGGATCTGCCGCGGCTCGGGCCCACCGATACCGTCGTGCTCGACAACCTCGCGACCCACGAATACCGCTGCGCGGCGGTGCAAACGTCGGGCACGTTCCGGATCGCCGTCTCGACGGACGTGGGGAACCCGCTGCGGCTCCGCGTCTTCCGGGGGCCGCTCGCACCGCGGACGCCCGAGGGATGCGTGGTACCGGAGGGCGCGGCCTACGTGGACATCTCCACCTTCGGCTACGACGTGAGCGTGGGCGGCCTCGGCTTCAGCGCCGGCGCTCCGCTCGCTGCACCGACGGACGGCTTCGGATTGCGGCGCGCTACCCCCGATCTGCGGCGCTTCCTCGGGCTCGGCCAGGTCGCGCTCGATGCCGCCGACCCCATGAACTGGGCGCCCGCCTGGGACGGAACGCGGCCCATGACCTACGGCACCGGCGAGACGTCGCGGACCAACGTCGTGGTCATGCCGTCGGTCGGTGATCCCGGCGTGCTCATCGCCAACGGCGTGGCGCTCGGTCGCGCGGCCGGCTTCATCGAGTACGATCGCGACGACCCCCGCTACGGCAAGCCGCAGAACCAGGTGATGATCGACACCCACACCATCGAGGGAACGGTTCGCCTGGGCCACTACGTCGACAGCAAAGGGACCCCGGTCCTCATGGACGTCGATCACCTCGCGCAGGTGGTGCCGGTGGACGACGGCCTGGACGTCCCGCGACTCGACCCGCCCCTGCGTCTCGTACGCCAGAACCCCAAGGACGGTAGCTACGCCGGGTTCATCTTGCCGATGCTCAGTCCCCAGGGAAAGCACGGCTTCGTGGCGCCCGATCCCTCGCAGGCGTTCGACCTCGGTACGTACCTGCTCAACATCATCGGCCGCTACATGCAGCAAGGCGGGCGCGCGCTCTCCTTCGACAAGTGCCAGGCGACGTCGACCTGCCCGTGGCCGACCTTGCCGCTGCGGTAGGACCGAACGCAGCGAAGCCCGCGATGCTCTCGTCGAGCGTCGCGGGCCGGTGTGCGGACGTCGAAGTTACTTGTGCGACGGCTTGGCGGGCTTCGCGCCCGGCTTGGCAGCAGCGGGCTTCCCGGTATCGACGGCCAGGGCGGTGTCGGCGCTGGCCGACGCGCTCGGCGCCGGTAGCTCGGCCACGGTGGTGGTCATCACCGGCATCACCGGCTCTACCTTGGCTTCGGCGGGTTCGGCGAAGACCGCCGAGAGAATCCCGAAGAGGACGCCCGCCGCCAGCGCCGCGCCGCCGCCGATGAGCGAGAGCTTGGCCGACTTGGTGGCGTGAGAGAGGAGCTCGTCGCGCGACTTGCCGGAGACGATGAGCGAGCGCCAACCGGGCTCGGCGATGGTGTTGTTTACGGTCTTGCCGCAGGCGTACAGGTTGCCGGTGGAGGTGAAGGGCCAGACCGTCTCCTTCACTTCGTAGTTGGTGCCGAGCGAGAACATGCCGGCGTTGAGCGTGTAGTTGCCGAACTGGATGGCGCCGCCGGCGATGCCCGCGAGAAGTCCGGTGCCCTTTTCTTGCGTGGTGATCTTCTCGTCATCGAAGTCGCCGCCCTTGGTGGCGTCGATCCACACCGGCCCGGTGCCGTCGTCGATGCAGAATTGCGCGGCCACCCGGTGGTCCTCGATGCTCTTCTCCTTGGTGACGTCGCCCTGCTTCCACTTCGCCTTCACTTCGAGACGGTAGTAGAGGCACTGCTGGCCCGTCACCGGCGAGACCACCGGCTGCTGGCAGACGAGGCGCCCCTGGGCCGAGATGCCGCCCTTGGCGTTGGCCACCTGCGCGCCCTTGCCGGCGGCGTCGGCGGTAGAGACCAGCGGCGCGTCGGAGACGCGGCCAGCCTTTACCTTGTTGTAGATGCCCCAGACGAGGGCGAGGATTCCGGCGAAGCAGAGCAAGAATGCGGCGATACCCATGATGGTGTCCTCCCGGCCTGCGTTGTGCGAAGGCCGAAGCGAAAATGTGTGCGAGAAGGCGTGCCCGGCGAGGCGCGCAGCGCTGGCGGCGGGGTGAACAACCAGCCAGTTCAAGAGAGATATACGAAGGCTACGGGGGTTTCTTCCCGCCAAAAAGATCGAGCTGCGGTCGCAGCGGAGCGCGGCGGTGGTAGCATCCGGCCCCGATGCTGGACCTCCCCCGCCCCCTGCCCGCCCCCGTCAACGAACCGAACCTGAGCTACGCGCCCGGCACCCCGGAGCGCGCGGAGCTGAAGAGCGCCCTCGGCGCCATGGCCAAGGAGTGCCCCGACATCCCGCACGTGATCGGCGGCGCCGCTTCGCACGAGGGAGCGACCTTCGACGTGCGCAGCCCGCACCGGCACGCGCACGTGGTGGCCAAGGCCCACGACGGCGGCGAGGCGGCGACCCAGAAGGCCATCGCGGCCGCCCGCAAGGTCGCCACCGAGTGGGCGGAGACGCCCTTCGAGACCCGCGCCCGCATCTTCGCCCGGGCCGCCGACTTGCTGGCGGGGCCGTTCCGGCAAACCCTCAACGCCGCCACCATGCTCGGGCAGAGCAAGACCGCGTTCCAGGCGGAGATCGACGCCGCCTGCGAGCTGATCGATTTTTTGCGCTTCAACGTGCACTTTGCATCCAAATTGGCAGAGGAGCCCATTTCTCCGCCGGGCCTGCGCAACAGCCTGGAGCTGCGTCCGCTCGAGGGCTTCGTGCTGGCGGTGACGCCCTTCAACTTCACCGCCATCGGCGGCAACCTGCCCTCGGCCCCGGCGCTCATGGGCAACGTGGTGGTGTGGAAGCCCGCCGAGGACCAGAGCCTGGCCGCATACCACACGATGCGCCTCTTCGAGGCCGCGGGGCTTCCGCCCGGGGTCATCAACGTGGTGTACGGTGACGGCGCCAAGGTGGCCAAGGCCTGCCTGGGCGAGCGCGATCTCGCCGGCATCCATTTCACCGGCTCGACGCGGGTGTTCCAGACCTTGTGGCGCGAGGTGGGCGAGCGCATCGATCGCTACCGCACCTACCCGCGGCTGGTGGGCGAGACCGGCGGCAAGGACTTCGTCTTCGTGCACCAGAGCGCGGAGGTGGCCGCGGTCGCCACCGCGCTGGTGCGCGGCGCCTACGAGTTCCAGGGGCAGAAGTGCAGCGCCGCCTCGCGCGCCTACGTCCCGAAGAGCATGTGGCCCGCCCTGCGCCCGCTGCTGCAGGACCACATTCGCGCCATCAAGATGGGCGATGTCGCCGACTTTTCCAACTTCATGGGCGCGGTCATCAACGAGCGGGCCTACACCAGGCTCGCCGGCTACCTGGAGCGCGCCAAGAACGATGCATCCTGCACCATTCACGCGGCAGACCGCTGGAGCAAGGAGGAGGGGTGGTTCTGCGGCCCCACGCTCATCGAGGTTGCAGACCCCAAGCACGCGCTCATGCAAGAGGAGCTCTTCGGTCCGGTGCTCACGGTGTTCGTGTACGCCGACGAGGCCTTCGAAGAGACGCTCACCCTGGTGGACGAGACCAGCCCCTACGCCCTCACCGGCTCGGTCTTCGCCCGCGACCGCAAGATCATCGACCGCGTGGCCCAGCGACTGCGGAACGCCGCCGGCAACTTCTACGTGAACGACAAGCCCACTGGCGCGGTGGTGGGGCAGCAGCCCTTCGGCGGCGCCCGCGGCTCCGGCACCAACGACAAAGCGGGTTGCTCCTACAACCTCTTGCGCTGGACCTCGCCGCGCACGGTGAAGGAGACCTTCGTTCCGCCCACCAGCGTGGGCTACCCGTTCATGCGCGAGCCCTGAAAAGGCGGAGACGTCGCGCCGCTTGAGCTCGCCTCTTTCGCCGGCGGCGAGAGATGGCGAATCCGCCGCCGACCCGCGAGGTCACGCCAGATAACCCGCCGGGCGTCCGCGACGAGCATTTGAGCCCCACGCCGGAGCCCACTGCGGCTCCCACCCCCACGTCGACCGACAGCAACTCGCCACACGTATGGAACCGCAATCCGCCGCCGCCGGAGCCGCCCGCCACGAGCACCGCGAAGCCCAAAGGCAAAGCGCCGAAGCCGGGCTGAGCTACGCTCTTCCGATGCAACACGGACCGGGGACCCCCGAATATGAAGCCCGCATGCAGGCCGACATCGCGCGTCTCAACGCCGCCAAGGGCGTCCAGGTGCGCGCCTGGTTGCGCGAGAACAAGGGCGTCACCATCGCCTTCGGCCTCTACCTGGGAGTCATCCTGGCCGTGGCCGGCGTGGGCATGCTCAAGGGCTGGGAGCTGGGGCCCGCGCTCCTCTTCGCCATGTTCGTGTCGCCCTTCGTGCTCCTCCGCATGGCCATCGGCTGGGCGCGCGTCAAAAACCGCCGGTAGCACCGTCGCTCCCGGCGCCAACCTGCGGCGCGCGATGTGCGGAGGCGCGGCGCGTGAATAGCGCGTGCCACGGGTCGTCTACCCGCATCATGACGATGCCCCCTGCTTCCTCTTGCATGCGCTCTGGCGGTCGCACCCTTCGTTCCGCCGTCCTCGGTCTCACCGCGGGGCTGGCGCTGCCGCTGCTCGGTCTGGCAGCCTGCGGCGGCGACGGAGCGAGCGAGGGAGGAGCCAACGGCGCGCCGACGACCAGCCCGACGCCCTCGGGTACCGTGCCGGTCCCGACGCCGACCGCGACGGGGTCGGGGCCGGTTGCCTCGTGCACCGATGGCGTTCGAAACGGTACCGAGACGGACGTGGACTGCGGCGGCGGCTGCAGCGCCAAGTGCGCCCTCGGCAAGGCGTGCCTGGGCTCCGCGGACTGCGGCTCGACTGCATGCGTGCAGAAGCGGTGCGTGACGGGGGTCGCCCAGATCATGGCGGGTGATCGCTTCTCGTGCGCCCGCTCGTCGCTCGGCGAGGCCCGGTGCTGGGGCTGGAACTTCGGTGGTCAACTGGGGGTGGGCGATCGCACCAACCGGACCGCGCCTCAGAAGAGCGTCGACTTCGGGCCCGGACGCACCGCGGTCGCTCTCTCCACCGGCGCCTCCTACGTCGACATGTCTTGCGCCATCGTCGACGACAAGAGTCTCCGCTGCTGGGGTAGCAACTACAGCGGGCAGCTGGGCATCGGCAACGTCTCCTCGCTCAACGATCCACCGCGCGCGGTGGTCGACCTCGGCGCCGGACGGAGCGCCACGGCGGTGGCGGTGGGCTCGAACCACGTGTGCGCGATTCTCGACGATGGAACCGTCGAGTGCTGGGGCGATCGCACGTCGGGCGGCCTCGGCGATGGCACCGCCGGCACCGACATCCGCTACGTTCCCGGCGCGCCGGTGAACCTCGGGGTCGGACGCACCGCGCGTGCGCTCTCCGCCGGCTTCGCCTTCACCTGCGCCATCCTCGACGACAAGAGCGTCAAGTGCTGGGGCCGCAACGACGTCGGGCAGCTCGGCCTGGGCGACGCAGCCGAACGCTTCGTACCGAGCGACACGACGCCCCTCGGTGCCGGACGCACCGCCACTGCCATCGCCTCGAGCTTGACGCACACCTGCGCCATTCTCGACGACAAGAGCGTCAAGTGCTGGGGCGACAACCGCACCGGCCAGCTCGGGTTGGGCGCCGAGGTGGCGGGCGCCAATGCACCGACCGCCGTCGATCTGGGCCCGGGTCGCACCGCGCTGGGCATCAGCTGCGGGTTCAACCACACCTGCGCCGTGACCGACGACGGAGGCATTTCGTGCTGGGGACGCAACGACATGGGGCAGCTCGGTATCGGCACGGTCAGCACGCGCGAAGCCGCGACGCGGGCAGACCTTGGCGCCGGCGTGGTCGCGCGCTCGGTCTCCGTGGGTGGCTATCACACGTGCGCAGCCCTCGCCGATCACACCGTGAAATGCTGGGGGTGGAACGGCGACGGCCAGCTCGGCACCGGCAACCTGGTGGACGTCCACGCGCCGGGGCCGGCGGTGGCGCTGGGATTCTGAGCCACGAGAACGGACCTATTGCGTGTAGACTTCAGCGGTCGGGCGCGCGGCCGATCGCCAGCAGGTGCGCGCTCGCATGAACGAGATGCGGGTCCCGTTCCACCATGCGCGCCGCGCGAAGTGCGGCATCGCACAACGCGGTGAAGGCATCGTCTCCGGCCGCATCGAGCGCGGGCCAGGTGGGCCCCTCGACGCCGTACACCGCCACCTCGACGAATCCCGTCTCCGACACCTCTTGCGCGAGCTCGCCTGCGGTGTGGAAATGCGTGGTGACGAAGCCCACGTGCGCGTCGTAGTGGCCAGTCTCGATCACCGCGCGCACCGAGGCACGCATCGCTTCCTCCAGCGTCCCGTCGGCGCCGGCCGCCATGAGCGAGAGGTAGCGACTGATGCCCGCGGCCGCCAAAAGGCCACCGGGGCGGAGCACACGACGCGCCTCCGCCAGGGCCCGCCGGCGATCCTCGGCATCGACCAGGTGGTAGAGCGGGCCGAGCAAGAGCACCACGTCCACCGACGCGTCTTGCGCCGTGAGCCGCCGGGCGTCGCCTTCTTCCGCCGTCACGCCGGGTAGTGCAGCCGCCGCGCGCACGTGCGACGGAATCACGTCGACCAGATGAACCGGATGCCCATCGGCCGCCAGCCAGGCCGCGTGCACCCCCGTGCCCCCGCCCACGTCGAGCACCTGCAGGCTACCGGAGGGCAGCTCCCGCCGCAGGAGCTCCTGGGTCCGCAGGAGCTCGAGCCGACCATGCGGGCTCCGCGTCAGCCGCGACGCTTCCACCTGATCCTCACCATAGTGCGCCGCAAGCTCGTCGCTCATGGGCCGAGCGTACCTTCCGCCGCGCTTTGCGTGTACGTTCCCTCACTGCATTCGGCGCCCGACCCTAAAACTTTTCGGCTTCTCGTCCGTCAGAGCCGGTTGGCCGGGGT
>JBBQWQ010000107.1:0-15469 GCA_038210445.1 Polyangiales bacterium
GGATGACTCGCTTCGCTCGGGATGACTCGCTTCGCTCGGGATGACTCGCTTCGCTCGGGATGACTCGCTTCGCTCGGGATGACTCGCTTCGCTCGGGATGACGGCTTAGTTGCGCCACATGCGGCGTTCGTCGGCTTGCAGGTAGCTGATGCGACGCTGCTCCTGGACGAAGGCGCCGTAGACGCGGGGAACCCGCGGATCTTTGCCCAGTTTGTAGAGTACATTCAACGCGGCTTCGGCGTCGTCCGAGGCGCGGTGGGCGTTCTCGAGGGTGATGCCCAGGCGAGCCGCCACGTCCTTGAGCGCGCGCGATTTTTCTTCGGCGTGAATCTCGCGGGCCCACACCAACGGATCGACCCACTCGACGTTGCGGCGGAGCGACTCTTCCTTCTCGGTGTCGACGCCGGCGCGGCCCAGCTCGGTGAGCACGAAGGCCTTGTCGAAGGCCGCGTTGTAGGCTGCAGGAACGGCGCCGCGCAGGGCGGCCACCACCTCGTGGGCGATCTGGGCGAAGCGCGGCGAGTCCTTCACGTCGGCGTCGGAGATGCCGTGGATGGCCCGCACTTCTTCGGGAATCGGAATGCCCGGGTTGATGAGCCAGTTGTGGCGCGCGATGACCACGCCGCCCTTGCCGATGACGATGCCGAGCTCCACCACGCGGTCGACCGACGAGTCGCGGCCGGTGGTCTCGACGTCGAGCAGCGCGATCGGGAGCTCGTCCCACGGTTGGTCCGGCGAGAAGCTCTCGAGCACCCCGCGAATCGTGACCTTGAGAAGGTGGGCGATGCCCGGATAGTGCCGCCCGGTGGGGAAGCACCCGCAGCCGTCGGAAGTGGGCCTCACTTCGGCTTGCTCGAAGCCGACGGCTTGGCGCTCGGCGCTGTGGTCGCCGTCGCAGAGGCCGGAGCGCTGACCGCCGCGGTGGGCAAGAGGCCCGGCGCGCCGCTGGTGGTCACGGCCGGAGCCGCGCCGCCACCCTTCACCAGGATGACCTCGAGGTTCATCCAGTCGGTGAGCGCCTGGTCGGGATTCGCGCCGGCCTCGAAGAGCCGACCGTTGATGTAGATGGTGGGCGTGCCCTTGACCCCGAGCTCGTCGGCGAGCTTCTTGTCGCGGGCGATGCGGTCGGCCGCCTCGTTGCCCTTCATGTCGGTGGTGAACTTGCCGATGTCGAGGCCCAGCTCCTTGGCGTAGCCGAGCAAGTCCGACTCTTCGAGGTGGGTCTGGTTGCGGAACATCTTGTCGTGCATGTCCCAGAACTTGCCCTGCTTGCTGGCAGCAAAGCCGGCGCGCGCCGAGATTTCGCCGTGCGGGTGGCCGCCGAGTGGCATGAACTTGAAGACGAAGCGGGCCTCGCTCTTGTGGTCGGCGAAGGCCTTGCCGAGGATGGGCTCCATCATCCCGCAGTGCGGGCACTCGAAGTCGGCCCACTCCACCAGCGTGACGATGGCGTTCTCGGGACCCTTCGACGGCGAGTCGTCGATCTTCACTTCGCGCACCTTGCCGGCCTCGAAGCGGTTCTTGTAGCTCTTCTCGATCTGCTCGTCGGTCTGGCCGTCGCGCACCGACTTGAGGAGGAACTTGGCGGCGGGCGCGCAGCCCGCGCAGGTCTTCTTGTCGGTGACGCACTGGGCGACGGTGCCGACGTTGGCGCAGGGCGCCTGGAACTTGGTCACGTAGCCGCTCCACTCCTTGCGCTCGCGCGTGGTGAGTGAGGTGGTGTCGACGCCATCGAGGGTCACCTCCGGATGGTCCTTGGTGACCTCCGGCGGCGTTTCCGTCTTCTGGCAGGAGCCACCATCGACGGCGGCAATGACGACGAGAAGGACCGAGGAAATGGCTTTGAGACCCATAATCACCGCGAATCGTAGTCGTTCTTTCTCCGCCTTGAAAGCCAGACTTTGCGCAAACCGCCATCCGGCGGTAGGGTTCGCGGCCGTGCGGAGCATCTTGTTTCAATGGGACGAGGTTCCCAGTGGTTTCCTCGAGTTCGAGGGCGCCGTCGAGATCCCCAAGGAGAGCGCGCTGGCCGCGAACGTCTCCGAGGGCGAGCTGCTCCTTGCCACGTTCGCCGTCTCGCTCCGCGCCACGGCCGTCACCGGTCGGGTCGAGCGCATCGAAGGGCTGAGCGAGGCCCGCTGGGTGCTCCGGGTCGAGTCGCGCGACTGGGAGCGACTCATCGCCTTCGCCCACAAAGTCCGCATGCCACCCTCCAGCCGATCGCCCGCCCCCTACGAAGCGGTGCGCGATATTCGGCTCCCCTCGCGTTTTCCCTCGGCGCCCCTCGCCGCCGGCGAAGGCGCCATGTTCCTGCGGGTGATCTTCGTGCGGCCGGGGCCCACCGAGCGCGACGCGTTCGTGCACGAGCTGGGCGGCTCCGGCATCATCGTCGAGCTGTGCGACGACCTCGAAGTGGGCTCCGCGCGCCTGCACGTGGGCAAGCCCGACGCGCTGCTGCTCACCGTGTCCGAAGGACTGCCCGAGCTCGCGTGGCTCAACCAGGTGCGGGGCGAGCTCCCGGAGCTGGTCATCATCTGCACCGGCGATCACCTGCCGGCGCGCGACATCGTCCGCGCCTTCGAGCTGGGTGTCGACGAGTTCGCCACCAAGCCCCTGCGGGCCTCGGAGTTCGGAGCACGCCTGGTCGCGCTCATGCGTCGCAAGCGGGGTCGGGAGACGAACCTTGGCGTCGCCTGACGAAGACGACATTCCGGTCAGCTACGAAGACGATAGCCAGAGCGAGCACGTAGGGTACGGTCGCCAGCTGGTGGTCGTGGGCGGCGGCCGCGGCGGCGTGGGAAAAACCCTGGTTTCGCAGAACCTCGCTGTGTATTTCGCCCAGCTCGGCAAGACCGTCACTCTGGTCGACGCCGACGCCACCGGCGGCAACATGCACTCGCAGCTCGGCGCGGTGGCGGCGCGCAAAGCCCTCTCGCCCGACGAGGCCACCGGCATCGACGAGGCCATCGTGGCCACCAGCGTGCCCGGCCTCGATCTCTTGCGCTATCCCCACGATGCCCTTCGTCCGCCCTCGGCACTCCGCGGCGGTCGCAAGGCGCGCTGGCTCTCGCGGCTGCGCAATTTGGATGCAGACTACATCGTCGTCGACATTGGCCCCGGCCACAGCGACTTTCAGATCGACACCATCCTGGCCGCCGACGTGCCCATCCTGGTCACCTCGCCGGAGCCCCCGGCGGTCGAGGCCACCTACCGCTTCTTGCGGGCTGCCTTCCTGCGCCGCCTGCGCCGCGCCCTCTCGCGCGATCGCCTGCGCCTCACGCTCCTCGACCGCGCGCTCTCCGAGCACGGGTACCTGGCGCCGCCCATGGACGTCATTCGCTCGCTGCGCAAGCTCGACCAGAAGCTCGCCGAGCTGGCCTGGAGCGAGTGCTGCAAGCTGCGCGTGCACCTGGTGGCCAACCAAACGCGCGCCCGCACCGACACCGAGCTGGGCGCCTGGATGAGCGAGCTCTGCGAACGCCACTACGGCGTGCGGGTCATCGAGCTGGGGCACATCGAATACGACGACACGGCCTGGCTGGCGGTGCGCCGCTGCAAGCCGCTGCTGGTCGACAGCCCCACCTCGAAGTCCGCGCGCAACCTGGAGCGCATCGCCCGCCGCGTGCTGGCGGTGCTGGTCTCCGGAGAGCACGCGCCCGAAGAGACCCCGCCCATGGCGGAGAACGTGCCCAACCACTACGCCATCCTCGGAGTTACCCGCGGCTCCAGCGACGAAGACATTCGCCGGGCCTACAAACGGAAGCGCGAGGTGTATGCCTCTGGCTCCCTCGCCACCTCGTCGCTGTTTACGCCCGAGGGCCTGCGCGCCGAGCAATCGCGCCTCGACGAAGGCTACGACACGCTGCTCGATCCCATTCGGCGCCGGGCCTACGATCTCTCGACCTTTCCCGAAGAAGAAGCCAAGCCCATCGAGGAGCAGACGCCCCGACCGGTGCTGGTGGCCGAGCAGCTCATGCTGCAGACCGAGCTGCTGCGCGAGATTGGCCCCGACACCGAGTTCAGCGGCGAGCTCTTGCGCAAGGTCCGCGAATCGCAAGGCGTCGACGTCGCCGAGATCAGCGCCAAGACCAAGATTTCCCGCACCTACCTCAAGGCCATCGAAGACGAGAACCCCGCCGAGCTGCCAGCCGCGGTGTACGTGCGCGGCTTCGTCTCGGAGCTGGCCAAGTTTCTGCGGCTCGACGCCACGCAGGTGCAAACCACGTACATGCGCCGGCTTCGCGAGATGCCCCGCATGCGCTCGAACCCGCCTTCCGCCGATACGCGGAGCCGTCGGTGAAGGGACTTCGGAGCGACCGCACGTTCGCTCTCCTGCTCTTCCTCATCGCCTTCTCCCTCCGTTTCGCGGTGGCGCGCACGTTCGCCGGCGAGGCCGTGTGGGACGGCCACTACTACGATTTCTATGCGCGACGCATCGCCGAGGGCCACGGCTACTCGGATCCGATGATGGTCGCGGGCGTCGACGTGGGCCACGCCTCGTGCCACTACCCCGTCGGATACAGCGCATTTCTCGGGGCTTTTTACGCAGTTTTCGGGGCGAGCCGGCTCTCCGGTCAGGTGTTCAACGCGCTGGTGGGCGCGCTCCTGCCGCTCGTGGTGTGGCGCGTCTCCACCTTCGGCCTCGCGCCGGTGCGCGCGCGCATCGCCGGTGTGCTCACGGCCTTTCATCCGGGGCTGGTGCTCTACGCCGCGCTCACCATGAGCGAGCCGCTCTCGGCGCTCCTCACATTGAGTGCATTTTACATCTTCTTGCGCCACAAGTCCCAGGGCGCGCCGCTGCGGGGCGGCGTCTACGGCGCGCTGGTACTGGGGGTGGCGGCGCTGGTGCGTCCGCAAGCGCTCCTGTGCGTCCCGTTCTTGGTGCCCTTCTTGCCTCTGCCGGTGGCCATCGCCGGGTCCTTCGGCGAAAAGGCGGCCGCCTACGCGCGCTGGGCAGGAAAGCACCTGGCCATCGCGGCGCTCCTCGGTGTGGTGTCGCTGGTTCCCGTGCTCCCGTGGACGGCGCGCAACTGCAAGCAGATGGACGGCTGCGCTCTGGTGAGCACCAACGGCGGATGGAACCTCGCCATTGGATCGTTTCCCCGGGCCACCGGGCGCTTCGAAACGCTGCGCTCTTCCGACGGCTGCGCCGAAGTGACAGGCCAGGTTCAGCAGGATCGCTGCTGGTTCAGCTATGGCCTTTTGCACATTCGCCAGGAGCCCGGACACTGGCTGGGCCTGGTGCCGAAGAAGTGGGCCTATACCTTCGATCACGAGTCGTTCCAGGTGGAGTATCTCCACGAATCGCGGCCCGAGCTCTGGCCCGACGAGGTTCGCGCCCAGGGACGCACGCTGCTCTCGGCGTTTCACCACGTGCTGGTGGGAGCTGCCGCGCTCTCGGTGGTGGGGCTTCGCTTGCGGGGCAAGCCCAGGCCGCGCTTCTTTCAGGGGGCGCTCCTGGTGCTGGCGCTCTTCGCTGCCTATCTCGGCTTCGGCCGCGAGCCCATCAGCGTGGTGCCGCTGGTGGTGTTCCTCTTTCTGGGCGCCGTCTTGCCGCTCCCCGGAAAGCCCTCTTTTCCTCCGGCGCTGGCCCTCTCGCTCGGGCTCCTGGCCACCGTGCTCTTCACCCACGCGGTGTTCTTTGGCGAAGACCGCTACCACATCGTCGTGAGCCCCATCTTCTGCATGCTCGCCGCCGCCGCCTTACGCATGCCGGCTCGCGCGACCCCCGCGTAGCGCAGCGCCGAATCGCCACCACAAAACGACGAAAGGCCCGCCGGAGCGAGCCTCTCGTGAGGTTTCGTCGAAAACGAAACTTACTTCTTCTTCGGGGGCGTCTTGACGGGCGGCTTCTTGGCCGTGGACGTCGTGGAGGCCATGACGGAGGGAGCGGCAGACGTCATCGCGGTCGCCGTCGCGGCAGCCGTGGTGGCAGCAGCCGAGGCCGCCGTGGCGCCCATGGTCGACGCGGCCGAAGCCGAGGCGGCAGCCGAGTTGGCCGTACCGGCCATGTCCGTCGTGGCGGACGCAGCAACGGCAGACGGGTCGGTCGGGGGCGTGACCGGCTCCATGTTGGATTCTTTGTTTCCACCGCCGCAAGCGGCAGCGAGAGCGAAGGGTGCGAAAACGAAGTACTTGAGGATGCGCATGGGGGTTCTCTCCGAGAGCCGCGTCCATAGTCCACACCTCAGGGCCTCAGCAATTAAAAAGTTGTCACAGATCTGCGACATTCCCGTGTAATCGGATAGTTCCGTTGTGAGGCCGCAAAAATGGACCAAAAACGTCGCATTTTGCCCCTCTTGCACCGCGTCTGCGTGGCGCGTCGATTGCGCGGTATAAGGCTATCCCATGATCGGCCGACTCGTGGGACGCATCGAAGAAGAGCTCGATGGCACCCTCATCGTAGACGTGAATGGTGTGGGCTACGAGATCGTGGCTCCGCTGGGAACCCGCGGTCGCGCCCTCACCGACGCCGAGGGACGAGCCAAGCTGTTCGTCCACACCCACGTCCGCGAAGACGTCTTCGCCCTGTTCGGATTCGCCACCGAGGCCGACCGCTTTGCCTTTCGTCAGCTCATCTCCGTGAGCAGCGTGGGCCCCAAGACCGCCGTCGGCATCTTGAGTGCGCTCCCCGGCCCCGAGCTCGGGCGTGCCATCGCCAAGAAGGAGCTGGCGGCGCTCACCGCCATCAGCGGCATCGGCAAGAAGACCGCCGAGCGCCTCATTCTCGAGCTCCGCGACAAGATCCCGGTAGAGGGCGCGGTGGGGCTCCGCACCACGGCTGCCGCTGCGCCGGCCGCCACCGACAAGGCGAGCCTGCTTCAGAGCGCGCTCGTCAACATGGGCTACCGCACCCAGGAAGCCGATCGCGCCATCGGCGCCCTGGGCGACCGAATCGCCGAAGGCGCCGAGCTGGGCGAGCTGCTTCGCGAAGCCCTCAAGCACCTCTCGAAGTAGACGCGCACGCGCGAGGCGACGTGCTGGACCCGCGCTCGCCGCTTCAGCAGGCCGGGTGCAGGCCGGTGAGCGCGTCCCATAGCGCCTTCGACATGGTCTCGCAGGCTGCCGCGCAAGCGAGCCGCTCGTCTGCCGAAAGGCCGCCTATCTGCGCGAGGATCATGTCCTTCTCGCAGGTCTCTTCGGCATGCGCCACGAAGTACGGTCGCACGCCTTGGGGCAGCGCCTTGTAGTGGGTGTCGAGACCCTCGAGCTTCGACGCGGCGGTCGCCGGCTGCTGCACTTCGAAGGCGTAGAGGGCGCCCAAGGCCGTGGCCTTGGAGGCGAAGAGCTGGCGCGCGGTGGCGACCAGCTCGGCCACCTGCACCGTCGTTGCCTGGCCGACCACGCGGGTCTCGAGGGCGGCAGCGAACTGGTCCCACAGGCGCGCGTGCTCCACCTCGACCGCCGCCGCGTCGGCGTCGCCTACCGCCTGCCAGCCCTGCGGGAGGGTGCCGATGAAGGCTCCGTACTCACGCGCATACGCCTGAAGCGCCGACACCGGCAGCGTGCCCTGGCTCCACGCTTGGTAAAACGGGTGTTGGAGCAGGTTCCACTTCGAGACGTGCGCGTCGAGGGTGTTCATCATGGGGGCGCGAGTTTAGGGAGTTCGCGGCTTTCCGGGCAAGGGGGTTTCGACGCATTGCGCCCAAAACGAGGCGCGTCCATTTTGACAGTACTGTAGGTTTCTGGTTGACCCAGTGGGATACGGTGTTACAGACGCGTCATCTGCTTTCCAGGGAGGAATCACATGCGCGCTCAACTTTTCGTACTCGCTTCTGCTTTCGCAACGTTGGCCCTCACCGGCTGCGCCGCTGACGTGGGCCAGGAAGATGGCACCGAGGAAGACGTGGTCGGCGAGTCCGACGCCCTCAGCGCCAGCGGCAACACCGGCTACTTCATCGTCACCCGTCCGGACCTCTACCGCAAGTGCGCCTCGCCGTTCTGCGGCGGCGTCTTCGTCAAGCGCGTCAACCAGGCGAAGACCCGCTGCGCCGACGGCAGCCTCTCGGCCGAGTGCTACGTCGCCTTCTACGACTTCGCGCCCACCGGACTGAGCGCCACCGAGGCCGCCGACTTCAAGTCGCTCTTCACCGGCAGCCAGGGCCTCGTGCGCGCCACCATGCGCTCCACCACCGTGGGCGGCACCAAGCTCGGCAAGCTCCGCGTAACCGAAGCCTGGCGCGGCGCCAGCGGCATCAAGCCCGGCAGCGACTTCTTCCGCACCGCCGACAACGGCATCCGCTGCGTCCGCGCGCCGTGCCCGAGCCTCACCGCGTTCAAGCTCAACGACAGCGACACGCACAACCTCATCAACGTCGACACCTCGGGCGTAGCGGCTTCGGCGGCCGATCAGGCGTCGGCGAGCGCGGCGCTCTCCACCAAGCAGGGCATCCTCGCGGCGGGCAGCATTGCCCTTCCGAAGTGCCTTCCGGGCAGCAACTGCGGGCCATTCTTCATCGCCGAGGAGTTCTACCTCCGGGTCGAGCACAAGGCTGCGCCCCCGGTGAAGATCTGCGGCGGCCTCGCCGGCCTCCAGTGCGCCAAGGGCGAGTTCTGCGCCTACGCCGCCGACGCGATGTGCGGCGCTGCCGACCAGACCGGCACCTGCGCCAAGCGACCCGACGCGTGCATCCAGCTCTTCCAGCCGGTTTGCGGCTGCGACGACACCACGTACTCGAACGCCTGCATGGCGGCCTCGGCCGGCGTCTCCGTCGTCCACGACGGCGCCTGCACCCCCTGAGCTGCACCCACGCTCAGTAGCAACCGGCGGAGCGTCCCCAGCGGACGTTCCGCCGTTTTCGTAGTGGGAGCGCCCAAGAGGCGGAAGGTCGCTGGACCCCTCGCTTTTCCCCCGGCGCCCGAGGCAGCCGGGTGCTATCAAGGCGGGCCCATGTCCGACGATTCATCCTTCGCGTCGCTGTTCGAGGCTCAAGGCAAGACCACCGCAATGCGCTCCGTGCGCGTTGGGGAGTCCATCGAGGCTGTCGTCTCGGGAGTGGCCAAGGACACCGTGTTCCTGGAGCTCGATGGCAAGCGCCAGGGCTTCATCGAAGCCTCGGAGCTGCGCGACGCCGAAGGCCAGATCACCGTCAAGGTGGGCGACAAGGTTCGCGCCAAGGTGGTCGACATCGACGCCAAGAGCGGCACCGTTCGGCTCGGTCGCGCCATGGGCAAGTCTGGCGACATCACCGCCATCATGCAGGCGCGCGAAGCCGGCCTCACGGTCGAGGGCAAGGTCACCGGCGTGAACAAGGGCGGCCTCGAGGTCGACCTCGGGCGCGGCACCCGCGCCTTCTGCCCCATGTCGCAGATCTCCAGCCGCTTCGTCGAAGACGTGAACCAGTTCGTGGGCCAGACCTGGAACTTCCTCGTCACCGACATCAAGGATGGCGGCAAGAACATCGTCGTCTCCCGCAAGAGCGCACTCGAACAAGAGACCGCCGATCAGCGCGCGCAAGTGCTCGCCGGCCTCGAGAAGGGCAAGCTCGTGCGCGGCGTGGTCACCGCGGTGCGCGACTTCGGCGCCTTCGTCGACATCGGCGGCCTCGAGGCCCTCATCCCCGCTTCCGAAGTCGCTCACGAGCGCGGGCAGATTCAAGATCGCATCAAGGCCGGCGAGTCGGTCGAAGCGCAGATCCTCGACATCAAGGTCGACGACAAGGGCAACACCAAGGTGTCGCTTTCGCTCAAGGCGATGATCGCAGCGCCCGAGCGCGAGGCGCGCGCCCCGGTGGCCAAGCTCGCCATCGGCAGCGTGGTCAAGGGCAAGGTCACGCGCATCGAAACCTACGGCGTATTCGTGCAGGTGGAAGGCACGCAAGGCCGCGAGGGCCGCGGCCTGTGTCCCGCCGCCGAGCTCGGCGTGCCGCGCGGTACCGATCTGCGCAAGGTCTTTCCCGAGGGCACCGAGCTCACCGCGAAGGTGCTCGAGACCGGCGACGGCCGCCTCAAGCTCTCCGTGAAGGGCGCCAAAGACGCCGCCGAGCGCGCGGAGTTCGAGGCCCACCTCGATCAGGGCGGCGCCGGCAGCGCCCAGGGCTTTGGCACCTTCGGCGATCTGCTCAAGAAGTTCGAAAAGAAGCGCTGATCGCCGGTGAATCAGGCGCCCGCGTGCTTGCGGGCGGCGAGCGCCAGGGCGAGGTCCATGCGCCCGCGCACCCCCAGCTTTTTGTAGATGCGGTGCGCGTAGTTGGCGACGGTGCCCGGCTTGATCCCCAGCTGGTAGGCGATGCGCTTGGCGCTCCAGCCGCCCACCAGGTAGTGCGCAACCCGCGACTCCTGGATTGAGAGCGGCACGTCGCGAAGCGGAACGTCGTCGTCGGTGACGTAGGCCACTACGAAGTGCTTTCCGTCGCGTTCGAACTGGTCCACCAGCTGAAAGCTCTCGGCCTGGGCGGGCGCTTGGGCCTCGAGCGGGCCTGCGGCGTGGCCGCGCTCCCGGCGGCCCGACCGTGCTCGATCGAGCCTCATCACCGCGTCGCGAAGCGCATCACGGCTATCGGTGGAATCCGGAGCGCCGGGCTCCTCGCTCTCGGGCTTGAACACGGCCAACACGTGGGCGTGCCCCTGGGCGGCGGCGGCGCGAAACTCTGCAGCGGCCCCCAGATGCATGGCCACCGTACGCCACTGCTCCAGCAGCTCCGGTGGCCAGTCTTCTTCCGCGCGCTCCGCAAGCACGATGCCCACTGCCAGGCCTCGTCCGCCCTTTCCGAACGCCGAGAGCCCGAAACAGTCGAGCCCGCCGAAGGCGCGAACCCACGCTCCGTGCGGCGTTCCGATGGGCCCGCGCCGCTCGATCTGGCCGTCGGTGACCACCTTCTCGCGGAGTCGCATCTCGATGTACTCCGGCGCGTGCGATTGCGCGTAGCGGAGCGCTACCTCGCGCGCTTCGGGGCAGGTAGCGACCAGCTCGCTCAGCGGCCGGAGCCCCGTCGGCATCACCTCGGCCATGCCCACCACCCCTGCGAGGGCGCCGGGAAGGTCGAGCATGAGCAGATCGAGCACGTCTTTCAGCCAGGCGTCGGTCTGTCGCGTGAGGTCGTAAACAACCTCGCTCAGACGCCGGAGGTTGGGAGACGGCGGCTGCCACATACAGCTCACGCTATCAAACGCGACCTGACGCACCACATCATGAAGCGCACGCCAACAAAGTGACTATGCCGCGCGCGACGCCTGCAGATACGGTTGAGCTCGATGGTTCCGCTCGCACCCTGGAAAGTCGGTTCGTTCCGGGTCGTCTCCTTCGACCTGCGGTCGCTCTCCGGCCTCTCCGAGGCCGAGCGCTCGGTGGTGGGCATGGCGCTCTCGGGTCTCGACAACCGAGGCATCGCCGCGCGCCGTCAGAGCTCCGCCCGTACCGTGGCCAATCAGCTGGCCGTCGCCTACCGCAAGTTGGGGGTCAGCTCCCGCGCCGAGCTGCTCGCGCGCTTGATGAAGTAGCGCGCGCTCAGCGGCGGCAGCCCTGCATCTCGCCGTCGTTGGTCTTCTGGTGCTCGTTGCAGGTCTTCACGTACTCGACCACCATCTTGCGGGTCGGCAAGTAGCAGCTGCCGTCTTTGGCGGCCGCGCTGATCCACTTGGTGAGGCCGGTGCGCCAGGCCCACAGCGAGGCCTGCGAGGCGTCGCCCGAGGCTTCGGGCTTCGAGTAGTCGTCGACCCAGTTGTAAAAACCGCCGCCCCAACGCGTGTACTCTGCAAGGAACGCCTTCAGCTCGGCGGGCGGGTCTTTCATGATGGCTTCGAAGCGCAGGTTGGCGGCCCACATGCAGCGCTTGCCGTACTCGGTACCGTTCTCCCAGCCGTGGTCGGCGTTGACGCCGCCGGGCCACTTCTGGAACCAGTCGACGCCGTAGAGCGCAGGCCCCGCGGCGCTGCGGTAGCCGGAGCCGGCCGACTGCACCGGCGACTTCGCGCGCTTGCTGAACGTGACCCGGGAGACCTCTACGTCGAGGGCCACGACCTTGCGGATGGCCTCGACGCGCTTGGCGTCCACCTGGTCGGAGGTCAGGTTCTCTTCGCCTTCGCCACCCTCGGGGTCGTCGGTCTCGACGGCGCAGCCGGCGAGGGGCGAGAGGCAGGCAACCAGAGCGAGGAAGGTGAAGGAGAGGGCTTCGCGGCGCATAACGAAACTGTAAGCACACATCGTTCCACAGTGCGCACGTCTTGCGCATGTAGACATTTCAATGGTTTACGTGTGGCGACGCCCCCGCGAGTGTGGGTCTGGCGATCCGTGCTGGATCATCGCCAGCCCGCCCGTCAGTCGCGTCCGTCGGCTGCATCGGCGGCGTCGCCGGCGTCCGCGTTCGAGTTCGCGTCTTGCGCCGAGCCGTCCGAATCCCCCGCGTCGCGCGCGGCGCTGTCGCGAGCCGCGTCGCCTTCTTCCGCATCGACCATCGCGTCCAGGTCCACCAACTTCACGAAGTCGTCGTCCACGCAGCCGCTGCCGCCCGCGAGCAGGAGCGCACCCGCCACCATCGAGACCACGGAAGCGACGACCAGGGACCGAAGACGCATGGCCCCATCCTATGCGATCGCGCGAAGCCGCGACGCAAAAGCCGGCGAAGTTTCTCAACGGGTTCGTCCCGGCGTATAAGGGGAGGCACAGCGATGGCGAAAGCACCGAAGAAGAAGAAGAAAGAACTGAAGCCGAAGCTTCGTATCGAGCGTCGGTTCTCCCCCGAAAGCTCCATCAACCCGCGCATTCTGTACGGCCTCTTCGGGGTTGGGGCGATGGTCGTGGGCGCCGGGGCCTACTGGCAGTTCGGCCGTGACGCGAGCATGCCGCCGCCGCCCGTGGCGCAGCTGGGCTTTTACCTGCTCGTCGCCGGCGCGGTGCTCATCGCTGCCGCCCTGTGGTTCTCGTCGAGCGGCGACGCTGCCATTCGCGTGGGGGCGCCGGGCATTGCACTCGAGCGCGGCGGCCTGCGCCGCATGCCCTGGTACGAGGTGGGGTCCATCTCCTGGGCCTCCGGCACCGAGGCGCTGAACGTGAGCGGCAAGGACGAGAGCGGCAGCGACTTCTCCCTGCAGGTGCGCGCCAAGGGCCATGGCCCGGCCTGCGCATGGATTCTCCAGGAGGCGCGCGAGCGCGTGCCGCATGTGCTCGAGGTGGATGAGGACGTGCTCAAGCGCTTTCCGTCGGGCGATCCCCAGGCGGGGACCACGCTGCAGCAAGACCTGCAAGTGGTGGGCAAGCGCTGCGCGGTGAGCGGCAAGGTCATCGCCTACGAGCCCGATGCCCGCGTTTGCCCCAAGTGCGAGCGCATCTACCACAAGTACAAAGTGCCCAAAGAGTGCAAGTGCGGCGCCGACCTCACGGCATTCCGCGACCAGGTGGACGACGAAGACGAGGCGTAGGGCCTCGCTCGAGGCAGGCGCGTACGCCCGGGGTGTACGAATACCGCCGGTCCGCAACGTTTCCCCAGAAGACCCGCTCCGTTTCTCGCGGTCCGCTCGACTTCTGCCCATCGCGGCACCAAGATAGCGGCCCCATGCGTCGCGCCCTCGTCCCCGCCCTTTTCGTCCTCCTCGCGGCCTGCAGCAGCAGCGAGTCTCCCACGCAACCCGCGCCCGTCGAGTCCGACGCTGGACCGGCGCCGCAGGCTTCGACGTTCGAAGTGACTGACGCCGCCATCTTCCAGAGTGTGCGGGTGGGGCTTCTGCAAGACGGCGTGCCGCTCGCCGCCAAGTCGCGCAACGCGTCGGTGGTTGCAGGACGGGCCGGGCTCATCCGTGTATACTACAAGCAAGTGCTCCCCCGCGGCACCAAGCCGCCGGCGGTCAAGGCGCAGCTGCACTTGCTCCAGGGTACCGAAGAGGTGGCGGTCAAGGCCGACACCAAGTACGCGGTCTCGTCGCGCGAGGGGCAACTGGAGACGACGCTCAACTTCGAGCTGACGGCAGAAGACGTGCAGCTCGGTCGCTCGTTCTACGTCACTGTCGATGCCGCCGCCGGCGCCTCGCGCTTTCCCGCCGACGAAGGCGCCATCGCCTTGAGCGCAGAGAAGGGTCCCAAGGTCACGGTGCGCTTCGTGCCGGTGCGCTACCGAGAAGGCGGCAAGGATCTACTGCCCGAGGTGAGCCAGGCCGACGTAGACGACTACCGGCGCACGCTCCTCGACATGTACCCGGTGGCCACTGTCGACGTGGGGCTTCGCGCTTCCGCGCTCGAGTGGACCCAGAAGGTCGTGGCCAACGGCCAGGGCTGGGACGAGCTGCTCAACGCCATCGGCGAGACGCGCGACGCCGACGGTGTGGGAACCGATGTATTTTACATGGGTCTCTTCCGCTCTGCGAACAGCCTCAACGAGTACTGCCGCGGCGGTTGCGTGCTCGGTCTCGCCCCGCTGGTTCCCAGCGCCGGTGCGTCGGACATGCAGTTCGCACTTTCGGCGGGCTGGGGCGGCGAAACCACCGCGTTCACGGTGGCCCACGAGCTCGGTCACAACCTGGGGCGCAATCACTCGCCCTGCGGCGGCGCGGCCGGCGCCGACAAGAAGTACCCCTACGAAGATGCTTCCATCGGCAGCTGGGGCTACGAGACCTCGACCAAGTCGCTCCTCGACCCGACCATCTACACCGACGTGATGGGCTACTGCCAGCCGCAGTGGATCAGCGACTGGACCTACACCGCCATGCAAAAGCGGCTCACCCAGATCAACTCCATGGCCCGCCCCGGCTCCGGTCCTGCACCCGCTCCCAGCCCCGCCGCCCCGGCCCCCGCGCCGGGACCGGCCGCCCGCATCCTTCGGGTCGCCCAGGACGGCACTCTCTCTTGGGGCTGGAAGAGCACGCTCACCGTAGCCCCCGGCGACGCGGAGTCCGCCGAAGTTCGCTACCACGACGCCAGCGGCCGCGTTCTCAAGACCACCACCGCGCAATTCGTGCCCTACGATCACGTGCCGGGCGGCTACATCGTCGGCGCAGACGCGCCCCTCTCCGCCGCCACCCTTTCCATCGCGAGCCTCACCCACAACGCGCCGCACGCGCTCCCGATCACCGTCTCGCCCGCCCGCATCGCCATCAAGCGCTAACGATCTCTTCACTGCGCAACGTTGAACCGGACATGCACGGAACGCCGTGCGTCGGGGGGCATCGCGCGGAGAGCGGGCTACGCGAGCCGCCTGTGATGCGGGTAGGTAGCGGCGACCGAGTGCTTGAAGGTGAGTTTCGAGGCGGGAGCCGCGTGGACGACAGCATCAAACGCCGCATTGAAGTGCGCGCGAGGAAGGCGGCGTCCACGTACGCCCGCCTCCGCTGCGACACCCCCACGCCGCCCGGCTCTTTGGTTGGGGAGCGGACATGTGTGCAGGTTGCATGGAACGCCGTGCGTCGGGGGGCATCGCGCGGAGAGCGGGCTACGCGAGCCGCCTGTGATGCGGGTAGGTAGCGGCGACCAAGTGCTTGAAGGTGAGTCTCAAGGCGGGAGCCGCCTGGACGACAGCATCAAACGCCGCATTGAAGTGCGCGT
>JBBQWQ010000108.1:0-15128 GCA_038210445.1 Polyangiales bacterium
GTCTGCGCTCCCGAATGTGCGAGCGCCCGGCGTACGCGTCTGCCCGAGGGCCGGGGGACGCCTCTGCCTCCCCTCCCGCTTGCGCTCGCCATTGGGCTCATCGCACCTACGGTTACGTCTAGTTGAAGAACCAGAGCCCATAGACCGCCCATAGACCCCTCCCGCTTGCGCTCGCCATTGGGCTCATCGCACGGTTCAATGGATCCGCATTCGAAAGACACTGCGTTCCCCGTTCTCCCCAAAAAAAGAAGCACCGACACCAATCAGCCGGGCGGCGTGTGGGTGTCGCAGCGGAGGCGGGCGTACGTGGACGCCGCCTTCCTCACGCGCACTTCAATGCGGCGTTTGATGCTGTCGTCCACGCGGCTCCCGTCTCGAAGCTCACCTTCAAGCACTTGGTCGCCGCTACCTACCCGCATCACAGGCGGCTCGCGTAGCCCGCTCTCCGCGCGAGGCCCCCCGACGCGCGGCGTTCCCTGCAACCTGCATACATACCCCGTCCCCCAAGCGCGCAAGCAGGAGGGGAGGCGGAGCCGCTAGGCGGCTTGGGCGGGTAGTGTGCGGAGCTCTTCGCGCGGGGTTCGGTTCACCGAGAGCTTCCAGGCGCCGGAGAGCCAACGGCGGGAGAGCAGCGTCGATGCCACGAAGGTCTCGAGGACGAAGCCGCACCAGCCTCCGAGGGCGCCCCAGCCCAGGAGCTTGCCGAGCACCAGGGCCGACGAGGGCACGAAGAGCCAGATGCAGAGCACGCTGATGCGGGCGGGCACCCGCGCGTCTTTGCCGCCGCGAAGCGCGCCGCGGAGCACGACGTTCACGGCATCGGGCACCTGGAAGAGCGCCGCCAAGAGGAGCAGCTGCACCACCACGCGCTGAACGTCCTCGTCGGGCGAGAACTGCGCCGCCAAGGTGCGGCCGAAGATCGCAAACACCAGGCCGCAGAGCGACATGAACACCAGCGCGATGCGCAGCGAAGCACGCGTGGCGAGCCGCGCCCGGGTGACGTTGCCGGCTCCGAGCGATTGCCCCACCAAAACCGAGCATGCCTCACCGATGGCCACGCCCGGAAGAAACGACGTGCGCATGATCATGAGCGCCACCTGATGGCCAGCAATCTCGGCCGAGGCGATGCCTCCCAGGATGACCGTGAACGCCACCATGGCCAGTAGCTCCACCGCGAACTGCACGCCGGTGGGCAGCCCCACGCTCACCACCGCCCGCAGCGCGACAAGCAGCGCCGACGGCGAAGGACAGCGCCGCAGGAACATGGCCGAGAGCACCAGCGCGTTGAGCGTGACCACCGAGGCGGTGGCGTACCCTGCTCCCGCCACGCCCCGGGCTTCGAAGCCGAAATGGCCATAAACCAGTGCATACGCAAGTATCGCATTGAGCAGGTTGCCGATGATCTGCACCGCCGTCGGCGAGCGCGCGTCGCCCAGCCCCTGGCGGTATTGCACCAGCGCCTGCTGCACGCATGCGCCGGGCGCGCCCCAGGTGACGGCGGCGAAGAAGTCGCGACTGGTGCCGAGCAGCTCCGGACGAACACCGAGCCCGTGCAAGAGCCATGTGATGTCGCGCCCCACGCCCCATATCACGGTCCCACAAACCAGCGAGGCCAGCACCCCGGCCCACGCGTAGCTCGCGCCCTGCTCCGGGCGACCCTCGCCCACGGCAAAGGCGGTATTCACCTTCACCCCGCGCAGCGTCCCGCTCACCAGTGAGTAGGCGAGATACATGAGCATGACCGCAACGCCGACGCCGCCGATAGCATCCTTCCCGAGCCCCGAGACGAGCTTGGTATCGACCAGGCCCATGGCGGTGTCGCCCAGGAGCGCCAGCGCGATGGGCCAGCTCAGGGTGAAGACATCCCAAGAAACACGCTTCTCATCGGGTCGCCCGAGAATCCACCTTCGCTGCGCGCGAAACCATGTTCCGGCGCGGTGGACCTGGGCGACCCACCGTTTCAATCGATCTCTTCGCTGCGGTCGATGCGGTCGATGCGGTCGATGCGGATGCACAATACACACTCCATGGAGCCCGTCGGTTGTTCCCGACGCGCATGGGCTCCAAGAGGCATCGGCGGGAGGTTTAGGGCGGCGTGCCCTGGACGGCGGCGCGAAGACGGGCGCACGTCACCGGGACAAAGGCGCACGCGTTCGGAACGAACGTCGGATTCCACATGGAACAAATGCCCTTCATCGAGGATCACCTTGCCATCGTTCCGGCAGCGCGTCAAATCCGCTCTTCGGATCGCCGAGCGTCCGGCGCGCCGTAGGCCAACGCCCAGCCGCGAGTCCGGGTCGCCGCCTTGAGAACCAACCGGGTGCGAAGGGCCGACCATGTGAGGTAAGGTCCGCGCGTGCCCACCTTCCCTGGACCCGTCGAACGGCGACTGCGCCTCTTCAACGTCTGGGCCACCTTGTGCATGGCCTGGGTGCAGCTCAACCCCTTCCAGGCCGACGAGCACTTCCAGATTGTCGAGCTGGCCGCCTACAAGCTGGGCCTCTTGCCGCGCTCGTGTCTTGCCTGGGAATTCGGCTACGAGGTGCGCCCGTTCTTCCAGCCGCTGCTGGAATACACGATTTTGCGCATCGTTCGCCTCGTCCCCGGCATCGACGTGTTCTCGCAGCTCGCGCTGCTCCGCATGGCCTTCGCCGCCTTTGCGTTCTTTGCGCTCGATCGCTTCGTTCGCGAGAGCTCTTGCTGGCTTCCCGAGAGCCGCCGGGCGACGCACCGAAAGCTCCTCTATGGGCTCGGCTTCTTGCCCTGGTTGGCGGCTCGCCCATGCTCCGAGGTGGTGGCCACTTCCTTCTTCGTCCTCGGGCTGTGCGAGCTCTTGCCCCCGGCGCGAGGCTCGGTAGCGGCCCAAGGGCGCAGGCTTCGCAGGCCGCTGCTCGCCGGCTTGCTCTTGGGCGCCGCGGTGGAGACGCGATTCCAGAGCGCGTTCTTGCTGGTCGGCCTCCTGGCGTGGTTGCTCATCATCGACCGCCGCAAGCTCACGGAGATTGCGGCCATCGGCGGTGGCGGAATCGTCCTTCGCTGTGTGGGCGCCCTGGCCGACCGCTGGGGCTACGGCCACTGGGTCTTTCCGCCGTATCACTACTACCACGTGAACATGGTGGAGGGCGTGGCCAACGCCTTCTCCACTGCCCCCTTCACGTTCTACTTCCTCATCACCTGGGCGAACCTCTTCTTACCGAGCGCACTACTGGTATTCGTGAGTATGTTCGTGCTCTGGGTGCGCCAGCCCCGCCATGTGCTCAGCTGGATCACGCTGCCGTTCTTCTTCGTCCACGACGTCCTCCTGGCCCACAAGGAAGAGCGCTTCCTTTGGCCCCTCGGCATGCTGGGCGCCGCGGGCGTGGTGCTCGCGTGGGGCGTTGGTGAAGGGCAAGGGCTGGGCGCGCGCATGGTGCGCCGCCTCTACGCGCTCAAAGACGGCTGGGCATTCCGCGCGTTGGCGGCCTTGAACTTCGCTGCCATGCTGCTGATGATGGTCTATCCGCTCAACTGGGCCGAGCACATCGTCATGGCCAAAGGGGTTTATCGCAATAGCCAGGAAGGCGACCCGCTGGTCGTTGAATTCCCTGCAGAGTCCACGCATTTCAACCTCTTCCGGAGGGTATGGAAGGAAACGCACCTGGACGAAACGGCCGGCCCCTGTTGCCCATTCGAGGGCGACGGCCCGGTGCTGGTGGTGACCACCAACGGCGACGGACCGCTCCTGCAGTTTGCCGCCCACCGTGAGCTGGTGTTCACCGAGTGGCCATTCGGCGCTTCGCTGCTCGGCCTACGCCGGGCGCTCACCGAGGTGGGACGCAGGGTGCATGAGGCCTACGGCGACGCCCGGCCCATTCGCTACTACGATCTGTGGCGCGTCACCCCCGCGGCCGGCGCCTGCCAGCAGCAGCTCCCCCGGTGCGCCCCGTTCACCTTCCAGCCCGTCTACGTGCGCCCGCCTCCGCACTGACCTCCGCACCGACCTCGCCCCAAAGGCTCAGTTGGTCGGCGGAGCTGGCGCCGCCGACCCTTGGACGGTCAGCCAGTCTTCGCCGTCTGCGCTCTCGTCGCCCTCTTGGGGCCGCTGGGTCGGCTCCAAGCTGCCACGGGGGTCGCGCACCACGCGATCGCGGCCGGCGGCCTTGGCCTCGTACATGGCGCGGTCTGCGCGGTCGATGAAGACGTCTACCGACTCGCCGACGACGAACTCCGCGACGCCGAACGATCCCGTCATGCGAACGACCTTGTCTTCTCCCGTCGACACCTCCAGCGCCGCGAGCGCCGCGCGATATCGCTCTGCCACCACGACCGCACTCGAGGCCCGCGTCCCGTGGAGCACAACCAAGAACTCTTCCCCGCCCCAGCGGGCGACTAGGTCGGTCTTCCGCGCCAAGGTTCGCAGCAAGCGCCCGGTTGCCGACAGCACGGCATCGCCACTGGCGTGTCCGTGGGTGTCGTTGATCTGCTTGAAGTGGTCGACATCCAGCATCATGATGCAGCACGAGTAGCCGTGGCGTTCGGCGCGCGCGAGCTCCAGACCCATGGCCTCCAGCAGGGCGCGGCGGTTCATCAAGCCGGTGAGCGCGTCGATGGTGGCGAGCCGCTGCGACTCCTCCACCAGAGACGCCATGCGAAGAGGACCTGCGACCTCTCGTGCGATGACGTCGACGAACTCGGCATCGTGGGCGCCCTGGGGGAAGCGCACCGCCAGCGCGATGGTCCCGACCTCGATGCCGGCGAGGACGATGGGGCGGACGATGGGCGGTGGCCCTGACGAGTCGGCAAAGGCGTCGCCGTCTTCCACCACGTTTACGGGGGCCTCTGCGTCGATGCGGAGTGCCTGGCGCGCTTCGGCTTCGGCCTCGCTGCGGTGCGAAGGTGCAACATGAAGGCCCATGCGACCGGGCAAGCGGGTGGTGACCGCCAGCCACCGATAACTGGTCACACGACTGACGAACTGCGAGAGCAGATCGAAGAGGCGCTCGAAGGAGCCACAGGCGCCGAGCGCACGAACCTCTGCCGCGAGAACCGACTCGAACAGCGCGGCATCCAGCCGCGCGGCAATTCGGTCGCGAATCGCGCTCTCGGAGCTGCCCAGCGCCATGAAGAACTCGTCGGCTGGCGGCGTCGCCTCGATGGCCCGCCCCAGCGCGCGCACCAGATCGCCCATTCGCCCGGTTACCACGTAGTCTGCGGCCCCGGCTTGCTCCGCCCAGAAGCGGTTTCGCTGGCCCCCGGGTCCTCGCAAGATGATGGGGACGTGGGCGGTGGCCGCTTCGCCCTTGAGCAGACGGCAGAGCTGCACCCCGGAGACGCCGCTCATCCAGAGATCGGCGATCACTGCCGCGGGTGGCTCGCCGAGCGCGAGGCTCGCCGCCTCGACGCCGTTCTTCGCCTCTTCCACCGTGTAGTCCTGCATGCGCAGCCGGCGCGAGAGCGTCGCAACGTCTTCGGAGGGCGCCAGGAGGATGATGCGCTTGTGTGCGGTGCTCATGCGGTCTGCCTGGGGGTGGCGAGAGACCGTGGAGCGGGCTCGCGGGTGTGGGCGCGGGTGTAGGCGCGGGCAACGCGCGGCCCGTCTCCTCTAGGTACGGCGCCTGGCTCCCGGACTTTAGGAATTTGGCGGGAGACGCCGCATCGATGGCACTCAAGGGGTGGCAACCGTGACCGTTCCCCGCTCGAGAACGCGCTACGCGGCGCACGCAAACCGAACGGTCGGGGAGGCTGCTTTGAGAGTACTGGTGGCTGAGGACGATATCGTGCTGCGGTTCTTGCTGGAGGAACTGGTGGAGAGCTGGGGGCACCAGGTTTGCGTCGCCGAAGACGGCGCCCAGGCCATGCAGCTCATCGCGACCGAGCCCTTCGACGCGGCGATTCTGGACTGGATGATGCCGGGTGTGGCCGGCGTCGACGTGTGCCGAGCCATTCGCGCCCAGGAGGGCGAGCGGCACCCGTTCGTGCTCATGTTGACCGCCAAGACCCACCCGCAAGACATCGAGGCGGGCCTCGACGCGGGCGCCGACGAGTACCTTGGCAAGCCGTACAATCCCTCGGAGCTGGCGTCGCGGGTGCGCGCCGCCGAACGCTTCATGCGGGTGCAAGACCAGCTCATTGCGGCTCGGCAGAGCATTGCGTTCCAAGCGCGGCACGATCTCGTCACCTCGCGATGGAACAGGACTACCCTAGTAGACACCCTGCACGCTGCGCTATCGGCGCAAGGCGAGACTCCGCGCTCGCCGTACTCGGTAGTGCGCATTTCACTGAACGGCGTGCGCCAGTTTGCCGCTGCCCACGGGCAGCGGGCCGTCGAAGAGCTCATCGTCGCCTGGTCGGCACGGGTCACAGCAGCGCTGCCCCACGGCCTCGAGCTCGGACACCTGGAACGTGATCAGCTGCTGGTGCTGCTCCCCGACCTGGACGCGGAAGGCGTCCTTGCACTGGCCTGCGAGCTCCGCGCTTGCTTCGCCGATATGCGCCTTCCCACCTCGGTTGGAACCTTCGCCGCACGCGTAGAAGTCGACGGCACCACGGCCAATGTCGCGGGCGAGTACGACGAGCACTTGCTGCTGATCGCCCTCGACGCGCCTGCGAGGTCCTCTCTCGCAAGGGCGACCGAATCGAGAAAGTACGCCGCGCCCGAGCGCGCTTCATCCATTCCAACGAGGTAGTCGATGCATTGCGAGCAACGAGTTTGGTCCGCCGGAGTCTGGCAATCGCGTGGCCAGCCTTCAGAGCCTGCCGCGCTCGCCGCGGCTTCTCTCGTGCTCTACTTCGGCGCTCCTGGCACTCTCGACGACGGCGCTCGTTTTGCCGAGCTCGCGGCGCGCTACCCGGGCGCGCACCTGGTCGGCTGCAGCACCGGCGGAGAGATTCTGGGCCGCGAGGTGCTGGACGACAGCGTCGTCGCGCTCGCCATGCAGTTCGCAGGTACGCCGCTCGCCACGAGCCGCGTTCGGCTGGAGCGCGCGTGTGGCACCACGGCCGACGAGTCGCGCCGCGCTGGCAGCAAGCTCGCAGCCGCGCTACCGCGCGAGGGCATGCGCGGGGTGTTCTTGCTCTCCGACGGCACCCACGTCAACGGCAGCGCGCTCGTTCGCGGGGTCCGCGAAGTGGTCGGCGACCATGTGGTCATCACCGGCGGCCTGGCTGGCGACGGCTCCGACTTCAAGCAAACGTGGGTGGGTGTAGACGGGCCGCCGGAGCGAGGCTGCGTCGCCGCCGTTGCCTTCTACGGCGAGAGGATTCGCATCGGACACGGCAGCGCAGGGGGCTGGGATTCGTTCGGCCCCGAGCGCCGCATCACCCGCTCCGAGGGAAACGTCCTGTTCGAGCTCGACGGCAGCCCGGCGCTCGCCCTCTACAAGCGCTACCTTGGTCCCCGAGCCTCCAGCCTTCCGGGAAGCGCGTTGCTCTTTCCACTACGAATCCAGCGCGGGCCGGGGGAGCGCCCGGTGGTCCGCACCGTCCTCGCGGTAGACGACGCTGCGCAATCGATGACGTTCGCCGGCGACGTGCCGGAGGGAGCGCGCGCCTGGTTCATGCGCGCTTCCCACGATGCGCTGGTCGAAGGCGCAGAGGCGGCGGCGCGCAGCGCGCGCACGGCCAGCGACAGCGAGATCACCATCCTGGTGAGCTGCATCGGGCGAAAGCTGCTCATGGGGCAACGGGTCGCCGACGAGATTGAGTGCGCGATCGATGCCGTCGGCCCCACCGCCGCCGATCGCACCATCGGGTTCTACTCGTACGGCGAGATTTGCCCCTCGGAGCACGACGGCGCAGCAGACCTCCACAACCAGACCATGACAGTCACCACCCTCGACGAAGCGTGACTGCATGCACCGCTTGCTCCAACGCCAGCTGGCGAAAGCGCGACGGCCCGACGGGTCGCTCGACCCCGACGTTTTGGTATCCCTCGTCGGCCGCGCGTACGAGGAGCACGACGAGCAACGGGCGTTCGAGGCACACACCCACCAGGTCATGGCGCTGGAGCTGGAAGAGCTCAACCAATCCCTGGCGGCAGAGGCGCAGGCACGGGTGGAGCAGATTCTGCGGGGCATGCGCGACGGCGTTTTGGTGTGCGACGACACCGGCGCCATTGTCTCGCTCAACGCGGCGGCCGCCGACCTATTCGGGCTCCCCGAGAGCGCCCTGCAGGGCACACGATTCGGAGACCGGCTGGAGGTAGACGCCGAACAGCGACTGGGCGACGCCGCCTTCGCGGCACGCATCGTGCGCCCCAACGGTACGCGCATCCCGGTCGAGGTGACCACCAGCGAGACCCGCATCGGCACCTCACTCTCGCGCATCGCCATCGCTCGCGACGTATCAGAGCGTCGCAGTCAGGAGGCAGCGCTCCGGGAGTCGCGCGCTTTCTTGAGTAGCATCATCGACAACATTCCCATCGGCATCGTCACCAAGTCGGTGGCCTCCGGCATGCGCGTGGTGCAATGGAATCTTGCGTCGGCGCGCATGTACGACATCACCCAGGACGAAGCCATGGGTCGCGTCGGCAGCGAGCTCTCGAACCACGAATTGGTGAACGTCGCGGCCATCCACGAGGCCAAGGCGATGGAGTGCCGGCAGCCGGTATTCGCCTTTGGCGAGCGCTTCACCACCCGAGGCGGTCGCGACCTCATCCTCGACCTACAGTTCATTCCGCTTCTCGACGAGCTTGGCGGGGTTTCCCACATTGTGAGCATCGCCGACGACGTCACGCAGCGCGTGAACGCCGAGCGCCGACTGCAGCACCAGCAGATCATGCTCCAGGCCGCCCAGAGCATCGCCAAGCTGGGCAGCGGCCTCATCGACGTACGCACGCGCGACGCCGTCCTGAGCGACGAGATGCACGATCTTCTCGACGTCCCAGGCGGCACCAAGACCACCCTCGACGACTATCTCGACGTGGTTCACCCCGACGATATGGCTGCGGTGCAGGCAGCCCTTGCCGAGCTCGGGCAGGGAAAGCCGATATCGCTCGAGCATCGACTCCGGTTGAGCAGCGGCGTCGTTCGCTACGTCGCGGTGCACGCCATCGTATCCGAATACGACGCCGAGCGAAGGCCACGCACCCTCATCACCACCCTTCAAGACGTGACGCGCCAAAGAATGGACCAGAACGCCCTGCTCCAGGCCAAGGATCAAGCCGAAGCGGCGAATCGCGCCAAGAGTGCCTTCTTGGCTACCATGAGCCACGAGATTCGCACGCCCATGAACGGCGTGTTGGGCATGACCAGCTTGCTGCTCGACAGCGCGCTCGACCCCAAACAGAAGCGCTATGCCGACCTCATCAAGTTCAGCGCCGAGAACCTGCTGGTCATCATCAACGACGTGCTCGACGTCTCGAAGATCGAGGCCGGACGCATGGAGATCGGCGAAGCAGAGTTCAACCTTGCCGAGCTTTGCGACGGAGTGCTGGAGCGGGTGCGGCCGCGGGCCGACGCAAAGGGGCTGGCGCTCGCGCTCGAGGTAGTGGGTGCGTTGCCGCCCGCGCTTCAGGGCGACGGGCCGCGAATTCGCCAGGTTCTGGTGAACCTGGCGGGGAACGCTGTGAAGTTCACCGAGAAGGGCAGCGTTACCATTCAGGTGGCCGCCACCGACGAAGGCCCCCATCGCCGCCACCTACGCTTCGCGGTGAAGGACACGGGCATCGGAATAGCGCCGGGCGCGCAGGAGCGCCTCTTCCAGGAGTTCATGCAGGTAGACGACTCGGCAACACGCCGCTTCGGTGGAACCGGTCTGGGGCTCGCCATCTCCAAGAAGCTCGTCGAGCTCATGGGCGGAGAGATCGGCGTCGAGAGCGAGCCGGAGAAGGGCAGCACCTTCTGGTTCACACTGAACCTCGCGGTGCTCACAGCGCGCCCACAGACGCTGCGCGCCAGTCGGCATGGGTGCACGGTAGCTCCGGCGAGCCAGGCCAGGCTCGGCGCGCGCATCTTGGTTGCGGAAGACAATGCAGTGAATCAGCTGGTGGTGGAGGGCTACCTCACCGAGGCTGGGCACCAGGTCACCCTCGTGGCCGACGGGTATGAAGCGCTCGAGCGGGTGCGACAAGGCGCGTTCGACCTTCTGGTCATCGACATGCAGATGCCGGTGATGGACGGTCTGGAGGCCACCCGTGCCATCCGCGCCCTGGGCGGGGTGGCCGCCAACCTGCCCATCGTCATGCTGACCGCGAACGCCATGGACTCCGATCGGCGGCGCGGGATGGAGGCGGGCGTCGATGACTACCTCGCCAAGCCCATCGACCGACAAGCGCTCATCGAAGCCGTGCAGCGGCTCACGCTCCACACCGATCTGCCCTCCCTGTTGACCCGCCCGCCCGAGATCAACGATGGCCAGTTCGGAGATCTGCTGCACACGCTCGGCCCTGCGCGCCTGGGGGTGTTGCTTGGAAAGGCCAAGCTGAGCCTCGACGCGCAGCTGCTGGAGGTCGAGAGCGGCGCGTCGTGTGGCGACCAAGCGCGCGTCGCCAGGGCAGCGCACACCTTGCGCGGCGCCGCGGGTTCCATAGGGCTGGCCGCTGCCAGCCGCCTGGCGCACGCGCTGGAGGACGGCGCCGAGAACGCGCGCGACCTCGTCGAGCGACTGCGGGCCGAGGTGCACGCGGGGCTCGCGGTCCTCGAGCAGCGCGTCCAAGTCGCCTCTTGATCGCGCCGGCGGGCGAAGGGCGCGTATGTGGGTGCGGCGCGCAGCTTTGAATGTTCGAGGCTGCGCGCGGAGCGTACGCGATTGAGGCCCTACGCCTCGCCATGCACGCGGCGAAAGCGGGATTGATCCCGCCCACCAAAAAGGGCAGTCGGCCTTCCGTTCGGAGGCGCTTGGTTCATCGAAGCCGGCCTCCTTCAACGCCGTGCTCCACACCGGCCCTGGGGTTCTGATCGCGCTCCGAACGCGAACGGACTTGATTCCCAAGGTCCGCGGCAACCGCATGGAATCATTCAGATCACGTCGTTGTTCCGGCGCCGGAACGCACCGACGCAGAAGCAAGGCGCGGCCTCCCCAAGCACCACCGACCCAACAGCAGTGCTAGGCTCACGCTCGCTCATGCACGCGCGCTCGTGGCTTCTCTCACCTCGCTCGATGAAACGACTCCTGGTCGCACTCTTCATGCTGGCTGCGCACCAGGCATGCTCGTCTACCCCCGCGGCCGCGGTCCGGGTCTGCACGCCTGGGAACAACGTATTCTGCCGATGCACCGATCGCAGCGAGGGCACCAAGCTCTGCAATGATCAGGGCACCGGCTACTCCACCGCGTGTCGCCTCGGCGAGAGCCTCCCATGCCCCGGTGGCGAGGCCCCCGAGGTCGATGGCGGCCCGCTGGAGCCCCGCTGCAGCGCCAGCAACTGCACCGGTTGCTGCCTCAACGGTGCGTGTCAGCCCGGCGTGACGGCGGCCGGCTGTGGCAAGGGCGGCGAGGCGTGCATCGTGTGCACGGGCATGCAAATCTGCAAAGCCGCGCAGAGCTGCGGCGTGGACCCCGAGTCTACCTGGGTGGTCCATCCGGCCGCCGCCGTCATCGCCGCGAAGAATGGCGCAGCCGACTGGGATCTCGGCGGCGGCGCGCCCGACCCCTACGTGCACCTCTGGTGCCCGCCAACCGCCCCCACCCCGGTGGTGACGCCCACGGTCAACGACTCGCTCACCCCCAGCTGGACCACCGGCAGCTGCACGCTGAAAGCCAAAGACCTGCTGACCGCCGGCTTCGCCGTACAAGTCTTCGACGAGGACATCGCGGTGCCCGATCCCGTGAGCACCAAGCGCACGGTGGTGCCCACCGAGAGTCAGCTGCTCGAGGGCAAAGCCGAAATCTCCGCGCCGCCCCTTACCTTCCTCCGCATCGAGCTCAAACCGCAGTAGCGAAGGCACGCGTATCCCTCGTGCCAGGGGGCGACGCGTCCCCTCCGCCACGGCGCGCCACGCGCAATGTTACGCGCGCGTCACGGCGTGGTGGGTTGCTCTCGACTGCACGCTGTGGGAGAACTGGACGACGATGCGCATTGCAATCCTTTCGACCGGCTGTGGTTTGCTCTCGGTCTTCGCGCTGCTCGCAGCCTGCGGATCCGACGCGGCGGTGAACGACGCGCCCGGCGCCGACGCCGCCGTCGACACCGGCAAGACGCCCGACCCGCCGAAGGATGGCAGCGTGACGCCCACGCCCGATGCCGGCAAGCCCGCCACCTTTCCCATCAAGCACGTGGTCGTCGTGGTGAAAGAGAACCACACCTTCGACAACTACTTCGGCTCTTTCCCCGGCGCCGAGGGCACGAAAGACTGCGTCCTCAACGGCGTGAAGACGCCCATGGGCCGCGCGCCCGATCGCACCACCCAAGACCTGTGCCATTCCCACGACTGCGCCCTGGCCGACCTGCACGGCGGGGCCAACGACGGCTGGAGCGAGTCGCTCGCCTGCACGCAGTACCAGGAAGCCGACATTCCGAATTACTGGCAGTATGCACGCAAATTCACGCTGGCCGACCACTTCTTCACCAACGTGCTGGGGCCGAGCTTTCCTGGTCACAGCTTCGTGCTGGCGGCGCAGGCCGGCTGGGCCACTGGCAACCCCAACACCACGCTGCTGAAGCCCTACTGGGGTTGCGACCAGCCGGCCTCGACGCGCATTCCCGTCGAAGACCAGAAGACCTGCACCGAGCAGTCGGTGTTCCCCTGCTTCAAGATTCCCTCGATTCCCGACGTGCTACCGGCCGGCACCAGCTGGAAGTTCTACGGCTCCAACTTCTACCTCTTGCCCGAGGTGTGGTCGATGTTCGACGCCATCGACAGCGTGCGCAACGGCCCCGGCTGGAAGAACGTGGTCTCGGCCGACGAGTGGGACAAGGACATCGACGCCGGTACGCTGCCCGCCGTCACCTGGCTTGTGAACCAGGACCTGGCCGACGAGCATCCGAACATCGGCGCCATCTGCCAGGGCGAGAACTGGACCGTGAAGAAGCTCAACAAGCTCATGGGCAGCAAGTATTGGAAAGACACCGCCATCCTCTTCACCATGGACGACTTCGGCGGCTGGTACGACCACGTGGTCCCCCCGCGCAAGTACGGCTGCGACGCGCAGAAGCCCTACGGACTAGGGTTCCGCGTGCCGCTCATCGTCATCTCGCCCTACGCCAAGCCGGGCTTCGTTTTCAAAGAGGTCTCGGAGCAAGCGAGCATTCCGCGCTTCATCGAGGAGATCTTCCACGCCTCGAAGCTGCTCCACGATCTCGATCCCGCCGCCCAAGACGCCACCGCCAACACGTTGCTCAATGCCTTCGACTTTGAGCAGAAGCCGCTCGACCCGCTGGTGCTCCCAGAGCGCACCTGCCCCAACCTCTGATCTAGTTGCTGCAGTTCTGCTTGCTTCAGGCTGCGCTTCGAGACGGGCGGCGCATGATATCGAGAATCGTGCGTACGCCGAGGATCGCGCCGGCGGTGAGAACGCCGGCCATGAGCCCGCCGGCGACGCCCGCGGAGACCAGATCGGCGCCGGTAAGATAGAGGCCCGGCACCGGGGTCTGCGCCCGGATCGGCAGGCGATAGCGCGCGGGATCGTGGTCGAGCCCGTAGAGCTCACCGCGCGGGTGGCTGGCGAAGTGGCGCGTGGTGAGCGGCGTGGAGAGCTCGGCGTGGTCCACCTTGCCGCGGAGCTGCGGCAAGCGGGCGAACAGCACCTCGAGCAGGCGCTCGGAGAAGCTCGCCTTCAGCGCGTCGTAGTCGGCGCCGCGCTTCATCCAGGTCGTGTCTTGCCACTTTTCGAACCAGTCCCAAGGGCACAGCGTGATGAGGTCGATGGTGGCGCGCCCGGGGAAGCGCTCCTGAAAGCTTGGGTCCTTGGCCGAGGGAAAGCTCGCATACACGAGCGGGAGCGGCGCCGAAGGGTCGGCGAGAAAGCGCGCGATGTTCGCGTCGTGGTGGGCGTCTGGGTAGAGCCAGAGGTTGGTGCCGGTGAGCCCCAGCTCCGCGTCGGTGTGCCGGAAGCCCAAGTAGAGGCACATGTACCCGACCGATGGCGTCGCGGAGCGTAGGGCCTTCACCAGCTCCTCCGGGCGCTCCGCCTGCGGAAGCAGGGCTCCGAACGTGTTCGCGGCGCCGGCGTCGCTGACCACCAGGTCGGCGCGGAAGGTGCGCCCATCGCGCATGCGGACGCCTGCGGCGCGTCCGCCTTCCACCAGCACTTCGGCGACCTCGGCCGAGTGCGAGAGCTCGCCGCCGGCCCCTTCGACGATGGGCGCGAAGGCTCGGGCAATGGCCCCGGCGCCGCCGATCGGGTACCAGGCGCCGCCCAGGTAGTGCGACGCGACCGCGGCGTGGATGGCGAAGCTCGAGCGCGAGGGCGGCAAGCCGTAGTCGCCGAACTGTCCGGTGAGCACGGCGATGAGCTCTTCGTTGTGGGTGAGCTCGCGCAGTACGTCGCGCGTGGTGCGCGTGGCGTAGCGCAGGTAGCCGCCGCGCAGGAGCGGCCCGGCCAGACGCGAGAGGGCGCGAGGGAGCGCGCGGTCGACGAAGTAGCGGGCCCCGGCCCGGGACACCTGCTTCACCAGCGAGACGTAGCGCGAGATGGCCTCGGCCTCGCCCGGGAAGTACTCGACCATCTGCGACGCGAAGCGCCGGGCGCCGGTGACGTAGTCGTAGGTGCGGTCGCCGAGCACGATGCGGTCGTACACGTCGGGCAGCGGGGCCCAGTGCAGCGTGCCGTCGGTGAGGCGATCGAAGATGCCGCGCACCGCCCCGCGAGGTCCGAGCTCGCCCAGGTAGTGAACGCCAACGTCCCATTCGTAGCCGCGCCGCGCGAAGGCGTGGGTGTAGCCGCCGATGCGATAGTGGCGCTCCAGCACCAGCACGCGCTTCTTGCCGTACTTGGCCAGGGCGGCGGCGCACGCGAGGCCGCCGATACCTGACCCGATCACGATGGCGTCGAAGGCGCCTTGGGGCGTGTGTTGCTTGTACGAGCTTCCTACGTGCATCGCGGCCATGCTTTCACGCAAGGGCCGGTGAAGAAAAGCGAAACCCCCGCATCCGACGAGTCGGTGCGAGGGCTTGGCAGGTGAGACCGCTCGATTACTCGAGGATCTTGGTGACGATGCCGGCGCCGACGGTGCGGCCGCCTTCGCGGATGGCGAAGCGCATCTGCTCTTCGA
>JBBQWQ010000109.1:0-14001 GCA_038210445.1 Polyangiales bacterium
TCTCTCTCTCCGCCACCGCGCGCTTCGTCGCGCCGAGGCACACCTGCGCCTCGAGGACACCACCGAATCGCCCACTTCCGGCCCGACTGGACGACGGCGTTTCACTCGACCACCAGCCACCGTCCCTCCCAAGCCTTCTCCCCCGATCGTGCCTACGACGTCCTATTCTCACTGCATGGTCAACGCTGCTGAAATTCTGTCAGGCCTCGGGCGCATCACCAACGAAGCCTTCGTCTTCGCCATTCTGTGGCACGTCGTCGTTGGCGCGGCTTCGACACTGCTTTGGCTCGGCTGGCGGCCCGCGCCTCGTCTCGCGGGCGGGCTCCTCTGCCTGCCGCTCGTCTCTGCCAGTGCGTTTGCTTGGGCGTTTGGAAACCCCTTCAACGGTTCCTCACTGGCGCTCACCGCGATCGTGTTGGGGTGGCTCACGTGGCGCGAAACGAAAAGCGAAGTGAGACGCTCTCGATGGTCCACCACGCTCGGCGGCTTGCTCGTGGCCTTCGCGTGGTCGTACCCGCACTTTCTCGTCGGGCGGCCAAGGCTCGCATACCTGGTGGGTGCCCCCTTGGGCCTCATTCCATGCCCGACGTTGTCGCTGGTGATTGGTGCCGCGTTGATCGGCTATGGCCCAAACACGAAGGGCTGGGCGTTGGCCCTCACGGGTGCGGGGGCCTTCTACGCTCTATTCGGGGTGCTGCGACTCGGCGTTGTCATCGACCTTGTCCTGCTGGCTGGTTCGCTCGGACTTGGGGTGCGGGCATTGACGAACCGACAAACTCCACCAGCAGCCACCAGCGTTGGACGCGAGGCCGGCGACTACGACCGATCATGCTGACGATCTTCGCGGCGCTCGTCGCGTTGTTGGGGCTGGTTCTGTTGGCGCTCGTGCTCGTCAGTCCGGGAAAGGCGGTGCCGTTCCTCGACGCGGCTGGGAAGCCGCTGCGCGGGAGTCTATCCGAGAAGATCGTTGTCGAGATCAATGGCACCCACCAAGGCATGTTCATCAAGAGCAAGGACGTTGGAAATCCGGTACTGCTCTACGTGCATGGAGGCATGCCCGACTTCTTCTTGAGCCAGGAGCACCCGCCGGGGCTAGACGAGTCCTTCACGACCGTGTGGTGGGAGCAACGCGGTTCCGGGCTCTCGTACAGCGACGACGCGCCGCCGGGGGCACTGACCGTCGAACAACTGATCTCCGACACGGTGGCCGTGACCCAGTACCTGCGTAAGCGCTTTGGCGAGCAGAAGATCTACTTGATGGGCCACTCCGGTGGCACGTTTATCGGCCTCCAGGTCGCGCAACGGCACCCAGAGCTATACGAGGCGTACATCGCTGTGGCGCAGATGACCTATCAGCTCGAGTCGGAGCGGCTCGCCTACCTCTATATGGTCGAGCAGTACCGAGCGCGGAGCAACACGCGAATGCTGAGGAAGCTCGAGGCCGCGCCGGTCACCCTGAACGGCGGAATCCCGTCGCGATACGTGGCGATCCGTGACTACGCCATGCACGAGCTCGGCATCGGCACGATGCACGAAATGCGATCGATCCTGACGGGCCTTCTCGTCCCGTCGTTCCTCTTCCGCGAGTACACGCTCTTCGAGAAGGTGACGCTATGGCGCGCGAAGTCCCGATCAGGCATCAGCGTCGTGTGGAACGAGATGGTCGCGACTGACCTTCGGCAGAGCGTGACGAAGGTAGACACGCCGCTCTACTTCCTTCACGGCAAGCACGACTACACGGTGAGCTACGCACTCGCGAAGGAATACCTCGATCGGATCGAGGCGCCCGTGAAGGGCTTTTACTCATTCGAGTCGTCGGCCCATAGTCCGTTGTTCGAGGAGCCGGCTGCGATGAACCGGATCTTGCGGGAGGACGTGCTCGCGGGGAAGAGCGAGCTCGCGGATGGGACCGCACGAGGCGCACGCTGAGCGCGCTCGCCTATCTGTGCGCGCCGAAACGACGCCAGCGAGGTTCGACCAACATTCGCCCCTGGTGTTCAGCCAGCGACATCGGTTCGTGAGGTGAAGAGCGCGGCCGCATCGCGCGCGCCGAGGTGCGCGAGGTAGTGGCCGATGGCTCCCCGAAAGAACTCCATACGGTTTTTGATGCCCTTCGCGCGCCAGGCCTCGTCCATCTTGTCGGCGACGTCCGCCTCGAGCCGGAGCGGAAGGATCTTCGTCGAGGGGCTCACCGTCGCGCGCGCGCGTCTTGCGGGGCCCGACCTTGATGCGTCACGATGGCTGCCGCTTACGCGAGTGCACGACGATGCTTCCGCATACCTGGCACCTGGCTCGCTACCTGAGCTCGGTTGCGCGACTGCCGGGATACACCGGCGCGACGACGGGCGCGGCCGTACACGTGGGACCGAACGTCCTGTCGCCTGCCCACTGGACGCGCATTGTGGAGGGCGAGCTCTACGCGTCGAGTCCCCGCATCGACTGGCGGACACTCTTGAAACGCACCTTCGACGTGGACCTCCGCGTGTGCGTCAGCTGCAGCGGTCGTCTCAAGATTCGCGCCATGGTCACCGAACCCGCCTCCATCGCGAAACTGCTCGCCACTCTCCGACGGCCCCGCGCCCCACCGGTCGCCGACGCCTGAGCACAGTCTCTCTCTCTCTCCGCACTACGCCACGGAAACGACGATGAAACCTGGTGGCCGCCTGCAAGAATAGTTGACGCCAATCACGCCTCAAGAAGCTTGCTCAGGACAATGCAAAACCCCCTCCATCTTCACGGCGCTGCTCAGTTGGGGAGCCGATCGGCAATTCGCCGCCGCCGGTCCATTGGTCCCCGAGCCCGCTCACCGGTCCCGCGCGATGCGCTGCTGATGCGTGCGAGGGGCAGGCCGTCGCCTGCGCGGAAGGAGCGCCCGCCAGCAACCTGCGCTGCGTTCCGGACCCCAACGCGGGCCAGGGCTCCAACCCGGTCGGTCATTGTATTCTACAAGCAGATTGCCCAGCCCGGTAGGTTCACTCCGCCGGCCCCAGCGCTGCGGCCCACACCGCTGACCCTCAAGCGACCCGCCAACTTGCTTCTTGTACCTACGCTCCTCGGGTCGCGTTGGAACGCCACCTCGGGTGTGCCCGGAATACGCACCGATCCCGGAAGACAGAAGCGTGCGGCGAGAGAGAGCTGTCATGAGTGTCTCCCATGTGAAGGGTCAGAAGGCGGCGGCGATCTGCGCCGTGGCCCGGGCAACGGCGGAGGGCGCGTCCCAGGCGACGCCCTCGGCGCGCAGGACGGTCACATCGGGGATGCCGAAAAACACCATCATGTGGCGCAGATAGGGGGCGAGGAAGTCCTCCACCGCCTGCGGGCCCGAGGTGTAAATACCGCCGCTGGCCAGAAGGAACACCGCAGAGCGCGCGTGGGCCAGACCCCGGCGCACGCCGCCCTCGTAGGTAAAGGTCACGCCGGGGCGCGCGACATGGTCGATCCAGGCCTTGAGCGTTGTCGGGACCGTGTAGTTGTGGATGGGCGTAGCCACGATTAGCGTGTCGGCCGACTGGAGCTCGGCGGTCAGCTGGTCCGACAGCTCGAGCTCGCGCGCCTGCTCCACCGTCCGCGCCTCAGGCGGCAGGAACATCGCGGTAATGAAGTCGGCGCTCAGATGCGGCAGCGCGTTTTCCGGCAAGGTCAGGTCGCGGACCGTCAGGGTTTCGTCGGGGAACTTGGCCTTGCGGCGGGCAAGGTAGTTGTCCAGCATATTGCGCGAAACGGAGCTAGCGCCGTTCGGGCTGCAGATCAAAACGAGAGCTTGTGCCATCACGGTTTCCTTTGGTTCGGGTCGGCGGCAAACCTGCCGTCATGGGGTAGATGCGCGAGCGACGCTCTTTTCGACATGCCCCGTCTTTTTTCCCCGCCATCGAGCGACGACGGAAGCCCCAAAGATGACCCACGCGAGCCGCAGCACGTGTGGACTGCGAAGATCGCACTGCCACGCTTCAAGCGGCAAGGCAACTGGCAGAGGCAGCAAAGAGCTGGAATGCGGACATCAAGACGTTGGGTGACAAGATCGTTGCCCTGACGCTTCTCCAGGCTCCACGTTCAGCCACCGACGAGGTCGGGGCGAAGCAGCAAGGGCTCATCGCTTCGCGGTTCGACCTCATCGAGAGCTCTCTCGAAACAGCCGTACCTTCTTGGTGACCACTTCACCGCACCTGGTGAAGTATGCGTCCCGGTTCAACATGCTCCGCTGGGTCGAGGTCTCGAAGCTCGAGCTCGCGAGATGGGCAGCGCTCAGCGCGCTCCATCAGCGCTTGCTCCAGCGCCCCGCCGTAAGGGCCACGCTCGAAGCGGAAATGCGAAGGTAGTGGGCAACTGTCTTACGGGCTCATTCAAGGAAATGAATCGTTTGAGCCGTCATCGACGCGCGGCCGGCGTGCAGAGCTCCGCCGCAGTCGCTTCGAGAAAGTTGCGAAGGCGTGGGCTTCGCGTAAGCGTGATCGCCTTGGTCATCGCGTCGCGGGCGCCCGCTAGGTCGCCGCTGCGCCGGCATGCGTGCGACACGACGACCCAATAGGGTGCATACTCGGCGACGCGAGCGGCGTCGACGCGAGCGAGCAACGCCAGGGCCTCGCGCTCGCGATCGATCTCGACGAGAACGGCTGCGTGCGCAACCGCACTTGCGACGGTGGGCCATGTAGCGTTGAGTGTCGCGTAGAGGAACTCGATCGCCTTCCATGGCGTGTGTCCGGAAAAGAGGCGCTGGCAGTGAGCGGACTGAATGGCCGCCTCGAGTTGAAAGGGGCCAGGCACCCGAAAGGCGGCGGCGCGCAAGAGAACGGCGTTGGCGTCGAGAATCGCGGTTCGGTCCCATCGCGCAAGATCTTGTTCGGCGAGCGGGACGAAGGTGCCATCCAGCGCCGTACCTGCCGAACGGCGTGCGTGGCTGAGGCGCAAGAGGGCGTAGAGCCCGAGCGCCTCGGGGTCGTTGGGGGCCAGCTCGGTGAGAACGCGGGCGAGGTAGACCGCCTCTTCGGCAAGTGACTCGACGCCGGGCTCGACTTCGGATGCATCGTGGTCCACTGCGAAGGCGGCGTAGATCGCTTCATACACGGCGGCCATGCGCCCGGGCCGCTTGGCAGGTTCCGGTTCGTCGAAGGGAATGCCGGCATCGCGAATTTTCTGCTTCGCGCGAACGAGGCGTTGACTCATGGCCGCCGGCGTGACCAGAAAAGCGCGCGCGATACGCGCGGCATCGAGCCCGAGAACGGCTTGCAGCATGAGCGGCGTACGAACCGTTTCATCGATGGCCGGGTGTGCGCACACCAACAGCAAGCGGAGGCGCAGATCGCCTTTCTCGGAGGGTTGCTCCGACAGTTCGACCAGCGCCTGCTCGAGCGCGCCGAGAACGCGCGGATTCGACGCCATGGTGCGGTGGCGTGCGCCTTGCCGGAGTTGGTTCTTCGCCACGGTGAGCAGCCACGCCTCGGGCGAGGCGGGAACGCCCGTCTCGGGCCACCGCGCGAGCGCCTCTGCAAACGCATCGCCGAGTGCATCTTCCGCCGCCGCGACATCGCGGAAGCGTACGGACAGCGCAGCAACGAGCCGCCCATACGCTTCGCGTGCAACGCGAGCGGCCGTAGAAGCCGCGTCCTCGGCGACGTTCAACAATTCAACTTTGCGGCGGGGGAGGGAGAACCGGGCGCACTTCGACGCTTCCGCGGCTCACACAAGGCGCCTTCGCGGCCCATTGAAGCGCGATATCGAGGTCGGGCACGTCGATGATGAAGTAGCCGGCCAAGTGTTCTTTCGCGTCGGGGTGGGGCCCGTCTTGCACGTGCCGCTTACCCCCTTCAATACGGAGCGTGGTCGCCGTGTGCGGCGGTTGAAGAGCGTTGCCGCTCTTCACGGTGCCCGACGCGTAAAGCTCCTTGACGTAGGCTTCCCACGCACCCCAGTAGGCGGGCGCCTCCTTCGGGTCGTCTTTACGGGCCACTTCTTTCGTCGTTTCCAAGTGAATCAGCATGTATTCCATGAGCGTTGTCCTTTGGTTCGGGTCAGCGGCAAACGTGGCGTCATGGGGTAGATGCGCGAGCGACGCTCTTTTCGACATGCCCCGTCTTTTTTCCGGCCTGCCCTCCGTGCCAATGTGTGTGAGAAGGTCGCCGCTCCGCGATTGCCGTGCAACTCAGCAGTAGTGTGGCACGATCCATGGCGCACGTGATCTCGTTCGTCGCCGGCGGCTCTTCGGAGGGCGCGACTCTTCCAGTAGGGCGGCGCGCGTGCCAGCTCGCGCGCGTCCACATGGCGAAGTCGCGGCGCGCGCGAAGCCGGGTACCCCCGGGCGTCGTACAGCTCCACGCGAAGCGTATCCATGGCCCCCACCACGTTCTGGGGCGCATTGCCGACGGCCTCCAGATCGGTGTCGAGAAGGAGCAGGTGCTGCGGCCGGATCTCTGCGCTGGGGACGCACGCGAGCGCCGAAACGCTCGCTGGGCAAAGCCACCACGGGAGCCGCTTCGTTCGCACCAGACCAGCTACGGCGTCAGACCTTCGCCGTGCTACCTTCGGTGTATGCGGTACGCGCTCATTTGCTCGCTGTTTTTCGCTGCGTTCGGCTGCTCGCCTTCGCCGGCGGCGCCCCGGCCGGTCGACAGCGGCGCAGAAGCCGAGGATGCGGGCGCCATCGGCGACGCGGAGGCCGGCCCGGCGCTGCCTTACCCGCTCACCCAACAGTGCACGCCGCCCACCAATGCGGACAGTGGGTGTTCCCAATGCAGCCAAGAGAAGTGCTGCCTCAGCCGCGAAAAGATCCTCCCGGCCGCGGTCGACCCGCTCTACGCTTGCACAACAGCCTGCCCCGACAAGCCGGCTCCAGACGATTGCTTTGCCGCGTGCTTTGCGGCAGCACCGGAATATGAAGGCGCGTACCGCGAGTACTTTGCATGCCGGTACCACAACTGCCAAGCAACCTGTGCCAACGGCGGAAGTGCGTGCACGCAATGCATCGAGAATCGCTGCGCGGTGGAAAATATGTCGTGCCTTCTCGATCGAAACTGCTTTCTCGTCTATCAGTGCGGGAGCAGGTGCAACGGAAACGCCGCCTGCGCCGAGGCGTGCAACAAAAAGTTCTCGGTAAACCCGAAGCTGATCGAAGATCTTGCGCTCTGCGGGCAGGGCTTCTGCCAAGCAGCGTGCCGACCATAGGCAGCGCTCACGCCGTCGCGCGCGGTTCTTGGACGCGACCTGGGTACAGCGCTCGCTCCGCCAAGTTGGCGCTCCCGGGCGCAGGCGCTGTCTGTGCCAAGTCTCGATACTCAAGCTCGCATGGGGGAGACGAATTCCGACGGACCGCAATCGCGCTCACAACGACACCCCCCCGCACCTCGAGAAAATCGAGTCGATACGCCGGCGCAACCGACGAGCCAGAGAGGTCGAGCACACTGAACGTAGTCGTCCGCCGGCGTGAGCTCCAGGAGCGCGAAGAACCCCTCACCCCTTCAGGGCTTCGCGGGCGGCGGCGATCCACTTGCTCACGGCGTCGAGCTCTTTGCGCACGGCGGCCTTCTCGGCCTCCGACGCAGAGGCGGCGGCCTGGCGCATGGTGCGGAGCGTGCCGGCGGCGCTCACGCCGGTGTGAAAGCTGCGGACGCGGGTGGCCATGCGCTTGAGGGTGACGCGCAGCTTGGGCGCTTCGCCGCCGGCGGCGCGCAGATCGGCCACGTACTCGCGGGTCTTGTCTTGCGAGAGCTTCATCTCCACCACGTGCTTGGCGGCTTTGCGCATCTTGGTCTCGTCGGCCAGCGGCAGGAGCAGCTCCTTGCGGCCGGGCTCGAGGCCGCGCCAGATGTCGTCGTTGATGCGCTTGTCGCGGGCGGCTATCTCCACCGCCACGTACAGCACCTTGCGCGAGAGGCGCAGCGTGGGGCCGCCGGCGCGCGCCAGAAGCGCCACCCAGAGCGGGTTCTCGCTCTTCGCATCGAGCGCCGCCGCCGCGTCGTCGTCGAAGATGTTCACGAGAATCCACCGGCCGTAGTCGACCAGCGCATCCTCCATGGCATTGCGCGTGGCTTCGCCGCGACGCAGCGCTTCGGCGAGGAGCGGCGCTTGGGCTTTGCGAACAGAAGGCGGCGCATCGGCGCGGCGGGCAAGCGTTCGAGGAATCCCCATCTGCCGAGGATACGAGACAGCGCAGGCCGCTGGAAAGAGGGCTTGTTCCGGCGCCGTAACAATGAACTTAAGTCAGGAATATTCAACACTTCGTCGAGCCAGGGTCGGGGTAAATTTCGGCTACCGAAGGGGCGTGAAGCGCCTCGGCCACCGACGCGCCCGCCAGAGCCAGGAAGGTCGCGAGGGCACGCGTCATCCGTTCGGGTGGAATGCCGAGCTCTGGCCCTTCGGTAGAGTTCTGGGATGCACCAATCCTCCACCAAGGTCTGCTTCGTCGCCGTTGCCTTTGCCCTCGCCGCCTGCAGCGCGGACGCACGCCCCGACGACGGCGAGGCGACGGGCTCCACGCAGTCCGCTCTTACCACGACGGTCTTGGAGGCCGAGAACGCCACCGGGGCCGGCGTGGTCGTGAACGATGCCACCGCCAGTAGCGGCCAGCTCCGCGCCATCTCCACCTCCTACGCCGGCGCCACGCAAACCTTCGCCACCACCGGCACGTTGGTCTCGGGGGTGGTGCGTTTGCGCCGCAGCGGCATCTGCGTGGGCTCCGACCCTTGGTACATCGTCCGCATCGACGGCCTCTCGGTGGCGGCTGGCAACGCGCTGCCCGCGACGTGGACCGACGTTCCTATCTCGGGCTCGCTCGCCATCGGCACCCACACCGTGGAGTACTACGATCGCCACACCGACGCGGGCTGCGCCATCCAGTTCGACAAGCTCACCCTGACGTTGAACAATCCGCCTCCGCCGACGATCACCCTGACCCTCGAGGCCGAAGGCGCGGTGGGGGCTGGTGGGGTCGTAAGCGATGCCACCGCCAGCGCCGGGCAGCTCCGCAGTTTCGCGACGCCCTACACCGGCGCAACGCAGGCCTTCGTTACCAGCGGCCCGCTCGCGTCGGGCAGCGTGCGCCTACGGCGGAGCGGCACATGCACCGGACCGAACCCGTACTTCGAGCTTCGCATCGACGGCGTGGTGCGCGCATCCGGCAGCTCGGTCCCGGCCGCGTGGACGGACTATCCCCTCGGCGGCGGCCTGGCCGCCGGCAACCACAATCTCGAGTACTACTACCGCTACGGCAACGCCGGATGCGCGGTGCAGTTCGACAAGGCGACGATCACCTATCAGCCCTGACCGCGCGAGGAAGGGCGACAGGCGTTGCGGGAGGGGAGGTGCGACCCAACGCAGAGGGGGTCCCTCGCTCCGCTCGGGATGACGGCGGGTTTCGCTCGAGATGCTCCGCTCGGGATGGCGGAGCCGGCAAGCTTCGTGCGCGGTCAGGCAAGGACGACCGCTTCGCGGAGACGCGACTCCGCGACGACGCCTTGGCTAGCCCTCGCGCGAGCCCGACAAAAGACAACCGCCGCGGAACCCGGGGGGGCAGGCTCTCGCGGCGGTCGGTACAGAGCTTGCGCTCGGCACGAGGCGGAACATAGCGAGCGCTGCGGCGCTCGACAACCCTAGGATTCGCCGAGGTCGATGCGATGGGCGAGCGCGAGCACGAGCTCTCGTGCGTGGACCGCCATGCCGAAGGCTCCGAAGCTGCGCTGGGCGTCGGCAACGGCCTCGCGCGAGACGATGAGCGGCGTGGGCATGGAGCAGGCGCGCGCGAAATCGCCGATGCGCGCAGCAAGACCGTCGACGGTATTTTCGCGGCCCGCACGCGCGGAGCGCCTCTGCTTTTCAACCTTCGTCACCGCGCAGAGGCATAGCGCATCGGGGAGCGATTCGGCAAGGTCGGAGCCATTGCGGGAGCGGGCCCGCATGGGCCGAGCGGCGCGGGTCGAGACGCGGCGCGCTAGCGGCCTGCGACCGCGTGGCGACTACGGCTTGGCGCCGTCGGCGCGGGCGGCGAGCACGAAGTCGAGCACCTGGCGCTTGGCTTCCGGCGTGAGCTTCGCCTTCTCGGCCATCTCGTCGAGGATCGACGGCCACTTCTCTTCGGCAATCGCCGAGAGGAGCGGGTAGCCGTGGCATCGGTTGCAGTTTGCAATAAACGTATCGTGGCCGGCGGCGATGGACGTGGGCGTGCTGCCCGGGCGGCGCGCGGCGGCGGCGGTGGCCGCTTCCGGCGTGAGGGGCGCGGGGGCGGCGCCGGTCTTCGGGCCACACGCGGCGCTAAGGGCGGCGACCGCGAGCACGAAGGCGCAGAGGTTCTTCATGGGCGGAGTATGCCCTTCGCAGCGAGCGGGCGACAGCTTGGTGTGCGAAGGGCGCCTCGGGGCATGCCGCGAAACCTAGCGATTCGAAGGGGCGGAGGCCGAAGGAGACGCGGGTACGCTGGCAACCATGCGCGCGACGACCACGGCAACGACCACGCCAAGCGCGAGCGCCAGCACGACCCCGAGCGCGAGCTGGCTCCGGGGAACCGCTCGCACGCCGCGCGGCGCCGATGCGGCCGGAGCGACGATGCTGCGTGGGGCAGCCAGGAGACGAGGCCCCGTGGGAACGCGTCGTGCTAGCTGGTCGCGTTCGCGGAGTCGCGCTTGCTCGGGCGGAAGCGTAACGAGCACCTTGGCGTCGTGCGGCGTGTCTTCGCTGGGCTTCGGCGCCGAGCGCGGCTCGGAGTGATAGCGCGCCGCGCTCTGCCCGTGCGTTTCCGCCTGCTCGACGTATTCAAGGTGCTTCGACGCGGCCCGGAGCGCCCGCACGCGCTGGACGAAGGCGTCGGCGTCGGCAAGGTCGTGGGGCGGAGCGCTCGTGCTCGCAGACGTATCTTCGTCGTCGGTCGCGCCTTCGGGATCCGTGGAACGTCGCGTCATCGTGTGCCCATGTCGTGTATCTGCTCCCCCTGACACCGCTCGTATTCGGGGAAGCATACGCCAAATGCGCACGCGTCTGCGCGCAATTCGGCTCAGGAGGGCGCGAAGATGGGCGCGTCGACGGCGGTCGCGAACGGGGCGTCGAGAGCAGGCTCACCGGAGGGCGTGAGCACGTACGGAAAGTAGACGACCACAGCGTAGCGGTCGCGATGGTCGAGCCGTACGGCGATGGCGTCTCGCTTCTCGGCCTTGTTCGGCGGGACGACGCGCACGTCGTACACCAGCGCCGTCGCCTTGTACCTGGCTTGGGCGGCGCCACGTCGAAACCCCTCTTCCAGGCGACGAATGAGGTCGAGCGACGGCGCCTGCTCCTGCGACGCGTATGCGGCCGCGAGAACAACCTCGTTCGACGCCGACAGCGTCGCGCCGAAGGGAAAGAACTCGCCATGCTTGGAGAGCAGCTCTTCGGCGTGCGGCATCACCGCAGACATGAGCTCTTCGCACTCTTCCTTCGGTGTTGCCATGACCCTCATGGAGGATAGCGCAACTCCGGTGCTGCGCCGCACGGGCTCCGAATTGCGTCGCCGCGGGGCGCTCCAACCCGCGGGATTCCTCGCGGTTTTCCCACGCAGTTGCGAACAAATCACTCACGGGGGGGGATTTCGCCAAGATCGACCCGAGACGCCCTCGGAAAGACCTTCGAGGCAACCTCGGGCGCGTCGCTGAGGGGGCAATTGGTGAAGGCCGGCCCCGCGCGCGCATGGTAGGTTGCGCCGCATGGAATGCCGCTCGGGGGTCTTCGCTTGACCTCTGCTCCCATCAACTTCGCAGCCATCTTCGACGACTCGCCGAACCCGGCGATGGTCGTCGACCGAGAGCTGCGGTTCGTGGCGGCTAACCGGGCCTATTTGCGCGTCACCGGTAGCCACATCGAACACCTGCTCGGACACCACCTGTTCGATCGCTTTCCGAGTGATCCGGACGACCCCAACAACGCCAGCGTGCAGCGCCTGCGGGCCTCCTTCGAGAAGGTTTTTGCCACCGGCGAGGCCGACGACATCGCGCTCATCCACTACCGCGTCGCGACGACGCCAGGCGGCCCCCTCGAGTCGAGGTATTGGAGCGCCCACCACGCTCCTCTGCGCGACGAGCATGGGCGCGTGGCGCACGTGCTGCAGCTCACCAGCGACGTCACCCACGTGGCCCACGCGCCCATGGCTTCGGTGGCCGCGGCGCTGGCGCGCGGCGGCCAGGCACAGGAGCAGCTCACGGGCGTCACGGCGCAGCTCCGCGACCTTCGGCAGGTCTTCGAGCAAGCGCCGGCGCTCATTGCCTACCTGCGCGGGCCCGACCACGTGTTCGAGCTCGCGAACGCGGCCTACCTTGAAACGGTCGGAAAGCGCTCGCTCATCGGCCTGAGCCTGCGTGAAGCGCTCCCGGAGATCGCCGACCACGGCTTCGTGGAGCTGCTCGACACCGTACGCGCCACCGGCACGCCGTACGTGGGGCACGGCGTGCGGGTCGCGCTCCGCCGAGGGGCGAATCAGGAGCTGGAGGAGCGCGTCGTCGACTTCGTGTACCAGCCAGTGACAGACGCGGCGGGTGCGGTGGTTGGCACCTTCGTCCAGGGCGTCGACATCACCGAGCGAACGCGGGCGGAAGCCGAGCGCGAACGGCTGGTGGCCATCGTCGGTCAGTCTTCGGATTTCGTGGGCGTTGCCGACCTCAACGGCAAGGTCCGCTACCTCAATCCCGCCGGCCGCGAGCTGCTGGGCATTCCCGGCGACGCGACGCAGACCACCATCGGCGAGTTCTTCGGCCCCGAAGACCACCAGCTCGTCGAGAGCGAGATATTGCCCACGGTGCTGCGCGAGGGGCGCTGGAGCGGCGAGTTTCGCTTTCGCCATTTCGGAACGGGCGAGCTCATTCCTGTAGCCTACAACCTCTTTGCGCTGGTCGACGACGCCGGCAAGGCCAACGGCCTCGCCACCGTGAGCCGCGATCTTCGCGCCGAGAAGCGCGCGGGGCGAGAGCGCGACGACATGCTCGCCGAGCACCGCTTCCTGGCCGAGTCGATTCCCCAGCAGGTTTGGACTGCCAAGCCCGACGGTCGCCTGGACTTCGTCAACCGGCGCGTCGTCGACTACTTCGGCGCCACCCGCGAGGCCATTCTCGGCGCCGGCTGGCAGGAGTTCATTCACCCCGACGATCTCGCCGGGTGCGTCGAGACCTGGAAGGCCTCGCTCGAGACCGGAGCGCCCTACCACATCGAGTTCCGGCTCCGCGGCGCCGACGGCGTGTACCGCTGGTACCTGGGCCGCGCCACCGCCCGCCGCGACGGCGACCCGGAGACCGGCGCCATTCGCCAGTGGTTCGGCACCAACACCGATATCGACGAAGCCAAACGCATCCAGGACACCCTGCGCGCGCGGGTGGAGTACGAGAGCCAGCTCATCGGCATCGTGAGCCACGATCTGCGCAACCCCCTCGCCACCATCGAGATGGCGGCGCAGCTGCTGCAGAAGGTCGACCTGCCGGAGCCCGCGAACAAGATGGTGAGCCCCATGCTCGCCGCCGCCCGCCGGGGCAACCGCCTCATCACCGAGCTCCTCGACTTCGCACAGGCCCGCACCTTTGGCATTCCGATTCACCCGGCGCCCACCAACTTGCGGTCGCTGATCCGCGATGTGGTGGCCGAACTGCAGCTCGGCGCAGACGGCGCCAAGCGCCTCTCGATCGTGCACGAGGGCAGCGAAGACGGCCACTGGGATGGCGATCGCCTGGCGCAGGTGGTGGCGAACCTGGTGGGAAACGCGCTGCAACACTCTCCCCCCGACGCGACCATCCGGGTCCGCACCTCCATCGCCGACGCGCACGCCACCATCGAGGTGCACAATGGCGGCGAGCCCATTCCCGAAAGCGAACGCGCGACGCTCTTCGAGCCCTTCGCCCGAGGCCGAACCGCCGCCCCCAAAACGCGCAGCCGCAGTGTGGGGCTCGGACTCTACATCGCGCGCATGATCGTGGTCGCCCACCACGGCGTCATCGAGGTCGAGTCGAGCGCGGGCAAGGGCACCTGCTTCCGCGTCGTCCTCCCCTCGCACGCGGAGCGCGGCAAGTC
>JBBQWQ010000110.1:0-13517 GCA_038210445.1 Polyangiales bacterium
GCGTCGGAGCGTCGGAGCGTCGGAGCGTCGGAGCGCGGTGATCTATTCACGAGAACCTCCCCTTCTTGTTGCGCCAGAGCTTACGCCAGCACGGCTATCCGTCAACGAGAAACGCTACCGCGCGCTTCGCGCCAGCAAATCAGGGCACTTGATGGGGCATAGCGGGGGCCTATCGGGCCCATGAAGAAACCCTAGTTTCGGGCTCCGGGGGCCGTAGCTAGGTTGACTGGCGGGTAGGGACAAAGCCCTCACGCGCTTCGGTGCTCGGCGTTCGCGTCCGGGCGCCGTTGTGCGTGGGGGCGTCTCGTCTCGCCCGCTCGTCTTTACCCACGCGAATCTTTGGAGATCCGACCCATGCGCATTCTCACCCACGTCACCTTAGGGATGGCCCTCGTCGCCGGGGGAGCCCTGGGCACCTACGGCTGCAGCAGCGATGCCGATCCGGCGGCTGCCTCTCCCGACGGCGGCACGCAGAACCCGCCCGGTACCGGCACGCCGGCCAAGGGGCCCAGCCGTGGCTCGCCGGTGGCGCTCGCCGACGACGACTCGGTGCTCGTCATGGTCAACCGCGACGTGGGCACGGTGTCGATTTTCGCCATCGACGTCACCGGCGACGGTAGCTCGGTGAACGCCACCAAGAAGGCCGAGCTCCCGGTGGGCGCCGAGCCCTGGCAAGTGGTCATCGCCTCCGACAACGACACCGCCTACGTGGTGCTGCGCAAGGACCAGAAGCTGGTGAAGATCACCGGCCTCAAGAGCGGCGGCAAGGTCGAAGGAAGCGTGGCGGTGGGCTCGGAGCCTACCGGCGTCGCGCTCACCCCCACCGGCGGCACCGCCTGGGTGAGCAACTGGGTCGACGGCACCGTGAGCGGCGTCGACACCAAGACCATGCAAGTTACAAGCACCGTGGACCTCAACGCCGCGCTGGTGAAGAGCGGCCTTTTGGGCAAAGACGCGGTGGCCCGCCCCTCGCTCGCGCACCCGCGCAGCCTGGCCATCACCAACAACCTCGACGCCAAAGACGACGACGAGTCCATTTACGTCACCGAGTACTACGCCCAGCACGTGGAGAAGGAAGCCCCCGACGGCGCCAACGCCGACCGCGCGAAGGCCGGCCTGGTGTACAAGGTCAAGCTGGCCGACAAGAGCGTCTCGACCATTCGCCTGAACCCCATCGCCGATATGGGCTTCAAAGACAGCAAGGGGCAAACCGCTGGCTGCTATCCCAATCAGCTTCAGTCGATTACCGTGAATGGCAACTTCGCGTACGTGTCGAGCGTGTGCGCTTCGCCCAAGGGTCCCATCGGCGTGGTGGCCACCGCCACGCCGCCCGACGTCTCCAACGTCAAGACCACCACCGCCGGCGCGGTAAGCGTCATCGACCTTCGCACCGACCAGGAAGCGCCCGGCACCGCCAGCCTTCATGCCCGCTTCGACAAGCTCTTCACCGACAAGGGCGCCGCCGACGACGCGACCCGGCGCTACCCTCTGGCGCCGGTAGACGTGGCCTTCGTGCCCGGCAGCGCGGTGGGATACGTGGTGGCCAACGGCACCGACGCGGCCTTCCGCGTGCGCTACGATGCAGAGAAAGGCGACATTTCCGAGGTCGGCTCGAGCACGCAGCTCTTCGTGAACCTGAACCCCGCCGGCGTGGCCGCAGCCGCGCAGGGCAAAAACCCCATCGGCATGGCGGTGAGCAACACCGGAAAGAAGTTCGCCTTCGTGGCCAACGACGTGGGACGCAACCTCACGGTGGTGGACCTAAACGCCCAGGGGATCCTCGGCGGCACCGAAGCCCCCAAGGTCTTTGAGTCGAGCGCCCAGCCGGCGGCCGGATCCGAGGCCGAGGCGCGCCTTCGCGGCAAGCGCTTCTTCAACACCGGCCTCGCGCGCTGGTCGCTCAAAGGGCAGGGCTGGGGCGCTTGCCAGTCGTGTCACATGGACGGCTACTCCGACAACATCAGCTGGTACTTCGCCCGCGGGCCGCGCCAGTCGACAAGCCTCGACGGATCGTTCTCCAAGAAGAACCCCAGCGATCAGCGGGTGTTCAACTGGACTGCCATCTTCGACGAGGTCGCAGACTTCGAGCTCAACACCCGCGGCATCTCTGGCGGCGTGGGCGCCACCGTGAGCGTGGCCGATCCGGCGAAGCCCCCGGCGGCCGCCGACCGCATCGACATTGCAGGCCTGGGCCACAGCGGCCTCGCCGGATCTGCCGCCGATGCTGCCGATCCCCAGAACCCGCTCGGCCTCGACCCCGCCGGCAAGCTCAAGGACTGGAGCGAGATCACCGCCTACGTGCAGCACATTCGCCCGGTGCGCGGCGCTTCCAACCTCGACCCCGCCAAGGTGGCGGCGGGTCGCAAGCTCTTCGCCACCGACGCCACCTGCCAGGGCTGCCACGGCGGCGACAAGTGGACCATCTCCACCCGGTTCTACAAGCCGGGCGTCGCCACCACCGCCGCGCTCAAGACCACCGCATGGACGCCGCCCGCGGGCTTCCCGCTCGGCCTGCTGCCGGCGCCCGATGGCTCGCGCACGATGCGCTCCGACAACGGCAACCCGGCAGCGTTCGACTCGATTCAGTGTGCGCTCCGGCCGGTGGGCACCTTCAACGTGGCCGACGACGTGGCGGGCATCGCCGAGCTTCGGCAAGACATGGTGACCCCGGGCCAAGGCAACGAGGCCATCGGCAAGGGCTTCAACTCGCCCTCGCTCCTGAGCGTCAGCCTCGGTGCGCCGTACCTGCACGGTGGCAACGCCACCTCGCTCGAGAGCCTGTTCTCGCCCACCTTCAAGGATCACTACGGCGCGCTTTCGCCCAACTTCCTGGCCGACGCCGACCCCGCCGTTCGCGCCCAGCGGGTGCAGGAGCTGGTGCACTTCCTCCTGAGCATCGACGAGAATGCCGAGACCGTGGCCATTCCCAAGGCCGGCGCCCAGGGCGGCGACTTCTGCGCGCTCCCCTGAGACGGCCTCACGTTTGCGAACGCCGCGCCGCGCAGCCCTCCCGGGTTGCGCGGCGCTCCTGCGTGCCGCACGCGAAAGCTCGTGGTATCCATGAACGATGACGGGGGCGATGGCACTGTGGTTGGGGATGGTAGTGTTCTCGCCGCTCTGTCAACATGCGCGATGCCCGGGGCCGGGTGCATAGCGGCAGCGTGGCCGTCGAGCGCGGCGACCACGTGCTCGTCCGCTGGGAAGCCGGCGGCGAGTCGGAAGTCCCCAAAGCTCTCCTCTGGTAGCCTCTGTTTGCTACTGACAGGCGGCGGCGGTGCCGAACTGCCGCGCCAGGTCGCGGTCGAGATCCAGGAGGCGCCCGATGGGCCCGGTGACCTCGCGGACGCCGTCCACCAGGATGGTGGGCAGACCGGGGAGCGAGATCTCGGCGGCGACGCCGTCGGACTCCGGAGCATGCGCCGGAGGCTTCGCGCCGGGGCCTCGGTGAGGGTGCGGATCTCCGCCAGCGCCTGGGCCGAGAGCGTGCCGCGGGTGTCGACGGGATGCGTGTAGGGTACACTGCTGCGGGTGCGCGTGCACCACAGCGCGTCGTGACCGAGCAGACGAATGGAGCCGCTACGGGCGATGGTCAGCGAGTGGTCGAGGCTCGCCGGGCCGCCGCCGTATCGGTGTACGCGCACCATGGCACCGGCGGTACGACCTGGATCGTCGGCGCGGCGCGGCTGCACCCCACCACCGCGATCACCAGGACCCACGGCGCCGTGCCAGGTTGCATCGATGTTGCGTAGCCCCTCTCCGCGACGACCGCAAGGCGGGACGATGATAGGCTGAACGGCGTGTCACCATCTCGTTCGGGCACCCGTCTCTCGCGTGGGCTTACGATGGTCGCGGCTGCAGCGCTCTCGCTCGTGACGGCCCTTGCCGCGTGCGCGCCCGGAGCTCCAGCCGTCGTGCGTGACGTTCCGCCTCGGCCCCTCGCCTCGGCCCCCGTCGCGGTCGAGGCGGGCGCACCGGACGCCGCGTCGATCGCGACCGAGCGCGCGTGCGAGACCCACGCCGACTGCGGCGGGCTGTCGTGGTCTGCGCCCGACGCGGGTGATGCGGATGCCGGCGCGGCGGCGCGGCTTGTGGGTCGATGCGTGCATCATGCATGTGTTATGGCGCAGGACCTCGACGACCCGCCGAAGGTGACCTTCGAGCAGGCCAAAGCGCGGTTTGCCGACCTGGCGCAGCATCGGTATCCGCAGCCGGTGCTCTCGGCGCCGTGGCTCGCGGGGGTCGAAGCGGTCGAGCTGTGGGTCGACCGCTCGCACCTGTGGAGCGAGGCCGCGCCCGCGTGCACGCCCTACCTGTTTCACCGGGACAGCGACCGGCTGGTGGCGCCGCGACCGCGCGCGGACGATAAAGGCGCCACGCTCCAGCTCGCGGACTACGCGCACCTCGTGGGCAAGACGTTGCGTGTGCGCACGTTCGGCGGCGAGCTGATCGTTCTGCCGAATGCGCTCGCGTACGTGGGCGTGCGCGCCAACCTCGTTCCCGCCTGCGTCAACGATCGCCACATCTGGCGCGCCGCCTGCGAGGTCCACGAGTGTCCGCGGTGCGAACGCATCGTGTTCACCGAGATCTCCACCGGCGGCCGCCACCATTGGCCGACCATCAACGTGGCCGTTCCGCGCGTCGACGATCCTTCGCCACTTTGCCCGCCTTGTGAGCCCGGCCTGGCCGCGGACCTGCCGGCCGCGCGCGCCGCTGTTGCGGGCGTGCAGGCGCTCCACGTGGTGTCGAGTGGCCCGGTGTTCCACCGCACCGCCGCCGGCTGCGAGAAGGACCTCGCCCAACGGCGACGCCAGAACCAGCCCTGAGCCCGGGTCTGTGGTAGCAACGTCTGCGTCATGTCGGACCTCGCCGTTTCGCCGAAGGCTACGCTCGCTGCAGACATCGAAGTTCGAACCGTGCAGCTCGGCGGCAAGCTGCGCGATTTTCTCGACGTGGTCGACTCGGTGTTCGCCGGCGACGCCCACTACGTGCGGCCCTTGAACTTCGAGCTCGGTGAGCGCCTCGACCCCAAGAAGAACCCCTTCTTCGAGCACGCCGAGGGCATTCTTTTTACCGCCCACCGCGGCGGGCGCTGCGTCGGCCGCATCAGCGCGCAGATCGACCGCGCGCACCTGGAGAAGTACGGCGACCAGACCGCGTTCTTCGGCTTCTTCGACACCCTCGACGACCCTTTGGTGGCGGCCGCGCTCCTCGCCAAGGCCGAGGGCTGGGCGCGCGCGAAGGGGATGAAGGCCATTCGCGGGCCTTTTTCTCTGGGCATCAACGAAGAGACCGGCTGCCTCGTCGAGGGCTTCGATACCCCACCCTCGGTGATGATGCCCCACCACCGCGCCTACCAGGCCGGGCTCATCGAAGGCGCGGGCTACGCAAAGGAGAAGGACTTCTTCGCGTGGATTTACGACGTGGGCGCGCCGCACCCGCGCATGGCCAAAGCCGAAGAAATGGTGCGCGCCATGCCCGAGGTGACGCTGCGGCACCTGGAGATAAAGACGCTCGACGCCGACATTCGCACCTGCGTCGACATCTTCAACGACGCTTGGAGCGACAACTGGGGCTCGGTGCCGCTCACCGAGCGCGAGGCCAAGAAGATGGCCGCCGACATGAAGCTCATCTTGGTGCCGCGGCTCACCCGCATCATCGACATCGACGGCGAGCCGGCGGCCTTCGCCATCGGCCTGCCCAACCTCAACGAGCTCATCGCCGACCTCGACGGCAAACTGTTTCCGTTCGGGTGGCTCAAGCTCTTGGTGCGCCTCAAGTGGCGTCCAGCGAAGAGCGGGCGCCTGGTGCTGCTGGGCATTCGCAAGAAGTTCCGCAATGTGCGGAAGTACGCGCCGCTGGCGCTGCACCTCATCGGCGCCATGAATGAAGGCGCCAAAGCCTTCGGCATCACCCAAGCCGAGCTCTCGTGGACGCTCGAGGACAACGCCGCGGTGAACGCCGCCATTCGCGCGGTGGGCGCACGGAAGTACAAGGTCTACCGGGTGTTCCACAAGACGCTGTGAGCGCAAGCAGCAGCCGGGTGAAGGAATTGGGCTTTCCAGGGCCCGCCCTTGCGCGGATGATGCGCCGGTGACTTCTCACGACCCCCTGTTGGGGGCGGTCCTCGGCGACCGCTTCGAGCTCCTCTCCTTCGTCGCTTCGGGCGGCGTGGGAAGGGTGTATCGTGCAACCGATCGCCAGCGCGGCAGTGCCGTGGCGGTGAAGGTGCTGCACGGCGGCGCCAACGGCGACGTGGCGCGTTTCGCTCGAGAAGCCGAGGTGCTCTCCAGCGTGGCCGACGCCGGCGTGGTGCGCTACGTGAGCCACGGCCTCACCCCGCTGGGCGAGCCCTACCTGGTCATGGAATGGCTCATCGGCGAAGACCTGGCCGATCGCCTGGCGACCACCGATACGCTCTCGGTGGCCGACTCGCTGCGCGTGGTGACCAGCGCCGCGCGCGCGCTGTCGGCGGCGCACGGCCAGGGCGTTGTGCATCGCGACGTGAAGCCCTCCAATCTGTTTTTGGTGGGCAAATCGCTCGACGCCGTGAAGCTGGTCGACTTCGGGCTGGCGCGGCGCAACCAAGATGTCAATCTCCTGCGCCCGATGGCCGCGCCCATGGGCACACCGGGATACATGGCGCCGGAGCAGGTGCTGGGCGACGCGGTCGACGCGCGCGCCGACGTCTACGGCCTGGGCGCGGTGCTCTTTCGCTGCCTCTCGGGGCGCGCTCCCTTCACCAGTCCGCGGCCGCTCGGTCTCTACGCCAAGGTGGTCCTCGAGGTGCCGACCCCGCTGCGTGAGCTGCGGCCCGATGTTCCCCCGGCGGTGGAGACCCTGGTTGCGCGGCTGCTGGCCAAGGAGCCCGACGCGCGCCCCGACAGCGCGCTCGCGCTCCTGGAGGAGCTCGCAGGTCTCTCGGCGGGCGGCGAAGGGCGGGCTTCTCGGGCCGCGGTGGGGGTGGCCGAGCAGCGGGTCATCTCGCTGCTGCTATGCGCCCGCGAGGCTGCATCGGAGGAGCCCACACTGCAAGAGGAGCCGCGCCCGCCCTCGGAAACCGAGACCTCGCCCGAAAGCCCGGACGAGCCGGCGATGCGTGAGGCCGCGGCGGCGCACGGCGGCGCCCTCGCGTCGCTGGGCAAGAGCGCGTGGACCTTTACCTTCGCGGCCGCCACTTCGCCCCAAGAGCAGGCGGCGCGCGCCGCGCATTGCGCGCTCTCGCTCTCGCAGAAGCTCCCGCACTTGCCCATGGTCATCGCCACCGGGCGCGTGGTGCTCTCGCGCGGCGCCCGCGTGGGCGACGCCATCGAGCGCGCCGTCTCGGCGCTGGAGTCGGCGCGCGACGCGGGCGACGGCGGGGTGCGGGTCGATGTCGCCACCGCCGACCTTCTTCGAGAACGCTTCGGCACCCAAGGATCCGACGCGTGGTGCGCGCTCGCCGTCGCCGCCCCCAGCGTTGTTCCCGAGCGCACGCTTTTGGGGCGACCGGCTCTGTGCGTGGGTCGCGAGCAGCCGCTGGCGGTCATGGCGGGCGCGCTCGATGCTGCGCTGCAGGCGCCGCGCGCCTCGGCGCTCCTGGTGGTGGCGCCAGCGGGGCTGGGAAAGAGCTCGGTGCTCCGGGAATTCGTGCGCGCCGCGCGCGTTCGGCACCCCACAGCGGAGATCTGGTGGGGGCGCGGCGACCCCATTCGCGAAGGCTCCGCGTTCGGCCTCATCGGGCAGCTCGCGCTCCGTGCCGCCGGCATCACCGACCTCGACGCGCCGGCGGTGCGCGCCGCCAAGCTGACAGAGCGCCTCGCCGGTGATCTGCAAGCGGGCGATGTGGAGCGGGTGCGACAGCTGCTCGGCGAGGCGGCCGGCGTGCCGCTCCTCGGGGCCAGCGAAACGCCAGCGCTGCGCGCCGCTCGGGGCGACGCGTCGATCATGGAAGACGCGCTTCGCGAGGCCTTCCACGACTGGATTCTCGGCGTTTCCTCGCAACGACCGCTCATTCTCGCGCTCGAAGACCTGCAGTGGGTCGATGCCGCCTCGCGGCGACTTCTCGAGAGCGCCATCGAGGCTGCGAGCCAGCGTCCGTTCTTTGCGGCGTCGACGGCCCGCGCCGGTGACCTTCCGCCGCATGTTGATCTCCGCGCCTTCGGCGAGGTGATGCTCACTCTTCCGCCGCTGTCGGCGGCCGCCGCCGAGCGCATGGTGCTGGCCACGCTCGGGCCTTTGGTGGAGGCCGAGACGGTGCGCGCATTGGTGCAGCGCTCCGCCGGCAACCCTTTCTACCTCGAGGAGCTGCTCCGCGCGGTGGCGGCCGGGCAGGGCACCGACGCGCTCCCCGATTCAGTGCTGGCCATGGTGCAAAACCGCTTTGCCGGACTGGGCGCCGTGGCCCGCCGCGTGCTGCGCGCGGCCAGCACCTTCGGCGCCACGTTCACGCGCCCCGGCGTCACGGCGCTGCTCGGCGACGACATCTCGCCCGCCGCGGTGGAGCGCGAGCTCTACGATCTGGTGGCCGAAGAGGTGGTGTCGGAAGACACCCGCGGCGCCGCCGGCGAAGAGCTGACCTACCGCTTTCGTCATGCGCTCCTGCGCGATGCCGCGTACGCCTCGCTGGTGGAGGAAGATCGCGTGCGGGCTCACGCGAGCGCTGCCGCCTGGCTCGAACAGAGCGGCGAGACCGATCCGGCGCTGCTGGCGGAGCACTTTGCGCTCGGACGCGTCGGCGATCGCGCGCTCCAGCTCTTTCGTCGCGCTGCTTCCTTTGCCGCCCAGCGCAACGATCTCGATCTCGCGTCGGCGCACGTGGCGCGGGCGCGCAGCCTGGGTCCCACCGGCGCCACCAAGGCGGCGCTCGATGCGGTGGAAGCCGAGGCGCTCTACTGGCGCGGCGACTTGGCGCTGGCGGCAACCCGCGCGGCGGAAGCTCTGCCGGTGCTCCAGCGCGGCAGCAGCGAGTGGCTGGGGGCCATCTCGGTGGCGGCGGCGGCGCTGGGGCAGCACGGGCGCAACGCCGAGGTCGCCGAGTGGCTCCGCGAAGCGGCGCGCGTCGACTCGCCAGAGGAGAGCCGCGCGGTGCACGTGGTGGCCCTGTGTCGCGGCATGACCCAGCTCTTCTGGGCGCATCACGGCGGCACGCTCGCCGACGTGCGAGCGCGGCTCGACACGCTGGCCGGCCCCACCGCCGACCTCGATGCGTACCCGCGCGGATGGCTGCTGCGTGTGCGCGGCGAGTCGGCCTGGCTCCACGAAGACAACCCCGAGCGCTGCAGCGAGGCCCTGCGCGAGAGCGCCCAAGCCTTCGCCGAGGCCCGCGCCTGGCGTTCGCTGTGCCTCACGCGCATGAACGCCGCCTCGCTCCAAGGGTGGGCCGGCGACTGGGACGTCGCCCTCGAGGCCATTCGCCGGGCGCGCCGCGACGCCGAGCGCCTGGGGGCTCGCTTTCTCGTGCGCTACGGCGGCGCGGTAGAGTCGCTCCTTTGCGTCTACGCGGGCGAAACCTCGGCCGCCGAGGTGGTGGCGCGGTCGGCGCTGACCGAGCTCGGAGCGAGCCCGCGGCTCGCCTTCATCTGCCGCCTCATCCTCGCCCACCGCGCCCTCGAGGCAGGCAGCCTGGCTATGGCCCACGCCGAGCTCTCGCACCTATCGACCCTGGATGTGGTGCGCGATCTGCGGGTAGCCGCCATGGCCCTGGAGGCGCGCCTCTCGCTCGCCGAGGGCAACGTCGAGGCCGCCTTTGCCCAGGCCCGTGCGGCGGTCGATGCAAGTGTACCCTGCACGGACATGGAGCTGGTAAGCGGACTCCCGGGGCTGGTGCTCGCCGAGGTGCACTGGGCCCTGGGCGATCGCGCGCTCGCGATCGAGGCGCTGCGGCCGGTCCTCTTGCGGATCCGCGCGGTGGAGCAGAACATCACCGACCCGCGCCTACGCGAGCGGTTTCGCGCGCGCCCGTTCGACAACGATCGCGCGCAGAAGCTCGGCGCCGCGCTCGGCGTTTCGTAAGCGCGCCGATCAGCGGACGCTGAAGTGGTAGTTGGCGCCGCCCTTGGAGTCGTAGGCGTTGCAGCCGTAGCGGCTGGTGTTCTGGAACCAGAGCGCCAGATCGCCGCTCTCCGAGAGCTCCACCAAGGCGTCGGTGTCGGTTCGGTTGCCCTCACGCGTGGCCTCGGTGGTCTCGAAGGCCTTGGCCGCGTGGCCGTTGAGGCTGGCGTACCCGGTGAGGCTCCACTGCGGGTAGCCGCCCTGCGAACCGCGGCAGGTGGTCAGGCGATCCTGCGCGTAGTGAATCTTGACCTTGCCGCCGGCCTTGAGCTCACCGGTCTGGGTCGGGTTGCCGCTGGCATCGAAGACGATGGACGCGCTGGGCACGCTGTCGCGCTTCTGCACCGTGAAGTGGTAGTTCGCGCCGAGCTTGGAGTCGTACTCGCTGCAGCCCCAGCGGCTCGTCACCTGGAACCATAGGGCGAGATCGCCGTGGCCCACCAGCTTGACGGCTTTGGTGGCGTCCGTCGCGTCGAAGGTCTGCGCTTGCGCGCCGCCGACGCTGGCGAAGCCGGTGATGGTCCAGCCCGGCCGACCCTGAAAATCGCCCCGGCAGCCGGGGAGGCGCGCCGCGTCGTAGTGCACCTTCAGCAGGCCGCCTTCCACCATGTCGCCGGTGGCGCGGACGCTGCCATCGGCCGCGAAGGTCAGGTCGGCGGCGTTCTGCAGGTTGCCTTCCGAGACGTCGGTCTCTTCGGCCGCGCCGCAGGCCACACTGCACACCACCAGAGCCATCGAGAGAGCACCAATCGTTCGCATGTATCCCTCCCTAACAAGAGCCGTGCCACGCTGTGCGCACACTGCAACTATGTAGTTTCTCGCAATACCTCATCGCCCACCGCGCACAAGGTGCGGTCACGCACCCGCACCCTGGTGTAGCGCACACCCAGCCGCTTCTCCGCCCGGCGCGCGAAGCACCGGGAAAACCCGCACTGCACGCGCGCCCACCCCGGCTTTTGCGGGCCCCAATTCCCTTGACTTCACCCTACCCGCGAGTAAACACCGGCTCCCGTGGAGGGACCGGCGCGGGCCGGCCCAAGACTTGGAAATCATCGGCAAAAAGCGCCCCGTCGAGGCCTCCTCGAGGGGCACTTTCGAGAGAGCGCGAAGGGGCTGCCGCCGGCGCCCTCTTTCGGCACAGGAGACTCACCGTGGCTCGCGAATACCCCCTCGAACGGACCCGCAACATCGGCATCATGGCCCACATCGATGCGGGCAAGACCACGACCACCGAGCGCGTCCTCTACTACACCGGTGTAAACTACAAGATCGGCGAAGTGCACGAGGGCGCCGCCACCATGGACTACATGGTGCAAGAGCAAGAGCGCGGCATCACCATCACCTCGGCCGCCACCAACTGCTTCTGGACCCCACTCGAGGGGCCGCACGCCGGCGTCAGCCACCGCATCAACATCATCGACACGCCGGGCCACGTGGACTTCACCATCGAGGTGGAGCGTTCGCTGCGGGTGCTCGACGGCGCGGTGGCGGTGCTCGACGGCGGCAACGGCGTGGAGCCGCAGACGGAAACGGTGTGGCGCCAGGCCGACAAGTTCCACGTTCCGCGCATCGTGTTCGTCAACAAGATGGACAAGACCGGCGCCGACTTCGAGATGAACGTGAATTCGATTCGCGAGCGCCTGGGCGTCACCCCGGTGCCGGTGCAGTGGCCGCTGGGCGAAGAAGACCAGCACAAGGGCGTGATCGACCTCATCAAGATGCGGGCGGCGGTGTTCGACGACGAGTCGAAGGGCCAGAAGTACGATTGGATCGACGTTCCCGAGAACCTCAAGGCCAAGTGCCTCGAGTACCGCGAGAAGATGATCGAGGCCTGCGCCGACATCGACGAGAAGATCATGGAGAAGTTCCTGGACGGGAAATCCGACCAGATCACCGAAGCCGAGATCGTCGAGGCCCTTCGCAAGGGCTGCACCAGCTTCAAGTTCTTCCCGGTGCTCTGCGGCTCGGCCTTCAAGAACAAGGGCGTGCAGCTGCTGCTCGACGCGGTGGTGAGCTACCTGCCCTCGCCCCTCGACATTCCGCCGGTGAAGGGCATTCACCCGGACAGCGAGAAGGAAGAAGAGCGCAAGGCCGACGACAAGGCTCCCTTCGCCGCCTACGCCTTCAAGATCATCAACGATCCGCACGGCAACCTCACCTTCTTCCGCGTGTACTCCGGCACCGTGCAGTCGGGCACCATGGTGCAGAACTCCACCCGCGGAAAGCGCGAGCGCATTGGTCGCATCTTGCGCATGCACGCCAACAAGCGCGAAGAGCTCACCGAGGCCGACTCCGGAAACATCTACGCCGCGGTGGGCCTCAAAGACACGCGCACCGGCGACACGCTCTGCTCCGAGAAAAACCCCATCGTGCTCGAGAAGATGAACTTCCCCGAGCCGGTCATTTCCATCGCCATCGAGCCCAAGACCAAGGCCGACGTCGAGAAGCTGGGCATCGGCTTGCAAAAGCTGGCGGCAGAAGACCCTTCGTTTCGCATCCACACCGACGAAGAGAGCGGCCAGACCATCATCGCCGGCATGGGCGAGCTGCATCTCGACATCATCTGCGACCGCCTGCGCCGCGAGTTCAAGGTGGAGTCGAACGTGGGCAAGCCCGAGGTCGCCTACCGCGAGGCCATCAGCAAGAAGGTGGCCTGCGAGTACAAATATGCCAAGCAGTCGGGCGGCCGCGGCCAGTACGGTCACGTGCTCATGGAGATTGAGCCGGGCGAGCGGGGCGTCGGCTTCGTCTTCGAAAACGACGTGGTCGGCGGCACCATCCCCAAGGAGTTCATTCCCGCGGTGGAAAAGGGCGTGCGCGAAGCCATGGCGCGCGGCGTGCTCGCTGGCTACCCGCTGGTCGACATGAAGTGCCGCCTCTACGACGGCAGCTACCACGACGTCGACTCCAGCGCCCAAGCCTTCGAGATCGCCGCCTCGCTCTGCTTCCAGGAAGGCGCCGAGAAGGCCGGGCTCCAGCTCCTGGAGCCGATCATGAAGAACGAGGTCGTGGTTCCCGAGCAGTTCATGGGCGACGTCATCGGCGACATCAACTCGCGCCGCGGGAAGATCCTCGGCATGGGCCAGCGCGGCAACGCGCAGGTGGTCGACTCCGAGGTGCCGCTGGCGCGCATGTTCGGGTACGTCACCGACCTGCGCTCGATGACCCAGGGGCGGGCCACCTCGTCTCTGCACTTTTCGCAGTATGCGCCGGTGCCGTCTGTCGTTCAGGACGAGATCGTCGCGAAGATCAAAGGTTTCACCCGATAAGCGGACGCGCGCGTCCACCGACTTCCAACACCCAAGCAATCGAGAGAATCAGCCATGGCGAAAGAGAAATTCAACCGCAGCAAGCCCCACGTGAACGTCGGAACCATTGGTCACATCGACCACGGCAAGACGACGCTGACCGCCGCTCTCGTGAAGGTCCAGTCGAAGAAGGGCCTCGCCAAGGTCATCAGCTACGCCGATATCGCCAAGGGCGGTACC
>JBBQWQ010000111.1:0-11320 GCA_038210445.1 Polyangiales bacterium
GCCCCACTGGTCTTGCGGCGGTGCGGCCGGAGGCGGCGCGCCCCACTGATCGCCGCCCGCAGCGTTGGTTGCGCCGAACGGGTCCGGGTTCCCAGCGCCGAACGGGGGCGGCACGTCGGCGGTCATGGTGCCGCCGAGCGGGTTCACCGCCGAGGAGCCGAACTGCGCGTCAGGCGCTTGCGGGGCAATCGGGGCGGAGCCCGCGACCGGAGGCGCCACGCCCACCATTGTGCCTTTGAGCTTCGACGGCGGAGCTGGCGCAGCGGGGCGCGCCGGCGCGGCAGGTGCCGCGGGGGCGCCCGCGCCAGCCTGGTTCACCATCAGCATCGTGCCTTTAAATTTCGGAGCCGCACCGCCCCCCTTGAGGTTGAAGTTGCACTTCACGCACGCTTGCGCGGTGTCGGTGTTTTGGGTTCCACAGTTCGGACAGAACACAGAAGCTACCTCCGAAATATCGGCTCGTTGTTCGGGCGAGAGCATAGCGAGCAAAGGCTTGGACTCTCAACCTCGATCTCAGGAAAAGCTCCGGAGAGGTCATGGCTGGGTGCGGCGCCGATGGGGCTTGCGTTCCCCACCCAAACCAGGCGAAACACCCCCTGCGACGCCGCACCTCCGCCGGGCTCTTGCCGGTCGACATCGGAGACCACCCCTGGCCACTACCCCGGCCATCCCCCTCGTCACTGTGCGCTCCGGGCTGCCGACGAGGCTCACGCGTCCGGACCAACGTTGAGGCTTGACACCCGGTTGCCGCCGGCACTAGCGTTCGCGCGAAAACCGCCGTGAAATCTCACGTTTTTTGAAGGTTCATTATGCCGTTTGCCCTATCCGCCGACCGTGAGCGGGAGCTCGAGGAGATTCTGAAGCGCTACCCCACCAAGATGGGTGCATGCATTCCGGCGCTTCACCTCTGCCAAGATCAGAACGGGTACATCGACGACGAGATCGTTCTCTACGTCGCCAATCGGCTCGATCTGCCGCCGGCGCACGTGAAGGGCGTGGTGACGTTTTACACCCTCTTCAACCAGAAGCCGGTGGGCAAGCACCAGCTCTGGGTGTGCCGCACGCTGCCCTGCGCGCTCCGGGGCGCCGACGGCATTCTCAAGCACTGCGAGAAGAAGCTCGGCATCCACGCCGGCGAGACCACCGCCGACGGGAAGATCACGCTTCGCACGGCCGAGTGCTTGGCCAGCTGCGGAACCGCACCCATGATGCAGGTGGACAAGGATTATCACGAAAACCTGACCCCCGAGCGCGTGGACGAGCTCCTCGAAAAGCTGCGGGCCTGAGGCACACCATGCTGAAACCTACGAACTACCTCACCAAGGTCTACGGTCTCCCGAACGGGTGGACGCTCCCGGTCTATGAGCGCGAAGTGCAGGGCTACCAGGTGGCCAAGCGCGTGCTCACCTCCATGAGCAAAGACGATCTGGTGGCCGAGGCCAAGAAGGCCAACATCCGCGGCCGCGGCGGCGCAGGCTTTCCCATGGGCGTGAAGTGGAGCTTCATGAAGCCCCACGCCACCAAGCCGGCCTACCTGGTCATCAACGCCGACGAAGGCGAGCCGGGCACGCACAAAGACCGCACCATCATGGAGCTTAATCCCCACTCGGTGGTGGAAGGCTGCATCATCGGCTGCTTCGGCATCGGGGCCCACGTTGCGTACATCTACGTGCGCGACGAGCTTCACCTCTCGAAGGAGCGCCTGTGGGCCGCCATCAACGAGGCGAAGGCCAAGGGCTACCTGGGCAAGAACCCCTTCGGCACCAACTACCCGATCGAGGTGTACGTGCACACCGGCGCCGGCGCGTACATCTGCGGCGAGGAAACTTCGCTCCTCAATTCCCTCGAAGGGCGCCGCGGCGAGCCTCGCCTCAAGCCCCCCTTCCCGGCCCAGGTGGGCGCCTTCGGCTGCCCCACCACGGTGAACAACCTCGAGACCATCGCCATCGTCCCCACCGCCATCGGTATGGGCGGCGAGGCCTTCTCCAAGCTCTCGGCGATTCACAACCTGAACGACGGCGGCATACACCTCTACGGTATCAACGGCCACGTGAACAAGCCGTGCGTCGTGGAGCTCGCGGTGGGCCCCACCATCCGAGAGCTGATCGAGGACGTGGGCGGGGGTGTGCTGGGCGGCAAAGCGCTGCTCGCGGTCATTCCCGGCGGCTCGTCCACCCCGGTGCTCCGCGCCGACGATCGGGTCGATGCGCCCGACGAAAAGTCACCGCTCCACCCCTGGCACGGCAAGTCGGTGCTCGACGTGCCGCTGGGCGTCGACACCATGCGCGGCGTCGGCACCATGCTCGGCACCTGCTGCGTCACGGTCATGGCCGAGGGCACCTGCATGGTGGCCGCCATGCACAACCTGATGCAGTTCTATCGCCACGAGTCCTGTGGTCAGTGCACGCCCTGCCGCGAAGGCTCGGGTTGGCTCCTGCGATCGGTCGAGAAGATCCTCGAGGGGCGCGGGTCGATGGAGGACATCGACAACCTGGCCGACGTCGCCAACAACATCATGGGCAACACCATCTGCGCCTTTGGCGAAGGCACCGCGATGCCGGCGCTGGGCTTCTTGAAGAAGTTCCGCCCGGAGTTCGAGGCGTACGTTCGCGGCGAGAAAACCAAGGACCGGGACGCACGGCTAGCCGTGTGAGGGAGACATGCTGAACCTTCTTCTCTTGCTCGATATCGTTCCAGGACCGGCCAACGCGGCGGCGCCGGTCCCGGAGACCCCGCAGGGGCCCTGGATGGGCTTTGCCTACTTCGGCTTCTGCGCGGTGCTCGCGGTCGTGGGCGCCATCGCCACGGTGGCGAGCCCCAACCCGATCCGCGGCGCCATGGGCCTGTTGCTCATGATCATCTCCATCGCTGGCCTGTTCCTCGCGCTCCACGCGCAGTTCATCGCTGCGATTCAGGTCATCGTGTACGCAGGCGCCATCGTGGTCCTCTTCCTCTTCGTCATCATGCTCCTCGGCTCCGACGCGCAGACGCCGTCGGACCAGAGAGGAAGAATACCGCGCTTCGGGGCCGCAGCCCTGTTCGCCGGCCTTGGCCTGGCAGCGCTCACGCTCCTCGGGCGCACCATGGCCAAGCCCAAGCTCCCGGGCGACATCGGCTCCGACTTCGGCAGCATCGACGCCATCGGCAAAGTGCTCTTCACCGACATGCTGGTGCCGTTCGAAATCTCGAGCGCCCTCCTCATCGTCGCCGTGGTGGGCGCCATTGCGGTGGCCCGTGGCAAGCACGGCGAGCTCGCCGAGAAGGGTGCCGTAAAGTGATTCCCGTCGAGTACTACGTGGGCCTTAGCGCCATTCTCTTCCTCATCGGCGGCATCGGCTTCTTGGTGCGACGCAACGTGCTCGTCGCCCTGATGAGCATCGAGGTCATGCTCAACGCCACCAACCTCGCGCTGGTGGCCTTCAACCGTCAGCACGCGCAAGCCCACACCGGCCAGGTGCTCTCCTTTTTTGTCATCGCGGTGGCCGCCGCCGAGGCCGCCGTCGGTCTCGCCATCGTCCTCGCCTTCTTCCGCCTCAAGCGAACCGTTCGGTCCGATGAGGCCGACCTCCTTCGGAACTAGAGACTCATGGACGGTCTTCTCTCCGTATTTCCTTCGAAAGACTTCTCGCTCCTCGGCATCATTCTCGCCGCGCCGCTCTTGGGCGCGTTCGTGAACGGTGTGTGGGGTCGGCGCCTGGGTCGCGATGCGGTGCGCCTCATGGCCATCACCGCCATCGCGGTCTCCTTCGGTGCAGCGCTCCTCACGTTCCTCGCGCTCGACCGCGAGGTCACCCACGCCGGCCACGGTCACGTCAAGCTCGCCTGGACCGCCTGGGACTGGCTCTACACCACCGGCAAGAGCGAGACGCAGATCCCTGTCGCGCTGCGCTTCAGCGTCGACGCGCTCTCCGGCGTGATGATGTTGGTCATCACCGGGGTCGGCCTGCTCATCCACATCTACGCCTCGACGTACATGTGGGATGACAAGTCGTATTGGCGCTTCTTCTGTTATCTGAACCTGTTCGTCTTCTCGATGTTGGTCCTGGTCCTCGGGGACAACATGCCGCTCCTCTTCGTGGGGTGGGAAGGCGTGGGTCTGTGCTCGTACCTGCTCATCGGGTTCTGGTACGGCAAGATGGCCAACGCGGCCGCCGGCAAGAAGGCCTTCATCGCCAACCGCATCGGCGACTTCGGCCTCATCTGCGCCATGTTCTTGTTCGTGCACTACACCGGTGCGCTCGACTGGAACGGCATCGAGGCAGGTTCCGGCTCGCTGGTCACCGTCAACGAAGCCACCCAGGTCCACGTGTGGCCCATCGGCGGCGGGCAGTTCACGGGCTTCCTCAAGTTTCTGCAGCCCGACAGCCCCATCACCATCACCGCGGCCACCGCTGTGGGTCTGGCGCTTCTCCTGGGTGCCACCGGCAAGAGCGCCCAGATTCCGCTCTACGTGTGGCTCCCCGACGCCATGGCAGGACCCACGCCGGTCTCTGCGCTCATCCACGCGGCGACCATGGTCACCGCCGGCATCTATCTCATCTGCCGCCTCAACTTCGTGTTCGTCCTGGCGCCCGGCGTCATGGCGACCATTGCGGTCATTGGCGCGGCCACCGCGCTCCTCGCGGCCACCATCGCGCTGGTGCAGAACGATATCAAGAAGGTACTGGCCTACAGCACCGTGTCGCAGCTCGGGTTCATGTTCCTGGGCGTGGGCATGGGCGCCTTCACGGCGGGCTTCTTTCACGTGTTCACCCACGCCTTCTTCAAGGCCTGCCTCTTCCTCGGAGCCGGCAGCGTCATCCATGGAATGCATGCGCGCATTCACGACGATGACAAGGCCCAGGACATGAGAAAGATGGGTGGGCTGCGCAAGTACATGCCGCTCACCTTCTGGACCTTCCTCATCTCCACCGCGGCCATCGTCGGCTTCCCGCTCACCAGCGGCTTCTTCTCGAAGGACGAAATTCTCTTCAAGACGATGACCTCCGAGCTGGTGCATCCGGACGCGGAGCGGCTCGGCAAGAAAGTCACCTTCGTGCAGTCGCTCTGGGGCGCCCGCGACCCCAGCCACTTCTACGTGCCGCCCGCATGGCTCGGTACCGTCCTTTACTGGGTGGGCATCGCCGCGGCCACGATGACTGCGTTCTACATGGCTCGCGTGGTGATCCTGACCTTCTTCGGCGAGTTCCGCGGTTGGAAGCTGGGTCGTCCCTCGCAGGTCGACGCCCACGAGGCGCCTCACGCGAGCGACGCGCACGGCGACGACGACGATGGCGAGCATCATCACGAAGAGGACCTGACGAAGCCGGGCTACGCGCCCCACGAGTCACCGCGTCCCATGACCCTGCCGCTCATCGTGCTGGCAGTCTTCGCGGCCTTTGCCGGCATTCTCAACCCGGGGCTGCTCAAGCACATCGGTCTTCCGCTGCCGCTGGAGCACTGGCTCGAGCCGCTCTTCGAAGAGTCGGTGAAGGTCGGCGTTCACGCAAAGGAAGGTGCCGAGCACCTTGAGCTCCTCTGCACGGCGGGCGCCTTCGGCGCGTTCGCGGTGGGCGTGGGCCTCGCCTACTGGGTGTACGTGGTGCAGAAGGGCGCCCCGGCCAAGCAATGGGCCGCGGCCGCTCCCAAGCTCTACAAGCTCCTCCTCGACAAATGGCGCGTCGACGAAGCCTACGAGGCGTCGATCCTCTCCGGCGTCGACGCGCTGGCCGACACCGCCACCTCGGTAGACAAGGGCGTCGTCGACGGAATCCTGGCGCGCCTGACCGCGCTCCTGGTGGCTGCCTTTGGCACCATTCTGCGGGCCCTGCAAACTGGCGTCGTGCACGTTTACGCGGGCATGATGGTGGTAGGTCTGGCCGGCCTCGGCTGGTTCTTCGTGATGCCCCACCCCGACGGTCGCGTCGTAGAAAAGGGCGCCGGCGACTACTCCATCGTGGCCGCCCCCGGCGTCGGCTACGGCTACATCTGGGCAGAGGACGGAGCCAAACGGCCCGAAAAGGAAGTGTTCTCCGGAACCGCTGCCTTCCCTCTCCACGTGGAACCGGGCAACACCAAGAAGGTGGAGCTCAAGGTGCGCAACGCCTTCGGCATCGTGGGCACGAAGACCTTCGAAGTGACCGCGCCCGCCAAAGCGGCCCCCGCAGAAGTGATCGAAATGGGACAAAACGGCCATGGCTCGTGAAGCACGACAAGACGTAGCGCCGGTGGCGCCCATTGGGCCGGCCACGCTGGCCCAGTTCCTCCTGGTGGGGGCCATCGGCCTCATCGCATCCATCTTCCTCAAGGGCGCGCTCGCGGTCGTCGCAGCCGGCGCCGTTGCCGCGCTCATGCCGCGGCGCGTCGCGCACGCGCCCTGGGTTCGCGTCGCTCTGGCGGTCATCGCCGGCCTCACCGTGCACTTCGTACTGCGAATGTGGCCGGGCGCCGACGCCGCGGCCGACGCAGTGGTCCCGGAGGGCCCAATCAAAGAGTCGCATACGCTGCTCTCCTGGCTCATCGGTTTGCCCACGGTGGGCGCCCTTGCGGTGCTCTTCCTCCCGCGCCAGGCGCCGCGCGTGCTCAAGGGCTTTACGCTCGCGGTCATGCTCGGCACCCTGGCCCTGAGCATTCCCCTGCTCTCGGTGAAGATGGGCCGCGACTTCCACTTCAACCAAGACGTGGTCTGGCTCGAGAGCCTGGGCATCCACTATCACGTGGCGCTCGACGGCATCTCGCTCTGGCTGGTGCTCCTCACCACCTTCATCGTTCCCATCGCCGCGTTCGTCTCCTTCGGGTCTATCGACACCCGCATCAAGGACTGGTGCTTCTCGCTCCTGCTCCTCGAAGGCGCGATGATCGGCGCGTTCGTCGCCATGGACCTCTTCCTGTTCTACGTGTTCTGGGAAGTGATGTTGGTGCCGATGTTCGTGATGATCGGCGTCTGGGGCGGCACCAACCGCATCAAGAGCGCCATCAAGTTCTTCCTCTACACGATGTTCGGCTCGGTCCTCATGCTGGCCGCCATCTTGTACCTCTCGTACACGTACTCGCGGGTCAACGGCGGCAACCCGTCGTTCGACTACTTCGAGCTCCAGCGCGTGGCCCTGCGGCGCGGAACCCAGGTGTGGCTCTATGGCGCCTTCGCGCTGTCGTTCTTCATCAAGGTGCCCATGTTCCCGCTCCACACCTGGCTGCCCGACGCGCACACCGAGGCGCCCACCGCGGGCTCCATCATCCTGGCCGCGGTCATGCTGAAGATGGGCACCTACGGGTATCTGCGCTTCTGCATCGGCCTCTTCCCGGAAGCCTCCAACGAGTACGGCGCATCACTCGCCGGCGTGGCGGTGGTGGGCGGCATCCTCTACGGGGCGCTGGTGGCCTGGAAGCAGGAGGATATCAAGCGACTCGTCGCGTACTCCTCGGTTGCCCACCTGGGCTACGTCATGCTCGGGCTGTTCTCTGCCACCTCGTCGGGCATCGAGGGCTCGGTTCTCCAGATGGTGAACCACGGCATCAGCACCGGTCTCCTCTTCTTGCTCGTGGGCGTCATCTACGATCGCCGTCACACGCGCCTCATCGAGGACTTCGGCGGCATCGCCAAGGTCATGCCGCTCTTCGCCACGCTGTTCATCATCGCCACCATGGCGAGCGTGGGCGTCCCCGGCACCAATGGGTTCGTCGGCGAGTTCATGATCATCACCGGAACCTTCGTCTCCAGCCGCCTGGGCCACGTGAGTGGCATCCAGTCGGTGGGCGCCGCCATCGGCGTCATCTTGGCGGCGCTCTACATGCTCTCCATGGTTCAGCGGGTCTTCTTCGGCCCCATCACCAAGGAAGAGAACAAGCACCTCTCGGACATGAACGGTCGCGAGCTGGTGGCGGCGGCGCCGCTGGTCCTCATGATCTTCGTCATCGGTCTCTTCCCCCGCATCTTCCTCGATCCCATGCACGACGCCGTCGCGCGGGTGGTCTCGGACTACGACGCCCGGGTTCAGATGCACCCGGCCAACGCCCTCGAGCCCGCCAAGGGCTACTATCAGGGTCCTGTGAAGCTGCTACCGAGGCGCCCCGAAGCGCCCAAGGTCGTCACCATGGCAGCAGCCGCACCGGAAGCCCCCAAGACGGAGACGAACTGAGATGTTGCTCCAGGCTTTCGCGATCTCTCCCCTTCTGATGGTCGGCATCGGCGCGATGCTGCTCATGATGGCGGAGGCGTTCTCCAAGGTGCGTGGGGGTCTGGCGCTGGGCGCCGCCGCCGTGTGCTTCGCCGGTGTGGCCTGCGCGGCCGGCGTATGGATGTACGGCGTCGAGACCATTCCCGGCATCGACGCCTTCTCCCCGTGGATTCGCGTCGATCGCTTCTCGCTCTTCTTCGACGCGCTGCTGTGCCTCGGCGCTGGTCTGAGCTGCCTCATGGCGGGCGGATACCTGCCGGAGCACAATCTGGACCGCGGTGAGTTCTACTCGCTGCTCCTCCTTTCGACCTTCGGCGCGATGATCCTCTCCGCCGCTGGCGACGTGCTCACGCTCTTCCTCGGGCTCGAGACCATGTCGCTCGGCGTGTACTGTTTGGCGGCGTTTCGCCGGGCATCGGCGCGCTCCTCGGAAGGCGCGCTGAAGTACTTCCTCCTGGGCTCCTTTGCTGCGGCGCTGCTCCTGTACGGCTTCGCGCTGCTCTATGGCGTCACCGGGCACACCGACCTCCAGGGCATCGGCGATGCCATGGCCAAGGGCAACATCCGGAACCCCATGGCCATCATGGGCCTGGTGCTCATCCTGGTGGGTCTTGCATTCAAGGTGAGCGCGGTGCCGTTCCACATGTGGACGCCCGACGCCTACGAAGGAGCTCCCACTCCGGCCACCAACTTCATGGCGGTGGCGGTCAAGGGTGCGGCCTTCGCGATGATGCTGCGGGTGCTCCTCACCGCCTTCGGTGATCCGCGGTCTGCTTCGTGGGCCAGTGGCTGGCCGCCGGCGCTGGCGTGGATTGCGGTCCTCACCATGACCGTGGCCAACCTGGTCGCCGGGCGTCAGGAATCGGTGAAGCGCATGCTCGCCTACTCCAGCGTTGCGCACGCTGGCTACCTCCTGGTCGGCGTGGTGGCGACCATGCACTCCGCCACCCAGGCGAGCGCGGGCGTCCTCTTCTATCTGCTCACGTACACTGTCTCCACCGCCGGCGCCTTCGGCGCGCTCATCCTCTGTGGACGCCGCGGCGCCGAGGCCGTCACCTACGAAGACCTCGCGGGCATTGGTCGCCGTCACCCGGCGGCCGCCCTGCCCTTCGCGTTCTTCCTCCTCTCGCTCGCGGGCGTACCGCCCACCGCTGGTTTCTTCGGCAAGTGGTTCGTATTCCGCTCGGCGATAGATGGCGGCTTCTACTGGCTGACCATCATCGCCTTCATCAACAGCGTCATCGGCGCCTACTACTACCTGCGGGTGCTCGTGTTCATGTACATGCGCGAGCCGGCTGCGGGTGCGCCGATAGCGACGCCGATGCGCTCGGGCTACGTGACCGCGGCCCTCATCCTCAGCGCGGTGCTGGTCATCGCGCTGGGCCTTGGGCCGACCAAAAGCCTGAGCGTGGTGTTCCAGGCGGCTGCCATCTTCGGAGGTTGAAGGTGAGGCTGGCGAGGATGCGGCGCCGAGCTCCGCTGGTTTCGATGGCTCTGTGTGCGCTGCTCTCGGGCGCGTGCAAAACAGAGTCTGCGAACGCGGTGGTCGATGCCGCATCCACGAACAGCTCGGCAACCGCAAGTGTCGCGCCCGCGCCCACCGTGGCGCCGGCGCTGCCTACCGCGGAGATTCAGGCGTTCGTGAACCCGGTGGGCCTACCGCCCTACGCGGGCCCTACCGGGGTGCTCGAGGGAACCGTGTATGTTGCAGGCGACGAGCCCTTGCCGCTCCCGGGGCTGGATTTTTCCAAGTGCCCGAGCGCGAAAGCCGTGCACGGCAATGTGTTCCGCGAAGCGCCGCGCGTCGAAGGCGGAAAGCGACCACTCCTCGACGCCGTGGTGGGCGTCACCGGCTACAAAGATGCCTACATCCCAGCGCCTCGGCAGCCGGTGGTGGTCGACATCAAGGATTGCGCCTTCTCGGCGCGCACCGTGCTGGTGACCTTCGGTCAGCGCCTCGACATCGCAAACCGCGAGACCACCACCCAGGATCACTTCTACGCCATCAACCTGAGCCGCGGCGTCAAAGGCGCGCTCATGGTGGCGCCCCCGGGCGGCGAAGCGGTGCACCTGTACCCCAAGATGCCGGGGCGCGATCTGCTCTCCGACAACATGGGCCGCAGCTTCTTGACCGCCGACGTGTTCGTGACGCGACACCCGCTCAATGCCGTGAGCGGCGCCGGTGGCAAGTACCGCATCGAGGGCATTCCGGTGGGCAGCATGCGCGCCACGGCGTTTCATCCGGCCTTTGCCGACGCCAACCAGAAGCACGTTTCGGCCGACGCCGGCGCCGAGGCTTTTGGCGAGCCGGTGGAGATCAAGGACGGAAAGGTGACCACCTACGATGTGGTGCTCACCTACAAGCGACCGCCCACCGCCAGCTTGCCCACGGCAGCGACGAGCGCACCCAGCGCGCCCGCGCCTCACTGACGGACGACCGCGGCCCCCAGCTCGGTTTGCGCGTCGTGGCTCACCGTCTCCGGTGTGAGCACCCCGCGGCGTACGAGCTCGACCTCCAGGCGCACCACCACCGCATCGTGCGGCGCAGACGGAAGGAGCTCGCCCTGGCGCGCGCCAGCGAGCCAGGCGCGCGACGCCGCGCTCTCGACGCGCGCCAGGCGCGCGGCGAGCGCGTAGGCGCCGACCGTCGACAAGGCGCCGCGCGCCGGCAAGCCGGCGGCCGGCGCCGCGTCGCGCGCGCGGGCCGGCGCCGCGTCGCGGGTGAGAATCACCGCGACCGCGGCGTCGCCCGAGCTGGGGTCTGCGCGGGCGAGCTCGGCGGCGAGCTCGCTCGCCGCCGAGCTCTGCCCGAGCAGCACGGCGCGCACCAGCACCTCGGCTTTGGGCACGCGGAGGCGTGTCGCGCGCCGCAAGGCGCGCGGCACGTCTCCGCTCGCGAGCGCATCGTCTACCGCGAGGCGCGCCGCCAGGGGCGAAGCCCCGGACGGCGCGCCCGCGGGCGACACGTCGGCGACCAGGCCGGCGAGGCGGCGGCCGGCGCGAAGCGCGCCGGCGCCGCCGAGCCGCGCCGCTTCAGCGAAGCACGCAGCGCGGGGGAGCGGGGCGGAGGTGGCGCGGGGCGGCGCGGCGCGGGGCCGAAGCGGACCGGTGGCCGGGGGCGCCCCCCCGCGCCCCCCCCCCGTCCCCCGCGCCGGGCGCCCCGC
>JBBQWQ010000112.1:0-10918 GCA_038210445.1 Polyangiales bacterium
CGCTCGGGATGACCGACTTTTCGTAAATGAATGTACTATGCACATGCGTCATCTCGGCGATTCGCCTCGGTGCGCTATTTCGACGCAACGCGACGCGATTGGAGACCGCCAAGACGCTGCTCGCGAAGGGCGACGTGGAGCGGGTCATCTCCGCGCTTTCGCTGCCCGACGGCAACGACCGCGCGCTGCCAACTGCCCTCACCGGCAATACCAAGAAGCTGATCTCGCGCGGGGCTCCGGTTCGCTCCGCGAGATGAGCATCCCCGATATTGTCCAGGTGCTCTTCCACGGCCGCAAGAGCGGCAAGCTCGTGCTCCGCGCGGGCAACGAAGAGGGCGAAGTACACTTCCTCGATGGCGCCGTGGCGGACGCGGCCTTCTCGGGCGCAAAGGGTGCCGAGGCCTTCTACCTGCTGCTCAAGCTCACCGACGGCGACTTCGCCCTCGACCCCACCTTCGTGCCCCCCGCCAAGGTCATCCAGGAATCCAGCGAGGGCCTCCTCCTCGAAGGGGCAGCGTCACCCGGCAGCGTCACGCGGAGCGCGGGGGCCCCTCCGCTCCGCACCGAGGTGGCAGAGGCTCCGCTCGGGATGACCGTGTGGCGGGGCGATTCGCCTCGGTGCGCTATTTCGACGCAGGGCGACGCGATGGCGTCACGCAGATGCACGTTGCGTGTCGCATACAACTTTTACAAGTTTGCGACAATTGACTTGGGTTCGTCACTTCGCGTGCTCATGTTCAATGCATGCAGCTTGTTGCTCGCATCTGCGTTCTTCTCTTCCTCCTTGGTTTTGGCGCGGCAACCGACGCTCGCGTGTCGGCGGAACCGCGCTTCGGTACGCCCGGCCCGGTGATTCTCATCACGGTAGACGGTGTGCGATGGCAGGAGATCTTCGAGGGCGAAGACGCAACACGCACCGCCGGACAGCCTGCGCGTACGGCGCGTGAGCTACTTCCCAACTTGTACGAGATGGTGCGCCAAGGCGGCGCGTTCGCGGGCGCGCCGGGGCAAGAGCCGATGCAGGTGTCGGGCCCCAACTTCGTCTCGCTGCCCGGATACCTGGAGCTATTCTCCGGCGCCGAGGCCGAGGGTTGCACCCACAACGATTGTCCGCGCACCACCTCGTCGACGCTGCTGGACCGCGCCGATGCCCGTGGGTTGCGTACGGCCGCGTTCGCATCGTGGCCGGTGTTGAGCCGCGCGCTCTCGGCCCGCACCGACGCCAATATCTCGGCGGGGCTCGAGCCCTCGAGCGGCGTCGATTCGTTTCCTGGCGAGGCGGGGTTTCGACCCGATCGCCTCACCGCCGAGAAGGCGCTCACCGCGCTCATGGAGCGGCGGCTCGACTTTCTCTACGTGGGCTTTGGCGAGACCGACGAGTACGCCCACCGCGGCGACTACGCTGGCTACATCGAAGCGCTGCGCTTCGCCGACGCCTTCGTGGGTGAGGTGCGGCGCTACCTGGCGCAGGCCGATGCATCGAACCCCGGCTGGGGACGCAGCGCGCACATCATCGTCACCACCGACCACGGACGCGCGACCGACTTCCGCAATCATGGAAACGGCGCGATGGAGTCGCAGCGCACCTGGCTTGCTGCCGGCGGGCCGCAGTTTCGCGGCGGCGACTTCTCGCGCACCACCGAGCCCATGTACCTACGCGACGTGCGCCCCATCATCGAAGACCTGCTGGGCCTTCGTCGCCGCGGCACCTCCGATGGCGCGCTGGCCGCCGGGCTGTTCGCGACGCCCGCCCGCTGGGGAATTGGAACCGGCGCGCGGTCGTCACGAAGGTCTTCCGCGGCTGTCACGATCGGACGCTAAGCTTCTTCCTCCTCCCGCAATCGGAGGGTCCGCGCAGATTGCACCTTCCGCTGCCGCATCGGCGGCGGTCGGCTGCGCGGGCCCGCTTTCTCCCGCACATGCGGTAGGCTGCCGCAAATGCTGCGCCTTCGTACTTTCATGCCCCTCGTCGGTCTGGTTGCGGCGTGCGCCGGCGCGCCGCCTCACGCGGCGCCGAAGCCCGCGCCCACCGCGACGCCCGCGCCCAGTGGCAGTCCGCCGCCATTGACCGTTCGCCCGCGCACGGTGGTGGTCGCCCTGGTGGTGGATCAGCTCGCGGCGTGGGTGCTGCAGTCGCGCATCGGTGCGCTCCCGGCCACGGGTGGCTTCGCGCGGCTCGCGCGCGAGGGAACCTACGTCGAGGAGCTGCGCTACGATCACGCGATCACCGAAACAGCACCCGGCCACGCCGCGCTGTTCACCGGCGGCCCGCCCTCGCGCTCGGGCATCGTCGCCAACGAACGCATCGACGTGACCACGCGCAAAAAAGTGAGCTTCCTCCGAGACGACGCTACCCGTCTGGTGACCACCGAGGGCGTGGTCGACTCCCCGGCGTCGTCCATCGCATCGCTCAAGAGCCGCACCGTGGCCGACGTCCTTCGCGCCGCCGAGCCCCGCGCCCGCATCTACGCAGTGTCGCTGAAAGATCGCGGCGCCATCTTCGGCGGCGGCGCCAAGCCCGACGCGTCGCTCTGGTTCGACCCCAACCGCGACGCCTTCGTGACCTCTACCGCCTTCGCCAAGGAGCTGCCCGCCTGGGCCAAGGCCAAGACCGCCGCGCGCACCGAGCACACGCGCTGGGAGCCACTCGATGCTGCGTGGCTGCACGCGCACGCGGCAGGCGTCGATCGCCAGGAGGGAGAGGGCGATCTGGTGGGGATGGGGCTCACGTTCCCGCATCCGGTGGCCTCCGGACACGCCTTCCGCGCCACACCGTTCGCCGACGAGGCGCTGGTGGAGCTGGGGCTTCGCGCGCTCGATAGCCAGGCCGGTGACGCGCCGGTGCTGCTCTCGCTCTCGTTTTCGTCCAACGACTACGTGGGCCACGTGTTCGGCGCCGAATCGTGGGAAGCGTGGGACGAGCTCTTCCGGCTCGACGCGCTCCTGGGCCGCTTCTTCGCCGCGCTCGACCAACGCTACGGCGCCGCCGGCTGGTCGGCGCTGCTCTCGGCCGACCACGGCGTTGCGCCATTGCCCGAGCTCACCGGCGTCGGCATGCGCCCGTGGTGCGCGAAGGGCGCGCCGCCCGATCGCTGGCAGCGCCCCTGTGTAGCGGCAATCCGCCTTCACCCCGACGCGCTGGCCGAAGAGCTCCGCACGGTGGCCAGGGTGGCAGCCGGGGAAGGGGACTTCGTGCTCGGTTTGGCCGACCCTTACGTGTGGCTTACACCGACTGGTCGCGCCCTCCCTGCGGAGAAGAAGAAGAAGCTGCTCGACGCGCTGGCTGCGCACTTGCGCAAGACGCCCGGGGTGGAGCGAGTGGTATTCACCCAAGACCCGTGCGCGGACCACGGCGGCGACACCGTGGCCGAGCTGGTGTGCCGATCCATCGACCCCGCCGCCGCCGGGGAGCTCTACGTGGCGGTGGGGCAAACCTCGTTCTTCGATCCGGAGTACGTGGTCGGCAAGGGCGTGAGCCACGGAACGCCGCTGGCCTTCGACCGTTCGGTGCCACTCCTGGCGCGCTCTCCGGATCGCATCCCGGCGGGCGTCGTGACGCGCACGCCCATGGCCGTTGGGGCGTACGCGCACACCCTCGCTTCACTTCTCGGCATCGAAGCGCCTGCTGATGCCACAAAGGCGCCAAGCCTGACGCAGAAGTAACGCGGGGCGACGCGTACGCAGTCGCGTGCACCCCCCGCGACATTGACGTATAGTGCCAATCGTCCCGCTTCCCTCGCTCTCCGCGCGCTCGCGATGCGCCGTGACGAGCCCCCGCTCTCTTGGAGGAATTCATGCTCCGTTCGTTGCTCGTTTCGGCAGGTGTCTTCGTGGCTCTCGGTATCGCAGCTTGCGGTACCAGCGATAGCTCGGGGTTCGGAGGAGAAAACAACGGCGAGCTCGATGGCTCGCGCCCGCCCTTCGACTTCGGCGACGGCGGCGGGGACGCCATTCCCGGCTGCAAGAACCTGGAGTGCAAGCAGGTGAACTGCCCGGGCGGCACCGACACCACCGTGACCGGCACCGTCTTCGCGCCCAACGGAACGCTGCCCATCTACAACGCCATCGTCTACGTGCCCAACGGCACCGTGCAGCCGCAAGCGAAGGGCGTTACCTGCGACAAGTGCGGCACCGTTGCTTCTGGCTCGCCGCTGGTCACCGCGCTCACCGACTCGTCCGGCAAGTTCACCCTCAAGAAGGTGCCCATCGGTCAGAACATTCCGCTGGTCATCCAGCTCGGCAAGTGGCGCCGTCAGGTGATCATTCCCGAAGTTGTAAAGTGCACGGAAAACCGCCTCACCGATCCGAACATGACGCGGTTCCCCAAGAACCAAACCGAGGGCGACATGCCCAAGATCGCCATCACCACCGGTGGCTGCGACCAGCTCGGCTGCATGCTCCCCAAGCTCGGTATCGACAAGAACGAGTTCGGCGTGGAGGGCGATGGCGACGGCAAGGCCGTGCACGTTTACCAGAGCAACGGCACCGGTCTCCCGGGCTCCACCGCCGCCAAGGCCTTCTGGAGCGACGTGAACAAGCTGAAGAAGTACGACGTCTCGGTGCTCTCGTGCGAGTGCAGCGAGTCGCCCGGAAGCAAGGACGCCCTCTCGTTCAAGTCGGTGACCGACTACCTCTCGCTCGGCGGCCGCATCTTCACCACCGACTTCCAGTACACTTGGTACAAGCAGAGCCCGGACCCGAACCTGGCCGGCATCTCGAACATCACTGGCGGCGCGCCCTTCGTGAGCACGCCCATGTACCTGGACGACAGCTTCCCCAAGGGCAAGGCGCTCGCCGACTGGCTCAAGGTGAACTTCCCGGGGTCCACGTATGGTGAGGTCCCCGCTGGCGCCGTCTTCGACAACTTCAGGAACCCGGTCGACAAGACCAAGACCCAGATCTGGGCCACCGGCGCCGCCGGCGGCAAGACCGGCGACACCCGCGTATTCACCGTGAACACCCCGGTAGGCTCCAAGCCCGAAGACCAGTGCGGCAAGGCCGTGCACCTCGACGCCCACGTCAACAGCGTCGACCAGTTCCCCAACTCCTGCGGCACCCCGCTCGGTCAGGCCGAGGCCATGTTCGCCTTCTTCTTCTTCGATCTCTCCTCCTGCATCCAGAAGGACGACAAGGAGCCGCTCCCGCCCGTGAAGTGAGTTAGATCGGCAAAGGGGACCAACGGGGAGCTCATGGGAGCTCCCCGTTGTTGCGTTTCGGGGCACTTGAGGGGGGCGCGAACATCGAACCTGGTACGTGGGAAATGGAAAATATTTCGAGGGCTTACGCGCTCCCGACCATAACGGAACGGCGCGCGAGCCCACGCTCCGGCCCGACGCCAGGCCCGAGCCGCGCGGGCTCACGTCTGGCGAGCCAACGTAGGCCACCACCGTGGCCTATTTCGCGTGTATTCAGCACGCAATGGCCAGAAGTAGTGGCACCAAGACACACCTCCGCCTTGGCGCCACCGGCACCTGACGTCGCGAGTGGCTACGCCGCGAGGGGTGGCTTCACGGGCGCGTGATGGTGAACGACCATCCAGTAGGTCCCGTGCGGGAACACCACGTCACGGACGCCGGCGCGCCAGGCATCGAGCGCCTTGCGGTAGCCCCTCTGGAAGGCCCGGAACGTACGCACCATCTGCAAGTACGTGGACCGCGTACGGGCCGCGAAGCGCGGGACAATGCCGCGCTTCGCCTCGTGGGACGCGGCGCGCTTCGCGAACGAGTGCGCGAGCACAGCTTTGCGCCCAACGAACCTGCCGCCGTCACGCGTGACCTTCTGGTGCGCCTTGTCGACGCGCGACTGCACCCGGCTTTTGAGTCGCATGCGCCACTCCCCGTCGGACCAGCGCATGCCGGTGGGCGCCGTAATGCGCCAGGTCGCGAAGTCGGGCGCGTTCTTGCCAAAGTACACATCAGGCCTCGCCACCGTGCCTTGAGCCGGCATCCACTGGATGAAGCCGGGCCACGCCGCCGCCGACTCCACTAGACCAGCCTCGACTGGATTGGCCGCCACGTACGCGACCTTGTCGAGGAGCTCGTCCTCGGTGGGCAGCACGACAGCGTTGTACGGCTCCGCTGCCCACAGGTTTTCCGACTGTCCCTGCGACGCGTTGAGCGCCTTCGCGGTCGGGCGATTCAGCTCGCGCATGAACTCCGGGAGCCGACCCTCGACATCGGTGATCACGATGTGCAGATGGTTCGACATCACGCACACCGCATGTATCTGCACTCCTGTCTTGTTCATCGCGAGCGCCAGGGCATACGCAAAGATCTGCGTCGTCAATTCTGAAGGTCGTAGACGGAAGCCCCGCTGCGCGCACCGACGCGTGAGCAGGTAGCGCAGACCTCGAACGATGCGCCTCGGCAGAGCCACGCGCTGGGCTACCGCAACTTCGATGCCGCACGAGGAGTTGGCCACTTGCGCCGCCTCCCGCATGTCCTGGCCACTCCCGCGCCGTCCCAGGACAGGTGTGCCGCCGTGTTCAGGCGCCTGAACACGCACGTTCAGGCGCCTGAACACCGTTTCGCTTGGAATCCGGCGCCGGCCGAGACATGATCGACGCGCTCTCGGCCTGCTCTTTGAAAACGTAACGAAACCCCCTTCGCCGGGCACCGAGACGCATCGCGCGGCGAACCGCGCATCAGGCTCACCACGTTCCACCTGAAGCGCCTCCCCCCCATGGGGGCGAAGCCCACATTTGGGGGGGACGGACGGCGAAGCCGGCCGAGGGGGGGCACCCCTTCTTCCTCTTGTTCACTCTCTCTCTCGCTTACCTACGACGCGCGGAAACGCATCACCAGCGTGCTGACCCAGCGGCTCCCGCCGGCGCTGTGGGGCACGGGGAATACCAACTACACGCCGGCGGTGCTGGCGCAGACGGCGCAGCTCACGCTCGCAAACACCCACGTTACGTACGATCTGGTCGACAACCCGACGCTCATCGAAGACCTGCGCCCCGCCGCCGAGTGGCCCGCCGGCCACAAGCCGGTGACGCGCGCGATGACCTACGACGGTCTGAATCGCGTGACGGGTGTAACGTACACGTACACCGGCGTGACCAACGATCCATGGTCGAGCCCCCACGCGCCGGAGCACGCCGGCACCCGCGGCCCCGGCCCCTTGGGCCTCCGCGGCAAGCCCAAGCCCGAAGCGGCCTTCACGAACCGCGTGAAGACCGAGAGCTACGCCTACGACGGCCTCGGCAACCGCACCAGCACCGACGACGACGTGCACGGCTTCTGGGACCGCTCCCTCGGCACCGAGTCGCACGACGGCGCAAACGGCAACCCCTACCAGCTCACCGGCGCGCAGCACGCTACCGGCAGCTACGCGGGCACCATGACGGCGGCCTACGACGCCATGGGCAACACCACGAGCATCTCGGTGTCCCGCCCCGGCGTCGCGTGCACACCGACGGGCGCGAATTGCAGCCAGCGATTTGCGTACAGTTGGGATGAGGCCAATCGCCTGGTGCGCGCGCGCCGTTGGGACGGGAGCTCGCTGGGCGTGGCCTCGAGCGCACTACCGGTCGCGACCCCGGCGAGTGACTTGGAGTACGCGTATGACGGCGGCGACAGCCGCGTGCGCACGACGACCACCGAGGGCGGGACTGCCCGGCACACGGTGTACGTGTTTACGTCGCTGGAGCTGCGGAAGACCAGCTACGTCAGCAACGAGTACACGCTCAACGACCAGGTCGAGGCCGTGTACCTGACTGCTGCGGGCGAGCGCCTCGCGAAGCTGGTGCCGGCGACCGCGCTGGGGACGCTTCCGGCGCCGGCAACGGGCGGCGCGCCCATCGTGCTGCTGGAGATGGGAGACTCACTGGGCTCGACCAGTGTGGTGATCGACAAGGCGAGCGGCGAGCTGGTGGAGAACCGCACCTACCGGCCATATGGTGACGAGGAACAGGACTATAGGACCGCCCGCTGGCAGAACCTGCGGGAGGACTACGGGTTTACGGGGAAGGAAGCGGACGTCGAAGTTGGGCTGATCTACTTCGGGAAGCGCTTTTTGGTGCCGAGCTTGGGGAGATGGCTGAATCCGGACCCCCTCGCGCTCCACGCGCCGGGCAAGGCGGACGCGAATTTGTACGCGTACGTCAGCGGCCGGGTGTTCACGAGCGTCGACCCGCTGGGCTTGGAAGGCAATACGCCCGCTCCGGCCGCCGGCGCCCAGCCCGCAACGCCGCCGCCGCCCAGCCGCAAGGATGCACCTCAGGCCCACGCGGAAGCGACGGTCTCTGCGCCACCCGTTGCAACCTGGCGATTCAAGCAGGAGATGGACTGGCAGGCTGCCAAGGCGGGAATGGTGAACACCGCCATCGACACTGTCGCCACTCCTGGTGTGGTGACGATGGGCCTGCAGCATTTCTTCGGCCTCTCACTAAAGCTTCCGCATATGGACAACCCGGCCGACGATCGGTCGATCTGGTTGATGCCCGGCATGGATCACCTGCGCCTTCAGTCTAACTACGAGGCCGGCGGGATGGTAACCGAGGTCGCAATGACGGCCGGTCCGATGGCCGTGGGTCCACTTGCGGAGACGGTACAGGCGCTTCGTGCGCCCGCTGTCGCGATCGAGGCGGACGTGGCGGTCCAGCGCGCAGAGGCATCGCTCGCCAAGACCGAGGCGAAGACCGCGCAGCGCGCGGAGGCGACTGTCCAAGCTGAGGCGGACGGGGCGGCGAGTAAGTGCGCCGGCGGCTGCGACGGCACGTGCTTCACCGGTGGCACCCTCGTAAGCACAAGCTCCGGGCTCGTTCCAATCGAAACGCTCCAGGTTGGCGATCGCGTTACTTCGCCAGGGGATGACCCATTCGAGAACGTACCGACTGAGGTGGACGCAACCTGGCGAGTTGTGCAACTGGTAGCGCCGTCCCCCGGGCGCGCAGACGACACGCTCGTTGTCGCGCTCCTCCGACCGAGCGCGTGGACCGCCGCGAATGGCGCTACCCCCGGCCGTGGCTCCGCCTCACAGCAGCGGAGCTCGGGCGCGAGGGCTTCGCACAAGTGCGCGCCGTAGAAGCTGCGCCCGAGGTTCGGCCGGGCCCCGGCCACGTGGTTCTCATGACGATTTCCCACGAGAATCGTCACATCCTGCGCCTCACATTCCATGGCTCGGGGCAGACGCTCGAGCCGACCGCCGTGCACCCTCTGTTCTCGCTGGACCGGGAGCTTTGGGTCAAGGCCTTCGAACTGAGGCTGGGCGAGCGGCTGCGAGCGCTTGACGGCTTCGTGACGATTGCGGGAATCGAATGGCGAGCGCCCGCACAGGTGTTCAACTTCGAGATCGAGAAGACCCATGCCTATCTCGTTGGCGAGGTCGGAGTCTGGAGCCACAACGGTGGGCCCGGAGCATGCCCGGATGCGCCGAGGTTCATCAGCGGAGCACGCGTGGTGGACCGTCGCACGGGCACGGTGTTGGAGGGCACGGTCGACCTGAAGCCCACATTGGATCGCATCGCCTCCGGTGGCCGATTCCCCCATCGCAACGACGGATCCATCTTTCAGAACCGGCCGCTGGCTGGCAAAACCACTCCTGAGCTCCCTGTCCGGCCCACTGGCTACTACCGAGAGTATGTCCATCCGACGCCGGGCATTTCTGGTCCCGGCCCGCAGCGAGTCGTCGTAGGTCAGAGGGGAAAAATGTACTATACACCGGACCACTACGATAGCTTCGTACCCCTAAAGTGAGCGCGTCATGAATCGAGCCGACAAGTTCATCTTCACGGACGCTCCCCGGCTCGCGCCGGGAGCCTTTGTGGTTCGCATCCCCGGTGGTCTCACCAGCGCGGCAGCGCTTCTCCAGGCTATCTACGAAGCCGCACGCCTGCCGGGATACTTCGGTTTCAACTGGAATGCGCTCTCGGACTGTTTGCGGGACCTCAATTGGGTCGAATCCCACGACGTCGTCGTTCTCCACTCCGATGTTCCAAGCCTAACTATCGAGGACCTACGGAACTATATTGAGGTCCTTGCGGAGTGCGCTGAGAGTTGGCAACCCGACGAGCAGCATTCGTTGAGTGTGATTTTTCCGAGTCGCGCGCGAACGCAGGTGTTGGCGGCCAGCAGCAGAACCTGAACCGAATCTAGCGGCAAGCAGCAGAACCAGCAGCAGAACCTGAACCAGCAGCAGAACCTGAACCTGGTACGTGGGTAAACCGAAGAATCTCCAGCGCTTCCGTCCGCCCCGCGCTTCGGGTGAAGCTCCAGTCCGCGGTGATCCGAGCAGCAGAACCTGAACCTGGTACGTGGGTAGATCCAAGAATCTCAAACGCTTGCGTGCGCCCCGCGCTTCGTGAAGCTCCGGTCCGCGGTGATCCGTGGGCGCTCGGCGCCTCAGACGCTCGCCGAGCGCCCCGGACGCGTCACAGCGCCCAGGCTCGCGGTCTTACGCGTGCATCCTGCACCCAAATACCGCAATCCGGACGCACCTTCGCCTCAGCGCCTCCGGCACCGGGATTTCGCGAGCGGACTACGCCGCGAGCGGCGGTCTCACGTGCGCATGATGGTGCACGGCCATCCAGTAGGTCCAGCCAGCGAGAGCCTGAACCCAGCCAGCGAGAACCTGAGCCAGCGAGAACCTGAACCTGGTACGTGGGTAAACCGAAGAATCTCCGAGAACCTGAAGAGAACCTGAACCTGGTACGTGGGTAAACCGAAGACTCTCCAGCGCTTCCGTCCGCCCTGCGCTTCGGGTGAAGCTCCAGTCCGCGGTGATCCGTGGCCGCTCGACGCCTCAGACGCTCGCCGAGCGCCCCGGAGGCGTCACCGCGCCCAGGCTCGCGGCCTCACGCGTGCATCATGCACCCAAATACCACAATCCGGACGCACCTTCGCCTCGGCGCCTCCGGCACCGGGATTTCGCGAGCGCGCCTACGCCGGGAGCGGCGGTCTGACATGCGCGTGATGAT
>JBBQWQ010000113.1:0-10715 GCA_038210445.1 Polyangiales bacterium
GCCTCGCCCTCACCGGGCACTTTCACGGCGTGGTGCCCACCCGGGTGCAGCTCCTGGGCGAGACCGAGCTCTCGTACCTGGCGGCCCTACCCGACGACGCGCGGAGCCGCGCCAGCCGCGCCTACTTCTCGCTCGGGCTCTCGTGCGTGGTGCTCACCAAGGGCGCGACCCCGCCCATCTCGCTGCTTCGCGCCGCCGAGGCCACCGGGACGCCGCTCTATGTCTCGCCCGAACGCACCTCGGTCACCATCAACGTCATTCACGCGGTGCTCGACGACCAGCTGGCCCCCACCACCACGCTGCACGGCGTTCTGGTCGACGTGTTCGGCGTCGGGCTCCTGCTGCTCGGCAAGAGCGGCATTGGAAAGAGCGAGTGCGCCCTCGAGCTGGTGCTCCGGGGGCATCGCCTCATCGCCGACGACATCGTCAACTGCGACTACCGCCCGCCCGGCATGGTCTTCGGAGAACCGGCGCCGATGCTCCGGCATCACATGGAGATTCGTGGGCTCGGCATTCTGAACATCAAAGACATGTTCGGCGTCACCAGCGTTCGCGAACGGAAACGCATCGACGTGGTGGTGAAGCTGGTGGAGTGGCGCGAAGACGAGGAATACGACCGCCTCGGCGTGGAGGACGCCCACGACACCATTCTTGGCACCAGCATTCGCATGCTCAAGGTGCCGGTGCGCCCCGGCCGCGACATGGGTTCCATCCTGGAAATTGCCGCCCGCAACGAGCTCTTGCGCCGGGCCGGCACCCACAGCGCACGCAACTTCATGGATCGCCTGCACACCCAGCACGTTCCGGAGTCGATGTTGCCCGCCCCCTCCGTGCGCCGCGTTCCGCCGCCCGAGAGCAGTGTGGCCAGCGCGCCCAACCACAATCCCCTCGATGGGCAACTGGCGGCCGCCCGCCGCGAGACGTTGCTCTCGCGCGAGCTCAAGGAACAGAGCGAGTCGGCGGCCAGCAGCGGCAGCGGCACCCTCCCACCCCCGCGCGAAGTGGCGTACGAGCCCGAAGAGAGCTCGGCCTGGATCCCGCGGTCGGGAAAGCGAGACGAGCCATGACCACCCATCCTCCGCACAGCGAAGCCGCGCCTCGGGCGTCCATCATCGTGGTCACCGGCGTATCCGGCGCCGGCAAGTCGACGGTGCTCCGTAGCCTGGAAGATCTCGGCTACTTCTGCATCGACAACCTGCCTACCCTGCTGGCGCCCGATGCCGTCTCGCTTTGCGCGCAGGGCGGCATCGAGCGGGTCGCGCTCGGCGTCGATGTGCGCGCCTCGGCGTTCCTGGGCAAGATGGGCGCGGTCCTCGACGCCCTGGCCGACGGCGGCAAGCGGCGCGTCGAGGTGGTGTTCTGCGACGCCTCCGACGAGGCGATTCTCCGGCGCTTCAGCGAGACGCGGCGTCCCCATGCGCTGGCCTCCGAGGGCACCGGCGCCTTCGCGGTGCTCGACGGCGTGCGCCTGGAGCGCGAGCGCCTCTCACCGCTGCGGGCCCGCGCGACCCGGGTCATCGACACCACGCACCTCTCGGTGCACGAGCTGCGGCGCAACGTGTTCGCCTACTTTGGGCCGGCCTCCGGCAACGAGAAGCGCATGGTGCTCCGCTTCGAGTCGTTCGGCTTCAAGTACGGCACTCCGGTCGACGCCGACCTGGTGCTCGACGTGCGCTTCCTCGAAAACCCGTACTTCGTGCCCGATTTGCGCAGGCTCCCCGGCACCGACGCGCGGGTGAAGAGCTTCGTCATGAACCTGGCAGAGACCACCGAATTTCTCCAGAAGACCGAAGACCTTCTGCGCTTCGTGGTGCCAAAGTACGAGCGCGAAGGCAAGAGCTACCTCACAGTGGCCATCGGCTGCACCGGCGGTCGGCACCGCTCGGTGGTCGTCACCGAGGAACTGGCCACCCGCCTCGGCGGCGCCATCGTGCACCGCGACGTCGGCCGTGAGTCGAGCGCCGAGTCGGCCGGGAGCACCGGTCGCCACAACGCCGTCGAGGAGCTGACCATGCAGCTCTCACCGCTGCCCGCACCCGTGGATTCTCGCCGAGGAGGAGGATGACATGCCCGAGACCGACGCCGCCCAGGCGACCTTCGAGATCGTGAACGAGCTGGGGCTACACGCCCGCGCGGCCACCAAGCTGGTGCAACTTGCATCCAAGTTTCCCTGCGAGGTGGAGATCGAGAACAACGGCCAGAAGGCCAATGCCAAGAGCGTCATGGGCGTGCTGCTGCTGTGCGGCGGAAAGGGCAGCCGGGTGGAGCTGCGGGCCAAAGGCGAACGCGCCGAAGAGTGCGTGGCCGCCATCGGAACCCTCATCGCCGGCCGCTTCGGGGAGCCGAGCTGATGCCGAGCTCCCGGCCGCCACGCCCGCCCACGGTGATCCAGGGCATCGCTGGTTCGCCGGGCGTCGCGGTGGGGCCGGTGGTGGTGCTGGGCGATCTTCGCGCCACGTTCTCGCATCGGCAGATCAAAGGCGACGAGGTGGAGGCCGAGCTCGCCCGGGTGGCGCACGCAGTGGAGATCGCCAAGGCCAGCCTCATCGAGGTGGGCGAGCGCGTGGCCCAGGGCCCGCTCGGCGATTCGCGCGCCATCCTCGATGCCTATCTGGCGATGCTCGGCGACCCGCTCTTGCACGAGAAGGTCGAGCGCCTCATTCGCAAAGACCGCCTCTGCGCAGAGTGGGCGGTGGTCTCGGCCTCGGACGAGATCACGCGCCTGTTCGGCAGTAGCCACAACGAAGACGCCTACATCCAGGAGCGCAAGCACGACGTGGTGTTCGTGTGCGATCGCCTGGTGCGAGCGCTGGCCGGCACCGAGCCCACGCTCTCGCTCACCGAGCCGGCGGTGGTGGTGGCGCGCGACGTCTCGCCGGCCGACACCGCGGCCATGGGAACGATGCCGGTGCTCGCGTTCGTCACGGAGCGCGGCTCGCGCACCAGCCACACCGCCATCATGGCCCGGGCCCTGGAAATACCCGCGGTGGTGGGTGTAGAATCCCCGCTTCTCGGCGAGCTGCGAACTGGCGACCACGTCGTGGTCGACGGCTTCCGCGGGATCATCGTGGTAAACCCCACGCCCCTCATCATCGAAGACGCGCTGGCCCGCGCCAAGCGCCACAGTGCATTCTCTCAGGGGCTCCGCGGCGGCGGCCGCGACCGCCCCACCATGACCGCCTGCGGCGAGCTGGTACGCATCGACGCCAACATCGAGCTCCCGGAAGAAGTATCCGTCGCCATCGAGGCCGGCGCCCAGGGCATCGGCCTGTATCGCACCGAGTTTTTGTACGTGAACCGCAACGTTCCCCCCACCGAGGAGGAGCAATACGCGGTGTTCGAACGGGTGGTCGAGCAGATGGGCGGCCGACCGGTGACCCTGCGCACCTTCGACGTGGGCGGCGACAAGTTCGCCAGCGCCTTCGCCCTGCCCCCGGAGATGAACCCCGCGCTGGGGCTCCGCGCGGTGCGCCTCGCCTTGCGCGTACCAGACGTATTTTTGGCGCACCTCAAGGCCATGGTGCGGGCCGCCGCCCACGGCGACGTGCGCATCATGATCCCCATGGTCACTTCGCTCGACGAGGTGCGGCAGGTGAAGCGCCTGCTGCTCCAGGCCGAGAGCGAGCTCGGCTACAAGGGCCCGCGCATTCCGGTGGGCATGATGGTCGAGGTTCCGGCGGCCGCCGTGCTGGCCGACGTGTTCGCGCGGGAGGTCGACTTCTTCAGCATCGGCACCAACGATCTGGTGCAGTATGCACTGGCCGTGGATCGCACCAGTCGCAAGCTCGCGACCCTGGCCTCGCCTTTCGACCCGGCCATCGTTCGCCTCATCGACAACGTGGTGCGGGCCGGCGCCGCGCGAAACATCCCGGTGGCCCTCTGTGGCGCCATGGCGCAGGATCCCCTGGGCGCAGTGCTGCTGGTGGGCCTGGGCCTCCGCTGCCTTTCCATGGGCGCGGGCGCGGTGCCGGAGATCAAGGAGACCCTCTCGCGGGTGACCGTCGCCGAGTGCGAGCGGCTGGCCCAGGGGGCGCTCGAGGCCGACACCGCCGACGCCGTCGAAGAGCTGCTGGCCGGCGAGTTGGCGGGTCGCCTCCTCGACATCCTCACCGGCAGCGTCGAATAGCCGAAGCGAGCGGCGAACGGCGCTTCGCACCCGACGGCCGGCCTTTTTCCACACTTCAGCCGCGCGCACGTGGCGCCGGTGTGTCCGAATGCGCACCTACAGCCCCGGGGAATGGCGCAGCGCGACGTAAAGCGCACCCGGTGTCGATCCCCGCCGGTGTCGATTGAAATCGGCTTGTGATCAAACTAGGGTCCGCCCCGCCCGGCATGAAGAACTTTCTTCTCGCGTCTGCGTTCGTGTTGGCTTGTGGCATGGCGTCGTGCAGCTCGAATGAGTCGCCCATCGCCTCGGCGTGCCCGCCGAACACGCCATGCAGCGTTCGCCTGACCATCCTCCACACCTCCGACATCCACTCGCGCCTCCTGTCGTTCGACCAGGTGATCACCCAGGTCGACTCCGACCTCGGGCTCGGTTCCCTGAACTCGGTGGCCAACGTCGGGGGCGTCGCGCGCATGGCGTACATTCTCGGTCGAGAGCGCGCACGCTCCGATCGGGCGCTGCACCTCGACTCCGGCGACTGCTTCCAGGGCGCCCCCATTTTCAACTTCTTCGCGGGCGAGCCCGAGGTGCGGGCGCTCTCGGCCATGGGCACCGACGCGGCGGTCATCGGCAACCACGAGTTCGACCGGGGCCCCACCAACGTCGCCATCCAGATGCAGAAGTGGGCGAACTTTCCCGTCCTCGCCGCCAACTACAAGTGGGAAGACGTCTCGCTCCCCAACTACGCGCAGCTGGCCACCGTCGCGCGCCCCTTCACGGTGTTCAACCAGGAGGGCCTCAAGGTCGCCGTCATCGGCATGGCGAACCTCTCGAGCCTCTCTTCCATCTACGATCAGCCGAACAAGCTGAGCATCACGCCCCTCAACACCATCGACGTGGCGCAATTCTACGTCGATCTGCTGCGCCCCTACGTAGACGTGGTGATCATGCTCACCCACCTGGGCCTCGACGTCGATCAGCGCATGGTGCGCGGCACCACCGGCATCGATCTCGTGCTCGGCGGCCACAACCACGTGGTCATCAACCCGCCGCAAGAGCTCCGCGACTGCAGCGCCGACCCGCAGAACCCCGGCTTCGTTTGGGCTGCCGACCCCAACAACCGCCCCGACCCGGGCAATGCGCCGCCCGACGATCCGGAACCGGAGCTCAAGGGCCCGGCCGGCAAGTTCGACCCGCAGTTCCACCCGTGGCAGTTCAAACGCCCGTGCACGCCGCGCAAAGTCACCATCGCGCACTCAGGGTCGTTCTCCAAGTACGTGGGCCGGCTCGACATGGTCCTCTCCAACGATCCCAAGGACGCGACCCCCACCGGGGCGGAGAAGGACTACGACCCGCTCAACAAGTTCGAGATCATCTCGAGCCGCTACACGGCCTTCCCCATCGACGCCACGGTGCCGGAAGACCCGGTCGTGCAAGAGATGCTCTTGCCCTATCGCCGCGGCCTCGACATCGTCGCCGACCTCAACATCCTGGCTGGATACAGCCCCGACGGCGCGCGCCGCATCTCCAGCACCGGAGGCGACTCCCCGCTGGGCAACATCGTCGCCACCGGCATGTGGCTCAGAAACGGCATCCAGACCGACTTCTCGCTCACCAACTCCACCGGCATCCGCGCCGATCTCCTGCCGGGCGTGATCACCACCGAGCAGATGTACAACATCTTCCCGTTCGACAACTCCATCTCCAAGATGCAGCTGTCGGGCCTCGAAGTGCAGCAGCTCTTCGACTACGTGGCGCGCCGCTCGGCCAGCCGCGGTTGCACCTCGCAGATCCAGATCGCCGGCGCCCGGGTCCGCATGAACTGCTCGGGCTGCACCCGCGAGAACGCCAAGGGCCCGTGCCTGCGTGACGAGGATTGCCGCTTCGGCGGAACCGGTTCGTGCGTGTTCGCCGAGGGCGCGACCCAAGGGCAGTGCACGCTGAGCGCCTGCGCCGACCAAGTGTACATTGGCAGCGGCAACAAGCAGTGCGCCAACGACAACGACTGCGCCGACAACGGCGTGGTCAACCCCGGCTCGTGCGACCCCAACACCAAGCGTTGCCAGGCGCTCATCAACGACACGAACCGCTACGAGCTGGCCACCAGCAACTACCTCGCCGGCGGCGGCTCGGGTTTCCGCGTCCTCCAGCGCAACACAACGCAGTTCGACACCAAGATCCAGCAACGCGACGCCCTCATCGACTACATTCGCCAGGGCCGCGCCTGCGGATACAAGGACCCGACCGGCGACGCCACCCGCGACCCGGTAGGCGGCCTCAAGCTGTGCGCCGCCGACGCCGACTGCAAGTCGGAAGGCGACTTCGTGTGTGCGTGCAACGCCAACACCGAAGCCTCGCGCACCGGCGAGGCCACCATCTGCAGCACGGTCAGCGAATGCGGACCCGGCCAGGGTCGCTGCGTACGTCGCGACTGCCGCAACGCCGTCGCCACCTTCCACGACCGCGACTGCGCCCAGAATCCCAACCGCGAGGGCTGCCGCCTGGTGCTCAACGCCTGCTCGAGCGCCGGCGAAGAGTGCAAGATCCTCGCATGCGTCGACAAGTCCATCGGGAACTCCACCGATGGTCGCCTGGAGATGATCGGACGATGAAGTACTATCGACCCATTCCCAAGAAGCGCGTCCTGGCCAGCCTTTTTGGCCTCGGCACAGTGGTGCTCACCACCGCCGGCGGCTGCTCTGGGGGATTCGCCAACCAGCCCAGTACCCTTCGCCTCGCGGTGACCATCACCCAGCCTGCGAACCTGGGCGACAACTTGAATCGACGCGCCATCGTCACCGACCCCGGCAAGTCGGACACCTTCACCGTCCGGGTCGAGGCCGTCAAGCTCGACGGCACCCGCGACACCGCGTTCACCGGCGGCGTGCGCCTCTCGGTGAAGCCGGGCAGCGTACTCGAGGTGTCGGGCCCCTTCACGACCGGTCGCTCGGCGTTCCTTCAAGCCGGTCTGGCCGAGGGCATCCAAGTGCCGCTCTACAACGCCTTCGGCGACGCCCGCATCGTGGCCGAAGACCTGGGCTACGTGCCAGTGGAGCCGCCCACCCGGCAACCTCCGCCGGCCTGCTCCGACGGCATCGACAACGACCGCGACGGCCGCATCGACTTTCCCGCCGACGAGGGCTGCGCCTTCGCCAACGACGACTCCGAGACCGGCGGAACCTTCACCGCCGGCGCGAGCCAGATCATCTACTACAAGCTGCCCCGCGTGGCCGACGTGCGCGGCGCCGTGTGCACCGGCTTCGAAGCCACCGACCCCGCGCCGCAGACCCCCATCTGCGCTGGCGGCTCCGCCACGCCGTTCAAGGCGCAGCAGGTGAACCTCGACACCGGATACCAAGCACAGACGCGCAAGTTCGACTTCGACATGGTCGTAACCCGCGTGGCCGCCAACGGCTTCTACGTGCAAGACGTGGAGAACGACCGCGTGGTGACCGAAGACCCGTGCGCAGTGCCTCCGCTGCACCGGAAAAAGCGCGGCTACGGGGGCCTCTTCGCCTTCAACTTCAGCTCGCCGCCGGGCATGCGCGTCTGCGACCGCATGCGCAGCCTTTCCGGCACCGCCACCGAGTTCTTCGGGTCGATCCAGATCGGCTACCCCACCTGGACCCTCGAGGAGTGGAACGCGAAGGCCCGCCCGTGCGGCGAGCCAGACCCGTTTGATCTGGTGGCCGAGGACCTCGCGAACCAGTCGACGCTGCTCCAGAACGTCCACTCGCTGGTGCGTCTCCGCAGCGCCGTCGTGGAGCGGCCCGACGTCGACGGCAACGGCAACCAGGTTTGCATCGACGACCCGGCCAACGCCGGCAAGAAGATCCGCAGCGTCACCAAGCACACCCTCGAGGTTCGCGTCACCAAGCACTTCGGTCCGGAGAACCCCAAGCCGAACCCGTCCTTCGACCAGACCGACCCGAGCTCGCCGCAATTTCTCATCACCGACAACGCCAGCAATTGCGACTTCAACGGTGACGGCAGCGTCGACTTCAGCGCCAACCTGGAGAAGGGCTGCGTGGCCTCCTGCGATTTGGATGTAGAGTGCACTGAGTGGTCCAACTTCGCGGCCCGCTCAAACTTCTACGTGGTGCTCCAAGATAGCTTCCAAACCAAAGACAAGCCGCCCAAGCCCACCACGGTCTCCCGGAAGATTCAGGCCGACGGCAGCACGTCGCCCGGATTCTCTCCAGTGCCCTTCAAGGGCAAGGTATTGGGCGCCGTGCAGGGCACCCTCACGTTTTTCTCGGGCGGTAACCAGTTCACCATCGAAACCCGGTGCGTCGACGACCTGGTTACCGACCCCAACGCCAAGCAAAAGCCCTTCGCAGAATCGTGTGTGTTCCCGCGAAGCGAAGGCGAACTCGATCCCCAATAATAAGGAACTGTCGGTATGCGAAAAGCGCTTCTCTTCTTCCTGGTCTTCGCCTTCGCGTTCGTCGCCGCAGGGTCGGCGTACGCCCAGGACAAGCCGACCGATGCCGACGCAGGTGCGCCCAGCGCAACCGCCGCCGATGGCGGCGCCACCCTGTCGGTTGCCGCCAGCACCGATGCAGACGCGGGACCGGGCACCGCGCCCAAGCCGGGCGACATGGGCTACGACCCCACCGGCTCGGCGGGCGCGCGGGCCGCGGGCATGGCCCCCCCCGGCATGCCCACCGGCAACTTCATGGACACCCGTCTCACCTGGAGCTTCGGTGACGACGACTTCCTCCACTCTACCGGCGAGGTCATTCCCCTCTCGCCCACCTTCTCCATCGGCGATCGCCCGCAGTACCGTCTCTTCTTCGACGGTCTGAACTCTCGCTTCGCCGGCCGCGAAAACCTCACCCACCTGGTGATGTACAAGAAGCTGCCCGGCTTCATTCCCCACCTCACCACCGAGGCTGCGGTCGTTCTCCGCTTCGACATCGCGGCGCTCTCCGCCAACACAGGCAACCTCAACGCCGCCCTCTACGACTCCGGGTCGTACTTGCGTGTATTCTACAACACGAATACCAACAACGAAAAAGAAGGCCTGTCGGCAGTCTTCTTCCCGCTCGACACCGACCGTATGCGGCTCGGCTACCTCTACGACATCAGCTGGGGCGGCACCGCGGCCTCCATCAACCAGTCGATCTTTCCGCGCATCCAGGGTGCCTCGCCCGGTCTCAAGATCCAGTACGACAGCAAGCGGTTCTACGCCTTCGCCGGCTTCAAGACCGCCACCATCATCCAGCCCGAGAAGGTGCTGAATCCGGGCTCCGAGTCCGACGTCGAGATCGTCCGCGTGGGCGAGACCAACTACGGCTTCCTGGGCGGCGCCGGCTTCGACCCCACCGACTTCATGCGCTTCGACCTGGGCGCCGGCTACTTCCAGCAGGGCAAGTTCGACCTCGAAGATGTGCGCGGTAAGTCGGTCTACACCTACGGCGGCTCGGCCCGCATGGTGGTGCACCAGAACATGCCGGTCCCGACCTCGGTCGACTTCCTGCTCTACAAGAACGATCCGATGGCGCCCATGACCATCTTCAAGCCCGAGAAGTACGAGCCCGGCCAGTTCGCCTGGAGCGTCAGCGCCGAGGGCAACCTCCTTCGCCAGCAGCTCAAAGACTTCGACGTCTCCGGCGCCACCAAGCAAGAGACCGCCTTCGCCGGCGCCCTCCAGGGCGTGGTCAAGGCCGGCTTCCTCCGCGCCAGCGCCACCGGCATTCTTCGCAATCTCCCGTTCGTGGTGCGCAACGTTCCCGGTTTCGTGCCCTTCGAATCGCTCCCGTCCAACGCCAAGACCGACCCCGAAATCTTCGCGGCCGCGGCCTTCGACTACTTCATCAAGGCGGCCCACCTCACGCCGGGCCTCAGCTTCGGCGTGCAGCTCCCCGCGACGTTCCGCAGCGAGTTCTCCGACGGCGGCACCCCGGCTTCCCGCACCATCGTGGTGCGTCAGCAGGGCAACGAGTCGATCCTCCCCTACAACGAAGGTCGCAGCGTCATCGTCCAGGGCCGCGCCAACGTCCGCTGGGATCTCTCGGACTTCCTGTCGCTGGTGGGCTGGGTCCAGTTCGTGCGCGACAACAACGGTACGCTCGTGGTTCGCGATCCGCGCGAGGGCACCGCTTCTCTCCGCGTATTCCAGACCCCCAACCGCCTCGGTATCGGGACCGCCATCCAAGCCCGCTTCTAGGAGACTGGTGTTTTTCGTCAATACCTTCGGGTATGCCGGCGCCTCCCGTCCTCACGAACAGGAGTTCGTTCCGCGCGCTGCCCCCAGCGAACGCGCCTCCCTCGGTCTTGACGAAAAACACTCAGTCTCCTGCTTGGCGCTTGTCAGCCGCCGTGCAGCCTCCCGGACCGGAAGAGCCACATAGCCGACGAAAAACACCAGCCACCTAGGTGGCTGGTGTTTTGGCCGATACCTTCGGGTATGCCGGCGCCTCCCGTCCTCACGAACAGGAGTTCGTTCCGCGCGCGGCACCCAGCGACGCGCCTCCCTCGGTCTTGACGAAAAACACTCAGTCTCCTGCTTGGCGCTTGTCAGCCGCCGTGCAGCCTCCCGGACCGGAAGAGCCACATAGCCGACTAAAAACACCAGCCACCAAGTTGGCTGGTGTTTTGGCCGATA
>JBBQWQ010000114.1:0-10524 GCA_038210445.1 Polyangiales bacterium
CGACGCCGACAAGGCCAAGGAGATGCGCGCGCGCTTCGACGCCCGCGTCGCCAAGGTGCAGACTGCAATCAACGCCGCGAAGGCCGACGGCAAGGTGACCAAGGAAGAGGCGCAGGAGATCCGCAAGAGCGCCCACGGCGACCACAAGGACGGTCGCGCCCACCAAGGTAAGCCCGGCGCCCGAGGCAACCGCCCCGCGCCCAAGGCCTGACCCCTGGCCACTGCGACATTCCAAGGCCCGCGTCGACATTCGACGCGGGCCTTCTTGCGTGGGGTCCAACCATCCCCACGTCAGCTACTGCGGACCGAGTCGCTTCCTCCAGTAGCCCGGACGACGCCTCAGGTGGGCGATGGCCAGGACACGAAGCTCGATGGGGTCGTCCACGTACAGAATCTGATACGGAAAGCCTTCGACGAACGCCGTTCGGACGCCGAGCTTTCGCGAGAACCAACGAGAGGGCGCGCGGTCCTCCCCGAGCTCCACCAAAAGTTGGTGCACCGCTGCCGAGAGGCGCTCCGACGTGCCCTCACGAGCATTCACGTCTTCGTAGGCGGCCCGCTCGAGCGCGACCGGACGGCTCACGGGGCCTGACGCTTGCGCAGCATCTCCATGGCCTTGGCAAGCGGGATGAGCTCGGAGCGCCCCGCCTTCACATCAGCCATCCGACGCTCTACCTCTGCGCCCCAGGCTTGCTCGATTTCCTCGGGCGTCCCGTCGTCGTCCTCCAGCAGCTCCAGCGCAATGCTGCGGCGCTCCTCTGGCGACAGTGCACGAGCCTCTTCGAGAATGCGTTTGCCTTCAGCGCTCACGGTTCCTCGAGTTTAGCACGCGCAGGCAACGGCGCCGAGTGGTCCTGCGTCGACGCAGCGCACCCGCGAGCTGTTGGATCCGAGGTCGAACGGACGAACGGGGGAGGGGACGGCGTAACAGCCCCCAATACCGGCTCTCCCGTCCCGTAAAGAGATGCAAAGCGGGGCATCGAAGTGCGGCGCCCAGCGTCCAACCTCATGAGACCGAAACGAAGGGTCTCCCCACCCGGCCCCCAACGAACGCAGGTATCGCATCATGAAACGCTCGCTCTTCGCTCTGCTCTTCTCGCTCCCGCTCGTCACCTTCGCCGGCCTCGCCAGCGCCGATGGCCGTGGTCCCGGAGACGGCAAGGACGCGGTGCAGTATCCGGTGCCCGCCGCCGACTTCCAGGCGCGCCACGACGCCCGCGTCACCAAGATGCGCGCGAAGATGGAAGAGCGCATCGCCGCCAAGAAGATCGACGCCGACAAGGCCAAGGAGATGCGCGCGCGCTTCGACGCTCGCGTCGCCAAGGTGCAGACTGCAATCAACGCCGCGAAGGCCGACGGCAAGGTGACCAAGGAAGAGGCGCAGGAGATCCGCAAGGTCGCCCACCAGGGGAAGCACGGCGGCCGCGCGCAGAAGAAGGCGTGACCCTAGGCCAGTGTGATCTCAAGGCCCGCGTCGAATACGTCGACGCGGGCCTTCTTGCGTGCGCGGACTCCTCAATCGGCCTGCAGGGCTTTGCGGCCGCAGGTGAACGAGAGCACGCCCAGGGTGCGTCCGTCGCCAATGGTGGGGCCCAGATCGCCGAGGTGAAGCCACCACGACATGGGCAAACGGCATTTGCACTTGAACACGGCGGGGGCGCTCGTCCAGCGGCGCCAGGTCGAGAGCTTGACGCCGTCGAGCACCTCGCCGTCGGGCGGGCTCTCGAGAATGGCGTTCCGGATGGCGGGGCCCACCTTCATGAAGCGCAGCTCGTCTTCGAGGGCGCTGGGAAAGTCGGATTGGGCTTGCCAGCCGCGGATGAACGACACGACCGACCACGTGTCTTCGTCGCCGGGTACGACGCGGGTGGTGCACGGCTCGGCCATCGAGACCTCGCGGACCAGCGTGCCCTTGGAGAAGGCGTCCTCGTTGTTGCCGTGGCATTCGCGGCACCAAAAGGCTTGGAGCAGGTCGCCCGCGACCGACGCTTGCCACGGCTCCGGGAGATCGCGCCGCAGGAGCTGCACCGTAAGCTGGAGGGGCTCTTTGCATCGGCCGCAGAGGGGATGGGCGACCGTGGCCGAAAGGTAGGGCGCGCCACCGAGCTTCGAGCGGGTCGCGTCGTCCTCGCCCAGGGCAATGCCGTCATCTTCGTCCACGCCGTCTTCGTAGGTGGCGATGCGCGTCAGGTCGGGAACGAAGGCCACGCGCTCGAGGGAGCGCAGGATGGTCTCGATGGAGCTCTTCTTCGATGCAGCGTTGCGGCGCGGCTTCGTCGGCATGGGTCGTCTTACGATGCGTGTTCGCGCTTCATCCCCCGCAAAAGAGCTTCGGTCGACGAGCTTCGCTGCGCTCTCTGGACCGCACGTCCGAGCGGGCGACTTCCCACAGGTGCCCGTTGTCGTCGGTGAAGTAGACGCGCCCGGCGCCGCCGAGGAAGTCGTCGGTCATCCCGTTCTTCGCGTCGTTCGGATCGTTGCCGAGCGGAATGCCGCGGAGGCGCAGGCGCTCGACGATCTCGTGAAAGCGCTGCACGTCGACGCGGAAGGCCACGTGCGCGAATCGCGGCTTGTCGGAGGGCGAGAACAAGATGAAGGCGTCGTGCGCGAGGTCGACGCGAACCATCCCAAGGCCCGCGTCGACCTCACGACGTGGGCCTTGTTGCGTGCGCGCTCCTGAATCTCCAGAAGCCGCAGAGGGGGTGCCTCGCTCCGTTCCTAAGAAACCGGCCGGCGAACCACTCCGTTCCTTGTCGCGGTCACCCCGAACGAAGCGAGGGGGCCCCTCAGGTCTGTCCGCAACCGCAGAGGGGGTCCTCGCTCCGCTCGGGATGACTCGAGGTACAGATGACTTGCGTGCGCGTTCGAGAGCGCAGATGGTGTCCGGCGCCCGTTGTTGAATCGTTCTTCGGCGGGTACCGTCCAACGAGTCTTCCCTTCATGTTCCCCCGCCTCTCGCTCGTTGTGGTCCCTGTGCTCGCCGTGCTCGCCGCGTGCGGTGGTTCACCGACGCCAACGGTGCATCTTCCAGCGGAGCGGTCCGTCAACCCGCCCCTCGACGCGTGTATGGGAGACGGTCGGCGGGCCCTCGACGAGCCGGCGCTCGCTGCGGTGCGAGCGACGTGGCAGCAGGTCGTGAGCGGCGGCGCCCCGGCCTCCATCGCACACCTCCGTGGGTATGGCGCCGGACGGTGTACGGGCGAGGCGTGGCAACCGGTCACACCGCACTACGTGTTCCCGGAGGACGGCGAGAGCGCGTGTCCCAACCGCGTGACCCTCTTCATGCCCGAGGTGGGGAACGTGGAGCTCGATGCGCGAACCGGACGTGGTCGCGTGGACGAACCGGGGACCGACGTGCAGGTCTATGCGTTGGACGAAGGTCGCACCCTGACGTCGACGAGAACCCGCAAGGGCGCCGTCGTCAAGCTGCTCGCCAAGGGCGTCGAGACGCCGATCGCCGCGCAGACCGATGGATCGGGCGTGGTTCGCGTCCTCGACGATCATCGAATCGTGGTCGACGAAGATGTGCTCGATCTGCGCACGAAGGCGCGACTTCACGTGAAGAGCGCGACCGTGTTCGTGGCGTTGCCCTCGGCGCCGATGGGCCTCGCGGCGTACGGCGCCCAGCTCTCGGACGCAGCGCCCTACGCGTCCATCCTCGGCGATGGCCAGGGGCGAACGCTGGTGCGACTGGATTCGAAGAGCATCCCGTCCAACACCGTGGTTGCGCTGGGCACCAGCTTGCACGAAGAGGGCGTGGCGGTCGCGTCGTTCGACGATGCGACCCATACGCTGAAGATCGCCGCGTTCGTCCGGCGCGGTTCGGTCGTTCGCAAGACCGCCACCATCGATGCGGGGCCGCTTCGCGAGGGGACGAACGAGATGTGGCTTCGGGGCGTGGGCAACCGTGACGCGGTGGCCCTCGGGCTCGCCCACAAGCTGATCGTTTGGCGCCTTTCCGAGCCGTCGCCCGTGGTAGTCGCGGGGTTCGGCCCCGACTTGAGCTCCCGCGGCGCCGAGGCGACGTTCGTTCTCGACGGCGGCAAGGTCGTCGTCGCGTCGTACGCACAGGACAGCGTCATCATCGATGCGACGAACGGCACCATTCTCGGACGCGGTCCGACTTCGACGCTGCGCTTCACGCGCAAGGTCGCGATGCTCGAGGAGCGAAGCGCGACGCCGGACCGGAGCGCGGTGGTCGTTTCGGCCGACGCCGCGGTTCGCCGGGGCCGGGTCGGTTCAGCCGTCGTCGGAAGGTTCTCGATCCCGACCTACATCGACCAAACCGACCCCTGGCTGGTATGCGGCGCCCGCGCGCTCACGGCCCTGCCCCCGATGGTGATGTATCCCATGGAAGGCACCGAGCTCCCACCGGACCCGGCGGACCCCGCCTCCGAGAGAAGGCGCGCGCGAGGCAATGCCTACGCCGTCGCGTCGACGCTCGGCTATCCGGCGCCGGCGCTCGTCGCCATCGGGCCCGACGGACAGGTCGCGAATCCAGCAAAGAAGTAGGCGGGAGAGACTCGATACTGGCTAGTCGCGCCGGGTCAGATAGCTCGAGCTCGCGCCAGTCCAGCGCCACCACTGCGCCGCTCTTCGGCTCCGCCACGATGGGTAGCTTGGGAGTCTCGCCTTCCGCCTCGATCGCGATGACCATCACTGCGCGGCCCGGCTCGACGGCGAGTCGCGACCGATCGAAGTCGACGTTCACGCACAGGTAGTCGCGATTGCGCGCCTTGGCCGCAAGCACGGTCACCTCGCTGGGAAGCACCGTGGTCTCCACTTCGAACGGGCCTTCGGCCCCCGTCATCGCGAAGGAGGAGCTTCGCGCATCGGTGGCTCGGTCGGGATCCATCGCGAGAAACGTCACGTAGCGCACGCGGACCTTCGCCCCCTCGAGGGCCTTCTGAAACTCCTCCACGGGAATCTGCGCGCTCGCGGGTGCCTCGCGGCGCGGCCACCGCGAAGCGACGCTCTGATGGCACGCGAGCAGTCCTACTACCGGCAGCATCGCCATCGCGAGGGACCTTCGCTTCGAGCGGTCCACCTTCATCCACTCCATCGTATCCCAGGCGCCGCGCATTCCAAGCAACCGGGCATACATGGGGGGCGCACGGGCACAGAAGTGGCGCGGTCCGGGCGCCCGATGGGCTATAGTCCGAGCATGCATCTCGCGTCCGAGCCCCCGCGTCCTCGCGAAGTGTTGTTTCGATCCATGGCGATGAACGCCGACGTTCGTTCGCGGATGGAGGTCCTCGATCCGGAGTCGGAGCATGCGTCCAGCGCAGCCAGCAAGGCAGAGTGCGCGGACCTGCTCGAGGACCTGGTGCAGGCACTCGAGCATACTCTGTCGGTGACGGCGCTCATCGAGGCTACCTGGGAGCTGCGGGTTGAAACCATGAGCGGTCTACTCGAGCGGGGGCGCGAGGTCATGGACCGGGCCCGAAGCATTGCACGCCTCGACGTCGCGGCGGCGCTTCGCCAGAAGCAGCCGGCGGAGCTCGGCCCCTCGTCGACCCCCGCCGACGGCTCGATTGTCGTCCCGCGCGAGATTGTGGTGGGGCTCGTTCGGTCGGCCACCGATGGGGCACCCGTCGACTGGGTCGAACGGTTGGCGCGGACCATCGGCGAGGAAGAGCTCGGGCACCGTCTGCGGACGGCCTTCGACGGGCTCCGCGCGATGCTCCGTCGCTTGGAAGCGAGCGAGAAGGCCGCGCAGACCGGGGCGCTCGGGCGCGCATATGCCGAGGGCCGGCTGTCCCTCGCCGAGTGTGCTGCGGTGTTGCGTGTCGACGTGGGTGATGCCAACGCGCTGCTCGAAGAGCACGGGTTTGCGCGCCTGCCCGAGGTGATCGAGCTCAGTCCGCAAGACGCGGCCGAGAGACTTGCGGCGATTCGTCGCGCACGGCTTGCGCAGACGCCTCCCGCCGCGGACCTCGTCCAGCGCGACGTCATCGCTTCGCAGCGGATCGAGGGAATCGAGGCCCGGCCGTGGTTCCGTCGTCCCTGACGGACACGTACGGTTTTCCAGAGTGCTCGGGGGTCGAGGAAGAGCGGCTCACCGAGAACCTCTTTCGACTCGTGCAGTGGTGTCACGAGGGCAGACTCTCGGAGAGACCGCTGAACGTGGATCTGCTTTGTGAACTGCATCGCGGCCTCTTCGAAGGCGTACGAGATCACGCCGGCCACATGCGTTCCGCTTCGTTCGGCAGCGAGATCCTCACCTTCGGACCCAACCGTTCGGTACATCGAAGTGCCGTACCGCAGCAGCTCGCCGACCTGCTGCGGCGCCTTGAGTCTCGCGTCGCGGGCATTCAGCGATAGTCGGACGCGACCAACTACGAAGAGGCCGCCATCCGTGCTGCAGTCGAGGGTCACGCGGACGTCGTCCGCATCCATCCATTCGAGGACGGTAACGGGCGGAGCTCCAGGCTCTTCATGGCGGTCGTGCTCGTTCGGCTCGGCTTGCGCCCTATCCCCGTTGAAGCGTGCAAGCAGGAGTACAACGAGGCGCTCAACCAGTTCTTCAGAGGCTCGGGCCACCTGCTCTTCTCTCTCTTCGTCCGACTCGCCTCGGAGCAGCTGTAGCTTCGAAGTCGTTGTTTCGCGGTCCGCTCGTCCGAACCCATGACTCAGGTGGCGGCGGCGCCTGCGTTGAACGTCGCGAGCTGCGCTTCGAAGGCGCGCTTGTAGGCGGGCCGTGCTTCGCCGCGCGCGACGTAGGCCTCGAGGTTCTCGAATTCGCCCAGGAGGCCCGACGGCCTGGCCCGCAGCAGCACCGAGACCATCATCAGATCGCCCACCGTGAAGGGGCCCTCGAGCCACTCGGAATCACCCAGGTGAACGGAGAGCTGCTGGAGCCGGCTGCGCACGCGCGCGTCGACGAGCGGCTGTCGCTCTGCGCGCCACGGCTTGTCGGCCTCCACGATTCGCGTGATGGTGATGTCGAGAATGGGCGGCTCCACGGTGCTCACGGCGGCGAACATCCAGGTGATGGCGCGCGCTCGGGCGCTTTCGTCGCGCGGCAAGAGGCCCTCGTGGCGCTCGGCGATGTGCAATACGATCGAACCGGTCTCGAAGAGCGTGAGAGTGCCATCTTCGTACGTTGGTATTTGACCGAACGGATTGCGCGCCAGGTGCGCGGGCTCCTTCATTGCGCGAAACGAGAGTGTTCGAACCTCGTAGGGCAGGCCGGCCTCTTCGAGCGCCCAGCGAACGCGGGTGTCGCGGGCGAGCCCTTTGCCGCCGTCGGGCGATCGTTCGAACGCGGTGATGGTGATGGTCATGAAGGCTCTCCTTGCGCGAGACAGTATCGGCCGCGACGGCCCACGCCTGCAACCGCGCAGTGCTGCGGGAAACCCGAAGGCACGCTGCGTTGTTCGCCTACTTCATGTTCTGCACCCAGGCGCGCAGGACGGGGAGGGCGGCGTCGCGCTTGGCCTTTGGCCAGTACACGTGAAACCGGGGCGCGTCTTTGCGGGGCTCGCCTTGCCCGAAAAGGCCATCGGCGATGTAGTCGGCGACGCGTACTTCCATGGGGGCGGCGAGGGCCTTGGGGCTGTCGTCGTTCTGTACGCCGGCGCTGGTGCTGCCGCCGGAGACCATCTGCAGTTGGTACTGGTTGGTGCCGACTTTGATGGTGCCCATGGGCGTGGCATTGGAAAGCTCTCGCAGGATCAAACGACGAAAGGCCGGGAGCGCCAGGAGGTCGGTGTGCCGCAGGATGTCGGTGAGCGCGAACTGCAGCGGACCGGAGCTCCCCTTGGTGGTGGAAACCAGCGGCAGCCAGGGCGAGCCTGTCTTGAACATCGCCTCTGCGGCTTTGGCCAGATCGGGATCGGCCGGCCGAATCCCCAGAAAGAGCACCACCTGCGTGGTGTCGAAGGAGCCCTGTGGCGGCGCCACCCGCGAAACCCAGGTGCCGAAGTCGGCGAGCGCGCTGGTGTCGCCTGAAAGGAAGCGAGCGCGGCTCAGCTCGACGATGCACCGTGCGTTCTCGAAGCCGGGGGCATTGCCGTTCGCGGGCGTCGCGAGGCCGCGAAAGTGCGCGGCGAGCACGCGCTGGGTGTTGGCCGTGGTGGGCTCCCATTCGGCCAGCGCCAACGAGAGCGTGCAGGCGCCATTCGCATCGCCGCTGGCCTGCACCGCGAGGCTGCGCTTCTCGAGGAGGTGGGCAACGGACGGCGCGCGCTTGCTACGCAGCGCCTCGCCGGCCACCTTGGAGACGCTCCCAGGCACCAGCGGTGTGGTGGTGATGACGCCACCGAACATGGTGGAACGAACACGCTGCTGATTGGTGGTTCGCGTGATGGCTGCGGCGGCTTCGATCCACCCCACGGCCGGCGTGGCGTCGTCGAGGAGCCGACCGAACCAGCGTTCTTCTTGCGACACGCCCTTCCACTTCTCGGCGAAGGCGCGCACCTCGGCGGCGAGCTTCTTTCGTTGGGCGTCTTCCCGTTGGGAGAGATCGTCGCCGGTGGAAGCCGTTTGAAAGGGCGAGAAGTCTAGAATGGCAATCAGCGCGGCGTAGGCGGCTTCGTGCGCGCCCAGCACCGAGCGCGAACGCGCAAAATCGCGCCAGAAGTGCATCGAGCGTGTCAAGCGCTTGTCCGACTCCAGCACGTCGAGCAGCGCGGGAACCGCGGCATCGCCGAGCTTCACCAGCGCCGCCACGATGGGCGACGACCCCAGCGAGACGCCGCCCGGCTGCCCCCACTGCCGCTCCGCGACCTCGTCGAGGTGGTCGATCAAGATCGGCACTTGCGCGCTCGCCGGTTGCTTCTCCAGCGCTTCGAGATCCAGCGGTGCACGCGCGCCGCGCAGGAGCCGTCGCTCGCTGTCTTCGAGCATACGCGAGGGCGACGTGCCCCACTGGAAGCGCGATTGCGCTTTATCCGGACGCTTCGAGCCCGCCGCGTCGCAGGCGCGATCAGCGTCGTCGGCGGCATCGGCGAACCCCTTCAGGCTTTCGTACGCGAGCTCGGCGTCGCCGCGCATGTGCGCCGTCACCGCGCGCTCGAAGCGCGCCCACAGGTAGTCGCCCGCGAACGTCTCCAACACCTTGTCGGCAGGCTCGGTGCCGAAGAGCCGCGTCCGCAGCGCCTCCGCCAGATCGCCGCGCCCCAGCAGCGTCAACAGTGCCACCTTGGCGGCCGTGGGCGTGGCCTCGGAGAGCCCCGACTCTTCGCTCACCATGGTTGCGCTGCGATACGGCAACCCGGGGTGGTCCTTCGCGTAGGCGGCCCGCTGCTTGTCGTCGCTCGCGATCAAAGTTTGGATATCGGCCGCCACGTCGGCCCGCTCGCCGACCTTCACTACCGGATACACGAGGCCGTTCCACCCCACCGCGAACTTGTCCTTCGGCAGCACCCACGCGTGGAACTTGTGCGCCGTCCCGCCGCCACTCCACGGCTCGCCGGTCGCGATCTCCACCTCGCGATACTCGCCCAACCGCGGGTCGCCCGCACCCAGCGCAAAGAACAGCCGCGGGCCCGAAGCGGTCGGCAACCCATCGCGCACACGCACGTCGGGATACCGCGACACATACGAAGCCTTCGTCACCGGTCCACCCGCATCGGGCGCCGGCGGCACCGGCACCTTGCTCGACGGCACCCGCGCCTCAGGCTGCGGGCTCGGCGCACCACCACATCCCAGCACCAAACCCACGACCACCACCGGCAAGCGTCTCATCGCGCACCATCCTACCTCCCGCGTACTCGGTCGGCGCTCCCCTTTGCAACCTCACGAATTCATTCACATAACAGTGTTGTTCTGGCGCCAGAACAGAACGTAAAGAGATGCAAAGCGGCGCATCGAAAGGCGGGCTCGAGCGTCAAACCTCATGAGACCGAAACGAAGGTCTCCACCCACCGAGGAAACGCCATCATGAACCGCTCGCTCTTCGCTCTGCTCCTCTCGCTCCCGCTCGTTACGTTCGCCGGCCTCGCCAGCGCCGACGGCCGTGGTCACGGCGACGGCAAAGACGCGGTCACATACCCGGTGCCCGCCGCCGACTTCCAGGCTCGCCACGACGCCCGCGTGGTGAAGATGCGCGCCAAGATGGAGGAGCGCATCGCGGCCAAGAAGGTCGACGCCACCAAGGCCAAGGAGTGGCGCGCGCGCTTCGACGCTCGCGTCGCCAAGGTGCAGACCGCAATCAACGCCGCGAAGGCCGACGGCAAGGTGACCAAGGAAGAGGCGCAGGAGATTCGCAAGACCGCGCACGAGGGCGGCCGCCACCACAAGAAGGCGTGACCCGTAGCCAGCGAGGCACTCCGAAGGCCCGCGTCGACCCCCGACGCGGGCCTCGTTGCGTTTTGTTCCCAATCGCTGTGGCCCCGAACTGTCACCCCGAGCGGAGCGAGGGGGCCCCTCGTGTTTTGGACGAAGCTGCAGAGGGGGGGGGGGGGGGGGGGGCGGGGGGGGGGGCGGGGGCAAAAGCACCCGAACCAAACCCACACCCCAGGCCCCCCCCCCCCCACACAGGGGCCCCCCCACCACACCCCCAAGAACCCCCCCCCCCGA
>JBBQWQ010000115.1:0-10461 GCA_038210445.1 Polyangiales bacterium
GGCCGCGGTCCATCCTCCGCAGGCCATTTGTATGCAATATACACACGCGCGCTGCCCGACAACCGTCCCCCAGTCGGGGGCGCGCGCCAGGGAGACCTCATTTCGCAGAGAAAATGGGGTTTTGGGATGAGAACTAGCTAGTGCAGGCACGTCCACATCGCTCCGCGGATGGGGTGGGTGTTCTGAGTGGCGCCAGGCCCTACAGCCAGCAGCATCGAGCGTCGATGTTTCTTCGACACCTTGGGGCCCAAGTCGGACCATAGAAATTCTTCAACTTCGTTTCGCTCTCTCGCCGCCGGCGAGCACTCATCGAGCCAGCGCCTGGCCACGAGCGCTACGTGCTCGTCTTCGATGGCATCAAAGCTCTGCTCCAAGCGCTGGCGCTTTGTTGCTGCATCGGAGGGCGGCGGTGGGGGCAGAGCAAGGCGTTGGCACAACCCGCTCAGCTCTGAGTGGCCATGGAGTGACAGCCCCAACACGTGTTCCCGCATCACGGAACGCAACGACTTCAGGTTCATCGATCCCCCGGCGTCATTGACCCAAGGTAGCTCAACCGGCGCTTGTCCCAAAGTCGTCTTCAATGCACAAAGGCAACCGCCGCGGAACCCGGGGGGGCAGGTCCTCGCGGCGATCGGCACGGAACTTTCGCCCCGCACTGAGGAGAACCTTAGCCGCGGCTTGGGGCGCGCGCAAGCGATAGACGCGGGCCCGGAGGCACCTTTTATCCGACGTCCGGAGCCCGGAGCGCCGCGCCGCGAATCCACAGGGCGAGAATGAGATTTTCCCGCCGTCCGAGTTCTGCGGCTTCGAATGCCGCCCCGCCCTTCCGATAAAGGGTACTTATCGGTAGCAGAGAGGGAGAGCGCGAAGCCGCGCCCCGGATGCGGCGCGCAAACGTGCGCACCAGCTCGAACGGTCGCAACCTTTTTTAGCCGCGGTCGACTGGGCCACCATGCCCAACTCTACCACCCCTACATGGTTCGACCTCGCCACCGACCACGGCATGCTCGTGGTGCCCCCGCCCAGCGGCACCGGCCGGTCGCTGCTCCTCCACGTCGTCGCCAGCAGCGACGACGACAGCGGCACCTTCGCATGGTGGGAAAGCAACGACGCCGAATGGCTCGGCGTCGCCACTGTGGGGCAGACGTGAGCGACCGGAGCACGCGCCCGGACCCGAACCTTTCCGACGCGTGGGTCGAGCTGAGGCTCATCTTCCACGCGGCGCCCGGGTGCACCGTGCGTCTCATGCTGCGCGTAGTCGCGTGCCGCGACAACAAGGACGTGCGGTCCTTCGCTTGGTGGTCGACAACGATATCCCCCTGGCTCCGCGACGCCCCCGTCGGCGAAGCGTAAGCGGCCGCAACCGCGCCACGGATAGACCGATGGGAGGCCATGCAAGCCCTCCCCTCCCCTTCCCCCGCAGGTCGGCCATGATGACCCGCAAGGCCGCCGCCGAAGCCCGCAAGCAGCTCTGGCGCGACATCCAGAAGCAGCACCGCCAGGAAGCCCGGGCCAAGGTCGGTCACCTCCGCGAGCAGGTGCGCGCCGCCCGCGCCGCCCGCAAGGATGCCATCCGCCAGGCCTCCGAGCGGTGCCGCACCGAGCGCTTGGCAGCCCGAGAACGCGCGAAGGCCCTCCGCGAGCGCGCGCTCGCCGAGCTTCGCGAAGCCGTGCGCCTCGAGCGCCTCACCGCCCGGGAAACTTGCTCCCTCCGCCGGAATGGGGCCACCTCGAAGGACGGCGTCGCGCGAGCTCGCGCCGAGCTGGCTGCCGAACGTGCCTACCGGGCCGACCTGCGCCGCATTGAGCGGAACAACAAGGCGCGCACGCGCGCACACCCCCACGTCACCTACGTCGAGCGACGCACCGAGTCCGACGACGAGGTGCGCGGCAACCTTCCTCCGGACCTGGTGCCGCTCTTCGAACGCGTCAAGCGAGGCATCAAGGGCAGCACGCGCATGAGCCGCACCGAGGCATTCTTGAAGTACGCCGAGGAGCATCCGGACGAAGTGCTCGAGCTGGCCGAGGACAAAACCGATGCCATCATCCGCGAACTCGAGCGCAAGGAGCGCGAAGCCGCTCGCGCTCTCGCCAAGGGTCCGAAGCGGCGGAAGTACACGCCCGAAGAACTCGCCGCCGTCCCTTTCTGATTTCTCACGCGCATGGATTGACGATGGAGATCGCGCATGATCAAATGCGTCCATGTCGTCCTCCATCGTCAAGCGCTCCGCTGCCCTCCCGAGCGTCTCGACTCCCATCGAGGACCTCATCGCCCGCGCCCAGGCCTACGCAGTCGACGCGCGCGCCCCCGCCACCCGCAAAGCCTACCTCTCGGACTTCGAGACGTTCACCAGCTGGTGCGCGCTGCATCGCCTCATCGCCTTTCCCGCAACGCCGGGCACCGTGGCCGTCTACCTCGCCGCCATGGCCGACGCTGGCAAGGCGCCCCCCACCATCGAGCGCGCCCTCGCCGGCATTGCCTACGTGCATCGGCAACGTGGCTACGAGTGGCCGCGCGCCCACGCCGCTATCGCCCGCGTGATGCACGGTATCCGCCGCACAACCACCAAATCCCCGCACCCCAAGTCCGCCATCACCGAGGCCGAGCTACTCCGCATGGTCGCCACCACTGCGGCGGGCACCCTGACCGACCTCCGCGATCGCGCGGTGCTTCTTGTGGGGTTCTTTGGTGCGTTTCGGCGCGCCGAACTCGTGGCCCTCAATGTGGACGATCTCTCGTTCGTCCGCGAAGGCCTCCGCATCCGCGTGCGACGCGCCAAGAATGACCAGATAGCCGCCGGCGCCGAGAAGGGCCTCCCCTTCACCGCCTCCCCTGAGCTTTGCCCCGTCCGTGCGCTCCGCGCCTGGCTCGACGCCGCCAGCATCACCGAGGGCCCGCTGTTTCGCGCGGTGGGTGCGCGCGGAAGCATCCGCGCCACCGCACTCAGCGATCGCTCCGTCGCGCTCGTCGTCCAGCGAGCGGCCAAGCGCGCCGGGATGGATCCCAAACTCGTCGCCGGGCACTCGCTCCGCTCCGGCTTCGCCACGACGGCCGCAGCGAAGGGTAAGGGGCTCGACGCCATCATGCGGCAGACCCTCCACCGCTCCGAGAAGGTGGCCCGCGCGTACATCCGTCACGCCAGCGTCTTCACGGACAACGCAGCAAGCGGCATCGCGTAGTCACCCTCGCAGAACCCACACCAGGGCCCCGATCGTCAGCACCAGCACCACGGCGCCCAGCGCGTAGGGCGCCCAAGAAGGGAGTCCGCGGCCTCGGGTCGGCGATACGACGAAGGGGGCCTCGGGTGGTGGTGGTGCCGCGAAGGGAGCTCCCACCGCTCCCCGCGCCACCGACCGGGGCGGAGCCTCCACGGGCACGGGCACCGACGCCGGCACGTCCTCGGGCATCACAACCGCCGCGGTCGGCGGGATGTTCACGGGCACGATGCGCGACAGGTTCACATCGTCCACCGACCTCTCGCGCTCGAACATGAGCGCTATTGCCTTGCCCAGCACCAAGCAGGTTCCCGGCTCCCACACCGCCCACTCATCCTTGGGGAGGCGACGCCCGCCCAGCTCCGTTCCATGTCGCGACCCAACGTCGCGGACGAAGATCCCCTCTTCGGTTCGTCGCACTTCGGCATGGCTCACCGACACCGAGTCCGCCGCGAGCGGCAGCGTCGAATCGGATCCGCGACCGAGGCGGACCACATCTCCGACGCCGATGCTCGCGCTCGGCGCTTCGGTGCCCCCGTCGACGACGTACACCACGGTACCGCGCTCGTTGGCCTTCGCCATCGCGTCGAGAACGGCGACGGCTACGTGGGCTCCATCGACCGAATCGACCTCGTCAATCCGAGCGAGGAATCGCCCGCCCACAGTGCCGAATTTCACCCGCGCATCCGCCACCACGAGCCGCGGTGCATGTGGTTTGAGCCGAGCTTCCCCGAGCCACGAACCGTTGGTGCTCCCCAGGTCCGTGATCTGCCATCGACCATCCGCGCGCCGCTCGAGCTTCGCCTGTTCGGCGCTTACGCTGATGTCCTCGATGCGCAGCAGACTCTCGGCGGACCGGCCTATGGAAAGCGGAGAGGCGGAGAGCAGCTCACGCCGCTCTCCGCTCGGTTCATCCAGAACCAACGACCACCGCACAGCCTCCGCTCCCCCTCACTTCACCTCGTAGATGTCCTTCGCGTCGCCGGGGATGCCATCGTTGGACGCAGCGCCCTTCCCAGCGCCGCCGCCGGTTCCCTTGTTGGTCGTCGTCTCCGTGGTCGTCGGGGCAGAGCCTACGTAGACGATGCCGGCGGATAGACCGCCCGCGCCACCGGCGCCGCCGCCGCCTAAGCCGCCTGCACCGCCGTTTCCACCAAGGCACCCTGTACCGGTCCGCGCTCCACCAATACCGAAGATAGTCTGGCCCGTCTGACCCGCTACTCCCGGGCCTCCGTCACCCGCCTTCGCTGAGACAAGGAGCGCAGTCGCTATCGACACCGAAGCGTTCACAGATAGAAGCGCGATACTGGCACCACCGCCACTGCCCCCACCACCACCGGCACCACCGCACCCCCCTGCGCCACCCTGGCCGCCGCCACCGCCCCCTAGCCCAGCGCCACCGCCCCCACCCCCACCGGGGCCGCCCACATCACCGTTTCCACCGGACGCTGCAGACCACTTCGCGTCCTTCACTGAACCCAGGCTCGCACCTACCGGGCCAGCTGAGCCGACGAGACCCGGCATGCCTGTACGGCCGCCAGTGGAGCCCGCGCAGTCAACGACAGTACCCTTGGCTCCACCGGTCGCTGCCGGTTCTCCCGGCTCGCCGTCCACTCCGCTCGCACCGCCCTTTCCGCCCTTGGTGGTCTTGCCTCCTGGGCAACTGATAGCGGGCTTGTCGCCGCCGTTTCCACCCATAGCGTTGCCGCCGTCCAGGTCCGCTTGCGTGGGAAATGTGGTGAAGCTCGTCAGCACACCCGTCGCGCCGTTGAAGCCGTCCTTGGCTACGAGCTTCGCGCGACGGAACACCACGCCATCGACACCCACGACCCGAGCGGCGATCGAGTTGACGTTCTGGGCGGAGCTGGCCGGCGCCTGGATCTCGACGTCGGAAAGGGTGACATTGGCGGCCGAGATGTCGACGCCATAGTCGGTCTCCCCAACAATGGTCACCTTGCCGCCGCCCGCCTTCCAGTCCGCGCAGGTGAAGCCGCCGTAGACGGCCACCGGGGCCTTGATGGCTAGCGACCCGGGGTAGGCGCCGGCGCAAACGTAGACGCGGGTCTTGCTCCCGAGCTTACCCAACGCACCGGTGATGCTCTTCAGCGGCGCCGCCTTCGTGCCATCGTTGCCGTCGGCACCTTTCGCCACGTCCACAAAGAGACCTTGCTTCTCGTCTACGCAGCTCGGGTCCGTCGCGGGGTCGCACGACACCGGCGCATCAGCGCGGACGTCCGGCCCGCCGTCTGTCGTCCCGTCGCCGCACGCGCCGTAGGAGCACGTTCCGTCGGAATAGGTGCCGCAGGCAACGGGCACGATTGCGAGGGGCGCGACCAAAAGAATGTAAGATACATATTTCATGTGCATTCCATCTCCACCTAGAAAGTCCCGACCACTTGCACGCCACCGAGGGTCGGGGCGACACGAACCGAGGTGACTTCGCGCGTTGCCTTGGGCCACACGATGAAGCTCACCAACGCGCCAGCGAAAAGAACGCCGGACACCGTATACGAGACGAGGCTAAGCGTTTGCCTCGAATCTTGGGACGACACCTTGTCCCTAAACGTCGTGCAGCTCGCGCTTTGCTGGTCGCGGCATGGCTGGGACTTGGCGAGGGACTCAGCATCACTCTTCGCCGCGTTGGACGCTGCACCGAACGCGATGCCGCCGCCCAGGCCCACGGCGCTCACGCCGAGGAGCACGCCCGGCACCACCCATCCCATCGTCGACCGGTAGGACTCGCTATGCGTCTGGGGCGGTGGTTGGTGGTGGCCATGGTCGGGGTCCTTGTGCCCGAGGTCGATCTTCACCACGGTTCCGCCGTCGTTGCCCTTGGGGTCTCGAAGGTCGAGGTCGAGCGACTGCCCCGCTTCGAGCTTCGCCTCCACCACCTTGCCGGCCACCTCGACGGAGTGCAGCCCTGGGTTCACGTCGATGGTGTCGGCGAGCGGTGCCACCCCCACGACTTTCCCGTTCAGCGAGACCGCCTGCCCTGCTACGGCAACGACCCGAATGTGCCCGGTGCGGCTCATCAAGAGCGGAAGGTAATCCTTTCGGATTTTCTCCAAGTCCTCCGGCGGCGCCTTCGGGTGGACGAGCAGCGCCTTGATGTGCCCAAGGGCTTCTGCGTACTGGCCGAGATCCTCGTCCGCGGCAGCTAGGTTGCCGAGGCCCTTGGCCGAGGGGAAAAGCGCCAAGCTTTGGAGAAACTTCTCCTTGGCCTCCGCGTTCTTTCGCTTCATCAAAAGCTTGTATCCTTCATCCATTCTCGCTTTGGCTTCCGGCGGAAGAACCTCGTCCGCTTTTGCGGGCAACGCCACCAGAAGCAAGGACAGCGAGACGACGACAAAACCAACTTTCTTCATGGGTGCCTGAGGCCTTCCAGCCGCGGCTTCACGCTCGGCTCGGGTTCGGGAGCCGTCGGGCTCCCCTTCACAATGGGACGGGACGGAGCGGCTATCGAAGCCGAGGGCGGCGGCGATGGGGCCGGCCGAGTGGGCGATGATGCCGTTGCGATTGGCGGAACATTTGCCGCGGTTGAAACCACGAGGGCGGTTCTATCGGGCGGCGGCTGACGAGAGCCAAGAAATACGCTCTTGGCCGACAAGGGAGTGGTCCGGCTTTGTGCGCTGCCCGACTCACGGAGGACGAGCGCCACGACCATGACCACTACGAGCCCGCCGACCACGGCCACCAGCCATTTGGCAGAGCGCTCGAAGAAGCGAATCTGCGTCCGCGGGCCGGCTACCGAGATCGGGGTTGGCACGGGCGTGCGAGCCGTGTCTGCCGGGGCCTCCAGTGAATCGAGCACACTTTCGAAGAGGCGGTTCGGCGCCTCGTTGGACCGGCGGCGGTCCGCGGAGACGAGGTTGCGAAGAAGGTCTCGGTCAGAATCCGAGACCGGGATCCCCGGATCGGTGCCATAGCGCATCTCTTGGCGGCGCCGCGGCAGGTCGACGAGCGTATCGCCTCGCGTAGCGGCCGGCGGTCCGAGGCCCGGGTCGGTGTCGTTTTCGCGGTCGCGCTTCATGGATTCTCTCGTATGACGCCAGGGGGTAGTGACAGCTGCTTCCGGAGCGCGTCGTAGTCCTTCGGGACGGTGGGCGCCGCACTCGCTGCTAGAGGCGGCGCAGACGGCGTAGGCCGGTCCGTCGCTACGGCGACGGGACCACCCAACTTTGAGGGGGCTGGTGCTCGCGCCGGGAGTGGTGCAGCCTTCAGCGGTAATGAGGCGGCTGGAGCCGTAGGAACGGAGGCGACGGGCTCAAGCGTCGAAGGAGCAACCGAAACAACCGACGACGCGGTGGCCGCGGGCGCGACATCCGCGGGCGACTGTAGAGGCGTGGCCTTCGCGAACGTCGCAGTCGACGCCGAGACCGGGGCTCGAGCGCCACTAACATCGCGCTTCACCCAGAGTAGAGCGAGACCGAGCACGCACACCGACAGGACGAGAAGGGCAACGAGAGGCTTCACCGCCGACAGCGGAATCGGATGCTTGAGCCAGGCCGGCGCGAGCTCGCCGGTGGTGACGGGCGCGGAGGTCGTCCGCTCTCGCGCGTTTCGTTGGGCGGTGTCGCGCCAGTCCCGCGGAGGTTCTACGACGACCACGTCTTGCGCTCGAGAGCGCGCAGGCGCTGGCGAAGGTGTTTCGATCCGGCTCTGCGCGGTGTCGATCATCCGGTAGGTGTTGACCCGCAGGGCTTTCGGAGGCTCTACGCGCCCCTCTTCCGTGTCCGTGCGGCGCCGCGGGTGCGGCTTCTCCGAAGGAGGAGGCGGCGCCGTGATGGGAAGTTGTTGGGGGCCTGAGGCCTGAGAGAGCGCCGTGGGCGCGGCGTAGAACTGCGGCGCGTCGCCGATGGGAGCCGTCTGCGCGATAACGGGCGGTCCGCCGGGCTCCGTGGTGGTGATGCCGGGAACCACGCGCTCGGGCCTCTTCACCGCGAGACCGTTCAACAGATCATCGACGCTCGCCGGTTCGTCGTCGTTTGGCGGCTCGCCGATAGCCGAGAGAAGCTGCTCGATGGGCATCTCGTCCGTCGTGTTCGCCGCCGAGCGATCCGCCAGCTCTTCAAGCTGGATGATCTGATCGAGCGCCCGCAACGCGCGCTTGAACGCAAACGCCGACGCGGGGCGCTTCGTGTGGTCCTTCTCGAGGGCCTGGGCGATGAGCAGCTCAAGCGCCTTCGGAACCTTCACCCACTGGCTCACGCTGGGCGCAGTGGCGAATCGGTGTTGTTCCTCCACCTCGCCTTGAGTGCCTCGAAAGACATGGTTGCCCGTGATCATCTCGAAGAGCACGCACCCGACGGCGTAGATATCGCTCTGCGGGTAGGCCTTGCCGCGATACTGCTCGGGAGCGGCGTACCGAATCGTTCCGTAGAAGAACTGGCCGGTCCTTCGCGTCACGTCGATAAGTTCGGCTATCCCAAAATCGAGGAGCACGGCGCGGCTCTCGTGCGGCGAGACGAGCTGAACGAATACGTTCGCCGGCTTGATGTCCCGATGCACCATCGCGTGCGTCGGGTGGGTGTGCGCTTCGTCGAGACCATCGAGCATCTGCGCCGCCAGGATGACCGCATCTCGCGTCGGCAGAAACCGACGCCGGCGCAGGATGGCCGCCAGCGTGTCACCCTTCAAGAGCGGCATGACGATGTACGGGCGCGGGGTCGCCTCCGCCGTGAAATCGACGTTGCGCACCTGGACAATGTTGGGGTGATCGAACTGCGCTAGCGCTTTCGCTTCCTTCTCGATTTGCTCTCGACTGCGCGCTCGCGCCCCGTTGGTCGGGTTCAAGAGTTTTAGGACGACAGGTCTTTCGAGTCTCGGATCGAGCGCTACGTAGACCTCGCCTTGCGCCCCTTCGCCAAGCTTCTTGACGAACAGATACGGCGTGCCCGGTATCGGCTGATTCTCGCGATATGACTGCATCCCCGGCCTATCGCGCATGGTACCACCCCCGTCGGCTGAGCCACGGGAATGTTGCGGATAAAAGCGGAAACGCGTTCGCGACCGCGCGAGCACAGGAACCCGTGCCGCGTTGAAGTTGAACGTAGCCAGCGATGGAGAAGTGCCAAGCCCCAAACCGCGGTGATAGCTCATTCACGCTGGACCACCTCCGCGGAGAGGACGCTCAAGAGCTTGCAGACGTCCGCGCTCGAGATCGGCGACAGAGGCGGCAAGGTTGCCCCTAGGTGAGCCTTGCGGGTCTCGGCCACCCTGACGGCCCTCTCGTCACGCAAAGCGCGTGTATAGGCCACGCGTTGGCCTTGCTGCGCAAGTGCATGCACGCGGTCCGGCGTCCCGAAGATCATCGCCACCGTGCGGCGATGCGGCTGCGCGTTGTGGGGCGACGCCTTAGCGCCGTCCACTGCGCGAAGAAGGATGCGCTCGCTGAAGTGCTGCAGGCGCATGCGAACGATGTTGGTCCACTCGCGGGGGAACTCTTTGGGGGCTTCCCCGTCGACGAGCTCGGCGTGCCAGTACCGGAGCACCCGTTGCACCAGCTCCTCGAGAGATCCAACCCCTGCCTCCCTTGGCTGGACAGCCGGCGACGCCTGACCGAAGGAGGGGGTAGGGAGAGGATCGTTCCATTGGATCCGATCACTAGAAGGAGAAGGAGGGGGGGGTGGAGACACCGTGGCTCCATGGGTGGAGACAAATTGGCCGGACGCGCAGGGGCGCTTCCGAACAGGTGTGGCTCCCCTTCCCTCTCCGGTGTCGTTCGCCGGGAGGCCGGACAGGATCCGGTAGCAAAGGCGTCGCCCCCTCCCGGTCGTCTCGAAGCTGGTCTCGATGACGCCATCCGACCGAAGCCGGCTCAGCGCCCGTTGGACCGTTCGCGGGCTCGTGCCGAGGTGCTCCGCGATCCTGCTCCGCGAGGGGTAACACTCCCCCTCCCCGTCTGCGTAGAGCGCAAGCGCCTGCAGCACAGCGCGCTCGCGCATCCGATACTCCGTAGCCCCTCGGCACCAAACGGAATCCCTCGAGAATTCGAGGGCTCCGCGCTGGGTTCCAAGTTGACCTTTTTGGGCCTTGCGGCGGACAAAAAGGTCCCCTATTCTCGACTCATCCGGTTCTGTGGATGGGTTGAGTTCTCTGGCCAAGCCAGACGCGGGTGGCACCGCGCAAGACTCAACCCGTTCTTTTTTGTGCATTTCGTTACTCCGTGGACGTGCTCCTTGATGCGTTAACTGCGGGGAAACGGGGTGGAAACTAGACGGCCACGAGCAGGCGCTCGGCGTGAAC
>JBBQWQ010000116.1:0-10409 GCA_038210445.1 Polyangiales bacterium
CGTGTACCGCGACCCGTTCGCGTGCGTGGTCCGTCGCGATCACCCGACCGTGGGCTCTCGCCTCGGGCTCGATCGCTTCGCCAGCCTACCGCACGTGGAGCTGGCGCTCTTCGGCACCGACGACGACGTGCTCGACCGCGCCCTCGCGCGCCACGGAAAGTCGCGCGAGCTGGTCTACCCGCTCCCGCACTTCTCGACGATTCCACTCGCGGTGATGGAGAGCGACGCGGTGGCCACGCTCGGCCGAAGGGTGGCGATGGCCTTCGCCGAGCGCTACCCGCTACGGGTGCTCACGCCGCCGGTGAAGGGGGATAGTCGGTCCAAGGGGCGCGCGAAGCCGACGCAATTGCCGTAAGACGTCTTGTACGATCAACCCTCAGGAAAATTACGTTGATGGCGGAACGCCGACCGCTCTGGCGTCGGTGAGCTGGTCGGCGCGTTTGCCCTCGGACGAAGGCAGGTAGACCTTGATGGCGTTCGTGAGGAACACCGAGTCCATGCCTTGGAACCGCTTCGCGGCGAAGCGCGCGCCGGGCGCCGTGAGCGTTTCGGCGAGCACCTTCAGGTCGCGCCAGAGCCGCCGCGTGAAGCGATGCCGCTGCTCAGTGAACCATCCTGCGAACCAGCCGGGATGGGGGCTCGCGTCGGCGGGCGCGTCCAGATACGAGTTGATGCCTACAGCCAGGATGCGCAAGCTGTCTTCGGCGGGCACCAAGAACGCGCCGCCGATGTGCGGGTGAATCTGGCGCGGCGCGCCCTCGTCGTAGATAACGCGGATGCGGCGAGCCAGAGGGTGCTCGCCGGCGCTCAGAGGCACGTTCCGGAGCTGGGTTGGCCGGGAACGTCCACCCCTTGGCAGGAGGAGCCGGCGCAGCAAGTCGGCTTGTCCGGGTTGCACGCGCCACCCGACGGAACGCAAGCTGCGGCCTCCTTCCCGGCGTCTACGGCTTGTGCCTCGGTGGCCGCGTCGAGAGCCGAGGGAGATGGCGGGCTGCTACTGCTGCACGCCGCAAGAGCGGCCGTGACTACGAGATTCGTGAGCGAGACGATCCCCAGATCGCGCAGCACGCGGCGAGCAGCGCTCCGGCTCACTTGGCGGATATCGCTGCGCCAAGGCTGGTCCGCGCGATACGGAGGATCGTTTCCCCTTTGATGATAGCTGTGCCGTCTGTCGAGAGCTTTCCTGTATCAAGCCAGACGTCCTGATCGTCGACCCACAGTGGGTTGGCGAACGCCATGCCTGGCTCGGGGTCGATGTTCCAGCTGGTGCCATCGGCGAGGCGAGTCAGCAACGCTCGCGTGGCGGATACAACCTGAAGGGCCATACCGTGCGCGGCGATCATGTACCCGCCACCATGACCGCGGGGGTCGTCAAACGCCGTGACACGGCGTGGTGCCAGACCCGACGCGGTTGCGGCAAAGGGCGAGGTGTAGAGAACCGGGTTTGTGGACGGCGCTAGGCCCGTCGCTTCGACCCACACGAGTGCGTTCCCGGCGGTGCGGTCGACGGCGTAGCCAGTGACCGTACGCGAAGCTGGGGCGGTGAGAAGCTCCACGAACGAGCCGTCGTTCTTGAGGTAGACGACGGGCAAGTTTCCGTTGAAGTATCGCGTCAAGAACCCGCCCGGCAACTCACGCGGATCATCGAACGACATGCGTACGCCGCCGTTCATCGGAAGGGTAACAGCCCCAGTTTTTTGATTGACGAGCACCCAGCCTTCAGGATCATCGGTGAGGACGATCGAGCTGTCGGCGCCGGCAATCGATCCGCCCGGAGCGCCGATGGTCGCGGCGAGGGGTACGAAGGCTTCCGTGAACGAAGCCGGGGTCGCCCAGTTCGAGGAGCTGTACCGGTCCACCTTAAGCACGCTGGAAAACAGCGTGTGGACGATGCCCCTTGTGCTCGTTTGGACCTGGGAACCGCACTGCGAGCCTGGGGTGAGGGGTGCGGCCTCTGCGAACACTACGGGCCCATCCAACTGCTCCACGACTTGAATCGAGTGCAGTGGCCAGTATGGCTGGTCGGTCCGCGGGGTAACGCGAGAATACACGATGTAGGGGGTGCCGTTGGGGTCAGGGAGGACCGGTTCCTTGCTCCCTTTCCCAAACGTGTAGCCTCGCGCGGTGGACCACGTGACCTCAGCCAACCTGCACTGCGCGCGTGCCGAGCCGCACGCCTTCCAGGTCAGGCTCGGCACGTCGCGTGCGGGCGAGCGTGCGATGAGTCGGTCACATCGGGGCGGCGGGTTTGGTGGAAGGTCCCAATCCCCGCTGAGCCACGAGCGATCGATGACGAACGCGTCGGAATCTTCGGCCGCATCGCTTGGCCCCGCGTCAAGCCGTGGTCGTTGCGCATCGACCACGGCGTCGACGGAGGCGTCTGCCGACGGCTGGCTGACGGCGCCCCCACCACCAGAGCAGGCGAAGCAGGCGACCACCGGCGCTACGGGAAGAAGGAGCAGTAGCCAAGCTTTCCTTAGAAGCACGTGCCCACTCCACTCGTTGTAGTGGCGGTCGCTGTCGAAATCAGGCGTCCATAGAACGCACGGGTTCCGTTCGCGTCTCGCGTTGACATCCCCACGCTGCCGTTTGTCCCGAGGTATGCTGGCGTTTCGAAGAACTGAGAGCCGGTGAACCGACGGGTGCCTACGAGCTGATCCTGCGCATCGGGCTCCATGACCGCTACGCAGTAGAGCGGGTCGGAGGGCGCCGATGTCGTGATCACAATCTCGCCGCGTGGCCCGGTCGTGAGCCCATACGTTCCCGTGTAGACGTTGCCGAGCGGCCATTCGGTCACGAGTTCGAGCATGCTGCCGCGAACCCGCACGAGCCGGATGCGCGAGCTTGTCTTGTCGAGCAGGTAGTAGCTGTCATCCTGGGCTCGGTAGGTACCCGCGACCGGGTTCACGAGCGCGACGTCTCCGCCGTAGGTTCGCGTCGTTTCGCTTCGCGTGGCCAGTGCCACCGCGCGCATCGACTGCCGAAGCACGCCGGCGCCGTTGCGATCGCTGAAGAACACAAGCTCTTGGCGCTTGCCACTTGCAACAGCAACGAGTGCATAGGGCGAGGGAGTTCCGGAAGAAACTGGGTCTGCATCGGCCTCGAGAGTTTGACCCGACGTCGAAAGGACCGCGAGCACCTTCCGCTCGCCCACGTCGACAATGGCCCCCAATTTGGGTCCGGTCCAAGCGCTCGGTGCGTCGGCTACGCCGACCAGCCGTAGGTTAGGATCGCGGAGGGCTTTGCCCGTCCGGGCATCGAGTAGCTTTGTCGCAGGAAGGTCCACTGACCCGAAGGCGTGAGCTATCCAGGTTTCGCCAGGCTCGGTATCGTTCACCCCGATGTCTACGAGGACTTCACCCCACGGCACCCACGGGGGGCGAAAGCTCGTCGGAATGCGGCCGAATCGACGATCCACCGGGTTACAAACGCGAATGGTGAAGGGGGGCGTCTTCTCCGCGACCGTCAGGCGAACAACGCTCTTCTGTCCCTGGCGAAGCTCCGCAGCACTAGGATTGCTGACACTGTCCGTGACGGCCGGGTAGTTGAGTCCGTTGGTGTAGGCCCGGACCCAGGACCACAGATAGCCATCCCATACAACCCCCGTCGTTCCGGTGGGGGTTGGAGGCACTGTCACATCGTTTTCCTTCCAGTATGCCCATGCAAGCGACCGTGAGCTGGGTGCGTGTCGGACGTCAGCGACAGACGTGTGGAGACTGCGAACGAGGTTGCTACCCGCCTCGTTCACACGCGTTCCGTTCTCAGTCAGGATGGCGCTCATCCAGTAGGTGGGGTCCGCGCCGGCGACATTGTTGCGCGTACAAAAATATGGACTCGCGTTGCAGACCGCGGGGTTGGAGTCGGGACAGGCACACCGCGTGTAGCGCGTGAGACCGCGGTAGTCCTGGCCGAAATAGCCGATGAAAGAGGATGTCTTCACGACGTTGCCGTTAGCCACGTCCATCGACGTCGTTTCATTGGTAGCGCAGGCGTTGATCGGCGCGCCCACCACTGGAACCTGCGCCAAGCGTTGCTGGCCGTCCACGCGCGAGTCGCCACACGTTCCGAGGAGGCCTCCCGACTCGTCGCACGTGGCGTTCGCAATCAACGTGAGCGGGTTGCTATCGCAGGCATCCCCGAGAATGGGGGAGCCACTCTGCTGTTCGGCGTCCCGGTTCCCGTTGCTTTGATCTGTGTTCGGAACCTGGGGGCAGTTGTCGCAAGCATCGCCCACGCCGTCACCGTCTGCATCCGCCTGATCGGGGTTCCCAACGCTAGGGCAGTTGTCGCAACGGGTCGCCATCTGGTCCGGCTCCCCGGGACCCGTGCCGGTGTCGGCCTCGCCTGCCCCGCAGGCGTTGGTGAAGTTGTCGTTACTATCAAGCCCGAGCGGGGCTCGAAGCCACCGGTTGTTCTCGTAGGAATCTATAGCCGCCGCCATTAAATCAGTCGACCCAATCGCGCAAATGCGGCCCCCAAGAAGCGACGGGCCCCCAGAGTCGCCATAGTGCGAGTAGACGGTCGGCGTTGTCCAAAGACCCTCCGTCGTGCCCGACCAGCTCCATGGCCCCACGTCGGTCTTGTAGTTGCGCCGATACACATTGCCCGAGTTCCATGTGCCTACGCTCGTCCATGCTGCAATCGGACCGCGCGCAGTGGCGGGATTGGTGCTCGCCGTTCCGCAGAGTGCAGCGCCGTGGATGCCAGCGATGGGGTACGGCACACCTAGGGCAGGCCCCACGGACGAGTCGAGGTAGAACACAGACAGGTCCTTTTCCATGTTGGTAGAGCCCTGAGGGGATACAGGAACTCGGACGGCAACAGGCCCGCTCTTCTTTGCCGAATGCTTTCGCGTGGCGAGGGTGACCGCCAACCCGGGGGCGAAGTCCACAGTCAGGGTAGATCCTACTGAAGGGGAGCTCAGACCATTCTCAAAAAAGCAGTGGGAAGCGCTGATGATGTGCCGGGTGGATACAAGCACCCCTGTGCACTCGGACGTCCGAGCTGTCTCACCTCCGCTTGAGTCGGGAGGCACCTCGATGCCGACGACCCCCTTGAAGAGGAGCGAGGTGTCTGCCGTCCCGTACTGTATCGATTCCGCCAGCGCTCCAACGTCGCCCCCCCGCTGCGCATCCGGCTGCGAGCACGAGCAGGCGAAGGCCACCGCCCCCAGAATCAGAACCCGCCAACCCCCGCTCCACTTCATGCGCGAAGACTGTTCCACCTGAGGCTTGGGGTCAAGCTGGTTCATGTCTGGCCACCTTTCCGTACTGCTACTTGCACGGAGCCCGCTCGCGTCTTTCTTCATGTCTGACCTCCGGTCATGTCGTTCTGCTGGGGGTCCTGAAAACTCGTCGTCACGACGACGTCGCGCTCGAGCCACAGCACGAGCGCGCGCACGAGCTTCTCGGCCTGCGCCTTGTCCATCTCGACGAGCTCGCTGACGAGCGACAGCTCGAGCCGGTCGGCGCTTCGCGCGGTGAGCTGCAGCGTCCCAAACTGCCCGCCGGCGAGGCCACGGAGGTCGAGCACCACGTGCGGGTATGCACGCGGCGCGGCCGCTGGGTCATCGTCGCGCCGTCCAATCGGTCGGTTGATGTTCATGGTCACGGGCTACCTCGACGCGGCGGCACGGCTTTGCGTGCGGCGGCTTCCTGCTCGAGCGCCTGCGTGAGCGTCTCCTCGGTGTCGCCGAAGAGGGCGCTGAGGAAGAAGCGTCCGGGGGATAGTCGGTCCAAGGGGCGCGCGAAGCCGACGCAATTGCCGTAAGACGTCTTGTACGATCAACCCTCAGGAAAATTACGTTGATGGCGGAACGCCGACCGCTCTGGTGAGCAAGTTCATCGAAGAAGAGTCCGGGCGTCTCCACGCGCTCACCATTCAGGGGACGGTGCTCGGATCGCCGCTCTACATGAGCCCGGAGCAGGCGCGCGGCGAGACCCGCATCGACGGCCGCTCCGACGTATTCTCGTTTGGCGCCATCTTGTTCGAGGCGCTCTGCGGCTTCCGGCCCTACGAGGCGCCGAACTTCAACGCGCTCATCGTGAAGATTGCCACCGGCCAGCCGCGCAGCGTCGACGAGTGCGCGCCGCACGTGCCGGAGTCGCTGCGCGCCATCGTTCGCGAGTGCCTGCAGCCCGATCTCGACAAGCGCGCCGAGGGCTTCGACGCCATCGCCGAGCGCCTCATGGCGACCCTTCCCGAGGGGATAGTCGGTCCAAGGGGCGCGCGAAGCCGACGCAATTGCCGTAAGACGTCTTGTACGATCAACCCTCAGGAAAATTACGTTGATGGCGGAACGCCGACCGGCCTTGAATCCTCCCCATCGATTGCGTGGCGTGAGCGCGACGCCGAAGAGATCGCCGAGCTCGCGGTAGAAGTCGGAGACGCCGCTCTGCGGATGCTCGATGGAGCGCACGACGACGTCGCGCATGCGCGACAGGCGCGCGTCCAGGATGCGCAGCGCCCAGGACTTCCCCTGCCCCGGCGCGCCCGTGATCATCGCGAAGCCTCCGTCGCGGAGGTACATCTCGGACCGGCGGCCGAAGGCGTCGATCCGCGGCGAGCAGTAGAGCCCCTCGATCGGCACGCCGGGAGCGAAGGGGTTCCACTTGAGGCCGTAGAGCGACAGCAGGTGGGCCGGGGTCGTCGTGACCGTCGTGGTCGATGGTGTGGTTTGATTCATCGGGACTTCTCCTCGTCGGTAATGTCGTTGTCGCTGTCGTCGCACGAGGCGACGTCGTGTTTCGGCAGGTACGCGGGCGGCAGGCCTGTCGCGCGGTGGGTGTCGATCAGCTTCTTCAGCAGCGGAGCCATGCCCACCGGCTTCTGCGACGCGGAGGACGCGCTCGTGACCGGTGCGAGCGCGCGACGCATGCCGTCGGCGTTCCGCTGCTTGTCGAGCGGATGGAGCGTCGCGAGAATCACGCGGGTCTTCGCGTCGATCACGTCGGCGCTCGTCAGGTCCCAGCGCGCGTACCGGACGTCGAGCCTCTCCATGTGCCGGAGGCGCGACGGCACCTCGAAGCGCACGCCCTCGATCGAGACGGTGCCATCGCTTCGTCGCTGCGTGCGAGCTTCGTGAAGGCGAAACGCGCGCCGCAGCTCGTCGCCCCCTGGACACGGCCGCCCGACGCTCGGGCCCGCGAGCATCCGCGCGACCGGCGACATCCCGAGCTCCGAGTGCGGTGAGCGATTGTATTCGAGCTCGAGCCAGGCCTGCGTCGCCTCGTTGAGGATCGACAGCGTCAGGTCTGGAACGCCCTCGAGCATTGGCAGGAGACGGCCCTCCACCTGCGCCCAGAAGACCTCCTGCTTGCCATTCTGATACGGGCTGTACTCGAGCGTCGGTGACCAGACGATCGACAAGTCCTTCAGCCCCTGCTGCGTCTCGCCCGCCCTCATCGCCGACCCGTTGTCGGTCATCAGCGCACTCGGCAAGTCGCGTTTCTGGAAGGCCTGCCCGAGCCCGTGCGCGAAGGTCTCGGCCTCTTCGTCGAGGTACCACTGCGCGTGGCAGCCAACGCGCGACAGGTCGTCGAGCACCCCGAGGAGCTTCGGCACCACAAGGTCTCCCGCGCGCGTCACCACCTTGCGCGATCCAAAGTGGAAGTCTGAATGCCAGAGTCCGTGGACGTGCGTAGCCTCATAGCTCCGCACCTCGCACGCCTCGAGGCGCTCGCGCGCCTGCACCGCGCCGGGGCGGTTGGCGTTCGGCACGCGCGGTCGCCGAAGCAACAACGCGTCCTTCATGTAGCGACGCAGCGTCGTGTAGCTCGGGCACACGCCGATCGCCGCGTCCTCCCCGCAGACGACCTCGAGGTTGTCGGCGTGGAGCTGGTAGCTCCACGTCGGGTGCGCCTCGTACTGCGCGCAGAGCGCCGACCGCAGGAGCGGCGTCATCGACGGGTGTGTGCCCGAGTCCTTCCTGACTCTCTTCCGGAGCGCACCGACGCGATCGACCCCTGCGTTCCTGGCCTGGTAGTACCAGCGCTCGATCGTCGGCGCCCCGAAGCGCACGGGCTCGCCCGTCGCCGGATGCTTCCACGTCACGCTCGAGAGCGCGGCCAACTCGACGGCGAGCGCGCCGCGCTCCGGCGGCGCCGCGAGCAGCGGTCCCACGATCGCAAAGCGCAACTCGGCCCATCGATCGTGGAGTAATCCACGAGGTCTCGTGCTCATTCACGGCTCCCTTCGTCGCGTCCCTGCCGGGAGGCGTGCTCGATCTCGTACGAGAGCTCGCCGCGCTCAGGAACGTGCCATCTTCTGCGGGCGTCAGCGGCCCATCGAAATGCGCCCTCCGCTCGATATCGTCACCGGCCGGATGAACTCGAGCAATCGAACGAGTTGGAGCAGCGGATCCCTCTCGACGAAACGTTCGAGGAGCGACGCCGGCAGCGCCGCCTCCGAGACCGCCGGCACCCACTGCGCCCGCGCCACGCGCCAGAACGGCGTCGCCGTGAACAGCTCCCGCCACCACGTGCGCCAGCGCGCGAGCGTCCGTCGGCTCGCGCCGATCGCGCGCCGAAGCTCCGCGGCGCGACGTGCGCTTGCGCCGTGTCGGAGCGCCGTCACGAGCGCCACGATCGCGCCGAGATACACCTTCGGGCCGAGGAAGCGGACCGATGCGGGCGTCGTGCGCTTCCGGCAACCGTCCTCGGCGCAGCAGAAGCTGTGGCGCCGCTCGTAGCCGTCGGGCTCCGAGCCCACCCAGCCTCGCGGCTTCCCCCCCCAGCGAGTGCTGTGGAGCGCGCCGCCGCACGAGCAGCCCGTGGCTCTCGCGATCTCCGCCAAGTCGCCATCCAGCTTGAGCAACAGCGCGTAGAGCCTGGAATCTTCCAGGATCTTGAGGCACATAGGAGGTCTCCTTCCTTCTTTTTCGGGAAGATTGGAGAAGCGCTCCCTCCGGGCTTGATGGTCAAGTTCCGCGAGGGAGCGCCGCTATTTCCATCGCGATACGCGCTCAGGAACCCGCCGTCAGCTCGCGCCCATCTCGCTCATGCTGATTCCACCCGAACTCGATGGATCGGTGGTCTCCAACGAGTACTCGACATTGAAGACGCGGCCGGGGCTGCTCATGGACTACCTCCGGCACTACACGCACACATCTTACTTCCAACGGACCTGCTTTCATTCGAGCCATGGTGTCGATGTCGAGAAGATGATCTTCAAGATCAACGAGTGGCTGGTCCGTGAAGTAGATGTTCCACCGATCTCCGAGCAGGGGAAGATCGCAGCCATCCTCTCCTCAATGGATAGGGTCATCGAGAAGACGCAAGCGGTTATCGAGCAGGTTCGGGTGGTGAAGAAAGCAATAATGGCCGAGTTACTCACGCGAGGGACGCCTGGTATGCACTCTCGAATGAAGCCTCTTCCTGTGGAGTGGCGCCTCGGTCGGGTTGAACCTCGTGTCACAGAGATTCCTGAGAGTTGGGCACTCGTCCCACTTGCGACCATTGCCAGGCTGGAAAGCGGGCACACGCCAAGTCGCCGGCACCCCGAGTATTGGGATGGTGACATTCCGTGGATTTCGCTGCACGACACTAAGCGACTTGACCTACCAGAGCTGACCGAAACAGCTCAGACCATCGGGCCGCTCGGACTTGAAAACTCGTCCGCACGGCTACTCCCGCGTGGGACAGTTGTGTTCTCTCGAACAGCCACCGTGGGCAAGGCGACCGTAATGGGCCGGGAGATGTCGACGAGTCAGGACTTTGCGAACTACGTGTGCGGAAGCCAGATCCATGAACGATACCTGATGCATGTATTTTGGCACATGCAGCTCGAATGGCACCGGCTCATGGCGGGCAGTACCCATCAGACGATCTACATGCCGGTCTTCAGGGATCTCCAGATTCTCCTGCCACCCACGGACGAGCAGCGCAAGATCGCGTCTATTGCGGATGCATTCGATGTTCGCCTCTTTGCGGAGCAGCGGCAGGTTCACGGGCTGATCGCGTTGAAGTCGGCTCTTATGTCAGTCCTACTCACGGGCGAGGTTCGTGTGACGGCTGATGAGGTGGCTGCGTGACACCTCCCGGAAAAGCATGGAACTGAGCATGAGCACGTAGTTTGAGGGGTCGGCGAGCAGGAAAGGAGCGGGGCGCATTGCGTCACAGCCGCCGCTCGGTGTGGGGAGTCTCGCTATCGTTTTCGTGCAGCGGTTGCAGAGGCCTTCGGCTTCGGCATCTGGGCGAAGACCTCGAGGTAGAGCTTCTCGTCGAGGCGGGAGAGGTCCCGGTCGGTGGCGACGGAGAGAAGCTCGTCGGCGAGATTCATGAGGACGCGGAAGTTTCCTGCGGCGTGGTCGGCGAGGGTGACTCGCAACTCGGTGGTCATCAGGCTGGCGTTTCCTGCGGCGGCCAGGAGATGATCGAGGCAGGCGAGCAGCTCGTCGCGAGACGCGTAGT
>JBBQWQ010000117.1:0-10304 GCA_038210445.1 Polyangiales bacterium
CGCCGCCCGCCGCCGCGAACGCCGAGGGGGCCGCCCTGGCTGTCTTCACCGGCGCCGAGGGGTACGACGGCGTGACCATGGATGGCGTGCCGCGTCCGGACCTGCTCGCCCCCGGCGAGCACGCCATTGCTGCCGGCATCCATCTCTTCGTGTTCACCGGCGAGGCGGGGCCGCCGGCTCAGGTTCGCGTGGCCTTCTCGGTTGGGCAGCGGCAAACCGTCAGCGTGCCTTCGCCGCGCTGCGACGACATGCGGCTGGGCGGCGTAGCGCCGCCGGTGGAGCACCACGCCGGTGGCTGCTGCGGCGGCTCGCAGGGGCCCGCGGAGAGCGCCTCCACCAAGGGCAGCCTGTTGGCCCTGGGCGCGGTGGCGCTCGCACTCTCGCGCCGTCGTCGAATGCCGTGAACGTGTCCCCGCACATGCTCCTCGGCCTCGCGCTGGGGCTGGTTGTCTCTTGCGTTCCACCGCTGCCCAAGGGGGTCGAGTCCGAGCTCCAGGCGACGCGCAAGGAACCCGGCGCCCGCGCCCGTTTCACGGTCATCGAGTTCGTCGACTTCCAGTGTCCCTTTTGCCGGCAGAACCACGTGGTCCTGGAGCCGCTCTTGGCCGCCTACGGCGATCGCGTGCGTGTAGTATACAAGCATGTTCCGCTGCGCTCGCACGTGTACGCCGAGGGCGCTGCGCGCACCGCCATCTGTGCCGAGGCCCAGGGCAAAGGCCGCGAGATGGCCGACGCGCTCTACACCACGCCGGTGCGGCAGCTGTCGGAGGAGGGCCTGGTCGAGCTCGCGGAGCGCCTCCACCTGGACGCCACTGCGCTCGCCGCCTGCCGCGCTGCGCCCGAGACCGACGCGCGACTTCGCCGAGATCGCGCCGCATTCATCGAAGCCCAGCACGAGGGTGTGCCTGCGACGTGGGTAGGGAAACACCCGATAGAAGGCGTGCCGGGGGAGGATACTCTGCGTGCTTTGCTTACCCGCGCCTCTGCCGAAAACTAGGAGCACACGTGGGGGCCCCTGCTAGATTCGCACGATGCGTTGGCCTCGCCTTGCTTCTGCCGCTGTCTTGGGTGTGTGCGTTGCTGCCGGTTGCGCCGTGGGCACCTCCGACGAGGTAGAGGACGATCTCACCGTCGACAGCGGCTCCAGCGGAGGCATCCGTCGCGACAGCGGCGCGGCCGACACCGGCGCCCGCGACACGTCGACGTCCCAAGACGCCAACGCCTCCGACGCTTCGCCCGTCGATAGCGGCCCACCCGACTCCGGGAACCCGGGCGCGGCCTGCGTGAACCCCAGCGCATGTGGGGCCCCGCTGGCGGCCGGTCAAGTCAGCGGTGACACGTCGAGCGTTCCGGTGACGATCACTGGGGCCACTTCCCGGTGGGTCAAGGTTCGCGTCACCGAGGACGACAGCAGCATCTTTGGGAGCAAGCTCAAGGTGCGCGCCACGCTCACCTCGCCGGCCGGCATGAACTTCGATCTCTTCCGCTACGATGGCGCTCCAGGCCAGTGCATCACCCCCGACGCCTCGGCAACCACCGCCGGTGTCGACGGCATCGACTACTCGTTCGGCGAGGGCGCCGTGTCCAACGCGAACGACGACAGCAAAGACGTCTACTACGAGGTCCGCTATGTCTCGGGCACCTGTCCGCCCGCGGGCAACTGGACGCTCACGTTCCAGGGGAACTACTGAAGCGTGGGCGGCTTGCCGCTGCGCTCGGCCTCTGGGCGTGCCTAGGCGCGTGCGGAGGCGGTGAGGTTCGTCCGGCTACGGTGCCTGCGGCGTCCGCGGCGCCGGCGCAGCGTGCGCCCACGTTCATCGAGGACGACTACCCGCGCGCGCTCCAAGAAGCTCGCGCCCGCAACGTGCCGCTCTTCGTCGACGTGTGGGCGCCGTGGTGCCACTCCTGCGTCAGCATGCGGGCCTACGTGCTCTCCGATGCGCGGCTGGGGGCGCTGGCCTCGGCGTTCGTGTTCGCCGCAGTCGACGCCGAGAACCCGGTGAACGCGGCCTTCGTGGGCGCCCACTCCCTTCGCGCCTATCCGACGCTCTTCGTCATCGACGCCCGCACCGATACGCCGCTCCTCGCCTGGGAGGGCACCGCCACCGCCGAGGAGCTGACGCAGCTTCTCGGTGATACGCGCGCCGGCGCCGGCGATGCCGCGAGCACCTTCGCCAAGGCCAACCGCGCCAAGGCCGCCGGCGATCTCGAGGCAGCCAAGAGCCTCTTCCTCACCGCCATGGACGACCCCAAGGCCTCGCGCGAGCTGCGCGATCGCATCCTCGAAGGCCTCACCAATGTTCTGAGCCAGCGCAAAGAATTCGACGCCTGCGCGCACCTGGTGGCGCGGGAGCACGCGGCCATGCGCCCGGGAACGTCGCGCGCGAGCGCCCTGGCGCTGGGCGCTTCTTGCGCCGAAGAGAGCCACGCGGCGAGCCTTCCGGCCATCCTCGCCGCGGTCACCGCGCTCGCGAAGAACGGCGCAGCGCCGCTGCTGGCCGACGATCGCTCCGGACTCTTCGAGGTCGCAGTAGACGCCGAGCCGCGCCCAGAGGCCCGCGTCGCGCTCGCCAAGGAGTGGGCGGCGTTTCTAGAAGCCGAAGCCAAGCGCGCCCCGACGCCCGCGGCGCGCGCGGTGTTCGACCCCCATCGACTCCTCGCCTACATCGCCCTGGGCGATCCCGCCCGCGCGCTTTCGATGCTCGAGGCCAGTGAGCGCGATTTTCCCCGCGACTACAACCCGCCGGCGCGCCTGGCCCGCGCCTACCTCGAGCTCCACCGCGAGGGCGACGCGCTCGCCGCAGTCGACCGCGCCCTTGCTCGCGTATACGGCCCGCGCACCCTGCGCGTGTACAATACAAAGGCCGACATTCTCGAGCGCAAGGGCGACCCCAAGGGCGCGGCCGACGCCCTCGCCGCCGGCATCGCGTTCATGAAGAAGAGCGCCTTCACGGCCGCGAGCGAGGCCCTTATTGCCGCCGCCGAGGCGCGCCTGGCCAAGCTTCGTCGCTGACCCGCTACTCGAGGGCCGCGCAGAGCTTCTGGTGTTGCTCGCGGAGCTCGGCCGGAAAGCCCTGACGGTGGTGCGGCCCCTCGAGCTCCTTGGGGTAGGGGATGGGAATCCAGGGCGCCCGGGTGTCGACCGACCAGAAGAAGGTCTGGTCGAAGGCGTAGCGGCTCTGGATGTGCCCGTACTTGCGGGTGAGCGAATTCTCGCGGAGTCCGCCCGCGGCGTCGAGCGCGCGGACCTTGGGGTCGGTCTTGGTCAGGTGCTCCACCAGCAAGTAGGCCACAAGCTCGTCGATGGTCGACGCGCCGTCGAAGTAGGCGTTCCAGTATCGACCAATGTATCCTACACCCATGGGCTTGCCCCGAGCGTCGTCGCTGGCATAGGCGGGGTTGCTGTGCGCGAAGCGGATGTCGACGTCGGCCACAGTGAGCCCCCACAGCGCCAGGAGCTTGCGGTAGTGAACCAGTCCCTCGTGAAGCAGCGCTGCGGGCGGCCCCTTCTCGCCGAGCGCGCTCGCCACCCGCTCGGCGTGGGCGCGTGAGGCCGCGGGCGACGAAGCGCACTGCAGGAGCTCGTGCACGAAGAGCGTGCCCAGGCTGGCGAAGGACGGATGCGCGGCGATGCGCTCGGCCAGCATCTCCGACTGCAGTCGGTTGAGCACGACGCCCAGCCGGAGCCCCGGCCGAAATGCGAAGGCGCGCGAGGGCGCGGTGATCTTCTCGTCGAGATCCGGCCGGTACGGCCAGAAGGGGTAGATGTCGACGCCCGCCGTGCGCTTCACGCGCGCGGGATCGAAGAGCGGTGTGTAGCGCGCGCTCGTGGCGCCGAGGCCCTTGCGGAACGCCTCGTAGTCGCGGCGCTCCGCCCCTTGCACCGCGACCTTGGCGCTCCCGAGCTCGTCGTTGTCGGAGCCGTAGAATGCTGGCCAATCCGGATACATCGAGAAGATCGGACGTTCGAGCGGACCGTGGCAGGCAACGCAGTCGGCGCCGCCATCCTTGCCGTAGGCCTTCGCGCGCCCGGGCTCGATGGGAAAGTCGATGGCCTCCAGGTGAAAGGTTCGGGTCTTGGGATCGAACGCCTGCCAGTCGAGGCGCTGCCCGTTGGTCTGGGTCTTCTGGCCGCCGTTGTAACTGAGGACCATGCCCGAACGCTCGTCCCACAGGATGGCGCGGGGCGCTTGTGGGCTCGCGCTCTGGCTCACCTGGCGCTCGCTCAAGTGCCCTCGTTCGCCCGTGCGATGCACGCCGTGCTTGAGGACGAAGTTGCGCAGCACGGCGTCGGGCAGGAGCGGCGGCACCTCGTCCAGGCCCTTCACCTGGTGCGCCTCCAGCAGCGTCAGGAGCGCTGCCGGCGTGAGCGGCGGCGCGATGATGATCGGCGCAGGAGTGGCTTGCGGTGGCGCGGCGGCGCCGGTCGCGTGCAGCAGCAGCGTGGCCGTCGTCAGCGAGAAAAGCGGCGAGAGGATCCGACGCACCGTCGTACCGTACACGCTTCGCGGGTGGTCAGTGAAGCTCCACCGGCTCCAGCTCGATGCGGCGATTCTCTCGGCGCCCTTCGGGCGTCACGTTGCTGCGTCGGGGCTTGGTGTCGCCGTAGCCCTTGGCCTCGAGGTGCGACACGTCGACGCCCTTGGTGCCCAGGTATTGCAGCACCGTTCGGGCCTGCGTCAGGGTGCGCGCCAGCGCTTCGGCTCCGGCCTCGGGCTGCGCCGATGCGGTCGAACCCGTCGCAGCGTCGCCCCTGTCGCCCGCGCCTCCGTCGGCCACGCTCGCAGCTCCGTCGGCCTCCGCGTCGGCCGCCTCGCCGGCGTCCGGCTCGCGCGGCACCAGTGCGCCTCCGCCATCGGTGTGACCCACGATCTCCACCTTGAGACCCCGCAGATCGCGCAGCAGCGGCGCCAGATCGTCGAGCACCTTGCGACCGTCGGCGGTGAGCTTGCCGTCGTCATCGAGCTCGATGCGCCGCGCGCCCATGCGGGCGACGATATCGGCCTTCAAGCGATCGGCCTCCACGGCAGGGCCCTGAACCACCTTCACGTCGGGCGCTTCGATCTTCACGTGCTCCACGTGCATCGATGCCAGGCGCTTGGCGAGCTCGGCCTGGGCTTCGGCGGTGGGCACTTCGCCCGCAAGACGCACCAGCGCCCCGCTGCACTCGAGCGAGCCCCAGCGCACCGCCTTGGCTGCGTCGAGCACGTCGACCGCAGGGAGGAGCCACGCTGCGGCCTCCGGCGTAGCCACCACGGTGAGCTCGTCGTCTACCGCGGCCCGCGGGAAGGCCGCTGCGGCGCCCTCGTGAATCTTGGCGCGCGCCGCGTGCGAGCTCACGGTGCCGGTGAGCGTGAGCCGCTGCGGCGTGAAGTCGACGTGGAGCCGTGGCGGGGGAAGCCGGGGCACGGTGCGTGCTGTCGATGCCGCCCGCTCTGCGCTCGGCGCCTTGGTGTGGTGGTGGCGGCGGAGCCACCCACCCGCCAGGACCACGATGCCCACTGCCACCAGGAACAGAATAATCCGCTCCTGGTAGTCGTCCGCGCTCCCCTGCCTCTGGTTCGCCGACATGCAGCCGCAGTAGCAGGAGCGCGGCAGCACGTCCACCCGCCGGCTCTGGGCCACGGCCCCCACGGGCAAGGTCTAGCGCCGCGTCTTCGCCTCGCTGCGTCATCCGACCCCGAAAAAAATTCGCTCAAAGGGCAGAACTTCCTTCGGCAACTGCATCCAAATGCGATTTAACAGCGATATCTCGAGAGTCGCGCCCCTTCCTGCTTCGGGAGACACTACATGCGGATTTTGCTCGTCATGCCTACGCCCTTCGAAAACGGGCGACTCGGACTCGAAAACGTCGTGTGGCTCTCGGAGCCCGTGGCGCTGACGACCGTGGGGACTGCCGTCGCCGAGGGGAACGAGGTCCGCATCCTCGACCTGCGGTTGGAGGAGGAGGGCGCGCTCGCGGAGACCCTGCGCTCCTTCGACCCCGACGTGGTGGGCACGACCAGCATGACCACCGACGCCTACCAGGCCAAGGCGGTGCTGCGGACGGCGCGCAACATCTGCCCGCGCGCGCTCACGCTGGTGGGCGGGCATCATCCCACCCTCTCGCCGGAAGAGTTCGAGGAGCCCTACGTCGACGTCATCGTGCAGGGCGAAGGCGAGATCACCTTTCGCGAGCTCATCGCTCGCTGGGATGCGCAGCGCGCCGCGCAGGACCGCACATTCGAGGGCGTGCGCGGCACCCGCTACCGCACCGCCGAGGGCACCACTCGCGTGAACCCCAAGCGCGAGCAAACGGTGAACCTCGACGACCTCCCGGCGCCCGACCGCAACCTCATCAAGCAGTACCAGGGTCGTTACTTCTTCACGGCGCTGCGCCCCATGGCCTCGATCTTCACCTCCCGCGGCTGCTCCTTCGATTGCAACTTCTGCGCTATCTGGGAGTTCTACGAGCGCCGCACGCGCTTTCTCTCGGCCAAGAAGATCGTCGACCAGATGGAGGCCTGCTCCGAGCCTTTCGTCTTCGTCCTCGACGACAACTTTCTCACCAACAAGCGCAGGGCCACCGAGCTGTGCGACGAGCTGGAGCGCAGGGGCGTCAAGAAGTACTGGCTCACCCAGGGCCGCACCGACTTCGCTGCCGATCACCCCGAGCTCATGGCGCGGCTCGCCAAGAACGGCCTGGTTATGGTGCTCTCGGGCTTCGAGTCCAACAGCGACGACAACTTGGCGGCGCTCCGCAAGAAGTCGAGCTGGGAGAAGAACAAGAAGGCCGACCGCATTCTGCGCGAGAACGGCATCTTCTCCACCGGCATTTTCATGGTCCGCGCCGACTTCACCGAGAAGCAGTTCGACGAGCTCTTCGACTACGTGAACTCGCTCTCGATCATGATTCCGCTCTTCACCATTCTCACGCCCCTCCCGGGAACGCAGCTTTACAAGGCCTACAAAGACAAGCTGCTCACCACCGACCACCGGCTCTTCGACTTGCTCCACGCGGTGCTCCCCACGCGGCTTCCGCGCGAAGAGTTCTATCGGAATTTCGCCCGCGCCTACGGGGCCTGCGAGGGCAGCGCCTACCGCGCCACCCTACAGTTCTGGAAGAAGCGGCCGGCCTTCGCCTGGACCATTCGCCAGGGCCTCTTCTGGTTCTACGCGCGAACGTGGCGCTACCTGCGCATCCAGCGCGATCACCGGTCGTACCTGCGCGACGAAGAGGGTCTCCTCAACGGGCCGGGCGTGGCCGCGGGCCTCACCTGGCAAGACATCGAATACCCCACCGGCGAGGAGCACGAGGCGCCCAAGGCGCAGCCGACGGCAGAGGGCGGCGCCAAGCTGGTGAAGCTGCGCATCCCCCGGCGCATCTGGGCCGACGAAGTGGCGGAACGCTCCGCCGCGCCGGTGGCCGTAGGGGGCGAGTGATGGCGACGAGTCCGTTTCTCACCCGTTTGCGCCGCGAGGTAGAGAGCCACGCCGGCGTCAACCACCTGTTTCTGCAGCGCTGCGCCACCAGCCCCTTCTCGCGGCAGGACTACCGCGTCTTCGGCGAGAATCACTTTCCGCTGGTGTGTGTATTCACCAACTATCTCGAGCGGCTGCTGGTGCGTGCACCCTCCAGCGAAGCCAAGCTCTGGCTGGCGAAGGTGCTGGTCGACGAGTACGGCGAGGGGTCCGAGGGCGAAGACCACGCCACGCTCTACGCGCACTTCTTGCGATCCGCGGGCAGCACCGTGCCCGATCGCGGCGACAGCGTGAAGGTGCCGGTGCCGGCGGCAGAGTTCATCCGCGAGCACCGACGCATCGTCACCCAGGAGCCGTTCCTGGTGGGCCTGGGCGCGGTGGGGCCGGGCCACGAGTGGGCGATTCCTCGCATGTTCGACGCGGTGATCCCCGGGCTACGCCGGGCCGGCTTCAGCGACGCGGAGATCCACTACTTCACGCTCCACGTGGCGCAAGACGTGGACCACGGCACCTGGCTCGAAGAGGCGCTTCTCACCTTCGGCAACACCGAAGAGGCCCGGGCGCAGATTCGCCGAGGGACCATCCTCTCGCTCGAGGCGCGCGCGCGCTTCTGGAGCGGCGTGCAGAAGGCCATCGTGCGCTTTCGTCAGCCGCGGGCGGTGCGATCCGACGGCGCCAAGCCGCGCTCCACGCGCGAGGAGCTGGCGCTCTTCGTTTGGGATACACTTCCGTTCATGCGCCGCATCGAAGACCGCATCGAGGCCTACCGCGAACGCAAGAGCCCCACCCTGGCGGCGCTGGTGGAGCAAGGTCGCCACTGAACGACGACCAGCGCCCATTGCAAGATGCAGGGCCCGAGCCTTCGCGGCTTCCGCGCCGCAGCATCCTCGCCGGCGCCCTCGGCCTCTCGGCGCTCGAGGTGCTCTCGCTGGGCGGTCGGCTCGACAACTGGCGCGCGGTGGCCGGCGCTGCGCGTGCATTGTACACAGAATCGCTGGCTGTGGTGGGTGCGCGCGACGGCATCGTGCATGTGGGGCACTCCACGCACCTCATCTGCGTCGCGGGCATGCGCATGCTCACCGATCCGTGGTTCTACGATCCGGCTTTCGGCGCCCTCGACCACGCCCACGGGCCCGCCGTAGCGCCTGCCCAGCTCGAGCGCCTCGACGCCATCCTGGTGAGCCACGAGCACCCGGATCACGCCGACTTTCGCGCGATGGACCAGATGGACAAGCGCGCGGTCGTGGTGGTCGCCACCGAGGGCCTCGCCGCGCACGCTCGTCGAAGCGGCTTTCGCGAAGCCCATGTGCTCCGCGCCTGGGAGAGCCTCATGGTGGGGCCGGTCCGCGTGCACGCTGTCCCCGCGCTCCACGACGTGTACGAAGTGGGCTTCGTGGTCGAGGGGCCGGCCGCTCCGCCGGGCGCGGTGGCAGGCTCTTCGCCGCCACGCGTGTACTTTGCAGGCGATACCCGGCTCCATCCGGAACTGGAAGCCATCGCCGAGCGTTTTCGTCCCACGTTCGCCATTCTGCCGGTAGACGGCACCCGCATTCGCACCGAGTCGCTCGCCGTCATGACCCCGGAAGACGCGGTCACTGCGGCCCGGCGCCTGCGGGTGCGCGCGGTGATGCCATCGCACGCCGAGGCGGTGTTCGTAGACCCGCTGGCGGAGTACGTGCTCGCTGCGAACATCCCGGAGGCGGCGCGGAAGTTCGCCGAGCTCGCCAGCCGCGATCTGCCGGGCGTTACCTGCTTCAGCCCCGAGGTGGGCGGCCTTACGCTGCTCTGAGCGACCGCTCGCCGCAGGCCTGAGAAACGCGCAGGTGCTTTGCTACATCTGCCGCAGCTTCTTTTCTAAGTAGTATTCAACGACTCCCGCAAATGCGGTGATTGACCCGGTGGGATTGGCTGAACGCGCGCGCGCCAGAAGATTACGTATCTTGCCCGCCGTAACTCCTTTGAGCTGCCTGACCTGATACTGCGCGGCACGATACGCCGCAGCTCTATTGTCCCTGAGAAATCTGCCGGCTTGAAGGTTCAGCTTGGAGATCATCTCTTGCACCTTATCGGCGTCCGTAGTGTTGGCGGGACCAATGTCACCCGATGAGGTGTACTTGAACACTGTCGCGATGTTCGGATGCTCAATCGGATTTAGGGGCAGATCCTGATCTGTCTTTGTCAAGTTGCCGCGGCGAGCGTCACAATGAAAACGACTGTCGTCTTTTGGCCCTCCAGCGTCTCCCTGACATACCGCAAGCAAGTTGTTCCAGTCAAAGTGCACTTGTACACCGTGGTGGCGGGGGATGAAGTGTTCAACCTTCACTTGTTGAATTGGGGTCATGCAATAGGCGCACAACCCAGACTGATCCGAGCGCAGGGCCTCGCGCCCAGTGTCGCTGAGCTGCCCCCCGTTCCACTCTGCGCCAGGCGTCTTTCTCCATTCAGCCAGACCCGAGTCCTTGGGCTCAATGCGTTTTGTGATCTTTCTCATTTCGCTCCCCGGCCGCAAACTTGAGTTCCCACCTCGCCGCGACGATCGTCGGATCGTCTTCTCCCAAGTCCTTTGCGAGAGCATCCGCTGCCCGTGTGGCTTCGTAGATGTTCTCGTCCTCCACGAGCACCGACAGCTCATCCAGCGCGTTCTGGACCGATTGCGGCCGTGCACCTGTACCCATCAAACCGCGGAGGAGGGTGTTGATGTCCTTCCCGGCCGTGCTTCCCACGTCGACAACCCGGCACCCGTCGAGCAGCCGTACCGTTCCCGCTGGCGCGCTGGAGATCACTGGCCCCGCGTGCGTCGTGACGACAAACTGAACCGCCGGGAAAATTTTGCGGAGGTTCGC
>JBBQWQ010000118.1:0-9218 GCA_038210445.1 Polyangiales bacterium
TCTCTCTCTCCGCCACCGCGCGCTTCGTCGCGCCGAGGCACACCTGCGCCTCGAGGACACCACCGAATCGCCCACTTCCGGCCCGACTGGACGACGGCGTTTCACTCGACCACCAGCCACCGTCCCTCCCAAGCCTTCTCCGCCGATCGTGCCTACGACGTCCTATTCTCCACCGCATGCAATCAACCGACCTCGGTCTACTGGTCTCGCTCGACGCGCTGCTGCAGGAAGGCAGCGTCACGGGCGCCGCGCGGCGGGTCGGACTCTCGACACCGGCGATGAGCCACGCGCTCGCGCGGATCCGGGAGCGCCTGGCCGACCCGATCCTGGTGCGCTCCGGTCGCGGGATGCTCCTGACACCCCGCGCGATCGCGCTGAAAGAGCAGGTACACAATGCGGTGAATGAGGCGCGCCGGGCGCTCGCGCCCGAGCGTGCGTTCGTTGCCAGGGAGCTGTCGCGAACGTTCGTCGTGCACGCGAGCGACTACGTGCTGACGATCCTCGGCGCGACGGTGGACCGCATCCTCCGCGAGGAGGCTCCGCAGGTCTGCATCCGATTCGTACCGAACACGCCAGACGACCCCGCCCTGCTGCGCGACCAGGGATCGGATGTCGCAGTCGGAATCTATGGCGACCTGCCGCAAGAGATGCGTAGCCGTCAATTGCTCACGGATCGCTTCATGGCGGTCGTACGAAAAGGGCATCCAGGAGTTGGCAAGCGCCTCACGCTCGAGCAATTTGTCGGCCTCGCCCACATTCAAGTGGCCCCGCGCGGCAAGCCCGGCGGCTACCTCGACGATGTCTTGCGCGAGCGGGGGCTCACGCGGACCGTCGCGCGCGCCGTGCCCTACTTCGTGACGGCGCTGCAGCTCGTCGCCGAGACCGACTACGTGCTCACGGTCTCGGAGCGCATTGCGCGGCGCTACGAGAGTTCGTTGGCGCTTCAGCTCCTCGAGGTGCCGATCAAACTGCGGCCCTACGCGCTCAGCCTCGTCTGGCATCCGCGCGTCGACGGTGACGCCGGTCATCGCTTCCTCCGCGATGTCTTCTTGCGCGCATCGCGCGACGCAGCGGGCGATCGGCACGATGATCCGCGCACCCGGCTCGACGCGACGGACCCGACTTCGGGTCAGACCCGAAGGCGACCGCGACCGAAGCGGTAGTTGCACGGCATGCAACTACGCGTTGCACTATGTAATGTTGCCGACATGGGTCCCGTGCCCGATGTTCGTTTCCACGAGGACGTCAGGTCCTCGCCCAAGGAGCGAACGACATGAGCCTCAGAGACGCGAATCCGTCGAACAAGAGCAAGCCGAAGCGCGTGGCGATCGTTATCGCAAATCCGGCGACCTCCACCACCACGGGCTGGCCGGTCGGCTTCTGGTGGTCCGAGCTGACGCACCCGTTTCACGCGTTCCACGAGGCGGGCTACGAAATCGAAATTTTTAGCCCCGCTGGCGGCAAGTGCGAGGCGGACGGGATGAGCGACCCCCGCGACGCAAGCGGCTACTCGGCGTCGGACCTCATCAGCCTGGGCTTCATCCACACGGCGGCCCTCGCCGCACTCGTGGAGAAGACCAAGCCGGTCTCCGAGATCCAGGTCGCGCGCTTCGACGCGATCGTCGTCGCGGGCGGCCAAGCGCCGATGTTCAGCTTCGAGAAGGCCACCGAGCTGCACAAGAAGTTCGTCGAATTCTACGAGACGGGCAAGCTCGCCAGCGCGCTGTGCCACGGCGTCGCCGTGCTGCGCTACGCGAAGCTGTCGAATGGCGAGCTGCTCGCGAAGGGCAAGACCGTCACCGGCTTTGCCAACGTCGAGGAGGATTTCGCCGACAACGCTGTATGGGATATGGGCGCGATGCCGCGGGACAAGCACCTGATGCCCTGGCGCATCGAGGACGAGCTCCGGAAGCTCGGCGCGAACTTCGTCCAGGCGGGCATGTGGCGAGGCTTCGCGGTCCGCGACGGCAACCTGATCACGGGCCAGCAGAACTTCTCCGGCACCGAGACTGCGAACCTCATCATTGACACGCTAGGCCGCTGAGGAATCAAGACAATGACTCTCTCCAATGCCGCGTCTGACACTGTCGTCCTCGCGCCTGGTGTCGAGCTCCGACGCTTCGTGCATCCCTACTTCAACGCCAACGCCTGGCTGCTCGCCAACGACAAGCACGCCTTGCTCATCGACACGGCGAGCAATGGCAACGAGGACGGCGCGCGTGTCGCCGACTTCGTCGCGCGGTCGGGGCGCGAGCTGCACGCCATCGTGCTCTCCCATGGCCACCCCGACATCTTCTTCGGCATCAAGGCGCTTCGCGAGCGCTTCCCGAAGGTGCCCGTGCTCGTCGCCACGGCGGAGATCGGCGACGACATCGTCAACATGGCCACGACGATGGAGCAGTATGGGATGCTGCCGAGTCCAGACTTGTCCGCGGCGGTCATGGACTACCGCGCGATCCTCGAGGTCATGCCGCCGGAAGGCGTGTCGCTGCCGGGAACGCCGAGCGTCACGCTCAAGCCGTGGGTGACCCCCGGACCGTCCGAGTTCACGCGGCTGACGTGCTTGTGGATGGAGTCGCTCCAGACGCTCTTTGCGTCGGACCTCGCCTACAACCACGTGCATGCGTGGGCGGGGATCGGCGTCGATCGTCAATCCCTCCTGAACTGGCTCGCGTACCTCGACGGAGTCATCAGCGCGCACCCCGGTCCGGGTGTTCGCGTGATCACCGGGCACGGGCCGATCACCGACGGAAACGTGCTCCTCGCGCAGCGGGCCTATGTCGGCGACCTCCTTCGATTCCTCGACGCCGGTTTGCGTGGCGACGTGCTCGAAGCCGAAATGAAGAAGCGCTACCCGGGCCATGCCGGAGACGCGTTTCAGCTCCACATGACGGCGACGAACCCGGCGTGGGGAGCCACGGCGGTGACCACGTGAGTGAGCCGGCGACGACGGATACACTGCCCGGAGCGTGCCATTGCGGGCGCGTACGAGTGCACCTGCCTGCGAGCAGCGTGGGCGTCGTCGCCTGTCACTGTTCTGATTGCCAGAAGCTTCACAGCAACTTCTTCGCGATGCTCGTCGCTGACCGGGCGAGCGCGTGTTGGGAGGGTGAGGAGCATATCCGCTGGTATCGCTCTTCTGCCGCCAATGAGCGGGCCTTCTGCGCGGAATGTGGGAGTCGTCTCGCGAAGCGGCCGATCGAAGGATCAAAGATTATGGTGTCGGTGGGGCTCTTCGATCGCGCGCTGTCGCGCCGCATTATCAAGCACGTTGGGCTCGAGCAAAGGCCTGCTTGGTACGAGGCGCCACGGGTCGGGCCGCTCAGTCCGACGGAGTTCGTCGCAATGGCGCTCGCGGAGCCGATCGAGTCGCCCACGGCACAATACGGCTACGCGATGCGCGCGGGAACTGGCAACACGGATCCGCCGGGAGCCATCGCGCTCACCTGGATCACCGCCAAAGACCCGGCCGAGCGCGAGCGCATCCGTGCCCACTCACGCGATAACGTGGCGGACTTCAACGCCGAGCCCGGGTTCATCTCGATTGTCACGGGCTTCACCGGCCTGCGCGGCTTCACCGTCACCGCGTGGCAAGACGAGGCGGCAATGAAGCGGGCGCTCGGCAAACACCACGCGGTCGCGATGAAGGAGCTGTTCGGCGAGAGCTTCGTGGCATCGGTCTGGACCAGCGTGTGGACGCCGACGCGCATCAACCGGATCTGGGTGCGATGTACCGCCTGTAGCTCGCTCGAAGACGTCTCCGACGATCATCGCGACTGCAGAAAGTGCCACGCTTCGATGCCCGAGCGGCCGGCGTTCTGGTGAGAGTGAGCCTGCCAGATACCCCCGCCGGACCGGCAGCGCGGCGGGACGAGGAGCCCGTCACCGTCGTCGTGACGCGCCGTGTGCGGGTGGGCGCGGGAGTAGCGTACGAGGCTTGGCTCGCGCGGCTGATCGACGGCGCAAAAGAGATGCCGGGGTATCTGGATGCACGGGTCGAGCGGCCAGGCGCGGACGAGCCGCTGGTCTATACGAGCCTGTTCCGCTTCGACAGCGTGGCCAACTTGCGCGCCTTTGAGGCCAGTGAGCTGCGTCGTCATGCGCTCGCCGAGGTGCCCGATCTGGTCGAGGCGGACGCGGTGTGGAGCCGTCTCACTGGTCTCGAGCTCTGGTTCACCCCGCCCGCCGGGACCGTCGTCCCGCAGCCCTCGCGCCTCCGCATGGCGCTCGTAATGATCGGGGTCGTGTACGGGCTCGTGCTCTCGATCGGGCAGCTCGTTGGCATCGCACTCGCCGCCGCTCCACAGCCAGTTCGGCTGCTCGTCACCATCGTTATCGAAGTATTCTTGATGACCTACGTGCTCATGCCGCGCTTGACGCGCTGGCTGGCACGCTGGATCTACCCACGAACCTCGTAGGGAGACGCGACATCAAGATCTGCATCATCGGCAGTGGTCACATCGGAACGGGACTCGCGCGCGCTTGGCGCAAGCGCGGACACGAGGTCGTTTTCGGCGCGCGGAGCGCTGGTCGGCGTCTACTTGGGTCCGGTAATTCGAGACAGCCCCGCAAACTTGTAGTCGGGCTTGCCGTTGACCCATTGCCAGTTCTGCATGGCGACGCGAAACTTGGCATATCCAGCCGGAGGCCATGCCCCGGTCGGATAGCCGCTGACCGGCACGAGCGTGCAGTGCGCCGGCGAACCATCCCAGATTCCTTGATAGCGCATCTGGCCGGCCAACGAAGTGTCCCAATGGCCCACCTGGAAGATGGAGGCCGCGGGGTGGTAAGCGTACCAAGACACGATGGATCGGGCGTTTGCACACTCAGCGGCCGTGCTCGGCAGCGGCTCATCGCCCCACGACGGCCCGGTCGTCACGAACTCGGTCCCACTGAGGCCGGTCACCTCCACGACGAACTGCTTCGGGCAACCCGCTGGATTGTACTGATCGTCAGGCGAATTGGCGGCGCTGTCGGGAGCGGACAGGATCGCGCCGTTGGTCGAGGTGATGGCAACGGTGGCGCACGCTGCCTCGCCCAGCGCCTGGCTCGTGGTGCCCGTGACATCGTCGGGCTCGCCTGGCGAGGCGTCAGCAGCTTTGGTCTCCCCGGTGCATGCGGAACATAGCGTGACAGCGAGGGTGGCGAGGCCGACGGCCACGCCCCACGTGGTGCGCTTGGCCCGTGCGTTTCGAATCCGATTGAACATGGTTCTTCTCTCCTGACGATGCGCGGCTCGACCACCCCCGGGAGCGATTCTCCCGAGGTGTCCAGCCCTTCGCTTCCGTGACACCGGCTAGCTAGAAGAGGTCCTCGATCTGCGCGGGGTCGATCCCCTTCGGCCACGCCAAGTCGAAGTTGCAGAGCGGCTTGAAGGCACCGACCCCCGCGAGCTGGGTGCCATGCTCGGACCGCCAACCGCTGCCAACGGCCTGCGAATGAGCGACCAAAGCGCGCTCGTGGTGGAGGTCACGTGAGCCGCGTTCGCGTTTCCCTACTGGCCAGTTTCAACCGACAAAGAGCAGCGCACCATGGCTGTCCTCATTGCGCTGAACGATGGCGCGGTTCAGAGGCGCCTTCTCTCTCGAGTAACCGGAGCACGCGCCTTTCCGACCACAAGCCAGTCCTCAGCTCACTCGAGATGGCGCCGTACTACCAGCCAGGCGTCTACCACCCTACATGGGAGCATGATCTCGAGGTCCGGGTGAAGTCCTACGACACTACTGGAATCGACGACTGCTGGGGCTGCGACCAACTGGACATCTACGGCAAGATGCGGGCCGAGCGCGCCAATCCCGGGTACTATACGTTTCGAACGTTCCAGACAGCGGAGTGTGTGGATCGATGGTCTTCCTCGTTTCCACTGAACGCCTGCATGTTCGGCTGGTACTGGACGGATCACCGAGCGATCACCACGACCCACCATCGGACGCACCTCGAGCTTTGGGATCGAGATGAGTCGTCCAGTGACGACCTCATGAATCCGATGCCCCCCTATGATCCACTTTTTGATCTAGACTGGTCGCGTGGCGCCATCGATGTCTCCGACTACAACTTCAATCATCCCACCCTCTACAACTGGCTGAAGTTTTGGGATTCTTCGCCCATTGGTGGTTGCACGCAGACGGGCCGGGCTAACTTCTGCCTCCTCTTCACACTTCACGAATTCTCTCCTTACCCATGAGGTCTCGCACATGTTGTCGCGGTACTCTTCGGTTTCAGCCCTCCTGCTCTTGATGGCGTGCTCGTCGTCGGACCCTGGTCCCTCATCCTCGTCGGGAGGCTCGAGCGGTACCGCGGCAGCCACGTGCTCTGCGGCTTGCAAGGCCGCAGCCACGTGCCTGGCGAGCCCCGCCAGCGGGAAGGCTCGAACTACCGACCTGGTGGGGTGCGAAGCGCAGTGTGGCCTCGAGCTGGCAGGAAAGGGAACCCTCGCGCCCGATATCGCGGAGCTCGTCTTTGCGAGCCTCGCGCGTGCGCCGGGAGGCGCAGATGCCGACTGCCTGCTCGGGTATGGGCTGGCGCAGTTTGGCGGGCAACGCTTCGACGGCATCAAGGACCCAGCCTACCTGGATAGCTGCGTGACCCGATATCGCGGGCGGTGTCCAGACTCGGACGTCAGTGCGATTCGCGGTGATTGCTTCAGCGATCTCTACACTTTTTCGTCGAGCACTCGGAAGGAGATGGAAGTGTGCTTCGGAGTGGGCACCAGCTGCGCGGACTTCGGGCAGTGCTACGGCTCCCGGCGCTCGCAGTTCGTACCCGCCTGCCCCGTGTGGCTGGGCCCGAGCGGCGCGGCTTGTCGTTGAACATGCTGGGGCGCGTCGGCCTGGTGGTCGGCGGCATCAGCCTCACGGGGTGCTTCTCGCCGGGGCTCTTCGTCGTGCCCCGGTCCATTGAGCCCGGCACCGCGCAGGCGGGGGGCAGCCTGGAGACGGCGGGTCGACAAGATGCGCAGACCGGGGCCGAGGGCAAGCTCACTCCCGCCGTGATACGCCAGCCGCAGGTGTCGGCGCGCGGTAGGTTGGGCATCGCGCCCCGCGTTGATGTGGGTCTGGCTTTCGCGGCCCCGGCGCCGCTCTTCGGCGCCACCGTCGACCTCAAAGTGCAGACGACGCCTTCATGGTACGTCGACACGGCTGCGCTGTTCCGGGTATCGCTGCTATCGCCCTGGTATCGCACCGCGAACGGTCCCAAGTGCGATCCGGGCTTCGAGCTCCAGTGCCGGGCCATCGCGCTTCTCTTGCTGGAGCTGATACCGATGTTCGGCGTCAACCTCGGCTCGCGCGTGACCTGGGTCGCTGCGCCGGGCGCGTTCCTGCGCGCAACGCCCGAGCCGCGGCTGGGATACCGGCTGACCACGGGACTCCAATGGCGCGTCACCGGAGCGCTCGCGATGCATGCAGAGCTCACCTATATGCCGCAGGTCTTCGTGGAGCCATCCATCTGGCACGATCTTTACGCCGGCCTGGCCGTCTCCTACCGCGGCAGCGATGGATACCCACGGTAGAGGCCGCTCAGGGCGCGACGATGCGCCCAGGGGCGGAGCTCGCGCCCGGGTCGGTGTGGCAGCTATTGCAGTCGCCCTCGCCCGCTGCCAGGGTGCGGGCCATCGCGCGCGACTTGCCGGTGGCGGTGTTCTCGACGCGCACCGTGAAGGGGGCCACCAGCTTCGTGGTGAGGAGCGCGAAGTTGCCATTGTTGCCGGCGCTGACCGGAACCTTCACTTCGGCGTTGTTGGCGTCGGCAATCACTACCTGCAGCGGTCCCTTGACAGTGCCCACGCAGTCGTTGGGCTCGTGACCGCTGGGGTACCCCGCGCCGGCGAACGCGAAGATGCGGTTCACGCGCTGGGGCTTGTGGCACGTGTTGCACGCCTCGCCCGGCCGCATGCTCTCGCCTTGGCGACCGACGAAGGTCTTGCCGCTGGTGCAGGTGGAGGGGCCGGCAAACGGATCGGGCTCGGCGCTCGCGTCGCTGGCGCCGCCGCTGCTTCCGCCGCTGCTGTTGCTCGCGTTGCCCGATGCGCCGGTGTCGGGGGTCGTGGCGCCGCTGCAGGCTGCGACGACAATGGCGGTGGCGAGGGAGAGCAACGCGAAGTGAGGACGCATGCAGGATTCACGTGGTGCGCAACTGATTCGAAGGCCTGTGAGGCAAGAAGGGCGGGGCCAGCCGGCGGTGGTACCGAGCGGTCTCACATGTGTGAATGGCCGGATAGTCGGCGGGAGGGGCGAGAAATTCGGGCACGTTGGGCGCGAATTCTGAGCGAAGCGCGGATCGGTGCCCGAGAGCCTCGGGGCTCTCCAGGTGCGAGGGAGACTACGCGGCGCCTCTACCGCTGCGGATGCGCAGCGCGCGACTTGCCCAATAGGGCGGCCCTCGCGCAGGCGCGCGCCTGGGGAGAGTGGTGGGCTCGCCGAGGGCCTGGAGGAACCTGCGCACCTCGTCCTCATCGCGCACGAGCGCGAGCATGCGCATGCGGCCTTGACCGTTCGGGCTCGCGAAGGTGTCGATGCCGAGGGTGCGCAGGAGCTCTGCCCCGGACCGGTACCGGCAGCCTGCGCGCTTCGGTTTGCTCGACTCCGCTGCTTGAGCAGGCTGCGATGCGCTTCGTGATCCCCGACGGGGAGGGCACTCGCGCCTGACGGTGGGCCCGCGCATGAAGCGCGCCAGCGGCGTCTCCTTGATCTCGGACTGCTCCTTCTGGTGGTACTCGTGCTCGACCCACGCTGGAGACGCGGTGTTGAGAAGTTCGAGCGTGAGGAGCTGCTCCCCCTCGAGCATTGCGATCAGGCGTCCTTCGACCTGCCCCCAGAAGGACTCCTGCTTTCCGTTCTGTTCAGGCGAATACGGCAGCGTGGTATGGTGAACAATGCCAAGTCGCTCCAGCCCTCGGTGGTCTCGGCGGCGAGCATGGCCGCGCCGGTGTCGGTAAGCAGGGCACGCGGCAGGCCGCGCTTCTGGAGTGCTTGCATGAGGGCGTGGATGAGCGCCTCCGTCGTTTCATCCGTGTACCACTGCAGGTGACAGCAGAGGCGCGAGCGATCGTCGAGAACGCCGAGGACTTTGGGCTTCTCCCACACGCCGCTGGGCAGGAGGACCGCGCGTGAACCTTCGTGGAAGTCGAGGTGCCAGAGGCCGTGGACGTGGGTGACTTCGAAACTACGCGTCTCGCGCGGGAGGAACGCTGTCTCGCCGTTGCTGTCGCCCGGCCGGAG
>JBBQWQ010000119.1:0-9131 GCA_038210445.1 Polyangiales bacterium
CTCCCTTCTCCCTTCTCCCTTCTCCCTTCTCCCTTCTCCCTTCTCCCTTCTCCCTTCTCCCTCCTCCCTTCTCCCTCCTCCCTTCTCCCTCCTCCCTTCTCCCTCCTCCCTTCTCTCCTCCTCTCCTCCTCTCCTCCTCTCCTCTCCTCCTCTCCTCTCCTCCTCTCCTCTCCTCCTCTCTTCACCTCCTCTCTTCACCTACCGTTCTCCGCTTCATCCGCTTCATCCCCTTCCTCCGCTTCTCCGCCTCTCCCCTTCCTCCGCTTCTCCCCTTCTCCCCTTCCTCCGCTTCATCCGCTTCATCCCCTTCCTCCGCTTCTCCGCTTCTCCCCTTCCTCCGCTTCATCCCCCTCCTCCGCACCACCCACTCACCGCAGAGCCGGGCGGCAGGGTGGGGCGTCGCAGCGGAGGCGGGCGTACGTGGACGCCGCCTTCCATACCGCGCACCTCAATGCGGCGCTTGATGCAGTCGTCCAAACGCCCCCGCCTCGAAACTCCCCTCCAAGCATTGGACGCCGCTACCTACCCGCACCACAGGCGGCTCGCGTAGCCCGCTCTCCGCGCGGCGCCCCACCTCGCCGCACGGCGATCGGCTTCTCCCCTCCCCCAGAGCCGGACGGCAGGGACGCCGCCTTCCATACCGCGCACCTCAATGCGGCGCTGCTCGCGTAGCCCGCTCTCCGCGCGGCGCCCCACCTCGCCGCACGGCGATCGGCCCTGCCTCCGCGCACCTCTCCCAAGCGAGGCTAGCCGCGGAGCTTTTCTCGGAGAAAGAGCATCATCCGCGACCAGACGCGGGCGGTGAGCTGGGGCTCGGCCAGGATGTGCGTGATGCCGGGGAGCGGCATGAAGTCGTAGGGGAGGCCGGCGCGGTTCATGGCTTCGGTGAACTTGAGCGAGTGCAGGAAGAAGACGTTGTCGTCGGCGGTGCCGTGCACCACCAGGAGCGGCGCGATCTTCTGCCCGGGCTGAATGTAGCTGAGCACAGACGCTGCGTCGTAGGCGGCCTTCTCGGCGGCGGGTAGACCGAGGAAGCGCTCGGTGTAGGCGGTGTCGTAGTCGCGCCAATCGATGACCGGTGCGCCGGCGACGGCGGCCTTGAACACATCGGGGCGGCGCACTGCCGCGAGCGTCGAGAGGTAGCCGCCGAAGGACCAGCCGAAGATTCCAATGCGCGCGGGGTCGGCGTCGGGCAGCGTGCGCCCGAGCTCCTGCATGATGGCTGCGTGGCCGTCGAGGGGCACGTCGCCCAGGTGCCCAGCGATTGCCCGCTCCCACTCGCGGCCGCGGTGGGGCGTACCGCGCACGTCGAACACTGCGACGATGGCGTGGGTCTTGTCGGCCACCCACTGCGCGCGCACGTAGGCCGACGCGCTGTAGGTGGCGAGCGCCACGTGCGGACCGCCATAGGCCGCGTCGACGAGAGGTAGCTTCACGCCCGGCGCCGCGCCCTCGGGCCGCAGCAGCGCCACCTCGATGTCGTCTTTGCCGCCGGCCCGAACGAACTGCACCCGCGGCATGCGTGCCGGCTTCTCGGCGAGGCTGGGCAGCTTGGCCAGCTCCTGCCCCTGCGCAGTGCGCACGTGCCAGCTCGACAGCTCCGACTGGTTGCCCTCCAGGGAAGCGAACACCGAAGGCGAGCTACCGAAGCGGGGATCGACGTTGCCATGATCGGGCTCCAACACCGCGAGGGGTGCGCCGCCCTCCAGGTTGGCCGTGTAGAGCCCGCTCATGAGCGGCGAGATTCGGCTGCCGCGAAAGAACACCTGGCGCGTCTTCTCGTCGACCTTGGCCACCCCGCGATAGTTGTAGAATCCATCGACCAGCGACCTCACCACGGCGCCGTTGGGGGCCCGAAGCGAGAGCTCCCAGCGACCCTTGCGATCGGTGCCCCACAGGAACGCCTTGCCGCCATCGATCCACTCGGGCGTGGTGCCGTCGACCTCGAGCCAGGCGTCGTCGTGCTCCTCGAGCGCCACCTTGGCGGCGCCGGCGTCGTCGAAGGTGAGCATTGCCAGGTCCTTCTGCAGGCGGCTCAGCACCACCAACGTGAGCGGCGCGCCCTTCTGCCACACCACCTTGGCCACGTACGGATACTTCTCCTTGTCCCAGGTGAGCGGCCGCCCGGCGCCGCCCGCGGCGGGCACCAGCGAGAAGCCGACCTTGGCGTTGGTCTTTCCTGCGCGCGGGTAAAACGGTCGATCGAGCGGCCTCTCCGGGTGCGCCGTGTCGGGCAAGCTCAGCCGTTCCACGTCTTTCTGCTCGGTCTCTTGCACCAGCACCGTGCGATCGTCGGGCGAGAAGAAGAAGCCCCGGGTGCGCCCCAGCTCCTCTTGCGCGATGAACTCGGCGGTGCCGTACTCGTGCTCCTCGGTGCCGCCGCGGGTGAGCGCGCGCTCGGCGCCGCCCTCCGCGCCGATAACGTAGCAGTCGTGGCCACGGGCGTAGCCCACCAGCTTGCCGTCGTGCGAGAAGTGCGGGTCGACGATGCTCTCGCCGGTGGGCAGCTCCCGCGCGGTCTTCTTCGCCCGGTCGTACACGAAGATGCGCCCCGAGAGCGGCACCAGGATCTTGCTCCCGTCCTCGCTCTCCTCGAACGAGGCGAGCCCCCGGGCCACGATGCGCATGCGCTCACGCCGGGCCTTCTCTTCGGGGCTCAGCGTCTCTTCCTTGCCCAGGAGCGTGGTGGCCGTGATGAGCTCGGTGAGCTGCCCGGTGGCCACGTCTATCTCGAAGAGCGACTGCTTCGGGTCCTTGGGCTTGGCCCGAAGAAAGAGCACCGCCTTACCGTCCTTGGTGATGCGCGGACTCTGCGGCGCGCCCAGCTTGAGCCCGAAATTCTCGGCGTACGTGCGGAGCTCTGCGTCGAGCTGCTCGTCGGGCACAAAGTGCTGCGGACCATCGGCGCCGCCTGGGGCTGCGGGAGGCGGAACGTTGCTACCCCGTGCGCACCCAACCACGAGAACGCACGGCATGAGCCACGAACGAGACCGAAGCGTCGCTTGCATGACGCGCATCATACTGTGTCGTCTGGTGTGGCGGACTGCCTCATCTACGAGAATGCGCCGATCGTTGCACCTCAAACGATTGCGCCAAGGCGACGCCGATGCGTATTTGCGTGGCGCAGAGCTTGAATGATGAACAAGTCGTAAGGTAGTATCCGCTCGAATTCGAGTCCTATCCCATGCGCAAAATCATCCCCATTCTGGCGATCGTCGTGGCGCTCGCAACGGTGCTCCGGCTGGCGTCGGCCGAGGAGCCGCGGCCCGCTGCGCCCACCACGTTGAGCCTGGAAGAGGCGCTGCGGCGCGCCAACGAGGTAGCGCCGCAGGTGGTGCTGGCGCAGTACGGGGTCCGCGAAGCGAACGCGCGCAGGGTGGGCGCAGGGCTGCGTTTTCCAGGCAATCCGCGGCTCTCCGGCGAAGCCCGCCCGGCCGTGACCGGCGGCTCGTTCTTCGGCGACCTGGGCTACGCGGCGGCGCTCGACGTGCCCATCGATCTGGGCGGCGCGCCCGGTGCACGCAAGCGCGAGGCCGATCGCGGCGTGGGCGTAGCGCAGGCGGGGCTCGCCACCATTCGCAAGCAGGCACGCAGCGAGGTATTTGCAGCTTACATTCATGTGGTCGCCTGGGCGCGCCGCATGGACGAGGTCGACGCTCTCATCGCCATCGCCGAGCGCATTCTCCGTGCCTCTACGGCCCGCGCCGACGCCGGCGCTTCCGGCGACGTCGACGAGACCTCGGCCCGGAGCGAGCTCTCGGTGCTGCAGAGCCAGCGCGAGTCTGCGAGCCGCGAGCGCGACGCCTACCTGATGCACCTGCGGTCGCTGCTCGACATGTCGGCAGCCGCGCCGCTCACCCTCACCTCGCCGCTCGGCAACCCGCAGCCTCCCGCCGCAGAGAACCAGCTGGTGGCCCGGGCGCTCAACCACAAGCCGGAGCTGGCCCAGGCCCGGGCCCAGGTGGCGGCGCTCATGGCCACCAGCGACCGACTGAAGAGCGAGCTTTTTCCCCGGCTCAGCGTGTATTTGGGCGTCGACGCGGCGCCAGTTTCGCCCATCTTCGGGCAAGTGGGGCTTAGCGTGGAGCTGCCGGTGGCCCAGCGCAACCAGCAGGCGCGCGCGGTCACCGACGCGCGGACGCAAGCCGAGCAGGAGCGCCTGGAGCTTCTGTTGCGGCAGGTGGTACGCGACGTGTCCGGTCGCCTGGGGGCCTACGAATCGCGCCGCCGCGAGCTGGCCGTGCTGAGCGATAAGGGTCTGCCGGCGGCCGAGCGCACCCTCGAGCTGGTGGAAACCGGATGGCTCGCCGGGCGCTTCGACATCTTTCGTGTAACGGCCGCGGCGCGCGACGTCGCGCGGGTGCGTGCACTCCGCACCGATGCGCTCGAGGCCGCGTGGCTCGAGTATATCGCCCTGGAATTCGCCGTAGGAGGCGCGCCACTATGAAGGTCTGGACCAAACGAGGGCTCATCGCTCTCCTCGCCCTGCTGGTCACGGCGGCCGCAGCGTACGCGGCGTTACACAAGGGCGCTCCGGAGGCAGCCGATCCGCCGCGCGACGTGCCCACCTTCGACGGGCAGTGGATTCGCTACTCCGACGCGTTTGCTGCGCGCTCGGGCCTGGCGTTCGCAAAGGTCGAGACCGGCAGCCTCTCACCCACCGACAACGTCACCGGCACCGTGACCTTCGATCCGCAGAAGGTAGCTGTCATCAGCTCGCGCATGCCAGGTCGCTTGCGCACCATCAACAAGTTCGTGGGCGACGAGGTCAAGGCCACCGACGTGCTGGCAGAGCTCGAGAGCACCGAGCTCGGGCAGGCGCAAACGTCGCTGCAGTCGGCGCAAGCGCACCTGACGGCGGCCAAGGCCAACGAGACCCGCGAGGCGCAACTGGCCGAGGCGCGCGTCTCCGCCAAGCGCGACGCCGAGCTGGCCCGTGCCACCGCCGAGGCGGCGAAAGCCGACTTCATCGCCGCGCAGCAACGGGTCAACGCTCTGGGCGGCGGAAGCGGCGGAGCGCTGGGCGTCATGCGCATAACCAGCCCCATCGCCGGCAAGATCATCGACGCCCCCATGTCGCGCGGGCAGTCGGTCGACGCCAGCGCCATGCTCTTCCGGGTGGCCGATCTATCGCAGGTGTGGATTGAGCTCGCGGTCTTCGAGCGCGAGCTCTCGAACATGCACCCCGGCGATCGCGTGGAGATTACCCCCCAGGGCAACACCTCCAAAACGCTCGAGGGCCGCATCGCCCACGTGGGCGACGTCATCGACCGCGACACGCGCAGCGGCGACGTGCGCGTGGTGGTGGAGAACGCCGAGCGCCTCTTGCGCCCCGGTCAGTCGGTGCTGGCCAAGATTCACACCCTCAACAAGCCCACCGCCGGGTTCCTGCTCCCGCGCGAGGCGCTCACCATGGTCGACGGCAAGCCCACCGTGTTCGTGGTGCGCGAGCCCGGCGCGGTGGAGCCACGCTCGGTAACGGTGGGCGCCGAAGACGGCGTGCGCGTGGAGATCGCCACCGGGCTCTCGGCCGGCGAAACCGTGGTCTCCAAAGGGGTATTCGCGCTCAAGTCGGAGATCTTCCGCTAGCCATGCTCGACGCCATCGTTCGCGCCTCCATTCGGCTTCGCGTCATCGTCCTGGTGCTCCTGGCCGTGCTCCTCGTGGGCGGCGGTCTCGCGGTACGCGCGCTGCCCATCGACGCCATTCCCGACGTCTCCACCGTCCAGGTATCGGTCCTCACCGACGCGCCAGGCCTCTCGCCCATCGAGGTCGAGCGCACCGTGACCTTCCCCATGGAAGCGGCGCTCAACGGCCTTCCTCAGCTCACCGAGCTCCGTTCCGTGAGCCGCGGTGGCCTCTCGGCGGTCACCGTCATCTTCAAAGAGGGAACCGACATCTGGTTCGCCCGGCAGATGGTGCTGGAGCGCGTGCGGGGCGTGGAAGAGACGCTGCCCAAGAGCGCGGGCAAGCCCGAGCTCTCGCCGGTGTCGGGTGGCCTCGGCGAGATTTACCAGTTCGTGGTGCGCTCCGAAAAGCACTCGCCCATGCAGCTGCGCACCATCCTCGACTGGGAAATCGTGCCGCAGCTTCGGGGCGTCACCGGCGTCATCGAAGTCAACACCATGGGCGGCGAGCTCAAGGAGTATCAGGTGGTGGTCGATCGCGGGCGCCTCCACGCGCACGAGATGACCCTGCGCGACGTGGCCGACGCGCTGGCAAAGTCCAACGTCAACGTCGGCGGGGGCTACCTCGACCGCGGCGCCGAGTCATTCACGCTCACTGCCGTGGGCGCGCTCAAGAGCGAAGAAGAGATCTCCAACGTGGTGCTGCGCATGGGCGCCGATGGCACGCCGCTCTTGGTGCGGCACATCGGCCAGGTGCGCGTGGGCTCTGCGCTGCGCCACGGCGTCATCACCCGCGACGGCGAGGGCGAGGCCGTGACCGGCGTCACCATGATGCTCATCGGGGCCAACAGCCGCGACGTCATCGCCGCGGTGAAGACGCGTACGGTCGAGATTCAGAAGAAGCTGCCGCCCGGGGTCATCATCGAGCCCATCTACGATCGCGGCGACTTCGTGGGGCGCACTGTGGGCACGGTCGTGAAGAACCTCATCGAGGGCGTGCTGGTGGTCACCATCGTGCTGGCGCTCTTGTTGGGAACGGTGCGCGGCGCGCTCACGGTGGTGCTCGGCATCTTCGTATCGATGTCCATCGCCGTGTTCGGCATGCTCATCTTCGGCGTCACCGGCGATCTCATGAGCCTCGGCGCCATCGACTTTGGCTTCCTGGTCGACGGTCCCATCATCATCTTGGAAGGCGTGATGGCCTTTACCGCGGGCAGAACGCTGGCGGGGAGGGCGCGCCGCGGCGCCTACGCCGATGTGGCGAGCGCGGTGGTGCGTCCGGTGGCGTTCTCGGTGGCCATCATCATGCTGGTGTACTTGCCGCTCCTGGCGCTCGAAGGCATCGAGGGCAAGATGTTCCGGCCCATGGCCATCACCATGGCTTCGGCGCTGTTCGGCGCGCTGGTGTACGCGCTGCTCTTCTTCCCTGCGCTGCTGGTCACCTTCGTGCCGCCGCCCAAGAAGGCCACTGCGCGCTGGCTCGCGTGGGCCGAGCGAAACTATGCAGCGGGCCTGGCGCGCGCCCTCCACTTCAAGGTTCCTGCGCTGGTCGTCTCCACGGCGGCGCTGGTGGGTAGCTTCGTGCTCCTGGGGCGCGCCGGCGCCGACTTCATTCCGCGCATCGAAGAAGGCGACGCGGTGGTGACCATTCGCCGCGCGCCCTCCATCGGCCTCGCTCAAGCCAAGGAGCTCGACCTCAAGGCCGAGCAGGTGCTCAAGCGCTTTCCCGAAGTGGCCACTACGCTGGGCATGACCGGCCGCGCCGAGGTGGCCATCGACCCGGTGGGCAACGACAATACCGACATCTTCGTGCACCTGAAGCCCAAGAAGGAGTGGAAGACCGCGCAGGATCTCGACGGCCTGTCGGTGGCCATGAAGAACGCCATCGAGACCGAAGTGCAAGGCACCTTCGTCTCAGTATCGCAGCCCATCGAAGACAAGACCAACGAGCTCATCAGCGGCTCCCGCGCCGACGTGCAGATCGCCATCTTCGGCGAAGACCTGAACGAGCTCAAGAACCTGAGCGAGCTGGTGGGGCGCAGCGTTCGGCAAGTTCCGGGCGCTGGCGATGTGCGCGTGGAGCGGGTGCTCGGCGCGCCTTCGCTGCTGGTAAGGCCCGATCGCGTGCGCCTGGCGCGCTACGGCGTGGCGGCAGAAGACGCGCTGGCGGTCATCCAAGCGGCGCGTGTGGGAATTCCTGTAGGATACATCTACGAAGGCCATCGGCGCTTCGACTTCCGCCTGCTGGTGCCGCCGCAGGCGCCCACGCTCGACGCCATCGGCGACCTGTTCGTGGGCGGCTCCAACGGCCGCTCGGTGCCGCTCTCCGAGGTGGCGACCGTGACCGAGACCGAAGGCCCGACCCAGATTCGCCGCGAAGGCCTGAAGCGCACGGTACGCGTGGAAGTGAACCTGCGCGGCCGCGATCTCGTGTCGTGGGTCTCCGAAGCACGCGAGCGCGTGCGCAAAGACGTGGCCCTCAAGAGCGGCTACGAGATCACCTGGGGTGGTCAATTCGAGAACTTCGAGCGCGCCAAGGCTCGCCTCGCGCTGGTGGTGCCGGTGAGCTTGGTCATCATCTTCGCCATGCTCCTGTGGATGTTCCAGAGCGCGCGCTATGCCACCTCGGTGTTCCTGGTGGTTCCGTTCGCGCTCACCGGCGGCATTCTGGGTTTGGTGGGCCGCGGCCTCTCGTTCAGCATTCCCGCCGCGGTGGGCTTCATCGCGCTCGCCGGCGTGGCGGTGCTCAACGGCGTGGTCATGGCGGCCGACGTGAAGCGCCGCATCGAAGAAGGCGCGCCCAAAGACGAAGCCATCCAAAAGGGCGCCGTGCACTCGCTGCGCGCCGTGCTCACCACCGGCGCCGTCGCGGCCCTGGGCTTTCTGCCCATGGCGCTCGCCAACGGAGCCGGCGCCGAAGTGCAGCGCCCGCTCGCCACCGTGGTCATCGCCGGCATCCTCTTCTCCACGCTCCTCACCATGTTCGTCCTTCCCGGGGTCCTCCAGCTCGTCATCCGCCCCCGCCGCGACCCCACCGACGAAGAGCTCGAGAACGACTAGGGGGGAGGCGGTGCTTCAAGACGCGCTTTCAAACCTCTGAGCACGAGGCGCTTCGAGAATCTGAGCACGAGGCGCTTCGAGAATCTGAGCACGACGCGCTTCGAGAATCTGAGCACCACGCGCTTCGAGAATCTGAGCACGAGGCGCTTCGAGAATCTGAGCACGAGGCGCTTTCAGACCCTGAGCACGACGCGCTTCGAGAATCTGAGCACGACGCGCTTCGAGAACATGAGCGCGAGGCGCTTCGAGACTTTGAGCACGAGGCGCTTCGAGACTTTGAGCACGACGCGCTTCGAGAATCTGAGCACGAGGCGCTTCGAGAACCTGAGCGCGAGGCGCTTCGAGAACCTGAGCGCGAGGCGCTTCGAGAACCTGAGCGCGAGGCGCTTCGAGAATCTGAGCACGAGGCGCTTCGAGACTATGAGCACGAGGCGCTTTGGCGCT
>JBBQWQ010000120.1:0-8883 GCA_038210445.1 Polyangiales bacterium
TCGCTGCGGACCTCGACCGCGGGTGGCACAGATTTCAGCGACTTCCTCGCGATGTTTGCCGGTCGGCCTCCCGGGTCCTGGAGGGGCGTGGCCTGCCACAGCCGCGCTCGATCCGCACCCCGGTGTCGCTGATGGGTCACTGTGGGGCGAACTCCTACCAACGAAGAATCGCCTACGCGGCCATCAAGGTTTCTTTGCGTTCCCGTGCGACACGTTTCACTGGCCCGCGTACTGAGGGTGTCGAAGTAATTCGGCGGCGCCGGGCCAGCCGGACTCCGCCGTCGCCCAGCCTCCACGACGCCACCGCCATCCCATGACCTACATCCTACATCGCGTCACCTTCCTCAAAACCAACGAGCGTTACACGTCGACCTCTAGTGCCACCAATCCGAGCGCACGGCAGGCTCTTGCCGCCTCACCCGGCGACGTCGCAAGCCGCAAGCCGGCGTCACCACCGAAAGGAGACGAGGGAAACGGTGAGTTCGTCCTCAATACCGCGACTGACGCACTTGCGGTCCCGCCTGCAAACCTCGGTGAGACCGGCGCGATGGCAATAAGCGCGCAGGGCAGCGGCCCCACCGGTCAGCACATTGTGCCCGCGCTAGTCGTCCCGCCCGTATGGCAAGTGGGTCTCACCACTTGCTTGCCCAGACCTGCGCGCCTCGACGCCGCCGTGCGACTTCACAGCCGCTACCTCGCCAGAGCTTCCCCCGTCGACCGACCGCGCCATCGTGCCTGGCGACGCGGGCAGCGATTCCGCGGGCGCGTTGACAATGACGAACTGAGCTGCGCGTCGCTGCTCCACGACTCCGGAGGGTTGGGCTTTGGCTCAATCGTTGCGGCGAATGCTTGGCAGGTAGCAGACTCCGAACAAGCTCGAGGTTCCTTTTTTTCTTTCGCGACGTTGCGACTTGTCCCGCGCGCGTCGCACCGAGCAAGAGGTTTGCTTACCGCCGCTCAGCTGTATCTTCGGGGGCGTGAGGGTCAGCAACCAAAAATTGGTGCCTGTGGGGCTTGCAACAACCTGCTCGACCTACAGCTCTCTCCCCAGGGGACTGTGCGATCGAGCCAAACAATTCGAACAGACTGGAGCTAAAATGTCAGACATGAACCGACGCGACCTTGGAAAAGTGCTGGCGGTTGGGTCCGCTGCGGCGATCGCAACCATGTACGCGCGGCGCGCAGAAGCGATCAATACGCCCACGCTCGCAAAACTTCAGGGCGTGATAAAGCCAATCGAGGACTTCGCCACGGGAACACCCACGACCTGGGATGCGGCGTTTGCGGCTGCAATCGCCGAGGCAAAGACCACGGTCGCATCGGCGAAGCACGGGTTTACGCTGTACTTTTCGAACAAGGAGTATGTCTTCGCACAACCAGTAAAGATCGACTTTCCAATGCGCATCCTGGGAGCAGGTGTGGCGATTGAAGCTGGTCTAACGGCAAACCAGGGTGGCACACGCTGGAAGTTCAATGCCTTCACTGGCGGAAATGTTGGCCAGGCTGCCGTGCAACTGCTCTGGGATGTTACGGGGCCACCCTATAATGACGGGCCCACCGCAGAGGCCACTACCTTGGAAGGCATAAACATTGCCGGCCCATGGACTGGTGGAGCGTCGGGAACGACGCACGGCCTGCTCGTCAACGCCGCGGGGATCGTGCTGCGAGCGCTATATGTTCACAATTTTGCCGGCGATGCGATACACATTCACGCGGACGTCAACGAAACGCCGCCTACAAACGCAAACGGCTGGAGGATGGAATACTGCAAAGTGGGTAGTTGCGGAGGGAATGGCGTATTCGTCGAAGGCGGAGATTCCGGGGCAGGGATTGCGACTGGCGTGGTAGCGGTTGCCTGCGGAAACTACGGATACTACGATGATAGCTTTCTCGGCAACACTTGGGTTGCCTGCGTTGCCGAGGGCAATGTCGTTGGGCACTTCAAGCGCTCGCGAAAAACAGGCACCGACCCTCAGGGGCGGACGGCGGCCGGGAGCACATACGTAGGATGCTACGCTGAGGGAGATGCGCCAAGTCAGATCGATTTCCCATCGATCGTTCTTGGTGGAGTCCTGTCGCAGAATGTCGCCGGAGATAGCGGATTGATCTCGGGCCAGGGGGATATGCTTCACATTCGGAACGGAGTCTCAATGCCCGCCGCCTATTCCCAGGGGCGTGTAGTTGCGGGGGGCGCCGAGCTTCTAAGCATTCAAGGAACCAATCCGCTGACCGGTACACCGGACACAAACAACCGTTTGAGCCTTGTTCGAGATGCTTACCCCGGCTATTCGGACGGTTGGGTTGGTGTTTACGCGGGCAACCTGCTGAATACGGCGCCGGGTCTAGCGCTGAATCAGTACGACGGAAACTTTCCGAAGAGCCTGCCTTGGTTCGGTCAGGGGTTCCTGGTCGGGTGGAACCTGCAAAAATTGATGGTCGCTACCAGCGACGCTAAGCCGACGAACGTGTCGCCTTGGAGCTCAATGCCGGTGGGTTCGCACGTCTTGAACAATAGCCCCACGATGACCCCCGGCGACAACAACTACGCGGGTTGGATCCGCTTTTCTGACGGCACGTGGCATGGGTACGGCAAGATCGACTGACGTTGCTCGGGCGCAGGCGCGTCGCGCGCGCTGACGAAGCTGTTCATCCGGACGCGTCGCACCTGGAGGACCGAGCGCGATGACACCGGGCCTGGTTGCGTGGTAGGTGAAATGCATGGCGCTCGGAAGCCGCACAGCTGGAGTTGCAGGCAGCGTTCTAGGCCTCCTTTGCCTCGAGGCGGCGGTGCGGACGACGTACTCGGTGCGCTATGCGCCCGAGGCCGGCTACGTGAACGTGAACGCGCCTGGGGCGACATTCGTGTGGGGCAGGGAAGGGCACGGGATCAGCCACTGGGAGGCCCACGGCATTCGCCGTGGGCCATCGCCTCGCGATACCGCGGGACCGCGGGTGTTGATTCTTGGTGACTCCATCACCGAAGCTCTCCAAGTAGGAGACGAGGTCTCGTTCGTTTCGCAAGCCGAGATGAGGCTGCGCCGAGAGCCTCGCCCCGTCGTGCTCAACGCCGGACACTCCACGTTTTCGGTTGCAGACTACATCTTTCACGCGCCGCGCAATCTCGAGACGTTTGCGCCCAGATGGACGGTGGTCGTCGCGGACGCGTCCGACTTTACGTACAACGCTTGGGACAAGACCAAGCCCCGGTTCGCGGCTTCACCCGACGGTGCACTGCGGGTCGAGTACGTCGACGCCGAGAGCCCAACTGAACGACGATTTGGGCGCTTCACCCCGTTCACCAAAGCGGTGCCCTACGCGTTCATTCGCTTCCGGGAATTTCGCGCGGCTGCAGGCAAGGAGCCGCCGCTTTTCCGGGCGGGTCGCGACGCGGCCGCGGCGTCGTCGGCAACCGAACCGGACTACCCCATCGAGGAGGAGGCGGCGATGCTCGGTCGTGCGTACGCCGGCCGGCTCAGCGTGCTCTTGTTGCCCAAGTTCGACGTCAGCCCGCCATTCGTTGCGCTGACTCCCATCGAGCAGCGGATCCGTGCGGGGTTGCTTGCTGCGGGAGTCCGAGTGGTCGTCCCGGAAGCCGAGTTTCGGGCCTTGGGGCGGCAAAAGAAGTGCCCGTACGGCTTCGCCAACCTCGTCTTCAACGAGGGGCACTTGAACGCGGACGGGCATGCAGCGGTGGCCGAGGCATTGGCGCGAGAGATCGACGATGCTGTTTTCTAGCCCGCGGTTCTTCGTTTTCGTGACGGTTCTGCTTGGCCTCTTGTCGCTTCCGGTTTCGGTGCGCGCGAAAAAGTCGATCCTGACCGCGGCTTCTTGCCTCTTCTATGCCGCGTGGGACTACCGCTACCTTGGCCTTCTGGCACTCGTGAGTGTCATCGACTATGTGGCGGCCGCGCGCATTCATACGGCCGCAGCGCCGCGGTCACGGCGGATGTGGCTGGCGCTAAGCGTGGCGTCGAACCTGGGCATCCTGGCCTACTTCAAGTACACGAACTTCTTCCTAGCTACCCTCGCGGGCGTCATCGGCCGCGAGCACCCGCCGATGCTCGAGATCCTGCTTCCCGCTGGCATCAGCTTCTACACGTTCAAGTCGATGAGCTACACCATCGACGTCTTTCGTAGCGAGATCGAGCCGTGCGCCTCGTACCTCGACTACGCCATGTTCATCACGTTCTTTCCCGAGCTCATCGCCGGCCCGATCGTTCGCGCCTCGGTCTTCTTGCCGCAGATGGACCGCAACCCCGGCCCCAACCGAAGTCGCGTGGCCATCGGTCTCTCTCTCTTTTTGCTCGGATTGGCCAAGAAGCGGTTGCTCGCCGACCGCTTCGCGCAGGGCGCAGACCCCATCTTCGCGCATCCCGAGTGGTTCTCCGGAGGCACACTCGCCGCCGGCGCGCTCTGCTACGCGATGCAGATCTACTGCGACTTTTCCGGCTACTCGGACATGGCGATCGGAACGGCAAAGCTCATTGGATACGATCTGCCGGAAAACTTCAGTGCGCCCTACATCAGTCGCGACATCACCGAGTTCTGGCGGCGCTGGCACATCACCCTGAGCTCATGGCTTCGTGACTACCTCTACGTGCCCCTGGGCGGCAATCGACGGGGTGCTCTGCGCACCTACGTGAACCTCGCCGCGACGATGCTGCTCGGCGGCTTGTGGCATGGGGCGGGCTGGAACTTCGTCGTGTGGGGCGCGTTACACGGCGGGGCCCTCGCCATGCATCGATTCCTGCGGCAACGCGGCTCCACCTGGCAGTTGCCCGCGCCCGTGTCGTGGGCGCTCACGTTCGTCTTCGTTTGCCTTTGCTGGATCCCATTCCGCGCAGCAACCTTTTCCACTTCATGGACGTTCGTCACCCGAATGCTCACCTGGTCTGACGGCTACCGCTGGATTCCAGAAAATACGCTGCTCACGATCCCCGTGGCTCTTGGGCTTCTGCTGGCGCGAAGGCTCGAGAACGCCAGTGTGCCCACGCCCCGATGGCTCGAGGCGTTCGATGCCGAGGTCGTGCGCGACCCGGTCTCGGGCTGGAGCCTTCGCCTGGGCGTGGGCACCGTGCTCGGCGCATTCTCGGTGACGATGCTCCTCGGTCTGATCTGGTACTTCGCCGCTGCCACCACGTCGCCATTCATCTACTTTCAGTTCTGAAGGGGCTCGGCCGCTCGATCGCCGAGCGAAAGCGCGCTACCGCGAGCTCCTCACGCTGGTCGCGTGGAAACGGCGAAGCCGCAGGCGGGTGCCCGTTTTCCCCCCAATGGGCGTCCAGAGTCCGGCCTTCCGCCGCTGCCTTGCAAGCGCGCAGGCGAGGCGAGCTCGCGCGTTTCGGTGCACCGCGGCAGCGCCGCAGCGGACACGGAAGGGTGGCGCCGGCAACGAGGCCGGGGTACCCTGCTCAGCAGGAGCCAGGGCATGTCGAGCGCGACACGAACATCATCGTCGGCCGCAAAGGCTCCGCTGGTGATCCACGCGTCAGCCTCGCTGGATGGAACCTCGTTCGCCGTCGCAGCTGAAAGCACGATGCGGCTTCGGCAGACGTTCCCGAGGGTGCGCGTCACCACGCGGCTCTTCATCTCCCATGACCCGGTTGAGGGCTTTGGTGGATTCGAAGATCAGATCGTGTTCATGCTCACCGGCCTGCCGACGAGCGCACTTGTCACGGAACTCGGGCCGATTTCGTTCCGGGACCCTCAAGCCGTGGAACGTCATCCGTTGGCATAGCGGGGACGGACTTCGGGAGGTCCACGCGTCGCCTGTTCGCACCGTCGGCAAGTCGAGTGAACTTCCTTTGCGTATTCCGACGGGACTTGAGCACCCATTCCGGCGGCACTTGAGCAGTCATTTCGACGGGACTTGAGCACCGGTTCCGACGCACTTGAGCACCCATTCCGGCGGCACTGGAGCCGTCGGGCAGGGCGCGGGGCGTTGCGACGAGACCCCTGACGACGTGTACGGCGGCACCGCCTGAGATGGTGCAGCGTAGGCGTCATGGAGCGACTCGTCATGCGCAACGTTCGAGAGGTTTTGCGGCAGTCTGCGAGCGGCAGGAGCACCCGCCAGATTGGGGCTGCTTTGGGGATCGCCAGCGGAAGCGTGGTCGGGTACCTGCAGCGGGCTCGCGCCGCGGACCTGACGTGGGAGAAAGCGTCGTCGATGACAGACGACGCGGTCGAGGCCCTTCTGTTTCGCCCGGGCACCTTGGGACGCAATGAGCCCTGCGCGCGCCTGCCGATCCCGTTCGCGCACGTCCACCAAAAGCTGCGCCGCGACGGGGTCACGCTCCAGCTCTTGTGGGAGGAGTACCGCGCGAGCACTGCGGGCACCACCTCGCTCGCGCCGTACAAGTACAGCCAGTTCTGCGAGCTATACGGAGCGTGGCGACATCGGCTCTCTCCGACGATGCGTCAGGTACACCGCGCTGGCGAGAAGGCTTTCATCGACTACTCCGGCAAGAAGCCAAAGCTCGTCGACCCCGACACGGGTGAGGCCCACGGCGTCGACCTGTTCGTGATGGTGCTCGGCGCGAGCAACTATGCGTTCGCGGAGGCCTCGCTCTCTCAGACCGTCGCCGACTTCGTCGCGTCCACCGCGCGCGGACTCGAGTACTTTGGGTGCGTCCCCGAAATCCTGGTGCCTGACCAACTTCGCAGCGCCGTGCGCGGGCCGGATCGGTACGACCCGATCATCAACGAGGGCTACCTGGACTTCGCCACGCACTACGGCGTCAGCGTGATTCCCGCACGGCCACGCAAGCCGCGGGACAAGGCCAAGGTGGAAGCTACCGTGCTTCTCGTTCAGCGCTGGATTCTCGCTCGCCTGCGCAACCTCACCTTCTTCCGTCTGAGTGACCTCAACGATGCCATCGGCGCGCTGCTCGAGGATCTCAACCAGCGGCCGTTCAAGCGACTGGAGGGATGCCGACGCTCTTCATTCGAGGCACTCGACCGCCCTGCCATGCGCCCGCTCCCGGCCGTCCGGTATGAGCTGCGCGAGCGCCGAAAGGCAAGCGTCCACATCGACTATCACGTGGAGTTCGACGGACGCCTGTATAGTGTGCACCATACACATATCGGCAAGAAGGTGGAGGTCCGAGCCACGGTTGGTCTCGTAGAGATCTTCCTCGGTGACGACCGCGTCGCCTCTCACCCGCGCTCCTACGCGCGACGTGGCACGGCCGTGACGAGCAACGAGCACCGACCGCCGCAGCATCAGCCCGGGACGTGGCCGCCAGAGAGGCTGATCACCTGGGCGCTCACGTTCGGTCCATCCGTCGCCGCGCTCGTGGAGAAGACCCTGGCGAAGTTCAGGCAGCCCGAGCACGGCTACCGCGCTTGCCTGGGCATCCTCCGTCTCGCGCAGAAGTATGGCGGCGAACGCACGGATGCGGCGTGTGCCCGCGCCCTTGCAGCGTGCGGCGCCGGAGTGCCCCACCGTACCCACGTGGAGTCGATCCTCAAGCACGGCCTCGACCACTCGCCCGAAGCAGCGACCACCGCGACCACGACATGCCCGATCGAGCACGAGAACGTGCGCGGCGGAGACTACTACGAGAGAAAGGAAGGACTGCAGTGACGACCATTCAAGACACACTCGGCAAGCTGGAGGAGATGCGACTCGGGGCCATGGCGGAGGCCGCCCGAGAGCTCACCAGCGCACCACCGGACCAGCGTCTCAACTTCGAAGAGAAGCTCGCACTCATCGTCGATCGCGAGTGGATCTCACGCGACAACCGCAGGACCGCGCGGCGCATCAAGGAGGCCAAGCTCGCAACCAAGGCCTGTCTCCAAGACGTCGCGTGCGATCCGGAACGCGGCATCGCCAAGGCCATGCTGCGTCAGCTGGCAACCTGCACATGGGTGCGCGAGCACCACAACGTCATCGTCGTCGGCAAGACCGGGGTGGGGAAGACCTATCTCGGTGCGGCGCTCGCAGACGTCGCGTGCCGCAACGGCCACCGCGCTCTCTTTGCGCGCGTGCCCCGCCTACTCGAAGAGCTCCACCTTGCACGGGCCGCCGGCACCCTCACCTCGCTGCTAGGCAAGCTCTCTCGCGTCGACGTCCTCGTGCTGGATGACTTTCTGCTGAACCCGATGACGGACGCCGAGAGGCGCAGTCTGCTCGAGGTACTCGAAGATCGATACGGTCACTCCTCCACCGTGATCACCACGCAGCTCGCGACGAAAACTTGGCACTCTGCCATCGGAGACCCCACGATCGCAGATGCCATCTGTGATCGCGTCGTGCACAACGCACACCTCGTAGCCCTCGGAGGTCCGTCGATCCGAGCCCAGAAGGCCCTTACCAAGGACTCTTCCAAGAACACCTGACCCACACATCCGTCGCTGCGCTCCGATCGGTGCTCAGATGCTGCCGGAACGGCTGCTCAAGTCGAAGCGGAACGGGTGCTCAAGTTGGTCGGAATACGCACGCCGCGCGAACGGCGACGAGCGCACGGCGATCGCGAAGGTCCGCCAGAAGTACATGGCTCCGAGCTGTCCGCGCTCGAGTACCTGCTCGAGGGTCACGAGACGATGCCCGAGGACCGAGGCCTGTTTCTCGGCGAGACGTGGCGGCTCCATCCGGCGATCTGCAGCTACACGTCCGATCTGTTCTATGAGGGCAAGCTGCGCTCACATGCGGGCCTCGACGCCCAGGTGCTCGCGGGCCCTACGCGGTTTGCCGGCGCCGGTCTGTTCCACATCGCCGTGGAGCACGAAGGCAACCAGAACGGGCCTTCCGGGAATCGCATGGGTCTTCACTGCGCACTTGAGCGAGTCGGATAGAGATCGAGGCCGCCACAGTGGAAGTAGATCGCCGTCTTGAAGTTCTCGACGTTCCGATATCCGCCGGCGCGCTTCTTGATGGTC
>JBBQWQ010000121.1:0-8776 GCA_038210445.1 Polyangiales bacterium
CCGCCGCGACCCCACCGACGAAGAGCTCGAGAACGACTAGGGGGGAGGCGGTGCTTCAAGACGCGCTTTCAAACCTCTGAGCACGAGGCGCTTCGAGAATCTGAGCACGAGGCGCTTCGAGAACTTGAGCGCGAGGCGCTAAGCACGAGGCGCTTTCAGACCCTGAGCACGAGGCGCTTTCAGACCCTGAGCACGACGCGCTTCGAGAATCTGAGCACGAGGCGCTTCGAGACTCTGAGCACGAGGCGCTTCGAGAACCTGAGCGCGAGGCGCTTTCAGACCCTGAGCACGAGGCGCTTCGAGACCCTGAGCGCGAGGCGCTTCGAGAACTTGAGCGCGAGGCGCTTTCAGACCCTGAGCACGAGGCGTTTCAAACCTCACCCCCCAACCCCCTCTCCCAGAAGGGAGAGGGGGCGAGAGCACGCAACGAGTGTCTCGCACGGCCGATAATGTTGCATGGGAGAGCATCCGGCGATTGTCCGGCGGGCGCGTGTGTCGAAGAGGAAGCGGGATTTTGCGCGCGAGCTGCGGCAGCGCGCGACGGACGCTGAACGGCGCGCGTGGGAGGTGCTCCGCGACCGACGCTGTCTCGGACTGAAGTTCCGACGCCAGCAAGTCATCCGCGGCTTCATCGTTGATTTCTACTGCGCGGAGCTCCGCCTGGCGATCGAGCTCGACGGAGCGGCTCACGAGGACCCGGAGCATATGTTCCGTGACAGCGTTCGAGACATGGTCCTCGCCTCGGAAGCGGAGGTTCTCGTCGTCGCCATCCCGAATGCGCTCGTGTCGGAGGAACGGGTGCGCACGCTGCTCCAGGTCGTCCGCAACGCGCGCCACCTCCCCCTCTCCCTTAAGGGAGAGGGGGCTGGGGGGTGAGGTTTCAAGGGAACACCTGAGCAACCAGAACTACTTCTTCGGGCCGACGGCGCGTTCTCGGAGCGCTGCACCCTTGAGCTCGGTGGCGCGACCGACGCTGTCTCGGACTGAAGTTCAGACGCCGTGAGCAACCAGAACTACTTCTTCGGGCCGACGGCGCGTTCTAGGTCGGTGGTGGCTCGGAGCGCTGCGCCTTTGAGCTCGGTCGCGCGAATCCGCGATTCGCGGTAGGCGCTGTAGGCGTCGAGGAGCTCGAGGATGGTGGCGCGGCCTTCGCGGTAGGAGAGCTCGGCGATCTCGCGGAGGCGCTCCACGCCTCCTTTGGCGGCGTCGCGGTAGGTTTGCCACGCGGCGACACGCGCAGCAGCGATGTGAAACGCGCGCTCCACGTCGCGGCGCACGAAGAGGTCGATGGCCTCGGCGCGGGTGCGCTGCGCCTGCGCTTCGGCGAGGCCGCGGTCGACCGTGCCCTGCCCGTGATCGAAGATGGGCAGCGTGATCGCCAGCTGCGCGAACACCACGCCGCCCGAGCTCCTCCCGGTGTCGCCGGGAATGCCCAGGCCATGCGTGTATCCTACATTCACCTGGGGCGAGGGCACATAGGTGCGCTTCAGATACGTCACGGTGAGCGCCGAGGCGTCGCTCCGCAGCTTGGCAGCGGCCGCCTCTGGCCGCTGCTTCACCGCGCGTTCCACCAGCGCCCCCAAATCCGCCCCTGGCAACTGAGGGTCCGGCACCTCGCCATCGACGTGCACGGTGCGCGCGTCTACGCTCTTTCCCACCGCCTGCGCCAGGTTCGCACGCGCGGTGGCCAGCTCTGCCTCGGCATCGGCCATGCGCCCCAGCGCCGAGCTCTTGTCGACCGACACGCGAATGCGATCGTACTGCGGGTTGGCGCCGCCCTGGGCTCGGGCCTCGATGACGCTCTCCACGCGGGTCAAATCTCGAAGCGCCGCGCGCTCGATGCGAAAGCGCGCCTCTGCCAGGGCGAGGCCGAGGTACGCCTGCCGCACGTCGACCGTGAGCGACCACAGGCTCGCCGCGAAATCGCGCTCGGCAGCGGTGGAGAAAGCGGCCGCGGCGTCCTTCTTGGCGCCCACCTGCCCACCGATGGGCAAGGTTTGGCCGATGAAGACCGTGAGCTCCTGCTCACCGCCGAGCGGGGTACCGTGCACCAGAAACGCGCCGCCAACGCCCAGCGTCGGGTTGGGCAGCACCCCCGCCGCGACCACCCCGGCGCGCGACGCCGAGAGATCGTACTTGGCCGCCACCAGGTCGAGATTGTCGCGTTCGAAGCGGGTGAGCGCCTCGCGCTCGCTGAGCGCCGGCCCCGAAGCCGAGGGAAGCGGCGCTTCGGCCACCTCCACCGGCTTCTCCTGCGCGAAGGCCGACCCGCCCAGCGCCACCACGGCAAAACATGCGGCAAGATACGAGAAAGAACGTCGCATAAGGCGAACTCTCGTCGATTCCAGGGCTCCTGTCGATGCGGCTGTGCCAGCCGTTTCTCGACACCGGAACCAAACGCTTGATACCGTCGCGTTCGTGCGATCCCGCCCTACCTTTGCCCTCCTCTCTGCCACCGCCTGCCTGGTGGGCCTCGGCTGTGGCCACCCCGCCGAAAACTTCGAGTCCGTCATCCAGGTGGTGCGCCGCGACGTCGTCGAGAAAGACGAAAAGGGCGAGGCCGTGCAGGTCGACATGGAGATGGAGTGGGATCCGTGTCCCGGCGACCAGCTGCAGGTCATTCGCGGCGGCGCCGAGTTCGCCAAATGCACCGAGAAGTACAAGGTCGGCGACTACCTACCGGTAAAGGTGAAGCACTTCTGGGACCCGCGCGGAGCCTATCGCTGGGACATCTACGAGATGGGCGACTGCAAGCGCGACATCGAAGCAGACGCCGAGGGCAGCTACGAAAAGTCTCAGGAGTGCGACGAGGAGAAAGCCTACGGCCGCACCGTGGGCTTCAGGTGCAGTCGTCGTCCGTTCCGCAAGCTCGTTTCCATTTGCCCCTGGATGGCCCGCCAATGAAAGCTCGTCACCTCGCGCTCGTGGCCTCGTTGCCGATCGCCCTGTCGCTCGCCTGCATCGCTGCCTGCGAGCAACCGAACGCCGCGGGCAAGGCCAAGGACGTCACCACCGTGACCGTCACGCCGCCTTCCAGCAGCCAGGCGCCTGATACGACGCCTCCGCCCATGACCTTCCCTCCGACCGATGCCGCAACGCCGCCGGCGCCCGCATGGGAAGGCGCGAAAGAGGGCGAGATGTGCGGTGGAATCGCCGGGATCATGTGCAAAAACGGCCTCCATTGCGTCATGGTCGGGCCCACCTACCCGGATCAAGCGGGCACCTGTCGGAAGTAGCGACAGGTCGGCCAAAAGCCGCCGCCGGCCGGGAAATTCCCTCAGATTCGTCGACAATCCGCACAGCCTTCGGTAGCGTTTCGCCGATGCCGCGCCCGAGCGCGCGCCGCCTGAGGAGCCCAACGCCGTGAACCCCATTCAAGAAGTCATTCTCATCGTCCAGCGGGAGCTGCGGAAGAACTTCCGCAGTGTCAAAGGCATCGTCCTCTTGATCCTCTCGCTTCTCGGAGGCGGCGCTTTCGCGGTCATCAACGCGATCCTCACACGCCTCAAGACCCGCGAGATGGGCGACGTTCCCGAAGAGCAGTTCCGGATGATCCGCGAGCAAGGGCTCACCAAGTTTTACGACGGCGACGCGGACATGGGGAAGTTCCTCTCGGATTCGCCCGACATCCTCTGGACCGTCTCGCTCATTACCATCTGGCTCACGCCGCTCCTGGTAGCCGTCCTGGGCTACGACGGCGTGTCGGGCGAAGTGCAGCATCGCACCGTTCGCTTCTGGACGGTGCGCAGTCGCCGTACGTCGTACTTCATGGGCAAGTTCTTCGGCCTGTGGCTGACGGTGAGCGGCGTCACGCTGGTCATGCACCTTCTGGTTTGGGTCATCTCCACCTTCGGCGGCGTCGCGTCGGCCGGTACCGTGTTCGGCTGGGGCCTTCGCTACTGGATGGTGTCGATCCCCATCGCGGGTGCCTGGTCGGCCATCGCCGTCCTCATCGCCTCGCAGTTCCGCACGCCGATGGTCTCGCTGCTCTCCATCTGCATCGTCTTCTTCGTGCTCTTCTGCCTCAAGCTCACCGGCGTTTGGTTCGAGTCGGTACCGCTCACCTGCGTGTACCCGGGCACCCTCGACAACTTCCTGCTCAACCCGCAGATGAAGCGCTTTGCGATCGGGCTGGCCATCGCCGCCGGCTTCATCGTGACAGGGGCGGGGGCCGGCTCGGCCATCTTCGCCAAGAGGGACGTTTGATGGAGCCGCAGGAATCCAAGGACGTGAAGTCCGAAGCCAAGCCCGAAGCCTCGCTCGAAGAGACGAAGCCAGAGACCAAGGTCGCGAAGACCGAAGCCAAGAGCGAGCCGCCTCCTCCCTCGTCGAAGAGCGACGACGAACCCGCTTCCAGCAACGGAAGCGCCACCCTCGCGGCTGCCTCTCCGCGCGACGATGTGAAGAAGAAGAAGGGTGTAGAATACGCCATTCGCGCCACCAAGGTGGTCAAGCGCTTCGGCCCCAAGACCGCCGTCGACGGCGTCACGCTCAAGATCAAGGCCGGCTCGGTGTACGGCCTCATCGGCCCCAACGGCGCCGGCAAGACCACCACGTTCTCGATGCTCGCGGGCTTCCTCGAGCCGACCGAGGGCAGCCTCGAAGTGCTCGGCTTCGCGCCCACCGCGGTAGACTCGCTGCGGGCACGCATCGGCGTCCTTCCGCAAGACGCGCTGCTCCCGGCCTCCGACAAGGTCGGCGAGTTCTTGACGCACATGGCGCGGCTGCAGAACATTCCTGCCGACAAGGCCGAGGCTGCCGTTCGCACGGTGCTCGAAGAGGTCGACGGCAAGGACTGGTGGAACCTTCGCTGCGGCGCGCTCTCGCACGGTATGGCCAAGCGCGTGGCCATCGCCCAGGCGTTCCTCGGCGAGCCTGAGGTGGTGCTCCTCGACGAGCCCACCGCCGGCCTCGACCCCCGCGTGGCCTGGGAAATTCGCCAGGTCATTCGCGCCCGCAAGGGTCGCTGCACGCTGGTGGTCTCCAGCCACAACCTGCAAGAGCTGGAAGAAATCTGCGACGCCGCCGCCATTCTCGATCGCGGCCGCGTGGTCGCCAGCGGCTCCATCAACGAGCTCACGGCTTCGTCTGAAGAAGTGCACGTCGAGCTGGCCTCGGCGCCGGTGGGTCTCGATGCGCTCCGTCAGGTTCCCGGCGTCACCCGCGTCGAGCACCAAGAAATGGACGCCATGGGGTACCGCGTACAGGGCGACGGCGAGCTGGTGATTCACTTCGACAAGAAGCTCACCAACGCCGAGAGCGTCATCGGGCAGTGCCTATGGATTCTGCTGCAGAACCAGGTGCGCATCTCGGGCGTCTCCAAGGGCCGCGGCCTCGAGCGGCGCGTCATGGAGCTCACGGACTAGTTTTTCGCGAACTTTTCGCGGCTTCAAGGAACCGGCATCTCGAAAGTGCGGCGTGCGCTATCGTGGAGCGATGCGCAGTGCACTTCTTCTGCTGGTCGTCCTCGGCGTTTCATTCGTTGCAGGATGCATCGATCGCTCCCCGCCACCGCAGGTGCCCGAGGAATGCAAGGTGACCACCGATCCGGCGGCATGTGGGCGGCGGTAGTTTCCGCACGGGTTTGGTAAAATGACCAGCCGGCGGGAAGCGCGACCGCCACGCGACGGCGAATCGCTGCACGCCGCTTTTTGGATGCTAGGATGTTCGATCCCATGCTCGTTCGTCGCTCCCTTTGTCTCGGCCTCGTAGGTTGCGTCGCCGCGTGCGGCATCGAGCTCAGCGGCGGCAGCGTGGCCCCCGGCGGCCAAGATGCCGCGGCCAGCAGCAGTAGCAGCAGCAGCTCCGGAGCATCGACCTCGAGCAGCAGCTCGGGAGGCTCCAGCTCCGGCGACGCGAGCACCATCGTCGACGCCGCGCCCGACGTGCCCAAGGTCCCGACGCCGACGTACAAGTGGCGCTGCGTCGACCCCGACGGAGGCCTCGACACCGTCTCCTTCGGAGATCCAGTGACCTGTGGCATCGACCAAGTTGCCAAGTGCAGGGTCGCGCTGCCCGGCGACGGCTCCGGGTGCGGCAAGCTCGGCGATGAAGAGCGTCGGTGCAAAGACCTTTGCCTCGACTCCAAGTACACCTACGACCGCGCCTGCAAGTGCGTACCTTGACCGCCGGCAAGCTCGCTGGGTAGCCCAGAACTTTCTCGCCGCTCGCCAGAGTTGATACGCTTTGGGAGTGAGCCGAATTGTCCGAGGATTTGCCTGCGTCTCGATGATCGTCGGGACGCTGCTGGGGGGAGCGAAGCGCGCCTCGGCGGTCGACGTGGTGCCGCACGCGACCGGCGAAGCAGCCGTTGCCCTCACCGAGCCTCAGTCGCGTGAGTTCGGCCTGGGCGGGCGTCTCACCGGCGGGCTCGAGCTCTTGCTGGCGAAGCCCATCGGTCTCGAGCTCTCGGTGGGCGGGCTCTTGCTCACGGCCGGGCAGCCGCCGGTCGATGGTCGCCTAGAGCCCAAGAGCACCGGCACCGCGTTCACCGTCATGCCCGGCATGCGCCTGCACCTCGGGGGCCTGTGGCTCGCGGGTGGCGGCGGCTTCGTGCAGACCGGCGACTCGCCTCGCGGCGCGGTCGACGCGCACCTGGGCTACGATTTTCGCTTCGGCCGGGTGGGTATCGGTCCCGAGGTGGGCTACCTGCAGATCATCCAAGCCGACGACAACCTGCGACCCGAAGATGCCCGCCTGCTCACCTTCGGCGCGCATTTCGCGCTGTACCCCGCGCGGGCCGATCGCGACGGCGACAAAGTGTACGACGACGAAGACGCCTGCCCCGACGTACCTGGCATTCGCACCAGCGACCGCAAGACCAACGGCTGCCCCCGGCGCGATCGCGATCTCGACGGCATCTTCGACCACGAAGACGCCTGCCCCGACACACCGGGCATTCACACCAACGACCCCAGCACCAACGGCTGCCCCCGCGGCGACCGCGACAAAGACACCGTGTACGACGACGAAGACGCGTGCATCGACGTGGCCGGCGTGCGCACCACCGACCCCAAGACCAACGGCTGCCCGCGGCCCGATCGCGACGGCGACAAGGTGTACGACGACGAAGACGCCTGCCCCGACGTGGCTGGCATTCCCACCAAAGACCCCAAGACCAACGGCTGCCCGCGCGGCGATCGCGACAAAGACGGCGTGTACGACGACGAAGACGCCTGCCCCGATGTGGCCGGCCTTCGCTCCACCGACCCCAAGACCAACGGCTGCCCGCCCGCCGACGGCTCGATTCGCATCGAGGGCGAGCGCATCGTCCTCGACGATGTCATCCTGTTCGATCTGGACAGCCCGCGGGTTCGCCGCGCCAGCTGGCCCACGGTGGAGCGCGTGGCGAAGTTCATCATCAAGACCTCCGACGTCCTGGAGATCAGCATCGAAGGCCATGCCGACGCTGTCGGTGGCGACAACTACAACCTGAAGCTATCTCGGGCGCGCGCCGACAGCGTACGCACCCTGCTGGTAAAGTACGGCGTCCCCGCCGACCAGGTGAAGGCCGAGGCCTTCGGGCGCTCGCGCCTCAAGGTACAAACCGCCCACGCCGAGCGGCAGAATCGCCGGGTGGAGTTCTGGATCACGCGGACCAAGTCTGGAGGTTCTCAATGAGCGCCATGCTCGGTCGGCCGCGGCTCTTCGCCCTGTTCGCGGCGCCGCTGGCGCTGGTGCTCCTGGTGGGCGAAGGATGCGAGTCGTCGAACGCCATCGTGGGCGGCGCGTGTCGCGGGGGGCTGCTCGCCTGCGGTCGCGAATGCGTGGACCCTACACGCGACCCCAACAACTGCGGCGAGTGCGGGCGCACCTGCAGCCCGCTGGTGCCCTGCCTCGATAGCGTCTGCGGCGGGCGCTTGCCCGACGGCGCAACCAAAGATGGCCAGAGCAGCGACGTGCTCACGTCCGATGGCCCCACCGACGGCGGCCGCGTCGACGTGCAGTGCTTGCCGCCCTTCGACATCAAGGAACAGTGCGGCGACTGCGACACGACCTGCCGCGCCGATCAAGACTGCCTCGAGCGCGATGGCGGCTTCGCGTGCGGGCCAGCCTGCGTGCCGCCGCTGGTAGCCTGCTCGGGTCGGTGCGTCGACCTACAGAACGATCCGCAAAACTGCGGCACCTGCGGAAAGTTCTGCACCTCGTTCCTGTGCGCCACCGGCCTCTGCCAGGGCAACAACCCCGGCGACACGGTGGTCATCGGCCACGACTACTTCACCGCCAACGCCGCCACCTCGCAGGCGCGAGTTCTGGTGAACGCGGTGTACATTCCTCGCTCCAACCCGCTGCGCATTCTCAGCTACGAGCGCGACTCGAACGTCACCGCGGTGGGCAACGTGAAGACCATTCTCGCGACCTTCTCGTTCGGTCGAAGCCTGCGCTACACGGTCTCGCGCAACGTTGCCGATCTGGCGGCCAGTGATCTCGCCAACCGCTTCGACGTCATCCTCATTCACGATCAGGTAAACCGCTCCGCTGTCGACCTAACGGGCGACGCCACCGCCTGGGCCACACCGCTGCACACCTTCGGAAGCACAGGCGGCGTGGTGGTGGTCCTCGACGGCGCCACCGGGCAAGGCGGCATGCCGGCGCTCCTCACCGCCGCGCAGCTCCTCGATACCTCCGGGCACACGCCTTTGGCCGCGCTTTCTCGGGTCGCGGTGGTCGCACCGGTCGACGTCATCGCCACCACCGTGGTGAGCCCGTACGCCGGTTTCGCCAACACCACCACCCTGCAAACGAGCGAGCCCAGCGGCGGCAACGTCACCTGGGT
>JBBQWQ010000122.1:0-8367 GCA_038210445.1 Polyangiales bacterium
GGTGACCGGCGGCCTCGGCCTCCGCGAGCCCCTCAGAGACCGATCCGAGCTCCGATTCGGGGATCCCGACGCTCAGCCAACAACGGCGCCGGAGCGACGAGCCCTGAACGATGACCGGACACGCGCCCAGGGGGCTGGTGCGGCGCCCGACCCAATTTCGCGTCGGTGCGAAAAACACCAGCCACCTAGGGGAGGAGGGCGGCGCCGGCAGCGAGCCGCACTTCGAGGTCGGCGTCGGTGTCGGCGAGGAACGTCACGTGGCCGCACTTTCGCCCCGGTACGGCGCTCTTCCCGTACAGATGCACGTGGGCCCCGGGCAGCGCCAGCAGCGCAGGAAGCGGCGGCGGCGCACCGAGGAGGTTCAGCATACCGGCCTTGGCCCGCGGCAAAGGCGAGCCGAGCGGCAGATCGAGGATGGCCCGCACGTGCATCTCGAACTGGCTGGCTTCGCAGCCTTCGATGGTGAGGTGACCAGAGTTGTGGACCCGGGGCGCCATCTCGTTGGCGAAGAGCGCGCCGCCGCGGTCGAAGAGCTCGAGGGTGAGGACGCCCACGTACTCGAGCTCCGCCATGGCCCGCCGGAGCAAGGCCTCTGCGGCCGCTTGCAGGGGATCGTTCGGCCGGAGCACGCTGCGCCGAAGCACGCCGCCCTGGTGGGTATTCTCGAAGAGCGGATAAATGGCGGTCTCGCCGCCCGGCCGCCGCGCCCCTACCACAGAGACCTCGCGGGTGAAGGCCACGAACCCCTCGGCCAGGAGCGGGAACGCGCCGAGCGTTTCCCACGCGATGGGGAGATCGCGCTCGGCGCGGACCACGAATTGTCCCTTGCCGTCGTAGCCGAAGCGGCGCGTCTTGAGCACGAACGGAAGGCCCAGGGCCACCGCCGCGGCGTCGAGCTCGGCGCGAGAATTTACTGCGTGATACGGCGGGGTGGGGATGTCGTGCGCGCGGAAGAAGCTCTTCTCGGCGAACCGGTCCTGGCTCACCGCCAGCGCGCGCGGCGGCGGAAACACCGGTACCAGCTCCGAGAGGAAGCGGGCGGCGCCCAGGTCGACATTCTCGAACTCGAAGGTCACGACCTGGCTCCGCCGCGCCAGCTCGGTGAGCGTCTTCTCGTCGTCGTAGGGCCCGACGAGCAGCTCGCCCACGTGCGCGGCGCAGCTCTCGCGGCTGGGGTCGACGAAGAGAAAGCGTTGACCCAGGGGCGCGCCGCCGAGCGCCAGCATGCGCCCCAACTGCCCTCCGCCCAGAACACCGATGGTCATGCGGGGACCCGTGGATCGGGGTGGGCCAAAACGCTCTCGGTCTGGGCGTCGCGCCGGGCCCGCAGGCGGGCGCCCAGCTCGGGGTCTGAGAGGGCGAGAATCTGGGCTGCCAGAAGCGCGGCGTTGGTGGCGCCCGCCTTGCCGATGGCCAGAGTGCCCACGGGAACGCCGGCCGGCATCTGCACGATGCTGAGCAGCGAATCGACCCCGCGCAGCACGTTCGACTCTACCGGCACGCCCAGCACCGGCAGCGTGGTCTTGGCGGCCGCCATGCCGGGAAGATGCGCCGCGCCGCCGGCGCCGGCGATGATGACCGCGAGCCCGCGAGCCTGCGCCGTGTCCGCGTACTCCATGAGCAGATCCGGAGTGCGATGGGCGGAGACCACGCGCACCTCGTGTTCGACGCCCAGCGCGGTGAGCTCGGTCGATGCATATTGCATGGTTTCCCAATCGGACTTGGAGCCCATGATGATGCCCACGCGAGGCGTAGCGGTCGGGTTGGTCGTGGGGTTGCTCATCGGGGTCGAATCATACTCCGGGGCGCGCGCGATGCGTGCTCAATGGTGCACCCACACCACCGACCCGCGCAGCGGCAGCATGGCCCCGTGCCACCCCGGCGGCACGTCGGGTTTGGTAAAAGCGAAGAGGCGCGCGGCATCGAGGGGAGCGAGGTTGATGCAGCCGTGCGATCGCGGAATGCCGAACTGGTCGTGCCAGTAGGCCGCATGGAGCGCGTAGCCGTCTTTGAAATACTGGATGTAGGGCACGTCACGCAGCTCGAACTCCGCCTCCGGTTGCTTCGAATCCATGGTCGAGGCCACGTGTTTCGTGTGAACGCGAAAGATGCCCCGGGGCGTCACGTAGGGATTCTTCTCCACGTCCTCGGCCATGCCGCCGGCGCCGGTGGAGACCAGCGTGGCGTAGGTGGGCACTTCGCCGTCTACCGCCAGGAGCGTCTGCTTGGCGAGGTTCACCTCGAGCCAGCGCTCCCCTTCCCGGCCCCACTTGGGCATCTTGCGAATCGGGTCGAGGCGCACCGTGTCCTTGGCGGACACCAGATCGCCGTCCTTGAGCACGTGGTAGTGCGTGCCGTCGATGATGCGCTGCTTACCGCCCGCCTCGAGCGCCACGCGAAAGCCCAGCTCTTCGCCCTCGCGCAGGTGCTTCTGCTCGAGTTTGTAGCGGTGGGCGCCGGCTCTGGTGACGAAGACGATGGGCAGGTGCAGGGCGCCGGGCTTGTCGCCCAGCTCGATGCCGTGAAACGAGGTACCGCGTACGATGCGCACCCGGTCCACCGGCATGAGCAACAAATCGGGGGTCAGAAGAAAGCGGCGCTTGTCGCTCACGAAGCTGGCAATGAAGGAGATGCCGAGCCGCTGCCGGGGCCGTGAGGCCTCGAGCGGCGTGCACGATTTTGCGCCGGGCTCACAGGCGACGCCTGCATCGGCGTCGGGCCTTCGCACGCCGGCTAGCCCAGAGAGGTTGGGCACGGTCTTGCGATCACCGAGAAAGTCCGGCATCGCGTCGTCGTTGCCATCGGTGGCCCAGGTGGCGAGCACACCGGGCGCCGGCTCGAGCGGCAACGCGCTCCCGGGCATCGAGGCCAGCTGCGGGTATCCCCCCTCCTTGGCCTCGTAGGCTTCCGCCTCGCCAAGGGTGCGAAAGTGCTTTTCCCAGTCGGCTTCCAGGCCCTTTGCCTCCACTTCACTCGGCACGTGGGTGTAGAACGGCGCGCCGGAGTTGCGAACCACCGCGTAGCCGTAGGGCAACCCGGCGGTGGTTTCGGGCCGCCGCGACGACGCGCGCACGATGGGGTCGTCCAAATCGCCGGTGGCGGTGGGTCCGAGGCACACGAAGCCGCGCGGCGCGATGGCGATGAACCCTTGCGGGCAACCGTCGGTGCCGGCGGGTCCTCCGCGGGTCTCGACGATGGCGCCGGCGCGCAGATAGCCGATCTTCTTGCTCGACCCAGAGGCCGACTCGTAGACCCAGGTCTCCATGGCGCGGCTCGCGACCTTGCCGCCTTCGGCCTTGGGCACCACGGCCTGCGCCACCGTCCCTTCCCCGCTCGCGCTGCCCGCCGGGGGCGCGGCCGCATCGCCGCCGCCCGACTTTCCACAAGCTGCGACCACGACGGCCAGGAAGGTAAGCGAAAAACGCGACACGCCTCTTCCTACCAAAAGCCCGCTGCAAATCGAAGCACCGATGCGACGAAGCGCCGACGCTGCCGTCGTCCTCGCATTCGTTGGCACGCCGAAAGGATTCAGCGCGCGGAGACCGACCGGCAGTCGCGCCCGATGCGGATCTCGCGCGTGCCGGGCGAGACCGAGACGTTGCCCATACCGTTGTCGTGCTCGTCGACCACCCACATCATGTCGCCGGCGCGGAAGGAGTGGCTATTCACCGAGTTCGACGAGATGCTCGAGGTGGTGCCGCTGCCGAACTTGGGTTTGTTGCCGTAGAACACCTTCACGGTGCTCGGGCACTCGGAGCGGATGGTCACGCTCACCGGGCCGCTGGTGGCGGGCGCGCCGCCAGAACCGCTTTCACCGCGCGCGCCGCGCGAGCCGCTGGCGCCCGTGGTGCTCGTGGTGCCAGGGTTGGAAAAACTGTCGTGCATCGCCTTGCGGTCGGCGTCGCTCTTCTCGCGGGCGGCCTGGGCGCGGCGCGCGTCTTCCGCCTCGTATTCGGCGTGGTGCTGGTTGTAGAAGGCCACGTCGCCCTTGGGCGCCCACGCCAGCGCGTCGTCGGTCGACGTTGCATGTGCATGGTGCACGCAATTGTCGAGCACCGCGTACTTCTCCTCGTCGGTCTTGGCCACGCCGCGAGCCCTTTCGCAGGTCTTTCGGATGGATGTCTTGTCGCCGGCCTCGTCGTACAGCACGAGGAGCTTGGCCACGGGCCACAGGTTGGGCGTGGCGAACGACTGCTCGAGGGCCGCCTTACCCGCGGCCTTGTCGCCGCTGGTCAGCAGCAAAGAGCCCTTGGCAGCCAACATCTTGGGGGCCTCGTCAGCGTGTGCGGTCGCCGCCGCGTCGAGATACCCAAAGCTCTCGGTGAGCAGCGCCGGACCATTCCCCTTCGCCTCGGTCACGTAGCCCACCTGGTATGCGCCCGATACTTCGTGCGCGAACACGTAGGCTTCCTTGGCGCCGCCGGGGTTGGCCTTGGCAGCAGCTCTCGCCGTCTCGAGCCGCTGCGCCAGCTGCGCGTCGCGGCTGGCCATCATGTTGGCCGCGGGCGACGCGCCGTAGCCGCTGGTCTCCTGCGGGGGCATGAGCGCCTGGCAACCGGCGAGCGAGAGAGCGACAACCGGGGCGATGAGGAGAGCGCGCATGGGAGAGCCTTTCGTGGTCACCGCTGCTACGCAAAGGGCACAGTTGCCCTTCCTTGCGGCGCGATGTTTGCACGCAGTGCCATGTGCCCACGCCAAGGCTTCGGTGATAGGCTGCGACGCCATGGCGCACGTGATCGAGATCGCGAAGAGCGGCCGGGCAGGTTGTCGCGGCTGCAACGAGAAGATTGCCAAGGACGAGGTCCGCTTCGGCGAAGAGGTGCCGAACATCTTTGCCCAGGAGGCGGGCAACACCTATCGGTGGTGGCACCTGCCCTGCGCTGCCAAGAAGGTCGCCAACGATCTGCGCGCGGCGCTCCGCGAAACCACCGTCCCGGTCCCCGATCGCGACGCCATCGAGGCGCTCATCGAGGAGCATGCGCACCCCGACTATCCCTACGCGGAGCTGGCGCCCAACGGCCGCGCCAAGTGCCGCGTCTGCCAGGTGACGGTTGCAAAGAACGGCGCGCGCGTCGTCTTCGAGCGCAACGTGGAGACCAGCATGGGGCTCACCCGGGGGCCGGGATACATGCATGCTGCATGCGCCATGGCGTATCCAGACGCGCAGGCGCTGGGCAAGGAAGCGCTGGCCGGCGCGCTCCGCGAGCATTCTAAGCTCGCACCGGCCGATCTCGAGGCGGCCATCGAGAGCCTTGCCGCCGGCCCCGCGCCTACGCCCGGCTCATGAGCGACGCGGAAGAGAGCTCTCGGCAAGCGCGCGCCGAGCGTTTGGTGGGCGCGGTCGAGGAGCAGCGGGAGTTTCTCCACGAGGCCTTCTTCGACATCGGCGAGGCCCTCTGCGCACTGCAGGACGAGGCGCTCTACGTGGCGCTCGGATACCCCCACCTCGAGGGGCTCATCGCCGACCGGGCGCTGTTGCCGCGAGCCCAAGCCCACAAGCTGATGGCCATCGTTCGCACGGTGCCGCGGTCTGAGGCGCTCTTCTTGGGCCCCGAAAAATCGTACGAGATCGTCCGCACCACGCGCGGCGCCGGCACCGGCCGCGCGAAGAAGAACGCGGAGAAGCCCGCCATCGACGACGATCCCGGGCGGCACGCGGCGGTGGTGGCAGTGAAGGATGCAGAGCGCGAGCTCCGGGCGCGCGGCATCGGCAGCGCCACCGTGGAGCTGCGCAAGCGCGAAGGCACGTGGGTGGCGGTGGTAATCGTGCCCACGCGCGCCCTCCCGGAGCTCCTCGCTCACGAGAAGAGAGGGTGAGCGACCGGACCCGAGGAATCACGTGCCTCCCTAAAAACACCGAAAAACCGACGGGAGGAGCGCCGGCGTCCTGGCCTCCGGGGGCGAACTTGGCGACGTCGAAGCGCGCCCGCTGCGCGCTGCCGAGCCCGTAGGTGCCCACGGCGTAGACAGCGCCCGCTGGGTCTGCGGCGACGATGGGACCCAGGCTGGTGCGTGCACGTGGGAACGCGACGCTCCATCGGGTGCGTCCGGCGGCGTCGATGGTCATGGCGGCAGCGACGCCGGCGAACGTCCGGAGAAACAGCGGCCTTCGCGGACGGCGTCGCTCGCGTCCTCGACTTCAGCCCGACCGTGCGGCCGAGCGCTCGCTCCGACCCTCGCCGCCGGTGCGCCCGCAAGCCACACGCCCCCGTCGGCGCGCTCCGCTATGCAAAGACTTCCGTAAGGGGGCAACAAGTTCAATGTCGGACGTCCCAGGCATCGCGCTCGGCCGTTTCGGGCCCTCGTTTTTGCTCATGATTTTGCAAAACGACGGCGGTCGGTTGCGCGCAACTAATTAATGATTTAGTAAGTAGAGACCTGGAGGTTCTTCGATGAGCGCGTCGACCGACACCGTGATGGGGACGATTCCGGCCCGGAAGAAGTACGGCTACCTCCTCTTCCTGCTCCCGCCGGCCCTGCCCGTTGTGGCGGTCCAGCTGGCCACGCGGCTTGGCCACTGGGACGCGTTTGCGTTCCTGGTGCCCGCCGTGGTCTTTGGGCTCATTCCGGTGGTGGACTTCCTGGTGGGGAAAGACGCCCACAACCCGGACAGCGCCGAGGAGGGGAAGCTCCGCGCAGACCGGTTCTACACCACCCTGCTCGTGCTGTGCCTCCCGGTGCAGCTGGCCTGCGTGGCCTATGGCGGGTACGTGGTCGCCCACGCGCCGCTCTCGGTGCTGGGAAAAGTGGGGTGGACTCTCTCGGTCGGGCTGGTCTCCGGCGTGCTCGCCATCAACACCGGCCACGAGCTCATTCACCGCCGCAGCCGCGCGCTCCAGGCGGTCGGGGGGCTGCTCCTCGCGACCGTGGGCTATGCCAGCTTCAAGGTGGAGCACGTGCTCGGGCACCACGTTCACGTGGCGACCCCCAAAGACAACTCCACCGCCCGTGAGGGTGAGAGCGTCTATGCCTTCGCTGCGCGGGCCCTCGCACGGAACATCCCCCACGCGTTCGCCCTCGAGCGGGCTGCGGCGCGCCGCAAAGGCATTGCGCACGGCGTGCTCTCGAGCGAGCTCGCGCGCTACTACGCCATCACCTTCGCGTTCTTCGTCGCCGCCACGGTGGCCTTCGGTCCGGCGGGCGGTGCGTACTTCCTGGGTCAGGGGGTGATTGCCATCCTGCTCCTCGAGATCGTGAACTATGTGGAGCACTACGGGCTCTCACGGCGCGCGGTGGGCGATCGCGGCGCCTACGAGGTGACGACGCCGCTCCACTCCTGGAACTCCAACTACTTCGTGACCAACCTGCTGCTCTTCCAGCTGCAGAGGCATTCCGACCATCACGCCAACGCCGCGCGGCCGTACCAGGTGCTCCGCCACATGGACGGGAGCCCGCAGCTGCCCGCTGGCTACGCCACCATGGTGGTCGTGGCGCTCTGCCCGCCGCTCTTTCACGCGCTGATGTCGCGAAAGCTGCGTCATCACCGGCTGGCGCACGCTTCTACCTGAACGGCGAAGCGCGCCGTAGCTGCGCCGGGGGGCAGCCGGGCCGCTCCACTCGTGGAACGTTCCGCGCCGCCCGCTGAACCGCCAAGCGCGTGATACGGTCGCGCTCGTGCGCATCATCCTCGAAGGTCTGACCGGCACCGGCAAGAGCCACACGCTCGCCGCGCTCCAGCGCCTGCACCTCGCCCCGTCCCTGATCGTCCCCGAAGAGGAGACCTTCGGTGATCTGATGGCCGAGCTCGCCACCGCTGCGCTCCCGCCGGAGGTTCTGGTGCGTCGTCTCCGGACCATCTGCGACGCGCTCCCGCGCGATCGTTCTCTGGGCTTCATTCTGGAGCGGTTCCACCCGTCGTACTTCGCGCTCGCGCCGACCTGGACCTTCTATGAGGCCCTCGACGCCGAGCTCGCCGACCTCGGCGTATCCCTCGTGCTCCTTACGCTTCCGGAGGAGCTTCTAGAAGCCCGCTCCTTCCGCCGCGAAGAGCACGACGGTGCCGACTGGCAGAACCTGGAAGCTCACTACGGAAGTGCAGAAAAGGCCATGATGGCCCTGCAAGCCTCCCGCGCGCGGCGCCTCGAGGCATTGAGCCACACGCGACTCCGCCACTCGGTCATCGACACCCGCGCAAAGGATTGGGACCGCTACGCCAAGGCCATCGCGGCCAGCGAAGGCTGACCAGAACTCTGGCTTGGGCTTGCGCCGCGCAGCATCGAAGGCACAAAAAAAGAAAAGCCCGCAAAGGGCAGCTGAATGCTGCGCCTCTGCGGGCTTTCGGGGAATAATCCCGGCGACGTCCTACTCTCCCACACGGCTTCCCGTGCAGTACCATCGGCTCCGAAGAGCTTAACTTCCGAGTTCGGG
>JBBQWQ010000123.1:0-8179 GCA_038210445.1 Polyangiales bacterium
ACGCTCTGGCGCGTTCCCGTATCACGCTTCTCGGACTGGGACGTCAACTGGGGCATCGTGCCACCCGACGACGCACAAGTTCCGGACGTAGAGGAACCGAATCCGTCGATCGTCCCTGACCCGAAGTGTAAGAAGCACCACGCGTCCACAATTCATTGCGAGACCCAGTATCTCAGCGAGGACGTAGCGGTAGCGGGAACTCCGTATCGCCTCCACTACACCACCGAACGCACGCCCGGCCGCAAGGCGACGCTTCGCATCCCCCTGGTGAGCGCCGCTGGATTCACCGGTACTCCGCCAATTCGTGTGGATTGGCGTGTGTCAGTGGCAGGCCGCACTTTCGAAGGTTCTGCGCCCCCCAATCCTGGGCAATACGTTGACTTCGTATTCGACGGTCTCGATGCTTTTGGTCGCGTCGTGCAGGGCGGTCACCCGTACGCAGTCGACATCTACAACGTGTACCCCGCGCGGTACGCATCCACGTCTCGATTTGGCTACCGAAGCAACGGCAGCTTCGCCATCAGTACCGCCCGTACAACCTTCACTTTCCACACCCGTCGGGAAGGCGTCCTAGACAACTTCGACGCGCGGGGCCTGGGACTGCGCGGCTGGACCATCTCGCCACACCATGTGCTCGACCTTGATGCCAAAGTGCTATGGCTCGGCACGGGCGAGCGCCAGGCCGGAGCCCGAGGGTCGAGCGTCATCGACACACTGGCCGCCCGAGGATCAGGGCCGTGGCTCTACCCAGGACAACGTGTGAACGCCGTCGGCGGGCTCCAATATGGTTTTACTCCGCAACTGTCGGCGATGCCAGACGGCTCTGTCCTCGCGAACATGGGTGACACCAACTTTGGAACAACCCAAATCGTGCGCCTGTGGTCCGACAGAACTGCGACTCTGGAGGTCGATCAAGCCTCGGGACCATTGGAGCGTCGGGCAGAGGGCGTGACGGCGACTCCTGACGGGACAGTCTACGTACCCGATCGCTGGAACGCGCGCCTGTGGCGGGTAAGGAACGGCTTGCCATCAGTGATAATGGGAATGACGACGGGGGCTTCGGGCACGTGCGCGCCCAGCGACACCTGTGTTGGCGAAGGGCCGGCACTCACCCTAGGTTCTGTTCGACTCGTCGTGAACGCCAGCACCGGAGTGGTGCTGCAGCGCCTCACCTACGATGCCTGGGGGAGCGTCAAGTCAGATTCCAATTCCGGGGCGCAGCCGTTCGGCTTCGCCGGAGGTCTGTACGATCCCGATACCAAGCTCGCGCATTTCGGTGCCCGCGAATACGACCCGGAGCTCGGTCGCTGGCTCAGCAAGGACGAGGCGCGATGGGGTGGCGGCTTGAATTTCTACGCGTACGCTGCGAACGACCCGGTAGACTTGGTTGATACGAGCGGTCGTACGCCTGGCGCAGCCGCACTACCCGGGCCGTGGGGGCCGGCGGCGGCGCCGGCTGCAGCCGGTGCGACCGGCGTCGCCTCGAAGTCGGCAGGACAGGTTATCGTCGAGGTGGCATTCTTTGGCGGGCTCTTTTGGTTGGTGGGAGAGCAAGTCTTTGCAACAGCGCCGCCAGACGACGAAGGTGAACGCGAAGGCGGTGTCGACGGACTCTCCCCTGCCGACGCAGCGGATGCCGGCACCGACGCATGTTCGACCAAGGAAGAGGAGCAGTACCCGGTAACCGGCGCCTCGCCCGGCGCGCCACCCGAATGCCACTACACATGCGCTTCGGGAGAGACATTCACTGTGTACATGTTTGACCACGCCAACCACGTCGGCTGTTGGCCCGCAGCTCCTCGCTCCATGGCAGGAACATTCTTCCCGCTTTTATAATGGGTGCGAGGCTCGACGACTGACACTGGATGCAAGAACTATTGAGAGTGTGCCTATGCCTATCAACATCGTGCAGGAGTTTCGTGGGCATGAATGGCCTCCGATGCTGGTCGGTTGGGGATGGCGCTGCACACTTGTTCTGCTTCAGGCTCGTATTGTTGTTGCGGAGTTTTCTCGCGGTCAATCCACTCGACTTTTTGCCAGAACATTCGATGACGAACTCTATCGCGAGGTCCAAGCCCCGGGTGGGCGCACGTTCGCCTCAAGGCCCTGCGTTTGTGCAGATGGCCTTCGGCTGGCTGCCCTCGTAGAAGGGGAAGAGAATACCTCAACCAAAGATGTACTCGTGTTGGACCAGCAAGGTGCCACCGTATTTCCCTTGAGTGCTGTGCTGGACGGGCACGGCGGCAGCGTGAACGCGACCGAGCTACTGTCGTTTCCAGAGCCTGACCGGCTTGTCGTTCGGTGTGCTCTTATGCCGCCGATCAGTAGCTATGGGGACAAGGAGCTCTTTGGTCAGAAGATTCGAGTTCCATACTGGATGGTTAGCTGCAAGGTTTCGTCGGGGGCCCTAACGCGAATGATCGAGCTTTCTGGGCCCTTCTGGTGACCGAGGCTGCGCACGCGCGTTACCGACTGCCGGTTTTACCGCGTATCCAACGATCGTCGGCGACAACTATCCTGACCCAGGGGGCATCCGCATGGCCGTGGTACCGTCGCTATCGCCACCTCGCCACGGGCGACTCGGAGAGTGACGCGCCGTGAAGAAGCTGGTAGACGACGGAAAGCGGGCGGAGGAGGGGATGGTGGTCTCGCTCACGCGCTACGACGACGGCAACGCGCGCGTAGTCCTCGACCGCGCGCGCAGAGTCGGACCACATGAGTGGGAGAGCATCGGCCTGCTCTCGTTCAAGGAAGGGAGCGGCGAGCCCGCAGACGCCTGGTCGGCGCGTCAGAAGCAGTCGCTCGGCGAGCTCGTTTTGGCGGACCTCCGAAGCATGCACCAGGTGACGTCGCGCGAGCAGGCGAAGCCCGAACGGCCGCTGCGATCGTTCGTGCGCAAAGGCGACACCGTGGTCGACGTCTACGGCACGCGTGCCGACGGCGCGAGCAGGCGAAGTTCGAGGGCTCGCTCGAGTTCTTCTCCAAGCTGCGGTGGCATCGCAAGACGCCATCCGTGGCAGCTCCGCCATTTTCGCGTGCGGCCCGCGCCCGCGAGCTCGCGGCGCTCCGGAAGCTCCTTCGCACGGCCAGCCTTGCGAGCCTTTCCCGTCGCTCCGGAGGCGCGAGCCTCACCGACGAAGATCTTCGCAACGCCGAGCGCTTCGGCGATCCCGCCGCGGCACGCCTGGTGGAGTCGCGGCTCGGCAAGATGTCTGCGGCCTTGCGAACCAAGCACCGGAGCCGGCTTGCTCTGGCCGCCGCCGCGGTCCTGTCCTGCGACCCGAGCCACACCCGTGCCGCGACCCTCCTCGCTGCGCTGCTTGGCGACGCTCGCGCCTCGGCCTTCGAGCGCGCGCAGGTGGCCGCGACCGTGGCCGGACTCTTCTCGGCGGACCGAGACACCGAGGCCATGCGCATTCTCGAGACCGCGCTCCGCCGTCTGGTTGCCGAAGGCGACGCCGGCTGGGGTCCGTGGATATATACATGTATTGCGCACTTGATGCACCTCGATCGCCAGCTGACCCTCGCCTGGTGCGCCCGCGATCTCGCGCACGAGGAAGAGTGGAACCGCCATCTCCTCGCAGACGAGCTGGCCGAAGTGCCCGGCGCCGACGTCCTGGGCCTGCTGCGGCGGCACCTCGACGTGGAGCCCGTGCTGCGTGCTGCGGCTGAAGGTGCGCATCGCGCGCGCACTCGGTGAGCTGTTGCCGGAGCGCGTGCGGCTTCGCATCCTCGCGCGGGCCCTTTGCGATCCGTCCCCGTCGTGTCGCTTCCTCGCCATCAAGTCCCTGAAGCACGTTCCATTGGCTGCGGCGAAGGTGCTGGCCAAGCGCTCGGTGGTGGTCGAGCCCGACGCGCTCCTGGTCGACCTGCTCCAGCAAGTCCTTGCACTCCGGGCGGCGCGATGAAGAGCAACCTCACGCCATGAGCGCGGTCAGGAACGTGAGGACGCCGAAGGCCACGAGGCCCAGCGTGGCGCCGACGAGAGCTCCGTGCGTACCGATGCCGCGGGCTTCGAGGGCGCTCTTGCGCACCACCAGCGTGCCCGCGACGCGGTCGCCGACGCGCTGATTCCACACCGACGTTCGCATGGCGACGTACGCCGGAAAGCCGAACGCCAGGGAGTCCAACGAGAAGAGGGCGTTGCGAATCACTGCCTCACGAAATGTGCAGTCTGCACCGGTGTCCCGGCATACGCGGTAGCCCAGAAGGAGCTTTCCGAAGGTGGCGCCACCTGCCCACTCGGACACCGCATGGTAGAGCGCGGCGATCACTGTGCTCATCACGAGACCCGACGGCGAGAATGCCCGCTCGCACGGAGCGCCGAGACCCAGGACGATGCAGACCACCTTGGCTGCTGCGCTGGCCATCACCGCGCCACCGAACATCACCACCACGTCGATCGCCCGCGCGGCCAGGCGACCGCCGAATCCTACCGTGTCGTGAAATTCGAAGTGCGTATGCGGATCCGCCTCAGGGGTGTCGAGGTGCAGAGTGGCGAAGGTCGACATGCGGAGCTCCGGGGGAAGAATTAAAACGCGACGAATCCCGAGCGGGGACCACGCAGCGAGCCCCCGGCTTCCCGTGGGTCCTGCCCGCCGAGGATTCGTCGCTCCAGGCCCTTCGACCGGCCTCGGCGGGGGTTGCGCGCGGTGTTGCCGATTCGTCGGGATGTCGGAATGGGGATCGTGGCGATCCCGCGCTGGCCCATCGCGTTCTTTCGTCGGCCCGCCGGTGGCTCCCTTTTTTGAGCGCTCACATGACAACCATCCGTCGAGCTCAGGCATCCATACGAACGAGCGTGTTCGAACCCTTGCCAAGCTCCACGCGCGCACCGCGGCACAGCATCGGGCGCAGGCTCGCGCGGCGCCTGGCCGAGGCCGGAGTGCACCCGGTGCGCGTAGCCCGGCCCCTCGCGTTCGGCACCGGTCGCCGCGTATGACGCCGAACGCGGCGTCGTCGGTGCCGTTGTTCACGGCGGCGGTGGTCCATGCGGCGCTTGCGGTCCTCTTCGCGGGGTGGCTCCTCGTGCCGGGGCCACGCGTGGGCGGCGCGCATCGGGCGTTGAAGCCCTTCAAATTTGCCGCATCCATCGCGGCATTTCTCTTTTCCATGGCGCTGGTGGTGCCGCGTCTGGCGGTGGGCGAAGGGCTACGCGGGGCGCTGGCCTGGCTCCTGGTTTCGACCATGGTGGTCGAGATGGCAATCATCGTGCGCCAGGCCCGGCGCGGCGTGGCCTCGCACTTCAACATGCAGACGCCGCCCGATGCCAGACTCTGGAACCTGATGATGGCGGCCATCGTGCTCGCCGCGCTGGCCATGATCGCGGTGGCCCTTCTCGCCTCGACACTGCCCCTCGGCGGCGACGCGAGCGCGGCGTCGGTGCTCGCCTGGCGCGCCGGCCTGTGGCTTCTGCTCCTCTCGCCGGTGACCGGCTTCGCGATGGGAGGGCGCTCGCGGCACTCGGTCGGTGGCGACGATGGAGGGCCGGGTCTGCCGCTGGTGGGCTGGAGCGTGCGCCATGGCGATCTACGGGTCTCGCACTTCTTCTCCTTGCACGCGCTTCAAGGCCTCCCGCTGCTGGCGCTCCTGCTGGAGCATCTCGGAGTTTCCCCATTGGCGCGTTTGGGGGCGATCATCGTCGCCGCTTCGCTCACTACCGTGGTGTGCGTCGGCACGCTGGTGCAGGCCTTCGCCGGCCGCCCCTTCTGGCGTCGCTCCGCCAGTTCGTGAAACGCGGCCGGCTCCTTCGGGACCACGGGCGGGAACCGCGTGGTGTCGAACCCCCCAGAAGCCAGCCGCGCGGCGTCCCTTCGACCGCCACGCCGGCGCATTGCGTGCAGAACGCACGAAACCCCACCGGCAAAGAATGCCGATGGGGCGGTGATGAGGGGCCGTTAGCTCAGAGTGTCAGGAGCCAGATGCTCACTGCCGTCATCGCGCTGCAGGCTGCGGTGGCGGCAACGATGCCCAAGAGAACCTCGCCCACCGTGCTCGCGGAGGGGAGCCGGCGCGCCTCGAGTGCGCGCGTATACACCACCACCGTGCCCGCAACGCGGTCGCCCAGGCGCTGGTTGTACATCGACTTCGACATCACCAGGTAGCCCACGAGACCGAAGCACACGACGTCGATGAAGAAGAGCGCCTGCCGGATGTACGCCTTGGCCAGGCTGCACGACTTGCCGTCGAGCTGCACCACACGCATGCCGCACAGGAGCTTGCCCGGCGACGCGCCTGCGAAAGCCTCGCAGATGCCGTAGAAGCTCAGCGCGTTGAGAATGCCGATGAGGTGCGCCGGGTACTTCCCCAGGCCGGTGCTGTGGTCCTCGCCAGTGCCTGCCATCCAGAGCATCACCGAGATCGAAACGAACACCCAGAATGCGCCGATCACCGCGAGAAACAGGATGTCGAGGATGCGCGCACCGAACCGGGAGCTGAACTGCACCGTCTCGTGGCGCTCGAACGTGGAGGCCTGGGGCGCCATGGGGTCGAAGGTCTCCCACGTTTGCGTGCGGGGCATCGAGAGAGCGGTCGGTACGTACGGGTTCGCGACGGTCATGGATCACCTTGGAGATGGCTTGCGGTGGAAAGAAACGCGACGACCCTGCTTCGTGGGCCACACTGCTGAGCCCCGCCCCCGGTGTTGATGGCTGCCGGCCACGCTGCACAGGAATCGTCGCCCGCTCTCATCGGGCCACCGCCGGCAGAGTTGCGCGGCGGCGTGGTTTTCTTCCCGACGCGTGGGCCAGAGTGGCCGACCGCCCGCAGCGCGGGTAGACTCGTTCCATGGACGCGTACCGAAAACGTGCAGAAGCTCGCAGGTCGAGCATGCAGGGGGGCGTTGCGCGCAGCTTCGACGAGCTCGAGGCGGAGGGCTTCGCATACTGGCAGGCGGCTCCTCCCGAGGCGCGCCTACGGGCGATGGTGGAGCTGCATCACGAAGCCTGGATTCTGGGAGGTCGGCATGGAGATGCACCCCGATTTGACGGATCGACTTGGGGCATTGGCCGCTTCGAACGTTGACTTCTTGGTCGTCGGAGGGTGGGCCGTTTCCTTCCATTCCGAGCCGCGATTCACCAAGGACCTGGAGCTGCTGGTCGGCCGCGACGAAGGGAATCTTCGACGCCTCGTCGACGCGCTGGCGACGTTCGGTGCGCCGGCGACCATCCTGGCGCAGGCGTCGGCGCTCGGCCCCGACGAGTTCCTTTTCTTCGGAGCTCCGCCCGCTCGTGTGGACATCCTGAGGTCCATCCCCGGTGTCGATGATTTCGAGGCGGCCCTGGGCCGGGCGTTCCACGCGAACCTCGGTGAAGTGCAGATTCCCGTGCTTTCGCTGACCGATTTGTTGTCAGCCAAGCGCGCAGCGGGCCGCCCGCGCGACCGCCGGGACCTCGAGATCCTCGAGCGCGCCCGGGCTCGACGCGGTGGTTCTCCTTGATCGCGGAGAAGCTGCAGGCCGCGGGGCTCACGGTGGGACCGGCGCTCTCACGGTCCGAAGGCAAGGCCGTGCGGGCGCGCTGGCGCGAGACGTTCGCGCCCGGCTGGACCACCTGGCGTACCGGCGAGTCGCTCCCGGAGTGGCACTTGTTCTCGGGCGAGACCTTCGCGTCGCTGCAGGGAAAGCAAGCGCGAGCACGCTACGAAGACAGCGTGGCGGGGAACGCTTCGCAGGCGATTCTCACCCTCGGTTGGCAGCTCTTCCTGCCCTTCACCGGTCCGATGCCGCGCTACGACGTGGACCATCGTACTGACCCACGAAGAAGAAGCCATGGGGCTCGGCCCCTACTTCGTCGAGTCTTTGTAGTCTGCACGGTTTCGCGCAGAGGGGGTCCCTCGCTTCGCTCCGAAGAAACAGACCGGCCACGCCTCCCCTCCCGCTTTTGCGGGAGGGGCCGGGGGAGGGGACATGCAAATCAACGGAGCGCACTGCGAGCACAACCGCAGAGGGGGTGCCGCGCGTCGCGCGGGGGGGATCGCGTGGCTGGGGGGGGGGCGGGGGGCGCGCGCTTTTTGGTGGGGGGGGGCGGGGGCCGCGGGTCGGGGCCCTCCGCCCCACCACTCGCGTAGCTGGTGCAAAGGAAGCCTTCAGTGTGACCGTTGGCGTGGGTGGTGGGCCGTCGGACCGCGAACCGCGGCCCACGACCCACCCAACAAAAAATACATGAACCCCCACAGGAAC
>JBBQWQ010000124.1:0-6965 GCA_038210445.1 Polyangiales bacterium
GTGCGCTTGCCCCGTTTCGTGGACAGTTGACTAAGCTATCTTTCTGTACTCTGCACGCATACGTTCTTCAAGAAACTTTTCCTCAAAATCCATTGGGCTGAGGTAGCCAAGGGTCGAATGGCGACGACGTCGATTGTAGAAGACCTCGATGAAGTCAAAGATTGCCTCTCGCGCCTCTGCCCTCGTCGCGAAGCGGCGCCTGTAGACGAGCTCAGTCTTCAGGGTGGCGAAGAAGCTCTCAGCGACCGCGTTGTCCCAGCAGTTCCCCTTGCGACTCATGCTGCAGACAACTCCGAGGTCATCCAAGGCGTCCTGGTAGTCGCCGCTTGCGTACTGCGAGCCGCGGTCGGAATGATGCAGCAACCCGGCGTTGGGCGCGCGGCGCCCGACGGCGCCGCGGAGGGTGCTCCGCATCGACCGCACGTTGCGGGGAACCGTGATCGGAAAGTGGCAGCTTGGCGCCGCCATCAAGCGCTTCGGCCTCACGACCGGCAACGAGGGATCGCTCGTGATCAGCGCGAGCACGACCACGCGCGCGCAAATGGGCACGATTCGATTCTCGGGGACGACCGCAGCGGGCGATCTGGTGTTTCGCGACCTCCCAGGCATGGGGGGCCAGCTCAACCAAGCCGCCTACCTCATGAGCGGCCGCATCGGCTTGGTTCTCGACTTTGCGGACGGGACTCGGGATATGAAGGGATTCCTGGCCTCACAGGGCGTCGCAACAACGCTCGATGGGCTGGGGGTGCTATTCCAGTGAAGCCCGGGTACGTCATCGTTCCTGCCTTGCTGGCCGCAGCGATCGGAGTCGCCACCTGTATGGCGTGTGGTGGCGGCTCCGCTCCAGTCGCGCCTGGCGACGCGGGTTCGGTCGCGGATGTTGCGGCTCCGAGCCGCGACGCCCAGCCAGACGGCGGCGAGGTGGATGCCGCGGCGGGAGCCTGGGACTGGCTCCCTGGCGAGTGGGAGTTGCCCGCCGGGGTCCCGAGCTTTTGCGAGCTGCGAAGCGCGAAGAACCCAGCGCGCGACATCCCGCCGCTGCAATGGAAAGCCTGCGTGTCCGGACGGTCAGGCTGTCGTACATTGGTGATCGACTGGCATCCGGGCCCCGGCGTGCGGCAGCACCTTACGAATACACCCGAACCGGTACAGCGGTTGCGATCGGGCGAAAGTATCGTGTCCTACACGCGTTGGTATCCGGACCCCGAGGGTCCAGATATTTTTGACAGGACTATGGACGTTGTATACACGCTCGACGGCGCTGCCCGTGCAGGGTACGCGGGCGACTACCGCCGAGTGCCGGGTAGTGACGCCGGCTCACAGCGCTGCATCGGTTTGCTCTCCGGGGGCGACGATGGCTATGTCGAGATGCATTCATTGAGTCGTGAGCGCTCGAACATCGCAACGTACGGGTCATGGGCGAGCCCAGGAACGCCTGCGGTATCCCGCGCGTTCACCGATGCCGAGCTGAACCAGGGGGCCGGGGTTCAGCGAAACGACGGCACGACCGTCTACGTGACGACCCAGATCACGGGGGGGCTCGCGCTCCTGGATCTTACGTCGAACACGGTCACGATCCCGCGCGACGGAGCGCAAATTGCGGCCATCGAAGCCGCACGGCCGGTCAAGGACGGGGCGGTGGTGTTTCGCCTGGGTGCCACGCAGATCATGCTGGACTACCTGCGCAAGGACGGCTCGACGACGCGCCTCGTTACGCCCCCAGGGACGCGGCAGGTGTCGGGGTTCGCCATCGACCGCTCGCAAAATGAGAGCTTGGTCTGGGTGGAGGCGGACGAAATCCAGCCGGCGACGAACACCGTCTTGTTCACCTCCCCCGCAGCCACCAGCGCCGCAGCGGTCGTTCGGCGCCGCGTGACAGCCTTCGACGATGCAGGCGGAGACGGCGGCGGACGCATGATCGCGAACGGTGGTTTCGCGCTCCTGCTGACCGGCAAGACCACGGCGCTCCTCGTTCGCCTGGCTGACGGGGCGGGCTGGACGATTCACGCGGAGCCCGATACCGTTTTCGTCAAGGCCATGTGGGTCGACGAGCAGGATGTTTGGATCGCCACCGGCATACGCCCGTACTTCCCAAGCGAGATCACCTATGAGGACGGTATCGTTCGGCTGGCCCGAACCTCGCTGGGAGCGCTCGATGTGGCGCCGAAGTAGCGCAAAAGCGATGATTGCGGCGCTCGCGTTGGTGCTCACTTGGGGCAGCACCGCCACGGCGCAGGAGCGTGAAGCTACCGAGGCGCCGCCGCGCGCTGGGAGCATTCGCTGGGAGCTTGTCGGCACAGGCCTGGGCGTCTTCGGCGTGAGCTACGCCACGGCGATGGTGTTCGCCGTGCTTCCGCAGGACTGCGTGTTCACGTCGTTCGGCGGTTCTCCCCCGCCTCCCCCCCCCGACTGCTACGATCGGCGGTCGCCTCGGCTCTTCATTCCACTGGTGGGGCCCTTCACGCAGTTCGGAGACGGCCAGAGCGGATTTCTCCACGCCATCTACGCCATCGACGGTTCCTTGCAGATTGCAGGCGTCGCGCTCGCCGTGGCGGGGCTGGTTTGGCGCAAGCCGCCCGCCACCGAGGCGCTTCGCTGGACGCCCTTCGTCGGCCACCGCACGATAGGCCTCAGCGGAACGTTCTGAAGCGACAGCCTCAGCCCCTGGGCGGTCCACCGTAGCCGCCGGGACCGCCGTAGCCGCCACCGGGAGGCGGACCGCCATAGCCCCCACCGGCGGGCGGACCACCGTAGCCGCCGCCCGGCGGCGGACCGTAGCCACCCCCGCCGAAGCCTCCCGCCGGCGGATAGCCCGGATGCCCGGGATACGCCGCGGGGGGCATCGGTGCGCCCCACGGCTGCGCGGGCTGCGGCGCGGCGGCCTGCGCGGGCTGCGGATCGCTGGCGAAGATCGCCACCACGATGGACGCGAGCATCACCACCGCGCCGCCGGCGAGATAGAACAGGTGCGTCTCGGAGGTGAAGGATCCCTGGATCGGCGCGAGCGCGGGCTTCAGGAACCAAGCGAGCCCCAGCAGCACGCAGAGGCCGGCGCCCACCCACCGCTGCATCCAGCCCACCACCGACGCAAACCAGGCCAGCGCGATGGGGACGATGAACACCGAGAGCTCGCCGAACAGCGCCTGCCGCACCTCGCTCGTATCCTCGGCGATGTAGGGCTCCGCTCCGGCGGCGATGGCGAGGCCGAGGAAGAGGAAGGCGAGGCCGCCCGCGACCGCGTAGCGCGCGCCGCCCGGGAGCCAACCACGCACCTTTTTGGTGAGGAGCGCCGGCGCACTCACCACCAGCACGCCAAGGCCGGCGACCAGGATCGCGAGCCATACGATGGGCGGCATGCGAAGGCGAAGACGGGGACTGCTCATTTGCGAAGGCTAGAGGGAACCCGCGCGCGAATCAATGCCCGGCCGATGCTGCATGCAGCCTGCACCGGCGCAGCACGTCGTACTAAGATGGGCGGGGAATGCTCGATCCCACACAGCTTCGCTACTTCCTGGCCATCGCGCAGCACGGGAACATCACCCAGGCGGCCAAGGCGCTCCACACGAGCCAGCCCACGCTCACGGTGGCCCTGAAGAACCTCGAAGAAGAGCTGGGCACCACGCTGTTCTTTCGGGAGCGCACCGGCGTTCGCCTCACCGCCACCGGCGACGAGCTGGTGCGTGTGACCCGCGAGCTCTTCGAGGTGATGAGCCGCGGCGAGCAACGCATCCGCGGCCTCGAGAAGGACGATGCCGGGACGTTCGTGGTGGGGTGTCACGAGTCGCTGGGCGCCTACGTGCTGCCAGGCTTCATGGCGCAGTTTCTGCCAGCCCATCCGGGCATCGAGATCGCCCTCGCCAACGGCACCTCCGAGGAAACCGTGAACGCGGTGATGGACCGCAAGGTGCACTTCGGGCTCGCAGTGAACCCGCACCCGCACGCCGATCTGGTGCTCATACCCCTGTTTCACGACGCCCTCGACGTGCTCATTACGCCCGACGCCGCGCCGCCCCGCTCCGAGGATGTGGCCGCGGCGGAAGAGGGCGACGAAGATCTCGCCATCGCCATCGCGCGGCTCCGGGCCGGCCCGATCATTTATGCGGGCCGCGTGCCCCAGTGTCAGGAGCTGTTGAACCAGCTGGCAGCCAAAGGCTACTTGCCCACCAAGCACCTGGTGTGTGGCGATCTCGAGCTGGTGAAGAGCTTGGCGCTCGCCGGCATCGGCCCCGCGCTCTTGCCCCGCCGCGTCGCGCGCTACGGGCACCTCGGGCGCCTGGTGCTCTTGCACACCACGCTCCCCAGCATTCCCGACACCATCTACCTGGTCTACCGCGCCGACTTGCACAAGACCCGCGCGGCCTCGATGGTGAAAGACGCGCTGGTCAAGCACGGCAAAGCCCTCGAGCAGGGCCCGAGCATGACCACGCTGGCAGACTGAGAAGTGTGCACAAAGAAACAGGCGCCGACCTTCAGGCGATGGTCCATAGGATCGCGGATCGCTGCCTCTTACATGCGACCGGCGAGCAGCAGTGAAGCCGCGAGGAAGGCCGCCGAAAGGACCATGCCCACCGCGGCGAGGAGGCCCACCGCGCGGAGCTTCGCGGCGTCTCTGGCGATGCGCCGCACGAACGCCGCGCGATCGCCTTCCACCAGCACCACGCGATCGAGGTCGGACCTGCGCACGACGCTCTCGAAGCCGAGCGTGCGATACCCCGCGCCGTCCGCTTCTTCGGCCCGGTGCAGCATCTGCTTCTCGCGCTTGCCGATGACCATGAGCGAGCTGCCCACGGGCAAGGCACCCTCCCGAAGGCGGTAGCGCGCGGCGCCGTCGACCGAGAACCCAGGGATCTTCAGCCCGTCGAGCTCCGCGCCGGCGCTCAGTACGTCGAGGGCCGGAAAGTCCATGGCCGCGCCCTGAATCTCCACCTCGCCGGGGCCGCTGGGCTCGACAAAGCGAACGCGGAGCGGGGAGCGGCTGTCGAGAATTGCCACCCGGGTCTGGGCGCCGTTGGCGGCGATGTGGAATACCTCCAGCATCCAGGCCGCCACCGGCGCGTTAAGCATGGGAGCCTTGATCGCCGCGTCGCCTGCCTCGACCCGCGCCTCGTGCAGCTCGCCGGCGGGAATGGCCAGGAGCGCGCGCCGCCGAGCCTGCACGAAGGAGAGCAGACAGAGAAAGCCCGACCCAAAGATGGCCGGCACGGCGGCCGCAAACGGCACCCGAAGAACCGCGCCCCCACTTATCGCTCCCACCACCACCACGAGTGACACGAGCACCAGTGTGGGCCAGGGAACCTCGCTCTGCTCTGCCAGGTGCGCCCGGCGACGCAGAAGGTGCGCGAGCGCGAGCGGGCCGCCCCACACGAACACCTGCACGATGACGTAGAGCAGCGACACCAGCGACCCAGCTGCGCCCGCCATGCGCAGATTCACGAACGCGAGCCGACGACGATGGAGCGAGGGGCCGGCGCCCACCTCCGCCACCTTCGGATGAAAGATGCCGTCTTGCACCGTACCGTCGAAGAAGAGCCATTGGCCGGCCTTCACGCACTTTTCCACGTAGCGCACGGCGCCGTGCTGCGCGGTGCGACGCTCGACGCCGGTAAAATCGTTCTCGACGAAGTCGCTCCCCATGCGCGCTTGGGCCTCGAAGCTGGGCAGGATGGTCCCCGCGGAGTCGGGAATGCTGACCGAGTACAGCGGCAGCCGCTGCGCGCGCCCCTCCACGTGCACCGATGCGGCTCCGTGCGCGTAGACCCGCTGCACGAACCAGCCGGCGCTCTTGCCGGCCTGCGAATAACGCTGGCGCTCGACCCGGCAGCCGTTCCACGGGTCGCTCTCGCCCTCCAGCGGAACCGTGGCCTCGATGGGCGCATCGAACCAGATGCGCCCGGCGGCGACCTCGCTGGAGCTGGGGGTGCGTGCGAAGCGGGCAAGGTCGCTGTCGCCATCGAGCATCGACGCGGCGCTGACGACGCCGAGACTGGTAAGTCCGACGGCGAACATGAGGCCGTGGACGAAGGTGACGAACACCTTCACGACCAGGGGGACGCGCGGCGAAATGGTCCGGAGCTGCGACATGAGTGCGTCAACGTACGATGGGCCGCCCCGCCGGCAAGAACGCGACAGACGTGCCAGGTCCGATTTTTCACCGCCGCCGCGCTGCGTCGAACCTGCCGAAATCAATAGATATTCATGCGCCCCAACGAAAATATGACGGGACCGTTGACGGATCCCAGGCGGAACCGACAAGAGTAGAGCGAGTGATCCCGCTCGATGGCGGCACGCCGCCTGCCCCGCGCACCGTTGCGATGCGTGACTTCCGCCGATTGTTCGAGGCGGAGCTCGGATACGTGTGTCGAGCGCTCCGGCGACTCGGTGTTCTCGAGGGTGACGTCTACGATGTGGCCCAGGAAGTATTCGTGATCGTGTACCAGCAGCTCCCGAGCTACGACCCCAGTCGGCCCCTGCGCCCGTGGCTCTATGCCTTCGCGGTGCGCTTGGCGGCCAACTACCGGCGGCTCTCACGGCACACCGAGGCGCGCACCGGCGATGTCGACGTACACGGCGATGCGCCCTCCTCCGAGCGCCGCCAGGCCCGCGATCTGGTGCTGCGCGCGCTCGACCAGCTGGAGCACGATCAGCGAACCGCGGTCGTCATGCACGACTTCGAAGGCCTGAGCGCTCCGGAAATTGCCACCCTCACGGAGACCCCGCTCAACACCGTGTACTCGCGCATTCGCCTGGGGCGTGAGGCGTTTCGCAAGGCTGTTGCCGCGCTCGGAGGGGGTCCCGCATGAGCGCGCCCAGCGATCCCAACCAACCGCTCGAACCGCTCGATGCCGATCTGCGAAGGCTCATCGAGCGAGAGGCGGCGAGCCACGACGAGAGCGCAGTGGTGGCCCGAGAGCTTCAACGGATCGAAGCGCGTCTGCAGGCGATGCCGCCGCGAGAGCAGCCCGCAG
>JBBQWQ010000125.1:0-6556 GCA_038210445.1 Polyangiales bacterium
CATGCCTGCCCGCGAGGCCGACGTGGTGAACGCAAGCACGAGAAGAGTCGCAATGGTGACGCCGCGGATCCGCACGGCATCGACCTTTAGCCCGCTCACCCCCCACGTCAAGGGTCAGATCCGCTGTGGCCCGCAGTGCGCTCCTGAGCTGGCGCTCTGTACACAATTGTCGCCCGCGGAGCACGGGCAGCTACCGCGCCGCAACCGCAACAAGGCACGGGTTGTGGCTTCGGCTGCCGGGCACTGCGATCTCATGAGCTCTGGGGTGTAAAGTGACCGGGATCCTTCTCTTCACGCCTGGAGCCGCGGCTTCTCCGTTCGAGTCGGGAATCCTCCGCGCGGTCTTGCATTGTTCACCCAGGCAACGCGCCGCTCTGCAGCGTGCTCCGGCGCGCAAGTGCCGTTGGGGAAGGGGTGGGCGCTCGCATCGATCGTGGTCGCGAGCTCTTCCTATCCAGCGGAAGCGAGGGTCGCACGTGCACCGCGCCCCCGGGGTCTTTCAGGTCGCCCGCGATGGCGCGCCGCTTGCTCCAAGGGTTGCCATGAAGACCCTCTCGCTCCTGTGCACGCTCCTCCTCTCCAGCTCGTTCGTCGTCATTGGGTGCGGAGGCGCCGAACCCGAACCCGATGAGACGAGCGCTTCCGCAGACGAGCTCGGCTGGTGCCCGGTCGCCGATCGCCGAGCCTACGATAGCTGCCGTTGGGGGGGCGGCGGCTGGCAGTGCGACAATCTATACCCGGGCTGCAGCTCCAGAGACCCCCTCACGAAGCCCCCTCCGTCGAATCCGGTCTGCTACGGAGTACGCACGGAGATGCGGCAGAAGACTACCGACGACTGCATCGCCAATCACACGCTCGGATCCAGTGCGGTACCCAAGGGAACAGACGTGCTCTGCCGCGTCGGCCATTGCGACGGTCGCGACGTGGAGCTCGGTTGTCGGTTTCTGCGTTGCAACAACGGCTCCGGGTCCGGCGATCGGTGAGCGCACTCAGCGCCAGACGAGGATGTCCTCGAGCGCCTTCTTCTCGAGCGCGTGCTTGGGAACGGTCGCGTGGCTCGCCGGTAGGCCAACCGGAAGCAGGAGCACCGCCCGCTCGTTGTCGGGGCGCCCGAGCAGCTTGGCAAGAAAGTCCATGGGGCTCGGCGTATGCGGAAGGGTCGCCAGGCCGGCGAGGGTCAAGCTCGCGATCAAGAGGCCGCAGGCGATTCCTACCGACTCTCGCACATAGTAGTGCTTGATGATCGAGCCGCTCCGCTCGGGCTCGGGGCATAGACCGTGGGTCTGGGCGAACACGACAATGACGTAGGGAGCGTCGGTGATGTGCTCCTTCACGGCGTCGGTTCCGAGAGGCGCGATGGCGGCGAGCCATGTCGCGGAGCCCCGTTCGTAAAACGCGCGCTCCTCGTCCTCGGCGGCCTCACGAATCGCCGCCTTCGTTTGCGCATCTTCCACCACCACGAAGGTCCACGGCTGCTGGTTCGCTCCGCTTGGAGCAGTGCCCGCGGCGCGAACGGCGTTCACGATGAGCTCAGGGTCGACAGGATCGGGCCGAAAGAACCGGCACGAGCGCCGGCTGCGCATCGCCTCCAGGAACGCGCGCGAACGTCGCTTCCGCTCTTCCGGCGCGAGGTGGTCGAAGGAAAGAGGAAGTGGCTCGTAGCTCGCCGGCATCGGCGCAGATATTGGCATTGGCATTGCGTTCTTCATGGGATCACTCACGGCCTCAGTGGTGCGTCCAGAAGGCGAAGAAGGGCTCTTGGTCTGCGGTCGACGATAGTATGTGACCTTGCCCCGGCAGCTCGACGTATTCCGACTCGACCTTGAGCGTCACCAGGCGGTCGTGGGTGGCCTTCACGAGCGGGCGCCACTCGGCGTCTAGACTACCGACGCCGTTGAACACCGCCTTCCCGGCGAGCGCCGCGGTGAGCGCACCATCGGTGGCTTGAAAGAGCCCGGGCGCGCCGAGCAGCGTCACGAAGCGGTCGGGCGAGCGAAGCATCGCTGCGAACGCCGCGCGGCCCCCGTTCGATGTGCCCGCAAGGTGCACCCGCGCCGCGTTGCCGCCGTAGCAGGCCAACACTTCATCCAAGATGGGAACGATCCGACTGCCTTCGTTGGTCAAGTCACCGTCGGCCGCATACGGAACGACCACCCGGAGCTTGCCCAGCGTTGAGCCTCGGGAGAGCCAGAGCGCGAAGCTCGTACGCGCCGTGTCGCGGGATCCAGGGCCGCCGGGGACGAATACCAGGGTATCGGGACTTGGGGTGCCCGCCTCCGGCTGGTGGACGAAGTAGGGCGCTTGCGGAGTGCCGGTGATGTCCTGGAGGCCACTGCCTGCGGCGGCGACACAGAACTCGGGCTTGGGGGGCGCTTGCGCTTCGGCGAGCTCGCCTCCGCCGTCGACCGTGGGCTCTCGGGCGGGCGCGACGCTGGCGCTTTCTGCCGACGCGCACGCGCCAGCGAGAAGAAAGAGGAGACTACGAAAGACACCGGCCATCGTCCTCTCCTATCGCCACCTGGCCGCTCCGTCCATGCGAGTGAGCGCACCACACCGTTCGCAATTCTCGAACGAAGGAATTGGCCGATGGCGTCGCTGAAATTGGCGAGCGCAAACACTCGCATTGTTTGCGACTTCTCGCCGTCGAGCGAATTCGTCGCACGCTCAGTGCGAATCGTTTTCATTGTTCCGCGGACCGAAGTGAACGAAACGGCCTCTCGACATCGCCGCCGACGCCCAGGCGGGCGGCGCCCGTCCCATACCGAAAGGCCTTCATCGTGCTCTCCAAGTCTGCTCTCTTCTCCGCTCTCTTCGCCGCCGCTATCCTCAACGGTGCCTGCGCTGCCCAAACCAGCTCCGACGGAGACTCGGCGGACAGCGAATCCGACCTCATCGCCGGCCGCGTCGGCGCCGTGTACACGTCCACCAACGCCGCCGACGCGAACGAGATCATCGTCTTCCGTCGCGCGGCGGATGGCTCGCTGCAGCGCGCTGCGAGCTACGCGACCTCCGGCAAGGGCTCGGGCAACGGACTGGGCTCGCAGGGGGCCGTGGTTCTCACCAGCGATCGTCGCTGGCTCTTCGCAGTGAATGCCGGCAGCAACGAGCTCTCGGTCTTCCAAGTGCGCGGCGAAGCGCTCTACCTCGTCGACACCGTGGCGACCGGTGGCGTCCGCCCGGTCAGCGTTACCGAATTTGGTGGGGTCGTCTACGTGCTTCACGCGGGTGACGGACAGAACAACATCACCGGCTTCGCTCTGCGAAGCGACGGCACGCTTGTGGCGATTCCCAGGTCGACCCGCGCTCTCAGCGCTCCCACCACGGGCCCGGCGCAGGTCTCGTTTAGCGCTTCCGGTCGGGCGCTCGTCGTCACCGAAAAGGCGACCAACAAGATCTCCGAGTTCCGCATCGACGGTCGCACGGGTCTCCCGGGCGCGGCCGTGGTCCACGATTCGAACGGCCGAACGCCCTTTGGCTTTGCCATGACGCAGCGAGGCCAGGTGATCGTCTCGGAGGCCTTCGGCGGCGACGACGACGCCAGCGCGGTCTCCTCCTACCAACTTGGGTATTCCTCCGGCCTCACCTCGGTCAGCGCGTCGGTGGCCGACACCGAGGGGGCCGCCTGCTGGGTCGTTCTCGCGAAGAGCGATCGGTTCGCGTACGTTTCCAACACCAAGAGCGGCACCATCTCGGCCTATACCGTAGGCGCCAACGGCGCGGTGAAGCTCGTTGGAACGGACGGCCGAGCGGCCGACACGGGAACCGGCAGCAAGCCCACCGATATGGCCCTGTCTCGCAACGATCGCTTCCTCTACGCCATCGAGAGCGGCACCGGCAGCCTTGCCGTCGTCCGCGTCGAGGCAACCGGAGCGCTCACCGTGCTCCCCGACGTGCTCGGCCTGCCGCTCACGTCGACCGGTCTCGCCGCGCAGTAGTTCCCGAAGCTCCGCGCGCGTCCGCCCGCTCTGCCGCTTCTGCCGCTTCTCCCCCTTCTTGCCCCAAGTCTTCGGACCGGGGGCGAAGGGCAGACGGGTCAGGGCGGGTTGTTTTTTTGTCACCCGTTACCATTGGCTACCAGAGCTACCGCTTGTTACTTCAATAACCCAGGGTTCGGCCCCAACGAGATTCGCATGGATACGCCGACCCAGTGGACAGTGCCCAATGTAGGTGGAAGCTACACCCAGACCGGCTTCAACGTTGCGGCGACCAACGACGGCAACAAGCAATGGGTCACGTTCGACATCGATGGCGACGGCCTGGTCGAACTGGTTCAGACCGCTGACCCCACAACGGGGAAGGTGTGGGGCGCGGGAACGGCGGCGCAGTCGTGGAAGGTCTATAAGAAGGACGGCTGGGGCTTTTCTCAGACGCCCATCATCTGGCCGGTACCGGACAGCGGCCACATCGACGGCTTCGACTCTGCCACGGGCGGTGGCGCTGGACGGCAGTGGGTCACGCTCGATCTCGATGGCGACGGCAAGCCCGACCTCGTGCAGACCAGCATTCCCAGCGCGAACAAGGTGTGGGGTGCGGGGACGTCGAGCCCCTATTGGAAGCTCTATCGCAACCTCGGCGCGGGCTTTGCCACCACTGCGACCAACTTTGCCGTGCCCGACGGTGGAGCGGATGGCTTCTTTGCGATCACGTCGGGCAGTTCGAACCGGTACTGGACGCTGCTCGACCTCGACGGTGATGCGCGCCTTGATCTCGTACAGACGGCGGACCCCGCCACGGGCGACGTCTGGGGTGCAGCGCCGCTGCAGCGCGGCGGCACCGGCAAGAGCAGCACGCCCTACTGGAAAGTCTTCCGCGGTCTGCCTTGAACCTCGCGCCGCGTCGGGCGCTGTGGCGTTGTAGGGGCGCGCGGGTTTGCGTACCCTCGTCGCATGGGTTCTTCGCTCGCAGCGGGTCAACGCGTGGTGGTTTCGGAGCTGGGTGAGACGCCGATGGAGGCCATCGAGAAGCTCATGGCGCTCGCGCCCATGGAGGCGCCGGATCCGGCGACGCTGGGGCCGCGCGACGTCATCGTGGAGGTGAAGAGCGCCTCTGTGGGCTGGGTCGATCTCATCATGACCAGCGGGCAGTACCAGCACATGCCCAAACCGCCCTACACGCCGGGGCTCGAGTACGCGGGCGTGGTGGCCTGGGCGGGCCCCGAGGCCGCGGGCGTGGCCGCCGGCGATCGGGTGCTGGTCGACGGGCTTTTGGCGGGGCCGCGATCGCTGGGCGCCTATCGCGCCTACGGGGGCTTCGCGTCGTGGGGCGTGGCGCCGGTGGAAGCGGTGCGGCGGATCCCCGGCACGCTCACCTTCGACGAGGCGTGCAACCTGCTCGGCAACTACGAGACCGCCTATCACTGCCTGGTGGCGCGCGGCCGCGTGAAGGCGGGCGAGACGGTGCTCATTCACGGCGCGTCGGGGTCCACCGGGCTGGCGGCGGTGCATGTGGCCAAACTGCTCGGCGCCACGGTCATCGCCACCGGGCGCTCACCGGAGAAGCTCGCGGTGGTGAAGGCCCAGGGCGCCGATCACATCGTCGACAGCAAAGGCGAGGAAGGCCAGGGCACGCGGCGCTTTCGCGACGAGGTGAAGGCCCTCACCGGCGGCAAGGGTGTCGACGTGGTGTACGACAGCGTGGGCGGCGACATCTCGGTGGAGAGCCTGCGCTGCGTGCGCTTCGGCGCGCGGTTTCTCATCGTGGGCTGGGCCGCGACGCCGTTCGTCGCCCAGGGCAAAGGTCAGCGCGGCGCGCCCAACGCCAATCAGCTACCCACCAACCTCATCATGATGAAGGGCCTCGACGTGCTCGGCTGCCCCACCGTGCTCTCCACCGTGGAGGATCCCTCCATCCGCGCGCCGCGGCTGGCCCAGGTGGAACAGTGGGCCGAAGAGGGGAAGATCACGCCCTACGTTTCCCACACGTTCCCGCTGGCGGAGTTCAAGCAGGCGATGCTCGCCAAGTGGCGCGGCGACGTCATCGGTGGGTGCGTTCTGCACCCTTGAAGCTCACCGCGCGCGGGCGATGCCGGCGACGGCGAGCACGTCGTCATCGATGCCCACGAAGCGGTAGACCTCTGGGCGGAAACCGTAGGCCTTGTGGAGCTTCTTCACGGCATCGACGACCTCGGTGCCTTCGAGCTTGGGGCGCTTCTTGCCGCGCGTGGCCTTGCGAATGGTGGCCACCGACTCGCCGAGCTCCAGGAGCTCTTGCACCCGGAGCAAGATGTCGAGCGGCTTCAGCTCGCGCGCGCCGCGGGTTTGGCCGTCGGCCAGCTCCTTGAGAAGCCGCTGGCGGCGCTTCTCGGTGCGGCCATCGAGGGCCTGCGCGCTGCCCGCCATGGTGGAGAGGAGATCGTTGAAGCTCCGGGCCGCCCGGCGCTTTTCGATGGCTTCGGGGCTGCCACGGCGATTTCCGGCGCGTCCGGTGGAGCGTACTGCGCGTGCCATTTCAATGGTGCATGTTGCAGCAAAACAAACGGAGCGTCAATCGACGTTCTGTGCGTGAGGACCTGACTTGCCACCTCACCCCCCTCTCCCTGAAGGGCCCTTCAGGGAGA
>JBBQWQ010000126.1:0-6530 GCA_038210445.1 Polyangiales bacterium
CAGGCGGCGCCAGCCGCTTGCGGTGCCGGCGGAATCACGGTGGAACGGGGCGCTCTCCGCGTGCACTTTGCACACGACTGTGACCGCCAGTGGGCGCTTACGATCTTGCGGGAGCTCTCGGCGTGATTCCCCAAGGCGTTCAGATCTTCGTGGCGCTCGACCCCGTCGACATGCGCTGGTCGTTCGACCGGTTGGCTGGCATCGCGCTGGAGCGACTCGGCTACGAGGCGCGGTCGGGCGCGCTGTTCTTCTTCTGCGGCAAGCGGCGGGACGCGATGAAGGTTCTGTTCTTCGACGGGACCGGGATGGCGATCTTCTACAAGCGCCTCGACAAGGGCCGAGTCCGCCTTCCGGTGGCGCTCGAGGCCGACGCGCGCCACGTGGAGGTGTCCGACATCGAGCTCGAGGCGCTCCTCGATGGGGTCGCCGTCGAGCTCGGGAGCGAGCCCCACCTTCACTAAGAAGTTGCATCGAGACTGCCGCTTTCGCACTTGCCGAGCGCGAGAGAATGCGTACCGTCGAAACGTGGAGCAAGCGGCGTTCGACGACAGCGAGACAGAAGCACTCCGTCGTCGCGTTCGTGAGCTCGAGCAGCGACAGTCGGCCGCCGATGCAGCGCTCAAGACCATGACTGCCGAGCGCGACAACCTTCGCAAGGTCTACGAAGTGCTGCGGCTCGAGCGCGACCTGCTGCGTCGGCGTATCTACGCCGCCAAGGCCGAGCGGCTCGACACCGCGCAGCTGGATCTGGAGTTCGCGGAGAAGCGCGCGCAGCTTCTCGCGATGCTGCCGCCGGCCACACCGGAAGAGGAGTCGGCGCCGCCCGCGAATACAGGCGGGAAGAAGAAGAAGGCATCGCCAGGGCGTCGCGACCTATCGCTCGCCAACTTGCCGGAGGTCCGATGCGAGCTCGCCGACGCGACGATGGTGGCGCAAGGACTCGAGCCCTTCGGCTTCGAAGAATCCCGTCAGCTCGGCTACCAGCGCGGCGGTCCGGTTTGCATCGTGATCGCCCGCGCGAAGTACAAGGTCGCGGAGGCGGACGGCTCGATTCACACGGCGCCGCTTCCGCGATCCATCGTGCCGCGGGCACTCTGCGCGCCGTCGATGATGGCCAAGATCCTGGTCGACAAGTTCTGCGATGGGATGCCGTTCTTCCGCCAGGTCGAGCAGCTCTCTCGCATCGGCGTGGCGATCGATCGCGGCATGATGTCGCGCATCGCCGAAGAGGTCGGCTTGACCCTGGGTTGCATCGTGCTCGCGGCCCGCGACGAGGCGATGGGCTCGTCCTTCTGCCTCGCCACCGATGCGACCGGAGTGGCGATTCAACCCAAGAGGCTCGAGGACGGCAAGCGGCAGGCCTGTCGCAAAGGGCACTTCTTCGTGACCCTCGCTGACCGCGACCACGTGTTCTTTTCCTTCGAGCCCAAGCACACCAGTGACGCGGTGTGTGCCCTGTTCAAAGGCTATGCCGGCTACATCCAAGCCGACGCCCATGCCGTGTATGATGCACTCTTTCGGGGTCGAGACGCCGGCGAGGACGAACCGCCCGACAAGCCCACCGAAGTAGGATGCTTCGCGCACGCCCGGCGGAAATTCTACGACGCCGCGGTCACGACCCACGACCCGCGAGCGCGGGAGGCGCTCTTTCGCATCCGCTTGCTCTTCGAGAAGGAAGCCGAGTGGGCGAAGCTCGCGCCGGAGCAACGCGGCGTGCAGCGGCGCGCTGTTCTCGGCCCGTGGCTCGCGGACTTCTTTCGGTGGGCCGAGGAAATCTACGCGGTTGTCCGGGGCGCGCGAGGTCCACTCGCGGCGGCCTTCGGCTACGTCGTGCGCCAGCAGCATCCGCTCTCGCGTTTTCTCGACGACGGCCGACTGCGCATCGACAACAACGCCAGCGAGCGCGCCCTTCGGCAAGTCGCGGTCGGTCGCAAGGCCTGGCTCTTCTTCGGGTCCGATGACCACGCCGAAGCCGCCGCCAACCTGATGGGCCTCCTCGCCTCGTGCAAGCTGCACCGAGTCGAGCCCATGGCCTACCTCGAAGCCGTCATCCGCCTGGTCCCTGTTTGGCCGCGCGATCGCTATCTCGAGCTCGCTCCCAAGTACTGGGCCGAGACCCGGACTCGCCTCGACGCCGATCAGCTCGCCGCGGCCGTCGGCCCCATCGCTGTGCCGCCGCCGAAAGAGTAGCTGCCTCCGAATCGCCACCATTGCCGCCTATCCTGCGGCACGGCCGGGCTCCCCGCAATCACGGGGTTCATGCAGCGGATACGCGGGAATTGCTGCGCCTGCAGTTACGGGCCTTGTGGGTTCGGGCGCCGGCGGCGTGCTGCTCACCAGTGCGATCGCGTCGGGCGCAGGGGGCATGGCCGGCAGAAACGCGTCGGTCACACTCCAAGGGGGCTCGAAGACGGAGGCCGCGAAGGCGGCCGTCAACCCCGATGCGGTGGCCTTCGATATGGCGCTTGGAATGGCCGGCGCGGGCGGCGCGATGGGCGCCGACTATGCGGGTCGGACACTTGCTATGGCTCGCACGTCGGCTCCGGTGCCGGTGGCGAGGGCGGGCGGGGCTCCTGCAGCCAACACCCAAGCAAAGGCGCCCCAGACCGCTTCGAAAGGCGCTGGAACACAGGCCAAGGCCGGGGCCGCAGGCTGCGGGGAGGGTGGGTGTGGGCTCGACCCAACCTGCTTCACGGCAGGAACTCTCGTCGCCACAGCATCGGGGCTTGTACCAATCGAAACCATCGAGGTCGGCGACCGCGTGCTGTCACCAGGCGACGACCCCGCCCAGATCGTCCCGACGGACGTGGACAAATCATGGCGCATTGTCCACGTGACCACGCCTTCGCCCGACCGGCCCGAGGACACGATCGACATCGCTCTGCTCCGCCCGGGCGCTTGGGTCGATGCGTTGGGCGCCAAGCCTGGGTCGTGGGTTCCGCTGACGCTCGCCGAGCTGGGGGTTGACGGGTTCGCGAGGGTGCGTGCGATCGAGAGGGCTCCACCGGTTCGGGATGGCCCCGGCCACGTGGTGCTGATGACGATTGCCCACGAGAATCGCAGCATTTTGCGCATGCGCCTGCGCGAAACCGGCGAGGTGATCGAGCCCACGGCGCTGCACCCGCTCTACTCGGTGGACCGCGAGGGCTGGACGAAAGCAGGCCAACTGCGCATCGGCGAGCGAGTGCGCGCAGAAGGTGGACCGCTCACGATAGAAGAGCTGAGCTGGCGAGCACCTGGCCAGGTGTTCAATTTCGAAATAGAGAAGACGCATGCCTATCTCGTGGGTCACTCTAGGGTGTGGAGCCACAACGCACCCTGCCCGCCGGGCGCGCCCGCGCCTCCAGGGGCGGCTGCCGCAAAGTCGGTCGCTGCACCCAAGGCTAGGTTCATCTCGCAGCCCGACGGCACGCTGGTGGACACCCGGGCTACGCCAAAGGGCAGCTACCAGCAGCCGAACGGCGCCCGAACCGATATTCTTCAGGCAGAAGATCACGGCGCAGGCCTGTCGCACACTCACGATCTAAAGATGAACGTCAACCCAAAGACTGGACAGTCTTTCGTCAATGGTTTACAAAATCCCGGCAGGCCTGTGTCGGCAGCAGACGTCGAAAACATAGAATCAGGAAGGGCTGGCCCTGCCCCTCCCAAAGGGCGCTAAGTAACGCCATGACTTCCGTACTGCCGCTCCAAGGTTCGGAGGTGCACGCCGTCACCAAGGACGCACGTTTAGTCGCAATCCGCTGGGACCTTCTTGAATGGGGCGTTGTTCTTGATTTGGACGTGGCGGCATCTGAGGCGAAGAGCGCCGTGATGCGGCGCGTCTGGCTCGCGTTTGAGGGCGTCGCGGAGATCACGCTTGCGGTACAGCGAGCAAGGTTGCCGACGGGTATCTGGCTAACGTCATCGCTTGATGCGGAATCCGACGATGAAGGCTTCTCTATTTTTTCGTGCCAGGCGCTAGTTCCTGTCTTCGACGGGAATGCACTTTCTGCGACCGCTACATCGAGGACGCTCTCCATTCGCGCCCAAGCCGTCTTTGGAGTCAGGTCCAGGGGTGCGGAGGCGCCCGCCGACTACGGGCTGACTTTTGAATCCCGACAGCGCCTATGCTCCGATCTCGAAATGTTGGCTTGCCTTAGCTGTTAGCTGTTAGGAACCCGATCGAAATAGCGAACCGTAGAACCTGAACCTGGTACGTGGGTAACCGTAGACATTCCGAGCGCTTCCGTCCGTCCCGGGCCGCGAGCGGAGCTCCAGTCTGCCCTGATCCGTTGCCCTGGTGGGCCCACGAGCCATCGGAGCGCGAGGGACACGTCGCAAGGCCCAGGCTCGCGGTCAAAAGCGTGCATAATGCATGCGAACGCCGCCCCCAAGACGCATCTTCGCCTGGGCGCCTCCGGCACCGGGGTATCGCGAGCGCGCTACGCCGCGAGCGGTGGCTTCACTTGCGCGTGATGGTGCACGACCATCCAGTAGGTCCCGTGGGGGAACACCACGTCACGGACTCCGGCGCGCCAGGCATCCAGCGCCTTGCGGTAGCCGCGCTGGAACGCGCGGAACGTCCGCACCATCTGCAAGTACGTGGCTCGCGTGTGCGCCGCGAAGCGCGGGATGATGCCCCGCTTCTCCTCGTACGACGCGGCGCGCTTCGCGAACGACTGCGCGAGCACGGCCTTCCGCCCAAGGAATTTGCCGCCGTCGCGCGTGACCTTCTGGTGCGCCTTGTCGACGCGCGACTGCACCCGGCTCTTGAGCCGCGCGCGCCACTCTGGTCGGACCATCGCATGCCGCTCGGCGCCGTAATCCGCCACGTGCCGCTAGGCCGCCACCCCAAGTGCCCACCCAATCGCCGCCTCGCTCCACCCCTGCTCCCCGGCCGGCTGCGAAAGCGCCGACCGTTGCAAATCGGCAGGCGACCACACAGGCAAAGGGGGGGCATCAGGCTGCGCTGGTGGTGGGTGCGCCGTGACGAAGAGCTGCTCTACTGCCGGCACCCTCATTGAAACATCATCAGGTCTTGTACCCATTGAGGCGCTGGAAGTTGGTGACCGCGTCTCAGACCCTGTCGCCTGGGAGTCGGATCTTCACTACGCCACAGACGTCGTTCCCTCCTGGAAGGTTATCCATGTGCTGGCGCCCTCTCAGGAAGACCCTACCGACACTCTCGATATATACCTACTGCGGCCCCCGTCGTGGCTGGTGGAACGCGGCGCTCGAGTATCCGGTTGGATTCACGTGGACGTTGCTGGTCTGCGGAGCGACGGCATGGGATTGGTTGCCGGGATTTGGTCCGTGCGCCACATATCTGATGCTCCTGGACACATGGTTCTGATGACGGTAACCCACCGGAACGATAGCGTTCTGCGGATCGCCTTTGACGGCGGTGGCGGCGTCATTGAGCCGACAGCGAACCACCCACTCTACTCGGTGGATCGAGGTGATTGGATGTCGGCTGGCGCGCTTGAGGTCGGCGAACGAGTTCGCACGAAGTTGGGGCCGGTTTCCGTTGTCCGCAAAGAGCCTCTCGGCTCTAGGCAAGTGTTCAACCTCGAGGTCGAGTCGGCTCATTCGTACCTTGTGGGCTCAGGTGGCATCTGGGCTCATAACGACTGCGATAAGATTGCGAGGCTAGGCCCCCCAGGACGCGTGGAGTTCAAGGGCACGGAGGTGCGAGGTGTGCGCGACATGTCACACATCAGTGAGTCGACTCTGCGCACCATGGCCAAGGACGGTTTTGCTATGAGGGACGCAATGGGGCGGACTATCATTCTGCATCATCATAGGCAGAACGCAGATGGCCCTCTCGTTGAAATGCCTGGAACCAAACACTCCATCGGCAACAGCAATCAACATCCGTACGGAAACACGAAGGGGGCAGGACTGACTGAGCAACAACGCCAGGATTTTGATACGTTCCGTGGGTCTTACCGAAAAGCCCGGGCGACTGAGGAACTAGGGAAACGGGGCTTGCCACCATGAGCATCTGGTCTCAACTGGATGATAGATACAGAGAGTGTCCTGACCTGGTTGGCTCTGGTGTTCAGGACGAGGAAATTGCTCAGGCGTCCATGGCCCTTGGGGTTCAGTTCTCTGAGGGGTACCGGACTTTTCTACGTAAATACGGTGCGGGCATCGTGCGTAGTCTTCCGGTGTATGGGCTCTCGTCGGCTGTCGCGCTCGGGGACTTGACGGTTGTTACTGCGAGCCAGCGATTTCGCGAAGACGGATGGCCCGGAGTCGAGCGATGGTACGTTGTGTCGATGGACGGAGCCGGAAATCCGATCGGTGTCGATCCTGAGGGAGCGGTGTGGATCTCGAATCACGACGGCGGCGGTATCGTGGCACTGGCGCCTAGTTTTGAAGAGTTCGTCGCACGCGAACTCGATCCCTAGCCCGACCTTCGCAGATCGGCAGGCACAGGCAGGCTGGCCCCCGGCTGGCCCCCCCAGTTTGGCCTTCCCCCACTGTCGTAGACAGTAGCCTGTTGACGGCCACCAAGATCCGGAGAAATCAGCGCAGCTCGGCGT
>JBBQWQ010000127.1:0-6491 GCA_038210445.1 Polyangiales bacterium
TCCGGCGGGGGCTCGCCGGAATGCGATGAAGCTTACTCGGCCCGCAGCGTCCTGTTTCGCCGATGAGGCTTCAAAGTGGCATTTTGTCCACAAAAACGTAACGCAATCGGACTAACGCGTCGCGTCCTCTGACGCGCCGCGCCTTGCTCAATCGCCAGCGCGCCATCGAAATGGACGCTCGCCGCGCGCCGCCATCCGGGCGATGGTTGCCACCTTGGCTGCGCGCGTCGCGGGGCGCTTGGTGTTCACCAAGACCTCCAGCACGCCCCGGCGTACAGACCGCGGAAACGCGTCCAGTTTTTTCGCGAAGCCGGTTGGGCCGCAAAGGCGGCGGCCAGATCGGGGGGAATCACGCCATTGTCGACGTCGTCGAGGGCAGTCCACGATCCATCGGCTTTCGCGCGGTCGATGGCCCTCAGCCCGCTGGGTTGCACCAGACCCGCCGACAGAAGCTCGGTGACGTAGCGCTTGTTGACCGCACTCCACTTGGAGCCCGGTTTGCGCGGACTCACATAGAGCATGGTTCGCAGGGCATCTTTCTTTCGCGGCAGACTGTCGACCCAGCCGAAGCACAAGCACTCCTGCACCACGTCCGCCAGCGCCAGGTACCGGGTGCCGGCAGCCTTCTTGTAGGTGACGAGCCACACCCCACTTGGCTGCCCGTGGTGCGACGCGAGCCAGGCGCGCAAGGCCGCTCGAGACGCGATTTCGACCTCCGGTGCGGTTCGCAGAGGCGGCATCGAGCAACCTTAAACGTTCACGTGCGGCCGCCGACTCTCCGCCAGCGTCGTGACCACGCAGTCGCCGGGCGTGCCGTCTTCCCAGACGAAGCAGGAGAAGTCCGTCTCCACGTCGAGCGCCATGAGCGTGTGGTGCCACACGTCGGGGTTGTACGAGACGCCCTGGTTGCCCTCCACCAAGAAGGCCTCCATGGTCTCGAGGTTTGGCGCCTCGCCGCCGAGCGCGACCACCACCACGTATCGCGACGCGTTCATGGGAACGAAGAGCTGCGACGAGAACGGGTGCTTCTCGACGGTCGCCACCGTGAAGGGCAGCGTTCGCGGCGCGCAGTGAAAGTAGGCGACGTTGAGGCTGGCCGTCGCCGGCCTTAGGTTCTGCAGCGACGCGATGCGATCGTAGCGCCGGGCGGTTCCCTCGTTCACGCCCACGCCGGCCTCTCCACGGGGCGCTGCGATGAGCACCTCGCCAAAACGTGCGAACGACGCGACCGTGAGCTTCTTGGGTGTGAGCAGCATGGGGGAGGGCGGCACTTTAGCATTCCCGCGGGACGGAGGGCGACGCGGTTGGCGCCCCATGAGCGGTGGCTCCCACGGGAAATCCCCGCGTGAGGCCGACGAGGCTCGTGCTAAAGCCGCATCATGTCGTCCTCGGTACCGCCTGCACCCCACGGCCAACCGCACACCACGGCCATCGTCATGGCCGCAGGCCTCGGCACCCGCATGAAGAGCGCGCTGCCCAAGGCCTTGCACAGAATCGCCGGCAGGCCCCTCGTGCATTACCCGGTTCGGGCCGCGCTCGAGGCCGGCTGCGACGAGGTCATCGTGGTGGTGGGGCACGGGCGCGCCGAGGTGGCGGCGTACCTGGTTGCCGCGTTCGGCGACCGCGTGCGCATCGCGGTGCAGGAGCAGCAAGCCGGTACCGGCGACGCGGCGCGCGCCGGCGTTTCCGTGGCCTCTGAGACCACCGCCCGCGTGCTGGTGCTCAACGGCGACACGCCCCTGGTCACCGCCGACGACCTTGCGCCAGTGCTGGCCGCGCTGGGACCCGATGTCGCCATGTCGCTCGCCAGCTGCGAGGTGCCCGACCCCCAGGGCTACGGGCGGATTCTTCGCGACGAGCAGGGCCAAGTGCTGGCGATTCGCGAGCAGAAGGACACGCGCACCGACGAAGAGCGTGCGGTGCGCGAGATCAACCCCGGCATCTACTGTGCGTCGCTGGCATTTTTGCGCGACGCCCTGGGCAGCCTCACGCCCAACAACGCCCAGGGTGAGTACTACCTCACCGACATCGTCTTCTACGGGGCAAGCCGCGGCGGCCGCGTGGTGGCGGTGGCCTCGCGCGCCGAGGTGATGGAGGGCGTGAACGATCGCGAGCAGCTGGCCCAGGCGGAACGCGTGATGTATGCACGCATCCACCGTACCCTGCGGCTTTCTGGCGTCACCGTGCGCGAAGGCGCGCAGGTCGACGACGGCGTCGAGGTCATGCCCGACAGCACCCTGGAAGCGGGCGTGGTGCTCCGCGGCGAGACCCGCATCGGCAGCGGCGCCGTGGTCGACGTGGGGTGCGTGCTCACCCACGTGGTGGTGGAGAGCGGCGCCCGCCTGCGGCCGTATACCGTGGCCGAGAGCGCGCGCATCGGCCAAGGCGCGCAGGTGGGCCCATTCTCGCATTTGCGACCCGACTCGGTGCTGGGGCCCGACGTGCACGTGGGGAACTTCGTGGAGACCAAGAAGACGACGCTCGGCCGCGGCTCCAAGGCAAACCACCTGGCGTACCTGGGCGACGGCATCGTGGGCGAAGGGGTCAACGTCGGCGCCGGCACCATTTTCTGCAACTACGACGGCGTTCGCAAGCACACCACTACCCTCGAAGACGGCGTGTTCGTGGGGAGCGACTCGCACCTGGTGGCGCCGGTGACCGTGGGCAAGGGCGCGTACATCGCCACGGGAACCACCGTTACCCGCGACGTGCCGGCGGGGGCGCTCGCCATCTCGCGAACCAAGCAAGAGAACAAAGAAGGGTACGCGACTCGCATCCGCGAGCGCGCTGCCCACGCCAAAGCCGGAAAAATCGGCGGCGTCTCCACCACAGTGAAAGAAGGCAAGTAGCCATGGACGCGATCCTCATCCGGGGTAACAACCAGCCGCTGCGGGGCCGCGTCCGCGTGAGCGGCGCCAAGAACGCCGCGCTGCCGATCCTGTGCGCCACGTTGCTCTCCGACGGCGAGAGCCGCCTGCGCAACGTGCCGGCGCTGCGCGACATCGACACCACCGCAGCGCTGCTGCGCTTCATGGGGCGCAACGTCGAAGTGAATGCCCCCGAGGTGCGGGTGCTCGCCGGCTCCGACGTGCGCCCGGAGGCTCCCTACGAGCTGGTGAAGCAGATGCGCGCCAGCGTGCTGGTGCTGGGGCCGCTGGTGGCCCGCTTCGGCCGCGCCAAGGTGTCACTGCCCGGCGGCTGCGCCATCGGCGCGCGCCCCATCGATCAGCACCTGAAGGCGCTCGAGGCCATGGGTTGCACCATTCGCCTAGACCGCGGTTACGTCATCGCCGAGGGCCCTGCCGGCGGCGGTCGCCTCAAGGCAGCAGAAGTGTGCTTCGACCTTCCGACGGTGACCGGCACCGAGAACATCATGATGGCGGCGGCGCTGGCCAAAGGCCGCACCACCCTCCTCAACTGCGCGCGCGAGCCCGAGGTCGAAGAGCTGGGGCGCATCCTCAACAAGATGGGCTGCGAGGTCGATGGCGCCGGCACCGACGTCATCCACATCAAAGGCGCGGAGCCCGGCTCCTTGGCTCCCTTCGATCACGCGATCATCCCCGACCGCATCGAGGCCGGCACCTACATGGTGGCGGCGGCCATGCACGAGGGCAGCGACGTCATCCTCGACGGGGCCGAGCTCTCGGACATGGAAGCGCTGGTCTCCAAGATGCGCAGCGCCGGCGTCGACATCGAGTCCGAGGGGCAGGCCCTGCGCATTCGTCGCCAAGGACCCATTCGCGCGGTGAACATCACCACCGCGCCGCACCCGGGCTTTCCCACCGACATGCAGGCGCAGCTGATGGTGCTCATGTGCATCGCCAAGGGCGAGAGCTTCATCACCGAGACCATCTTCGAGAACCGCTTCATGCACGTGCCGGAGCTGCAGCGCATGGGGGCCAGCATCGCCCTACGCGGCAACACCGCGGTCGTGCAAGGCGTCGACAAGTTGTATGGTGCAAGCGTCATGGCGACCGATCTCCGGGCCAGCGCCTCGCTGGTCATCGCCGGCCTGGTGGCAGAGGGCGAGACAGAAGTGCGCCGCGTGTACCACCTCGACCGCGGCTACGAGCACATCGAAGAGAAGCTCGGCGGCATCGGTGGCAACGTGGCGCGCGTTCGCAACGCCGAGAGCTGAGGCGGCCAGGGCCGGGTGCCGGCGGGTAGCTTTGCGCGCCAAGTGACGGCACCTGGAGATATTGTGGCCGCCCCAGGGAAGCCGAGCCGAGGGTCTGCGTAGGAGGTCCTGTACCCACACAGTGTGGGCTTTCACTTCCTCGGAGACATCGATGCTCACCCACAAACTTCTCGGAATTCTGGCGCTCTGTACTCTCGGCCTCGGCGCGTGCGCCGTGTCGGGGGAAGAAGAGGTGGCCAACGAGGAGAGCGAGCTCGTGCAGTTTCCGGCAGACGTTTTTGCCACTGCCGCTTCTCTGAACTACGGCGACACCTCGCCGGTCATCACCTACACGCGCGCCAGCAAGTGGGGCGTCGTGAAGTGGAACGGCACCGCCGGCGACGACTTCGTCGCCACCGTGAAGCCCACCGCCGCCGATCGCCTGGCGCGCGCCTACCTGGTGGAGAAGCGCGGCACGCAGTACGTTGCCATTCTCTCCGGCACCAGCTCGGTGGACGGTCTGGTGAAGGCGAAGCTCGAAAAGACCCAGGAGTACTTCATCGTGTTCCGGGAATACAGCCGCCGCAACGCGAGCTTCACCGTGAACTTGGCGCGCGCCGGTGGACTGCCCGCGGGCTGCACCGGCACGCCGCTGCTCGAGCAAGACATCGTCGACCGCACCGCGCAGGCGCAGGAGCCGGGGATCTCGTTCCCGGGTGTGTACGAGACCTCGGTACGCCGCTGCAACGTGGCCACCGGCTGCACCGACCCCCGCGTGGTTAGCCTTCCCGCTGCCAACGCGACCCTGCAGAGGAACGGCGTCAAGTGGATGCTCTCCGGCGTCGGTTCCGTCGCCCATGACGGCGCCACCGGCGAGCTCAAGGGCACCGTGCAGGTGGTGGCCGACGACGGCCGCGCCATCGCCGTCGACGTGACCGGCGCCGCCACCACCGGCTGCGTGTCGTTCGCTGGCGGCAAGCGGGTGGAGATCGACGCCATCACCTACTACGACGTGCAGGCGACCTTCAAAGCCACCACGCCGCCGGTGGCTCCGCGCGTCGCCTACCCGGCCACGCCGCCGGCCACCCCGTGCGACGGCCAAGACGTCATTCCCGACGAGGAGGTGCTCGCGCGGTTTCCCCGAGGCTCGTCGAACGTGACCCTCGGGAACGCGCCGGTGACCGAGGACCAGCAGTACTGCCACCCGCAGACCGGCTGCCGGCCGTGGCAGTCGATCCCCAGCGTCGCAGGCACGGTGACGGCCGCGGCGCAGGTGCTCGGACGCGACCGCTTGGGCATCGTGCTCGTCGCCAACGGGTGGGGCCGCCAGACCACCGTGGCGGACCTCAACGACGGCTACTTCACGCCCGCCGGCTTCGACGTACTGCGCGGGACGGCGACGCCGGTACAGACCGCCAGCATCTCCGACACGCACATCAACGTGAAGGAGAACCTGGTCACCGCGGGCACCATCAAGTCCCGGCGTTACCTCTGCATTCCCATCATCGCGCACCCCTGAGCTCGGGATAGAGCGACTCGCCGCCGCTGCTCTTCGAGTGGCGGCGTCGTCGTTTTGTCAGGGGGGCGGCGGCGTGGGGCCGCCGAGGACGTGGATCACCAGGGCGTGGCGAACGGCGCCGCGCGGGGCGATCATCTGTACGCTGCCGTCCTCGCGCCAGGCGATGCCCGCGGAGGGACCGCCGTCGAGGTTGAGGGCGTCTTCGCACCCGCTCCTTTGGAGGTACTCGGCCAGCTCGTGGAGCGTGGGGCCAAGGCCAATGCTCTTGCCGCGCGCGAGGACCACGTCGAGGACGGTGCCCTTTTCGTGGAGGCAGAGGGCGACGCGCTCGGCGCGCTTGCCCGTGTCGCTTGGAAGGTTGATCTCTCCCTTGACCACCAGGCGAGGGAGGCATTGAATGCCAAACGCCTTGGGCTTCGGCACGAAGGTGAAGGACTCGGCGTCGTAGAGTGCGCCTTTCGCGTCGTCCACCAGAAGGATGCCGCCCGGCGTCTTGGTGGCTTTGGAGAGCACGCGCCCGTTGGAGAGGGCGAGGCCGAGGGGCTCGTTCTGGGGGTCGAAGAAGCCGCCGTTGGTGGCGAAGATCGCGCTGTCCGACTTCTGCACGATGGCGTCGAGCGCGCGCGACATGTGCATGTCTTCGATGCGCAACGCCACGCTCTTCAGCGGGAACGTTCGGCGAATGATGTCGCTCTGGCCGAGCAGGGTGTCGACCAGGTGCGCGGCGGGGCTGGTGTGGGGCGCCGCGGGGGGGGGCGGGGGGGGGGGCCCCGGCCGCCCCCCAGCCCCCCGGGGGGAGGGGGGCCCCCGCGCCCCCCCCCCCCCCCCCCCCCCCCCGGCGCCGGGGCCCGCGCC
>JBBQWQ010000128.1:0-6424 GCA_038210445.1 Polyangiales bacterium
GCGGGCCCCGGCCGGGCCGCGCCCCCCCCCGGCCCGCTCTCGCGGCCCCCCCCGCCCCCCCCCCCGCGCGGGGCCGCCCCCCCCACGCGGGCCCCCCCCCCGCCCACGAGCGGTGCACCAGCACTTCGCCGGGCGAAGCGAGCCGCGCGAGAAGAAGCGCTCGGACGAGCGCTCTTCTCGCGCCGCGCGCGTCGCCGTCGCGCGCTCCGGCCACGCCGGCGCCGCAGCCGGGCAACGCCGCGCGCAGCGCCAGGAGAAGCTCGACGAGCTTCTCCTCGGCGAGCTCGACGGCGCCCTCCAGGGCGCCGTCGCTTCGCCACGTTGCGCCCACTTGCGCAGCTACGCCGCGGGCTCGCGCGCCGAGGGTTTCCTCGGCGAGCGCGCCCGCGTAGTCCACCGCGAAAGCTACGACGACGGTACCCGCCATGCGTGCTTCAGATCCGGATGCGCTTCTTGAGTGCCGCGAGCTCGTCCTCGACCTCGGAGGAGGTGCCGCTTCCGCTCGACCCCTTGCCGTGCTCGAGGTCTCGGAACTTGCTCTCGAGGTCGCGGGTGTCGGTGGTCCCCAGCGCCTCTTCCACCTCGGCCATGGCCAGACCCTCCGCCTCGCGGCCTTCGATCTTCTCTTCCATGCGCTTGAAGTTGTCGAACGCGCTGGAGCCGCCCTTGCTGCCAAGCTCGCCGCCGGTGGAGCGCGACTGCTGCGCCCGGGCCACGATGGTGCCCTTGCGCATCTTCAGCTCTTCGAGCTTCTGCTCCATGCGCTCGAGCTCCTTCTTCATCGTCACTGCGGTGTCGCGCTGCTCCACCCGAACCTTCTCGGCCAGCTCGAGCTCCTCGCGGACGCGCTTCTTCTGCTTGAGCGCCTCACGCGCAAGGGCCTCGTCGCCGCTCTTCAACGCCAGCTCGGCGCGCTTGTCCCAGCGATCGAGATCCGACTGGAGATCGTCGGCCTTCTTCTTGAGCTGCTTTTCCGCGGCCACCGCGCTGACGACTTCTTGTCGACCTCGCTTGAGCTGCTCGGCCATCTCCTCGAGGTTCAGCTCGATGAGCTTTCCGTCGTCTTCCGCCTTGTCGAGGAGGTTGTTGACGTTGCTCGAGATGACCTTGCCCATTCGATCGAAAATTCCCATCGCGCACTCCGTTCGCCGGAAAGATTGCCGGAAACTCACTGGGATTCGGCGTTCCTCGAAGCGTAACACGCGAATCCGACAAACCGTAAACCGCAGAAATAAAGCGGAAAGCCCGGCAAATATTCCCGCTCGACCCGGCAATCGGTCATCCGCGCTACACTGCCGCCATGCCCACCTGCAAGTCCTGCGACAACGAAGTGGACCAGCTCATTTCCGTGAAGGTCGAAGGCAAGGCCAAGAAGCTCTGCGAAGACTGCGCCGATCGCGCTCGCGAAGCCTCCGAAATCGCCGAGGCGAGCGAGTCTGTCGTGCAAGGAATGATGGGCTTCAAAGCGCGCCGCTAGCTTCGGCGCCTTTGCGTGCATCTTGCACGTTTCTAGACCCCGCTTCGACCGTCCTCCGTGACAGCGAGTCGATTCCTCGGGTCGCCAAGCAGGAGACTGAGGGTTCTTGGCCGAGACCGAGGGAGGCGCCCGAAGGGTTCGGCCAGAAACACCATCCACCTAGCGGTTGAGGATATGAACGGCGTGCCCCAGCCCGCCCATGGCGGCTTCCATGAAGCCTTCGCCGAGCGTCGGGTGCGGGTGGATGGTGAGGCCGATGTCCTCGAGGAAGGCGCGCATCTCGAGGGCGAGCGCGCCCTCGGAGATGAGGTCGGTGGCCGAGGGGCCGACGATCTGCACGCCCAGGAGCTCGTGGGTGTTCTTGTCGGCGACCACCTTGAAGAAGCCGTCGGTCTCGTTGACCGCCATGGCGCGTCCGAGGGCGGCGAACGGGAACTTCCCTACGCGAACGTCGAGCCCCTTGGTCTTGGCCTGCTCCTCGGTGAGGCCGACAACCGCCACCTCAGGATCGGTGAAGATGGCACCCGGAATGGCGACCCAGTCTTTGGCAGCCTTGTGGCCGGCGATGACCTCGGCGACGACCTCGCCCTCCTTGCTGGCTTTGTGGGCAAGCATCGGCTGGCCGCTCACGTCGCCGATGGAGTAGATGCTGGGTACGTTGGTGCGGCCCTGCTTGTCTGCGGGCACGAAGCCCCGCTCCACCTTGACGCCCACTTCTTCGAGGCCCAGGCCCGCCCCGTTGGGGCGCATACCCACTGCCACGAGCACGGTGTCGCACACCACCGTGTCGAACTTGCCTTCGCCCAGGTCGATGCGCACCGAGAGCGAGCCGTCGGCGTTCTTCTCGTAGCCGGCCGCCTTGGCGTTCTTCATGATCTTGGCGCCGTGCTTGATCATCTTTTTCTCGACCACCGCCGAGACGTCGGTGTCGATGCCCGGAAGCAGGTTCGGTGTGGCTTCGACCACGGTGATCTCCGAGCCGAACTTTTGGTACACGCAGCCGAGCTCGAGACCAATGACGCCGCCGCCGATGACCAGCATGCGCTTCGGGATCTCTTGGAGGCTCACCGCTTCCTTGGCGCCGATGATCTGCTTGCCGTCGAACTTGAAGGTGGGGATTTCGATGGTGGTGGCGCCCGTGGCGATGACGATGGCCTTGGCCTGGAAGGTCTCGACGGTGCCTTCCTTGGTCTTCACTTCAACGGTGTTGGGGCCGATCACCCGCGCTTCGCCGACAACCAGCTCGGCGCCGTTGCCACGCAAGAGCCCGCGCACGCCGCCGGTGAGCTTCTTGACGATGCCGCCCTTCCACTCCTGCATCTTGCCCACGTCGTGCTTGACCGTGCCCTCGACGGTGAGGCCCATGATGCCCGAGTCCTTCATCTTCTCGAAGGTGTGGCTGGCCGAGATGAGCGCCTTCGAAGGCACGCAGCCCCAGTTGAGGCACACGCCGCCCACTTCCTCTTTCTCGATGCAGACGACCTTTTGCTTCAGCTGCCCAAGGCGAATGGAGCAAACGTAGCCGCCAGGACCGCCACCAATCACGATCGCGTCGTAGTTCTTCATCGTCATGTCTCCGTAGGAGGCTCTCTTACCACCCCTCGGCCGGGACGGTGAACCGAGATTCGGCTCCTTCGCGTCGCTCGGGGCGCTCGCAATCCCGGCGCCGGTGCGGTGAATGTAAGGTCGGCTATCCGCCGTGGGAAGGGGCCGGCGGGGTGCGCGCGAGCTCCTTCTTCTGCTCCTCGAGAAACCACGGGAGCTCCTGGTACACGTCGTCGAAGAGCGTTTCGCGGGCCGGCGCTGGGAAGGCCTCGGCGACCTTCACCGCCTCGTTCACTTCGTCGGTGAGGTCGGCTTCCAGGGCCGCGTCCTTGGCGTCGTCGAGGAGTCCGCGGTGCACCAGGTGATTGCGCAGGCGATCGACCGGGTCCTTCCGCTTCCACGACTCCACCTCTTCGTCGGTGCGGTAGCGCGAGGGATCGTCGCTCGTGGAGTGGGCGCCGATACGATACGTGAGGCACTCGATGAAGGTGGTGCCCTTCCCTGCCCGGGCGTCGTCGGCCGCCTCTTTCACCGCAGCGTACACCGCCAGAAGATCGTTGCCGTCGACGCGGCGCGACGGCACCGCATAGGCCAGGCCCTTGATGGCGATGGTGGCCGACGCGGTCTGCTTTGCGGTGGGCACACTGATCGACCAATGGTTGTTCTGGCAAATGAGCACGCAGGGCGTTTTGAATACGCCGGCGAAGTTCATGGCCGAGTGAAAGTCGCCCTGGCTGGTGGCGCCGTCGCCCATGAAGCCAACTGCGACGCTGCTCTTCTTCTGCAGCTTCATGGCCCAGGCAGTGCCCACCGCTTGCATGATCTGCGGGCCGATGTTCGAAGACCAGCTCACCTGGTTGACGCTGCGGCCCGAGTGGTGGCTGGGCATCTGCCGGCCCTTCTGCACGTCGCCCGCGTTGCCGAAGACCTGGGCGATGAACTGCGTGAGCGGAAAGCCGCGCACCAGCATGACGCTCTGCTCCCGAAGTGCAGGATACACCCAATCGTCGGCCTCCAGCGCCAGCGCGGTCCCGATGGGTACCGCCTCTTGGCCGGTGCAGGCGCCGTAGAAACCCACGCGCCCCTGCCGCTGCAGGAGGATCATCTTGGCGTCGAGAATGCGAAGGCGACGCATCTCGCGGTAGGCCCGGAGCACCACGGCGTCCGGTACGTTCACCGCAGGGTCCTGCGAATGGTCGTCGCGAAGGACGCGAAACAGGCCAAGCTCTCGCGAGTTTTCCACGCTCATGCGGCGCACTCTATCGCGATCGGCGAGAGCGCGGGAGAGAAGAAGGAGGGGTCAGTGCGCGGAAGCGCTGGGGGCCGCCAGCAGCGGCGCGGGCCCGCCATCCATCGCGAAGTGGCGCCGTGCGTGCAAGAGCTTGTGAAAGGAAGGGTCGGCGCTGGCGGCGCTCACCGAAGATGCCGGCTCGTCGCGGGTGGTGGCACCCGAATCGCCCCCGCACGACGAGCAGCCGCCCAGGCACAGCGCTCCGAGCATGATGACGAGACGCAGCATGAGACCTCACAAAAAGAGAAAGCGGCCACCCGCTGGACCCCGAGGCCAGCGAGCAGCCGCCGAGCGAGCAGAAGCTCAGGGTGCGGCGCAGATGTACGTGACGAGCTTGGTGTAGAGCGTGTCGAAATCGGCGGCGTCGCACTGGGCGTCGACCGCGGCTTGCTTCGCCTTCACCGTCGCCTCGCAGGCGGCGCCGGCGACGAACTGCTTGCACACATCGCCGGCCGCAGCCGCGTCGCAGGCGTCGACGTCGGCGTCGGCGCACTCGGAGCACGAGTTGATGAGGCAGGTGCCCTCGTCGGAGAGCTTCTTGGCGCACGCCGGGTCGCCGGCGACCAGGCCCGCGCAGAGACCGGTGTTCAGGAAGACGCTGGTTCCCGCCGAGATGAGCGCCGCGTCCGAGTACTTGGTGAGGTCGTCGCCCTGGACCGGACCGGTGATGCACTTGTCGCATTCGGCGTTGGCGACGTTCTCTTCGAAGGCCTTGCAGTCGGCTTCGGTGGCGCCGGTGCCGAGGCAAGTATCGAAGAAGCCCTTGATCTGCACCGCGGTGCACTTGCCCTGGTTGGCGGTCGCCTTGGTGGTCGCGAACGTGCCGGCGCTGGTGCTGTCGTAGCAGGCCGGTGCGCCGCCGTCGCCGCCGCCGCCGCCATCGGGCCGGCCGGTGTCGACCTTGACGTCCGCCGCAGCGTCGCCCGCGGCGCCCGACGAAGAGCCGGTGACGGCAGCGGAAGAGCAGCCGAGATACAGAGCGGCGCAGGCGCCGAGCGAGACGAGACCAAGGACGCGGAACAACTTCATGGGGACACCTTTCGAGAGAAACAAAGTGAAGCGGGGCGCTTCATGGCGGAGTGGTGGCGGCGCTGGCCGCGCTGGTCGCGGGAGGCCGCGCGTTGGCATTGACGGTGCCGGCGCCGCTGCCGACCGGGAGCGCGCTGGCGCCCTTGCTGGCGTGGAGGCGACGCAGGTACGCAGGCTCTTCGGTGGTGGCGGGCACCGGGGCCACCGTCGTCACCCCTTCGGAGCCACTGTCGTTCTTCGAGCCGCACATAGATGCGCAGCCAACGAGCGCGAGCGCCAGGGCGACGAGCGGGAGAGGCACCAAACGCATGCCCGGCGAGTTACCATGCGGCGTCGCCATCGTAAAGGCTGGGTGACGCGCCCAAGAAGACACGCGCCGTGTCGTCAGCGGACCCAGTTTTCCCGGCGCCGCGCCGTTCCGTGCAGAGCACATGTTTTCACTCTTGCTGGCGCAGGTAGCGCTTGCATAAAAAAGGGAGAGCCCCGCGAAGGGCTCTCCCGCTCGATTCCGGCTCAGCTTGCGATCAGGGAGCGCCGCACATGTACGCGGCCATCTTGGCGTAGATATCCTCGAACTTCGCGCCGCTGGTGCCGCCGCACTTCGCGTCGGCTGCGGCCTGGCCCGCCTTCACGGCGTCGTCGCAGGCAGCGCCCGCGAGCGCGCTCTTGCAGGGATCCTTGGCGGCCGAGCTGTTGATGCAGGCGGTTCGGTCCGCCGTCTCGCAGGTCTCGCAGGTGGTGAGGAGGCAGAGAGCCTCGTTGCCGGCCTTCTGCGCGCAGTCGCCAGGTGCCGCAACCGCGAGCGCTTCGCAGGCGCCGACGTTGAGGAACACGCTGTCGCCCACCGAGAGGAGCACCGGCTGCGGGATCACCTTCGGATCGTCGGCCGTCTGGGGTCCGAGGAGGCAGGTTACGCAGGTCTTGTTCGCAGCGTCCTTGATGAAAGCGTCGCAGGCCGCTTGGTCCGAGCCGGTGCCGAGGCACTTCGCGAGGAAGTCCGCAGCCTTCGTGCCCAAGCACACGCCCTGGCCCGCCTTCGGCGCAGCCGTCGCGAACTGCTTCGCGTTCGTCTCGTCGTAGCA
>JBBQWQ010000129.1:0-5516 GCA_038210445.1 Polyangiales bacterium
CGAGCGAAGCAAGCGCGCACCCCTCTGCGCGAGCGAAGCAAGCGCGCACCCCTCTGCGCGAGCGAAGCAAGCGCGCACCCCTCTGCGCGAGCGAAGCAAGCGCGCCCTCCCTCTCTCCCCCCACAACGACGCGTGAAGCGAGGAAGGGAGCGAGCGAACGGCGCGCGGCTAGGGAGGGTCGCGCGCAGCGTACTTCCTGTACGTGAGCACGCCCGACCGACGCCCCGCGCCGTGCAGCCGCTCCCTTCCCGCTTCACCTTTGGCGGATCATTTTTGTGGGGACCAGCCCCAGCTTCATGACCATCTGCTTGGCTTCGCGCTCCAGCAACGGATGCACCTTCTTGGCCGAGACGAACATGGCGAGCAGCTGCGGGTTCAGGTCTGCGAGCTTGCGGAGCGCGCGGCCCACGCCCTTCATGTCGTTGAGGTGCGCGTAGGCAAAGGCGCGTGCGCGCCACATCTGGGCGCGCAGCTCGGCGTTGTCCGGGTCTTCGGGGTTGAAGAGCTCGAGCGTATCGATGGCTTTCTTGGCCTGGCCGGTGCGGGCCCAGGCTTCGCTCGCCACGGTGGCGAACATGGCGCGCAGCTTGGCTTCTCCCTGCTTGCTCAGGTCGAGCGCGTCGACGAGCTTGCGGGCCTCTTGCGCCTCGCCCAGGGTCAGGTGAATCATGGCGCGCATGGCCCGCACCTGGGCCGCGATGGGCGCCATTTCCTTGTCGAGGTTGACGCTCTCGAGCGTGGCCAGCGCTTTCCGCGGGTCTTCCTGCATCTCGAGCTGGGCCCGGGCGAGCACCGCCTGCGAGTCGCCGGCCTTGAACTCCTTCTTCAAGCGTTCGACGGCTTCCTTGCGGCCTTCGGGGGTGTCGGCGCCCTGAAGAATGGCGCCGATGGCCTGCTGCTTCTTCATCATCCGCTGCGCCCACACCATGACGCCGGCCACCACGACGGTGAGCACGCCAGAGATATAGAGCGGTATCGACGAGTGGAAGAAGGAAGAGAACGCAGCGGCCACTACCCACAGGAGCGCGAGCACGCCGACGATGCGCAAGATGGTCTTCTTGGCGTCGAACGGCGGCTTCTGCGTCGCCGGATCGGGCTTGCTCAGGTCGCGCAGCTCTTGTTGGATCTCTACAGCGCTCTTTTTCTTTGCCACGGGCATCGTGTAGCCCGCAGCCATTCCCCGCGCAACAGCGGCGTGTGCACGCCCCACTGAGGCGCGCTGCAGAGCGCCGAATCAGGTCTCGTCGTCGCCTTCGGGCTCCGGCTTGATCACCAGCGTGCGCGGAGTGGGCGGAATCGTCGGCGACGAGCCCGGCCCGCCCGAGGGTGGCGGCCGGTTGGAGACCACCGGCGGCTCCGTCGCGAACTCCGGGTCGGCATCCTGAAACCGCTGCCGAAAGTGCGTGAAGAGGCTCTGGGCCACCGACATCGCCGGCACCGCCAGGAGCGCGCCGACGGTGTGAAACAGATGCTCGCCGAGGAGCAACGAGAAGATGACCAGCACCGGATGAATCTTCGCTGCGTCGCCCATGATCTTGGGGTTCAAGAAGTTCGCCTCCAGCTGGTGAATGGCGAGGATCCACACCAGCACGAACGCGGCGGTACCTACCCCCTGGGTCAGGCCCAGCGCCACCGCGGGAATGCTGCTCATGATGGAGCCGAAGATGGGAATGAGCGAGAACACGGTGGCGACCAGCGCCAGCACCGGCCAGTACTTGAGACCCACCAGCGCGAAGCCGATGGCCGACAGCACGCCGTTCACCAAGCAGATCACCAGCTGACCGCGCACCACGCCGGAGAGCCCGCGATCGATGCGCGCCAGAAGCTCGTCGAAGCTGCGCCGCTCGGCCGGGCGCACCAGGCTACGAAAGAACGCCAGCACCCGCTCGCGGGTGAGCATGATGTATGCAGCCAGCATCAACGTGAGCGAGAACACGAAGATGGTACGGGTCACGCGACGGATGATCTCCTGGCCGAGCTTGGCCACCTCCAGCGCGTTTTTCTGTGCATAATCCACGCTTCTGCGCGCGGCGTCGGCCACCAGGCGATTGACGTCGAAGGCCTTGGGCCTTTCTTCGTCTTGAGCCGCCTCCACCACGTAGCCGCCGTGGTGATCGGTGCGCAGCGACACGCCGCCGCGCACCTCGATCTCCACGCCGCCGTCGGCCCCGTCGCGCGCCACGAAGGCCGGCTCGTCCGGGTCTTTCGGCTCTTTGACCTCGGGGGTCTCTTCCGGGCCGGCGCCCCACGAGGCGAGCTTCGCCTGCACCGCCGGCACCCACTTGCTCTGCACTTCCTTGCCCAGCTTGGGTAGCTCACGCCGAAGGCCTCCGAGCTCTTGGGCCACCCGCGGCGCTGTGATGCGCACGAAGGTGCCAAGGCTCCCCAGCACCACCAGGTACACGAGCACGATGGCGCCGGCGCGCGGCACCCGCTTCTTCTCCACCCACGCCACCGCGGGCGTCAGCACGTAGGCCACCACCAGGGCGAGCACGAACGGCAGCATCACCTCGCGCCCGACGTACACCACCGAGACGATGAGGGCCGCCCAGAAGGCGTAGAACAGCTTGCGACGGAGGCCGGGGCTCATGACGGCCGGTCCAGATCGGCGAAGGCCGGCCGAAGGTGCGCGTAGGTTTGGTCGAGGTACTCGGGCATCACCCGGACGTCGCCCAGCACCGGCATGAAGTTGGTGTCACCGAACCAGCGCGGCACGATGTGCGTGTGCAGGTGCTCGGCGATGCCGGCGCCGCCGGCGCTTCCCAGGTTCATGCCCACGTTGAAGCCATCGGGCGAGAGCACGGCGCGCAGCCGCGCCACGCTTTCGCGCACCAGGTGCATGGTGGCGTCGAAAGCCTCGGCGGGCAGCGCGTCCATGGTGGCCACGTGGGCACGGGGGCACACCAGCAGGTGACAGCTGGAGAACGGGTAGCGGTTCAGGCAGACGAACGCGTGCGGCTGCACCGCGAGCACCAGGTCTTCGCGATGGGTATCGCGACCGGGGAACGCACAGAATATGCACCCGTCTTCGCGCTTCTTCTGGCGGATGTATTCCATCCGCCAGGGCGCCCACAGCGTCTCCGGCCTGTCCATGGGCGCGACCATACCACGACCCCCGCGACCCACGGAGTCGGCGCAGGCCACCCCGGCCGGTCACCGCCCGGAGGCAGTGGCGGCGGATCGCTCAGCGGCAGAGTCCCGCGCTGCATCGGGTCGAACCAGGGCATTGCGCGTTCGAATGGCAGCCGGTGACGCAGGCGCCGTTCTGGCAAATCTCACCCGAGCCGTCGTTGCCCGGGTTGCAGTCGCCATCGGAGCGGCAGGTGATCTCGGAGGTGCCGCCCGGCGTGGGCTGCGGCGGCGACGGCTCCCGATCGTCGCCGGTCTCGTCGATGACGTCGACGTGCAACATGCCGTTCACCGTGCGGTCGACGGACGCGGAGCGGTTCTGCACGCAAAGGTCCATGCGACCCCGCCCCCTGCCGCGGAATGCGCCGCCGGTGTCCACCACGCGGAAGACGATCTCGCGCCCGTAGCGCGTGTTGAACTCGCGAATACGCAGCCGCTGGCCGTAGCGAAACACGCGCGGGTCCATGGCGACAGAGACGTACTCGACGTCGCCGTTCAAGAACTGCTGCAACGTGCGCAGCTTCTTGCCGCGCATGTCGACGAAGCCGCCTTCCAGCGCGCTGCTGTCCGGGTAGTACCCGGTCCCGTCCGACACGAAGCTCTCGGTGACGCGGAGCTCGTCCGCCGTCGTCCCGTCTGCCTCGTCCGCCGAACCGCACGCAAACACCAGCCCGGCGACCACGAACCCAACGATGTAGCTGCGCATGCCTAACCTCGTATGCCCTCACACGATGCACAGCGTGTGCCCACCCTCATGGAGCGCAATTCATCGGAATTTCGCCGTATTCGGCGACGAAGCCGGGCCCGAGTGATGTCGGTGACCATCACGCATGTGGTCACTTTGTGCCCCAGGGTGCCACATGTAGAACAGAATTCTACCGCGGCCATGGAGCGTGAAATGGCGAAAGGCGCCGGACCTTTCGGTCGGCGCCTTTCTTCGTGACGAGAGGCCGATTACTCGGTCGTGGTCTCTTCGTCCTTCTTCTCTTCGTCCTTCTTCTCTTCGTCCTTCTTCTCTTCGTCCTTCTCGAGCAGCTTGCCGAACTTCTGCTTGATGAGGTCGCCGATGGTGCCGGCTCCGCCCTTGTCGTCGCCACCCTTCTTCGGGGCCTGGCTGACGCGCTTCTCGGTCTTCTGCTGGGCTTGCGCCGCCGCTGCGCCTTCACCGAGACGCATCGAGAGCGTCAGGCGACGCTCCTGCGAATCGATGTTGGCCACTTCGGCCTGCAGATCGTCGCCGATCTTGAAGGGCACCGTGGTTCCGTCTTCTGCCTTGGGCTCGACCAGCTCGTTCTGCGGGATGAGACCTTCGACGCCGTTGTTGACGCGGACGAAGACGCCGTAGTCGGCGATGGACATGACCTTGGTCGCCACCACCTTGCCCGGGGGCAAGTCGGTGAAGATGGTCGGCCACGGATCGTCGTAGAGCTGCTTGATGCCGAGGGACACCTTCTTCTCGTCGTGATTGATCGAGAGGATGATGGCTTCGACGTCATCGCCCTTGTGGAACATGTCGGCCGGGTTGTTGACCTTGGCCGTCCACGAGAGATCGCTCTTGTGCACCATGCCGTCCACGCCTTCTTCGATACCCACGAAGACGCCGTAGTCGGTGATCGAGCGGATCTTGCCGCCGATTTTGTCGCCCGGGTGGTACTTCTCGGTGAAGATGGTCCACGGATCGGGCTCGAGCTGCTTGAGGCCGAGGGAGATACGCTTGGCCTTGGAGTCGACCTCGAGCACCTGGCAATCGAGCGCCTGACCGATCTCGAGGAGCTTCGACGGGTGCTTGACCTTCTTGGTCCAGCTCATCTCGCTCACGTGAATGAGGCCTTCGACTCCCGGCTCGAGCTCGACGAATGCACCGTAATCGGTGATCGACATGACCTTGCCTTTGACCTTCTTACCCGGCGGGTAAGCTTCTTCGGCATGGCTCCAGGGATCTTCCTGGGTTTGCTTCAAGCCGAGAGAGACGCGCTCGGTCTCGGGGTTGTACTTGAGGACCTTGACGGTGACCTCATCGCCGACCTTGAAGAGCTCCTCAGGGTGGTTGACGCGTCCCCAGGACATGTCCGTGATGTGGAGGAGGCCGTCGATGCCGCCGAGATCCACGAACGCACCGTACTCGGTGATGTTCTTGATGACGCCCTTGACGACCTTGCCCTCCTCGAGAGTCTCGAGGGTCTTGGTCTTCTGCTCGTCGCGCTCCTTCTCGAGGAGCACGCGGCGCGACAGGACGATGTTGCCGCGCTTCTTGTTGAACTTGATGACCTTGAATTGGTAGGTCTGCCCGATCAGCTTGTCCAAGTTGCGGATCGGCCGCAGGTCGACCTGCGAACCCGGCAGGAACGCCTTCACGCCACCCTTGATGGTGACGGAGAGCCCGCCCT
>JBBQWQ010000130.1:0-5275 GCA_038210445.1 Polyangiales bacterium
GCATTCCCGGCCTCTGGGCCATCGGCGAGTGCGCCCACACCGGGCTGCACGGAGCCAACCGCCTGGCCTCCAACTCGCTGCTGGAGGGCCTGGTGCTGGCGAACCGCGCGGCCATCGCCCTGCAGCAAGACGACACGGCCAAGCTGCCGGCCGAGGTACCCGACTGGGACGCGGGCAAGGCCCACGCCAGCGACGAGGCGGTGGTCATCACCCAGAACTGGGACGAGCTTCGGCGCCTCATGTGGAACTACGTGGGCATCGTGCGCTCCGACAAGCGCCTGAAACGCGCCGCCCGCCGCATCGCGCTGCTCCAGGAAGAGATCGCCGAATACTACTGGAACTACTTCGTCACCCGCGATCTTCTCGAGCTCCGCAACATCGCCACCGTGGCCGAGCTCATCGTCGACTGCGCCATGGCGCGCCGCGAGAGCCGCGGCCTCCACTACACCCTCGACTGCCCCGAAACCGATCCAAAGCTGGCGCGCGATATGGTGAAGAAGCGCGGCGTCGGCGCGCACCTCCGAGGACCGTGACGCCGGCGGCCCCGCAGCGTTCCTTTCGCCCGCTCCTGGTGGGCGCGTACACCCTCGGTGCGTTCTTCTTCACGCTCTTTCTCCTGGGTGTGCTCGCGGAAGCGAAGCCGGGGAGCGAAGAAGATCTCGTTACCCTCGTGATGTCGCAGGCGCTCGGCTACGCCGTGCTCGCCTTCGTCGCGTTGCGGCTCCACGGAGCGGAGACAAGCTTGCGCGACTTCGTGGCCCTCACGGCGCCGCGACCGGTGCATGTGGCGGTGGGGCTGGTGAGCGGCGCCGGGCTCTACCCGCTCCTCGCCAAGCTCGACGATCTGATCGCCCACCGCATGCCGGCGTCGCAAGAAGAGCGCGAAGCCATGGGTCGTATCCTGGCCACCGACACGGTGGCGCAAAAGGTGGCACTGGCGGCGTGTCTCTTGGTGGTGCTTCCGCTCGCGGTGGAGCTCTTCTACCGAGGCGTTCTCTTCTCGGTGATCGAGCCTTCGGGCGCGCATCGCGCGGTCGTGGCGGTGGTGTCGGCCTCGGTGGCGTCGAGCCTGCTGTATTCGTCGAGCCTCCGTGCGCTCCCTTCAATCGTGGGCTTCGCCGTGCTGGCCGCCTCGCTCCGTGCGGTGAGCCGCAGCGTGGTGCCGTCGGTGCTGGCCCACTTCGCGTTCTTCGGCGTTCCGTTGCTGCCGGCGCTCCTCGTGCGCGACTACGAAGAGCGTTACTCGTGGCCCCTGGCGGCGGTGGGGGCCGCGGTGGCGGTGGCGGTGTGGTTCGTGGGTTTCGCACTGCGTCGTTCCGCGCCCGCGCCGGAACCCCTTGAAACCATTTGAGCCGCTCGCCCCTTCGCGGCTATGGTGCGGCCTCGATATGAGTCGCGCGCGAACGATGCGGATTCTCCCGGCCCCGGACGCCTCCCGCGCCGCTGTGGCGACGCCCCGTTCGCGCCTTCGAGGTGCCTTCTCATGACGCAGATGAACATGGTGCAGGCCATCAACGACGCGCTGCGCCTCGAGATGCGCCGCGATCCGCGGGTGGTGGTGCTGGGCGAGGACGTGGGCAAAGTGGGGGGCGTGTTCCGCGTCACCCAGGGGCTCTACGACGAGTTCGGCGAAGACCGCGTCATCGACACGCCGCTCTCCGAAGGCGGCATCATCGGCGCCGCCATTGGCATGGCGCTGTACGGCCTGGTGCCGGTACCCGAGATCCAATTTTCCGACTTCATCTTCCCGGCCTATGATCAGATCGTCAGCGAGCTCGCCAAGATGCGCTATCGCTCCGGCGGCGAGTACGTCTCGAAGCTGGTGATTCGCACGCCAGTGGGCGGCGGCATTCGCGGGGGCCTCTACCACTCGCAGTCGCCGGAGTCGCTCTTCATCCACGTCTCGGGTCTCAAGGTGGTGTGCCCCTCGACCCCCGAAGACGCGAAGGGCCTCTTGCTCTCGGCCATTCGCGATCCCGATCCGGTGCTATTTTTCGAGCCCAAGCGCATCTACCGCGCCTCCAAGGGCGACGTGCCCGAAGGCGACTACACCGTGCCCATCGGCAAGGCGCGCATCGCCCGCCGGGGCGACGACGTCACCGTGCTCGCCTGGGGCGCCATGCTCTACGAGGCCATGGCCGCCGCCGAGCACGCGAGCGAGCAGGGCGTAGAGGCGGAGATTGTCGACCTGCGCACCTTGTGGCCGGTGGACATCGACACCATCGTCCAGAGTGTGAAGAAGACCGGCCGCGTCGTGGTGGTGCACGAAGCGCCCCGCACCTGTGGTTTTGGCGCCGAGCTGGTGAGCCTCATCACCGAGCGCGCCTTCTTGCACCTCGAAGCGCCACCGGTGCGCGTCACCGGCTTCGACACTCCCTTCCCGTACACGCTGGAGATGGACTACCTCCCTCTGGCGCACCGCATCCTGCCCGCTCTTCTCGAGACGGCGAAATTCTGAGGACAAGAACCATGGCTCGCTGGGAATTCAAGCTTCCGGACATCGGAGAAGGCGTCACCGAGGGCGAGATCGTGTCGTGGCTCATCAAGCCCGGCGAGATGGTCAAGGAAGACCAGCCGATGGTCGAGGTGATGACCGACAAGGCTACGGTGACCATCACCTCGCCCCGCGCAGGCGCAGTGGTCGAGACCCGCGGCAGCATTGGCCACGTGGCGCAGGTTCACGAAGTGCTGGTGGTGTTCGAGGTGGACGGAGGCGTCTCTGCTCCCGAGGCCAAGAACGGCGCCAGCGCAGACGGCCCGGCGGCCACCGCGGTGGGCGACATCAAGGAGAGCCTGCCTGGGCTCGGCGCGCCGTCGCCGCGGCGAGGCACCATCCCGGTGGGGCCGCCCGCGCCCGCGCCCGCGTCCGCGTACTTCAACGAAAAGCCGCTGGCCACGCCGGCCACCCGCAAGCTCGCACGCGATCTCGAAGTGGACCTCAAAGTGGTGCCGCCCACTGGCCCCTCCGGTCGCGTCACCAAGACCGACGTGGAGAGCTTCGCGCAGAACGGCACGTCGGGCTCGCACACCACGCCGGTGGAGCGTCGGCCCATCACCGATCTGCTCCCGCCGCCGCCGCACGCCGCGACCACCACGACCACCGCGACCACCACGCAGCAGGCGCCGCCCAACGATGCACGCGGCCGCGACGCCGTGCGCATCACCGCGCCGAGCAAGGAACAGAGCGCCCTCGAGGAGCGCGTGCCCTTCGCCGGCATGCGCCGGAAGATCGCCACCAAGATGGCGCTGTCGAAGCACACCGCGGCGCATTTCACCTTCGTGGAAGAGTGCGAGGTGACGGCGATCAAGGCGCTCCGCGCGCGGCTCAAGGGCCCCGCCGAGAAGGAGGGCGTCAAGCTCTCGTTCCTCCCGTTCATCGTGAAGGCGGTGGTGGCGGCGCTGAAGAAGCACCCGGTCCTCAACTCGGCGCTCGACGAGTCGACGAACGAGCTCGTCTATCGCAAGTACTTCAACATCGGCATCGCCGCCTCCACCGACGCTGGCCTCATCGTGCCGGTGGTGAAAGACTGCGATCGCCGCAGCATCCTGGAGATCGCCCGGGAGATCGACCGCCTCGCAGGCGACGCCAAGGCGGGCAAGTCCAAGATCGAGGACCTGGGCGGCTCCACCTTCACGATCACGTCGCTGGGCGCGCAGGGCGGTCTCTTCGCCACACCCATCATCAACTTCCCAGAAGTGGGCATCCTCGGCGTGCACCAGATGAAGCAGCGACCGGTGGTCAAAGACGGGCAGATCGTGGTCGGCGAGGTCATGCTCCTCTCGCTTTCGTTCGACCACCGCATCGTCGACGGCCACGTGGGCGCGGCCTTCGCCTACGACATCATCGGCTTTCTCGAGAACCCGGACCGTCTCTTTCTCGAGATGGCCTGAGGTTCTTGCCGTGCGCGCCGGACGGCGCTAGCGCACCGAACAGGTTGAAGATCGAGGATTTTCGGATAGTTGCGAGCAGCACAAGGAGTGACGACGACGCCGAGTGCCGCGACTCGAGGCGGAGCAACGCCGCGGTGCGAAGGAAATCTCCGAAAAGCCGACCGATTCAACCTGTTCGGCTCTAGTCTTTTTCGGTGCCCCGTCCGCGCTCCGTGCTCCTGGCCTTCGCGATCTCCTTGGCATCGACCTCGGCGCTCGCCGAGCGACCGGCGCCTCCGCCCGAGCGTCTGAAGTCGGCAGGCGAGGAGTTCGACCAGGGGCGCCGGCTCTTTTTGGCCAACCAGTTCGAAGACGCGGCGGTGCACTTCGAGAACGCGTACCACGACGCCCCCAGCGTGGAAGCGCTCCGGCTCGCCATCAAGGCGCGCGCGGCGGCCAAGCAGAACGCGCGCGCCTCGACGCTCGCGGCGCAGGGCGTGCTCCTCTACCCCGACGACGCTGCGCTCAAGGCCCTGGGCACCCAGACCATCGACGCCACCCGGTCACTGGTGCATCATGCACGTATTCGCTGCGCGCTTCCCTGCGAGATCGCCGTAGACGGTCGCGTGGTGTCGCTCGAGGAAGCGCGTGACGTCTCGGTGTACCTCGACCCGGGGAGCCGCACGTTGGTGGTGAGCTTCGGGAGCGCGGTGCAAGAGCTCTCGGTTTCGGCCACCGCCGGCGGCGAATCGCGGCACGCGGTGGAGGCGCCCAAGGCCGACCCCCAGACCAAGGCTGACCCCAAGACCACGCCCACCAAGCCTCTCGCCGCTGTCGTCAGCGTACCGCCCAGCACCAAACCCTTCGGCAAGGGGGTGTTCTTCACGGCGGCCGGCATCACCGTGCTCGCCGGCGCCGGCACCGTAGTCTCGGGGATTCTCACGCTGAACAGCCCGGGCAAAGACGCAGTCCGGCAAGACTGCGTCGGCCTCGACGAGAACTGCCCCACGTACAAGCAGGGCAAGAACGCCGAGCTGCGGACCAATGTACTCCTCGTGACTACCTCGGTGTTCGCGGCGGCCACCGTGCTCATTGGCATCTTCACCCAGTGGAGCGCGCCGGCAAAAACGGGCACCGCGCCCACGTTCTGGGCCACGAGCCAGGGCGGTGGCGGCGGTCTCCAGGGGCGCTTCTAGGAGACTGGTGTTTTTGGCCGAACCCTTCGGGATGCCGGCGTCGGCCGTCCTCACGAACAGGAGTTCGCTCCGGGCGCTCCTCCTTGGCCTCCCTCGGTCTCGGCCAAAAACCCTCAGTCTCCTGCTTGGCGCTCTCCGCCGGCGCGCAGCCTCCCGGACCGGAAGAGCTAGGTCGTTCACGAAAAACACCAGTCACCTAGAGCACACGC
>JBBQWQ010000131.1:0-5249 GCA_038210445.1 Polyangiales bacterium
TTCTACAATCGACGTCGTCGCCATTCGACCCTTGGCTACCTCAGCCCAATGGATTTTGAGGAAAAGTTTCTTGAAGAACGTATGCGTGCAGAGTACAGAAAGATAGCTTAGTCAACTGTCCACGAAACGGGGCAAGCGCACGCCGCGGAGATGGGCTCATAACTCACCCAGCGCGTAGGTACTGTCCGAGGAGTGCTTCGAGCACTTCGAGCACCTTGTGCCGCTGGCTTCGTGGGAGCTTGGTGAGCTGTTCGAAGAGTGCCTGTGCTTTCCCGACGGGCTGTTTTCGACGGGAGAGTTTGTCGACGAAGAGGGCGTCGAGCTTCACCCCGTAGAGGGTGGCCATCTTCGGCAGGACGTCGGCGCGCGGCGGCTTGTCGCTCTTTTCCCAGAGCGCGATGTTGGCCTGAGGAACGCCCAGTATTTGCGCCGCTTCGGCTTGGGTCAGGCCCTTGGCCTTGCGAAGGGCACCGATGTGGGCGCCTTGTGGGTGGCGTACACCGGCCTCGGTGGGCGGCCGCACCATCACGCGCGACGCTGGCGGCAACGTGACCGCGCTCGGCGACGCGACCTTCACCTGGGACCGCTTCGGGCACCTGCAGAGCGCCACCCAAGCGCGAGGCGGCGACACCGACACCTATGGCTTCGGCTACGACGCCAGCTTCCGCCGCTTTCAGCAGACGAAGACCAACGCCGGCGGCACGACCTGGGAATACTACGCCTACGAAGGCGCCAACATCGTCGCCCAGCTCGCGCCCGGTCCACTGCGGGTCGTGCGCTCGTGGCTCTACGACGGCGTGGACCATCCGCTGCGCATGCACGAGGCGGGCGCCGCGAATCCCGTAGTGTACTACGAGGTCGACCTCGCCGGAAACGTGCGCCGCCTCCGCGCACCCGGCGGCGCCGACCTCGGCTGCTACCGCTACGCCGCCTTCGGCAAGGCCTTTGGGCCAGACGCGAAGACGCCCACGCCGGTTGTGGACCAGCCGCTCCGGTGGAAGGGACGCTGGTGGAACGACTTCGGGGGGCCGGACGGTACGTACGACATGCGCGCCCGCGTGTGGTCGCCGGAGCTGTGCGTGTTCTTGAGCGCCGACGCGTTTGCGTATCACGACGCGCGGGGGACGCTGTGGAGCTGGCCGAATCAGAATCCGGTGAACCTCAGCGATCCGAGCGGGAACTGTCCGACGTGCATGGTCGGTGCGGTTGTCGGCTTCTGGGGCGCTGGTCTCACGTACGCGTCTACCGCGCCCACCAACCTTTCCTATGGAGACTTCCTCTCGAACGCTGTGACACACATGGCTTGGGGGGCCGCCGCAGGGGCCATCGCGGGAACGGGCCTCGGCGGAGCGATCCTGGTGACGGGCGCACTGTCCGTAGCGAACGAGAACCAGATCGGGATGTTCGCCTTCCCGATCTTCCTCGGCGCGGCATTCCAAGAGTCATGCCCCAGTCGAGGTGTCCCCTCGGCGCGGGTGGAGGCAGAGGCGCACGCGGCAGAAATTCGTGCCGGTGTGCCGAAGCGCCGTTGGCCGACTGCGACCAGCGCAGCGGTGGACCAAAGCACCGGCAAGGTGTATCGCTCCACGAGTGGCAGCCCGCCGTCGGCAATTCATCCGCAGCTGGAGTCCCGGATGCCCAATCCGAGCCTTGAGCCGTGGACGCCGCAGAACTGTGCAGAGTTTGGCGCGTGCAATGCGGCGCTTCAGGACGGAGCCCTACTCGAGGATCTGGAGGTTCACACAGTGCGAACGAAGAGCGGCGCTCCGTACCCTCGCTGTAGGAATTGCAGTGTCACAACGGATGGCGCAACAGTAACGAGTGACTAGTAAGCTACGATCGCCATGAGTAACGAGATGAGTCCAGGATTGGCGCAGGCACTGCACAGATCGGGGTGGACCCCGACCAGGTCCGTCGACGTCTATCTGGAGGTCAGTGCTCTGCGCGAGGACGGGTACACCGTGATTCCAGCGGCTGCCGAAGACTTTCTTCGTCAGTTTGGCGGCCTGACACTTTGCTTCATGCGAGATGGTACGCCGGATACGGTCAAGCTCGGAACGCGAATCGTTCTCGGTCAGCTATGCGCGGAGAGGGTTCAGGAGGAATACGCCGCGCGAACTGGGACGGCGCTGATTCCGATTGGCGTCGCATTCTCCGAGCACATGTCACTCCTCCTCGACGAACGTGGCCGCATGTTTGGTGGCTATGATGATCTTCTCCTGCACCTCGGCGACACTCCGGTTCTGGGTCTCGAAGAAATTGTCTCTGGTAGGAGAGGTCGCCCGATCGCATAGTTGGTGGGATGCAGCGTGCGGCGCTCGCAGACGTCGCGTGCCGCAACGGCCACCGCGCTCTCTTTGCGCGCGTGCCCCGGCTACTCGAAGAGCTCAACCTTGCACGGGCCGCCGGCACCCTCACCTCGCTGCTCGGCAAGCTCTCGCGCGTCGACGTCCTCGTGCTGGATGACTTCCTGCTGAACCCGATGACGGACGCCGAGAGGCGCGGCCTGCTCGAGGTACTGGAAGATCGATACGGTCACTCCTCGACTGTGATCACGACGCAGCTCGCGACGAAAACTTGGCACTCTGCCATCGGAGACCCCACGATCGCAGATGCGATCTGTGATCGCGTCGTGCACAACGCACACGTCGTAGCCCTCGGAGGTCCGTCCATCCGAGCCCAGAAGGCCCTGACCAAGGACTCTTCCCAGAACACCTGACCCACACATCCGTCGCTGCGCTCCGATCGGTGCTCAGATGCTGCCGGAACGGCTGCTCAAGTCGAAGCGGAACGGGTGCTCAAGTTGGTCGGAATGCGCACTCTGGCACGAGGAGGCCGCGGCGCACTTTCGCATCGGCTTCTCCAACCGCACCTTGGGGTATCGGCTCCCAGACAAGAACCGCAAGGAGGGCAAGGTGCTGCGCGAGCAGCTCCAGCGGCTGGGCATCTACCGCGAGAGCGGGCATGAGCACCTGGTGGGCTGCATCACGGTGCCACTCTGGGACGCCGAGGGCCCGCAGATGTACGGGCGGCGCATGGGCAAGGTGGACGGCGATGGCCCGCGGCACCTGTATTTGCCGGGCCCCCGACGATGCGTGTGGAATGCATCCGGTCTGGGTCGGGAGGTGATCTTGTGCGAGTCGCTCTTCGATGCGCTCACGTTTTGGGTGGCTGGATTCCGAAGCGTCACCTGCGCGTACGGCGTGGAGGGCTTCGGGCAAGCGCATCTCGCCGCCTTCGCCGCCGCCGGCGTGGAGACGGTGCGCATTGCCTTCGATCGCGACGCGGCGGGCGACGCAGCAGCCGCGAACGTCTCGGCGCAGCTCAACGCGGCGGGCCTCGAGACGTTTCGGGTGCAGTTTCCGCGCGGCATGGACGCCAACGAATATGCATGCAAGGTACAGCCAGCCAAGGAGAGCCTGGGGCTCGCGCTGCGCAAGGCCGAGTGGATGGGCAAGGGCGGAGCGAAGGCCGTGCCAGCGGCTCCGGAGCCCGAAGCAGCTCCCGAGCCCGAGGCGGCTATTCCGGCGACTAAAGAGCCGGAAGAGTAGCAAAAGGAAGAAAGCCCGGCGCGTGCATCGTGCACCGAGCTGCCGGACCGCGACGAGCTCGTCTACCGGCTCGGCGATCGCGTCTGGCGCGTGCGTGGGCTTTCCAAGAACACTTCCTACGCCGCGTTGCGCGTCAACCTCTCGGTGCGACGCGGAGCGGTTACTTCGTGGACACGCTGGATCTGTACGCGGCGCGGCCGCGCGCGGCCTTCGTGACACTCGCGACGCGAGAGCTCGAGGTGGAAGAGGCCGTCGTGAAACGCGATCTGGGCGAGGTGCTCCTCGGGCTCGAGGCCGCCCAGGAGGCGCGGATGGAGGCGCTCCTTCGGCCGAAGGAAACCGCGCCAACGATGGGCGACGCCGAGCGCGACGCGGCGCTCTCGCTGCTCAAAGATCCGCGCCTGCTCGAGCGCATCGTGGAGGATCTGGGCGCCTGCGGGCTCGTGGGCGAAGACGAAAACAAGCTCCTCGCCTACCTGGCCGCGACGTCGCGCCTGCTCGAGCGGCCGCTGGCAGTGGTGATCCAGTCGACGAGCGCGGCGGGGAAGTCGTCGCTGATGGAGGCGGTGCTGTCGCTCATCCCCGAGGAGCATCGGGTGAGCTTCTCGGCCATGACCGGCCAGTCGCTGTTTTACATGGGCCAGGACGAGCTGAAGCACAAGGTCTTGGCCGTCTCCGAGGAAGAGGGCGCCGAGCGCGCGTCCTACGCGCTCAAGCTTCTCCAGAGCGAGGGCTCGCTCACCATCGCATCCACCGGCAAAGATCCGGTCAGCGGAAAGCATGTAACCCACACCTATCGCGTCGAAGGTCCGGTGCAGCTCTTTCAGACCACCACCGCCATCGAGATGGACGAAGAGCTGCTCAACCGCTGCCTCGTCCTCACCGTCGACGAAGGACGCGCCCAGACCCGCGCCATCCTGGCCCTGCAGCGGGAGGCCGAGACGCTCGAGGGCCTGCTCGTGAAGGGAGCCCGCAAGGAGCTCCGGGCGCTGCACCAGAACGCGCAGCGGCTCTTGCGGCCGCTTCTCGTGGTCAATCCCTTCGCCCGAGAGCTCTCGTTTTCGGACGAGAAGACGCGCATGCGGCGCGATCACGGCAAGTACCTCGGCCTCATGCGCTCCCTCGCGCTGCTGCACCAGCACCAGCGCCCCGTGAAGACCGCAGAGCACGCAGGCAAGGTGCTGGAGTACGTCGAAGTGGAGCCCAGCGACGTCGAGGTGGCCGGGCGCCTCATGGAATCGGTGCTGGCCCGCTCGATGGACGAGCTGCCGCCGCAGACGCGGGGCGTCCTGCAAGTGCTGGAGGCGCAGCTCACCGAGCGCGCGCGGGCTCTCCGAGTGCTCCGCGAAGAAGCCCGCTGCACGCAGCGCGAGGTGCGGGGCTGGACGGGGCTTTCCGCGACGCAGGTGCGCCGTCACTTGCAGCGGCTCGAGCTTCTGGAGCTGGTCTTCGTGGTCCGAGGAAAGAAGACCTGGGAGTACGTCCTCGGCGAGCCCAGCGAAGCATCGCACCATCGCGCCCTCATCGCGCCGTCCCGGGCAGGGAGCGATGTTGCTGAGTGACCCATCAGCGACACCGGGGTGCGGATCGAGCGCGGCTGTGGCAGGCCACGCCCCTCCAGGACCCGGGAGGCCGACCGGCAAACATCGCGAGGAAGTCGCTGAAATCTGTGCCACCCGCGGTCGAGGTCCGCAGCGA
>JBBQWQ010000132.1:0-5048 GCA_038210445.1 Polyangiales bacterium
TGTGGTCGGCCCACCTCGCGCGCAGCGACTTGAAGCCGCTCCAACGGTTGTGTGATGCGAGCGGCACGGAGAAGAGATCGCCGAGCTCTCTGTAGAAGTCCATGGTGCGGCTCTGCGGATGCTCGATCGTGCCCACGAGGATGTCGGGCAACTTTCGGAGCTCTCGGCCAGGAGCCGGAGGGCGACGTTCTTTCCCGTACCGGGGTCGCCCGTGAGCATGGTGAAGCCGCCGTCTGCGATGCCCAGCTCGGTGGCGACGAAGGTAGCTGTCGATCGTCGGCGACGTGAACAGCGCGTCCGTGTCGAGGTTGTCCGTGCTCAGGTCGTCGTGTTCGCTGTCGTGTCGCGTGATGAAGCCGGGTGGCAAGCCGGTGGCGGCGTAGTCGGCCATCAGCGCGCGGAGGTGCGGTGCGATGCCACTGGGTGCGCGCTTGGGCTCGAGTCCGGCTGCGCGAGTGCGCGCCGCATACGCTCGGCGTTCTTGATCCTGCAATCGGCAATGGCCGATGCGACCTCGCGAGCCTTGCCCTCCAGTACGCCCGGGCTCGGTCGTTTCTTGGCGGCGGCAAGTCCATTCCTTGGCGCCGCATTGGCTGCGCAATGGCGGCACGCACCGCTGGTCGTGTGCGGCACCGCGCTCGTGATCTTCTCACGCGGCGCGCTGGATGTTCCCGCGCGAGCGCTCGTGGTGGTGGCCGGCAGTATCGCGCTGGTCATGGCCGCCGCCGATGCTCGAAGCATGTGGACGCAGCTGATCGCGTCGAAAAAGTGGCTAGGGCTCGGCGATGCTCAAGGAACCGGTGGACACTTGACGCGCAGCCACACCTGTTGCCCCAACATACCCAGCATGATGGCGGAGCCGATGCCGCCGATGAGCGCGAAGAGCACCGCCTGAACACTGTCGCTCTTGAGTGTCATCAGCCACAGTCCCATCGCGAGGGCGACCGACATGGCCACAAGACCCAGCACCAGCCGAGCGAGTGCGCCGCCCACTTTGACCGTAAAGAAGCGGTTGCAGTTCGCACAGAAATACCGCCCCGAAGCACCCATGGACTGCGTGCCAACCGGCACAAACATCACCGACACGTTGGCCTCGTGCTGCGTAATGTCTTCAAGTCCAGCCTTGCCGCCACACGACCCACAGCGTCGATACGGAGCCATGCCACATTATGCGCGACGCGGGATTTTTGGGCAAGTGTTGCTCGCTATCTCGCATTGAACGCGACGCATCGCGCCTAGGCGTCGCAACGGCGCGCGAAAGGATTCGCTCGAATCGCAGCGACTCCGCTACCACACGGCAATGCGCGAACGACTTCTCCGTTGGTCCCGTTCCAAGGTCGTCCGCACCAGATTCGTGCGTAGCTGATTCATAGGCCTTTGAGGGGAGAAGGGCGGGGCCAGCCGGCGGCGGAACCGAGCGGTCGCACATCTGCGCAAGGCCGGAGAGACGGAGGGGGGGCGAGAAATTCGGGCCCATCGGCGCGAATTCTGGGCGGTGCGCGGATCGGTGCCCAAGAGCGTCGGGGCTCTCCAGGTGCGAGGGAGACTACGCGGCGCCTCTGCCGCTGCGGATGCGCAGCGCCCGACTTGCCCAATAGGGCGGGCCTCGCGCAGGCGCGCGCCTGCCCGCGACGTGAGAGTCTTCGTCGTCGGCGGCGTGCTCGTCGAATACACTCGACCAATGGCAACCAAACGCACTGTGGACGCGAGCAAGCAGAAACCCGCCCCGGCCGCAGACAGCGCGATGGGAAAGCTCATCGCGAAGCTCGACCGCGCGCTCCTGGCGTACGCGCCCAAGCGCCACGCTTCGATCCGCGGTGCGAGCGACTGGGCGCCGCTCAAAACGCTGGGGCCGGTTCCGGCCTCGCTGCAAACGATCTGGAGCTGGCTCGATGGTGGGACCGCTGGCGAGGAGCTCTGGATCACGGACGGCGAGCGCGGATGGGAGACAATGCTCTCGGTGCGCGGGTCGGCGGAGGCGGCGCGCATGCTGCGAGAGACGGCGAAGTTCCCCGGCGAGCTGATACCCTTTGCCTCCGATGGATCTGGCAACTTCCTCGTCGTGAGTCCCAAAGCGATCCTCTTCGATTGGGACCACGAAACGAGAGCGCTGAAGGAGTTTGGTCCGCTGTCGGCCATGGTGCACAGGACATTGAACGCCATGGGCGTGGGCCAGCTCTTCGGAGGTCCCGAGGCGGGTGGCGACGACACCAAGCAGGTGGATAAGCTCGTGAAGGCGGTGGTCAAGGCGGCGCAACCGCAGCGCGCGTTGGAAAGCCTGGTGGAGTTTGCGGGCCGACTTCCAGACGCCGAGGCGGTGGCGGTGCTCACGCAGCCGGCGATTCGCGCGGTGGTCGACAAAGAGCGGCCCCACGAGCGGCAGGCTTGGGCGCGGGCGCTGGCCGATCGCTGCGCGAAGCTCGGGCGCTGGGACGACGTGATCACGTTCGGCGCACTGGGCAGCTCCATCCCTTGGTCCAGCCTCGGAAACCTCGCGTGCGCCCAGCGGCACTTCGAAGGCGCGCTTGGCTGCTTCGAGCTCGGGAGCAAGAACGATCTGCGCGGCGAGGACGGAATGCTCGAGTGCGCGGTGGGAGCAGCCTATGCCGCAAAGGAGCTCGGGAAGAAGTCCGAGAAGGCGTTGCTTTCGGCGGCGGCGAAGGCCTTCGACGCAGAGCTCAAAACGCTCGAAACGACGCTGACGAAAGTGCGAGCCATGAGTCCCGAAGAGCGCAAGCGCAACAACTACCTTCCAGTGCAGATTGCACGCATCGAGCAGAAGCTCGCCTCGCGCCTACTGCTCAGATCGGCGATCGCGGCGGCTTCTGGCGACGCGGCGCTCGGCAAGAAGCTCATGGCCGAACGCGATCTCGGGTCCAAAGAGGCTTTGGTGCGACACGAGGGAATCCCGGCAGTGCTCGACGCGATCTTCGCCACGGGGTAGAGAGAGAATCGAATGGAGCTGAATTCCAACTTTGAGAAACGCGTGGTCGTCCACGGAGCCCAGGTTCCGTGGCTGCCCTCCCCGATGGCCGGCGTCGAACGCAAGATGTTCGTTCGTCTGGGTGGGGAGATCGCGCGCGCGACGTCGATCGTGCGGTACGCGCGGGGGAGCGCGTTCTCGGCGCACACGCACGACGGCGGGGAGGAATTCCTCGTCCTCGATGGCGTCTTCCAGGATGAGCACGGCGACTTTCCAGCAGGCACCTACGTCCGCAACCCGCCCACCAGCGCACATACCCCAGGCTCGCGCGACGGCTGCACCATCTTCGTGAAGCTGTGGCAGTTCGACCTCGCCGACCGCGCCCAGGTCCGAATCGAGCGCGAAGACATTCCCTTTGCGCCGACCGATCAACCGGGCGTGGAGGCAATGGCCCTCTTCGCCGATGCGATCGAGAGCGTGCGCCTCGAGCGGTGGGGGCCGGGCACCGCCGTAGAGCGTACGCTTCCACGGGGTGGAGAGCTCCTGGTGCTTTCGGGAGCGCTCGACGAAGGCGGCGATCACTTGGCGCCCTGGGCGTGGCTCCGCATTCCGCCGCTGGGTACCCTTCGGGCGAAGACCGGCGAGCACGGTTGCACCCTGTGGTTCAAGAGCGGGCATCTGGTCGACCGCGTGAACCCGCCGTGATCGACGACTACGCGATCGTCGGCGGCGGACTCACCGGGCTCGCCATCGCCGCAGAGCTCGAGCGGCGCGGTCGATCGTTCGTGCTGCTAGAGGCTCGCGATCGATTGGGCGGGCGAGCATGGTCGCGGCCGGTTGGCTCCTCCATTGGCCACTACGATGTGGGCCCCGCCTGGTTCTGGCCGGGCCAACCCAAGATGGCCGCGCTTACCCAACGGCTCGGTCTCGCTTCGTTCGAGCAGTTCTCGCAGGGCACCCTGGTCTTCGAAGATGAGCGGGGCAGCATCCAGCGCGGGCTCGACGTCGCCACGATGGCCGGCGCGCTGCGCATCGACGGCGGCCTCTCGCGACTCATCGCAGCCCTCGCGGCGTCGCTCGATCCCGCGCGAATCTCCACCTCCACCGCGGTCGAGCGGATCCACCGCCAAGGCGACGCCATCGAGATTCGAACGTCCGGCGGATCGCTTGCGGCGCACACCGTGATCGTCACCGCGCCGCCGCGGGTGGCCGTGGAGAGCATCGATTTCGAGCCTCTACTGAGCGATTCGCAGTCGCGGGCGCTTGCGGCAACGCCGACCTGGATGGCTGGCCATGCCAAGCTCATCGCCGTGTACGACCGTCCGTTTTGGCGCGCGGCCGGGCAGTCGGGCGACGCCATCAGCCACCGCGGTCCGCTGACCGAGATTCACGACGCCTCGCCCGCGATGCTCGACGAGGGCGCCTTGTTCGGATTCCTCGGCGTTCCCGCGCAAGCTCGAGCACAGCATCGTGGCGAGCTAGAGTCGGCGGCCATCGAGCAGCTCACGGCACTGTTCGGCGCCCAAGCGGCGTCGCCCAAAGCGGTGGAGCTGGTCGACTGGGCGCAGGAGCCCTTCACGGCGGTCGCGGCCGACTTCGCCCCCCCGCGCGCCCACCCTGCCTACGGTCTACCCCCAGCGCTGGCCCATGTGTGGGACGGTCGCCTTCGCTTTGCCTCGACCGAGACCGCGGCCAGCTCGGGTGGCCTCCTCGAAGGCGCGCTGGAGCGAGCACTCGCGGTGATCGAGAGCTGATGCGCGCAGAGCTTGGTGCGGGTCATCGCTGCGCCGAGCGCTGACCGGCTGCGCGGAAGCCGGGTGGCAAGCCGGTGGCAGCGTAGTCGGCCATGAGGCCGAGCTCCGGATTCTTCTTCGCGAGCGCGACGAGGTTGTCGTGGTGGAGCTGAATCGTCCAGCCCGGATGTTGGGCGTACAGCGTGTGGATCTGAGCGCCGAGCGCGTCCGAGATGAGGGAATGACTTCCAGCGTCTCCGTGAACGACCCATGCCACCAGCGGAGCCATCGCCGAAGCGTTCGAGCGGGCACGCACGAAGCGCGAGATGCCGCGCTCGCCGCGGCGAATGCCAGGCTAAGGAGGCTGGCCACCAGCACCACCACGCCCAGGT
>JBBQWQ010000133.1:0-4799 GCA_038210445.1 Polyangiales bacterium
GATGCGCTCTTCCATCTTGGCGCGCATCTTGGTGACGCGCGCGTCGTGGCGAGCCTGGAAGTCGGCCGCAGGCACTGGGTACTGGACCGCGTCTTTGCCGTCTCCGTGACCACGGCCATCGGCACTCGCGAGGCCGGCGAAGGTAACGAGCGGGAGCGAGAAGAGCAGAGCGAAGAGCGAGCGTTTCATGATGCGATACCTGCGTTCGTTGGGGGCCGGGTTGTGATGAGACCTTCGTTTCGGTCTCATGAGGTTGGACGCTCGGCGCCGCACTTCGATGCCCTGCTTTGCATCTCTTTACGGAGCTGTTCCGGCGCCGTAACAATGAACTTTTGTGCGCAATTGCGAGTGGTTAGCTCAGGCGACGTCGGGTCGAAAATGCCATCGCACGCGCTTTCGTCGAGGCGCGAGGAGAATCGTCCAGCGACTCTGTCAGAAACATCAGGCCCAGCGCGCACGAGGGACATGGCCGGATCGAACCGGTCGCAAGAAGGAAGGTCCCCCATGAAGCGCATGTTTACTTCGCTGCTCGTTTGCCTCGCCCCTCTCGCCGCGGCCTGCGGCTCCGCGGGTACCGCTACCTCAGCCGACCTCGAAGGCAACGACCTCGAGGTGCAGGCCGGGCCCACCGCAGGTACCGTCATTGTCGGCGACCCTGGCGTATCCAGGTTTCGGGCATGCTGTACCCACTGCGACACCGGTGGAAGCTGCTCCGGATGCTCGTCGACGGATGGCGCGTGCGGCACGCTCAAGCCCGCGAGCTGCGATCTGGTGGACGACCGGGTCACGAACTGCCGCAAGGAGACGTCCAGCCTCGTCCCGGATGCCGGCGGGTCCTTCACGACCCCGAAGCCGCCGCGTACGCCGTTCCAGGCGTGCTGCACCGGCTGCGATGGGCTCTGGTGTGGCGGATGCAACGACGTCCCCGATGGGACCAAGTGCACGTCGCCGAAGCCCATCAAGGCGAACTGCCGCGTGATCAACGGCGAGGCATCCTGCAGCCCGCCGTGAGACACCGCCGACCTCTCACCCCTGCGCTAGGGTTGCGAAGGCGTCGAGGAGCGCGCCGGGCATGGGGTGGTCGAGGCGCCAGGTGATGCCGATGGGGCGATCGCCTTGGTGGGATTGGTAGGTGACGGGCCCGAGGAAGGCGTAGGGCGCGTCGGGGTTGGGGCGGACGAAGAGGTAGAAGGTCCAGCCGTTGCCGGGGCTCTCGATGTAGCGCTTGCCGGAGTCGCGCGTCGTGGTGGCGATGGACTGGGTTTCCCAGTGGAAGAGCGTGGGGCTGATGGCGTAGTCGCGATAGCGGGTGGTTGGCGAGAAGCTCTTGGCGGTCTTGTCGAGGGTCACGAAGAGGAGCTGCGCGGTTCGGTCTTTGAGCGTGAGCACGCCCGCCTGCAGGTTCATGCTCTTCTGGCCGGGCTTGACGTAGCCCACTGCCGCGAGGATCTCGCGCTGGCGGTAGTGGCGGTGCAGCACGAGAGGCCAATCGGCGACGGGCAGGTGCTCTTCGGCCTGGGCCAGGCGGTCTTCGAGGGCCTCGGCGAGATCGGTTGCCTCGCGAACGACGACGTCGCGACTCGTGAGATCGCTGGCGACGACGTCGGGCTCTCGCACGATGCCTCGCTCGTTCATCTGGACGTCGAGCATCGAGAGCACGCGGCCGTACTGGGTGTCGGGCGCATACTTCTGCGGCTCGCGGAGCACGTCGATGCGCCGCGCGTCGTCGGCGTGGGCGAAGCGACCGAGGCGACGGGCCATCTCCAGCGTCTCGTCGTCGACCTCGCCGAGCATTCCGGCGCGCTTGCGAATGGCGGTCCAGCCGCCTGCGTCGTACACGTCGGCGAGCTCGCGGCCGGAGTCGTCGAGGAATGCGCGGAGCGAAGGATCGCGCCCGTCGCTGCTCATCTCGCGCAGCTCCTTGGCCAGGGCGGCGCCGTTGGCCACCGCGCGCTTCAGGGATTCGAGCACGCGTTCGCGGGCGACCGCGTCGAGCTGCAGCACGCAGCCGCTGGGGAGGAACGGAAAGCCCTCTTCGGCGGCGCGCTTCAGCTTGGCCCGCGGAATACCGGTTACCGCGGAATACAAAGCATCGAAGCGGAACTCGGCGCGGTGCTGACCGATGAAATCGAGCACCAGGCACGAGGTCTTTTCCTTGTGGAGGCGAAGGCCGCGCCCGAGCTGCTGCACGAAGAGCGTGGCGCTGGTGGTCGGGCGGAGGAAGAGCAGCGTGTCGACGAATGGGAGGTCGACGCCCTCGTTGTAGAGATCGCAGGTGCAGAGCACGTTGACCTTGCGATCGCGCAAGCGTGCGGGCGCACCCGTGCGGTCGGCATCGGAGCTGTTGCCGTGCACCACTTCAGCGGGCACGCCGCGTTTCGTGAGCTCGCGGGCCATGAACTCCGCGTGCTCCACCGAGACGCAGAAGGCGAGCGCGCGAATGCCGGTGACGTCGCGCACCCGGCGCGTGAGCTGGGCGACGATGAGATCGACGCGCGCCTCGTTGCCGGTGTACAGCTTCGAGAGATCGTCACGCTGGTAGCCATTGCGGGACCACCGCACGTCGTCCAGATCGGTGCCCGCCGCGTCGGCGAGGCCGTAGTACTCGAAGGGGACGAGGAGCTGCTTCTCCATCGCGTGCCACAGTCGAAGCTCGGCGGCGATGCGGTTGTCGAAGTCGGGCAAGAGCGAGCGGCCATCGGCGCGCTCCGGTGTTGCGGTGAGACCCAGCAGAATCTCCGGCTGCAGCGCCTTGATGAGCGCCTGATATGAATCGGCGGGTGCGTGGTGACACTCGTCGAGCACCACGAAGCGAAAGTGCGCGCCGTCAAAGCGCTCACCCACGCGATTCGCTGCACTCTGAACGGTCGCGAACACGTGCTCCCAGGCGGCCGGCTCCTCGCCGTCGGCCAGCATTTCGCCGAAGGCCTGATCGCGCAGCACCTGGCGGAACGTGTTGCGCGCCTGGTCGAGAATCTCGCGCCGATGCGCCAGAAAGAGCAGCCGCGGCCGCAGGCCCGTGCGTTCGCAGGCCCGCAGATAGTCGAACGCGGCAATCACGGTCTTGCCGGTGCCCGTCGCCGCCACCACCAGATTCCGATGGCGCCCGTGCACCAGGCGCTCGGCCGCCAGACGGTCCAGAATCTCCAGCTGGAACGGGAACGGCGTGAGCGTGAACAGCGTGAGCACGGCAGGCGCCCCAGAGCTGGTCTCCGCCCGCAACGCCGCCACCAGTGCCGCGCGCGCCTCGGGCGAGTGCGGATCGTACTTCACGAACTCCGCGTCGTTCCACAGGCCCTCGAACGTGCCCTCGAACTTCTGAATGACCGCCGGCAAATCCCCCGCGGCCACCTTCACCATCCACTCCTGCCCGCTCCCCAGCGCCGTCGCCGTCAAGTTGGCCGACCCCACATACGCCGTATGAAGTTGCGTATCGCGTCCAAAGAGCCACGCCTTCGCATGCAGCCGCGTGCGCCGCACATCGTACGAGATGCGCACCTCCGCCTGCGGCAGCTTGGCCAGCTCGTCCAGCGCGTGAACCTCGGTGGTCCCCGTGAACACCGTCGTGAGCACGCGAATGCGTGCGCCGCGGCGGGCAGCGGCTTCGAGGGCTTCTTTCACGGCGCGAACGCCGCCCATGGTGATGAACGCGGAGAGCACGTCGACGCGGTCCGCCGAGGCAATCTCGCGGGACAGTTCGTGGCCAAGGGAGGGCTCGGTGCGCGCACGGGTGAGCAGCGTGGACGTGGAGAGCGGCGTCGCGGGTCGCAGGGGCGGGACGGTCTGGAACAGCGCTTCGAGGAGCTGCGCGGGGGCGACGACGTTGGAGGGCTGCCAGGCGCCGGTGGGTACGGCTTCGGCCAGGAGGGCGAGAATCCGGTGGGCGAGGGCGATCTGGGCGGCTTCGTCGGGGGCTACCTCGAGGGCGCGTTGGATCTCGTGGGCAAGGTGCCGGGAGAGCCACGTGGGGAGATCCGCTGCGTCGATGGCGCGCAGTTGGCTGGTGCTCTTCGTGGACTCGAGGTCCGCGGAGAGCCCGCGCGTCAGGAGGTGCTCGTAGATTCCGTTGGGTAGTGCGGGCACGGGGGATGAGGGTAGCGGATGTAGGGTTCGGTGCGCGGGGTTGGTGAGCGGCGGCGCGTTGGGATCGCTACTCGTTGGCCACCGGAGCCAACGGCGCGCGCTTGAATGCGCCGGTCTTTGCGTCGAAGCATCCGTACGAAATCGCGAAGGTGTCAGAGGCTGGGCCATTGTTCGGCTTGAGTGACACGATTCCAGACGACGTGGCGATGGTGAGGCTCCCCGAGTTGAAGGAGTACTTCGCGGTCGACACCGGGTCTGGCCCCGGACACGTCCACTCCTCGGGCGTCAGTGTAATCGCACCATTCTTGGCAACAAAGTTACCAGTCTCGACCTCTGCGTTCGCGGAAGCGGACGAGGTCAGCGCCAGGGTGAAGCCAACGTAGGTACCATCAGGCTTGAAGGATATGCCCGTTCCCGCCGTTCCAGCGGCGTTAACATACATCCAGTTCCCATTGAGGGACGGCTCTGCCGTATTACTCCTCGAAGAGCTCGAACAGGCAATCAATCCAGTCAGCAGCAGTGACATTACGAGCTTCATATTTCGCCTCCCAGCAGCCATGGCTGCAGAACAAAAAAACGGGCCTTCCGGGAATCGCATGGGTCTTCACTGCGCACTTGAGCGAGTCGGATAGAGATCGAGGCCGCCACAGTGGAAGTAGATCGCCGTCTTGAAGTTCTCGACGTTCCGATATCCGCCGGCGCGCTTCTTGATGGTC
>JBBQWQ010000134.1:0-4724 GCA_038210445.1 Polyangiales bacterium
TCGCAGACCACGTGAAGTCGATCCCCACCAGCGCGGCATGCGACGCGCTCGGGCTGAGTCGTGCGACGCTCTACCGCAGTCGAGGGCCGAAGGCGCCTGCCTCGACGCCGAGCATTCGACCGCGGAAGCCGAGTCCGCGACGGCTCGATGACGATGAACGTCAACACTTGCTCGACACGCTGCACCTGCCGGAGTTTGCAGACCAGCCGCCAACGGAGGTCTATCCGGTGCTGCTCGAGCGCGGGATCTACCTCGCTTCGATTCGCACGATGTATCGCGTGCTCGCGGAGGCTGGGGAGACGAAGGAGCGAAGAAACCAGCGCCTGCCGCAAGAGCATGCGGTGCCTTCGCTGACGGTGACCGCGCCGAACCAGGTGTGGACTTGGGATATCACGAAGCTCGCGACGCAGGCGAAGGGCGTCTTCCTTCACGCGTACGTGATCATCGATCTGTTCAGCCGATACGTAGTCGGCTGGATGGTTGCGGCGAAGGAGTGCAAGCACCTCGCCGCCCAGCTCTTCGCGGAGACGATCGTGCGTCACGGCATCGAGCCGGGCCTGTGGGTCCACTCGGATCGAGGCTCGGCGATGAAGAGCGATACGCTTGCGCAGTTGCTCGCATCGCTCGGTGCATCGCAGAGTTTCAGCCGACCTCGGGTTTCGGACGACAACGCGTATAGCGAGGCGCAGTTCAAGACCCTTAAGTATCAACCCGACTACCCAGGGCGCTTCGTGTCCGAGGCTCACGGGCGCGCGTGGCTGCAGGGGTTCTTCGGATGGCACAACGAGAAGCACCACCACTCCGGGCTCGCCCTCTTCACACCATCGGATGTCTTCCACAGGCGCGTCGAATCGGTGCGCGCGGCTCGCCAGACCGCTCTCGATGCTGCGTACCAAGCTCGGCCCGAACGGTTTCCAAACGGGCCGCCGCGCGTCTTGCTGCCGCCGCAGCAGGTCCACATCAACCCCGTCGCGGCAGACGCCGCGCTCGAGGTCGCCGGGGCCGATGAGGGCTCGACAGCGCTCGCTCGCGTCGAGGGAAGCGCCGGCGGTGTAGTGGCTCGCCCCGTCCGCGCGCAGGCCGTGTCCAGGCCGCCGAAGGCGCCCGCGCTCCGCGGGGCGAAGCGCCTCGACGCGGGTGAGCACGGACTCACCAACATGCCCGGAGGCGACGGCGCGGACGGGCACGAATCCAGAGCTCAACCTTCACGTCTCGCTACATAGAATTCTCGTGACCCCTGTCTCAAACGCGTTGACACGTTCCGTACGGGCTCACGACGGGTGCCGATGGGTCGCTCGTGGTGACCTCGGGAGCTTCGTCTGACCCGGCGCAATGCGTGGCCACGATTGCCGTTGCTGCGAACGGAACGCTGACAGGCGGCAAGCGCTTCACGGCAAACAGCTTCCCCCAAACTCCGGCCTCGCTTGGCGCAGATGGACGGGTTAGCATGGCAACGAGGAATGGGACGGGAGGGAAGAGCTTTCTGTCTCGTTCTCTCTCGGCGGGTACGAGCGTAAACCTTGCGGGAGTAGGATCGTGCTTCTAGACCGTCCCTGGTTGGGGCTGCTGCTTGCAACTGCTACCGTGATTCCCACGGCGGCGTGCTTCGCGTGCTCCGAAGGAGCGCAGCAAGGGCCCCAACCGGCCGACGCGCAGGTAGACGCCACGGCTGACCGGCGCCTCCCAATAGAGGGCGGCGCCGCCGAAGGGGGTGTTGACGGTGCGCTGGATGCGGGCTCCTGGCTGACCGGCGACTGGGATCCAGTGCCCGGCGCCCCGGCCAACTGCGACCTTCTCCTTGCGCGAGATCCGGCTCGAGACGTGACGCCACTCAAATGGAAACCCTGCGCTTCCGGCAAGCCGGGTTGTCTCGTCCAGGACATCGATTTCACGTCCAGGGTGAATGGCGTCACGATGGCCATCATGAACCGGGAGCCGGTGCGAATCGGCCCACTCGGAACGCCGTACGTGATGTTTCGCCGATGGTACCCGAGAGAAAGCGACCCACTGACGCCCGAGCACATCATGACCATCGCGCAACCACTCGATGGCGCACCGATATTCGCGCTGGCGATTCCGTTGACTCCCGGAAACACCTGCGCCAGCTACGGAGGGCTCGACGAGGGCGGGCTCTCGTACTCGGTCGGTTCCACCACCACGAAGACGACGACCTATCGCCGTGCAGAATGGGCGAGCCCGCGCGCCTTCTCAGGGCCCACGGTGACCGATGCAACAGCGCTGGGCCGGCAGTCGGTCTACGTGCCAAACCCTTCGACAGCTCTCGTGTTCACGGTCGGCGCCGATGGGTCGATACTCGTCGATCGTTCCACGGGCGCCGTCGCTGTCCCTCGGGACAATGGTCTCCGGTTCGTCTTCGACGACCCGCGGGAATTTCCTGGGGGCTTTCTTTCGCGTGCGTTCATCGACAACTTGCCCATCATCTTTCAGCGCAACGACGGCACGTTCGTCCCATTGCTCACGGCACCCGCTGGTCGCAATGTCTCCGGATGGGCCATCGACCGAACGCGGAGCAATACGCTCGCGTGGGTGGAGTCGACGGGTCTTGCACCTTCCACCAATCCCATTCTCTACACGTCGCCGTTCGCGTCGAGCCCAGCAGGCCTCGTGCCGCGCCGGGTCACCGGCTTCGATGATCCACTGGCAACTGGCGGCGGACGCATGATCTCGGCCCACGGGATGGTCGTGAACATCGTCGATTCCTCCCGCGCGCTGGTGACACGGCTCTCCGACGGCATGAGTTGGTCCATTGATGCCGATCCCGGGATGGGCTTCGCGGAAGCCGTCTGGGTCGACGACGACGACGTTTGGCTCTTGGGAGGCCTCCGCTACGCCAACGGAGGCAACCAGCCCAGAACCTTCGTCCGCTACGCGCGCGTGAATCTCGGCCCCGAGATTCCGCCTCGTTAGAGGTCCTCGGAGCTCGCCGACGCGGGCTGCAACGGGCATGCGTGGCACTCGTGCGTGCCACGCATGCCGGCGGCGTGGGGTCGATGAACGGGCTATGCTTGCCGCTCCCATCCGTCATGGGTCCACGATGAGAACCGCCACTGTCCACGCGTTCGCCGGCACCGCCATTGCGGCGAGCGTCATATTCGCCTGCGCGACCACCACCGCGGCCCCCGTGCCTTCGGGCGTAGAGGCTGGCGCGTGTTCCGATGCCTCGGTGGACCAACCTTCGCCGAAGTCGAACGCGCACGTGGAGGCCGAGGCCGGTGAGTATCCCTGCCCGCACGCGCCGGTTGTCCAGAAGTGTGCCGACTGGTGGTGCGAGATTCCGGCGGGCTGCTTCTGGATGGGCTCGCCGGAGACGGAGTACGGACGCGGCCAGACGACAGAACCGCTGGTGCCGACCACGTTGACGCATTCCTTCGTGATGCAGCAGTACGAGACGACCCGGGCTGCATGGAAGGCCGTTGGTTTTCGAGACCCAACCGGCGACGCGCCAGCAAACACCTTCGTGGCATGCAGGGCCGACAACTGCTCGGTCGGGAGCATCAACTACTTCGAGGGACTCGCGTACGCCAACGCGATGTCCGAGCGGGATGGCTACGCGAGTTGCTACGAGCTCGTCGGCTGCACGGGCGTCCCCGGCAACGGCATGACGTGCGACACCTTCCGCGTGAAGGACGCCATCAGCTACGACTGCGAGGGCTATCGGTTTCCCATGGGCGCCGAGTGGGAGTACGCGGCTCGCGCCGGTACGCGAACCGCCTTCTATTCAGGCGATGTCGTCGCCCCGCCGCAACCGGCAGACTGCGACTCCGACCCTGGTCTCGATGAGATTGCATGGTATTGCCACAACGCTGCGGCAAGTACGCACCCGGTGGGACTCAAGAAGCCCAACGGGTGGGGGCTCTACGACATGCTAGGAAACTCCATGGAGTTCGTGATCGACCATCAGCGCTACAGTGGGTACGGCACTGGACCACAGCGCGACCCCGGGGATCCCGTCTTCATCAACAAGGAGCGTGCGTCCCGAGGGAGTCTCGTGGTCGGATGGCCATCCGTCCTGCGAGCGGCGTCGTGGGTCGGAAACGTGGGCTGGACCGACCGCTCCGACGGCCTCACGGTGCGTCTCGTGCGAACACTTCATCCAAGGACGGCCGACGCTGGCGCCGCCGACGCGGCGGGGGATTAACGGGCACGCGTGGCACTCGTGCGTGCCACGCATGCCGGCAGCGGCGCTCAGCTCGGGAGGTCGAATACCCCGGCGTACAGCGCGTCCACGTCGAGGCTGACGGAGACGGAGCGGATCAGGATGCTCCCGCCCGCCGAAGCCTCGCGCAGGCTCCACGAGCCGTCCTCTTGCCGCGCGAAGTGAGTATCCGCTGCACCGGCCCCGTCATTGCGGCGGCGTGATTGATCGCCAGAATAGGAGCATGACAAAGCGCGATGCGGTGTGGGCGGAGCGAGTGGCGGCGTGGAAGGCAAGCGGCATGGGCGCGGTGAGGTTCTGCGAGGGCAAGGGTTACTCGTCGTCCTCGCTTGCGGCATGGTCGAGGCGACTGCGGACCTCGGACGCATCGTCCGCGCCATCGGTGAGGCTCGCGGCCGTCGTGCGGCAGGCGGCGCCAGCCGCTTGCGGTGCCGGCGGAATCACGGTGGAACGGGGCGCTCTCCGCGTGCACTTTGCACACGACTGTGACCGCCAGTGGGCGCTTACGATCTTGCGGGAGCTCTCGGCGTGATTCCCCAAGGCGTTC
>JBBQWQ010000135.1:0-3937 GCA_038210445.1 Polyangiales bacterium
GGCTGGCAACATGGCGGCATGTCTCTTCAACGTCGAATCGCCGCCGCGCGCGGGCGCATCGAGAGCGATCTGGTCCTCGCCAATGCGCGCATCCTCGATGTGTTCACCTGCACCTATCGCACGTGCGATCTCACCGTTTTCGACGGCGTCATCGTGGGCGTGGACGCCGGCATGCCCGCCAAGCGCCGGGTCGATCTGGGTGGCCGCACGGTGGTGCCCGGCTTCATCGACGCGCACGTGCACGTGGAGAGCTCGCTGCTGGTGCCCAAGAACTTTCAGCGGGCCGTGCTGCCCAAAGGAACCACCACCGCGGTGTGCGATCCCCACGAGCTGGCCAACGTGCTGGGCGTGCGCGGCATCGAGTACTTCCTCGACGAGGCCGAGGAGCTGACCCTCGATCTGCGGGTGATGCTGTCGTCGTGCGTTCCCGCCACCACCTTCGAGACGAATGGCGGCGGCACCCTCGAGGCCGACGCGCTCGCGCCGCTCCGCGCGCGGAAGAAGGCGCTGGGCCTGGCCGAGGTGATGAACGTGCCGGCGGTGCTGGGCGGCGATCCTTCGATGATGGCCAAGCTCGAAGCCTTTGAAGGTGCACCGCGCGATGGCCACTGCCCGCTCCTGCGCGGGCAAGATCTCTCGGCCTACGCCGCCGCGCGCATCACCAGCTGCCACGAGTGCTCAGAGGTGGAAGAGGCCCGCGAAAAGATGCAGAAGGGCCTCTCGGTGTGGATTCGCGAAGGCAGCGTGGCCAAGGATCTCGACGCACTGGGGCCGCTCCTCACCATGGCGACCTCGAGCAGCATGGGCTTCTGCACCGACGATCGAAACCCCCTCGACATTGCCGAGGAGGGCCACCTCGATCACCTGATCCGCAAGGCCATTCGCCTGGGGGTTGCGCCCGAGGTGGCGTACCGCGCGGCGTCGCTGTCGGTGGCGCGGCACTACGGCCTGGCGGGCAGTCACGTGGTGGAGCCGGTGGGCGCCATCGCCCCGGGCTACCGGGCCGACTTGGTGGTGCTGGACGACGTCGATACGTGCGCCATACACGCAGTGTACGCCCGCGGACACGCGGTGGCCGAGCTCGACTTTCCTTCGGCCGGCGGCGCGCGCGAGAACACCATTCGCGCCGCCATTCCCGAGGAGGCAGATCTGGTGGGCCCCTCCGGCCGGGTGCACGTCATCGGCGTGCGCGCCGGGCGCATTCTTACCGACCGCAGCGTCTCGGCGCACGACGCCCCGGGGGTCATGCGCATCTCGGTGCTCGAGCGCTACGGCAAGGGCCAGAAACCGGCCAACGGCTACGTGCGCGGCTTCGGCGAGCTGCGCGGCGCCATCGCCTCCAGCGTGGGGCACGACAGCCACAACCTCATCGTGGTGGGGAGCAGCCCGCGCGATATGCGGGCGGCGCTGGCCAAGGTTGCGGAGATGGGCGGCGGCTTCGCGGTGGTGAAGGATGGCGCGGCGCTGGCGTGGCTCGCCCTCCCCTTCGGCGGCCTCATGAGCGACGCGGCCCCGGACGAGATCGCCAAGGCCCTCAAGGTGCTGCGCGCCGCCGGCGCCGACATCGGCTGCGAGGTGCCAGAGCCGTTCTTGCAGCTCGCCTTCTTGAGCCTGCCGGTGATTCCGTCGCTCAAGCTCACCGATCGCGGGCTCATGGATGTCGACGCGTTTCAGCTCATCGACGTGCGCGCCGCATAGCGTTAACGTGATCGCATGAGCGCTGCGCGGTTCTTCACCATCGGACCGCTGGTCGTGCTCCTGCCGGCGTGCGCCACCAGCATGCGCGCCGCCGAGAAGACCACGGTGACCCGCGGCGACGCGGCGCTCCAGGGCGAGGTGACGGTCGCCGGTGGGCTGGGTGGCGCGTCCAAGGAGGCCATCTACATCGGTGTTCCGCTCACCCTGGCGGTGGGCGCGCGGGTGCAGAATCCCACCACCATCTTGCACCTGGAAAGTGGCTTGGAGGGCATCGGGCGCTTGCGGAGAGCCGGTGGGGGTATCGTGCGGGGCTCCGCTTCGGCGGAGCGCTGGTCGGCCCCGGCGGCGCCTACGTGGGCGTCCGCGCCGGCCCCACCTTTGCGCTCGTGAAGAGCGCCCGCACCGACAGCGCGCAAACGCTGCCCGTGCTCTCGCTGGAGGGCATCGCGAACGTGAGCTTCAACGGCGACGCTTCGGGCTACCCGACATTGGGCGGCGTTCTCTCCTTCGGCCTGGACTTCTACAGTGGCTTCAACATGCGCATGCCTTCGGGAAGGCCGGTGCGCGAGGCCTCCGGCATCGCGCTCGAAGCGCCGGTGCGGCGAGGCGGTTCGTGGAGCGGTTCGACGATCCCGGCGGTGGGCCATCTCTCGATCGCGGAGCGAAAGGGCCTGGGTGAGGCGTGGCTCGCCGAGGCGCGCACCGAGCACGCGTCCATCGCGGCGTTCTCGACGCTCGCGCTTTCGCTGCTCGCGGTGGGTGCGCCGGCGAAGCTGGTGGAAGGGGCACACCGAGCGGCCCTCGACGAAGCACGTCACGCGCGGCTGTGCTTCGGCGTCGCCAGCGCCTACCTCGGGGAGGCGGTGGAGCCGGGACCGCTGCCCATGAATCGCGCCATGGCGCCGGATACCTCGCTCGCGCGATTGGCGCTTGCGTCGCTGGTGGAGGGTGCCTACGGCGAGGGCGTCGCCGCTGCGCTGTGCAGCGCCCGATCGAAGAGCGCGCGGGACCCGGCAATACGCCAGGTGCTCACGATGCTGGCCCGCGACGAAGCAGCGCACGCGAAGCTGGGCTGGACGGTGCTTCGCTACGCGGTGGCGCGGCTCGGACCGGCGTCCGCGCTCGAGCTCGGCGTGGCCTGGCGGGCGCTCGCCAGCCGGCACGACGCGGTCCAAGCGTTGCCGGACGATCTGGCGCACCACGGCATCGCCACCGGCACGATGGCGGCGGAGGCGCGGCGTGCGGTGACCCGGAAGATCGACCGCGAGCTCTCGCTCAGAGCAGCGTAAGGCCGCCCACTTCGGGGCTGAAGCAGCTGACGCCCTCGCTAGCCAGCGGGGCGTCGGGTGGTATGGGCGTCGTTGAACTGGCTAGCGCCCGACGGGCCAAAAGGGTAGGAAGAAGCTATGTTAATCCGGAGGCTTGAGCTGCAGAACTTTGCGGCGTTCGAGGCGCTGGAACTCGAACTTGATGAAGCCCTGACCGTCCTCGTCGGGCGGAACGCGACGGGCAAGTCTTCGATCTTGGAGGCCCTCGCGATCGCGCTTGGTGGTTTCGTCTCCGGCTTCCGCTCGGGCAACTTCGACCATCCAATCTCGCCGCGCGTCGTAAGGATGGCAACAAGCGGCCTGGCGAGGTTTCCGTGCAGAGTATCGGCAGAGCTGCTGGTAGAAGAGCGCAGCGTGCGATCCACGCGCGAGCTGCGCTCGATCACGGGCAGAACCACAACGGCCGAGAGTGCGGAGTTAAGAGGCCTCGCGCGAGAGATGGAAGATCAACTCGGCGGCGATAGCCGCGGTCCCCTGCCGGTTGTGGCGTACTATGGAACGGGCCGTTTGTGGGTACACAAGCGACAAGCCCGAACCGCACCCCAAGCAAAGGGGCTAAGCCGAGTCCGGAAGCGATGGACCTCGCCGCTGCGTGGCTACGAGGCCGCGCTCGACGCGGCATCTGACCCCAAGGGCCTCGGCCAATGGCTCTCGTATCGAGAACACGTGTGGTTGCAAGCCTACGCCACCGACCCAAGCGTTTCGATACCCCGGTTCGCCGACGTGGAGGCCGTCAGTCGCGCGGCGTGTGGGTGCCTCGAGGGAGCGGCAGATCTCCGCTACGACATTCGGTATCAAGAGCTGCGCGTCACCTTCGAAGACGGGCGGGTCCTTCCGTTCGGGCGGCTATCAGACGGCCAAAGGAACCTTGTGGCGCTCGCTGCTGACCTAGCGTGGAGAATAATGCAGCT
>JBBQWQ010000136.1:0-3643 GCA_038210445.1 Polyangiales bacterium
CGCGGCGGCGCCGAGCGTGCGCAGGGGGTTGTCTTTGGTGCCGGTTCCGGTGACGTCGTTGCCCGTGGGCTTGAGGAAGAGGCCGTAGGCATCGACCAAGCAGCTCGCGGTGTTCTTGCTCGGCTCATCGGGCGTGTTGCATCCGGGCGGCACGTACACGTCGCTGCCCGAGTCCGTGCCGCCGCCGTCGTTCTGCGTGCCGCTGCAGGTGCTGTCCCATTCGCAGTCGCTCTTGGGGATGATGCAGCCGCCGGCTACGCCGAGTCCGCCGCTGATGAGGATGGCCGTGGTCCATTTGCGCATGATTGGCCTCCTTCAGAAGGTGCCCTCGGCGCCGAAGACGCCGGGGCCGATGAGGGGATGAATGGCGGTCTTGTCGCCGGTTTCGGGCTTCTCGGTGGCGTGCTTGTTGGGCCAGAAGATGGCCGCGGCCACCGTTCCGAGCGCGAACGCAGCGCCGCCGTAGAAGAACACCGTCGACATGGTGCGGAGCGAATCGTTGTTGCTGCGCGCATCGGCGCGGTCGGCGGGCGACTTGGTCGCGTCGCGCGCGGCGTCTTCCTTGCCCTTGGCAACGGGAATGAGAATCGCGCTCGTGGCCAGACCGCCCGCGCCCACCACGCCGAGACCGATGACCGTCGCGAGCTTGGCGCCCGGCCAGCCGCCGCTCTTGTCGTCTTCCTTGGGCGGTCCGTTCGGCGTGTGCTTGCCGATGCGCACCGTGGCATTGCCTTCGCCTTCGACGCGCACGGTGACGACCTTGCCCGCGGGGCACTTCACCGACGCATGCTGCGACTTGTTCTCGACCTTAATCTGCACGTCGAGCGCTTGGTCCGCTTCGACGTCGATCTCGGCTGTGATCGGACATGCGCCCTTGGGCTTCGCATCGACGAGCACTTCTGCGCCGGCCGGGCCTTCCACCTTAAGGTGGCCAGTGCGCGCGTAGGCTTCCTCGATGTACGCCTTTGCCTTTTCCCGGTCGGCAGCCGCGGCGCGCGGGTCCGCCTGGTACTCACGCAGGTGCGCCAGGGCGTCGAGTGGCCGGTTCGATCGCAACTCGGCCACTGAGAGCTGGAAGAGGTAGCTCAGGTCCAAGGGCGCGTTGGCGCGGGCTTTCGCGAAAAGCTCGGCTGCGCGCGCATAGTCGCGCGATTCCATCTTCTCGAGGCCGGCCTCGAAGAGCAGGGCCGCGGCCTTCTCCTCGCCCTCGCCCGCCCCTGCAGTGTGCGCAAACAGTGTGGCGGCGACGACCACCACCGCGAAACGACTCAATTTCCCCATCGAGGAGCAGGCTAGCTGGGCGGCCCTACAGATTCAACCGGTATCCGTGGCGATCCGCTCGTCGGTTGCGGGGCGGCCTCTGCCGGTGTCAGCACGGAATGAGCGCCACCGCGTCGAGCAAGTCGTCTTCCGTGGGATGCGTGTAGATTGCAGTCGAAAGAATCGACGCATGGCGGGCGAATCGCTGCGTGAGGCGAATATCTTTGGTTGCGCGATACACGTTCGTGCAGGCCGTGTGGCGCAGGGCGTGGAAGCCGAAGATGCGGTCGAAGCCGGCCCTCTGCTGCCAGCGCCGGAACAGGTAGCGCGCTTCGCGGGTCGAGAGGCGGCGCCGATGTCGGCTGAGAAACAGAGGCGCGGTCGGGTCGAGGGACTCGCCGCGACGGGCTTTGTGCGCGCACAAGACCTCGACGAGCCGGCCCACGGCGGGCGAGAGAAAGGCTACCTGGGGCGCAACTTGTGCAGCCCGGTAGCGTGCGCGCTTGAACGTGCGGAGCTCCACGATGGCCCGGGTGGCGCCGCTCGCATGGAGCACATCTCCCACGTCGAGCGCCAAGAGCTCGTGGCATCGAAGGCCGGTCCCGAGGGCCAGGCCGAAGATGGCGCGCTCGCGGACCACGGCGGCGCATGCGCCGAGCAAGAGGCCGACCTCGCGCCGAGTGAGACACTTCATGAAGTGTATCCTGAACCGCTCGAAGATGGCCCCCGCCCGAAAGATGGGTTACAACACCTCACCATGAAACGGATGTTGTGGGCATCGAGCTTCGCGCTCTCGCTCCTCGTCGTTGGGGGAGCCTCAGCGCAGGAAAAAAAGCCGTCCGAGACGGACACCACCAGTGCGGCCAACGCCGCCGAGGCGAACCAGCGCTTCCGAGAGGGGCTCGACCTTTTCCGCGCGGGCAACACCGAGGGCGCATACCTAAAGTTCAAGCAGGCCTACGCAGTGCTGCAGTCGGTCGACGTCCTCTGGAACCTCGCAATCTCCGAGTTGCGATCGAACCGGCCACTCGACGCCCTGGCGCATCTGCGTGAGTACCAGGCGGACCCGCGCGCAGCGGCTGCGGACCGGGAAAAGGCAAAGGCGTACATCGAGGAAGCCTACGCGCGCACTGGCCACCTTAAGGTGGAAGGCCCGGCCGGCGCAGAAGTGCTCGTCGATGCGAAGCCCAAGGGCGCGTGTCCGATCACAGCCGAGATCGACGTCGAAGCGGACCAAGCCCTCGACGTGCAGATTAAGGTCGAGAACAAGTCGCAGCACGCGTCGGTGAAGTGCCCCGCGGGCAAGGTCGTCACCGTGCGCGTCGAAGGCGAAGGCAATGCCACGGTGCGCATCGGCAAGCACACGCCGAACGGACCGCCCAAGGACGAGACCAGCGAGCGCAGCGCTGCGGGCTACATCGTGCCAGGCGCCATCGTGGGCGTGGGCGTCGTCGGCTTCGTGGGCGCGGGCATCTTCACGGCCATGTCGAACGGCGCGGGGAAGGATGCCGACGCGCTGGCAGCGGCCTCGCCCGGCCTGTGCAACGACAAGGCTTCGGCTGCGTGCGCGCCGCTCAAAGACAAGCTCGACAAGCAGAGCTCGCTCGCCACCATCTCGTACCTTTCGCTGGGCCTCGGAATCATCGGCACCGCCGTCGGGGTCATGACGTTCGTCATCTGGCCCAAGAGCAAGAAGACCGAAGTCTCCGTATCGCCGACTGCCAGCGGCCTCCTCGTCTCGGGAAAGTTCTGACCATGAACCGCAAACGAACCCTCGGCGCCGCTTCGGCACTCGTCATCGCAACGGGCCTCTGGGCCTGCGCTTCGATTCGCAACGAACCCTGCGACGTACCCGGCGCCTGCACCGCCGACGGAAGCGTCGTGCCCCCGGGCGACGGCGGACCGGATGCGATTGCCTCGTGCGATCCGCAGAAGGATGTAACGTGCATCAGTGAAGAGAAGGGGTTCTTCGTGAAGTCGGGTTCGGCGGGCGGCGACGGCACGCGCGCAAAGCCATTCGGCAAGATTCAAGAAGGGATTGAAGCGTCGACGGCGACGAAGTTTCGCGTGTACGTTTGCGAGGGCGACTACGCCGAGACGTTGCGCATCAAGAATACGGTGGGGGTTTACGGCGGGCTGGTGGGGTGCGACGCGACGACGTGGACGCCGACGGTGGGCCGGGTGAGCCAAGTGAAGGCGTCGGCGGGCTACGCGCTGGATGCGTCGGGTGGGTCCATCGAGCTCACGGACTTGAGCTTCACTGCACCGGATTTCACGGGTCAAGTGGAGACCACCGAAGGCACCGCAGGCAAGTCGAGCATCGCCGCGTTCGTGCACTCGGGCGCGGACGTGCAAGCGAAGCGCACGAGCTTCATCGCCCAAG
>JBBQWQ010000137.1:0-3590 GCA_038210445.1 Polyangiales bacterium
GTGCTGCGCAAGCTTGCGACGCTGAAGTTCGGGCCGCTTCCTCCTGCGGTCACGGAGCGTTTCGGAGAGGCGACGCTCGCAGACCTCGAGCGGTGGACCGAACGAGTTCTGACCGCGACGACGCTCGAGGAAATGATCGACGGCTAGCCGGTCACGGGGGCAGCGGCAACGCTACGCAGCCACCATTGGCGCAGCGTCTCCGCTTCCGGGCGATTCAACGGCTGGTCAAAGCTCAGAAGGCGAGGCTGGTGAACATCAACTGATTCGACTCGCTGTGAGCGATGCCCACTTGAAAGCCTCCGCGGCTGCGCACGGCGAGCGCAGGGCTCGCACTGCCGTCGGTGCGCACGTCGGCGGCGGGGTACGACTTCCAGACGCTCTTCTCCTTGAGCGCGTACTCTAGCCCTCCCGCGCGAGTGACCACCACGTGGGGGCGACCCGAGGAGTCGTACGCGGCGCCGATCTCGCAGTCCTTGTCGCTCGCCTTCAGCTTGAGAGGAATGGTCTCGCGCGCGTACGCGTTGCCCTTCTTGGTCCAGAGTCCGGCAACGCCGGAGTCGTCGCAGCCAGCGAGTACGAACTTGCCGGTACGGTCGAGGAGGGCGATCGATCGAACGGGCGGCAGCACCTCGGTGGTCCAAGAGCCGCCCGCGCGCCCGGACGCATGCATGCGCACCGCAGTCGCCAGATACGAAATATGAATCGTGCCATCCTTGGCAATCACCATCTGCGCGTTGCTGGTGCCCGACCCTTCAATCGGCGCGACGAGCTCCGTCTGCCAGGCAGCTCCCGACTTCCATGCGTGGACGAGGTCGCTGCCGAGCGAAGGCACTGTATGGGAGCGCTCGTACGTGACGTGGAGGGTGCCATTGGCGTCGAAAGCGGTCCCGGGATTGCTCATCCCGATCTTCTGCAGCGGGCCACCCTCGATGTGGCCGCCGGCGTCGATGACCTCGGCGGTCCAGGTGCCGACCTCCGATCGCGTGTATGTTACAACCGACGTCCAATCGCTGGTGCCACTGATGACGGTCACGTGCGGAGCCCCGTTTGCGTCGATGGCGAACACCGCCGGTCCCGAGGTGCTCAGGGTCTCCGTCGACCAGGTGCTCCCGTTGCGAATGGACCAGCGTACCGCGACAGTGGAGCCGTAGCGGCTGGTCGCTTCCTTCCAGCCGCGGTGCAGCACCTGGGCTCGGCCGAGGCTGTCGTACGCGACCTGGGCGTAGCTCCCGGACATGGGCTGGACCGTAATACCGGCGGTGGTCGGCGTGGGCGTCGACAAGTCCGCTTCGCTGCGGTCGTTGTCCTCCGAGGTCTCTGCCACGCAGGCGACGGACATGGAGGTAAGAACTGCGAGAGCACCGAGGCAAAGTGTGAAGCGCATCAATCGCAGCTAGCACCGCCTCCCAATCGCGCCAGACGACGAGCCCCGATGGGTGGCTATTGGCGCGCGAAGCGAGCGCGCGTTTCCTGGGTGGCAACGCGCGCAACGCAGCCGCCTCCGCAAGGTGCGCTCCCCAGTGCTCGGGCTGCCCGCCTGCGGGCCAACGTCGCACCCGGTCACGCCGGTGCTCTGCGCGACGCGTCCACGCGCGGCTTCGGCAGCGCCGCGAAGCGCTCGACGAGCAGGTCCCACACCGCCGCGATGCGCGGCACGTTGCGCAGCGCGCGATGACCGACGAGCCACACGTGCTCTCTGGGGGCAGCGTCCACTGCGCGACGCGCATCGCGTTGCGTCGGAACCGGCCTCAATCCGAAGTGCTGGGCGACGGCCGTGGGCAGGAGGACGCAACCAAACCCGGCGCGCGCCGCGGCGATCTGGGTCGTGAGCCCTCCGCTGCGCAAGACAAACGCGGACGACGACATGTACTTTCCCCCCCAAACCGCCGCGGGGACCGCAGCCAGCTCGGCCGTCCACCCGATGAACGGTAGGCCATCGAGGTTCGAGAGCGTTCCAACCCGCTCGACGAGGTGGGGCGATCCGAAGAGGCCGTACCTGGTCTCGAGCAGACGCGTCGTGAGGAGATCACCACTCTCCGGCCTCCGCAAACGAAGGGCCAAGTCGGCCTCCCGCCGCGTGAGATTCGCGTACGCAATGCTCGCGTCGATCTCCAGGTGCAAGTTCGGGTGGCGTTGCGCGAGAGTGGGGAGAAGCGGGACAATCAGCACCTCGGCCATGACCGGTGGCGTCGTGAGCCTCACCACACCCTCGACGGTCGTCTCGAGACTGTTCGCCGCCGCGAAGAGGCCCGCGGCGCCGCGCTCGGTTTCCTCCGCGAGCGCGACGAGCTGCTCTCCCGCGGCTGTGAGCTCGACCCCGTCGCGGCCCCGCTCGAAGAGCGTCGTTCGGAGCGCACGCTCGAGCGACGTCAGCCGACGGCCGACCGTGGTTGCGTCGACGTGCAGCTTCGCCGCCGCCGCTGCCAAGGTTCCCTCTCGCACGAGCGCGAGAAAGACACGGACATCATCCCAGTCGAACTCGACCTGCGTTTTTGCCATGAAGACCTGCATCCTCTCGCCTTTCGCTGCAAATGCAAAGGCGCCATCTTCTCGTTCCAAGGAGACCGCAGAATGAAAGCGATTGCATTGTTCGCGCTCGCCGGAGCCTGCGTGGTCAAGCTGGCAGCAGCCGACGCGCCGACGCCGAAAGAGGAAACGCAGACCGCAGCGCCGGGAGCTCCGCCACCGAGCTCGCTGAGCCAGCCCACGTCCGCAGCGACAACGGGGCGAACGAAGTTCCCGGTGTATGGGGAAGTTGGCCTTGGCTTCGGCAAGACGCTCTTCTTCGGCGACACAAAGGATGCGCTTCGCAGGTCCTACGGCGGCAGCTTCGATCCGGGGACCGGGTTCAACGTCATGATGGGGTTCGTGGTCGCTCCTTCGAGCTGGCGCGGGGTGGGTGTCGGCGGGCGCATCAAGGGAACTTTCGGAAGCCCGGTGAAGGGCGACAACGACGACGACTACATCTTCAACTTCTACGCGCTATCGATCGCGGTGAAGGCCTACCCGTTTGGCGGGGTCTTCAACCAAGGCCCCTATGCGCGGCTGTCGGCGGGCTTTGGTCAGATGACAACCAAGAGGCAAAACGAAACGACGAAGCTCTATCGACATCAGTACGCCATCGGCGTGACGGCGGCCGGAGCGCTCGGCTGGACACTTCCGGTAGGCGCCTTTGGGCTCGGCCTCGAGGTGGAGCTTGAGTACTCGAACCGCAACGGGACGGCAGACGGAATCGGCGCGACTACGTACCAGAGCGGTCAGCTCGGCGGGAACTTCGTCTTCTCGTTCTGAGCGCGCTGTGGAGCCCAGCACCCTCAACACACTGGACGCGTAGTGCCAGCCGCACGACGCGCTCTCCAAGCGCACGTTTTCGGACCCCGCCCTCGCCTCGGGCGAGTCCCGCGCAAGGTTCCCGGCCGCGCTGTCGAAGCGACCGACTTCGCCACCTTGAAGCTCTGCGACGGCAGCGTTCGTCGACGAGGCACTCGTGAGGTCCGAGTCAGACCTATTGTTCGAAGCCAAAGTCGCCGGGCGCGACGCGTTCTTCTACGTACTCTTCGAGAGCGGATGGAATGTCGCACGGCGCGCGG
>JBBQWQ010000138.1:0-3550 GCA_038210445.1 Polyangiales bacterium
ATCGCCGCGCGTAGGAAGAAGAAGCGACGATCCGCCTGAGCGACCGAGAGCGTCTGGCTGCATTGCAGCCGGACGCCGCCTCCACGAAGGCATCAACTCGTGGCGGCCGGATTTCTACGGATCCGCATGGCCGTCAACACAAGCGCTTCTGGCGCGAATTCCGCGAAGATCTGGAGACGCTCATGGGGCTACTTTCCCAAGGCAAGCTGAAGGCCAACGTTGCGCACCGGGTACCTCTGCTGCGCGCGGGCGAAGCCATTGCGCAGCACAAAGCTGGCGGCTTCGTGGGCAAGATCGTCCTCGAAGGTCCAGGCCTCGCTGGCTATGCGAAGGCCGGCTGAGCGGGAGCGCGCGTCAGAACGATGCGCAGTAGTCGTCGAAGTGCACGACCCATGCGCCCTGCGCGCGCCGTATGCCCAAGTAGAAGGATGCAAAAGCCGGTGGCGTGATGGGGCTGGTCGCTGCGACCCCGTCCACCGTCAGTAGCGTCGCGGCCCCGGGTCGGTAGACGAGCTCGAAGGCATGCCACTCTCCCACGCTCAGCGAGAACGTCGGCTGCTGCTGTGGGCTCTGATAGAAGAACGCGCCGAAGCGGTCGCCGCCAAGTGGCTTGAGCAAGAGTCCCGCGCTCTCCTCATCGACGCTGAAAGCCACCATGCTCCCGTTGCTGGGTGACGGCGCCGATACCACCTTCATTCGAAATCGAACGACGATGCTTTCAGGAAGCGGCTGCGGGAGGCTCGCCAAGCGGGAAAGCCGCGCGTCGCCGCCAACCCCGGGCGACACGAGAGGAACGGAACAGCGGAGCTCTCCTGCTTCGACGGCCAAGGCCGCACCGGGGTCTTTCTTCGCGACCCAGTTGTTGGGGAGCGTGGGAGCGGTGAGCGCCCAATCGAACGAGTCTCCCAGGCGGCACACACCGGCTGCGTCTGCGTTCGCGCTTGCGTCCGGCGCGCCCGCCGGCTCCGTGGAGAACGAATCGCACGCTGCGCTCGCGAGTGCCAAGACGGTAAGTGTGCGCCGGTTCCACATGCATTGAGCGTAGCAGCGCAGGGTGGCCCGGGTCGGAAACGTCGCCTATTATTAGTCTTTGCTTATATTAGACGTTTCTGTTATTTTGTCTTCGGCCGCTGCATACGCGGCGCGAAGGAGAGCTATGAAGATTCACTATCTCGAGATCGTCACCAAGGACGTGGACGCGGTGTGTACGGCCTACGCAGCGGCCCACGGGGTGGTCTTCGGCGAGGCCAACGCGGCGCTCGGCAACGCACGGACTGCGCCGCTCGCCAGCGGCGGCCTATTGGGCGTGCGGGCCCCGATGCATGCGAACGAAACGCCGGTGGTGCGTCCGTACTGGCTGGTCGACGACATCCAGGCAGCGGTCGCGGCGGTGGTGGCCGCGGGGGGCACGGTGGCCGTTCCGCCGATGCCGATTCCAGGGCAAGGCTTCTGCGCCATCTACTTTCTCGGCGGCAACGAACATGGGATCTGGCAATCGGCGAAGGAGGGCGCGCCATGACGAACGCGCTCGGACTCGAGATCTGCCGCGTAGAAAAGCGCGAGCACCTGGGCAAGCCCGCGCTGGTGGGCATTGCGATACGCACCTACGACACCACCGTCGAAGATCTCTGGGAAGCGCTCACCACGCCGGATCGCCTGGTGCGCTGGTTCTTGCCGGTGGAGGGCGACTTGAAGCTGGGCGGTAAGTACCAGCTCAAGGGCAATGCCGGCGGCACCATCACCCGCTGCGACGCGCCCGAGGCGCTCGATCTGACCTGGGAGTTCGCCGGCGGCACCAGCTGGGTCCGCGTGCGCCTGGCGCCCGAAGGAAAGAAGGCACTGCTAACCCTCGAGCACATTGCCCACACCGACGCGATTGGCAAGGAGCACCTCGAGAAGTACGGCCCCGGCGCCACCGGAGTGGGCTGGGATCTCGCGCTGCACGGCCTCGGCCGCCACTTGGCCGCGGGCGGTGCGGCGCTCGACGCGGCGTTCCAGGCTTGGCCGCAGTCGACCGAGGGCAAAGCGTTCATCCGCGCTCGCGGCGAAGCGTGGGCCGAGGCCTACATCGCTTCCGGCGCCGACCCCGAGCACGCCCGCGCCCAGGCGGAGCGCACCATCGCCTTCTACACGGGTGCATGATGCACGCGTTCGACGTTCTGGGCGATCCGGTTCGCCGTCGCATCCTCGAGCTTTTGGCGAAGGGCGAGCACGCGTCGGGCGAGGTCGTGGAGATCATCGGCGAGGAGTTCGGCATCACGCAATCGGCGGTCTCGCAGCAGCTCAAGGTGCTGCGCGAGAACGGCTTCGCCACCGTACGCGCCGAGGGAACCCGGCGCCTCTACGCGGTCGACGCCCGCCCTCTCGGCGAGGTCGACGCCTGGCTCTCCCAGTTCCGCCGCTTCTGGGCCCCACGGCTCGACGCCCTGGCCACCGAGATCGCCCGCGGCAAGCGCGCACGCAAGCCCCGCTGACCGCCACACGTCATCCCGAGCCGGCGCAACTTGCCGGCGCAACTTGCCGGCGCAACTTGCCGGCCCAACTTGCCGGCCCAACTTGCCGGCCCAACGCGGTCATCCCGAGCGAAGCGAGGGACCCCCTCTGCTTCTTCTCGCTCCTCGCCGCGGCGCTGCTCTTCGGGCGACGGCGCGACGCGCGACAACACGCAGCCTCCGGTTGCGGTAAACTCCTGGGATGAGTCAACTCTGCGCCGTGTGCGGCGCGCCGCGCACCACCACCGATGCCGCGTGCCCCTTCTGTCGGACGCTCTTCGCAACGGTGCCCGCGGGGGCCGGCGCACCGGTCGACGTTTCCCCGCCCACCGGGGAAGCCAGCTTGCCGCCGGCGCTCGTTGCCGCGCTCGACGCCGGCGACCTGGTGGACGCTATCAAGATCTACCGCAACACCTACAAGTCGTCGCTCAAAGAAGCGAAGGAAGCCTGCGACTCGCTCGCCGACGCCCGCGGCAAGCGCGCTCGCTAGCCACGCTGATCACCACAGGTCATCCTGAGGAGGCGCAACTTGCCGGCCCAATGGTCGACAGGCGCGAATGAGCTCCACGTTCTATGTGTACATCCTGGCCAATACGAAGGGTCGTCGGCCGGTCTTGTACGTGGGCATCACCCGGGATCTCTATCGTCGTATCGGGCAGCACCGAACGCTGCAGCGCGGGTTTACCGGCCAGTACAACGTGACGACTCTCGTGTACGCGGAGAACTTCTGCGATCCAATTCAGGCGATTGCCCGCGAGAAGCAAATCAAAGGGTGGCGGCGCGAGAAGAAGATCGCGCTAATACGGTCCACCAACCCCACCTGGCGTGACCTCTTGCCCCCGTCAAGCGAAGCGCCAATCAGTGCTCCGGTGTTCCCCTGCGCACCGCGCGGCATTCGTTGAAGAAGGTCATCCCGAGCGAAGCCCCGCTCGTCGCAAACCCGAGGGGCCCCCTCGCTCCGCTCGGGGTGACACCTCGGGGCCACAGCTCTTGGGGTGAGCGCAACGGGCAACGGAGTGGCTTCGACGGTCCTATTCGGAGCCGTCATCCCGAGCGAA
>JBBQWQ010000139.1:0-3533 GCA_038210445.1 Polyangiales bacterium
ATCGTGGACAAGGCGAGCGGCGAGCTCGTGGAGAATCGGACGTACCGTCCGTACGGCGACGAGGAGCAGGACTACAGGACCGCGCGCTGGCAGAACCTGCGCGAGGACTACGGGTTTACGGGAAAGGAAGCGGATGTCGAAGTTGGGCTGATCTACTTCGGGAAGCGATTCCTCGTGCCTAGCTTGGGGAGATGGCTGAATCCGGATCCCCTCGCGCTCCATGCGCCGGGGAACACTGACTCGAATCTCTACGCGTACGTGAGCGCAAGGGTGTTTACGAGTGTGGACCCCCTTGGCCTCTGGGGTGAGAACGCTTGGTGGAACCCACTGCCCAACGGAATGCTGGCACAGAAGCTTGTTCACTCGAACAACTCAGCAGCGCAGTTCGTTCAGGACGACAAGAAGATGCAGGGCGTCCAGAACGCCATTCTTGTCACGACCGTTGCGACCGTGGTCACAATCGGCACGGCAGGAATTGCCGCCCCCGCCATCTCCGGGGCAGTTGCATCCACTACGGGCGCGGCACTTTTGACAGGCGCCTTGGCGAGCGGCGTGGGGGGCATGGCCGGCAGGAACGCGGCCGTCACACTGGAGGGTGGCTCAAAGAAGGACGCTGCGAAGGCGGCCTTCAACCCCAATGCTGTCGCCTTCGACATGGCCCTTGGAATGGCCGGCACTGGCGGCGCGCTCGGCGCGTCTGCGGCGGGCCGCACTCTCGCCATGCCTCGTGCAGTGGCACCACCTCCGGTCCCGCGCGCCCCCGTTCCGGTTGGGCGTGCCGGAGGGGCGGCCGCGAGTTCAGCGGAGGGCAAGGCGGTCGCCGGCGCGGCCGATGGAGCGATCGCGGAAGGGAATGCGTGCTCGGGCGGCGCGTGTGATCCGAAGTGTTTCACGGCCGGAACTCTCGTCGCGACGACGTCGGGGCTCGTACCCATCGAGACCGTATCCGTTGGCGACCGTGTGCTGTCGCCACGTGATCAGCCCACCGAAGTCGTGACTTCCGCTGTGGACGAACATTGGCGGCTTGTCCGCCTCATCGCGCCCGCTGCCGACCGGCCTGAGGATACTGTCGAAGTCGAACTACTTCGTCCGAGAGAGTGGGTCGCTGCCATTGGAGCGACCGTCGGCGCTTGGATTCCGCTTACTTCGGCAGAGATTACAGTCGACGGATTCGCGAGGGTCGTGGCTGTACGTCCCGCGCCCGTTCCGCCACCAGGCGTCGGGCACGTAGTGCTGATGACCACGAAGCACGAGAGTCGTCACATTCTTCGGATCGGTTTCAAAGAGGTGCCGGACGTCCTAGAGGTCACAGCACCTCATCCTCTCTTCGTCCTAGACGTTGGATGGGCAGCGGCAAGGCGAATTCCTGTGGGGGCTCGTCTCGCTGCTCGAGACACGTTCGTAACGGTCGAGTCGATATCGTGGAGAACGCCGGCTGCTGTATACAATTTTGAGATCGAGAAGACGCACGCGTACATGGTCGGGAGGCACGGGCTTTGGAGCCACAACACCTGCCCGCCTCTTTCTCCGAGCAACTACCCTGTACCGGACCCGCCGATGTCTGAGCCTCCAGTCCGCTACGAGCCAACGACAATCGAGCAAGTTGAACGCATGCGTGCAGGTCGGGGGCCGCTCACCAAGGCGACTGCCGGTAGGGCCAACATCGAAGCACATCATCGAGGGCAGGTCCCCATCGCTCAGGGCGGGGTGATGGACGAGGTCGAAATGGGCCCGCACCGCGGCCCCGGTGCACACCAGCGTCATTCACAGCCATCGAGCCTAACCGGCCCCATGAGAAGCCAGGAAATCCGAGAGCACTGGAAGGCGCGTGGCAGTCAGTACACGCTTCCCGGAGAGGACATCTAGATGACGCGAGATCAGGTTCGTGGCTTGCTTGCTCGCTTGATTCCCGCGGCCCCGGTGCGGTTCGAGCCTCCTTCACGGGCGGCTTGGGCGGCGCTTGAGCAGCGATTTGATACGAAGTTTCCTGATGAATTTGTGTATTTCATCGACTTGATGGGTGAGTTCGTCTTTCCAGGCGAAATCTACAATGTGTCCGATGAAGGTAGGACCCACTACGACGCCACGATGGAATATGTATACGACGACGAGGTGAACTTCTCGCAATGGCCCGCCGATTTCATTCCCTTTTATGGCATTGGCAATGGCGACTATTTCGCGCTCAACTGCAAGGAAGGGTCGGCTACGCGCGTCTACTACCGCGATCACGAGGATGGGAGCATGGTGGTGCACTCCCCGTCGTTTTCCGCCTGGCTGGACGAGCTGCCGGCGACTCTTGCGTAGCGGGAGGCAAAGGCAGAACGTGAACCTGGCACTATCCAGGCAAGCAGGCAGAACCTGAACCTGGTACGTGGGTAACCTTAGAAATTTCGGCTCTTCCGCAGAAACAGTGGGTGTGATCCGAGCATAGGCGCAGGGCGCGTCGACGCCACGGCCTGGTCTTCGTAGCCTTCGTCTCGGTCGACGAGAGCGCTGGAAAGGAAGGGTGCATCGTGCAAGATGTCGGGTAACCACACCAACAACGCCCGACACGATGCACGTCGAATCTATCCTGCGGCGGCTCCAGCCGCATCCTGGTTTTGTCTACTCCAAGGTCGAATGGTCGGGCACCGGCCCGCACGCTCCGCTGCACGTCCACCTTCGGCCGCGCAAGGGCGGCAGGGCGGTGTGCTCCGGCTGCGGCAAGCGGCCACGCCCGAGGCAGGCAGGCAGAAGGCAGAACCTGAACCTGGTACATGGCGAAGACCAACGATACCGAAGCCCTGCGCCGATCTCACGTGCCCGCGGCACCGCCCGGAACGGGGCGGACGGCCGGAGCGCCAACCCCCGAGGCCGCGGAGCGCCCCTGGGTCAGCCGAGAGCCGACCTCTACGCACAACCGCGTGCAGAATGCACGCAAACGCCGCTCCCAAGACGCACCTTCGCCTCGGCGCCTCCGGCACCGGGATATCGCGAGCGCGCCACGCCGCGAGCGGTGGCTTCGCGGGCGCGTGATGGTGCATGACCATCCAGTAGGTGCCGTGCGGGAACACCACGTCGCGAACTCCCGCGCGCCAGGCATCCAGCGCCTTTCGGTAGCCCTGCTGGAACGCCCGAAACGTCCGCACCATCTGCAAGTACGTGGCTCGCGTGCGCGCGGCGAATCGCGGGACGATGCCGCGCTTCTCCTCGTACGACGCCGCGCGCTTCGCGAACGATTGTGCGAGCACGGCCTTCCGCCCAAGGAACTTGCCGCCGTCGCGCGTGACCTTTTGCCGCGCCTTGTCGACGCGCGACTGCACGCGGCTCTTGAGGCGCGCACGCCACTCCGCGTCGGACCAGCGCAGGCCGCTGGGCGCCGTGATTCGCCACGTCGCGAAGTCGGGTGCCTTCTTGCCGAAGTACACGTCGGGCTTCGCCGCGGTGCCCTCGGCCGGCATCCACTGTACGAAGCCCGGCCACGCCCTCGGACTCTCCACAAGACCGGCCTCGACCGGGTTGGCGGCAACATAAGCGACCTTGTCGAGGAGCTC
>JBBQWQ010000140.1:0-2364 GCA_038210445.1 Polyangiales bacterium
ACGGAACCGAACAGGGACTTGCAATATACAAGCGTTCGAGGACCGGCAGCGGGCGCCGCCCTCCTCGACCCGGCGCATGTGCGGCGTCGAACGCGGCCCGCGCGTCGGCTTCGTCACGGGCGGCGCTGGCGAGGGCAGCTCGGGTGGCTTCGAGAGAGGGCGAGGGGCTCATCGACCCGTGCTTGTGGCCACGTGGGGCGATCCGTCAGCGCCGCCGTCGTTTTGTGCAGGACGCAGGAATGCTTCGGTAAAATGGTTCGGCGGTCGCATGCGGTCGCAGCCTGCGCGGCGCTCGCGCTCATCGTGGGTCGGGAGCGGAGCTCAGGGGCCGGTGTCGACGACGACGTTGTCGATGCGCACCGTGGGACTCACCGAAATGTCCTGCGTGTAGGGCGCGCCGGCCTGCACAACGATGCTCGTCAGTTCGTTGGTCTCCAGCGCCTGGGTGGCGATGGTCGCTCCGTCGATAGAGGTGGTGGCCACCAGCGCGGTCCCGTTGGAAACGATGGTGATGACGTAGTGCTGGAAACGCCCTCCGATGCGCGGGTAGCTGGTGGCCGAGTTGGCGCTGCCCCCGTCGCTGCGTTCCCGAAAGTACTCGAGCTGCGCATTTGCGCCGTAAATGGCCACTGCGAGCAGCGCAGCATTGGTGCCGGGCGGCGCTGGGTTGAGCCGCACGAACAGGGGGTCGAGCTCGCCGAAGCCGCCGTCCGCCAGGTCCATGCGAAGGTCGAACGACAGCGTGACCTTGCGGTTTGCCACCTCGACGGTCTGCGAAACGATCGTGGAGCGCACGCCGTTTCCGGTCGTCACTTCGAGGCGCATGGCGTTGGGCGCCGAGACGCGGACCAAGGGGTCGAGCACGGGGGTGCCGGCGCCCGAGGAGACGCTCTGCCAGGGGGCGAACGGTGCGGCATCGACGGCGTCGAAGTCGTCGCAGAAGGCATGCGGGTCCGCGCAGACGCGGGCGATCACGACGTCGTTGCCCGCGTCGGCAGCGGCCACGGCGTCACGCGCGTCGGGTGCGGTAGCCCCGTCGCCGGCGCCGATGGGACCCGCGTCGTTGGCCGCAGGGCCTGCGAACCCGCCGAGGTCTACCAGCACCGAGCACGCGGTGGTCACCGCCACGCAGGCGAAGAAGAGCTCACGACGCATACAATTACGGTATCACGGCTCCCGGAACCGCGGTCACTTGTGGGGCTTCTGCGAGGGCTTTTGCCAGGGTGACTTCGTGGTGGCGGTGGGCTGCGGAAGAGCCGCCATGACGCCCATGGGCATGCGCAGCTCGCCTGTGGGGGGCGCGGTGGCGGCGATGGGCGCGGTGTCCGGATTGAAGAGTGGGGAAGCCCCGCCCTGCATGGGCGCGCCGTCGCCGCGCGTCCGCAGTCCCAAGAGCCCCGCGAAGGCCGCCGCCGCGGTGGCCACGGCTCCCAGAAACAGGCTGCGTCGGCGCTTCTTGCTCACGCCTACGGGGCAGTCGCTGGTGAGAATGGTGCCGTCGGTTCGCTGGTAGAAGCGGACGCACGCGGTCTCGACCGAGCCGAGGAACTGCTCGGCTTCGTCGCGGCCCATGGCGCTCACGTTGTACACGGTCTTCTCGCACCGGCCGCAAAAGCGGGCGCGATCGGTGCCCACCATCTTTTCCCAGGGAGCCGAGCAGGGCGAAGCGACGCGCAGCTGATCAAGGAGCGGCAGCGGGCGGCGGCGCGCTCCGTGCCCGCGGACCTCGGCTTCGACGCGGGCTTCTTCGGCCTTCGCGCGGGCGACGTCGTCGGCGCTGACTTGGTGTGCGAGGTGGCCAGAGCGGCTGGGCATCGTCATACCCCCGCCTTGTGCCGCTCCTGGCGGTTCCGTCACCCGCGTTCGTCGAAGGTCAATTTCGCTTCTTGGGAGGGGTGTGCGGCGTGCCTGCGTCGAGGGCCCGCGACGGCGCGCTCGCGGCTTGCTTTGGGCCGGCAGCCGCGCTCGCAGGCGGCGCCACAGGCGCCAAGAGCGCGGGGGGCGACGCGGGACTCGGCTCCTCGGCATAGCTGCCAGCGCTCGCCGCACGGCTCGGCACCTCGGCCGGGCTCACTGCGGCGGGAGCTCCCATGCTCGCTGGGGACGGGCTCGATTGCCGCGGATGAATGAATACCAGCCATAGGGCGGCGGCAGCCATCAGGGCCCCGCCGACGCTCGAGGCGACGATGGCGACGCGGCGAGGCCGCAGCGGCACCACGTTGGCTGCGGGCTGCTCTCGCGGCGGCATCGCCTGCAGACGCGCTTCGATCCGTTGAAGCTCTCGGGCCACCACTGCGCTCTCGTCGTGGCTCGCCGCCTCTCGCTCGATGAGCCTTCGCAGATCGGCATCGAGCGGTTCGAGCG
>JBBQWQ010000141.1:0-2222 GCA_038210445.1 Polyangiales bacterium
CGTGTACCGCGACCCGTTCGCGTGCGTGGTCCGTCGCGATCACCCGACCGTGGGCTCTCGCCTCGGGCTCGATCGCTTCGCCAGCCTACCGCACGTGGAGCTGGCGCTCTTCGGCACCGACGACGACGTGCTCGACCGCGCGCTCGCGCGCCACGGAAAGTCGCGCGAGGTGGTCTACTCGCTCCCGCACTTCTCGACGATTCCACTCGCGGTGATGGAGAGCGACGCGGTGGCCACGCTCGGCCGAAGGGTGGCGATGGCCTTCGCCGAGCGCTACCCGCTACGGGTGCTCACGCCGCCGGTGAAGCTCGCGCCGATGAGCATCCGGCAGGTATGGCATCGGCGGGCAGAGACCGATCCGTCGGTCGCCTTCCTGCGCAAGGTGGTCATCGAGGTGGCCCGCGATGGCCGGCGTCAATGAGAGGTGCACGGCTCGAACGCGGCGTCAGCCGGTTAGATGCCGGCCTCGAAGCAGACGGCGATGTGCCCGCTGTGTGCCACTCGGCGCAGTCCAAATGCGCAAGACCTTGCCGCCTTCGCGAAATGTTGAGGGCGGTGGCATCCAAGGCCGTGAACGGAGCAACATGCGACGTCGCCGCCTGTGGATTCGTGCACGGGCGCCGTGCGCAGCTGGGTGTTTTCGCACGGCCCCATGCGCGCGATCCTGGGACCATGACAGCTTCCAGTAGCGCGAGCCGCCTCTTTCACACCATCGTCGTGGTGGGCATCAGCCTCGGTGCGAGCGCCGGTTGCGGCGGCTTGGCCGCGGGGCCCGACGATGCACCGGCCAACGCATCATCATCGGGGTCGAGCGGCGCTGCTGCGCGCGCCGACGCTGCGCCGCCCGATGCCATTGCCGCAGCCTTCTGCGACGTGCCGTGGCCCACCACCAAGGGCAACAACACGGTGCTGACGACGCCGCTGCCGCCGTGCGTCGACCCGAGCGCCGCGTGCGCAGACGAGCGCATCGACACCGTCGGACCATGCCTCGCGGTGGAGACCGACGGCTGCCTCGATGATCCGGCGGCGTTCTTCTATCCCAACTGCCGCGGCGGCGCCTGGGTGTGCCCGCCCTCGACCGCCTCTTCGAACGCAACGCCGCGCGGCGCATGCTCGTGCGCCGAACAGTTTCGCGGCGGCGCGCGGTGCGTGGGCGGCACCTGGGTCCCGAGCCCGTGAGCGAGCACAGCGCAGACGGGCGGTACCAGGGCGCGCTCACATCGCGGCCGATGCCCGCAGAAGATGCCGGCCTCGAGGCGCTCCCGGCGGCCACTCGGGAGACGTTGGCCGCGGTGTGGCGGGTGCGCGCGGCCATGGAGCGGCGCGTGGCCGACTCGTTTCAAGTCATCGAAGATGCGCTGCGCGCACGCAGCGCCAGCGCCGACCTGGTAGCGCTGGCGCACCGGGCCATCGACGACGAGCACCGGCACGCCGAGCTGTCGCACGTGGTGGCGAGCAGGTACGCCGGGCGCGAGCTACCGGCGCCGGAGCGGCTGCCGTTGGTGGTACCGCGACTCGAGGGTGCCAGCCCCGCCGTGCGGAGCACCTTGCACGTGGTGGGGCAGTGCATTCTCAACGAGACCACGGCGGCTGCGTATCTCGAGCTATGCATGCATCATGCAACCGGTTCGACGGCCCGCTGGGGGCTGCGCGAGCTTTTGGCGGACGAGGTGGACCACGGGCGCATTGGCTGGGCGCACCTGGCTTCGTTGCCGGCGGCGGAGCGGCGGGCGCTCTCGCCGTGGCTCCTGCCGCTGGCGTTTCTGAACCTGCGGGTGTGGCGCCAGGAGACCATCGACGAGAACTTTGCGGACCCTGTGTTCGCCGAGCATGGCGCACCGAGCGCTGGCGATGTGGAGGCGGCGCTCTCGTCTGCCCTCGGCGATCTCATCGTCACCGGATTTGAGCAGCTGGGCATGGACGTGAGCGAGCTTCGGGCGTGGCTCGACGTCGGTGCACCCACCGACGCGCCGCCCCTTGGGCTGTCGCGCGCACTCGGGGCCTGAGTCTCGCTGCGTGCACTGGGGGCGCATGTCCCCTCCCTCGGCCCCCCCAACCCCTCCCACACCGCTCCCCCCACCCAAACTCCCGCCCCCTCGACCGGCGAGCGCCACGACATGGCCACCCTTCCCCTCGACGATCTGCCCACCTACGAGATGCTCGCGCGCGGCGAGTCGGGCGGGGTCTTCCAGTTCGAGTCCGAGGGCATGCGCGAGGCGCTG
>JBBQWQ010000142.1:0-1947 GCA_038210445.1 Polyangiales bacterium
GCAAGCTCCAGGGCGAGAGCTGCGTGAAGATCTAGGTCGGGGGCCGCCGTACCTCGAAGTCGGAGACGACGGCGCCCGGCGCCACCACCATGCCGGAGCCGAGGAGCGCAAAGCGGCCCACCCGCGCGTCATGCTCCACGATGGCGCCGCTATTGACGATGGCTCCCTCCGCCACGTGCGCCCGCGTGTGCACCAGCGCGAACGGCCCCACGAACACGCCATCTTCGAGCGTGGCCGACGGCGAGACCCGCGCCGTGGGATGCACCAGCGTGAGGACCCGCCTTCCCTGCGCGCGAAGCGCTGCGACGTGGCGCGCCCGGGCTTCGCACTGGCCGATGGCCACGAAGTAGGCGTCGGCTTCCGGCGGCACCGCATCGAGGCCGGCCAAAATCGGATGCCTGAGCACGGTACCCTCGCGCTGCACGTCGTCCACGAAGCCGACCACGCGATGGCCTGCGGCTTCGGCGGTCTCGGCGCACACTGCGCCGTGTCCACCGGCCCCCACGATGACGAGGCTCGCGCCTCCGGAGCGACGGAAGGGGTTCACTTCGACGAGCCCACTGCGCCCGGCGGCCCGAAGACCGCCAGTAGCTTGTTCTTGGCACCCGGCAGCCGCCTTACGTCGCGTGCAATATCCACGTATTCGTGAAACGCGATGCGAAGCAGGTTGAAGTTCCCGATGTTCTTGGTGAGCCCGAACACCACGCGCTCGCCTTCCACCTGGAAGGTGCCGAAGAGGCGGTCCCACACGATGAGAATGCCTGCGTAGTTCTTGTCGATGTAGGCGGCGTTGGAGCCGTGGTGCACGCGATGGTGCGACGGCGTATTGAGCACCGCTTCGAACCATCGCGGCATGCGCCCCACCAGCTCGGTGTGCACCCAGAACTGGTAGATGAGGTTGAGGCCGCCGGCGAACATGATGATCCACGGCGCTACGCCCAGCAGCGCCAGCAGCGGATAGAAGAGCCAGGTAGCCACCGGCGTCCACGGCTGCCGGAGCGCCGTGGAGAGGTTGAAATGCTCCGACGAGTGGTGGTTCACGTGGCACGCCCACAGGAGGCGCACCCGGTGCTCGGCCCGATGGTGCCAATAGAAGAGAAAATCCCACCCCACCAGCGCCACCACCCACGCCAGCGGTCCCGTTCCCAGGTCCACCAGCCGGAGCGGCCAGAGCAGCGAGGCGATGACGAACGTCCCCAGGTTGATGGGCGTCACGAAGAACAAGGACCCGATCCCCATGCCCAGGCTCGCCACCGTATCGCGACGCTCGTAGCCCAGGAGCTCGCGTTCCTTGGCGGCGGCGTGCCCGAGAAACCGCGACTCCGCGAGCATCGAGACGATGAAGAGCGGCACCGCGAAGAGCGTGGGTTCCGGATAGTCGAGCTTCACGCACCTCGATGATACGCCGAGCTGAACGGCGGGGGCGCGAAAGCGAAAACGCGAGCCTTGCCAAGGGTTGGGAGTGGTGGCGGGGCGGTGGGTGTGTGGGGGGGGCCATCCGTACGGGACGTCCTTCGCGGGGCGCGCGGGTCAACAGCCTGGTGATAGGCTCAACATGTGAGGCACATCGTCGCATTGGGCATGCTTTCCGTGGCGGCGGCTTGTGGCGGTGCTTCGGTGCCGCCGGAGCCGCCGCTCTCGGGCATGGCGAGCGGCCCTTCGGCGTGCACCGCACTGGTTCCAAGCAGCGCCGCGCCGCCCGCAAAGGGGCCGCCGCCCGCCAGCGGGAAACGCCGGGTCATCGTGGTGTCCATCGACGGCATGAGGCCCGACAGCTACCGCAAGGCCGACGCGCTGGGCTTGCGGATACCCAACTTGCGGCGCTTCGTGGCCGAGGGGGTGAGCGCCGATGGCATGCGCACGGTGTATCCCAGCCTCACGTATCCGGCGCACGTGACCATGGTCACCGGCGTGCGGCCGGCGGCGCACGGCATCTACAACAACTTC
>JBBQWQ010000143.1:0-1685 GCA_038210445.1 Polyangiales bacterium
GATGCGCTCTTCCATCTTGGCGCGCATCTTGGTGACGCGCGCGTCGTGGCGAGCCTGGAAGTCGGCCGCAGGCACTGGGTACTGGACCGCGTCTTTGCCGTCTCCGTGACCACGGCCATCGGCACTCGCGAGGCCGGCGAACGTAACGAGCGGGAGCGAGAAGAGCAGAGCGAAGAGCGAGCGGTTCATGATGGCGTTTCCTCGGTGGTTGGAGACCTTCGTTTCGGTCTCATGAGGTTGGACGCTCGGCGACGAACTTCGATGCCCCGCTTTGCATCTCTTTACGGAGCTGTTCCGGTGCCGTAACAATGAACTTTTGTGCGCGATTGCGGGTGGTTAGCTCAGGCGATGTCGGGTCGGTGATGGCCGGGCTGCACGTCCGGGACCGCCTACGAGGCTTCATGCCTTGGGCGACGGACGCGAGAGCCTCGCCGCGACCGCCCTCGCCGAGTCAAGACGCTGCACCGCGGCCGCGCCGTCTTGCTGGCCTGCGCTGGCTCAGCCCTGGTGGAGGTCCGACGCAGAGGCGGCATAGGGCTCGGCAAGGCTGCCGTCGGCCTTGGTGATTCCCGCCTTGATCCCCGCACTCACAATCTGCTCCGGCGTCATCCGCTGAATCTTCTCGAGCACCACCCGCCGGGCGCGCGTGCGATCGTCGAGGCCGGGCTCATTGGGGGGCAGGCGGATAGGACGCGGAGGCACTGACACATGGTTAGTATGGGCGGAACACGCCTCGGATGCAACCTGGGCGGCGGACCACCAGCTGGATGTGCGTTTCTCGAAATATCTTGCTGCCGTCTAGCACCGGCTCGCCCTCGTGAAAGGCGCCGCGCACACTGTCGTAGCGCAGCTCGGTGTCGTCGAGCTGATTCATATAGAAATTGACCAGCGCGCAATCGAGCCGGCGCAGCTTATGGTCGGGCGCCGTGCCGCCGTTGACGGGCAACGGCGCTTTCCTCGCCGCATAGCCCGCACGAAACGCGGCGGCGCACACCTCGAGCTCCTGGGTGGCCCGCGTGTCCATCAGGTCGAAGCAGTTGCCGAGCGAGATGATGGCGCCGACCACCGTGGGTTCTTGAATCGTGCCGCGGTCCTTCTGCTCCTGCGCAAAGCGCAGCGCACGGTCTGGCCCATACTCCCAAAAGTAGACCCCCTGCCCTAGCCAGTCGTAGTCGTTCTCGCTGGGCTCAAATCGCTCGCCGCGAAGCAGGCGGTCCGCCACGGACGCATCGCACCCGTGGAACCCTTGAACGAGTCGGTCATACATCCAGTGAGCATCGGAATGCGAGCTCACCAACGACCGCCAGTGGTTGCTTGGCCGACTCCGCATGGTGCGCGAGAGCTTGCGGTGGTGCTCATGAGGGCACCGTACTTCCCCTCCTGCGGACCAGGGAAGGGCATTTCGGCGGCGGCCCCGTGAGCTATGGCGATCTCGGGGCGGAGGACGAACGCAAGAAGAACCCGCGTCGGGTGTCGACGCGGGCCTTGGGATGGTCGCAGAGGCGAGGCTTCACGCCTTCTTGTTGTGACGGCCGCCCTTGTGATCGCCGTGGGCGCTCTTGCGGATCTCCTGCGCCTCTTCCTTGGTCACCTTGCCGTCGGCCTTCGCGGCGTTGATTGCAGTCTGCACCTTGGCGACGCGGGCGTCGAAGCGCGCGCGCATCTCCTTGGCCTTGTCGGCGTCG